>NZ_CAXAOM010000001.1:0-1842581 GCF_963970955.1 Pseudomonas sp. EA_35y_Pfl2_R111 | reverse complement strand
ATCAGGCCGCTGACATAAGTCGGCATGCCGAAGGTGTCATGCATCGAGCTGGCCACGGTGTAGGACTGCACCGCATTAAAGCCGAAGCCGAAGGTCACCAGCAGCAGGATCGATACAACGATGCCCAGCCAGCGCTGGCCGAGGCCGTGTTGGATATAGAAGGCCGGGCCACCACGGTAGGTGCCGTCGTCTTCACGGCGCTTGTACAGCTGCGCCAAAGAGCACTCGAAGTAGCTGGTGGCCATGCCGACCAGTGCTACGACCCACATCCAGAAAATCGCACCCGGGCCGCCGAGCATGATTGCCACCGACACACCGGCGATGTTGCCGGCACCGACGCGACCGGCTACCGAGAGCATCAGCGCCTGGAACGAACTGAGTTGGCCAGGTTGACGCTGGAAGGCTTCGGCGAAGATGCGGAACATGCTGCCGAAGTAGCGGAACTGGACGAAACGCGAGGCGATGGTGAAATACAGACCAAGGCCGATCAGCATCACGATCAGCAGCTTGCTCCAGATCAGGTCATTGAGAATATCGAGCATGGGGTCTCTCCCTTTTTTGTATTTATCGGGGAATAACAGGTTGAGCCTGTTTTTAACGCCGCGATGGCAACGCAGGTAGGTTTTCAACAGCCTGTTGATGATGATGATGACGCCGCAGCGCCGCCCGGGTAGGGCGACGCTGGCGGACGGCACGGGTGTTCCGTGTGCTGGGAGCCTGTGCAGTCGGTCGGTGACGAGGGTTGTGCGCCGACACAGAAACCCCGCGATGGCTAATGGCATGCCATAAACCGCCGCAGGAGGATTCGCCGCCGAGCCGACTGAACGGGCTATTCAGGCACTAGGGCAGCGGGGGTGGCCTGCTGCCTGGCGGAGAGAGACGACCGGGGTCGAATGCGTTCATGGGGTCACCCTGTGTGGTTGTTTTTATTGGTATGCCCTGGATGCCGATAGGCATCTCGTTGGCTGCCGGGTCCTGCCGGCAGTGCCGCTGCGCCGGGTTGGCGCAAAAGCCCCGCACATCCTTGTGCGGGTGTTGCCCGTGAGCAGCGCCGCGTTATTGCGCGTTGTCGCTGTTGTAGATGTCGCGATCCAGTTCCTTCTCGCTGCTGCCCACCAGGGTGGTGGTCATCAGGTCACCGGCGACGTTCACCGTGGTGCGCGCCATGTCGAGGATGCGGTCGATACCTGCGATCAGCGCCACGCCTTCCAGCGGCAGGCCGACCGACGTCAGCACCAGGCCGAGCATGATCAGTCCCGCGCCCGGTACGCCGGCGGTGCCGATCGAGGCCAGGGTAGCGGTGAGGATAATCATCAGGTACTGGCCGCCGTTGAGGTCGACGCCGAAGGCTTGGGCGATAAACAGCGCCAGTACACCTTGATAGATAGCGGTGCCATCCATGTTGATAGTGGCACCTACCGGCAGCACGAAACCGGCCACACCTTGCGATACACCGAGGTTCTTGCGGGCACATTCAATCGACACCGGCAGAGTGCCGGCACTGCTTGAGGTGCTGAAGGCAACGGCCAGAGCTGGCGCTACACCTTTGAAAAAACGCAGCGGACTGAGGCGCGCGAGCATGGCCAGCAGGCCGCCATAAACCAGCAGCATATGGGCGATGCTGGCCAGGTAGATGACGCCGATTACGCTGGCCAATGGCAGCAACACTTCAATGCCGTGGGAGGCGACCACGCCGGCGATCAGGGCAAACACGCCAATTGGCGCGCAGCGCATCACCAGGTCGGTGAGTTTGTAGAAGACTTCGGCCAGGCTATCGAACAGCTTGACTGCCGGCGCGGCTTTCTCACCGATCAGGTTCATGCTCACGCCCAGGGCGATGGCGAACACGATGATCTGCAGGATATTGCCCTCGGCAAAAGCGGTGACTGGGTTGGTGGGTACCAGACCGACCAGAATCTGCACCAGCGAGGGTGCCTGCTTGGCTTCCTGGATGCCGCTGGCGACCATGTTCATGCCTTCGCCTGGCGCAAACAGGGCGCCGAACAGCAAGCCAATGCTCACCGCAAATGCGGTAGTGACCAGGTAGATGGCGATGGTTTTAACGCTGATACGGCCCAGCTTGGCGCTGTCGCTCATGGCGGTAATACCGGCTACCAGCGATACAAACACCAGCGGCACGATGAGCATCTTGATCGCATTGAGAAACAGCGTGCCAATGGGCGCGAGCACCAGTGCGTCGGCTTTGAATACCACGCCGGTGAGAACGCCGAGGCCGAGGCCAATCAGGATTTGCTGCCACAGCGGCATGCGCCGCAGGAAGCCGAGGGAAAAGGTTGTGCTCTGACTCATGTGTATCACCCGAATTATCGTTTTTGTGGGGCTGTCTATGCAGCCTTGAGTGGTGCCGCCCAGTAGGCAGGGCGGCAAACTCTGTACCCGGCATCAAGGCCTGATACATGGCTAAAAAAACGCGCCGGTCCTTGCGGATACGGCGCGTTGTATTGCTCTGGGGTCAGCCTGCTAGTGGTACCAGGCGTGGGGCGATCATGTTTTCGGGACGGAGGATGTCGGCCAGCTCGGCGTCGCCCAGCAGCTTCTCCTCGCGCACCAATTCCAGCACGCTGCGACCACTTTCCAGCGCCACTTTGGCGATACGCGTGGCGTTTTCGTAGCCGATGTAAGGGTTGAGTGCGGTGATCAGGCCGATGGAGTTTTCCATCAGTTCGCGGCAGCGTTCTTCGTTGGCGGTGATGCCGTCGATGCACAGCTCACGCAACATATCCATGGCCCGGGTCAGCAGGCGGATCGAGTCGAAGATCTTGTAGGCGATCAGCGGTTCCATAACGTTGAGCTGCAGCTGGCCGCCTTCGGCTGCCATGGTCAGGGCCAGGTCGTTGCCGATCACTTCAAAGGCCACCTGATTGACCGCTTCCGGGATTACCGGGTTGACCTTGCCAGGCATGATCGAGCTGCCCGGCTGGCGCGGCGGCAGGTTGATCTCGTTGATGCCGGTGCGCGGGCCGCTGGAGAGCAGGCGCAGGTCGTTGCACATCTTCGACAGCTTGACTGCGGTGCGCTTGAGCATGCCGGAGAACAGCACAAAGGCGCCCATATCCGACGTGGCTTCGATCAGGTCGGCGGCCGGGGTCAGCGGGTGGCCGCTGATAATCGCCAGGCGTTTGACCGCCAGCAGTTGGTACTGCGGGTCGGCGTTGATCCCGGTACCAATCGCGGTGCCGCCCAGGTTCACTTCGGTAAGCAGGGTTGGGGCAAGCAGTTTCAGATGCTGCAGGTCTTCGGCCAGAGTGGTGGCGAAGGCGCGGAATTCCTGGCCGAGGGTCATCGGCACCGCGTCCTGCAACTGGGTGCGGCCCATCTTCAGCACGTGGCCGAACTCCAAGTGTTTTTTCGACAGCGACTGAATCAGCTTGTCCAGCGCGGTCAGCAGGCTGTCGTGGCCGAGCAGCAGGCCCAGGCGAATGGCGGTGGGGTAAGCGTCGTTGGTCGACTGCGCCATGTTCACGTCGTTGTTCGGGTGCAGGTGCAGGTAATCGCCTTTCTCGAAGCCCATGGCTTCGAGCGCAATATTCGCAATCACTTCGTTGGCATTCATGTTGGTCGAAGTGCCGGCGCCGCCCTGGATCATGTCGACCACGAACTGATCGTGGAACTCGCCCTGAATGATGCGTGCGCACGCAGTGCTGATCGCCGTGTGCTTGGCAGCGGACAGGTGGCCCAGCTCGCGGTTGGCGTCGGCGGCGGCCTGCTTGACCATGGCCAGGGCGACTACCAGTTTTGGGTAGTGCGACAGCGTCACGCCGGACAGGCGGAAGTTCTGCACGGCGCGCAGGGTCTGAATGCCGTAATAGGCGTCAGCCGGAACGTCGAGGGTGCCGAGCAGGTCTTTTTCGAGGCGAGTGGATGCAGCAGGGGACATGATCAAGGTTATCTCAGGAAATACGGCATATGCCGCGATGGCGCGTAGGTTATGGGCTGCAGCTTGATGCTGGCCAATGCTGTTAAGCGCTGGGTCATGCATAATCGGCATAATGTTGGTGTGACCGCTCAACGTCGACCGACGTGTTCGCATGCACAAGGGCTGATCCATGAACCTCGAAAGCAAATGGCTGGAAGACTTTGTCACCCTGGCCGCCACCCGCAGCTTCTCCCAGGCGGCGCAAAAGCGCTTCGTCACCCAGCCGGCGTTTAGTCGACGCATCCGCAGCCTGGAGAACATGCTCGGCCTGACCTTGGTGGACCGCAGTTGCACGCCGGTCGAGCTGACTGAATCCGGCCAGCTGTTTCTGGTCACTGCACGGAGCATGGTCGAGCAGTTGGGGGAAGTGGTGCGTCATCTGCACAACCTTGAAGGCCAGCAAGGCGAGGTGATGCAGATCGCCGCGGCGCATTCGCTGACCCTGGGTTTTTTCCCTGAATGGATTGCCCGCCTGCGCCGTGAGGGTTTGCCGCTGACCACCCGGCTGGTCGCCACCAACGTTGGTGAGGCGGTGCATTCGCTGCGTGAAGGCGCTTGCGATCTGATTCTTGCCTATTACGACCCGGATGCGGCGTTGCAGATGGACCCCGAAATTTTCCCTTCGCTGCACCTCGGACGCACCGAGATGTTGCCGGTGTGTGGGGTAGCGGAGGGCGGTGCGCCGCTGTTCGACCTCAACAACGGCCAGAGTGTGCCGCTGCTGGCCTATACCGCTGGCGCCTTTCTCGGTCGTTCAGTCAACCTGCTGCTGCGCCAACGCGCGCTGCGCTCAACCACGGTGTATGAAACAGCGATGGCCGACAGCCTGAAAAGCATGGCCTTACAGGGCATGGGCGTGGCGTGGGTGCCGCGCCTATCCGTGACCGCCGAGCTGGCCCGTGGTGAGCTGGTGGTATGTGGCGGCGAACAATGGCAAGTGCCGCTGGAGATTCGCCTGTACCGCTGTGCCCTGGTGCGCAAAGCCTCGGTGCGCTTGCTGTGGCGCAAATTGGAAAGTGGCGAGGTCGGCGCTTAACCGACCTCGCCGAGTGGCGCGGATTAGGTCCCCGACTTGATAGTGGTCCAGGCACGCGTGCGTACGCGTTCGATCTTCTGCGGCAGCGGCTGCAGCACGTAGAGGGTCTTCTGCGCTTCGGCGGTTGGGGTCAGGCCGGGGTTGTCGCGAATTTCCGCGCCTACCAGTGGCATGGCGTCTTTGTTCGGGTTGGGGTAGCCGAGAAAGTCGCTGATTGGCGCCACGACTTTCGGGTCGAGCAGGTTGTTGAGGAACTCATGGGCTTCAGCCACGTTCTGTGCGCTTTTTGGGATGGCGAAGGAGTCGTACCACAACGGCGCGCCTTCTTTCGGCAGGCGCCAGTCAACCACCACGCCGTTGCCGGCTTCTTTGGCGCGGTTGGCGAACTGGTAGAAGCTGCCGGAATAGCCGATGGCCACGCAGATGTTGCCGTTGGCGATATCGGTCATGTACTTGGCCGAGTGGAAGTAGGCGACGTGGGGGCGAATTCTCAACATCAGCTCGGTGGCTTTTTTGTAGTCATCCGGCTTGGTGCTATTGGGGTCCAGGCCCAGGTAGTGCAGGGCAATGGGCAGAATTTCGCCCGGCGAGTCGAGCATGGCCACGCCGCACTGCTTGAGCTTGCTGATGTTCTCTTCTTGGAAAATTAGGTCCCAACTGTCCACGGGGGCATCGGCGCCCAGCGCTTCCCTGACTTTGTCCGGGTTGAAGCCAATCAGCACGGTGCCGTACATGTAGGGCACGGCGTACTGGTTGCCGGGGTCGTTGGCGGTCATCAATTGCAGCAAACCGGGATCCAGATGTTGCCAGTTGGGCAGCTTGGATTTGTCCAGCTTCTGGAATACCCCGGCTTTGATTTCGTTCTCAAGGAATGTGTTGGTGGGCACCACCAGGTCGTAACCCGAGTTACCGGTGAGTAGCTTGGCTTCCAGGCCTTCGTTGGTGTCGAAGATGTCCCAGGTCAGCGTGATGCCGCTTTTCTCCTGAAATTCCTTTGGTACCGACGGCAGCATATAGTCGGCCCAGTTGTACACGCGCAGTTCGCGCTGCTTTTCTGGGGTTTGCGCCTGGGCCGCAGTCGCCAGCAGGGTTGCGCCGCAGATGGCGACGGCGAGCAGGTGTTTGATTGTTTTCATCGTTCTTCACCCTTTAGACATTGTGAGGTGTGTAGGGTGGATCGGGGCGCGCAGTTGGCGCTGTATCCGTCCACCAGGCATGTGGCAAATCTTCAGGGGCGTCTATCGCGTTATTTGGTGGACGAGAAGAGCGTCGTCCACCCTACGCACCCTCGAACCCTTCCAGCACGTTGACCGCGTTGACGCCGATTGCCTCGACCGCATAGCCGCCTTCCATCACAAACAGGGTCGGCTTGCCAAGGGCGGCGATGCGCTTGCCCATGGCCAGGTAGTCCGGGCTGTCGAGTTTGAACTGGGAAATCGGGTCGTCCTTGAAGGTATCCACGCCCAGCGACACCACGATCACCTCGGCGCCGTATTCAGCGATGCGCTGACAGGCTTCATCCAGCGCCGCGCTCCACACCTCCCATGGGCTGCCCATGGCCAGCGGGTAGTTGAAGTTGCAGCCTTCACCCGCGCCTTCGCCGTGCTCATCGGCATAGCCGAGGAAGAACGGAAATTCATCGGCCGGGTCGCCGTGAATCGAGGCGAACAGTACATCGCCACGCGAATAGAAGATGTCCTGGGTGCCGTTGCCGTGATGGTAGTCGACATCGAGGATGGCCACGCGCTGCTTGCCTTGGTCGAGAAAGGCCTGAGCGGCGATGGCAGCATTATTCAGGTAGCAGTAGCCACCCATCAGCTCGCCGGCGGCGTGGTGACCTGGCGGACGGCACAGGGCAAAGGCGCTATGGGCGCCTGCGGTGATCTCGGCCTGGGCACTAAGGGCTACTTGCGCGGCGCTATAGGCGGCCTGCCAGGTGCCGGCGGTAATCGGTGCGCCGCCATCGAAGCTGTAGTAGCCGAGCTGGCCGTGCAGGTCCTTGGGAAGGACCGCACGCAGGGTGCGCGCTGGCCAGGTAAAAGGCAGCAGGTCGCCGTTGCCGTTCTGCGCCTGCCAGCGTTGCCAGGCACCCTTGAAAAAGTTCAGGTAGGCCGTGCTGTGAATGCGCTCAATCGGCGCCAGGCCGAAATCCTGCGGCGGGCGCACCTCGCCGAGCTGACGGTCCTTGACGCGTTGCAGGATGTGGTCGGCGCGTTGCGGCTTCTCGAAACAGGGCATCAGTTGGCCGTCGATCAGCTCGCAGCTGCCGTGGTGCAGGTGATGGTCGTCGCTGTAAAAGGTGAGCATGTGGCGCGGCTCCAGGCTTGTTGTTGTGCCTGCATTGTTCGCCTGCATCGCCGGATGGAGAACGCTGACAACGGCCAAAAGGGGATCGAAGTGGCCAAAAAAATCGCCGGGAGTGATTTTTAACGTCGCGCAGCGATGGCCCGCAGGGTGGCTGCCTGGGATGGCTGAGCGCATAAATTGCGCGGCCGGTCGCCATCTGGCAGGCCCACACCCTGTAGAAGCGGCCCATGGCCGCGATGGATTTCGCGGGCATGGCCCGCTCCTACAAAGCCTATGCCGCGTCTCAGGCGCGAAAACGGCTCGGCGGCACGCCACTCCAGCGTTGGAAGGCATGGCGAAAACTGGCTGTTTCGCTAAAGCCGAGGTATTCGGCAATCCGGCAGATTGGCCAACCCTCCTGGCCAAGCAGGGTCTTCGCCCGCTCGAAACGCAGCTCGTCGAGTAGTTCCTGGTAGTGGGTGCCAAGTTCCTGCAAGTGCCGGCGCAGAGTGCGCGGTGAGCAGTGCATCTGCTGCGCCAGCTGTTCCAGGCCAGGTGGCGCGGTCAGCTGTTCGGCCAGTAGCTGGTGGATGCGCGCAAGCCAGGCCTGACGGCTGTTGAACTCGCTGTTCTGCTTGCGGCAGCGGTCGAGCATTTCGCGGTGGGTCACCGTATCGGCCAGAGGCAGTGGTCGCTGCAACCAGCTGGCAGGAAAGGCGAAGGCGTTGCGCGTGGCATCGAACTGCAGCGGGCAGGCGAAGCTGTGCGGGTAGCGCTCGCTGTAGTCCGGTTGGCCATAGCGAAACTGCGCGGCGCTAAGCGGCAGGGGCTGGCCGAGCAGGTCGTCGCTGATCAGTTTGAGCGAGGCCAGGCACATTTCCAGGTTGAACACCTCCAGCTCTGGGCGGTGCTGATAGTCGCTGGCGCTGACCCAGGCCAGCTCGCCTTCGAGTTGCATATCCAGTTTGAAGTAGGTGCCGAGCAGCGCCGGGTACTGCAGCATCAGCCGCCAGGCGTCACCAAAGGTGGCACTGGAGAGCGCGGCGTAACCGACCATGCCATAGGCCGACACGTGCATGCGCCGGCCTAGCTCCAGGCCCAGATCACTGCGCAGCAGCAGGGCATTGGCGCAGACCTGCAATTCCTGGGTGCGGGTGATGCGCGTATCAGCGCAGGCCAGGTCAGCCACAGCAATGCCGCTGCCAGCCAATAGCGGCTCGGTCAGTTCAGGTTGAGTGGCAAAGATTTCCAGGATCTGCGAAACCACATGCAGGGTGGTCAGGTGGGCGTGCAACATCGAGGCAACCGCTACAGTTCAGAATGCCTGAATGAGGCAAGAACTATGCCGCGGCACCGCAGCAGTCCGGGGCTGTCCGGACCGCTGCGGTCTAGTCAGAGTTAGCGATTACGCAGGAAGGCGTTGATAAAATCGCCCTGGTTTGGTGCTTTCTCGTGGGTAGTGAACAGCAGGCCTGCATCTCCCTCGCGCAATTTGAGTTCGGCGTCAAAGCTGCACTGCACGGTTTTCAGCTGCTGGGCCTGGGCTTTGAACGCCGTGCTGCTCTCGCACAAGCTGGCCATCTGGCGGACCACTTCACCGCAGAAGCTCGGCACGCCAAGACGCTTGAGTTTGTCGTCGTCGAGGGCTTTCCAGTCCACCGCGGTGGTCAGTGGCGTACCGCAGCTCTGCGATGCTTCCTGGTCAATCTGTTGCAGCTGCTGGGTGAAGTCGGCCACGCGCTTTTCCCGGTCGAAGCGGCTCAGCTTGTCCTGAATGCCTTTCTTCTTCTGCTGCTCATAGAGTGCCAGCAGATTGGCCGGCTTGGCCTCTTTGCTCTTGGTTTCATCGAAGCCCAGTTCGAAGCCGTCGGTATTGGGCAAATAGAGTTGGAAGCGCTCGCCACCCCAGCCCTGACGCTTGACCAGCATGTTGTAGGCGCTGCCATTGAGGGTGGTGGTGTAATCGCGCTCCTCGTTGCCGCGCTCTTTGATCGTGGTCAGCAGTACCACTTCATCCAGTGGATGATTGATGCCGCTGACCTGAACCAATGCCTGCGTGTCATCGCTGCTGGGCGCAACAGTGACGCTGATGCCTTTGCCGGCACCGAACACTTGGGGATATTTGGCCAGTTCGAGGGCGCTGGCGTTGAGGGTGAAGAGCGAAGCGGCGAGTAGCAGTGACAGCCTTGTCATGGTGGTGTCCTTGTTGGATTAAAAGAACGCCCAGTATAGCCAGGCCTCCGGCTGCGATTTGTGCGCCAGGTCTGCTCGTGGCCGTCGCCCGGCGCTGCTTTGACCTGCGCCTAGTATCGCGGCGAGCGGCCAGCGACAAACGGCGCGCCGGGGTGCACGCCAGTCCAGGCTTTACGGTATACTGCGCGGCCTTTGGCGGGCCGCACCGCCATAATTCATTCACTAACAAGCCACGCCTGGTTTCCAGCGTGGCTTGTTAGTTTCTGCAGCGCCTACGGGCACTTGATGAAGAAGAGGCACGACGATGAGCGCACTGGTTGGCGTGATCATGGGCTCCAAGTCCGATTGGTCCACCCTTAGCCACACCGCCGATATGCTGGACAAGCTGGGCATTCCGTACGAAGTGAAGGTGGTTTCCGCCCACCGCACCCCGGACCTGCTGTTCCAGTACGCCGAGCAGGCTGACGAGCGCGGTATTCAGGTGATCATCGCCGGTGCCGGCGGCGCGGCGCATCTGCCAGGTATGTGTGCGGCCAAGACCCACCTGCCGGTACTTGGTGTGCCGGTGCAATCGGCGGTGCTTTCGGGGGTCGATTCGCTGCTGTCGATCGTGCAGATGCCCGCTGGTATTCCGGTCGCCACCCTGGCCATCGGCAAGGCCGGGGCCGTCAACGCTGCGCTGCTCGCCGCGAGCATCCTCGGCCACCAGCACCCGCAGTTCCATACCGCGCTCAAGCAGTTCCGTCAGGATCAGACTGAAACCGTGTTGGAAAATCCGGACCCGCGTGAGGCTTAACCCATGAAAATCGGCGTAATCGGTGGCGGCCAGCTGGGTCGCATGTTGGCTCTGGCAGGCACCCCGCTGGGGATGAACTTCGCCTTCCTCGACCCTGCTCCGGATGCCTGCGCGCAAGCGTTGGGCGAGCATATCCGCGCCGATTACGGCGACCAGGATCACCTGCGCCAGCTGGCTGATGAAGTCGACTTGGTGACCTTCGAGTTCGAGAGCGTACCGGCGGAAACCGTAGCCTTCCTCTCGCAGTTCGTGCCGGTCTATCCGAGCGCCGAAGCCCTGCGCATCGCTCGTGATCGCTGGTTTGAAAAGTCCATGTTCAAGGACCTGGGCATTCCCACCCCGGATTTCGCCGATATCCAGTCGCAAGCTGACCTGGATGCCGCTGTGGCCGCTATTGGTTTACCGGCCGTGATGAAGACCCGCACCCTGGGTTACGACGGCAAGGGCCAGAAGGTGATGCGCAAGCCCGAAGACGTGACTGGCGCCTTCGCCGAGCTGGGTAGCGTGCCGTGCTTGCTGGAAGGCTTCGTGCCCTTTAGCGGCGAAGTGTCGCTGGTGGCGGTGCGTGCCCGTGATGGCGAAACGCGCTTCTACCCGCTGGTACATAACCGCCACGACAGCGGCGTGTTGGCGTTGTCCATCGCTAGCACCGATCACCCGTTGCAGGCGCTGGCCGAGGACTACGTTGGCCGCGTGCTGACCAAGCTCGATTACGTCGGCGTGCTGGCCTTCGAGTTCTTTGAAGTCGATGGCGGCCTGAAAGCCAACGAAATCGCCCCGCGTGTGCACAATTCCGGGCACTGGACCATCGAAGGCGCCGAGTGCAGCCAGTTCGAGAACCACCTGCGCGCCGTCGCCGGCCTGCCGCTGGGCTCGACCGCCAAGATCGGCGAGAGCGCCATGCTCAACTTCCTCGGCAGCGTGCCGCCGGTGGAGCAGGTTATTGCCATCGACGACTGCCGCCTGCATCACTACGGCAAAGCCTTCAAGGCCGGGCGCAAGGTTGGCCACGCCACCCTGCGTTGCGTGGATCGCGCCACGCTGGACAAGCAGATTGCCGTGGTCGAAGCGCTGATCGCCAAGGGTTGAGCACAACCTGACGCCGCCTATGCGGTGGCGTCAGATTGAACCTTGCTGGCGGATTCCCGTCTGATTGCCTAACGCCACTATGGCTGACCCGCAACTGACTTGGAGTGAATCGCATGAGCATCATCGGCACTATTTTTATCGGCCTGATCGTTGGCTTGCTGGCTCGTTTTCTCAAGCCGGGCAACGACAGCATGGGCTGGATCATGACCATCCTGCTCGGCGTCGGCGGCTCTATCGCCGCAACCTATGGCGGTCAAGCGCTGGGTATCTATCAGGCCGGCGAAACCGCTGGCTTTATCGGCGCGGTGATCGGCGCAGTGGTGTTGCTGGTTATTTATGCGGCGGTGAAAAAGGACTGACAAGCCCTCATCCAATCGTTATGTGAGCCAACTAATGCGCTACCTGCTGTTGCCACTGTTGTTTATAAGCACCCTGGCCTGCGCCGAGTTGCCGGAAACCGATTGGCTTGAGCTGATGCCGCCGCAAGATCGGGCGGCATTGGAAGCCATGCCGGAAATTGACCATCAAGGCTCCGAGCAAGACAGCGAGTTCTACAACCCTGGCGGCCTCAAGCAGCAGGACAAAAACTTGCCAGCGGTGATGTACTCCACCAACACCGTTGCCGCCCTGGATGGCAAAGCGCTGCGCCTTGGCGGCTACCCCGTGCCGCTGGAAACCGACAGCCAAGGCCGCAGCACCTTGTTCTTCCTGGTGCCATACCCCGGCGCCTGCATCCACGTCCCGCCACCACCGCCCAACCAACTTGTACTCGTTCGTTATCCCAAAGGCATTGAGCTAGAAGACATCTACGCACCGCTGTGGGTCAGCGGCACGCTGCAGGTCGAACAGGTCAACAACGAGCTGGCGGATGCGGCGTATGCGTTGGAGGCGGATGTGGTGCGGGTTGTGGAGGAAAGCGATCTGTAATTCGGTCTTGAGACGGTCTAAATCCCTGTAACTTTTCCCGATTTGCATCAACTCTTGGCGGTGGTTGTCTAATCCATTTCTTCTTCATATCTACCGATGTTTTGGTTGAAGCTCCATACATGGGTTTTTGTTAATGCCTCCTCATTGTTATAGATGATCTTGCTAGACTTATCGCGCTGATAAGAAAGAAACACAATGTTCTTAGATTTTTCGTTATTTATTTTAATCCCGCTCACTCCGGCAAAATAATCCCCGCCTACAAACTTAAGGAATCCTTTGCATTGAATGTAAATGCTGTGGGTTCTATCTTTGGCCGATCCTTCGCTGTTGAAAGACTCGAAGATATAATCAATATTGCCGTCGCCGTTGAAATCATCCTGATAGGCGATTCGTCCTCTCTCTCTGTAAATTTTGAGGTCATGAATACTTGTTAGAATATTAAACACTGTATTCCCTTCTCTCCATTCAGAGAGGAAGCTTCTTGTCTTTATATCCTCATTACAAAATTTGTCCTCGTCAGCAAAAGCACCGAGGCTCGTTAAAATAAATATAAGTGGCAGTATTTTCATATACAGATATCCAGTGAGAGTACGCCCTATAAATAAATCGTGACTTATTTAAAGTCGGCATGTCGGGCCGAGCAGGAGTTTGTAGGCATGGTCTGGATGCTGTGCTCCTCCAGTGCCGTTACGTCGATCTGCGGCATGATGCACATTTTATAGGGGGTAGACGCTTGCCGGACCGCCTTGGGCAACTTGATGGGTCAGGCCGTGAATGCCCAGCCCGTCTGGGCTAAAGGCGAGAAAGGCGGCTGATGGCTTCGTGCTTGGCGTCAGATGACGCCAGGTTAGTTGTGGGTTAATTGTTAAAGAGCAGAAGTTTTAGTGCGAATTGAAAATAGAGCTAGGTTTTTTACGGGGCTACTGATGTGGCGCGCCACTGGTAATCATCGAGTTAACGCTCAGAAATTTAATTATTTAATATTTTGATGAGGCGCGCAGTCAGATCGCGAGTAAGCACGACTTGGAATCAACGTTTTTTTCCCAGCCAATAGCATGCTATTTATATATTCATCGTATAAGTGACAAGATTTTTCTATGAGATCTATTTCCCAGTAGCTGTCCGCTAGATTAATTTTTGTCGCTATGCGCCGCGGGTATTTTTCATAAATACTGCGGAGTAATATGGTGGCAAGTATGTTGCTGCCGGTTTGTTGCATGTAAAAAGCATAGTTATTCAAGGGTTCTACATTCTGGTCTGTAATGTTGGTGCTTATTTCGTAAATTAAATCTGCCGGAATAGGCTTTCTATTTTCCTCGCTTGCTGGCGTCGTTTTGTAAAATAAATGGCTTTCTTTTCCTGACTTGAGCTTTTCTTTTAAGTGATCTATATCCTCATTTATCGCTGCTATGCTCTGGCCTTTAGCTAGTTCATGGTATGTAGGTTTTTTTTCTTTGAAGTCAGATAGTAAAACGCAGCACTTAATACGCTTAACTTCAAATTCAGTGGGGAATTTTGCCTCTTCAGGAATGGGCGCTCCATTTAGCGAGTAGATTTCATCTCGATAGGGCTCAGACCAATTAGCTTCTTTGATGAGGACCCAATTTTTCAGGCCATTATTCCAGCGAAATGTATATGTGCTTTGCTGTACTGTTTTTGGCGAGTAAAAATCTAGTGGTACTATTATTTCACCTGGAAAATATCCGGAAGTTATTCCTGCCGAGCCTGTGTTGAAAGTTCCAGAAATATTCTTCCCATTGCCTAGGGATATTGTTAACAGATTTAAACCTTCAGACTCACTCAAAGGCGTTACAGTGTAAGAGTCGCATTTGTTGTCTTGGTCGAAATTGTAACTACAGTCGTTTGCCTTTACGAAAATCGGTAAAATTGAAAATATCACTAGGGATATGTATTTGAACATTAAGAGTTCCTTAGTATTTCTATGCGTTGTTCGGCATGCTCTTTCGCTTGTAACGCTCTTCGAGTAGAAGAGTAATACTTGGTGGTTGTGTCGTCTCTTACGCTTTGTGTGGTGTTATATATTTCGATATACCGTGAATAGCCAGCAATGGCTTGGGCCTTGTCTTTCGTCTTTCCGGAGGAACTTGAGCCTGGATCGCTCCAGAGTCCCCATGCGAAAGACGGTTTTGCTTTATTATATGCCTCGCTATCTTCTAGTTTATAAAATCCGTCAAAATTTAACTTGCTGCAAGCACTTATTTTAAGTTCTTGAATTGCGGAATTAATAAATGAAAGGCGATGGTCGTAACCATTAAATCCGCCGTTAATCAAATAGGTTATATAGATAAAGTCGTCTTTATCTGAAAATCTGTTTAAATTCTTAAATTCACTCCAGAACCACCCGACAGATACCACGCAGTGTGGGGGTTGAGACATTTTTAAATAGTGTGGGTGTCCGATGAAATTTTCGCCCATATAATTGCCATACGTGCGATAGTTTGTCTCCCAAGTTATCTGTAATAAACCTCTTCCAATATATGGGTGATAGGCAGGTAGAGGATCGTTTGAGTTAAGTCCTTCAGTTACAAAGTTCATGCTTCCGCTCTCATGCAGCATTTGTGCAAGGACATGAGCTCGGCTGATGCAATGATCAATTTTAAATTTATCAAACATCTCATTAATCGGATCAATATAAAGATCAATGTTGGTTGAGGATGCATGAGGGGCGATTGCGCGAAGCTGTTCTTTTGTTAGCTTGTTTTTACATTTGCACCCGTTTGAGGAAAAATTTTCTAGCAAAGCTAGTACATGAAAATGCCAAACCTTCCCATCCGTATTAATCCCTTGCTTACCCGTCAACTCACGCCACAAGCAGAGCTTTTTAATCCGCTCTTTCTCCTTAACCCACTGTGGATTTTGGTCTTCCTCAGTGTGCTGCATCAACTTGTCCAGCTCATCCCATTTGGCATCCTGCCAGAACCATTCACTTTCGTAGTGGGTGATGAGGCGGGAGATGGATTGGGCGTGCCAGGTTTTTTTGAGGGCGGATTTTATTTCAGTAACGCTCAGTATGTTGTCGCGCACGCTGCCATCGGCACCGTCGATGATGTCGTAAAGACGCTCTTTAATGGGGCCGTGGTCCGCGGTACTTATTTGGGCTTGGTAGTCTGGCTTTTCTTCTTCTGTCAGTAGACGTTGTGCGGCGAAATGGCAGGCCAGGTGGTCGGCAGCGCAGGTGGTTTCGCTGATAAAGTCAAAGCCCTCCCATTCCCATGGGCTGTGCCGGGTGGTGATCATGTCTTGTTCGGCGAGCCAGCCGCTGATGCGGTTGTCGGCGTCGTCAGCCAACAGGTTATCGAGCCGCCACCAGCTGGTAATGTGCGGTGTGGGGCTGCCGGGCAAGGTTTCGCTGACTTGGATTTTGCGCTCGGCGGGCAGGTTTTCCAGCACGCTGACGGGAAGGGTCAGCTCAACGGCAATGGTGACGCCCGTGTCGGTGATTGTTGGTGGGTTACTGGCGTTGATGGCGTCGTTGTGGGGGATGAGTTTGCTGGCCCCTTTATGGATTTTTAGTAGCGTCTTCTGATCGGCCGGTAAGCTGGCCGCCAAGGTACGGCTCTTGGTGATAAACGCGGGTACATCATCGCAGCTAAATACTTCCAGATGCAGGCGCGGTTGGGCGGTGCCATCGCCTTGGTCTTGGTAACGGCCGATATGACCAATCAGCTCACCAGCCTTGATCGAGTGAGGTTCTGGCAGCAGATGCACAAGCCCGAGATCGCTGGGCGCTGTTTGTTGTGCATTGAGCTCACCGAAATAGACGTAGCCCAGCGGCTTGCCGTCAGGTCCATTGGGTAGAGCAGGGACGTCACGATAATCCATGACCTCCAGTACCTTGCAGTAACCGCTTTGCAGCTTCTCGCCAACGTTTAATATTGCGCCTCGGGGGAGAACACCGATGATAGCTCCGGTACGTTTGCCCTCTTTGCGCACATTCAAGCCTTGATGGCTTAGGGTTAGTGTCGGCTCGGAGTCTTTGGCCAAATCGGCAACGGTGTTGTTAGTCAATTCACTGGCATACACCCAGCCGATGGTGTCGGCTGGCAAGGCGGGTATCGCAGCGCCGCCATCGACGCTCAGTAACTGTTTCCAGCTAGGATTGGTCGTGCTGGCTTCGCCAAGGGTGACTGTGCAGCCTTTGGGCAGCAAGGCAAGCACTTGTGTAGTACCACCGCTGGGCGAGGCACGGACACGTAATCCCAATTGCGCGTCGCTTGTTGTGTCCTTGACTGCATAGCGGGTTGGTGCAATGAATTCGGGCGGCTTGGGGGCGTTAGTGGCTTGGTAACCGGCCCAGTCAAGTAGATGCATATACAGGCTATAGAACGTCAGCCCCTCAGGTTCGGCGGCAGCAGGATCAGGCGTGGTTATCTGCGCTGTATCAGTCGCCGTTGCTGTCGGGGTTGTTGCGCCTGCAGAGGTTACCGGGGCAGGTTCTGCGCCGCTGCTTTCGCCATTGGTGGCAGGCGCGGGTGGCTCGGGTATAACCAAGCGATGCTTGATCAGTACAAACCCTGTCGAGTACTTGGCTCCAACAGGCTCTGGACCCATACCGGGTTGGTTGGTTGCTGCATAGGGCGTCTCGGGGTACTTGTCATCGATGCGGTAGGCAATTACTTCGCCATCGGCGATGCAGCGAACTTGGCTCTGATCAAGCAGCGCACCGGTATTGGCATCAAAGTGCACGCCGCCATGCCAGAGGCCATTGGCACCCATTGGGTAGAAGCCATTCTCGGCTTTAGCCAGCGCGTCGAAATAGAGCTGCGGATCAGTAACTTCCTTGCTGCTTTCGCCAGCGGTTTTAAACGGATACGCCCAATTGATTGGTTTGCTGTCTGCCATGTGATTTACCGAATCCCTATCCTTGTTTGCAAGCCGTAAGCGGCTCGTACCTATCCCTGTTAACCCGAGAAGTTGAGCGTACGTTTTGGCTTTTTCGTGGTCTGCTCAAGCTGATTAAGCAGCGCCTCATCCAACAAATTTCCCGCCTTATCACTATCGGCCGCACCGGGCAGCACCGGTGGTTTGATCTTGATACCTGAGCCTTTGCCCGGTGCGCCGCCGGCGTTGACTTTGACCATGGGGCCAACCAGGGTGATGCCGCCGGGGTCGAGTTTGATAAAGCTGCCGCCGGCTTTCAGGGTCAGCTCGGTGCCGGCTTCAATGACCATTTTCTGCCCGGCTTTGAGGTGGATTTCGCGGCCGGCTTTGGTCAGTTGTGCGGTGCCGAGTTTGATGTGTTGGTTTTGCCCGACGGTGAGGTGGTCGTCGGGTTTGACTTCGACTTTGCGCTCGGTTTTGACGGTGAGGTTTTCTTCGGCCTGCAGCTCGGTGTAGCTGTTGGCTTCGACCGTATCGTGGCGTTCGTTACCGACGCGGATCTTCTGGTCGTGCTCGATGTTTTCGTCCCAGTCCCGCTGGGCGTGCAGGTAAATCTGCTCGGCGCCTTTCTTGTCTTCGATGCGCAGTTCGTTGTAACCACCACCGCCCGGTGTGCTGAGGGTTTTAAACACGGTGCGGGTCTTGTTTGCCGGCAGGTCGTAGGGCACCACGTGTTCAGCGTGGTACAGGCAGCCGGTGACCAGCGGTTGGTCGGGGTCGCCTTCAAGGAAGGTCACTAACACTTCCATGCCGATCCGTGGAATGGCGATGCCACCGTAAGCATCGCCGGCCCAGCTGGAGGCCACGCGCAGCCAGCAACTGGTGGTGTCGTCGGCCTGGCCTTCACGGTCCCAGAAGAACTGCACCTTGATGCGGCCGTATTCGTCGCAGTGGATTTCCTCACCCTCTGGGCCGGTGACCACGGCGGTTTGGCTACCTAGCACCTTGGGTTTTGGATGGGCCAGTGGTGGGCGGAAGGGCACGTCCCAGGGGGCGGCGATGAAGTGGTTGCGATAGCCCTGCTGGAAACCGTCGCTGGCTGCGGTATGGCTGGTGATCGACTCTTCCAGCACCTGGGGTTGTTTGCCCTGGTGAATCACCTCGTGCAGCAGCCAGAGGTCGTTGTAGTCCTGGCGCGGGTGGTCGGAGAGTTCGAGGAAATGCCCGCAGAGCAGTTTCGGTTGATCGCCACGCCCTTCGGCCAGGCGGTAGTCGGCGCGGTGGCGTTCGAGATTGCGCTGGCTGAGGTGTTTGCCACGAGTACGGTCGACAAAGCGGCCGGGGTAGTCGTAATCCTCAAGGTCCGGCAGCGGCTTGGCCTCGGGGTCACGATCCTCCTTGAAAGCGGCTTCCATTAGCAGGCGTGGCTGTTCGAAGTCGTAATCACGGCGGGTGATGCGGCTGGTGCGGGTTTCCAGGCGCACGGCGAAGCGCTTGATCACCGGTTCATCGGCGGTCATGCCGTTGTCTTGCAGGTAGGCGGTGGGTTGGCCGAGTTTGCCGAATGCGGTCTGGTCATCACCAAAGGTCAGTACGTGGCCTTGGGTGCTGTGCTGGAAGTGGTAGTGAATGCCTTCCTCCTCGCACAGACGTTGGATGAAGTGCAGGTCGCTCTCGTCGTACTGCACGCAGTAGTCGCGCGTGGGGTAAACCGTGGGGCCGAGCAGGAACTGGTAGCCGCCCTCGACGATGCCGTGTTCCTGCAACACCTGAGCAACGATCTGCGGCACTGTCAGGTGTTGGAAAATGCGCTGGTTGGTGCGCAGGGCCAGGTAGCTCAGCTGCGGCACGATGCTCAGTTTGTAGCGTGTCAGGCGCTTGCCGGATTCGGCTTGGGCGACCTGATAGATCAGGCCGTGAATACCCAGGCCGTCTGGGGTAAAAGCAAGATAGGCGCGCTGATGCAGCAGGCTTTGCAGATCCAGCTTGGCGTTCTCGCTGATCAGTTCCACCTCGAAACGATAGGGCTGACTGATGGCTTCGCGGCCGCTGAACTCGAGCACTTGCAGGTCGTGCTCAAGGCCTTCGATGCTTAGGCTGAAGTGGGTTTCATTGGCCGGGTTGAACATAGTCATTTCCTTGTTAAAAGATCATCCATTGATGCTGCTGTGCGCGTGCTGCGTTCAACTGCGCCGTAGCCAGCGCCGCCAGCCGCTGGGTGTGGGCTGGCGAAATACCTCGAGCAACTGTGCGCAACTGATATTGCGCTGCGCTTCATCGAACGCCAGCGCGGTGCGCAAAGCGGGCCAGCAATGCGTCGGTAACTGCTCCGGACGTTGCAGCTGCTTATCCAGCTCCATGGCCTTGGCCTGTTTGGCACTCTGCCGGCGGAACGGGTGGCGCCCACTGGCCAGCTCATACAGCACGCACGCCAGGGCATAGACATCGGCGGCGGCAGTCAGCGGTGCGCCGTCGAGCAACTCCAGGGCGGCGTAACGCGGCGTCCAGGCGGTAAAGCGGTTACGGCACAGGCGCGGCAGGCCAGGTAGCAGGCCTTCCACGGGCTGGCCGAGACCATAATCGAACAGGCGTAGGCCGTCTTCGGCGAGCATCACATTGCTGGGTTTCAGGTCGCCATGCAGCACGCCGAGGCTGTGCGAATAGCTCAGGGCATCGAGCAGGGCGATGGCGATTTCCTGCAGCTCGCTCCAGGGCAGGCCCTCGGGGCGTTCACTAAGTAACTGGTCGAGGGTCAGGCCCTTGAGCAGCTCCAGGGTGAGGAAGGCGCGTTGACTCGGCACATCCACCTCGAAACCGAACAGGCGCACCACATGCGGATGATTAAGCCGCGCGGTGAGGGCGAACTCGCTGTACAGCAGCGAGTTGGCGTCCGGGTATTCGGCGAAGTCATCGCTGAGGGTTTTCAGTGCCACATAGGGCTCGGGATCACCGAACTGTTCGCGCAGCAGGTCACGGGCGCGATACACCGCACCCATGCCGCCAACGCCGAGCAGGCGCTCGATCTTGTAGCGGCCGCCGAGTACTTCCGGCAGTTCGCTGAGTACTTCGCGCGGGGCTTGCGTGGCCGGTTTGGCGGCAGTCGCGGCCAGGGCGAAGTAGGTCAGGTCGCTGGCCGGGCTGCTGGCCAGCTGCAGTTCGTCGAGCAGCTGTTCACTCATCCGTGAGTCCTCATCGGCGAATCACCACCGCACTCAGGTTGTCCCGCGCGGGGCCGTCGAGGGCCTGCTGGAACAAACGATTCAGGGTCAGCTGCGGTGACGGCAGGTTCAGCGCAGCACCCAGAGCATCGGCTGATAGGTCCTGGTAGAGACCATCGCTGCACAGCAGAAAGGCATCGCCGGGCAGCACATCGAGTTCGAGAATTTCCAGCTTCAGCTCGTCACTGGCGCCGATGGCGCGGGTCAGCGCGTGCGCTGCCGGATGCCGAGCAGCTTCGCTTGGGCTGAGTTGCTGCTCATCAATCAGTTGCTGCAGCAGCGAGTGATCACGGCTGAGCTGATACAGCCGACTGCCGCGCCACAGGTAGCAGCGGCTGTCGCCGGCCCACACGCAGGCGGCGCGGTCGCCCTCAATCAGCAGCGCCACTACCGTGCTGCCGATCACCGGGTCCGGATGGGCGGCGGTAACCGTCAGCTCCTGGCCCAGGCGACGGTTGAGCGAATGCAGGCGTTTGCGCAGCTCATCCAGACGCTGCGGCAAATCGCCTGCGCTCGGCTCGGCCAGCTGCTCGACAATCAGGCGGCTGGCCAGGGCACCGTTCTGGTGCCCGCCCATGCCGTCGGCAACCACCCACAGGCCCTGCTCTGGCAGGGCCAGAAAGGCATCCTCGTTGCGCGCCCGCACCTTGCCGGTGTCGGTACGCGCAGCGCTGCGCCAGAGGTTGGCAACTTCCTGCATCAAAGCGTGGCCGGCAGTTTGAAGCTGCGCAGCTGGTCCAGATCAAACGGGTTCGGCGAGCGCTGGCTGTGCAACAGGTAGTTGGCGCGCAGGCCGCCCAGGTCGGCCTTGAGCATCAGCACGTCACGACCACTGTGGTAGTCCACGCTCATCAGGTCGAGCAGACGGAACAGCGACCAGGGGCCGGTGTTCTTCTCGATCCCCACCTTGCGTCCACCGAGCTCTTCCACAACCAGGCTGGTGCGTCCTTCATTGGCCTCGGTCGGCCAGCTGAAGGCGGTCTGCACGATAGGTCCGTGGCGGTATTCCATCTGCTGGTTGCCGAAACGGAAATCGGCACGGCCCAGACTGGAATCCAGTGAGTAGGGCTCGAGCTTGAACAGCACTTTCGGCTCGTTGGGATTTTCGGCAAAGAAACTGCGGCGGATAGTTTGCGCATGGCTCATCTGCAACAGGAACTCGCGCGACAGCGGCAAGCCACGGCCATCCATACGGCGCAGTTGATACTGGCCGGCGGTGCCACTGACAAATGGCTTGAGGTAGCTGTCGAAGAAGCGCTCGGCAATACCCTGAGCCTTGAAGAACTCGCGGAAGTCGGCAATCGCCACATCGCTTTCGCTGTGCGCGCTGAACGGATAACGCTGCTTCAACGAGCCATCGTAAGCGGCATAGAGCTCGCTCTTATAGCGCTGGTTGAGGTAGTGGTAGGCGTCGTTGAGCACCAGCATCCAGCTGTCTTCGGCGAGCAGGCCGAGCCAATTGCCAACCGGTTGCGGCAGACGCGCGGCACTGCTGCGTACCTGGTTGATCGCATCACGCTGGCCGCCCATGCGCGCCTTGGCCAGCTCGAACGCAGCCTGCTCCGGTGCGCTGGCGTGGGCCAGGCTGGCCAGTTGCAGTTGCAAAGCATCCAGCGCTTGCATGCTGGCAGCCAGCTCAGTCCCGGCACCGCCATTTTCATCAAGCAGGCGGTGCAGTGGCTCGAAACGACGCTCAAGGGTTTTGCGCGCGGTGTCCGGCAGGTTTTTCACCAGGGCAGCCTGCGCCTGTTCGGCGGCAGCACCGGCCAGTTTGGCAACTTTGCCCAGCTTGCCCTTGGCACCTTCCAGCGCTTCGGCGGCGGCACCGGCATCATCGGCGGCTTCGGCCATGCCTTTGAAACGGGTGTTATCACGCACTTCGACCAACAGCTGCAGCAGCGGTGAGTTGGCCGCAGTGAGGCTGGAAAGCTGCAGAGCGCCCTGATTGGCGCTGCCGATCGGGTCCAGCGACAACTGAGCAAGGGCTTCGCCCCAGTAGTTGGCGTAATCGCGGAAGTACAGCTGTTCCATTTCCACCAACAGGCGGCTGAGGTCGCTGCTGCTCAGGGTGTCGCTGTCGCCCAGTACCCAGTTATCGCGCAGCAGTTCGCGTACCAGGTCGGCACCCTTGGCGGTAAAGGTTTTCTGGTAGCCAGCCTGGGTATAGAAGCCAGGAATGGCGTAGTCGCTGCCGACAAATACGCCGGCTTGCGGGCCGAGCTTCTGGCTCAAGCGGTACTCCGGCAGGCTGCGGGCCTGGTCGCGGAGCATGCGGTAAACCACGTTGGCTAGCGATTCGCTACGCAGGATCTTGCGCGCTTCTGCGACCAATGGAGCGTTGAGCGAGTAAGGGGTAAACGACTCGGACAGCAAACGGTCGAAGTGCTCGTTGAGACCGCGCTGACCGTCGCTGTTGCCGGCATAACGCAGCGACCAATCGGCTGCCAGCCATTCTTGCAGGAAGGCTTTGTCGCGACGCTCTTCGAGGTTGAGCATGAGGTAAGCGCGCAGGCTGTTGAGCAGGCGTTCACGGTCATTGAGGTTAGCGCGGACCTGGGCTTCCAGTTGGCGGCCAACACGGCTTAACAGCAGATTTTCCAGTTCGCCACGGTAGGCCCGCTGTACGGTTGGATCGGTTCTCTCACCCTGATACAAACCACCACGTTGCAAATAGGAGGCCTGATCCACCGGCGGGAATACCTGGGTGGCCGCGTAGCTTTGATCCAGAGCCTTGAGAGTGCGCAATGCATCGTCTTGCGCACTCAGGCTTTCGTGTTGCTGAGTCAGTTGCTGAGCGAGATCGCGCAGTTGTTCCAGGCGGCCGTGGTTACCGGAAAAACCATTGGCCCAGACCACACCAAACACACCGAGCACGACCAGGGCCGTGGCGTACATGGCGCGCTGGCCCCAGTCGATACGACGCACTTCTTTTTGATCCAGCCCGGCCAGGTCGGCCTCGGGGAAAATCACTCGATTGAGCACATGATTGATAAAGCGTGCGCGGCCGCTGCGGAAGGTCGGCAGGGCGCTGCTGGAGAGGCCGAGGTTGCGACCAATGCTGCTGGTGCTCGCATCAAGCTGGTCATTCAGTTCCGGTGCGCTGGTCAGGTAGAAACCGCGCAGCTGGCTGGCACGCTGATAGCGGTTGCCGCTGAAGGCCAGTTCGCTGAACAGGCACAGACGCTCGCCGAGCAGGCCCAACTGGTGCGGGAAGTCGAGAATGCGGCCACGGCGCTGGGTGTCGCGCTCCTGGTGCATGCGCAGGATCACCTGGCTGTTGAGGCGGCGCAGCAGCTCTTCGAACTCCTGACGGATCACTTGTACGTCGGTGGCGTTCTGCTCCTTGCGGAAGCTGGCGCCGAGCACCTGATCGCTTTCTTCACGTGACAGCTGGTCGAAGAACTCATCGAAGCCCAGCACCTTGTCGGCTTTGCTCAGCACCAGATACACCGGCACGTTGGCGCCAAGGCGCTGATGAATATCCTGCAAACGCTGACGGGTCTGGCGGGCGAGGTTTTCCAGCTCGACTTCGCTACCGCCTTGCAGGTACTCGACGGGGATATTCACCAGCACGCCATTGAGCGGGCGCGCGCGGCGTTTGCGCAGCAGGCCGAGCAGGGTTTCCCAGGCGCGGCCGTCGATGGCC
The DNA here is from genome assembly GCF_963970955.1 of Pseudomonas sp. EA_35y_Pfl2_R111. NCBI lineage: Bacteria > Pseudomonadati > Pseudomonadota > Gammaproteobacteria > Pseudomonadales > Pseudomonadaceae > Pseudomonas > Pseudomonas sp. EA_35y_Pfl2_R111. The sequence goes on along the minus strand of NZ_CAXAOM010000001.1, from coordinate 1,818,611 downwards.
GCGTCTGGTTGGGTCAGGTAGCGCCCAGCGGTGTCGATCAGTACGGCGTGGTCGGCGAAGTACCAGTCGGCGTAGCGCGTGCCGGATACGTCTTTGGTCAGGCGTTGCTGGTCACCACGGTTGAGTGGGAAGTCCAGGCCGGAGAAGTCCAGCAGCGTGGTTTTACCGCTGCCTTGTGGGCCGAGCAGCATGTACCAGGGCAACTCGCTGCGCCATTTCTCGCTGCGGCCACGGTAAAGGCTGGAGCGTTTCAGGGTATGCAGCGCCTGCTTGAAGCGATGGCGCAACTCCATCTGTTCTTCATTGATCAGGCCTTCACGGCGCAGGCGCTCTTGGGCGTCGGCGTCATCTTCTTCGGCCTTCTTGCGGGCGGTGGCCTTCCAGCTGGCGAACACCATGGCCAGGCCCCAGATCAGGAACAGCAGGCTGATGCTCAGCAAGCGGCTGGTGGCCGATTCCCAGAACTTGTAATCACTAACGGCCAGTAACGGGCCGACGAACCACACCAGTAGGGCCAGCACCAGTACCAGGCACAGACTCCAGACCCAGGTCTTGCGGAAAAAATTGGCTAATTTGCCGAAGAAACTCTTCATTTCGTCTCATCCATGAATGCACCCGCGGACGGGTCAAGTTGCTCGTATGGCTGCAAAATTGTTTCGCGTTGCTCGCCCAGTACCCAGGCAAAACCGCCATACATCACTACCAAACAAACCACTGTGAACAGCGCCACCAGCCACCACGGCACGATGCGCACCAGGCGCCGACGGGTGTCTTTAAGGCCCTGCCAGTGCGGCGAGACTTCGCGCGGCACGTCACCGCGCATCTGGCGGATCTGTCGGTACAGACTGTCGCGCACCGCTTCCAGTTCGAGCATGCCGCGTGGCAGCACGCGGTACTTGCCCTCGAAACCGAGCGACAGGCACAGGTACATCAGCTCAAGCATCGGCAGGTGTTTGACCGGGTTGCGCGACAGGCGCTCAAGCAGCTGGAAGAACTTCTCGCCGCCGAAGGTCTCGTTGTGGAAGCTCGACAGCAGGCTCATCTGCGACCACGTGCTCTCATTGCCCCACGGCGTGGTCACCACGGCTTCATCGACCACGGTGCAGAGCACATAACGGGCGGCCATGACCTGGCTGCTTTCCGCACCTTCGTGCAGGGCGCGATGCTCGAACAGCTTGATGGCGCTGGCCAGACGCTGGTTAAGCGCGTGCATGTCTTCGCTGTCGAAGCTGTGCTTGAGGCGCACCACCTCTGAGAGCAAATTGGCGGCTGCGGCTACCAGCGGGTTGAGGCTGATATTGAAGCTCTCCGCCGGGCGTAGGCGCGCGGCGTAGATCATCCGCTCTTCCAGCTGTTCGAACTTCGGCGGTGCGGCAAAATCGGTCAGCGGGCTGTGCGCTGGGGCATCACCTTTACGGTTGAGGATGACGGTTTTGTCGTCCTGGCCGTATTCCATTTCCTTGGTCGTCATAATCAGTTCCTGATCGCCCAGAATTTCATCTCAAGCCCGGAGAACTCGCCGGACACGTGGAAAGCGAAGCCGCCGGAGCGTTCCAGCTGCGCCAGGTCTTCGGAGCCCAGTTCCAGGGCGAAGTAGGTTTTGCCCGAATGGAAGGGGATCTGCCGTGGCGCCACGGGCATCGGTTTGACCTTGATCCCCGGCAGGTGCAGGTTGACCAGTTGGCGGATCTGCTCCACTGGGCCGACCTTGAGGTGCGCCGGCAGGCGGTTGCGCAGCTCTTCCGAGTCGCACTGAGCGCTGGCTGCGAGGACGAAGGTGGAAGTGGCGAGCAACTTGTGGTCGTGCAACGGCGACACTTGAATGCCGTACTGGCGCTGCTGCAGGAGCATTTCGATGGCGTGTTGTTCCAGCACCATCGACAGCACTTGGCGAATCGCGTCCATCAACTTGCGGAAGCTGGTGCCCTGATCGCTGTGCAGGTAACGGCCTTCCAGACGCGGGCGTTTGATCTCGCTGGAAAAGGTCGCCAGCTCACCGAGCAAGCCGAGCAGTTCGCGGTAGATCTGCTCCGGGTGCACCTGCTCGATGCCTAGGTAATGGCGCAGCACCGGTTCGAAACGATTGATTAGCTGCAGCATCATAAAGTCGCCGACTTCCGCTCCGCCGACCTTGCCAGTGGCGCGAATCCGCTCGGCGAGAATGTCGCCGCGGTGCGCGAGCATGCTGATCACTTCTTTCAGGCAGCTGAGCAGGTAGCCGGAAGCCTGGAAGTTGACGTAGGTCGGGATGAACTCTGGGTCAATGCTAATGACCCCATCTGGGGTGGTATCGAGCACATCGCATAGTTGCAGTTTGACGTAGGCCTGGTCGCTCTGGTGTTCACCCAGCAGCAGGCGGAAATCCGGGCGGCCGCAGCTGACCTGGCTCGACGCGCTGTCGCCGGCGTTGGAGTCGGCCACATCTTCATCGAATGCAGTGAAGCGCGCGAGCACGTCCTGCTGTTCCGGACGACGGCTCTCGATATGGTTGCCGGTGACCAGCGGCAGGGCCAGGTACACCGGGGTGTTGCCGGTATTCGGCGGCACGTCGAGGGCCAGTGGCTCGCGCTCGGCGCCGATATCGAACAAGGTGCCATCGGGCAGAATGCCGCTGGCCTTGCTCACGACCAGCTTGCCCATGTTGAGGAACTGACGGTCGATCTCCAGCTCGAAAAAGCCCCAGGCGTAGCTGTCGAGCTTCTGCGTGCGGGTTTTCAGCTGGTAATCGTAGTAACGGTCGTTCTGCTGGAAATGCTGCGGGCGCAGCAACATACCTTCCTGCCAGACCACTTTATGCATGGCCATGGCTTAATCCTCGTCCTTGTCGGCTTTATCCGGGGCTTGAATGCCTTTGGCATCTAGCGTCAGCACGCTGTAGTTGTGCTCCTTTTCCTGCAACGCAATCACTGTGCGCCAGTTGCTTTCCGGCAGGTCGCGGTACGCGGCCAGCACACCGACATAGCGGCTGCCCGGCTGTACCGAGAGTTTCAGTTTGCGCTGCTCGCCAGGACGCAGCTCCAGCTCTTCGAGCACCACCATGTCCGGCGACAGGGCTTCTTTCGGGCGCTGATACAGCGAAAAGAAATCGGCCGTTTCAAACGACACCGGGTGTTTCAGTTCGACCAGGCGCAGGACGATCGGTGAAGGGCGGCCATTGAGGTCCGGGTTGAGTTCGTCCCGACCGTTCAGGGTCAGGTCGAGTTTGGTCATATCCGAATATGGCGACAGTGCGGCGCAACCGGTCAGGCCGAGCAGGGTGGCCAACAGGGCCAGGGTGAGCAAGCGGTACATGGAAATCATCCTTGAACGTCGTTGTTGAGGGTGGCGATCAGGCGAACCTGCTCTTCATAGGTGCGGGCAAAGTCGCGGGCGAACAGACGGTCGCTCCAGTCGTCGTTCTGCTCCAGCGCGCTGTGCAGGCGCCGGTAAGCGCGCCAACGGCTGCCCGCAGTGGCGATCAGTGGCTTGCGCCCTTCACGCTCGAAACGCAGGCTCAGCTGCTCCGGCGACAGCTGCTCGAACATGCCTTTGACCGCCGCGCGGCTGGCCGCCAGCAGCGCAACTTGGTGCGCCTGTAGGTCACGGAAGCTGCGGCTGATGGTCTGCTCGGCACTGAGTTGCCCGGCCTTGCCACCACGCAATAGGGCACTCAGCGCTTCACTGCTGTCGGCGGTGTGCTTGAGCGGGTTGTTGCCGGCGCTTTGCACGGTGGTCAGGGCCAGGCGCAGTTCGTTCTTCAGCTCGCTGCGGGTGCGCAGGCTCTGTTGCAGGCTGCCGACGCTCTGCTTGAGCAGCTTGGCGGCATTCAGCGCCAGGGCTTCGCGGGCGTCATCGTCAAGGTCATCCAGTTTGACCCCGAGTGCTTCGCCGAATTTTTCCCAGAAGCTCAAAGGCAGGCGCACCGGTTCCGGCGCGGGCTTGGGCGGCGTGATTACTGGCGGTGCAATCAGCTCCGGAACCAGCAGGTTCTCTTCATCGATCTGCGCATAGTCGCGTTGCTGGGCATGCACGTTGTGCGGCTGCAGCACGGCCGTCAGGTCATCGACCTGAGCGTACACACGCTCCTGCTGATCAAGCGCAGTCATCGGGTCAAGATCAAGAAAGGCGTCATCCGGGATGATGCTGCCGGCCGGTTGCGAGCGGCCGATATCACCGGCGAACAGCGCCGGGTCCTGAATCAGCCGCGCGCGAATTTCGAAATCACCGAAGCAATACACGCTGCCATGCTCGATACGCTGGGCCTCACCCTTGCGCAGGCTGGCGCCACTGTCTTTCAGCTGAATACCGTTGCTGCTGGTATCGGTTATGAAGAACGAGCCATTGCGATAGCTCACCTCGGCATGCCGACTGGACAACACGCGCTTGCGATCGGGAATCACCCAGTCGCATTCCTCCGCACGCCCAATAATTCCGCCGGCTTGCTTGAAGGTTTTGGTGGTCAATAGACCTGGCACGAACTGCTGTGCACTGACCACATCGAAGACCAGTTCCATGGTTGTTAACTCCTTGCGGTCAGTTGCCGCGTTTCACTGCTTGCGGTTCGCCCAGGGGGCGGTATTCGTCGTCGCTGAACTTGTAATTGCCGCTGCAGGCAGAGAGGCTCAGAGCTGCGAGAAGAACGAGGGCGTAATAGCGTTTAGGCACGCGGATTTCCTCCTTGAAAGCGTGAATGGCAACGGTAGTCACCGTTGTAGTGGCAAAGTGCTGCTTGTGGGCGGGCATTGAAATGCAAGACAAAGCCTTGTCAGGTGACCTGGTTCATAAAAATGGCGGATGAGCGCCCGAAACTGGGAGCTGTGACCGCAGTGCTTGTGTTGATCTTCACCGCTGCACCTTCTGTGTTTGTAGGCTTACCAACCCGCTGTTTGAGTCAGTGGCAAACCAGTGGCTATTTGTCATTTGAGCTTGGTGATCCATTTTTGATCCGGCTGGTTAAGCCTCAGTTTTGCTTGTCGGCTTGAAATTGATCAGATTTTAAGTGACCAAATTTCATCGTTTGTTGCTGGTAGTCCGTTATTAATAAAAACATGCATTAATGCTTTATTAATATTGCCTTCCCATCAATAGGTTAGATATTAAAAGCCAAGCTTGGGGACGTGGAATGAAAGTGGTGGATGAGTTTTCTTCCATTTATGGAAAAACTTCTCCCCCTCGGCCTTTTGTTCGGAAGTTAGCTCGTCTTCGAATGTGTCGAGTATCCAGCTAGTCTTTGCTTTACCTAGTGCATCTCGCCTGAAAAGTAGTAAGCCATACGCGATAGCCTTATTGGGCGTGTACTCGGGGTTTTGATATATGTCAGTTCGACCTTTGTGAATTGTTTCTAGTGCCAACACACAATCGGCATGACTGGTTAATAAACACTTCTCTAACCATTTTTTCGATTCAATATAGTTTTCTGCTCTATTTAGTCTTAACGAAAGAAGCGACATAGCTTTGGGGTTGCCTTCCTCTGCTGACTTTCTGAGAATTTTTTCGCCCTCACGGGTTAATTTCGTTTTTCCTGTTTCTTGTTTCCTCGTTTCGCTCAGTATTAAGTCAGCGAGAAAATATCCAGCTTCATGATTGCCGGCGTCTGCAGCCTTTTTTAACCAGTCTCTGTCGCCCGTTAGATAGTAGAGGGCATGCATAGCTACATTATTTCCGCTCTGTGCCTGTTCCTGTGCTAGGTCTTTAGCCCTACTCTTCCAATAGACTCGATCTTTTTTACAGCTGACTTGTAGTGCCCCGCAGAGATCATCGCTCTTTGAAAGGCGTATCATCGCAAAGAGGTCGTTCTGTTCGGCTGCAGCTTCATACCATTGCTGAGACTCTTCCGTCATATAGCGATTAGAAAGTCTCAAGGTTTCTGCTAAATAATACTGTGCTTCACTGTTTCCGGTTTTAGCTGCATTTCTAAGCGGCTCTTGTGAGTTAATCCAGTCGTGTTGGTTGTATAACGTGAAACCTCTACTTAAGTCAGCGTTTTCTTGGGCGGCAATCGCTGATAAGCAAATTGCGCTTAGCATTATGAACCGGAAAAGTTTATGGCGCATTTCGGTCTCTATTTGTCTTAAGTATGTCGAATGAAATTTTTAGGTGAAGTGTTAGTGCTGTTTTTAACTGTTTGAAATTGGCTTGGCTGGTTAATGCTTCCACGCTTTTACCGGGGTTACGCATAAATTCTTCTAGTGCGGATAAATTTTCTTTAGCCTCCACAAGTTTGTCATCAGAGTGGCTCGCATCAATACTCATCCGCTCAAGCGCTTTTTGAAAAAGTACTTGTGCCGGGTTTGGGTCAAGTTCACTAAAGCGCTTTCCGCTAGCATTACCGGCTGTCCATTCCAAGCAGCGAGCGATGGCGATTTGCTGGAAGTCACTTGCTTGCTGGGTCGAATATGTATCGGGTTCTGTTTGCCCATCACTCTGTATATCGAAACCACGGGGCTCGCTGCTCAGCGTATAAAGCAACGGCCCCAGCGTTTCCGGGGGCATACCCAAAAACCACTGTGCCATGGATTCCTGGCGCATCTCGTTAACGATGGTGTAGGCGATTTGCCCAGCGCGTTTGCTTGGGTTGCCGACCACTTCATCAATCAGTGAGTCGAGTTTGGTTAACAATAACGCACTAAATTCGGAAACGTTGGCGAGGGTAAGGGTGCCGAACAAGGTTATTTTGCTGAGGTAGGTGAAGGCGTTTTCATCAATCCAGTCGATGCGGCTGAAGTTGTTACGCATCAGCACACGGCGATACAGCATCAGCAGTTGTTTAATGCCTTGATAGTCCAGCTCGAAGCTGTAGGCGCCTTTGGCACCTGGGCCGAAGAACACTGAGGCCTTAATGCTGAACATCAGCTTGCCGCCAATAAGCCCCACACGGAAGTCGAACTCACGACCAATGCCGACCCCCAAGGAGCCCTCTGCCATAAAGGCGCTAAGTGTTTGCCAGCTGGCTTCTTTCTTGTCATCCAAGTTTGGGCTGAGGATTAACGCATCCAGTGGCGGCTTCCAGTGCAGGCCACCTTTGATGGTGCAGCCGACCTGCGCGCCGGCAAACAGTTTGAGGCTGGCGGCTTGCCCTTGGCGCTGGCCGAAATCCACCCCGCTGATGCTGGGGCGACCATTGTTATCAACTTCCAGTACGACCTCGCGGGCGAGCATCAGGCTGACCCCGGCAAACCCCCAGGCGACCACGCTATAGCTCAGGTAGAAATGCCCGATGGGTTGGCTGGCTTCGGTGCCCTCTGGTGTGTTGAAGCGCAACGTGATGGCAGAGGCTTCAGCTTTTTTAGGTATTTCGATGTTCACCAAGTCGACTTCGCCGCGGCCAATATCGACGGTCATGCCGAGGGCGGCGGATGCCAGGGTGCGCTCCTTGAGAGTCTTCGGGGAGTTGTCGGGGCCGGATGCTTCTGCTGTGGTGGTGGTTTCCATCCACTCTGTACGGGTGGTCAGAGCATCCAGCTTGGCGGCGGGTATTACTTGCGGTGATGCCGTGCGGACAACCGCGTTAACGTTGACTTCGCTGGCATCCATCCCTAACAGGCGGACAAACTGGGCTTGATAGGAGGTGTCGAACAGCCGCAGTTGTTGCCGGGTCGAGTCCTCGAAAATCATTTGTAAGAGCTTCTTGCCCCAGGTTTCTGCCTGGCTTTCCAGGCTTTTCACCTGCCAGCCACTTTCTTGCAGGTAGTTAAAGAAATCATCGGCGACAAACAGGCCGTTCTTGTCGAACCATCTTGGGTCTTGTTCTTCAAGAGGGATCGCGCCCTGGCGTTCAAGAAACGCAGAAAAGATGGCGTCCGGGTCGGCTCGATAGAGTGAGGCGAAGCGTGCAGTGCGTGCGTGATCCTTTTTCAGGGTCGCGGCCAGTTCAGGGTCACTTTTGTTGGCCAGGTCATACAGGCTGAGGTGGATCAGCGGGCGTGTACCTGAGGCAAGGGAGAACTCGCGTAAGGGGATGTCGTCATTGCAGACACTGTCCTGATGGCGCATTTCGTAGCTGTGGGTGTCCCACAGCAACTGACGCGTTGGCCGCATGCGCTGCATGTTGGCATCCGCTTGCTGTCGTAGCCGGTCGAGAATGGGCTGTAGCTCGGCAATTTTTGCCCGCTGTTTACTTAATAGTTCGGAGGGGGGCGGTGAGTAGCCACCTGTGGCTTTGACGAATGCATCGAAGCGTTCTTCGGCGTCGTTGATGACCTGTTGCTTCTTCTTGTAGGCCTCAAGGTAATCCTTGTATTCCTTCAGGCCGCTGGCCATATCGCTATTGCTACACAGGGCGAACTCTGGTGTCGCGATACCTAGGTTCGCAAGGGCGATGATGGGCTCGATATAGCCACCTAGGCGGTACTCGACGAGGTAGTCGTAGCGCGCGCGAAAGTCTTCCAGTGCCTGGCAGTCCAGTGCGCCGCTCTGGCACGACTCAATGACCTTGCGGTAGGCGTTGAGTACATCCCAGACAGGCTGATACTCATTGGTGAGGCGGTTGTATTCGGTGAAGTCGATACCCCTGACTTTCGCCATAAAGCTGTTGTAGGCCTGCAGCGCTTCGCGCACTTGAACTTCACGCAGGCCGTACATTTTCTCGTTTTCGATATGAAAACCGACGCCCTTGGCGATGCTGTAGCCTTTGCTGCGCAGCATGCCGCGCTTAAGGTGCAGCTTGCGCAAACGTTCACGGCGATCACGTAGTGCGCTGTGTAACTCGGCGCGCGCGTCTCTGAGTTCTGCCAGGTAGGGTTTCTGGGCGTTAATGCCGCGTTGGCTCAGCACTTTTTGCTCGGCCGCATCGTAACGCTGCAACACGCGCGGTTCATCGGCTGCAATCTGTTCTTTTAGGCTGCGTATCTCTTCTTCGATGGCGTCATAGTGCTGTTGGTCTTCTGGGCTGAGGAAAACATACGCATCGATTGGGATAAACGGTTCATGCAGACCATGCTCGGCAAGGGCTTGGTTGCGCGCATCGCGATCCTTCAGCATGGCTGAGGCACTCAGCTCGTTGGAGCACTCGATCAGTAGTGTTTGCAAGCGTTCAGGTAGCAACCAGAATTTGCGTTGGCCGGTGACATAGGCGATATCAGCAAAGGCTTTCGGCGAGCATGCTGGGGCTGCGTCGTCGGAGAACACACTTTGGTCGGCCGTTATTCCGCGGGCGATCTGCGGCAAGGGAATTGGGTTGGCTTTGCAGCTGTTCGCTGGGGAAGTGGACGTTCCTGTCATGTCAGCGTTTCCAATTTTTCGAGTTTCTGGAGTAGGGGCAGATCACTGCGCAGAATCGACATAGTTGCGTCTTGCTCCTGCAGCGGCTGTTTATTCAGCCGCGTTAGCAAGCGTTGTAAGTGTCTAGCCTCATCGACCCCGTGAATGCTCAGCAGTTGCAGGTTATCGATAACCGTACGGATTCCCGCTTGGCTAAGCGGGGTTGCAAATGCTGTTGTGTGGTGTGACAGCCAATAGAGCCAACGGACTTCTTGGTGCAGCTGCAGTTCATGGCTTCCCAGCGTCAGTTGTTGAGTGGCGGCGTCTTGCGTTGTTTGTGGGCGTTGCCATTGCAGCCAGGAGTTCTCTGAACCAATAAGCGTGTTGCCGGGTGTAAACACGCGACTCCATGGGCCGAAGAGGTCTGCTTGGTTATTTTCGTCAAACGATAAAGCCAGTGCGCTCCACAGCCGAGGGTCGTAAAACCGGCAGAGGCTTTCGCCGTGGGTCGTGCTGTTTACAGTCAGCAGCGATTGCGCATGACTGAAAGCATCCTCTGCCGTTTGGTTGGACTGGATGGCTATGCCAGACAGTCGGTCATGGCAAAGCTGAGCGGCCAGACTCTCGGCCTGACTATTGGCTTGGGCCGAAATCCAGACAGGGCTGCTATCGATTAAGGCTGCATAATCGCTGCTCTGGAAGAGCATGCGAGTTTCGATAGCGCCTTCTGCCTGATAGAGCTTTTCCAGCGCCTGGGGGTGGAGCACCCGATCTAGAATGAAGTACACCTGACCCTCTGCGTGCCACTCTTCAGGTGTGGACTGGGGCAGGTCTTCAAGCGTTGTTAGCCACGTATGCATGGGCAATCCTTACGGCTACAGGCGCCGTTACTTTGCTTGCCACAACGTGAAATGAGCGGCTGACTGCGGTGGGTACTGAGGATAAAGGCCCCTGGGGCTATCGGTTGCAGTAGCTCCCCAGCCTTATCCGCATCCGCCGCCCCCGGAATAATCGGCAGCACAATGCCAATTCCAGTGCCTACGCCCGGTGCGCCGCCGGAGTTCATCTTGATGGTTGCACCGCTGAGCGTGACGCCGCTGGGGTCGAGCTTGAGGAAGCTGCCGCCGCCGCTGGCGGTGAGTTCCATGCCGGCGTCTATCACCACTTTGCTGCCGGCGTAGTAGTGGATTTCGTTGCCGGCTTCGACGAATTGACCGGTGCCGACTTTCACATGCTGTTTTTGCCCGACGGTTAAGTGGTCGTTGCTGCGGGTTTCTACTTTGCGGTCGGCGTGGGTGGTGCGGTGTTCTTCGGCCTGGAACTCGCTGTAGCTGTTGGCTTCGACCGTATCGTGGCGCTCGTTACCCACGCGGATTTTCTGGTCGTGCTCGATGTTTTCGTCCCAGTCGCGCTGAGCATGCAGGTAGATCTGCTCGGCACCTTTTTTGTCTTCGATGCGCAGCTCGTTGTAGCCGCCACCGCCTGGGCTGCTCAGGGTTTTGAACAGGCTGCGGGTCTTGTTCGCCGGCAGGGCGTAGGGCACGACATGGGCGGCGTGGTACAGGCAACCGGTAACCAGCGGCTGATCGGGATCACCTTCGAGGAAGGTCACCAGCACTTCCATGCCGATGCGCGGGATGGCGATAGCGCCGTAGCCATCGCCGGCCCAGCTGGAGGACACGCGCAGCCAGCAGCTGGTGGTGTCATCCGCCTGACCTTCGCGGTCCCAGTGGAATTGCACTTTGACGCGGCCGTACTGATCGCAGTGGATCTCTTCACCCTCTGGCCCGGTGACCACGGCAGTCTGGCTGCCGAGTACTTTGGGTTTCGGGTGCTTCAGCACTGGGCGATGCAGCACATCCCAGGGTGTGGCGCTGAAGCGGTTGCGGTAACCCTGCTGGAAGCCGTCGCTGAGCTGGGTGTGGCTGGTGACGGATTCTTCCAGCACCTGTGGCTGCTTCCCTTCATGGCTGATTTCCGTCAGCAGCCAGAGCTGGTTCCAGTCCCCGCGCGGATGTTCGCTGAGGTTGAGGAAGTGGCCGCTGACCAGCAGCGGCTGATCGCTTTCACCAGTGGCCAGTTCGTAGTCGCTGCGATGGCGTTCCAGGTTGCGTTTGGCCAGGTGTTTACCGCGCTCGCGTTCAACAAAACTACCGGGGTAGTCGTAGTCCTCGAGGTCGGGCTGGAACTCGCTGTTGAAGGCGGCTTCCATCAGCAGTTTGGGCTTCTCGAAGTTGTAGTCGCGGCGGGTTACGCGGTTGCTGCGGGTTTCCAGGCGCAGGGCGAAGCGCTTGATCACCGGGTCGTCGGCAACCAGGCCGCTGTCCTGCTGGTACGCAGTGGGCGCCAGTTTCGGGAACACCGTCTGGTCATCGCCGAAGACCAGCACATGGCCCTGTTCGCTGTGCTGGAAGTGGTAGTGAATGCCTTCTTCCTCGCACAGGCGCTGAATAAAGTGCAGATCGCTTTCGTCGTACTGCACGCAGTATTCGCGCTCGGGATAGACGGTCGGGCCGAACTGAAATTTATAGGCATTGCTCTGGATGCCGTGCTCTTCGAGCACCTGGCTGATGATCTTTTCCACACTCAGGTGCTGGAAGATCCGCTGATTGATACGGTGCGCCAGATAGGCCAATTGCGGGCGCAGGGTCACGTGATAGCGAGTCAGGCGCTGCCCGGAGTCGCCCTGGGCGATGCGGTAAATCAGGCCGTGAATGCCAGTGCCGCTAGGGCTAAGGGCGAGAAAGGCGGGCTGGTGTAGCAAGCTTTCCAGATCGAGATCGGGGCGCTCGCTGATCAGTTCCAGCTCGAACACGAACGGCTGGCTGATGGCTTCACGGCCGGTAAATTCGAGCACCTGCAGATCGTGGCTGGCACCTTCGATGCTCAGGCTGAAATGGGTCTGGTTGGCGGCGTTGAACATGCTCTTCTCCTTAAGCCTTACACGTCAGCCGGGCTGATATTCAGCCGCTGCATGCGGTACAGCAGGGTGCGGCGCGGCAGGCCCAGCTCGCTGGCGGCACTGGTCTGGTTGCCCCGGTTCTTACGCAGGCAGTCGAGCAGCAAGCTGCGCTCGACCTTCTCCAGGCGTTCACGCAGGTTCATGCTGTTATCGTCAGCCGGGGTGGTCGGGTGCAGGCTGAAGTGTTCAGGCAGCAGCTCATTGCCCTCACAGAGCAGCACGGCGCGCGCGATCATGCCTTTAAGCTCGCGCACGTTGCCGGGGAAGGTGTATTCGGCCAGATGGTCCAGCGCCGCCTCGGACCAGCGATAGGCATCGCGCTGCAGAAAGCAGGCGGCCTCGACGGCGAAGTGTCGTGCCAGTCGCAGGATGTCCTCGGCGCGGGCGCGCAGCGGTGGCAGCTCGATAGGAAAGTGCGACAAGCGATAGAACAGGTCTTCGCGAAAGCGTCCTTCCTCGACCAAGCTGCGCAGGTTGTGGTGCGTGGCCGAGACGATGCGCACATCGACCTTGTGCGTGCGGGTCGAACCGAGCGGGCGCACTTCACCCTCTTGCAACACTCGCAGCAATTTGGCTTGCAGGCTCAGCGGCATATCACCGATTTCATCGAGAAATAGGGTGCCGCCATTGGCTGCATCGAAGAGACCCTGATGGTCGCGGTCGGCGCCGCTGAAGGCGCCTTTGCGGTAGCCGAACAGCTCGCTTTCCAACAGATTTTCCGGCAGTGAGGCGCAGTTCTGCACGACAAACGCTTTGCTGCGGCGTGATCCACAATCGTGAATGGCGCGAGCCACCAGCTCCTTGCCGGTGCCGGTTTCGCCCACCAGCAAAACGCTGACCGAGTTGTGCAGCACTTTGCTGATCAACTGATAAACGCTGCGCATCGCCGGGCTGTCGCCGATCAAGCCATAGCCGCTGGCGCAGGCTGTGCTGACCACGGGTGCCGACGGCTCGTCGTGCGGTGAATGCAGGCGCTGCAGCAGGTGCAGGTGGGCGATGACGAAACTGCCCAGGTGGCCCAGTGAGTCGGCAAAGCCCTGCAATTCACGTGAGCGCTGGCTGGCAATTAATAGCAGGCCGCTGACGCCCTTCTGCTCATCCAGCAGCGGTTGGCACAGCAGGCTGCGCCAGGGCTGTTGTGCTTCTGGGAGGAAACCGGTCTGGTGCAGGCTGCTGTCCAGCTCATTGAGGCTCAGCGTCTGGTTCTGGCACAGGCAGTACTGCAGCAGCTGTTCACCGTCGTAGTCGCTGGACAGGCTGGCGTCCGCACGCGGTTGCAGCAGGCCGTCCTGCCATTCGGCGGACAGCGTCAGGCGCGTATGAGTGTCGTCGAGCAGGTACAGCTGGCTCAGTTCGCTGCCGGACAGCTGTGCGGCGCTTTCCACCAGGCCGCCGAGCAGGGCATCGCTATTGGACGCACGCGCCAGCGTGGCGAAGCGTTGCAACAGCGCTTCGGCATAGCGCAGCGGCTGCGGCACCTGACTGAACATCAGCGACACGTTAAGCGAACTCACAGACCACCGATCCTTCGCCGTCCAGGGTGGCGTGCACGCGTTGCAGGCTTTCGCCGCTGGCCATGGCGTCGAGCAGACGGTCGACCACCAGCGGTTGCAGGTGTTGGTCGATCAGGTGATCGATCAGGCGTGCGCCGCTGTCGCTGTGGCTGCAGCGTTCGGCCAGATTCTCCAACAGGGCAGGCGCGTAGCTGAACTGCAATTGGCGACGTTGCAGGCGCTCAGTGAAGCGCTCCAGCTTGAGGCCGACCAGCTCGTTGAGCACCTCGCCATTGATCGGGTAGTACGGCACCACGCGCATGCGGCCAAGCAGCGCCGGCTTGAAGTGCTGAGTCAGGGTCGGACGAATCGCTTGTTCCAAATCTTCCGCATCCGGGCGCTGGCCGTTCTGGCAGAGGCTGGCGATACGCTCGCTGGCCAAGTTGCTGGTCATCAGGATCAAGGTGTTGCGGAAGTTGATCTCGCGGCCTTCACCGTCGTTGGCCACGCCTTTATCGAAGATCTGATAGAAGACGTTCATCACGTCCGGGTCGGCTTTTTCCACCTCATCAAGCAGCACCACCGAGTACGGCTTCTGCCGCACGGCTTCGGTGAGCATGCCGCCTTCGCCATAGCCGACGTAGCCGGGTGGTGCGCCGATCAGGCGGGAAACGGTGTGCTTCTCCTGGAACTCTGACATGTTGATGGTGGTGAGGAAGCGCTCGCCGCCGTACAGCAGATCGGCCAGGGCCAGCGCAGTTTCGGTTTTACCGACGCCGCTGGGGCCGACCAGCAGGAATACCCCGACCGGCGCATCGGCGCGATTGAGGCCGGCGGCGGTGGCGCGCATCGAGCGGTCCAGCGCGGCGATGGCTTGTTCCTGGCCGCGTACGCGCAGGCCGAGGTCGCGGGCGAAGGTCAGCACCTTGCTGTTGTGCTCGCGGGCCAGCTGGCTCAGTGGTACGCCGGTCCAGTGGCTGATCACTTCGGCGACCAGGCGCGGGCAGACCTCGAAACTGACCAGGCGCTCATTCACCTGGGCGCTAGCCAGCTCGGCTTGCACGGCGCGCAGTTCGTCTTCCAGTTGCTCCAGCTGCACCGCCTGGCCGTCACTGTCTTCAGCTTTGGCTTCGGTGTCGCTAGGGTTGTGGCGCAGGCTGGCGCATTGCTTGCGCAATTCCAGCAGGCGCTCGGCCAGTTCACGCTGCACCGCCCAACGGGTTTCGATCTGCTCCAGCTCGGCGCGCGCCTGGCCCAGGCGTGCTTCGAGCTGTTCGAGGATTTCGCTGTCGATCTGCAGGCCGGCTTGCATATCGCGGCCCATGGCCTCGCTCTGCCGTTCACCTTCGGCGATTTCGCCGCGCAAGCGCTCCAGCGCTTCCGGGGCGGCGGCCAGGCTGATGCGCACACGGGCGCAGGCGGTGTCGAGTACATCAACGGCTTTGTCCGGCAGTTGCCGGCCGGCCAGATAGCGCGCGGACAGCTCGGCGGCGGCGACCACGGCGTCGTCACGCAGGTAGATGCCGTGGCTTTTCTCGTAGACAGGCGCCAGGCCCCGGAGGATGGTCACGGCTTCATCGACTGTCGGCTCATGCAGCTGCACCAGCTGGAAGCGGCGGGCCAGGGCCGGGTCCTTCTCGAAGTACTTCTTGTATTCGCTCCAGGTGGTGGCGGCGATGGTGCGCAGCTCGCCACGTGCCAGGGCGGGCTTGAGCAGGTTGGCCGCGTCGCCGCTGCCGGCCTGGCCGCCGGCACCGATCAGGGTGTGGGCTTCATCGATAAACAGGATGATCGGCTTGGGCGAGCCTTTGACTTCATCGATCACGCCCTGCAGGCGGCGTTCGAACTCGCCTTTGACGCTGGCGCCGGCTTGCAGCAGGCCGAGGTCCAGGCACAGCAGTTCGACCCCCTTGAGCGCGGCCGGCACTTCACCAGCGGCAATACGCAGGGCCAGGCCTTCGACGATGGCGGTTTTGCCGACACCGGCTTCGCCGACCACGATCGGGTTGCTTTTGCGGCGGCGGGCGAGGATGTCGATCATCTGGCGAATTGCGCCGTCGCGGCACAGCACCGGGTCGAGCTTGCCGTCACGCGCCTGCTGGGTGAAGTTGTGGGTAAAGCGCGAGAGGTTCGATTCGCCACCGGTTGCGGGTTTACCTGCGGCGGTTTGCGGCTGCTGAGCCATGGCGAATTCGCGCAGGCGTTCGGCATTCAGCTTGGCCAGCAATGGTTGGTAGTGGCTGCCGGCGTAGCGCATCGGATTGCGCAGCAGGGCGAGGATCAGCGCGGCTTCATCGACCTGGCTCTGGCCGAGTTCCAGGCTGGCAACCAGCAGGGCGTCCTGCAGCCATTGCACCAGTTCGGTGGCAAACACCGGGTTGCGCGATTCGCTGTGTTCGCCACGCGGTTGCAGGGCGCGGGCCAGCTCGCCGGCGTCCACTTCGGCATCCTGCAGGGCGCGCGGCAGCAAGCCTTCCGGGCGCTCAAGCAGGCCGAGGAGCAGGTCTTCCACCAGAATCTTGCTGCCGCCACGGACTACGCAACGTTCGGCGGCGCATTCCAGGTCATGTTTGCTGGCAGCGTCGAGGGCTTGCACCAGTTGCTGTAAATCGACGTTGATCATTTCATCAATCCTTAATGAGCTTTGCTGCCGAGGGTGACCACGCCGTCGGCGTTTTCACGCCCCAGCCAGGTGGTCCAGCCCAGCAGGCAGGGGTTGTCCGCGCCGAGGCGCAATTCGCGTATTTCGTCCTGGCGCAGTTCCAGGCGTATGTCGTAATCCAGCGGGTCGCGCAGGGTGAAGCGCACCAGCGCACAGAGCGGTTGGTAGCCGCTGCCGATGGGCAGAAATTCATGGAAGCGGTCCCAGTTCAGCTGGCGTACATGGATGCGGAACTTGCCGCCGCGATCCCGCACGAATTCGCCGAGCACCAGGCTCTCGCCGAGTTGGCTATTGGCCAGACCCAGGCGGTTGCGCTGCTCGCCGAGGATTTCCACCTGGCGCTCCAGACACTGCTCGATATGCAGGTCGGCGTGCTTGAAGTAGTAGCGCAGCACTGACTCGATCAGTGCCGCCGAGTGAGCGCGCAGGCTGAGCAAACCGAGGTAGGGCAGCAGGCGTTTCCAGTTCAACTCTTTAGCCTGGCGAATGGTTTCGCCGCCCAGGCCGATCAGAGCAAACAGCTGGGCGGAGAACGCATCGACCGCACCGCTCTGGAACCGCGAGTGGTAGCGGTACTTCTGCCAGGTTGGTAGCAACAGGCGCTGTAGGCGGTTGTTGAACAGGTCGAGGAAGTCGCGGGTCGGGTTGCCATCTTCACTGTCGCCCAGCGCTTGCTCACCGTAGAACGCTGGCAGTGGTGAGCCGGCGCCAAACAGGCTGACCAAGTTGATGCGCATGCGTGCGCGCAGTTCGCCGTGCTCTTCAAAGAACTGCACGCGATCGATATCGCTACCGGGGAACCCCATGCTCGGGTTGGCCTGCAGTTCCAGTCGCTGATACAGCGCTTCTTCATCCAGGTCAGGATGAGCAGCGTGCAAGCGTTCCAGCACCAGCTGCACACCCTGAAACAGGCTGTACTCGCGGATGCCCTGGCTAAGCCGGGTGAGACCCGGCTCAAAGTCTGCTGCGCGTCGGCCAGGCGGCGTTGCAGTCGGACTCAGAATGCTCATTTACACCTCGTAAACTGCGCTTCTTCGCCCGACTGCGCCTTGCCTAGCTCTAGCTCGCATGCCTTTGCGCAGGGTCTCATAGCAGGGGCTGTAGCCCCATGCGCGGCGTCCATTGGTACACCTCTCCCTGTGTGCTCTGTACGCGCAGCTCGTGGTACGAGTTCAAGCTGGCATACAGGGCGAAAAATTCATTGAGTACGGTGGCGAAGAGGAACAGGTCACCCTCGCCGACATAACCCTCGGGGTTGATCGTCAATTGCGTGCGTACACCACGCACCGGCAGGCCGCGATGCAGGCGGTCGACGTGCTGGTGGCTGATGCTTTTCAGGCCGTCGAGCAGGCGCTTGCTGACCTTCTCTGCGTGCTGGTCGTAGTAGCGCGGCAGGTCGTAGGTTTCGAGAATTACCTTGAGCGCCTCGACGTTGGCCAGCGACAGGTAGTTCAGCGACATATTGCTGATCAGCTTCCACAGAAAGTCGCGGTGCAACGGCGGCGCGTAGCTCGGGGTGACCGCGCTGATATTGCGGAAGGTGAGGAACTCCGGGGTGTCCTCGCAGGGCATGCAGATATCACCGAGGCCCAGCTGACGTGGCAGGTTCTGGTTGGTGCAGGTCAGTTCGATGGACAGCGTTTCATGCTGATCGAGGTTGCGCAGTCCGAAGCTCAGGTAGGTTTCCAGGCCATCGCCAAGCAGCGAAGGTTGCTGGCGCACGCTGTAGTGCGGGCGCGCCAGGGGCACGTCAAAGCTGGCATCGTGCTCGAAGGATTCGAACGGCACGTACTCTTCATACCCCTTGCCGCCGGGCTTCCAGCCGGTGACGCGATCCACCGAGAACACGCCGCAATGCTCGGAGTCGAGCTCCGATGGCAGCAGCAGGTACTGATCCTGCTTGCCGTCCAGACGAATCGGGATGGCGTCGTGGGCGAACAGGTTGACCACAGGCGTGCAGTACAGGCGCACGTTATCCAGGGTCGGGCGGATACGTTGCACGCCGGCCTTGTGGATATCAAAACGCAGTTCGATGCCGCGCGCCTGTTTGAGCACGTCTTCGGGGACGCGCTTGAGCGCATCCAGGCCGAGCAGGTCGACAAACAGGAACTTGTCCTGGAAGGCGAAGTATTCCTGCAGGTAGCGATAGCCGCGGAAGGTATTCAGCGGGTAGGGGATCAGCGCCTGATCTTCGGCAAAACCGACAGGTTGGACATTGCTGCTGGGTAGGCTCAAGGCATCCAATGGACGGCCGAGGGTGTCCTGCAGTGGTTTGCCCGCGGCATCGAGCAGCACCAGCTGTATACCGCCAAGGTGGCGCAACAGGCTGAGGTACAACAGCTGGCTGATATAGCGCTCGCCAGCCAGGTGTAGGCGCAACTGCTTGAGGTTGAGTTCGCCAAGGTGGCCGTCAGCGGTCATGCCGAGGCGCAGGCTGAGCATCGCACCAGCGCCCTTGATCGAGTAGTCCAGGCCATTCAGTGCCAGTGGTAGCACCTCGGTGGCAAAGGCGGTGCGAAAACGGCAGGTCACGCCCTGGATCGGCTTGGATTCCACAGGTGTATGGCGTGGCACCAGCAAGGCACCGCCCGAGCGTTTGAGTGGGTCGAACTGCAACATGCTGAACGCCGGCAGCGGGCGCATATAGTTCGGCCACAGCAGGTGCATCAGCGAATGGGTCAGCTCCGGCAGCTCGTCATCAAGCTTCTGCCGCAGACGTCCGGTAAGAAAGGCGAAACCTTCCAGCAGCCGCTCGACATCCGGGTCGCGCCCGCTCTGCCCAAGAAACGGCGCCAACGCCGGGCTGCGCTCAGCAAACCGCTTGCCGAGTTGGCGCAGGGCGGTGAGTTCGCTCTGGTAGTAGTGGTTAAAAGACATTCAAGGTGCTCATCCGTGGGCGTTGATCATGGACACAGAGTCGTGTCGCTGATTCTCCAGTTGTATATAGCGTTGCCTCGGCGCTCGTGGTGCGAGCGTTCGAGGAGGGCTAGGAAACGTGGCTTGTCCAGTGAGTGGGAGCGGCCATTCGCGGCGATATTGAGGCGATAGGTGTCCGGGAAACTGTTCTGCAGCTCGTCGTCGAAGGAGATATAGGACAGCACTTCGGTGACTTCACCCGGCGCCAGGAGTTGGTCCTGTACGAAAGGTTCTTTGGCATTGGAGTATTCGTGGGTGGTGATGTTTACCGGGTAGGCGCAGGCGTTCTCGAAGTCGGCAATAAACACCGTTTTCGATTGCGCGGTGCAACCTCCGAGAACGAGGAAGCAGAGCAGAGCAAATGGCTTAGTCATCGAACTGCACCCGCGTTAGCCACAGCAAGCCCTTGACGTCTTGTTCCGAGGCAACGGAGCGGCTCCAGAAATTCTGGTATCCAGATGGGCCACTGGGGTAGTCGGAGTGGTAATGCATCACATCAATTTCCCCGCTGCCCGGCACTGGGTGGTTTTCCAGCGGGGATTGGGTCAGCACTGTGGAGGTTTTCTTGTGGCTCCAGGAGTATTCCGGGACCAGCCCGCCGTCGCCGTATTCGTTAAGGATTAGATGACCCACTTCATGGGCGGCAGTGTGCTCAAAATCGCCGTCGGCGAAGTCCGCCGGGTATCTCGCGGCGCTCCAGAAACCCTGGTTGTGATAGATCTTCTTGAACATGGCAAAGCTGGTGGAGCGGCCGAAGTCGGCATCGAGCGCCTCGATCAAGGGAAAGTTCTTGGCGCTTGGCTCGACGTTCACGTCTGCCACCACTGTCACTTTGTAGGCGCCCTTGGCTGTTTGGATTGCTGGGCCTATACCTGGCGCACGACTGCCATTACGCGACCAGTAGCGTTCGATACCGGCCTTGGCCATGGCCTTGAGTTGGGTAAAGGTTTTCGCCGTCAGCTTGGCGTCCTTGCCTGACACGCCGCCATCGGAAAAACTCGGCCGAACGGTGATCTCGACTGTCTTGGCGTTGCGGTCGATGCGGGCGTCGACCCAGTCGATTTCTTCCGCCGAGTTGTCCAGGCGCAGCTCGGCGATCTGGCGCTGACCGCCTTTATGAGCGGTCAGGCGGATACAGAGGTTCGGGCTCTTCAGCACTTGGGTATCCAGTACCCCGGCCATGTCGTAGCCGTCCCACTGCCACGGATGTTTGCCTGCAGGTAGCAATGCAGAGGTATCCGACTCGGAATAGAGAAGTGTGCTGCCGTCGAAGACTTCCAAGGTCAGGCTGTCCGCCGCTTGCTTGCGGTTGTCGACGAGGAAATCAATGCTTTCCTGGTTCTTCGTCGTCGCGCCAGCGAGTTCGTCGTAGTCAGGGATTTCCAGTGGGGTCAGCAAATGGTTGCCGCCCGACTTGAGCTTGAGGCGGTAGTCCAGCTCAATGGCCTCCTGCTTGGCGTTATTCGCCTGGCTGGCAGTCGCGGCAGCTACCGGGGTTGTGCTCGCCGCGGCTGCGGAGGATTTACCGCCACCGCCACCGCCACCGCCACCGCCGGATGCGGCTTTCGGCGCAGCAACCGCTGCCATCGTCAGGGCTGCAACGGGGCTGACGGCAGCGCCGCCGCCACTGGTACCGATCAGCACCGTCCCCGAACCCGCGATAACCGGATTGCCATGGTTGCCCACGGTGCCGAGCACGGTGGCTGGCTTGTTGTTGATCAGCACGGTGGGGATGACTGCGCTGGCCAGTGAGCTGCCGCAGCCGGTGGGGTCGCCCATGCGCGCCGCGGGCAGGCTGTCGAACAGTACGTCGGGGGAGCCGGCGACAATCGGATTGGTGCCGTGGCCTGGAATCGGGCAGGCAGTGGGGTCGCTGACGCGGGCGGCGGGTTTACCGGACATGGGCTCTCCTTAATTGACCTTGACCTGTCCGCTGCCATCCAGGCGCGCGGAGAAACTGACTTGGCGTTTAAATCCGTCCACTTCCAGCAGGCCTTCGATGGCAAAGGCCAGGCTCAGCGGGTTGTTGTCGCGGGGCAGGGAAATCACCCGCACTTCGCTTAAACGCGGTTCGTACGCTTCGATAAAGCGTTCGATAGCGATACGCGCCTGCTGCAGCGAATCGTGCAGCGACAGGCGCATATCGTTGAGATCGGGCAACCCGTAGTCGGGCAGCGTTTGCACGCTGCCCGCCCGGGTGCTGAGCATTTTCGCCAGGTGGGTAGCCACCGACGCCATGGCGGCAACCTCGCGGCTCCAGCCAGCACGCTGGCTGGCTTCACCGCCGAGGCGTTCGAATAGGCTTCCGTAACCTGACATAAGGATGCTTATTCCTTGTCCAGCTTGCCGACGAGCGACAGGGTGAAATCGGCACCCATGTACTTGAAGTGCGGACGCACGTTGAGGCTAACGCGGTACCAGCCCGGCTCACCATCAACATCACTGACGATCACCTGAGCGGCGCGCAGCGGACGACGGCTACGCACTTCGGAGCTCGGGTTTTCCTGGTCGGCGACAAACTGGCGGATCCACTTGTTGAGTTCCAGTTCCAGGTCGGTGCGCTCTTTCCAGGCGCCGATCTGCTCGCGCTGCAGCACTTTCAGGTAGTGGGCCAGACGGTTGATGATGAACATGTACGGCAACTGGGTGCCGAGCTTGTAGTTCAGTTCAGCGGTCTTGCCTTCTTCGCTGATGCCGAAGAACTTCGGCTTCTGCGCCGAGTTGGCGGAGAAGAACGCGGCGTTGTCGCTGCCTTTGCGCATGGTCAGGGCAATAAAGCCTTCTTCGGCCAGCTCGTATTCACGACGGTCGGAGACCAGCACTTCGGTCGGGATCTTGGTTTCGATCTCGCCCATGCTTTCGAAATGGTGCAGCGGCAGGTCTTCTACCGCGCCACCGCTCTGCGGGCCGATGATGTTCGGGCACCAGCGGAACTTGGCGAAGCTGTCGGTCAGCTTGGAAGCGAAGGTGTAGGCGGTGTTGCCCCACAGGTAATGCTCGTGGCTGTTGGCGACGTTCTCTTTGTAGACGAAGGTCTTCACCGGGTTGTCTTCCGGGTCATACGGGTTGCGCAGCAGGAAGCGCGGTACGGTGAGGCCGACGTAGCGAGCATCTTCCTGTTCGCGGAAGCTCTGCCATTTGGCGAACTGTGGGCCTTCGAAGTGATCCTTAAGATCCTTCAGGTCCGGCAGGCCGGTGAAGCTTTCCAGACCGAAGAATTTCGGGCCGGCAGCAGCGATAAACGGCGCGTGGGACATGCTGGCGACACTGGCAACGTATTGCAGCGTCTTGACGTCCGGAGCGCTCGGGTCGAAGAAGTAGTTGGCGATCAGCGCGCCGACCGGCTGGCCACCGAACTGGCCGTATTCGGCGGTGTAGATGTGCTTGTACAGGCCGGACTGGGTGATTTCAGGGCTGTCTTCGAAGTCATCGAGCAGATCCTGCTTGGAGGCGTTGATGATCTCCAGCTTGATGTTTTCGCGGAAGTTGGTGCGATCCACCAGCAGCTTGAGGCCGCGCCAGGAGGATTCCAGCGCCTGGAATTCAGCGTTGTGGAGGATTTCGTCCATCTGCCGGCTGAGCTTGGCGTCGATCTCCGCGATCATGCGGTCGACCATGGCCTTTTTCACCGGCTCATTTTCGTTCTGCGGCTTCAGCAACTCTTCGATAAAGGCCGACACGCCACGCTTGGCGATGTCATAGGCTTCGTCGTCTGGAGTCAGTTTGGTCTCGGCAATGATGCGATCGAGGATGCCGAGGTCGGCGGCGCTGCGACCGCTTTCTACTGCTGCACTAGTGCTCATGAATTAGCTTCCTTGTTAATTGAATCAGGAGTCCAGCTTGCCTTGGGCAGCCAGGCCGAGTTCGCCGAGTACGCGGTCACGCGAGTCGTCGTCAGCCAGCACGCTTTCGATGGCTTTGCGGAAGGCCGGGGCATTGCCCAGTGGGCCTTTCAAAGCCACCAGGGCGTCGCGCAGTTCCATCAGCTTTTTCAGCTCAGGGACCTGGTCGACCACATTGGCTGGGTTGAAGTCCTTCATCGAGTTGATGCGCAGCTGCACGGCCATGTCGTCGCCTTCAGCATCGTCCTGCAGACGGTTAGGCACGGCGAAGGTTAGGTTGAGTTCCTGCTTGGCCAGCACTTCGTCGAAGCTGTTTTTGTCGATGCTGATCGGCTTGCGGTCTTCGATCTTGCGATCGTCGGCGCGCTGGGTGAAGTCACCCAGAACCATCAGTTTCAGTGGCAGTTCGATCTCTTCCTGAGCACCGCCGGTGGCGGGTTTGAAAGTGACGTTGATGCGTTCCTTGGGGGCTACCGAGCCTTCTTTGGCCATGGTCATTCTCCGTTACGGTTATGGCCCGAGGGCCTAGTCCAGTACCACTTCAAGATCGAGGTGGCACAACCTGCGGTAGATCTCTTCCTTGCTTTCACGCACCGCGTGGTTCTGCGGCAACAGCTCACAACAGCTGTGCAGCATGCGCAGTACGTCCAGGGCGAGATCGGGTTCCCAGTCGCCGAGGCCGGTGGCCTGTAGCGTCTGGTCGAGCGATTCGAGTTGGGTCTTGGCCAGTTCGTATTTCTTCGCGCTGTAGCACAGGCGCGCCAGGGTCAGCTGCCAGAAGAAGCGTTCGCGGCCGCCGCGCGCCTTGGCCAGGCCGAGCTTGAGTTGCTGCACGGCGGATTTCAGGCCGTCCTTGCGCAGCTTGGGCAGAGTTTCCTGCAGGGCGATATCCCAGGCTGGCAGTGCGTTGCCGTCGGTGGCGACGGGCGTGTTTTCGCTGACTGGGGCTTGTACATGCGGCATCACATGGGAGCTGAGCCAGGCGCGGGTCTGCGCATCGGCAAAGGCGCTGCCATCGTGAAAGCGCAGTTCTTCCAGGCCGCTCATGCGCTGCATAAACAGCGCCAGCTGAATTTCCACTTCACGCATAGCCTGTTCGGCATCCAGCTCATGCAGGCATTGCCAGACCAGGTGCTGGCCGTCGAGCCAGAAGGGCGCGCGGGCGATGCTGGCTTCCAGATCGACCAGCAGATCGGCGTATTGGCCGTTCTGGTAGCGCTCCTGATAGCTGGTCAGCTTGTCCGTCGGCAGGCCGCGCAGGGCGGTGATCTGTTCGGCGTTGCGCTCCGGCAGGCCATCGATAGGCAGCCAGAGCAGGGTGCGAGCCAGGCGCAGGGCGCGTAGGTCGCTGGCCTTCTGCTTGAGCCAGTAGGCACAGAGCGGTCGGGCCTGGTCTTGCAGGCTGCGCAGGCTCTTGTGCGCTTCTTTCTCGTTTTCGATAGGCGCGCCCGGCGTAAGCATCTGGCTGGCGGCCTGCTTGACCTGGGCAATCGCCGCGCCGACGGAACCGGGCTCTGGCTGACCCTGGCTGGCACGCTTGACCAGTTCATCCAGGCGACGGCACAGCGGCAGCAGCAGCGGCGCGTCTTCACCCAGATGCTCGGCCAGGCAGGCTTCCAGGGCGCGCAGTTGTTCGGCCAGGCTGCGGAACAGCGCCAGTTGTTCGCCAATCGGCACGTGCTCGGCCAGCGCCTGTTCCAGGCGTGGGATCAACCAGCTGATAGCGGCGGCGCGGGTGCGCGGTTTGCGTGGGTGCAGCTCGGCCCAATGGTTGAGGCACAGGTAGTGCAGCAAACTGAAACCGGCCTGCAGGCCGGGGAAGGATTCGCGCTGGTAAAGCCCCCAAATCAGCCAAGAGGCGACGCGTAAATCCTTGGAATGGGCGCTGAGCAATATCTCGCTGTTTTCGCGAACCTTTTGCCAGTCAATCGCCGCCGTTTCATGCAGCGCCGTGGCCTTGCCCAGCTCGTTTTCGAGTACTTCATACTCGCTGGAATAACGCACGTCATCACCGGCAAAGTTCCCTTCATTAATAGGAAGTTTGGCCAGCTCTAAATAATGAGCAGTGAGTTTGTTTGAATAGGTCATTCCATGACTCGATTATCGCTGCGGGTAACTTACGAGAAACCGGAGGGGCTTCTGAAGTTCATCCTGTGCCGCCACAAGTGCGCAAAAAGTTGCGCACTTGAATGTGCAACAAGTTGCGCACGTCCTAGTGAGGTGGGCATCCTAGCCGCATCAACAGTGTCGGACAACCAGTGAAAGTGTGAAATATGTAACAGTGGGCGATATTCGACGATTAATAACTGGGACGATAGTTCCTGAAAAATGTGAGAACTAATGCACAAGTAAATTAATCATGAAGTTGATGTAGGGATATGCCGCTCTATATGTAAGAAATGGCTTACTGGCAAATTAGTGGCACGTCACAAAAGTTGTGCCACTGCGGCAATTAAGTGTGACGCAGTGCGGGTTTTGCTGGATTGGCGTGTGACGGCTTATCGGCGGCCGAGCCCGATCGGGCTCGACGATGAGAGACAAGCAACCGTTGGTCGGTTAGTCGCTTAAGGGGTCTGCCCAGAGGGTCAAATCGAGCTGATGTTGTTCGCCTGCCGCCAGTACACGGATGTCATCCAGCACGTTGGCGTGCTCGATACACAGCATGCCGGGCCACGCATCGGCGGCGAATTGCGAGAGCCGCTGGGCTTTGTCGACCCAGGGATTCCACAGCACGGCCGAATTCGAGCCGCTGCTGTGCAGCTGGATGCGCCGTTGCCAGGCGTGGTCGAGGATACTCAGTTGTGCCGGTGTATCGAGGTAGATGCGATCGGTCTCGCCGCTGAACTGCAGCGGGCCATTCTGCTGGCGTTGCTGCCAATCTTCCAGGGTTTCGATATAGCGGCAGCCGTGCAGGCCTTCGACCGCCACGTGATGGATATCGCTGACGGCAAAGTAGCTGTGCAGCGCCTGGCTGATCGCCAGCGGTGTGTCGCCCAGGTTGCGGCTGCTCAGCTGGATATGCAGGCGCTCATTCAGACGAATGGATAAACGCAGTTCGGCGGCGTGGGGCCAGTCGGGCAATGGTTGAGTGGCGCTGTTGTAGACGAACTCTAGGTGGACGCCGTCATCACGGCTGTCGATGCCTTGCAGTTGCCAGTCGAGGCTGCGCACCAGACCATGGGCGGGCGCGGTATCTGGCTGCAGGTGCATGGCCTGCACCACCTGTGGGTTGCGTTGCAGGCCGCCGAACCAGGGCCAGCACACCGGCACGCCGCCGCGCACGCTTTGGCCGCGCTTATAGGCGGCTTGCTCGCTGAGCCAGATCAGCGGTGGCTGGTCATCTTCCTGGTAACTGAGAATCTGTGCGCCTTGCTGACTGATCAGCAGCACGCGTGCACCAACGCGTGCGCGCCAGCAGGTCAGCTCGTCCAGCTCAAGGCGTTCAACGTGGGTTCTGGCCATTGGTGTGCTCCCGGAAGGAAGAATAAAAAGCTATTGGAGCCCAGCTTGTGTGTAGAAAGCAAAACGCCCGTCAGTGACGGGCGTTTTGTGGCTGGTGTCAGGCGTTACTTGCCGTAGATCTGTTCCGGCAGCCAGGTGATCAGTCCCGGGAACTGGTAGGCAATCACCAGCAGCAGAATCTGGATCAGGATAAACGGCAGCACACCTTTATAGATGGTGCTGGTGGGCACCGATGCGGGAGTGACGCCGCGTAGGTAGAACAGCGCGAAACCAAACGGTGGGGTAAGGAAGGACGTCTGCAGATTGAGCGCGATCATTACGCCCAGCCAAACCGGGTCCAACCCCATGGCCAGCAATACCGGGCCGACAATCGGCACCACCACAAAGGTGATCTCGATAAAGTCGAGGATAAAACCGAGCAGGAAGATCACCACCATCACCAGGAAGAACGCGCCAAGCACGCCACCAGGCAACTGGGCAAAAATGTCCTCGATCATTGCTTCGCCGCCGAAACCGCGGAACACCAGAGAGAACAGCGAGGCGCCGATCAGGATGAGGAACACCATGGCGCTGATTTCGGTGGTGCCGTAGGCCACTTGGCGCAGCTGGCCGAAGTTCAGCTTGCCCTTGTAGAAGGCCAGCAGCATGGCGCCCAGGGCGCCGAGTGCAGCGGCTTCGGTCGGAGTGGCGTAGCCGGCGAGGATCGAGCCGAGTACCGCGCCGATCAATAGCAGCGGTGGCACCAGGGCGTTGATCAGCTTGCCCCATTCAATCGGCCCGAGCTCTTCCTGCGGCAAGGCGGGTAGCTTCTTCGGTTGCAGGATCGCCACGCCGATGATGTAGAGGATGTACATGCCTACCAGCAGCAAACCGGGGATCAGCGCACCGACGAACAGGTCACCGACCGAGACGGTCTTCGGCGAGAAGATGCCCATCTTCAGTTGCGCCTGTTGGTAGGCGCTAGACATCACGTCACCCAGCAGCACCAGCACGATGGATGGCGGAATAATCTGCCCCAAAGTGCCGGTGGCGGCCAGGGTGCCGGTGGCAATCGCTGGGTCATAACCGCGACGCAGCATGGTCGGCAGGGCCAGCAGGCCCATGGTCACCACGGTGGCGCCAACGATACCGGTGGATGCGGCGAGCAGCGCGCCGACCACGCACACCGAAATCGCTAGACCGCCACGCAAGGTGCCGAACAGCCGCGACATGGACTCCAGCAGGTCTTCGGCGACCCTGGATTTCTCCAGCATCACCCCCATAAACACGAACAGCGGCACCGCCAGCATGGTCTGGTTGTTCATGATGCCGAACAGGCGGTTGGGCAGGGCGCTCAGGTAGCCGCCATCGAAGGTGCCGGTAAGAATGCCGATACCGGCAAATAGCAGCGATACACCGCCCAAGGTGAAGGCCACCGGGTAGCCGGCCATCAGGGCCGCGCAGATGCTGATAAACAGCAGAATCGCCATCAACTCAGCCATGGTTCACCTCCTCGCCTTGCAGGCGGCCGGTGAGGATATTGGCGAATTTGATCAAGTCGGAGATTCCTTGTAAGACCAGGCTGACCACCAGTACCAGGATGATGCTCTTCTGCAGGTAGACGAATTTCAGGCCGCCCGACTCGCTGGAGCCTTCCAGAGTTGCCCAGGAATTGCTGACGTAATCCCAGCTGGCCCAGCCGAGAAACAGGCACACCGGCAGCAGAAACAACAGGGTGCCGAGGCTGTCGACCAAGGCTTTACGTTTGGCGCTGAACTTCTGGTAGAAGATGTCGACGCGCACGTGGCCGTTGCGTTGCAACACCCAGGCGGCGGCCCCCATAAATACCAACGCGTGGCCATACAGCACGGCTTCCTGCAGGGCGGTAGCGCCGATGCCGAAACCGTAACGCAGGATCACCACGATGGCGGTGCCAAGCACCAGAAACAGGGTCAGCCAGGCGCAGGCTTTACCGAAACGGGCGTTGAATGAATCGATCAGATGAGCAAGGCCGAGCAAGATAGGAGGCTTATCGGACATTATGAGTCCTTATGGTTATGGGCTTTGTGGGCAGGTAGGCCGGCGATTCTAGGCAGGCCCGTACGCATGCGGCAATGGCACTACAACTTTAGTCGTATCCGCTAGGCTTGAGAGTCACTTACCCCTATGTTACTCAGGCGCGGTGGGTCCGCAGTGATCCTGTGGTCAGACCACTACAACAATAAAGGAGCTTTGCATGAAACGTCGTCAAATTCTCGCAGCAGCAGGTGTAGGCCTGGCAGCCACGGCCCTGGCCGGCTGCAAAGACAAGGCTGAAACCGCTGGTAAGCCCCAAGAAGGCGCGAGCAGCCAAACCTTCAACTGGAAAATGGTTACCTCCTGGCCGAAGAACTTCCCCGGCGTAGGCGTCGGTGCCGAGCGCTTCGCCAAGCTGGTTGATGAAATGAGCAATGGCCGCTTGAAGGTCAAGGTCTACGCCGCCGGCGAGCTGGTGCCTGCGCTGGAAGTATTCGATGCCGTCAGTCGCGGCACCGCGGAAATGGGCCACGGTGCTCCGTACTACTGGAAAGGCAAAGTGCCGGCCGCGCAGTTCTTCTGTGCTTCGCCGTTCGGTCCCAATGCCCAGGAAATGAACGCCTGGCTGCACCGCGGTGGCGGTATCGAGCTCTGGGAAGAGGTCTACAAGCCGTTCGGCGTGCTGCCGATGGCCTGTGGCTCCACTGGCGTGCAGACTGCCGGCTGGTTCAACAAGGAAATCAACTCGGTTGAGGACTTCCAAGGCCTGAAGATGCGCACCCCAGGCCTGGGCGGCGAAGTGCTGACCAAAATGGGTGGCACTGTGGTCAACATGCCGGCCGGTGAAATCTTCACCGCGCTGCAGACCGGCGCCATCGACGCCACCGAGTGGATCGGCCCATACAACGACCAGGCCCTGGGCCTGCACAAAGCCGCCAAGTACTACTACACCCCGGGCTGGCAAGAGCCGAACGTAACCTTCGAGCTGGATATCAACATCAAGGCGTGGGAAACCCTGCCAGCCGACCTGCAAGCCATCGTCCGCGCCGCCGCTCGCGATGTGAACGGCGACATGCTCGACGACTACAACGCGAAGAACATGGAAGCCCTGGAGCAGCTCAAGGGTGAGGGCGTGGAAGTACGCCGTCTGCCGGACGAAGTGCTGGCCAAGCTCAAGGAAGTGGCGGCCGAGGTGGTCGACACCAGCGCTGCAGCCGATCCGGTGGCAAGCAAGGTGTGGGCTCAGCAGAAGGCTTATCTGCAGCGTCTGTACGAATACGCCGAGCTGAACGAAAAGGACATCTACAACATTCGCGGCTGATTACTTCGTAGCGCACAGCAAAACGCCGGCTAATAGCCGGCGTTTTCGTTTCGGCAGTGTTGCCGTTAACGGCGCGCCGGTACCGAGCGCGTACGGCCGCTGCCGTCGATGGCGACGAAGACGAATACCGCTTCGGTGACCTTGCGCCATTCGCTGGACAGCGGATCGTCGCTCCACACTTCGACCAGCATCTGGATCGAGCTACGGCCCACTTCCACGGTTTGCGTATAGAAGGACAGTTGCGCGCCAACCGCTACCGGCACCAGAAACGCCATGCGATCAATGGCCACGGTGGCTACGCGCCCGCCGGCTACCTTGCTAGCCATGGCCGTGCCGGCCAGGTCCATCTGTGATACCAGCCAGCCGCCGTAGATATCGCCAAAACCGTTGGTTTCACGCGGCAGCGCGGTGATCTGCAAAGCCAGGTCGCCTTGCGGAATGGGGTCTTCCTGTTCGAAATCGTGCATCGGATAGGCTCGCGGCGCGGTTGTTGTTATTGGCGCGGTGCGGGGCTTGGCGGTGGCGGCGAGTCAGGCTCTGCGGCTATCGCGGGTTGGCCCAGCAGGCCCGCGGGAGTGCGGGCGCAGCGAGTATAGCGACTCGGCAGTCGCAGGGCGACCATGGCACTTGGCCGACGGGTTCTGCTCAGCTATTTATCGACTGCGGCAAAACTTCGACAGCGTTCATCTAACTGTCACATTGCTTACATACAGTCGTCATGCGGCCTACAGATACTTGGCCCCGTTCAATCCAACACTAGTCTGCTAGGAGTAAGGCATGAAACTTAAGCGTTTGATGGCGGCCATGACTTTTGTCGCCGCTGGCGTGGCTACGGCCACTGCGGTTGCTGCTGTCGATCCGGCTCTGCCGAGCTACACCAAGACCTCCGGCGTATCGGGCAACCTGTCCAGCGTCGGTTCCGACTCCCTGGCCAACCTGATGACCCTGTGGGCTGAAGAGTTCAAAAAGGAATACCCGAACGTCAACATCCAGATCCAGGCCGCCGGCTCTTCCACTGCGCCACCCGCTCTGACTGAAGGCACCGCCAGCATGGGCCCGATGAGCCGTGCGATGAAGGATGCTGAGATCCAGGCGTTCGAAGAGAAATACGGCTACAAGCCGACTGCCGTGCCGGTGGCCATCGACGCCCTGGCGGTATTCGTACACAAAGACAACCCAATCAAGAGCCTCGACATGGCTCAGGTTGACGCGATCTTCTCCAGCACCCGCCTGTGCGGTGGCGCTACCGATATTAAAACCTGGGGTGACCTGGGCATGACCGGCGAGTGGGCTGCCAAGCCGATCCAGCTGTTCGGTCGTAACTCGGTATCCGGCACTTACGGTTACTTCAAAGAAGAAGCTCTGTGCAAAGGCGATTACAAGGCTAACGTCAACGAGCAGCCGGGTTCGGCTTCCGTGGTGCAGTCGATCTCCAGCACCATCAACGCCATCGGTTACTCGGGCATCGGCTACAAGACTTCCAGCGTGAAGACTGTTCCTCTGTCGAAGAAGGGCGGCGAAGCTTTTGACGCCAACGAAGAAAACGCCCTGGCTGGCAAGTTCCCGCTGGCTCGCTTCTTCTACGTATACGTCAATAAGGCACCGAACAAGCCGCTGAGCCCGCTGGACGCCGAGTTCGTCAAGCTGGTGCTGTCCAAGCAAGGCCAGGAAGTAGTGGTGAAAGACGGATACATCCCGCTGCCGAGCAAAGTGGCTGCGAAAACCCTGAAGGAGCTGGGCCTGGAGTAATCCCGGTATAGGCAAGGACGCCTCAGTAAGTCGCACGCCCGCCTTCGTTCACGAGAGGCGGGCGTTGCTTTGTCAAAGCGCTGTAACTTTTCTGTCACATAGGGCGGCTAGAGTTAGCGCCTCGTATAGCGACAGAAATCACTATGGCGCGCTCATGGCTGCGCAGAGACGCTCTTACCTATGAATGACTTGGCTAGTGAAACCATGACCGCCACCTCCAAATCTCTCGGGCTGGACTTCAACACTCCGGCCCTGCAGCGCAAGCGGCGTATCCGCGCGCTGAAAGATCGTTTCGCCCGCTGGGCGGTATCCATCGGTGGTATGGCCGTACTCGGCGCCATCACCCTGATCTTCTTCTACTTGGCCTACGTGGTGCTGCCGATGTTCCAGGGTGCCAGTCTGGACACTCGCAAGCCGGTGCAGGTTGCGTGGTTGAGTGAGGCTGCCGCGCCACTGCTGCTGACTCTGGAAGAACAGAATCAAATGGCCATGCGCCTGGACCAGAGCGGCAAGGTGCAGTTCTTCGATGCGAAGAAGATGCAGCCGCTGAGCAGTGTGCAGCTGCCGATCCCGGCGGAGGTGCGGATTGCTTCGGTCGGCCAGGATCAGCCCGGCAGCAACCGCGTAGCCCTCGGCCTGTCCAACGGCCAGGTGCTGGTGTTCCAGCACGTCTACAAGCTCAGCTACCCGAATGATGTGCAAACCATCACGCCGAGCATTGAGTATCCGTTCGGTGAAGCGCCGATCGAACTCGACCCTCAGGGTCGCGAGCTCGATCACATGGGCGTCAGCTTGAATAGCGGCACGCTGATGCTGGCCGGCTCCACCGGCACCGAGCTGCACGTGCTTAGCCTGGGCCGCGAAGAAAACTTGATGACTGGTGAGGTGACGCTCAGCGAAGAGCGCGTCGCTTTGCCGCAGATCGCCGAGCCGATCAAGGCGCTGATCATCGATCCACGTCACCTGTGGCTGTATGTGGTCAACGGCCGCGCTACCGCCGATGTGTTCGACATGCGCAGCAACAGCCTGAACGGTCGTTACAAGCTGCTGGAAGACGGCAAGCTGGAAGTCAGTAACGCCACCTCGCTGCTCGGCGGTATCTCGCTGATGATCGGCAACAGCAGCGGCGGTATCGCCCAGTGGTTTATGGTGCGCGAAGCGGACGGCAAGGCCGTGCTGAAGTCGATCCGTAGCTTCCAGCTGGCTGACAGTCCGATCGTGCAGATTCTCCCGGAAGAACGCCGCAAAGGCTTCTACGCCCTGGACGCCAAAGGCAATCTGGGTATCTTCCACAGCACTGCGCACCGCACCCTGCTGGTCGAACCAGTAGCCGACGGTCAAGCGCTAGCTGCTCTTTCGCCACGGGCCAACCGCCTGCTGGTGGAGAGCGATGGCCAGCTGCAGCGTTTGATCATCGACAACCCGCATCCGGAAATCTCCTGGAGTTCGCTGTGGGGCAAGGTCTGGTACGAGAACTACGACGCACCGGGCCATGTCTGGCAGTCCACCTCGGCCAGCACCGACAACGAACCCAAGCTGAGCCTTGCGCCGTTGGCCTTCGGTACCCTGAAAGCTGCGTTCTACGCCATGCTCCTGGCCGCGCCGCTGGCCATTGCTGCCGCGCTCTATACCGCCTATTTCATGGCCCCGGCGCTGCGCCGCAAGGTCAAGCCGGTGATCGAACTGATGGAAGCGCTGCCGACGGTGATCCTCGGCTTCTTCGCCGGCCTGTTCCTCGCGCCCTATGTGGAAGGTCACCTGCCGGGTATCTTCAGCCTGCTGATCTTTACCCCGATCGGCATTCTGCTGGCCGGCTACTTGTGGAGCCGCCTGCCGGAATCGATCCGCCTGAGCGTGCCGGATGGCTGGGAGTCGGCGATGCTGATCCCGGTGATTCTGCTGGTTGGCTATGTGTCGTTGGCCATGAGTGGCCATGTGGAGAACTGGCTGTTCGACGGCAATATGCGCATGTGGCTGAGCAATGACTTAGGGATTCCATTTGACCAGCGCAACGCCCTGGTGGTCGGCCTGGCCATGGGCTTCGCGGTCATCCCGACCATCTATTCGATTGCCGAAGACGCCGTGTTCAGCGTGCCGAAGAGCCTGACGTTTGGCTCCCTGGCCCTTGGTGCTACGCCGTGGCAGACCCTGACGCGTGTGGTGATCCTCACCGCCAGCCCAGGCATCTTCTCGGCGGTGATGATCGGCATGGGCCGTGCCGTGGGCGAAACCATGATCGTGCTGATGGCCACCGGCAACACCGCGATCATGGACATGAACATCTTCGAAGGTCTGCGCACCTTAGCCGCCAACGTGGCGGTGGAAATGCCCGAATCGGAAGTGGGTGGTACCCACTACCGCGTGCTGTTCCTCTCGGCGCTGGTGCTACTCGGCTTCACCTTTGTCATGAACACCCTGGCAGAGCTGGTGCGCCAGCGTCTGCGCGTCAAGTACGCCTCGCTCTAAGGTCTGGGAAGGTATATGTCCGTGAAACAGAACAACCTGAAAACCTGGTTCAAGAGCGGTACGCCGTGGATCTGGATGAATGCCGGCGCGGTGTCGATCGCGGTGATCATGACCCTGGGTCTGATGATGGTGATTGCCGTGCGCGGCCTCGGCCACTTCTGGCCGGCAGATATCGTTGAGGCCGACTACCAGATCCCTGGTCAGGAAGCCCGTGTGATGGCCGGTGAGGTCACCCAGATCGAAGAAGTGCCGCGTGCGCGTCTGGCCGCTTCCGGCTTGCCGGTGCAGGCCGAAGGCGGCGAATTTATGACCCGCGAACTGTTCAAGGTGGGTAATCGCGATGTGTATGGCGCGGACTTCACCTGGGTGGTCGGTGAGTGGCTGAGCAACCTGCGCACGCCAGAAAATCTCACGGCGCTGGAGCGCCGCGAGTGGGGCAACTTCTACGGTTACCTGGTCAACGTCAAGGAAGCTGGCGAACTGGTTGCAGAAGGCGATGCCAGCTGGCCTGCGGTGCAGGAACGCATTGAGCGCGTGGAGCAGCTGCATAAGAATTTGGTGCGCCTGGAGAAGAAAGACATCGGCCGGATCAACGCCGGTCTCGAGCGCATTCGCCTGCAAACCCGCAAACTGGAGCTGCAGGGCAAGCTGGACGACGTCGCCCAGGCTGAGCTGGATGCCGAGCGCGCGCAGTGGGATGCCGAGTACAAGGTGCTGGAAACCGAGCTGATCGCCCTCAACCAGGCGTTCAACCGCGACAGTGTCACGCTCAAGACAGTTGATGGCCGCGAAGTGACCATCAGCCTGGGTAAGGTGGTACGGGCCTTCCAGCCCAACGCCATGGATACGCTCGACAAGCTGGGCTTCTACTTCGCCAAGCTGTGGGAGTTCGTCAGCGACGACCCGCGTGAAGCCAACACCGAGGGTGGCATCTTCCCGGCGATTTTCGGCACCGTGATGATGACCCTGATCATGGCCGTGATCGTCACCCCATTCGGCGTGGTGGCGGCCATTTACCTGCGTGAGTACGCCAAGCAGGGCCCGCTGACCCGGGTGATCCGTATTGCGGTGAACAACCTGGCAGGTGTGCCTGCCATCGTTTACGGCGTGTTTGGCCTGGGCTTCTTCGTCTACGTGCTGGGTGGCTCGCTGGATCGCATGTTCTTCCCGGAAGCCGCGCCAGCGCCGACCTTCGGTACGCCGGGTCTGCTCTGGGCCTCGCTGACCCTGGCGATCCTCACCCTGCCGGTGGTCATCGTCGCCACCGAAGAAGGTCTGGCACGGATTCCACGGGCCGTGCGTGAAGGCTCCCTGGCCCTCGGCGCAACCAAGGTAGAAACGCTATGGCGCGTGGTGTTGCCAATGGCCAGTCCGGCGATGATGACTGGTCTGATCCTCGCCGTGGCCCGCGCCGCTGGCGAAGTGGCGCCGCTGATGCTGGTGGGCGTGGTCAAGCTGGCCCCGAGCTTGCCGCTCGATGGCAACTACCCGTACCTGCACCTCGATCAGAAGATCATGCACCTGGGCTTCCACATCTATGACGTCGGCTTCCAGAGCCCCAACGTCGAGGCCGCGAGGCCGCTGGTATACGCCACAGCGTTGCTGCTGGTGTTGGTGATCGTGGTGCTGAATATGGCAGCGGTTTATATCCGTAACCACCTGCGCGAAAAATACAAAGCGCTGGATCATTAATCTATTGTGTTGCCCCGGTATCTGCCGGGGCGGCCTGAATGAATTGTTAGCGTAGGGAGCATCCCATGCAGCACGAAGCACACACACACGGTATCGACATGACAGCGTTAGGCCGCGAACGTCAGGGCTTGAGCATGGCCAACGAGCAGGTGGCTATCGCTGTGC
Source organism: Pseudomonas sp. EA_35y_Pfl2_R111 (assembly GCF_963970955.1). Taxonomy (NCBI): domain Bacteria; kingdom Pseudomonadati; phylum Pseudomonadota; class Gammaproteobacteria; order Pseudomonadales; family Pseudomonadaceae; genus Pseudomonas; species Pseudomonas sp. EA_35y_Pfl2_R111. Next base: position 1,782,709 of record NZ_CAXAOM010000001.1, on the reverse strand, counting down.
CCGGGCTGAATTTGTATTACGGCGACAAGCAGGCGTTGTTCGACGTGCAAATGACCATCCCCAAGCAGCGCGTTACCGCGTTTATCGGTCCGTCCGGTTGCGGTAAATCCACTCTGCTGCGCACCTTCAACCGGATGAACGATCTGGTCGACGGCTGCCGTGTGGAAGGTGAGATCAACCTCGACGGCAAGAACATCTACCGCAAGGGTGAAGACGTTGCCGAGCTGCGTCGCCGGGTTGGCATGGTATTCCAGAAGCCCAACCCGTTCCCCAAAAGCATCTATGAGAACGTGGTCTATGGTCTGCGCATCCAGGGCATCAACCAGAAGCGCGTGCTTGATGAAGCCGTGGAATGGGCGCTGAAAAGCGCGGCGCTGTGGGATGAAGTGAAAGATCGCCTGCATGACTCGGCACTCGGCCTGTCCGGCGGTCAGCAGCAGCGCCTGATCATTGCCCGTACGGTGGCGGTCCAGCCGGAAGTGCTGTTGCTCGACGAACCTTGCTCGGCACTTGACCCGATTTCCACGCTCAAAGTTGAAGAGCTGATCTACGAACTGAAATCCAAGTACACCATCGTCATCGTGACCCACAACATGCAACAGGCAGCGCGTGTGTCGGATTACACAGCGTTTATGTACATGGGCAAGCTGATCGAGTTTGGTGACACCGACACACTGTTCACCAACCCGGCGAAGAAACAGACAGAAGACTACATCACCGGCCGCTACGGCTGATGGCCATGCCAGAACGCGCCGGGCGGCGTTGGCGAAGCTTGCCGTACAAAATCGTACTGTCTGCGCTTCGCCGCCTTGCCGGGCACGCTCTGGCAAAGCCCATCCTATGCAGAGACGTTTCGGTTAATTCAAGGGTTTGCACATGATCAACAAAGAAAACCTTACTCAGCATATCTCCCAGCAATTCAACGCCGAGCTGGAGGAGGTGCGCAGCCACTTGCTGGCCATGGGTGGCCTGGTTGAGAAGCAGGTCAACGACGCGGTTACCGCGTTGATCGATGCCGACTCCGGCTTGGCTCAGCAGGTGCGCGAGATCGATGACCAGATCAATCAGATGGAGCGCAATATTGACGAAGAGTGCGTACGCATTCTTGCCCGTCGCCAGCCGGCCGCGTCTGACCTGCGCTTGATCATCAGCATCTCCAAGTCCGTCATCGATCTTGAGCGCATCGGCGACGAGGCCACCAAGATCGCCAAGCGCGCCATCCTGCTGTGTGAGGAAGGCGAGGCGCCGCGTGGCTACGTGGAAGTGCGGCATATCGGTGATCAGGTGCGCAAGATGGTGCAGGAGGCGCTGGACGCCTTCGCTCGCTTCGATGCCGACCTGGCGTTGTCGGTGGCGCAGTACGACAAGACCGTCGACCGCGAATACAAGACCGCGCTGCGTGAGCTGGTGACCTTTATGATGGAAGATCCACGCTCGATCTCGCGCGTGCTCAACATCATCTGGGCCCTGCGTTCCCTGGAGCGCATCGGCGACCACGCACGCAATATCGCCGAACTGGTGATCTATCTGGTGCGCGGTACCGATGTGAAGCACATCGGTCTAACCCGCATGCAGGAAGAAGTGCAGGGCATCAACAAAGGCAACTGAACCGTTTTGCACGGGCGGTGCCGAGGCGCTGCCCGCGCAGAAAAATACCCGGATCTTGATATAGGCGGTATTTCGGTTGGCCTTTGGCCAGTAGCCGTGACTATGCTTAAGGCCATGACAACGGGAGTGGCCGATGAGCAAAGTCAGTGTGCTGGTGGTGGACGACGCAACCTTTATCCGCGATTTGGTAAAAAAGGGTTTGCGCGACCACTTCCCAGGCATCCAGATCGAGGAAGCGGTAAATGGGCGCAAAGCCCAGCAAATGCTGACTCGCCAGCCGGTTGACCTGATTCTTTGTGATTGGGAAATGCCGGAAATGTCTGGCCTGGAGCTGCTCACCTGGTGCCGCGAGCAGGACAGCCTGAAGATCGTCCCCTTCATCATGGTCACCAGTCGCGGTGACAAGGAAAACGTAGTACAGGCGATCCAGGCCGGCGTTTCCGACTTTATCGGCAAGCCATTCTCCAATGAGCAACTGACCACCAAGGTGAAGAAGGCCCTCAGCCGTGCCGGCAAATTGCAGACCCTGATGTCCAGTGCTCCGCCGAAAATGCTTAGCAGCGGCGCGTTCGCCAATGACTCGCTGTCTGCCCTGACCGGCGGCAAAGCCGATGTGGTCAAACCCGCAGCAGGGCCGGCAGTGCAAGCCGCTGCTGCCTTTGCTGGCAAACCTGCCGCCAAAGCACCTGCCGCCAGCGCGCCTAGCGGCCGTGGCCAGGGCCAGTTACGTTTGCCTGGCGGTGCCACCATGTCTTGCGTGATCAAAGCGCTGAGCCTCAAGGAAGCGCTGCTGGTGGTCAAACGCACGGAGGTATTGCCGCAGGTGCTGGAAAGCGCGGTGCTCGATCTGGAACAGGGCGAGGCGGCGGAAACCGCACGGCTTAATGGCTACTTGCATGCCGTTGCGGCCTTCGAGCCAAAACCGGACAGCGAGTGGCTGCAACTGACCTTCAGATTTGTTGACCGCGACCCGCAGAAGCTCGACTACATCTCCCGGCTGATCGCCCGGGGTACGGCGCAGAAGCATTTCAGCCCCGGCGCATAGGTTGGCTTGAGTGCACAGATTAGGTTGAGGCGCTTAGCGACGGAGCCTGACGAGCGGTGGCAGACGCACCGCCGAAGTCAGCTTGATCATCACTCCATGTCATTTTTATCTGTTGTATGTCGCTGCAGCCCTGATGCAATAAAAGGTGGGAATCTGGCAAGCCATACCGACCGATGGCGGTGAGCCGGTTCACAGCCTGGCCCTCGTTACCTCGCGCGCAGGCGGTAGCGCTGCTAATCTCAACGATCCGGACAGACAAACCATAAGATCCGAGTCGTTATGCTAGGGCGTCTGATACTTCTCTGCAGTTTGTTGACCCTTGCCGGCCAGGCAGCGGCGTTGACTATTTATAAGTACACCGATGCTAATGGTGTGGTCACCTATACCGACCAGGCCGCGCCCGGTGCGCAGGTGTTCGTGTTTCGCGACCGCATGGTCGAGCGCCTGGATAACCAGGTAAAGCTGGAAACCAAAAAGCACGAAGCCGGTGAAACCCTATTGGTGCGTAACGACCTGTTTGCCCCCGTGCAGATTGAGCTGCGCCTGGAGGCCACTGACAATGTCACCGGTGTGCCGAACAAGCCGATCAGCTGGGTGCTGCCGCCGCGTAGCAATATCCGCCTCGCTACCCTGGCCCCACGTGATGCCAGCAAGCCCATGCGCTACACCCCCAAGTTGCGCTACGCCATGGGTGATCCGCGCTTGCTGCCGACGCAGAAGAGCTACCCGCTGCCGTGGCGTGGTGGCCCGTTCCGCCTGACGCAGGGCGCCAACGGCAAGTACAGTCACTTCACTCCGAAAGGCCGCTACGCCATGGATATCGCCATGCCCGAAGGCACGCCAATCGTTGCGGCGCGCGGTGGTATCGTGGTGAAAACCGAGAATCAGCAAAGCGGTCGCGGCAACAACCCGTCCGGCAACTATGTGCGCGTCTTGCACGACGACGGCACCATGGGCGTTTATCTGCACCTGATGAAGGGCTCGGTTGCAGTCAGGGAAGGCACTCGCATCAACGCTGGCAGCATGCTCGCGCGCTCCGGCAATACCGGCAACAGCACCGGCCCGCACCTGCACTTCGTGGTGCAGCGCAATGTCGGCCTGGCGCTTGAATCGATTCCCTTCAATTTCGCCCAGCCGGTCAACAGCCTGCCCAACTTTGCAGTGGGTGGGGAATAGGTAGGGGCGAAGCCGGGCGGGCGTAAGGCGGGTTAAGCGCAGCGCTACCCACCAGCTGCGTCGGTGCCTCAATCCAGCTTCAGCACCTTGGCCAGCACGATCTTCGGGCCTTTCATCTTCTTCACGATGATCCGCAGGCCGTCGACGTCCAGCACTTCCTCTTCCTCGGGCATGCGCTTGAGGGTGTCGTAGATCAGCCCGGCAAGGGTTTCCGCTTCGACGTGATCAAGATCGACCCCGAGCAGGCGTTCGACCTTGGCCAGCGGCGTGTCGCCGCGCACCAGCAGCTTGCCCGGCTGGTAGGCGAGGATGCCGCGTTCGGCCTTGCGGTGTTCGTCCTGAATATCGCCGACCAGCGCTTCCAGCACGTCTTCCATGGTCAGGTAGCCGATCACTTTGCCGTCGGCCTCTTCGACCAGGGCAAAGTGCGAGCCGCCCATACGGAATTGTTCCAGCAGGCTGGACAGCGGCATATGCCGGCCGACCCGTTCGACCGGGTGCATCAGGTCGGCCAGCTTCAGCGCCGAGGGCAGCATTTCCAAGAGCGACAGGTGAAGCAGTAAATCCTTGATATGCAGCACGCCGACGTACTCGCCGCTGGTGTCGTCGTAGACCGGGTAGCGACTGTACTTGTGCCGGCGAAACACGCTGAAGACTTCATCCAGGGCGGCGTTCAGCGGTAGGTAGACCAGGTCCTCGCGGGAGTTGGCCCAGTCCACGACTTCCAGCTCGCCCAGCTCTACGGCCGAGGCCAGCACGCGCATGTCCTGATCACTGGGGTCACTGGCGCGGCTGGAGTGGAGGATCAGCTTGAGTTCATCGCGGCTGTAATGATGTTCATGGTGCGGCCCCGGCTCGCCCTGGCCGGCAATGCGCAGAATGGCGTTGGCACTGGCGTTGAGCAGGAAGATCGCCGGGTACATGGCCCAGTAGAACAGATACAGCGGCACGGCCGTCCACAGCGACAGCAGCTCCGGTTTGCGAATCGCCCAGGACTTGGGGGCCAGCTCGCCGACCACGATATGCAGGTAGGAAATGATCGCGAAGGCGGTAAAGAAGGCGATGCCGTGCACCAGTTTGGGCGACTCGATACCTATGGCGGCGAGCAGCGGTTCGAGCAGGTGGGCAAAGGCCGGTTCGCCGACCCAGCCGAGGCCCAGCGAAGCCAGGGTGATACCCAGTTGGCAGGCTGAGAGGTAGGCGTCCATCTGGTTGTGCACGGTGCGCAGGATATGCCCGCGCCAGCCGTGGGCTTCAGCCAAGGCATCGACCTTGGTGGCGCGCAGGCGAACAATGGCAAACTCGGCGGCAACGAAAAAGCCATTGAGTAGCACTAGAAACAGGGCGAAGAGGACGAGGCCGAAATCGGCGAAATAGGTGCTGGCGACGTAACTCGTGGAGGGGTCCATAGGGGGTTCGGGTAGTGAATGACCGCTAAAGGGTGGGGGCAGAGAGCCGGCTTTGCAAGTACGCCGCGGCTACTGGCCGCGCCGTACTACCTGCAGGGTGGGGAAGTGGCAGGTGAAGGTGCTGCCCTTGCCGAGGTTGCTGACGATATCCAGCCGTGCGCGGTGCCGCAGGAGTACATGCTTGACGATGGCCAAGCCCAGGCCGGTGCCGCCGGTGTTGCTGGCGCGGCTGGAGTCCACCCGGTAGAAACGCTCGGTCAGGCGCGGCAGGTGCCGGGCTTCAATGCCCAGGCCGCTGTCCCGCACGGCCAAGTGCGCCCCCTGTTCATCACCCCACCAGCGGATGTGGATATCACCTTCGTCCGGGGTGTATTTCACCGCATTGAACACCAGGTTGGAGAAGGCGCTACGCAGCTCTGTTTCGCTACCCTTGAGTTTGAGGTGCGGGTCGGCGTCCAGGCTAATGCGGTGGTGACGTTCGCCAGAGAGCGCCTGGGCATCGTTCTTGATGCTCAGCAGCAGCAGGTCAACGGCCACTGGCTGGTTGTCCGAGGGATAGTCGGTGGCTTCCAGCTTGGCCAGCAACAGCAGGTCATTCAGCAGGTTCTGCATGCGTCCACCTTGCTGCTGCATCTGCTGCAAGGCACGCAGCCAGCGCGGATTAACATCCTCTACGTTATCCAGCAGGGTTTCCAGGTAGCCGGCGATCACTGTCAACGGCGTGCGCAGTTCGTGGGAGACATTGGCGACGAAGTCCTTGCGCATCTGCTCCAGCTGATACAGGCGGGTGATGTCGCGCACCAGCATCAGGTGTTCGCGGTTGCCGTATTGGGTGATATGAAACTGCAGGCGCAGGCGGTCGCTGACCGGTGAAGGCAGCTCCAGTGGCTCGTTGTAATTGTGGTTTTCGAAATATTCGATAAAGCGCGGGTCGCGCACCAGATTGGTGATCTGCTGGCCGCTGTCCTGCGGAGTTTTCAGGCCCAGGAGTTTTTCCGCGGCGATGTTCCACCACTCCAGGTTGCCGTCGCGGTCGAGCATGATCACCGCATCTTTCAGCGCGGCGGTGGATTCCTGCACACGGTCGATCACGGCCTGCAGGCGGCCACGGACTTTTTGATCGCGGCGTTGCAGGTGATAGATGCTGTCGAACACTTCGCCCCACAGGCCGTAACCATCGGGCGGCGCTTCGTCACCCTGGCGGGTGCGCAACCACTTGTGCAGACGCAGCAGTTGTTGCAGGTGCCAGCCGAGGTAGCCGGCCAAGCCGAGCAGCAGGGTCCAGGCGTATTCGCCAGTGATCAGCCCGAGCAGCAGGCAGGCACCGGCCAGAAGCAGCAAGTGGCGTATCAGGGGGCCGCGCCAGTCTTGATTCAATTCAAACTCATCCGCCAATCAATCCTTTATGCAGGTCAGGTATACAACCTGCAGGCCATCCTAACCGTCTTAGCTCTTGGTGGAAAAACGATAGCCGGTGCCACGGACGGTTTGCACCAGGTTTTCGTAAACCTCGCCAAGTGCTTTGCGCAGGCGGCGGATATGCACGTCTACGGTGCGCTCCTCAACATACACATTGCCGCCCCAGACCTGATCCAGCAGCTGGCCACGGGTGTAGGCGCGCTCCTGGTGGGTCATAAAGAATTGCAGCAGGCGGTATTCGGTGGGGCCCATTTCGGCTGGTTTGCCGTCGATAGTGACGCGGTGGCTGACCGGGTCGAGCAGCAGGCCGCCGACCTCGATCGGCCCTTCGCTATCGGTCGGGCCGGCGCGGCGCAGCACGGCTTTCAGGCGTGCGACCAGTTCGCGTGGGGAGAACGGCTTGGTGATGTAGTCGTCGGCGCCGACTTCCAGGCCCTGGATCTTGTTGTCCTCTTCGCCCTTGGCAGTGAGCATGATGATCGGGATGTCGCCGGTAAGCTCATCGCGCTTGAGGCGCCGTGCCAGTTCGATGCCGCTGGTGCCGGGGAGCATCCAGTCGAGCAGGATCAGATCAGGTTTGCGGTCGACGATGATGGCGTGCGCCTGCTGGGTATTCTCCGCTTCCAGGCACTCGTAGCCGGCCATTTCCAAGGCCACGGCGATCATTTCACGGATCGGTGCTTCGTCATCGACGATCAGGATGTTCTTGCCAACCATGGGTCAAGCCTCGGGTCATCTCGCTGTAATGGACTGCATTAGATAACGGAATTATTGCAGCGATATGACAGTCGCGCGGCACGCACCTGTTCTACCCGCGTAAGGCGTAGTCGAGCACTAGGCCAATAAAGATCGCCAAGCCGGCCCAATGGTTATGCAGAAAAGCATTGAAACAGGCCATCGGCTTGCGGTTGCGGGTCTTGTGAAACTCCCAGGCAAAACAACCGGCCGCCGCCAGTAAACCGAGATGGAAGTACAGGCCCAGCTCGAAGCGGGCCGCCGCCAGTAGCAGGCACAGCAGCGCCAGGCCCTGCAGTGTGACGATGATCAGGCGGTCCGCATCGCCGAACAGGATGGCGGTGGAGCGCACGCCGATCCTCAGGTCGTCTTCACGGTCAGCCATGGCGTAGTAAGTGTCGTAGGCCACCGTCCACAGCAGGTTGGCGATATACAGCAGCCAGGCCTCGGGCGGCAGATTGCCGGTCTCTGCGGTGAAGGCCATGGGCATGCCCCAGGAAAACGCCGCACCCAGTACCACCTGCGGGTAGAAGGTGTAGCGCTTCATAAAGGGGTAGCAGGCGGCCAGGGCCAGGCCGCCAAACGACAACCAGACGGTGGTGGCGTTGGTAAACAGCACCAGAACGAAGCTCAGCGCCACCAGTACGGCGAACAGAATCAACGCCTCGCGTGGTTGGATCTTGCCACTGGCCAGCGGGCGCGCCTGGGTGCGTTTGACGTGGCCGTCAAAGTTGCGATCAGCGTAGTCATTGATCACGCAGCCAGCGGCGCGCATCAAAAATACGCCGACGACGAAGATAAACAGGTTCTTTGCGCTCGGCACGCCCTCGGCAGCGACCCACAGCGCCCACAGCGTTGGCCACAGCAGCAGGTAGATGCCGATGGGCTTGTCCAGGCGCATCAGCTGGATAAAGTCCCAGGCGCGGGGGTGCAGGCGATTGAGCGAATGCAGCAGGCGGGTATACATCGAGCGCGTCTCCGTGCGAGTTGCGGCTGATTATACGGAGCGCGTAGGGTGGATCACGTTTTATCGATCCACCATTGTGGCTATAAGGTGGATGTAAAAAACGACATCCACCCTACGGGCCGCCTTACGACTCGATGTCAGCAGCGGCCCACCCTACGGCGTGTCGATCTTGGCGGCTTGCCAGAACTCGGGGAGGAATACCTCTGCCACCAGCACCCCCAATGCGCCACGGCTAAAGCACGAACGCCGTGCCCACAAGCGCTCGTTGCAGGCCTCTGCTGGTAGCCATTGCGCCGGGTAGCGGCACACCTGCAATTCACCACGATCAAAAGCGCGGTCGCTGAACAACAACTCACCCAGCGAACGACTGCCCAGTTGATCCATTGCCAGACCGGATCCTTCCAGGGCGCTGCGTGCAGCTACGCTGCGGGCGAATACCCAGGGCTGGCCGTGGCCGCGCAGGTACACCTCACGCACCCAGCCCTGGCTGCCGTTGACCACGCCCAGCGCGCTGCATTCATCGTTGCGCAGGCGCTGCCAACCTTCCTGCAGCGGGGTGACGCTGAAGCCATTGGCGGACAGGGCGGTCAGCCGGCGCGTCAGCGAGTCCTCATTGAATAGCCAGTCACGCACCGCGGTAGTGGGCGCAGGGTGCAGTTGGCTGGCTGTCAGCCAGCGCGGCGGATGGGCGAGGGCGGCGTGGGGCACGAGCAGATTTCACTTGAGCTGAGGCGCGCGAGTCTAGCACGGCACTTGCGCCCGGCAGGTGGCGCAACGCGCGGCGATTGGCCGCTACGCCGGGCAGAACCCGACTTTGGTTGGCCTCGATGGCGCGCTATTCATCGCCCGGCGGCTTGGCGCACTTGCACATATGCGGTAGTTTCCCCGGCGCAATAGCCGTGTGATCCGTCTGAGGTAGTTATGAAGAAGTGGCAATGTGTGGTCTGTGGACTGATTTACGACGAGAGCCAGGGCTGGCCTGATGAAGGCATCGCCGCCGGTACACTCTGGCAGGATGTCCCGGAAGACTGGCTGTGCCCCGACTGTGGCGTGGGCAAGCTTGATTTCGAAATGATCGAAATCGGCTAAGAACCGTCTCCGATCTGCTGCACGTCGGCGCTGCTGCGTTAAAAACAGGCTCGGAATGCTCATTTACAGCCGTAAACTCCGCTTTCTCGCCTGTTTTTGCCTTGCATCGCTCTAGCTCGCGAGATCTGAAACCGCTTCTAAGTCCATGCTGCTCTAGGCGGCGAACCGAGGGTCGCCGTTTTGTTTCGCGAGTGCGCATACTCAACACCCCCGAACGAGCTGGATAAGCGCCGAGGTGGCTATGCGCAAGTGGCAATGTGTGGTGTGCGGTTTTATCTATGACGAAGCCCTCGGCCTGCCCGAGGAAGGCATCGCCCCTGGCACGGCCTGGGAAGATATTCCCGCCGATTGGCTGTGCCCCGATTGCGGCGTAGGCAAGCTGGATTTCGAGATGATCGAAATCGCCTGAACCGCGGCCGCCCCGAAATTTATTACGGCCACAGTAATGCGTGGCCTGTGTGAGGAATGCAGCATGAGTGCACCTGTCGTCATCGTTGGCACCGGCTTGGCCGGCTACAACCTGGCTCGTGAATTTCGCAAGCTGGACAGCGAAACCCCGCTGCTGCTGATCACCGCTGACGACGGCCGCTCCTATTCCAAGCCGATGCTGTCCACCGGTTTTGCCAAGAACAAGGACGCCGATGGCCTGAGCATGGCTGAGCCGGGTGCCATGGCCGAGCAACTCAAGGCGGAAATCCGCACCCATACCCACATCAGCGGCATCGACCCCGGCCACAAGCAACTGTGGATCGGCGAAGAGTCCGTGCCGTACCGCGATCTGGTGCTGGCCTGGGGCGCCGAGGTGATTCGCGTACCGGTGGAAGGCGATGCCGATGATGCGATTTTCTCAATCAATGATCTGGAAGACTACGCGCGCTTTCGCACGGCGGCCGCCGGCAAGCAGCGCGTCCTGCTGCTGGGCGCTGGTCTGATCGGCTGCGAGTTTGCCAATGACCTCAGTCTTGGCGGCTATCAGGTCGAGCTGGTGGCGCCCTGCGAGCAGGTGATGCCAGGCCTGCTGCACCCGGCTGCCGCAGCCGCAGTTCAAGCCGGTCTGGAAGGGCTCGGTGCACGCTTTCATCTCGGGCCGGTGTTAGCCAGCCTGAACCACCAGGGCGATGCACTGCAAGCGCACCTGTCCGACGGCACGCTGATTGAGTGCGATCTGGTGCTTTCAGCCGTGGGGCTGCGCCCGCGCATCGCACTGGCCACCGCTGCAGGTTTGACAGTCAATCGTGGGGTGGTGGTCGACCGTCACCTGCGCACCTCACATGCCAATATCTATGCCTTGGGTGACTGCGCCGAGGTCGACGGGATCAATCTGCTCTATGTGATGCCGCTGATGACCAGCGCCCGTGCGCTGGCGCAAACCCTGGCTGGCACTCCGACCGCAGTGAGTTACGGGCCTATGCCGGTAACGGTAAAAACCCCGGTTTGCCCGTTGGTTGTCTCGCCGCCGCCGCGCGGCCAGCAGGGCGAATGGAGCGTGGAGGGCAGCGGCGCCGACATCAAGGCGCTGTGTCATGACAGCAGCGGCGCGCTGCTCGGTTATGCGTTGACCGGTACGGCCGTGCAGGAAAAATTGGCTCTGAATAAGCTACTGCCTGCACTTTTGGCTTAAATGGCGGTCGTTCTGTCGTATATGCCATAAGCCTGCTTGGTTTAACTGTCGGACAAGACTGGCGCAGGGCCCGATGGCATGCCATTCTCCCTCAGTCTGCCGCAGCCTAGAGCTGTTGCCGCGCCTTGGTATCTGCTCGCGCAGAGCAGCCCGGACACAACAACAAAAAACCGTAAAGAGGCATTTATGCGTAAACCGGAACTCGCCGCCGCCATCGCCGATAAGGCGGATCTGACTAAAGATCAGGCAAACCGTGTACTTAACGCAGTACTTGAAGAAATCACCAACGCACTGAACCGCAAGGACAGCGTCACCCTGGTAGGCTTTGGTACTTTCGTACAACGCCACCGTGGTGCTCGCACCGGCAAAAATCCGCAAACCGGCGAGCCGGTAAAGATCAAGGCCAGCAATACCGTCGCCTTCAAACCGGGCAAGTCCCTGAAAGACGCGGTCAACTGAGTCCTTGAGCCCGGAGCCTTTGGCTCCGGGCTGCACTACCCCGGTCAGCGTGTTCACGCCCTTCTTTCAGCCGGATGTAGTCCCCGCCGCAAACCGCTACAATGCGCCGCCTTTTCTCTATCCTTTGCGAGGCCTCGCGCATGAAATTCCGTTTTCTTCTGTGGATGCTGGGCCGTCTGATGGCCAAGGCCAGCCGTGAAAACCCGGCTTTCCAACAACAACTGGTCGACCGCGACATGGTCTTTCAACTGCACACCCTGGACGGCAAAGTTGCCCGTCACTTCATCGTCAAAGACCAGCGCATCACCAGCAAACGCGGCCCGGTCAGCGAACCTGCATTTGCCCTTGGCTTCAAGGATGCGGCCTATGGTTTTGCCACCATGAGCGCGAAAAACAAGCAGCTGGCGTTTATGCAGGGCATTCAGAACAAGGACATCCAGATTCAGGGCAACCCGGCGTTGGTGATCTGGTTCCAGGGGCTGACCAAATACCTGATGCCGAAAAAGAAAGACGCTGCCAAAAAAGCTGCCTGATTCGCAGCCGTGCGCGCCAGGGCTGGCCTGCGCGCACCGCATTCGCTAGGCTGGGCATAGCCCTAGTGAGAGTTTGCCCATGCGTTTGCTGCTGAGTGCCCTGCTGTTTTCCACCTCCCTTGCCCACGCCGCACCCCCTAAAGCCGAAGCCTTTGCGCCGCTATTCGAACTGGCGGGCATCCGTTTGCTCTGCGAACAGAGCGCACCGCTGGTGCAGCGTGGCCTGGCCGATAAGCAGCAAGCGCAGTTGGCCAAGGTGTTTGCCGCCGATGGCTTGTGCCTGGATTTGGCTAAACGTCTGACCGGCAAACTCGATCAAGCCCAGCTGGAGCAGGCCAAGCGCCTGTTGGACAGCCCACTGGCGCAGGGTTTTACCGCCGCCGAGCGTTCGGTTGGTGAGGGTGGCGCAGAAGGCCTGGCGGCCTATCGCAAACAACTGAACGAGCGCCCGCCGCGTGAGGAGCGCCTGGCTCTGGTGCGACGTCTGGATGCCGCCGCACACACGACCATTCTGGCTACCCTGCTGCGCTATGAAGTCGGCAAGACCCAGGCGCTTCTGGCGTTGCAGGGCCGTGGTGAAAGCATCGACGAAAAGGCCTTGAGTACTCAGACCAAGGCTCAGGAAGATGCGCTGCGTATCTCCAGCGCTGAGGCAGTGGAGTCATTTATGCTTTACGCCTACCGGCAGATGCCCAGCGAAAAGCTGGCCGAATATGCTGCCCTGTATGAGCAGCCAGCCGTGGCGCAATTGCTCGATGGCAGCGCGCAGGTGTTGCCGGAATTGTTCGCCGCACGGCGTGCCCAGCTGAGGAAGTAATCATTCGACTGTAGCGATAAAGGGGCCCTTAGGCCCCTTTATATTTTCTGCAGTATTAGTGCGGCGGGTGGAATTGCGCCGCCAGTTCGCGCAGCGCGACTTCGGCGGCCAGCACCTTGCTCACGGCTTCTTCGGCTTTCTCCCGGCTGATGCCGAGGTTGTCGAACAGGCTTTGTGGAATCTCGCTCTGTGGGCCGGCACCGATGCCGCGATTGCGCAGCAGGCTGACCGACAGGCACACCAGGTTTGGGTAGGTGGCGTGGGGGCCGGTGTATTCCGGGTCGTGCTGGAAGCGCAGGGCGCTGGCCAGTTCTTCGGGCATATCCCAGTAACGCATCAGCCATGCGCCGATCTGCTCGCGACTGATACCGAGCAGATGCTGTTCGATATAGCTGTGCGACAGGTGCGGGTTGACCTCCAAATGGCGGCAGATCAGCGAGAAGTGCGGCGGAAACACATGCGCCAGCACTAGGTAGCCGAAGTTGTGCAGCAGGCCGGCGAGGTAGGTCAGGCCGGCTTCCGGGCGCTGTGCGCGCGGGATGGCGCGGGTCAGCCCTTCGATCACCGCAGCGCTGTAGATTGCCTGTTGCCAGTACGGCGTGGCCTGTTGCGGATGATCTTTGGGCAGGCTCAGGGTTTTCCCCAGGGCCAGGCCGAGGGCCAGGTTGATCACCAGATCGAAGCCCAGCACGCGGACGATGGCATCTTCCACCGAACGGATCTTGCCGGGTGCGGCGTAGTAGGGGGATGCGGCCCAGCTGACCACCTGGGCGGCCAGCGCCGGATCGGTTTCGACCACACCAGTGATGTCATCGACGGTCGCATCGGGGTCGACGCGCAGCTTGATGATCTTCTGCGCGGTTTCCGGCAGTGGCGGAATCTCGATGGTTTCTTCCAGGCGTTGCTGGATACGCCGTGCGGTAAAGGCCTGCACCGCCAGGGTGATTTCCGCGCGGTCGTCGTCCGGGCGATCGAGGTTCAAACGGATATTGCTCAGCGGCTCGCCGAAACGTGCGGCGCTGGCCTTGCTCAGCAGAGTCTTGAAGGCCTCGGTACTCAGCTCCAGCAGCACGCCGCGCTGGCCGGATTCGATATACAGACTGGGCACCTGCAGCAGGCGTTCGTCATACAGGCAGGGCGAGCTGGTCAGTGGCGGCAGGCCGGGCAGCACTTTCAGGCTGTGCTTGCCGAGCATGCGCTCCAGGCGCTCCGGCTTGACCGCAGTCAATTGTCGGCCGGTCAGTTCGGTCAGGCGATTGAGGTCGAGCAGCTGGCTCTGGGGGTAGAGCACCAGCAGCGCGCCCACAGCGTCATCCAGTAATACCGCCTGCAAACGCTGCGCCGCCGGCAGGCCGGGCAGGTCGCGGCAGACTTGGTAGGGCAGGCCGAGCTTTTCCAGTAGTTGCAGAATCACCGCTGGCGGGCGCGGAGCGGTGTCGGGAGCTAGGGCAAGTTCAGTCATGGCGGTATCCGGCAGAGGCAGCAATGTTTCGAGTATAAACAGCGGGTTGGTGAAAGTGCGGCACAGGCGACGGTTGCCATGTGCGCTGCTTCACACTTGCCCGTATTGTTGGCCATGCCGTAACCAGCGTTCAAGTAGCGGGCTGACGTGCTGCGGCCAGTGTTCCAGTAGGGCCTGTGCGGCGTCGCGTACAGCAGGCAGCAGGTCGGCATCACGCATCAGGTCGGCGACCTTGAACTGCAGCAGGCCGGTTTGGCGGGTGCCGAGCATTTCGCCGGGGCCGCGCAGTTCCAGATCCTTTTCGGCGATAACGAAACCATCGCAGGTCTCGCGCATGATTGCCAGGCGTTCGCGGCCCAGCTGCGACAACGGCGGGTGATAGAGCAGCAGGCAATGGCTGGCCGCGCTGCCGCGACCGACCCGGCCGCGCAACTGGTGCAGCTGGGCCAGGCCCAGACGCTCCGGGTTCTCGATGATCATCAGGCTGGCATTGGGCACGTCGACGCCGACTTCGATCACCGTGGTGGCCACCAGCAGTTGCAGCTGGCCCTGTTTGAACTGGTCCATCACCGCGGCCTTTTCTGCCGGTTTCATGCGCCCGTGAATCAGCCCGACATTCAGCCCGCCGAGCGCCGCCGATAAATCCTCGAAGGTGGTTTCCGCAGCCTGGCAGGTCAGCTCTTCGGATTCCTCGATCAGCGTGCAGACCCAGTAGGCCTGCCGCCCTTCATTGCAGGCCAGGCGCACCCGTTCGACCACTTCCAGGCGGCGGCTGTCGGCGATCACCAGGGTATTCACCGGCGTACGACCAGGCGGAAGTTCGTCGAGGATCGAGGTGTCGAGGTCGGCGTAGGCGCTCATCGCCAGGGTTCGCGGGATTGGCGTGGCGGTCATGATCAGCTGGTGCGGACACATGCGCCCGCCGATGCCTTTCTGCCGCAGGGCCAGGCGTTGCTGCACACCGAAGCGGTGCTGCTCATCGATGATTACCAGGGCGAGCTTCGCAAAGCGCACTTCATCCTGAAACAGCGCGTGGGTGCCGACCACCATGGGCGCGCCGGCGGCGATCTGCTCCAAAGCGCTGGCGCGCGCCTTGCCCTTGAGTTTGCCGGCCAGCCAGGCGACTTCCAGGCCCAGCGGCGCGAGCCATTTGCTGAAATTGATAAAGTGCTGCTCGGCAAGAATCTCGGTAGGCGCCATCAGCGCCACCTGATAACCGGCTTCCAGCGCCTGCAGGGCGGCGAAGGCGGCGACCACGGTCTTGCCGGCGCCCACATCGCCTTGCACCAGGCGCAGCATCGGCTCGCTCTGACTGAGGTCGTAGGCGATTTCCGCGCCGACCCGCTGTTGTGCGCCGGTGGGGGTAAAGCCCAGGTTGGCCAAATATTGCTGCGGCAGGCTTTTCGCCAGGGGCAGCGCTGGAGCCTGCTGCGCGCGTACGCTCTCGCGCAGGCGTTGCAGCGACAGTTGATGGGTCAGCAGTTCCTCGAAGGCCAGGCGGTGCTGGGCCCAGTGGCGGCCTTCGGCGAGCTCTTCCAGGTCGGCATCCGGTGGTGGTCGATGTAGGTAGCGAATGGCCTGGTCGAGCGGGCCGAGTTGGTAATCGTCGGCTAGTTCGCGCGGCAGCCAATCTGGCAGGCTGTGCGGACCCAGGCGTGCCAGGGCCTGCTCGCTGAGCTGACGCAAGCGTTGCTGGGTCAGGCCTTCGGTGGTCGGGTAGATCGGCGTCAGGGTTTGTTCCACGGCAATCGGCTCGCTGCCGGATAGCGCGCGGTACTCAGGGTGATAGATTTCCAGGCCCGATGAGCCGGGGCGCACTTCGCCGTAGCAGCGCACCTGAGTGCCACGCTTTAGGCCTTCTTTCTGCGCCTGGCTGAAATGGTAGAAGCGTAAGGATAGGGTGCCGCTGCCGTCCTGTAGGCGCACCAACAGGCTGCGCCGGCGACCCATGACCACATCGGCGCCAGCGACTATGCCTTCAACCACCGCGTCCTGACCGGGGCGCAGCGCGCCAATCGGCACGATGCGGGTGCGATCCTGATAACGCAGCGGCAGGTGGAACAGCACGTCCTGCAGAGTTTCCAGGCCGACCTTGGCGAGCTTTTCGGCCAGGGCTGCACCCACGCCTTTCAGCGCGGTGACAGAAACCGCGGCCAGCTCGGTCATCGTCTGTCTTAGCTGCTCTTGGGCAGTGGTTTGGCCACCGAGCACAGGCGGATCGAGTCGGTCAGCACTTCGATGGCATTCGGTCGCGGAAAGCTGGCGCGCCAGGCGATGGCTACGGTGCGGAATGGTGCGGGCGCGCTAAGCGGGCGAACTTCGATCACCCCGGGGGCGTAGTGGTGGCTGTCGACGGCGGAGAACGGCAGGATCGATACGCCGAGGCCCGAGGCGACCATGTGACGGATGGTTTCCAGCGAGCTGGACTCCACCGTGGTGTGCTTGGCGCTGTCTTCGCCGCCCTTGCGCAGGGTCGGGCAGGCTTCCAGCACCTGATCGCGGAAGCAGTGGCCTTCGCCGAGCAGCAGCAGGCTCTTGTCATTCAGCAGCTTGCTGTCGATGGTTTTCATCGCGGCCCAGGGGTGGCCGGCAGGCAGCAGGGCGTAGAACGGCTCGTCGTACAGCGGTTTGGTCAGCACATCGGCTTCATGGAACGGCAGGGCGATGATGATCGCGTCCAGCTCGCCATTGCGCAGTTTGTCGCGCAGCACGTGGGTGAAATTTTCTTCGATATACAACGGCATCTGCGGCGCGACGCGGTGCAACTGTGGAATCAGGTGAGGGAATAGATAAGGGCCGACGGTGTAGATCGCACCGATTTTCAGCGGTGCGGCCATCTGGTTCTTGCCGGCCTGGGCTAGCTCGCGGATGCCTTGGGCCTGCTCCAGCACCTTCTGCGCCTGGGTGACGATGCCTTCACCGACCGGAGTCAGACGTACTGCGCTCTTGCTGCGTTCGAAGATCAGCACACCCAGCTCATCTTCGAGTTTCTTCACCCCCACCGACAGGGTCGGCTGGCTGACATGACAACGCTCGGCGGCGCGGCCGAAGTGCTGTTCCTGAGCGAGGGTGACTATGTAGCGCAGTTCGGTGAGGGTCATAGTCTTTATCCATTGAGATGCAGCCAAGCATAGCGGCTGTATTCAATGGAACCAACTGTTGATACCGCTCTGCAGCGCTGGCTCAAGCCGCAAAACGGTTTTGGCGATTGGTTACGCGTTTATGTCGCTTTGTGAACATAAAATAATTGGTTACTAATTCGTAGCGCGCATAGAATTGCGACCATACTTGGCGGGCATCCTGTTTGGACTTGCGCGCAATAAAAATTATAGAAGCCGTTCCTTTATCAAGGAGTACCGGCATGCCTGATGCGGTAACGACCATATCCCATAACTGGGCTTTTGCTGTTTTTTTGCTTGGGGTCTGCGGCCTCATTGCGTTCATGCTTGGCCTGTCCAGCCTGCTGGGTAGCAAAGCCTGGGGGCGCAGTAAGAACGAGCCCTTCGAATCCGGCATGTTGCCCGTCGGCAGCGCGCGCCTGCGCCTGTCAGCCAAATTCTATCTGGTCGCGATGCTCTTCGTGATCTTCGACGTTGAAGCCCTCTTTCTCTTCGCTTGGGCAGTTTCGGTACGCGAAAGCGGCTGGGCTGGGCTGATCGAAGCTACAGTCTTTATAGCAATTCTGTTGGCAGGTCTTGTCTACCTTTGGCGGATCGGGGCGCTCGATTGGGCACCTCAGGGCCGTCGCGAGCGGCAGGCGAAGCTAAAACAATGAGGCTTTGGCGATGCACTACAAACTTACTCGGATCGATCCGGATGCGCCCAATGAGCGCTATCCGGTCGGCGAGCGGGAGACTGTTTCCGACCCGCTGCTAGATGATCAAGTCCACAAAAACATCTACATGGGCAAGCTTGCCGATGTACTGAATGGTGCAGTGAACTGGGGGCGCAAGAACTCCCTGTGGCCGTATAACTTCGGCCTGTCCTGCTGCTATGTGGAAATGACCACCGCCTTTACCGCGCCGCATGACGTTGCGCGGTTTGGTGCGGAAGTGATTCGAGCCTCCCCACGCCAGGCGGACTTCATGGTCATCGCCGGCACCTGCTTTATCAAGATGGCTCCGGTCATCCAGCGCCTGTACGAGCAGATGCTGGAACCCAAGTGGGTGATCTCGATGGGCTCCTGCGCCAACTCTGGCGGCATGTACGACATCTACTCCGTGGTCCAGGGAGTCGACAAGTTCCTGCCGGTCGACGTCTATATTCCTGGTTGCCCGCCGCGTCCGGAGGCCTTTCTGCAGGGCTTGATGCTGCTGCAGGAATCCATCGGTCAGGAGCGCCGGCCGTTGTCCTGGGTGGTCGGTGATCAGGGTGTTTACCGTGCCGACATGCCTTCGCAGAAAGAACAGCGTCGCGAGCAGCGGATCGCCGTGACCAATCTGCGTAGCCCCGACGAAGTGTGAGCCTGGGCTCGATTGAGCCCGCCTACTGACGCCGTTGACCGATAGCGACCGAGACCATGACTGCAGACAGCATTCTGTCCATACCGCCGTACAAGGCTGACGACCAAGATGTGGTCGTCGAATTGAATTCCCGTTTTGGCGCTGACGCCTTTACCGCACAAAGCACCCGTACTGGCATGCCGGTGCTGTGGGTGGCCCGCGAGCGCCTGGTCGAGATCCTGACCTTCCTGCGCAACCTGCCGCGTCCCTACGTCATGCTGTATGACCTGCATGGTGTCGATGAGCGTCTGCGCACCCAACGTCGTGGTCTGCCGGGTGCGGATTTCACCGTGTTCTATCACCTGATGTCGCTGGAGCGGAACAGCGACGTGATGATCAAGGTCGCCCTGTCCGAGCGCGATCTGAATGTGCCCAGCGTCACCAGCATCTGGCCCAACGCCAATTGGTACGAGCGCGAAGTTTGGGACCTCTACGGCATTCACTTCAGCGGCCATCCACACCTGACGCGGATCATGATGCCGCCGACCTGGGAAGGTCACCCGCTGCGCAAGGATTACCCGGCGCGCGCCACCGAGTTCGATCCGTTTAGCCTGACTCTGGCCAAGCAGCAGCTGGAAGAAGAGGCCGCGCGCTTCAAACCGGAAGACTGGGGCATGAAACGCGGCAGCGAGCACGAGGACTATATGTTCCTCAACCTCGGCCCTAATCACCCCTCGGCCCACGGTGCGTTCCGCATCATCCTGCAGCTCGACGGTGAAGAGATCGTCGATTGCGTACCGGAAGTCGGCTACCACCACCGTGGTGCCGAGAAGATGGCCGAGCGGCAGAGCTGGCACAGCTTTATTCCCTACACCGACCGCATCGATTACCTCGGTGGGGTGATGAACAACCTGCCGTACGTGCTGGCCGTAGAAAAACTCGCAGGCATCACCGTGCCGCAGCGGGTCGACGTGATCCGCATCATGCTGGCCGAGTTCTTCCGCATCACCAGTCACCTGCTGTTCCTCGGCACCTATATTCAGGACGTCGGCGCGATGACCCCGGTGTTCTTCACCTTTACTGACCGCCAGCGCGCCTACAAGGTGATCGAGGCCATTACCGGCTTCCGCCTGCACCCGGCCTGGTACCGCATCGGCGGTGTGGCCCACGACCTGCCGCGTGGCTGGGATCGTCTGGTCAAGGAGTTCGTTGACTGGCTGCCCAAGCGCCTCGACGAGTACGAGAAGGCTGCGCTGCAGAACAGCATCCTCAAGGCGCGAACCATCGGTGTGGCGCAGTACAACACCAAGGAAGCGCTGGAGTGGGGCACCACTGGCGCTGGCTTGCGTGCGACCGGCTGCGACTTCGATCTGCGCAAGGCGCGGCCGTATTCCGGCTACGAGAACTTCGAGTTCGAAGTGCCGTTGGCCGCCAATGGCGATGCCTACGACCGCTGCATGGTGCGCGTGGAAGAGATGCGTCAGAGCATCAAGATCATCGACCAGTGCCTGCGCAATATGCCGGAAGGTCCGTACAAGGCCGATCACCCGCTGACCACGCCGCCGCCGAAAGAGCGCACGCTGCAGCACATCGAAACCCTGATCACTCACTTTCTGCAGGTTTCCTGGGGCCCGGTGATGCCGGCCAACGAAAGCTTTCAGATGATCGAAGCGACCAAGGGCATCAACAGCTACTACCTGACCAGCGACGGCAGCACCATGAGCTACCGCACGCGTATTCGCACGCCGAGCTTCCCGCACCTGCAGCAGATCCCGTCGGTGATTCGCGGCAGCATGGTCGCCGACCTGATCGCGTACCTGGGCAGTATCGACTTCGTTATGGCTGACGTGGACCGCTGATATGAGCCAGACAACCCTGATTCAAACCGACCGCTTTGCTCTGAGCGAAGCCGAACAGGCGGCCATCGAGCACGAGATGCATCACTACGAAGACCCGCGTGCGGCGTCGATCGAAGCGCTGAAAATCGTGCAGAAAGCCCGTGGCTGGGTGCCGGATGGCGCCGCCGATGCGATTGGCGAAATCCTCGGTATTCCCGCCAGCGATGTCGAAGGTGTGGCCACCTTCTATAGTCAGATTTTCCGTCAGCCGGTGGGCCGCCACATCATCCGCGTATGCGACAGCATGACTTGCTATGTCGGTGGCCATGAGTCGGTCGTCGCCGAAATGCAGAAACAGCTCGGCATCGTTCCAGGGCAAACCACCACCGACGGCCGTTTCACTCTGCTGCCGGTGTGCTGCCTGGGCAACTGCGACAAGGCTCCGGCGCTGATGATCGACGACGACACCTTTGGCGACGTGCAACCTGACGGCGTGGCTCAACTGCTGGAGGCCTATCAATGAGTGTTATGAAAACCCTGACCTCCATCGGCCCGGCTAACCGCATTGCTCGCAGCGAGGAGACTCACCCGCTGACCTGGCGCCTGCGTGACGACGCCCAGCCGGTGTGGCTGGAGGAATATCAGCAGAAAAACGGTTACGCCGCCGCGCGCAAGGCCCTGGCCGAAATGGCCCAGGCGGACATCGTGCAGACCGTTAAAGACTCCGGCCTTAAAGGTCGTGGCGGTGCAGGCTTCCCCACTGGGGTGAAGTGGGGGCTGATGCCTGCCGATGAGTCCATGAACATCCGCTACCTGCTGTGCAATGCGGATGAGATGGAGCCGAATACCTGGAAGGACCGCATGCTGATGGAGCAGCTGCCGCACCTGTTGGTGGAAGGCATGCTGATTTCCGCGCGGGCGCTCAAGGCTTATCGTGGTTATATCTTCCTGCGCGGCGAGTACGTCGACGCAGCAGCCAACCTCAATCGCGCCATCGAGGAAGCCAAGGCCGCCGGCCTGCTCGGCAAGAATATTCTCGGCAGCGGTTTCGATTTCGAACTGTTCGTTCACACCGGTGCCGGGCGCTATATCTGCGGTGAAGAAACCGCGCTGATCAACTCCCTCGAAGGACGCCGCGCCAACCCGCGCGCCAAACCGCCGTTCCCGGCCGCCGTTGGCGTGTGGGGCAAACCGACCTGCGTAAACAACGTCGAGACTCTGTGCAACGTGCCGGCTATCGTTGGCAACGGCGTGGATTGGTACAAGAGCCTGGCCCGCCCCGAGAGTGAAGACCACGGCACCAAGCTGATGGGCTTCTCCGGCAAGGTGAAGAACCCCGGCTTGTGGGAGCTGCCCTTCGGCGTCAGCGCCCGCGAGCTGTTCGAGGACTACGCCGGCGGCATGCGCGATGGCTACACCCTCAAGTGCTGGCAGCCTGGCGGTGCAGGCACCGGCTTCCTACTCCCCGAGCACCTCGATGCGCTGATGTATGCCGGCGGTATCGGCAAGGTCGGCACGCGCATGGGTACTGGCCTGGCGCTGGCGGTGGACGACAGCATCAGCATGGTTTCGCTGTTGCGCAATATGGAAGAGTTCTTCGCTCGCGAGTCCTGCGGCTGGTGTACCCCGTGCCGCGACGGCCTGCCGTGGAGCGTGAAAATCCTCCGCGCATTAGAACGCAAGCAAGGCACGCAGCAGGACATCGACACGCTGCTTGGTCTGGTCAATTTCCTTGGCCCCGGCAAAACCTTCTGCGCCCATGCACCGGGTGCGGTTGAGCCGTTGGGCAGTGCGATCAAGTATTTCCGTTCGGAGTTCGAGGCTGGCGTGGCCAGCTCGGCCGCTCCGGCGACGACGGGGCAATTCGTCCCCGCGCTAAAAATGGCAGGGAGCCATTTTTAACGTCGCGTAGCGACGGCCCGAAGGGTGGCCGCCATGGATGGCAGGCCATAAAAAATTGGCGCTCTGGCGGCCACTGACCTGGCCCCGCAGCACAACGTGATTCCATTAGCCAAGCCCGCTTCGGTGGGCAAAGAAGAAACCTGAACCATGGCCACTATCCACGTAGACGGCAAAGATTTCGAAGTCGATGGGGCGGACAACCTGCTACAGGCCTGCCTGTCCCTCGGTCTCGATATCCCTTACTTCTGCTGGCACCCGGCGCTCGGTAGCGTCGGCGCCTGCCGCCAGTGCGCGGTCAAGCAGTACACCGATGAAAACGATACGCGCGGGCGCATCGTCATGTCGTGCATGACGCCGGCCACCGACAACAGCTGGATCAGCATCGACGATGAAGAATCCAAGGCGTTCCGCGCCAGCGTCGTCGAGTGGCTGATGACCAACCACCCGCACGACTGCCCGGTGTGCGAGGAGGGCGGCCATTGCCACCTGCAGGACATGACGGTGATGACTGGCCACAACCAGCGCCGTTATCGCTTTACCAAGCGCACCCACCAGAACCAGCAGCTCGGGCCGTTTATTTCCCACGAGATGAACCGCTGCATCGCCTGCTATCGCTGCGTGCGTTACTACAAGGATTACGCCGGCGGCACTGACCTCGGTGTGTACGGCGCGCATGACAACGTGTACTTCGGCCGGGTCGAAGACGGCGTGCTGGAAAGCGAGTTTTCCGGCAACCTAGTCGAGGTTTGCCCGACCGGTGTGTTCACCGACAAGACCCACTCCGAGCGCTACAACCGCAAGTGGGACATGCAGTTTGCCCCGAGCATCTGCCATGGCTGCGCCAGCGGCTGTAACACCAGCCCCGGCGAGCGTTATGGCGAACTGCGGCGCATCGAGAACCGCTTCAACGGCGATGTGAACCAGTACTTCCTCTGTGACCGTGGCCGTTTCGGTTACGGCTACGTCAACCGCACGGATCGTCCGCGCCAGCCGCTGCTGGTGAATAAAGACGGTGGCGCAAAGCTCGGCATCGACGCTGCGCTGGACAAGGCCGCCGAGCTGCTCAAGGGCAAACGCGTAATCGGCATCGGTTCGCCGCGCGCCAGCCTGGAAAGCAACTTCGCCCTGCGCGAGCTGGTCGGCGAAGCCAACTACTACTCCGGTATCGCCGCGGGCGAGCTGGACAATATCCGTCTGATCCGCGACATCCTGCAGAACGGCCCGCTGCCTGTGCCGACCCTGCGTGAAGTGGAACTGCACGACGCGGTGTTTATCCTCGGCGAAGACCTGACCCAGACCGCCGCGCGCCTGGCCCTGGCCCTGCGTCAGACGGTCAAGGGCAAGGCCACTGAAATCGCTGCATCAATGAAGATTCAGGACTGGCACATGGCCGCCGTGCAGAACGTCGCTCAGGACGCGCTGCACCCGCTGTTTATCGCCAGCGTCACCGCTACGCGCCTGGATGACATCGCCGAAGCCTGCGTGCATGCCGCGCCGGCCGACCTGGCGCGTATCGGTTTCGCCGTGGCCCACGCCATCGACCCGAGCGCACCAGCGGTTAACGGCCTGGATGCGGATGTCGGCGAGCTGGTGGAATTGATTGCCGAGGCGCTGCTTGAAGCCAAGCGTCCGCTGATCGTCTCCGGTGCATCTCTCGGTGAGAAGAGCCTGATCGAGGCTGCGGCGAATATCGCCAGCGCGCTGAAAAATCGCGAGAAGAATGCCTCCATCAGCCTGGTGGTGCCGGAAGCCAACAGCATGGGCTTGGCCCTGCTGGGTGGCGAGTCTGTCGATGCGGCGCTGCAGGCGCTGACGTCCGGCCAGGCCGATGCTGTGATCGTGCTGGAAAACGACCTGTACCGCCGCGCCGATGCAGCCAAGGTCGATGCCGCATTGGCGGCGGCCCAGCTGGTGATCGTCGCCGACCATCAGCACACCGCCACCAGCGAAAAAGCCCACCTGCTGCTGCCGGTGGCCAGCTTCGCCGAAGGCGATGGCACCCTGGTCAGCTTCGAAGGCCGCGCCCAGCGCTTCTTCCAGGTGTTCGAGCCGAGCTACTACGACGCCAATATCCTGATTCGCGAAGGCTGGCGCTGGCTGCATGCCTTGCACAGCACGCTGCAGGGCAAGCCGCTCGACTGGACCCAACTGGATGCGGTGACCGCTGCCGTTGCTGCCAGTAACAGCCTGCTGGCGCGCATCGGCGAAGCCGCGCCCAACGCCACCTTCCGCATCAAGGGCCTCAAGCTGGCCCGTGAGCCGCACCGTTACAGCGGTCGCACCGCCATGCGCGCCAATATCAGCGTGCACGAGCCGCGTCAGCCGCAGGACCAGGATTCGGCGTTTGCCTTCTCCATGGAAGGCTATTCCGGCAGCAAGGAAGACCGTCAGCAGATTCCCTTCGCCTGGTCGCCTGGCTGGAACTCGCCGCAAGCCTGGAACAAGTTTCAGGACGAAGTCGGCGGCCATCTGCGCGCCGGCGATCCGGGCGTACGCCTGATCGAAGCCAAGGGTAGTGTGCTGCCCTGGTTTAGCGTACCGGCCGCCTTTAACCCGGCGCCGGGCACCTTGCAGGCCGTGGCGCTGCATCACCTGTTCGGCAGTGAGGAAACCTCGGCCGGCGCCGCGCCGCTGCAAGAACGCATCCCCGCGCCTTACGCGCTGCTGGCCAAGGCCGAAGCGGATCGCCTGGGCGTGAATGACGGCGCATTGCTGAGCCTGACAGTCGCCGGACAGACCCTGCGTCTGCCGCTGCAGATCACCGAAGAGCTGGCCATCGGCGTGGTCGGTCTGCCAGTCGGTTTGCCGGGCATGCCGGCGCTGATCGCAGGTCGCGTGGTCACCCGCATTGAGGAGGCCGCGCAATGAGTTGGCTGACCCCCGAAGTGCTGGACGTGTTGATCGCCGTACTCAAGGCCATCGTGATTCTGCTGGTGGTGGTGGTTTGCGGCGCGTTGCTGAGCTTTGTCGAACGGCGCCTGCTGGGCTGGTGGCAGGACCGCTACGGGCCCAACCGGGTTGGACCGTTCGGCATGTTTCAGATTGCCGCGGACATGATCAAGATGTTCTTCAAGGAGGACTGGACGCCGCCGTTCGCCGACAAGTTCATCTTTATCCTGGCGCCGATGATCGCCTTCGCCGCCATGTTGATGGCCTTTGCGATTATCCCGGTTACCCCGAACTGGGGCGTCGCGGACCTGAACATCGGCATCCTGTTCTTCTTCGCCATGGCCGGCCTGTCGGTGTATGCCGTGCTGTTTGCTGGCTGGGCGAGTAACAACAAGTTTGCCCTGCTCGGCGCGCTGCGCGCCTCGGCGCAGACGGTGTCCTACGAGGTGTTCCTGGCGCTGGCGCTGATGGGCATCGTCGCTCAGGTTGGCTCGTTCAACATGCGCGATATCGTCGATTACCAGGCGGAAAACCTCTGGTTCATCATTCCGCAGTTCTTCGGCTTCTGTACCTTCTTTATCGCCGGCGTGGCGGTGACACACCGTCACCCCTTCGACCAGCCGGAAGCTGAGCAGGAGCTGGCCGACGGTTACCACATCGAATATGCCGGGATGAAATGGGGCATGTTCTTCGTCGGCGAATACATCGGCATCATCACCATCTCGGCGCTGCTGGTAACGCTGTTCTTTGGTGGTTGGCACGGGCCGTTTGGCATCCTGCCGCAGATTCCGTTTTTTTGGTTCGCCCTGAAAACCTGCTTCTTCATCATGATCTTCATCCTGCTGCGCGCCTCGATTCCGCGCCCACGGTATGACCAGGTCATGGCCTTCAGCTGGAAGTTCTGCCTGCCGCTGACCCTGATCAACCTGCTGGTGACCGGCGCATTCGTGCTGGCCGCGGCCCAGTAAGGAGAACCACAGAATGTTTAAATACATACGGGATGTGGTGCACGGCACCTACACCCAACTGCGCAGCATGGTCATGGTGTTCAGCCATGGTTTTCGCAAGCGCGACACCCTGCAGTACCCGGAAGAAGCCGTTTACCTGCCGCCGCGTTACCGTGGCCGCATCGTGCTGACCCGCGACCCCGACGGCGAAGAGCGCTGCGTGGCCTGCAACCTGTGTGCGGTGGCCTGCCCGGTGGGCTGCATCTCGCTGCAGAAGGCGGAAACCCCGGATGGCCGCTGGTACCCGGATTTCTTCCGCATCAACTTCTCGCGCTGCATCTTCTGCGGCCTGTGCGAAGAAGCCTGCCCGACCACGGCGATCCAACTCACTCCGGATTTCGAGATGGGCGAGTTCAAGCGCCAGGACCTGGTGTACGAGAAAGAAGACCTGCTGATCAGCGGTCCGGGCAAGAACCCGGACTACAACTTCTACCGCGTCGCCGGTATGGCCATTGCCGGCAAGCCGAAAGGCGCGGCGCAGAATGAAGCCGAACCGATCAACGTCAAAGGCCTTTTGCCCTAAGGAGGGGACATGGAATTCGCTTTCTACCTCGCCGCCGGCGTTGCCGTGGCGGCCACATTCAGGGTGATCACCGCGAGTAATCCGGTGCATGCCCTGCTGTATCTGATTCTCTCGCTGCTGGCCGTGGCGATGACCTTCTTCGCCCTCGGCGCGCCCTTTGCCGGCGCGCTGGAAATCATCGTCTACGCCGGCGCGATCATGGTGCTGTTCGTCTTTGTGGTGATGATGCTCAACCTCGGCCCGGCGGCGGTCGAGCAGGAGCGCCAGTGGCTGACGCCGGGCATCTGGACCGGCCCGGCGATTCTCTCGGCGTTGTTGCTGGGGCAATTGCTCTATGTGCTGTTCCAGTCGCCCAGTGGCGCGGCCCTCGGTTTGCAGACTATTGATGCCAAAGCGGTCGGTATCGCCCTGTACGGGCCTTACCTGCTGGCGGTGGAGCTGGCTTCGATGCTGCTGCTCGCTGCGCTGGTCGCGGCCTATCACCTCGGCCGTCACGATGCCAAGGAGCCCACGGCATGAATGCGATTCCCCTGGAGCACGGCCTGGCGCTGGCCGGCGTGCTATTTAGCCTCGGCCTTATTGGCCTGATGGTGCGGCGCAATATCCTGTTTGTGCTGATGAGCCTGGAAGTGATGATGAATGCCACCGCCCTGGCCTTTGTGGTGGCGGGCAGCCGTTGGGCCCAGCCTGACGGCCAGGTGATGTTTATCCTGGTGATCACTCTGGCCGCCGCCGAAGCCAGTATTGGCCTGGCGATCCTGTTGCAGCTGTATCGCCGCTTCAACACCCTCGATGTCGACGCTGCCAGCGAGATGCGCGGATGAATCTTCTATTCCTGACCTGTGTATTTCCGC
Source organism: Pseudomonas sp. EA_35y_Pfl2_R111 (assembly GCF_963970955.1). NCBI lineage: Bacteria > Pseudomonadati > Pseudomonadota > Gammaproteobacteria > Pseudomonadales > Pseudomonadaceae > Pseudomonas > Pseudomonas sp. EA_35y_Pfl2_R111. The sequence goes on along the minus strand of NZ_CAXAOM010000001.1, from coordinate 1,754,914 downwards.
TGCTGGGCTGGTTTCTCCTGGCCTTCTCGCGCGGGCGTTTCTCCGAAAGTCTGTCTGCGCTGATCGGCGTTGGTTCGGTGGGCTTGTCCGCGCTGACGGCGGCCTGGGTGATCGTGCAGTTCAACCTCAATCCGCCGGAAAACGGCGTGTTTACCCAGGTGCTGTGGCAGTGGATGAGCGTGGCCGGTTTTGCGCCAAGCTTCACCCTGTACCTGGATGGTCTGTCGCTGACCATGCTTGGCGTGGTTACCGGGGTGGGTTTCCTGATCCACCTGTTCGCCAGCTGGTACATGCGCGGTGAAGAGGGCTACTCGCGCTTCTTCGCCTACACCAACCTGTTTATCTTCAGCATGCTGCTGCTGGTGCTCGGCGATAACCTGCTGGTGTTGTACTTCGGCTGGGAAGGCGTGGGGCTGTGCTCCTACCTGCTGATCGGCTTCTACTTCAAGCACACCGCCAACGGCAACGCGGCGCTCAAGGCCTTTATCGTCACCCGTATCGGCGACGTGTTTATGGCCATCGGCCTGTTTATCCTGTTCCTCCACCTGGGCACCCTGAATATTCAGGAGCTGATGGTGCTGGCGCCGCAGAAGTACGTGGAAGGCGATAGCTGGCTGTGGATCGCCACGCTGATGCTGCTCGGCGGCGCGGTGGGTAAATCCGCGCAGCTGCCGCTGCAAACCTGGCTTGCCGACGCCATGGCCGGCCCGACCCCGGTTTCTGCGTTGATCCACGCCGCGACCATGGTTACCGCCGGCGTTTACCTGATCGCGAGGACCCACGGCCTGTTCCTGCTGACCCCGGAGATTCTCGAGCTGGTCGGCATCGTCGGCGGCGTGACCCTGGTGCTGGCCGGCTTTGCCGCGCTGGTGCAGACCGACATCAAACGCATCCTCGCCTACTCGACCATGAGCCAGATCGGCTACATGTTCCTCGCTTTGGGCGTTGGCGCCTGGGACGCGGCGATCTTCCACCTGATGACCCACGCCTTCTTCAAGGCCCTGCTGTTCCTCGCCTCCGGTGCGGTGATCAACGCCTGCCACCATGAGCAGAACATCTTCAAGATGGGCGGGCTGTGGAAGAAACTGCCGTTGGCGTACGCCAGCTTTATCGTCGGCGGCGCAGCGCTGGCGGCGTTGCCGCTGATCACCGCTGGCTTCTACTCCAAGGACGAAATCCTCTGGGAAGCCTTTGCCAGTGGCCACCAGTGGCTGCTGTACGCCGGCCTGGTCGGTGCCTTCCTGACCTCGCTGTATACCTTCCGCCTGATCTTTATCGCCTTCCACGGCGAGCAGCAGACCGAGGCCCATGCCGGTCATGGCGTCGCTCACTGGCTGCCGCTGAGTGTGTTGATCGTGCTGTCGACTTTTATTGGCGCGCTGATCAGCCCGCCACTGGCGGGCGTATTGCCGCAGAGCGTCGGCCATGCCGGCGGTGACGCCAAGCACAGCCTGGAAATCGCTTCTGGGGCCATTGCGATCATTGGCATCGTTCTGGCCGCGCTGCTGTTTCTCGGCAAGCGCAGCTTCGCCACGGCGGTGGCGCAGAGTGCACCGGGGCGTTTCCTCTCGGCCTGGTGGTTCGCGGCCTGGGGCTTCGACTGGCTCTACGACAAGCTGTTTGTGCAGCCGTATCTGCTGGTCTGCCGCCTGCTCGGGCATGACCCGATCGATCGCAGCATTGGCCTGATTCCGCGTCTGGCGCGAGGCGGCAACGCCTTGCTGGCCAGCAGCGAGACCGGCCAGGTGCGCTGGTACGCCACATCGATAGCCGGGGGTGCCGTGCTGGTGCTCGCCGTTCTCCTGTTTCTGAATTAAGGAAAATAGCCCGTCATGATTCTGCCCTGGCTAATCCTGATCCCCTTTATCGGCGGCCTGCTGTGCTGGCAGTTCGAGCGCTTCGGCAGCACCCTGCCGCGCTGGATCGCCCTACTGACCATGGCCCTGCTGTTCGGTCTGGGCCTGTGGCTGTGGGCCACTGGCGACTTCAGCCTGGCGCCTGCGCCTGGCGCTGCGCCGCAGTGGGCGGCCGAGTTCCAGGTGCCGTGGATCGAGCGTTTCGGCATCAGCGTGCACCTGGCGCTGGATGGCCTGTCGGTGCTGATGATCAGCCTCACCGGCCTGCTCGGTGTGCTCTCGGTACTGTGCTCGTGGAACGAGATCCAGAACCGCGTCGGCTTCTTCCACCTCAACCTGATGTGGATTCTCGGCGGCGTGGTCGGCGTGTTCCTTGCCGCCGACCTGTTCCTGTTCTTCTTCTTCTGGGAAATGATGCTGGTGCCGATGTATTTCCTCATCGCGCTCTGGGGGCATAGCGGCAGCGACGGCAAGACGCGCATCACCGCCGCCACCAAGTTCTTTATCTTCACCCAGGCCAGCGGCCTGATCATGCTGCTGGCGATTCTCGGCCTGGTGTTTGTGCACTTCGACCAGACCGGTGTGCTGACCTTCAACTACGCCGATCTGCTCAACACCAAGATGGCGGCCGGCACCGAGTACATCCTGATGCTCGGCTTCTTTATCGCCTTCGCGGTGAAGTTTCCGGTGGTGCCGTTCCACTCCTGGCTGCCGGACGCCCACGCCCAGGCACCGACCGCCGGCTCGGTGGACCTGGCCGGTATCCTGCTGAAAACTGCCGCCTATGGCCTGATGCGTTTTGCCCTGCCGCTGTTCCCCAACGCTTCGGCGGAGTTTGCGCCGATTGCCCAGTGGCTTGGCGTGTTTGCCATCATCTACGGCGCGCTGCTGTCGTTCGCGCAGACCGATATCAAGCGCCTGGTGGCTTACTCCAGCGTGTCGCACATGGGCTTTGTGCTGATCGCCATCTACTCGGCCAGCGAGATCGCCCTGCAGGGCGCGGTGGTGCAGATGCTCGCCCACGGTCTGTCCGCTGCGGCGCTGTTTATCCTCTGCGGCCAGCTCTACGAGCGCCTGCACACCCGCGACATGCGCGAGATGGGCGGTATCTGGGCGCGTATGCCCTGGCTGCCAGCGCTTAGCCTGTTTTTTGCTGCCGCAGCGCTGGGCCTGCCGGGCACTGGCAACTTCGTCGGCGAGTTCCTGATTCTGGTCGGCAGCTTCCAGAGCGCGCCATGGGTCACCGTGGTGGCTGCTACTGGTCTGGTGTTCGGCTCGGTCTACTCGCTGATCATGATTCACCGCGCCTACTTCGGCCCGGCTAAGGCGGACACTGCCTTGCCTGGCCTGCAGCTGCGTGAACTGAGCATGGTGCTCGGCCTCGCTGTGCTGCTGATCCTGCTCGGTGTTTACCCGCAGCCGGTGCTCGACACCTCCGCCGCCAGCATGCAAGGCGTGCAGCAGTGGCTGGGTAGTGCCCTCAATCAACCTGTTCCGGCCCGGTAAGTAGCGTATGGAATTCACGACTCAACACTTTATCGCGCTGCTGCCGCTGCTGATCACCAGTGCCACGGTGGTGCTGGTGATGCTGGCCATCGCCTGGAAGCGCAACCACACGCTGACCTTCGGCCTCTCGGTGCTGGGCCTCAACCTGGCGCTGCTGTCACTGTTGCCGGCCCTGGGCGTAACGCCCATCGAGGTCACGCCGCTGCTGTTGGTGGATAAATTCGCCTGCTACTACATGGCCCTGGTGCTGGCTGCGACACTGGCTTGTGTGACCCTGACCCACGCCTACCTGGGCGGCGAGTCCGGCAAGGGTTACCCGGGCAACCGCGAAGAGCTGTACCTGCTGATGCTGCTGTCCGCCGCTGGCGGTCTGGTACTGGTGAGCGCGCAGCATCTGGCGGGCCTGTTTATCGGCCTGGAACTGCTCTCGGTGCCGACCTACGGCATGATCGCTTACGCCTTCTTCAACAAGCGTTCGCTGGAAGCCGGTATCAAGTACATGGTGCTGTCCGCCGCAGGCTCTGCGTTTCTGCTGTTCGGCATGGCGCTGCTGTACGCCGAGTCGGGCAACCTGACCTTCGCCGGTATCGGCGCCAAACTGGCCGCTGACGGCCTGCCGAGCATGCTCGCGCAGTTGGGCGTGGGCATGATGCTGATCGGTCTGTCCTTCAAGCTGTCGCTGGTGCCGTTCCATTTGTGGACGCCTGACGTTTACGAGGGCGCGCCGGCTCCGGTGGCAGCCTTCCTCGCCACGGCCAGCAAGGTCGCGGTATTTGCCGTGCTGCTGCGTCTGTATCAGATGTCGCCTGCTACAGCAGGCGGCTGGTTGAATGACCTGCTGACGCTGATCGCCATCGCCTCGATCATCTTCGGCAACTTGCTGGCGCTGCTGCAGAACAACCTCAAGCGCCTGCTTGGTTATTCCTCCATCGCCCACTTCGGTTATCTGCTGGTGGCGCTGATCGCCAGCAAGGGTTTAGCAGTTGAGGCGGTTGGCGTTTACCTGGCCACCTACGTGCTGACCAGCCTGGGTGCGTTCGGCGTGATCACCCTGATGTCGACGCCTTACAACGGCCGTGATGCCGATGCCCTGTACGAATACCGTGGTCTGTTCTGGCGCCGTCCGTATCTGACGGCGGTGCTCACCGTGATGATGCTGTCACTGGCCGGCATTCCGCTGACAGCTGGGTTTATCGGCAAGTTCTACGTGGTCGCTGCGGGCGTGCAATCGCAGCAGTGGTGGCTGCTCGCCGCGTTGGTAATCGGCAGCGCTATCGGCGTGTTCTATTACCTGCGGGTGATGGTCACGCTGTTTATGGTCGAGCCGAACCTGCGTCGTCACGATGCGCCGTTCAATTGGGCGCAGCGTGCTGGCGGCATGATGCTGTTGTTTGTCGCCGTGCTGGCGTTTTTCCTCGGTGTGTATCCGCAGCCGCTGCTTGAGCTGGTGCAACAGGCCAGCTTGGTGGCACTGTTGCCCTGATAAGCAACAGACCCTAAGGAATACGCAACGATGAGTAAGACACTGATGATTGCCGGCTGTGGTGATGTTGGCAGCCGTCTGGGTCAGCAGCTGAACGCTGCGGGCTGGACGGTGTACGGCCTGCGCCGCAGTGTGGCGCTGTTGCCACAGGGCATTCGCCCGGTTGCCGGTGATCTGCATGCCGATGCCTGCCCGGCCGCCTGGCCTAGCGAACCGCTGGATTACCTGGTGTATTGCGCGGCCGCCACCGACCATGACGAGGCCGGCTACCGCGCCGCCTATGTTGACGGCCTGCGCCGCGTGCTGGGTTGGCTGGCGCAACAGGGCCAACGGCCCAAGCGCCTGCTATTTGTCTCCAGCAGTGGCGTGTATGGCCAACAGCTCGGTGAATGGGTGGATGAAAGCTCTCCCGCAGAAGCCGATAGCTACTCTGGACGGATCATGCGGGAGGCCGAGCAACTTGCCTTGAATAGCGGGCTGCCCGCCAGCCTGGTCCGTCTTACCGGCATCTACGGCCCAGGCCGCGAGTGGTTGCTCAAGCAGGTGCGTCAGGGTTATCGGGTAGTCAGCGAGCCGCCGCTATACGGCAACCGCATCCATGTCGATGACGCGGCGGGGCTACTGGCCTATCTGCTGCAGGCCGATGCCAGTGGGGTGGCGCTGGATGACTGCTATATCGGCGTCGACGATCAGCCTGCGCCGCTGCATGAGGTGGTGGCCTGGTTGCGCGAGCAGCTGGATGTCGGCCATTGGTCCGAGCAGTCGACGGTGCGCCGCTCAGGTAGCAAGCGTTGCAGCAACGCCCGCGCCCGCGCCTTGGGCTGGACGCCGCAGTACCCGAGCTATCGCGAGGGTTATCGGGCGATTCTGCAGCAGTTGTAGCGTTCGGATCGGTCTAGCGTTTGACTAGCAGCCAGCGCTGCTGGCCTTTGTAGTAGCTGGGCATTTCATCGATCTGTGAGTGGTTGAGCGCTTCAAAGACGCGCAACTGCTCGCCTTCACGCTCGAACAGCCAGCTTTGCCCCTGGTCGCCCAGTTGCAGCCAGAGGCTGTCGAACTCGCCGCTCATGGCCGCGCAGTCACCCGCGAGGCACAGCGCATAACGCTCGGCGCCTGGCAGGCCCTGCAGGCTGCCATCAGCCTGGAACAGCACCAGGCCGCCTTCGCCTAGGCCTTCCTCGATCAACCAGGTGCCGCCCAGGTAAGCGCTGTATAACGCCTGCTCGAAGCTACTTCCCGGTGGCGCAAGCGGGCCCGGCGCGGCAGGTGCGCGGACAAAGCGCTGCTCCGGCCAGGTATCGCTCTGCGCCTGGACCAGCTCATCGTCGCTGAGATTCAGGGTTTCCTGAAAATCACCGTAGAACTGCACGCGCAGCTGGCCATCGGCCTGGCGTTCGAAGTTGCCTTCGCCGCGTTCAAACCCATTGCTGAAGCTGGCCAGCTGGCGCGGGTTATCGATTTGCCATTCCAGGTTGGGGCCGTAGGCCAGCAGAGCTTCGCGCAGGTTGCCGCCTTCGACAGCCGCTTCAATGGCCGCCTGGTTGATCCAGGTGCCGCTGGGGTCGTGCGGTGTGCTGGCGCAACCGCTGAGCAGGACGCCGGTGAATAGGGCAGCAGACAGGCAGCGCATGGAGCGTCCTCAAAGGGGAAGGGCGGGGCAGCGGCCCCGCTGCGGGACTTATTCGAGAACCAGAATAGCGTCCATTTCCACCTGCGAGCCGCGTGGCAGGGCGGCTACGCCGATGGCGGCACGGGCCGGGTAGGGCTGCTCGAAGTAACGGCCCATGACTTCATTGACCTTGGCGAAGTGCGACAGGTCGGTGAGGAAGATGTTCAGCTTGACGATGTCCTTGAATGAACCGCCAGCAGCTTCGGCCACGGCCTTGAGGTTCTCGAATACCTGCACGGTCTGGGCTTCGAAGCCTTCCACCAGCTCCATGGTTTTCGGGTCCAGCGGGATCTGCCCGGACATGTACACGGTGTTGCCCGCTTTGATCGCCTGGGAGTAAGTGCCGATTGCGGCTGGGGCCTTGTCGCTGGTGATAACGCTCTTGCTCATGGGAACTCCTGTAAAGCTGATGGAGGAACACTGCAGCGCACATGGGCGCGCTGCCAGTTAGATTGCCTAGGTTGGGTGAAGCCACAGCAGCTGTCAAAGTACAGCTGGCGGCTGATTGCGCTGTTCAATTTTGAAGTTGGCGGATCAGGCGCGCGCGCGGGTGATGCGGATTACCCCGGTCAGGGCGCGCAGCTTCTTGATCACTCGCGCCAGGTGCACACGGTCATGCACGCTGACCACCAGCTGCACGACACTGATGCGACCATCGCGCTCGTCCATGCTGATTTTCTCGATATTGCCGTCGGCGGCATTCACACTGCCGGCCAGCAGGGCGATCAGGCCGCGCTGGTGCTCAAGCTCGACGCGCAGTTCGACATTGAACTCGCCGGTAACGTCCTTGGCCCAGGACAGCTGGATGCATTTTTCCGGGTTGTGCCGGATCTCGCCGATGTTCTTGCAGCTGTCCAGGTGCACCACCATGCCTTTGCCGGCGGACAGGTGGCCGACAATTGGGTCGCCCGGAATTGGTGTGCAGCACTTGGCGTAACTTAGCACCAGACCTTCTGTGCCGCGGATCGCTAACGGGCCCTCAGGGTTCGACAGTTCTTCGCCGCCTTCGCTGAGCAGCCGGCGCGCCACCACATAGGCCATACGGTTGCCAAGGCCGATGTCTTCCAGCAGGTCTTCGATCACCTCCTGATGGTATTCGGCAAGCACCGCCTGCACCCGCTCGGGCGAGAGCTTGTCGACGCGGCTGTCGAAACCGGCGAGCACCTTGTTCAGCAGGCGTTCGCCGAGGCTGATGGATTCCGAGCGGCGCTGCAGTTTCAGCGCGTGACGAATATGCGTGCGCGCCTTGCCGGTAACCACGAAGCTCAGCCAGGCCGGATTCGGCCGCGCGCCAGGCGCGGTGACGATTTCTACCGTCGAGCCGCTTTCCAGTGCTTGCGACAGGGGCGCCAGACGGCGGTTGATGCGGCAGGCGATGCAGGTGTTGCCGACGTCGGTGTGCACGGCGTAGGCAAAGTCGACCGCCGTGGAGCCTTTTGGCAGCTCCATGATGCGGCCCTTGGGCGTGAACACGTAGACCTCGTCGGGGAACAGGTCGATCTTCACGCTCTCGATAAATTCCAGCGAGTTGCCGGCGCGTTGCTGCATCTCCAGCACGCCCTTGACCCACTGCCGCGCGCGGGCGTGGCTGCCTTTGGGCTGGTCTTCCTCGTTGGATTTGTACAGCCAGTGCGCAGCAATGCCGTTATTGGCCAGCTCTTCCATTTCACGGGTACGGATCTGAATCTCGATCGGTACGCCGTGCATGCCGAACAGCGTGGTGTGCAGCGACTGGTAGCCGTTGGCCTTGGGGATCGCGATGTAATCCTTGAAGCGGCCGGGCAGGGGCTTGTACAGGTTATGCACGGCACCGAGCACGCGGTAACAGGTGTCGACCTTGTCGACGACGATGCGGAAGGCGTAGACGTCCATGATCTCGTTGAACGCTCGGCGCTTGCCGCGCATCTTCTGGTAGATGCCGTAGAGGTGCTTCTCGCGGCCCATCACCTCGCCTTCCATGCCTTCGCGGGCCAGGCAGTGGGTGATCGACTCTTCGATCTTGTTGACGATTTCCTTGCGGTTGCCCCGAGCACGCTTGACTGCTGTGCGGATGCGCTCGGAGCGCATCGGATGCATGGCCTTGAAGCCCAGGTCTTCGAACTCGATGCGCATGCTATGCATGCCCAGGCGGTTGGCAATCGGTGCGTAGATTTCCAGGGTTTCCTTGGCGATGCGTCGGCGTTTTTCGCCGGACAGCACTTCCAGGGTGCGCATGTTGTGCAGGCGGTCGGCCAGTTTGACCAGAATCACCCGGATATCGCGGGCCATGGCCATGGCCATTTTCTGGAAATTCTCGGCCTGGGCCTCGGCCTTGGTTTCGAAGTTCATCTGGGTCAGTTTGCTGACCCCATCGACCAGCTCCGCCACGGATTCGCCGAACTGCGCGTCCAGAGCTTCTTTGGCGATACCGGTGTCTTCGATCACGTCATGCAGCATCGCGGCCATCAGGCTCTGATGGTCCATGTGCATATCAGCCAGGATGCTCGCCACCGCCAGGGGATGGGTGACGTAGGCTTCGCCGCTGCGGCGGCGTTGGCCGTCGTGGGCTTGTTCGGCGTAGAAATAAGCGCGGCGAACCAGATTGACCTGGTCGCCGTCGAGGTAGGTCGAAAGTCTGTCGGCGAGGGCGTCTATGCTCGGCATGGGCGTTCCCCTTGCCGATTCAGATGACCCTGCGCCTGACGACGTCGACCCGGCATAGGCTTACAGAGGCTCGTTAGCCTCTTCCTCGAATGCAGCAAACAGTGGTTCTTCTTCGACGATATCGTCTTGGGCGATGACGTCGTAGCTCATCAGGCCAGCGGCGATTTCGCGCAGCGCGACTACGGTAGGCTTGTCATTTTCCCAAGCCAGCTTCGGCTCTTTGCCACCGGTAGCCAATTGGCGCGAGCGCTTGGTGGCGAGCATGACCAGCTCAAAGCGGTTATCAACGTGATCCAGGCAATCTTCGACGGTAACGCGGGCCATGGTGTTCCTCGTAGCAAATGCGTAATAGAGCTTGGCCCAAATGGGCGAGCGGACTGGATAGTCTAAAAAATCACCAGCATTAAGGGAAGCTTTGATTTGCCGCCGCGCGATAAGTCAGACCAGTAACTCGCTGAGCAGGCCGCTGTGGCGTTGCTGTTGCGGGCCTTGCAGCAGCTGATTGGCGCGGAAAATCGCCTTTAGGTCGCTCAAGGCGTGGGCGAAGTCATCGTTGATCAGCAAGTAATCGTATTCGACGTAGTGGCTCATCTCGCTGACGGCTTCACGCATGCGTCGCTCAATGATCTCGCCGCTGTCCTGGCCGCGGTTGGTCAGGCGGTGACGCAGCGCTTCCTGGGTCGGCGGCAGAATAAAGATCGATTTGGCTTCCGGCATTAGCCGACGTACTTGCTGCGCCCCTTGCCAGTCGATCTCGAGAATCAGGTCGAAGCCTTCGCGGAGGGTCTGTTTGACCCACTCTTGCGAGGTGCCATAGAGGTTGCCGAAGACTTCCGCGTGTTCAAGGAACTCGGTTTTGTCGAGCATGGCGTGAAACTGCTCGCGGCTGGCGAAGTGGTAGTTCACTCCGTCCACTTCGCCCGGGCGCATGGCGCGGGTGGTGTGCGACACGGACACGCGAATCTGCGCCTCGCTGTCGATCAGCGCCTTGACCAGGCTGGTCTTGCCTGCGCCGGACGGGGCGGAAATGATGTAGAGAGTGCCGGTGGTTATGCTCATGGATCAATCCTGGAACGCGTTGTTCGAAGAGTAGCAGTAGCGGTTTGCCTTACTCGATGTTCTGCACTTGTTCGCGCATCTGCTCGATCAGCACTTTAAGGTTTACCGCCGCCTGGGTGCTGCGGGTGTCGAAGGCCTTGGAGCCGAGGGTGTTGGCTTCGCGGTTGAGCTCCTGCATGAGGAAGTCCAGGCGCCGGCCTGCTTGGCCGCCGGTTTTCAGCACGCGCCGTACTTCGCTGACGTGGGTGCTGAGGCGATCCAGCTCTTCGGCGACATCGCTTTTCTGGGCAAGAAGAACAAGCTCCTGCTCCAGGCGCTGCGGGTCCAGCTCGGTCTGCATCTCGGCGCAGCGGTCGAGAATCTTCTGCCGTTGCCCGGCGAGCATCTGCGGCACCAGTTCGAGCAGGGCGACTACTTGTTCGAGGATACTGTCCAGGCGCTCATTGAGCAGCTTGGCCAGTTCCGCGCCTTCGCGTTCGCGGCTTTGCTTCAGCTCGTTCAGCGCCTGGCTGAACAGGCTCAGGGCGCTTTGATTGAGTGCCTGCGGGTCGGCGCTATCGGCCACCAGTACACCGGGCCAGCCGAGCACTTCCAACGGGTTGAGGGCGGCGGGCTGCTTGATCAGGCCAGCCACGCTTTCGGCGGCGGCAATCAGTTGGGCGGCGCGCTCCAGGTCGACTTGCAGGGCCTTGCCGGCATTGTCGTCACTAAATCGCAGGGTGCATTCGACTTTGCCGCGCGACAGGCCGTTGCGCAGCGCCTCGCGCACCGCGCCTTCGAGGTCACGAAAACTTTCCGGCAGGCGCAGGTGAGGTTCCAGGTAGCGATGGTTGACCGAGCGCAGCTCCCAGCTCAGGGTGCCGCTGGCACCGGCCTGCTCGGCGCGGGCGAAGGCAGTCATGCTGTGGATCATGGGGCGAACCTCGCGAAAAGTCGTAGCTAAAGGCGCAGGATTGTAACGCAGTGCGTCGGCCGCTCCCAATTCGGCACACCCGCTACGGGCTTACGGCCCTATAATGCCGAGCAGATTTTTTATTCAGAGCAGGAATTCCTAGATGAAACGTCCTAGTGGCCGCGCCGCCGATCAGTTGCGCTCGATTCGCATCACCCGCAACTACACCAAGCATGCCGAGGGTTCGGTACTGGTGGAATTTGGCGATACCAAAGTGATTTGCACGGTCAGTGTCGAGTCGGGAGTTCCGCGCTTTCTTAAGGGCCAGGGCCAGGGCTGGCTGACCGCCGAGTACGGCATGCTGCCGCGCGCCACTGGCGACCGTAATCAGCGTGAAGCCAGCCGTGGCAAGCAGGGTGGCCGCACCCTGGAAATCCAGCGTCTGATCGGCCGTTCGCTGCGCGCTGCGCTGGATATGTCGAAGCTGGGCGAGAACACCCTGTACGTCGACTGCGACGTGATCCAGGCTGACGGCGGCACCCGCACCGCGTCCATCACCGGTGCCATGGTGGCTCTGGTCGACGCGCTGAAAGTGATCAAGAAACGTGGCGGTCTGAAAGGTGGTGATCCGCTCAAGCAGATGATTGCTGCTGTATCGGTAGGTATGTATCAGGGCGAGCCGGTGCTGGATCTGGACTATCTGGAAGATTCCGCCGCCGAAACCGACCTCAATGTGGTGATGACCAGCGCCGGTGGCTTTATCGAAGTGCAGGGCACTGCCGAAGGCGCACCATTCCAGCCGGCTGAGCTGAACGCCATGCTGGCGTTGGCGCAGAAAGGCATGACTGAGCTGTTCGAGCTGCAGCAAGCGGCGCTGGCTGACTGATTGAGCTGTACTACAGGTTCGTAACGCAAGGAGAAGCACCATGAGCGACGAGTCCCAAGCGCCACAGCCGGTTCCCGGTCCTGAAGCCCGCCAATGGGCGATGTTCTGCCACTTCGCTGCCTTTCTCGGGCTGGTGATTCCCTTTGGCAATCTGCTTGGGCCGTTGATCGTCTGGCAGATCAAGAAGGACCTTGATCCGTTCGTCGATGCTCAAGGCAAAGAAGCGCTGAACTTCCAGATCAGCGTGGCCCTGGCTGCGCTGCTGTGCTTCCTGCTGATGGTCGTTGTTGTGGGCTTCCCGCTGCTGGTGCTGGTCAGCATCGCGGCGCTGGTGCTGACCATCATTGCCGGTATCAAGGCCAATGAAGGTCAGGCTTATCGTTATCCCTTTGCTTGGCGCATAGTGAAATAAGCGTTACGCAGATGCAAAAAATCGCCGGGAGCGATTTTTAACGTCGCATCGTGACGGCCCGCAGGGTGGTGGCCAGGGATGGCACATCATAAAAAGCCGGCGCTTAGCCGGCTTTTTACTGTCTGCTGATCGGCTATACGCTGAGCATCCAGTCGTAATCAACGATCAGCGGCGCGTGCTGCGAGAAGCGTGGCTGGCGCGGCAGGCGCGCGCTGCGGATGCTACGGCGCATGCCCGGCGTGAGCAGCTGATAGTCGAAGCGATAACCTAGGTTGAGCAGCTCAGCCTGCTCGCTGTCCGGCCACCAGCTGAACTGGTCGCCCTCACGACTGACTTCGCGCAGTGCATCGACATAGCCCATGGTGCCAATCACTTCATCCAACCAGGCGCGTTCCGGGGCGAGGAAGCCTGGTGATTGCTGGCAGTCACGCCAGTTCTTCACGTCGAGTTTCTGATGCGCCACATAGAACGAGCCGCAATAGATGTACTCGCGGCGCTTGCGGCGCTGCTTGTCCAAATAATGGGTGAAATCGTCCATAAACTTGAATTTCTGATTCAAGCTTTCATCACCCTGCTGCCCCGAAGGCATCAGTATGGTGGCAATACTTACTTTGTCGAAATCGGCCTGCAGGTAGCGCCCATAGCGGTCGGCCATTTCAAAGCCGAGGCCGCTGATTACCGCCTTGGGTTGCAACCGCGAATACAGCGCCACGCCACCTTGGCTTGGCACTTCTGCATCGCAGGCATAGAGGAAATAGCCGTCCAGTTGGAGGGCTTGGTCGTCCAGTTCAAAGGCGGAGGCGCGGGTGTCCTGCAGGCAGATGACGTCGGCATTCTGTGCTTGCAGCCAACTGAGCAAACCGCGCTCGACTGCCGCATGAATACCATTCACGTTCACACTGATGATCCGCATAAATGGCCCCCAAAATCACGTGCGTGTATGATACCCGAGCTCACCTCTATTAGCTAAATTACCTAGTAAATCCGTGCTGTCCGGGGCTTTTTAATGCAAGCGTATCAACGTGATTTCATCCGTTTTGCCATCGAGCGTGGGGTTCTGCGCTTCGGTCAGTTCACCCTCAAATCCGGGCGTATAAGTCCTTATTTCTTCAATGCCGGGCTGTTTGACAGCGGTTTGGCCCTGGCCCAGCTTGGGCGTTTCTACGCCGCTGCGGTGGTGGACAGCGGTATTGATTTTGACGTGCTGTTCGGCCCGGCCTATAAGGGTATTCCCCTGGCTGCGACCACCGCAGTGGCGCTGGCTGAGCACCATCAGCGTGATATGCCCTGGTGTTTCAACCGCAAGGAAGCCAAGGATCACGGCGAAGGTGGCACGCTGGTGGGTGCCGCGCTGGCCGGGCGCGTACTGATCATCGATGACGTGATCACCGCCGGTACGGCGATTCGTGAAGTGATGCAGATCATCCAGGCCCAGGGCGCACAAGCGGCCGGCGTGCTGATTGCGCTGAACCGTCAGGAGCGTGGCAAGGGCGAGCTTTCAGCGATACAGGAGGTCGAGCGCGACTACGGCATGCCGGTGGTGAGTATTGTGTCACTCGAACAGGTACTGGAATATCTGGCAGAGGATGCTGAACTCAAGCAGTATCTCCCTGCGGTACAAGCCTATCGTGCTGAGTACGGAATCTAACCTGCTGATAAGGTGCTGTGTTGTGTATAAAACTGTCCTGACCTGCTGTTCGCTGTTGCTTGGCCTACTGTTACCGGTTGTGGCAGGTGCGACCGAGTTGTACCGTTATGTCGATGATAAGGGCACCACGGTGCTCAGCCGTCAGGGCGTGCCGCCGGAGCACATCAGTAAGGGTTATGAAGTGCTGAATGACCAGGGGCGGGTGATTAAGGTGATTCCACCTGCACCCAGCCCTGAGGAGATGAAGCGAATTCTTGCCGACAAGGCCCGCGCGAGCAGCGATGCGCAGTTGCTGCGCCTATACAGCACGCCGGATGATGTCGAGCGTGCGCGCCAGCGCAAGCTGGCCGAGCTGGATGGTTTGATCGGCGTGGCACGCGGTAACCTGCAGTCGGTGCGCACGCAGCAGTCCAATCTGCAGAGCCAGGCTGCCGACCATGAGCGTGCCGGGCGCGCAGTGCCGGCGCATTTGCTGGCGCAGATCGATAACCAGAAGGCCGAACAGGCGCGTCTCAAAGGCGACATTCTGCGTTATCAGGCCGCGCGCAAAGAGGCGGACAGCAGCTTCAATGCCGACCGTGATCGGCTAAAGGAACTGTTGGGCCGCAACCAGTAAGGCTAGTGCTGCGGCGCACAGCGTTCAAAGGCCATAACGTTCTCCCTCAACCACACCGGTAGTGGACTGCTGCGGCGGCTTGCGCTGTCTGCGTGCACGTAAATCACTTCGCCGGCGGTCAGCGCCTGCTCGCCGCACCAGATGCCCATGGCAAAGCTCAGGCTGGAGCGGCCCAGGCGGGCGACGCGAATACCGATCTGTAGTTCATCATCGAAGCGTGCCGGTGCCAGGTACTCGAGCACGGTCTTGATCGCAAAGAAATCGCCGCCCTCGCGGCTCAGGTCTTCCGGGTAGCGAACGCCCAGCGCGCGGAAGTATTCGGTGATGGCGACATCGGCGTAGGTCAGGTAGTGACCGTTGAACACGATGCTCTGCGGATCGACCTCGGCCCAGCGCACGCGCAGAGTATGGAAAAAGCTGAAAGTCTCGCGGGAAGGCGCGGTTGGCATGCGGTACACCTCTGGCTGGCAGTGCAGGATCACTGAGCTTCGGTGTTGCGGCGGCTTGCTGCAAGGGTTGCAGCAGGCCAGCAGGGGGGCGAATCAGCCAGGATTAGCCGACTTATTTACTTACTGGCCGTTTAGAATCTGTTTACGATCTCGCGAGCTAGAGTCCTACAAGGCGAAAAAACAGGCGAGGAAGCGGAGTTCACTGGTGTAAGTGAGCATTCCGAGCCTTTAACGCAGTAGGGCCGACGCGCAGCAGATCGTAAATCGGTTCTCAGTGCCGTTTGCGGTTGCAGATCAGGGTACCCACACCACTGTCGGTGAAAATCTCCAGCAGCACGGCGTTCGGTACGCGGCCGTCGATGATATGCGCGCTGGTCACGCCGCCTTGCACGGCTTCCAGAGCGCAGCGGATCTTCGGCAGCATACCGCCATAAATAGTGCCATCAGCGATCAGTCCATCGACCTGCTCGGTGGTTAACCCGGTGAGCACCTGGCCTTGCTTGTCCATCAGGCCGGCAATATTGGTCAGCAGCATCAGTTTTTCGGCTTTCAGGGCCTCGGCCACTTTGCCCGCCACCAGGTCGGCATTGATGTTGTAGGACTCGCCTTGTGGGCCAACGCCAATCGGCGCAATCACCGGGATAAAGTCACCCTTGACCAGCATGTTCAGCAGGTCGGTATTGACCCCGGTAACTTCACCGACATGGCCAATATCGATGATTTCTGGCTGGGTCATTTCGGGTGTCTGGCGGGTTACGGTGAGCTTCTTTGCGCGGATCAGTTCGGCGTCTTTGCCGGTCAGACCGATGGCGCTGCCGCCGTGTTGGTTTATCAGGTTGACGATGCTCTTGTTGACCTGGCCGCCCAAGACCATTTCCACCACATCCATGGTCGCGGTGTCGGTCACGCGCATGCCATCGATAAAGTGACTCTCGATAGACAGACGCTTGAGCAGATCACCGATCTGCGGGCCGCCGCCGTGGACGACGACCGGGTTGATGCCGACCGCCTTCATCAGCACGATGTCGCGGGCGAAGCCTTGCTTGAGCTCTTCGCTTTCCATGGCGTTGCCGCCGTATTTGATCACTAGGGTCTTGCCGACAAACCGGCGGATATACGGCAGTGCTTCGGACAGTACCTTGGCGACATTGGTGGCGGCATCGCGTTCGAGGGTCATGCAGGGCTCCAGTTAAAAGTCACTAATCAATCAGAACGGCAGGTCAAGGTCGGGCACCGCGCTGTAGAGCTGGGCGCGGAAAATTTCCTTGATCCGTTCGAGTTCCTGTTCGGTTTCCGCCTCGAAGCGCAGCACCAGCACGGGCGTGGTGTTGGAGGCGCGCACCAGGCCCCAGCCTCTCGGGTAGTCAACACGCACGCCGTCGAGGTTGGTGATATTGCCTTCACCCCATACGCCATCGCGCTGCAGGCGTTCGATGATGCTGAACTTGCTCTGCTCGGTGACCTGGATATTGATTTCCGGGGTGGAGACATCGTTGGGGAAGGCGCTGAATACGTGGTCGGCGTCGCGGCGATCTTGGCTGAGGATTTCCAGCAAACGCGCAGCGGCATAGATGCCGTCGTCGAAGCCGAACCAGCGCTCCTTGAAGAAGATATGCCCGCTCATTTCGCCCGCCAGCAGTGCGCCGGTTTCTTTCATTTTCTTCTTGATCAGCGAATGACCGGTTTTCCACATCACCGGGCGGCCGCCATAACCGCTGATCAGTGGAGTCAGGCGGCGTGTGCATTTGACGTCAAAGATGATGTCGGCGCCAGGATTGCGCGATACCACGTCCTTGGCGAACAGCATCAGCAGGCGATCCGGGTAGACGATCATGCCGGTATTGGTTACTACGCCCACGCGGTCACCGTCGCCGTCGAAGGCCAGGCCGATATCGGCTTTTTCGCTCTTCACCTTGGCGATCATGTCTGCCAGGTTTTCCGGTTTGCCAGGGTCGGGGTGATGATTGGGGAAGTTGCCGTCGACTTCGCAGTACAGCGGAATCACCGAGCAACCCAGCGCCTCGATCAATTGCGGGGCGATAACCCCGGCGACGCCGTTGCCGCAATCAACCACCACGCGCATGGGCTTGGCCATGGCAATGTCGTCGCGAATTTGCTTGAAGTAGCGCTCAAGGACATCAACCTGTTCGACGGTGCCGACACCGCTGGCCAGGTCGTTGTTGTCGATGCGTGCTTTCAGTGCCTGAATCTGCTCGTTGGCTAGGGTGTCGCCAGCGATAACGATTTTGAAACCGTTGTAATCCGCCGGGTTATGGCTGCCGGTGAGCATCACCGCCGATTTGCCGGTGAGGATATGCCCGGCGTAATACACCACGGGTGTCGGCACCATGCCGACGTCGCTGACGTGACAGCCGCAATCGAGCAGGCCCTGAATCAGTTGCTGCGCCAGCTCTGGGCCGGACAGGCGGCCATCACGGCCGACGGCGATATTCGGTTCGCCCTGAGCCAGGCTTTGCGAGCCGATCGCGCGGCCGATCCAGTAAGCGGTTTCGGCATTCAGAGTACGGCCGACGACGCCACGGATATCGTAGGCGCGGAAGATATCTGCCGGCAGCTTGGGCGCTTTGGCCTGCACGGGTGCGGGTTCTGGTTCATCAAGACCGAGCAGGTCCTGGTCTTCGTCGAGAATATCGATATCGAGGATGTCGGTGTCCTGGAATAGCGGGTCAACCATAGCGCTGGTGGGCTTTTGCATGGCGGCGAGTCCTGGGTTGGTTGTACCTGTGCCGGCGGCTGGCGCGACAGCAGGTTCAGTCGCGCGGCGCGGCATGCGTGCGAGGTTCTGCGCGAGGATATCCAAGGCCGGCAGAGTCAAGCTGAAGGCTTTGACGGCCTTGCCGGCGGACAGTTCCTTGAGCATTTGTCCTAGCTGCAGCACGTCGGCGCGCAAAAGGCGCTGCAGGCTGCTGTGCAGCAGGTAGAGGCCGGCAATGGCACCCGCCAGGGCCAGCAGGCCGGCGATGGCCAGCAAAATTGGCGAAAAAACCGGGCTGGTCAGTGACGGCCCGGGGGTAAAGCTGACCGTCCAGTTGGGGTTGCCGGTACCGAATGTTTGCGCGATGCCCTCGGCTTGGCCGCGCTGGGCGAGTACTTGGGCAGCGGTGTTGTTGAACTGCTGGATTAGCTGGATTTGGCCGATCTCAGCGGGCATCACTGGTAGGCTGGCGAGCAGCCGCTCAAGGTCCACGGCCAGCAGCAAGGTGCCATGTAGCGGCTCACCTTCGCTCAGGCGCAATGGCGCGGCGCTATAGACCAGCCAGCGTTGGCCTACCTTATAAGCTTCCGGTGCCGGCGTCTGGCCGTTTTCTGCGCGGCGCAGCATGTCCAGTGCGGCGAAGTTCATCGGCGCGCTGCGGCCCATGTCCTGTACAGCCTGGCCACGGGCGTTGAGGTGAGCATCAACCACCCCGTGCCAGTAAGTGAGGTTGCGTTCGGCGCCGCGGATCTGGTTGATGTCCTGGCTTTGCAGCGCCTGCAGCAATTGCGGGTTTCGCGCAGCTGCCTGGGTGTCGGCGCTCAGTTGCTGCAGGGCTTTTTGCAACACCGTCGCCTGGCCACCACCCCATGCTTGGCTCAGTTGCTGCAGTTGCTGTTGGTAGGCACTGTTAAGTGGGCCAAACCAGAGTAGGGCGCCGGCCAGGATGATGCCGACCAATGCCGCCAGCACGCCTGGAAGCAGGGCGTTGGGACCTTTCTTGGCCGCTTTGGCTTCGGCTGTGGCACTGGTCAGCTGGGCGCTAGGTGTTAGCGCGTCAGCGTCCTTGGCAGTGCGCTGGAAGAGTTTCATGCGGCGTCTCCTCGGCAATTCATCCTGAAATTAGGTTAAGGCAATCAATGGCTGCCGGAGTGGCCGAAGCCGCCTGCGCCACGCTGGCTCTCATCGAACTGTTCGACCAGTTCGAAATGCGCCTGCACCACCGGGACCAGGACCAGCTGGGCGATACGTTCGCCAATAGCGATGGTGAAGGCGCTCTGACCACGGTTCCAGCAGGACACCATCAACTCGCCCTGGTAATCCGAGTCGATCAGGCCAACGAGATTGCCGAGGACGATGCCATGTTTGTGGCCCAGGCCTGAGCGCGGCAGGATCATCGCGGCCAGGCCAGGATCGCCGATATAGATCGATAGGCCGGTGGGGATCAGTACGGTTTGCCCGGGCTCAAGAACCAGTTCCTGTTTCAGCATGGCGCGCAGGTCGAGGCCGGCGGAGCCAGGCGTGGCGTAATGCGGCAGGGGGAATTCGTTGCCCAGGCGCGGGTCGAGGATCTTGGCTTGTAAGGCGTGCATATCAGGCTCTGTAGTCGGTGAGTGGGCGTCAGTTTTGCGCCATACGCTCGGCAATAAAGCTCACCAGGCGGCGGGCAATCTTGCTTTTGCTGGTCTGGGCGAAGCTGCTCTGCTGGAGCTCACGGTCGATGATGGTGATGGCGTTTTCTTCGCTGTTGAAGCCGATGCTGGGGTTGGCCACGTCATTGGCGACGATCAGGTCGAGGTTCTTGTCGCGCAGTTTGCGCGAAGCATACTCCAGCAGGTTCTCGGTTTCGGCGGCAAAACCGACGCTGAACGGCCGGTCGCTGCGCCCTGCCAGGGTGGCGAGAATATCCGGGTTACGCACCATTTGCAGGAGCAAACCGTCGCCGCTGGTGGGGTCTTTTTTCAATTTGTGCTGGGCGACCACTTCCGGGCGGTAATCGGCGACGGCAGCTGCGGCGATCAGCAGGTCGCAGGGCATCGCGGCTTCGCAGGCGGCGAGCATGTCACGGGCGCTGGTAACGTTGATGCGGGTGACACGCTCGGGTGTCGGCAGGTGCACCGGGCCGCTGATCAGGGTGACCTTGGCGCCAGCTTCGGCAGCCGCTTCGGCGAGGGCAAAGCCCATCTTGCCGGAGCTGTGGTTGGTGATGTAGCGCACCGGGTCGATATTTTCCTGGGTCGGGCCGGCGGTGATCAGCACGTGCTTGCCGGTCAGTGCCTGCTGCTGGAAGCAGTCGGCGGCGCACTGCACCAGCTGTTCAGCTTCGAGCATACGGCCCAGGCCAACATCGCCGCAGGCCTGGCTGCCGGCTGCGGGGCCAAACAGGTGCAAGCCTCGCTGGGTCAGAAGCTGGGCATTGGCCTGGGTCGCTGGATCGCGCCACATGGCTTGGTTCATTGCTGGGGCCAGGGCGACAGGGGCATCGGTGGCCAGTACCAAGGTGGTGAGCAGGTCATCGGCAACGCCTTGGGCCAGGCGCGCCATCAGGTCGGCGGTGGCCGGGGCAATCAGTACCAGATCGGCCCAGCGCGCCAGCTCGATATGGCCCATGGCGGCTTCGGCCTCGGGGTCGAGCAGATCGAGGTGCACCGGATGCCCGGACAGGGCCTGCAGGGTCAGCGGGGTGATGAATTCGCGACCGCCTTTGGTCATGACCACACGCACATCGGCGTCCTGGTCCTTGAGGCGGCGAATCAGCTCTGCACTTTTATACGCGGCAATACCGCCGCCCACGCCAACAATGATGCGTTTCCGATACAGCCGCTGCATAGGCCTGCCTTTTATAAAGATGGATATACACCGCGACGCTGACACCTCCCCAGGCCAGGCGCCGCGCAAAAGTTGGGCTACGATAGCACAGAGCCTGCAGCGGAGTAGCGCTGCCAAGCGCTTGCCAGGCTTGGCTTTGCGGCACCCGGGCGCGGCGCTTTGCCGCGCCCGACAACACACAAGGAGGTGTGATGAGCATTCGTGATTGGCCCGCGGCAGAGCGCCCGCGGGAAAAGCTCCTGGCGCAGGGCGCTGGCACCCTGACCGATGCGGAACTACTGGCGATTTTCTTGCGTACAGGCGTGGCCGGGCAGAGTGCGGTGGATCTGGCGCGTCATCTGCTAGGCGACTTCGGCAGTTTGCGGGCCCTGCTGCAGGCTGATTTACCGTCGTTCAGCCAGCGCCTGGGCCTAGGGCCGGCCAAGTTTGCCCAGTTGCAGGCCGTGCTGGAGATGGCTCGCCGACATCTGGCCGAGCAATTGCGCCGCGACTCGGCGCTGGAAAGTCCGCAGGCCGTGCGTGATTACCTGAAAGCGCTGCTACGGCATGAGCCGCACGAGGTGTTTGGCTGTTTGTTTTTGGATGCGAAGCACCGCGTGTTGGCCTTTGAGGCGCTGTTTCATGGCTCCATCGACAGCGCCAGCGTTTATCCCCGGCAGGTGGTCAAGCGAGCGCTTGCACATAACGCGGCGGCGCTGATTTTGACCCATAACCATCCGTCCGGCGTTGCCGAACCCAGTCAGGCGGATCGGGTGCTGACCCGTCGCCTGAAAGAGGCGCTGGAGCTGGTGGATGTGCGCGTACTCGACCACTTTATCGTCGGTGAAGGTGAGCCGCTGTCGATGGCCGAGTACGGCTGGCTTTAGGGCTTCAGGCGCACCTTGGAGAAATCCTGGCGCCCGAATGGACTGACGTGATAGCCATCGACCTGCTTGCGCGTCAGCGCGTAGGCGGTCGGGTGGGCCAGTGGTAGCCACAGCGCCTGTTGCTGGATGATCTGCTGCGCTTCTTTATATATCCGGCTGCGCTGCGCCTGGTCGCTGGTGCTTTTGCCATCGGCGATCAGCTTGTCCAGTTGCGGGTCGCAATAACGGGCGAAGTTCAGCCCGGATTCGAGTGAAGCGCAGGCAAATTGCGGGGTGAGGAAGTTGTCCGGATCGCCGTTGTCGCCGGCCCAGCCCATAAATAGCAGATCATGCTCGCCGGCTTTGGCGCGGCGAATCAGTTCGCCCCATTCGATCACGCGAATTTCCGCCTTGATGCCGACTTTGCCCAAGTCCGCTTGCAGCAACTGTGCACCCAGGCTTGGGTTTGGGTTGAGCACGCTGCCGGTGGGGCGGGTCCAGATGGTGGTGCTGAAGCCATCGGCCAGGCCGGCGGATTTGAGCAGTTCGCGGGCTTTCTCAGGGTTGTACGGGTAGCCGGGCAGTTCGCTGGCGTAACTCCAGGTGTTGGGCGGGTAGGGGCCATTAGCGGCTTCAGCACTGTTCTCGAACACCGCCTTGAGGTAGCTGGCCTTGTCGAAAGCCAGGTTGATCGCCTGGCGCACGGCGGACTGGTCCAGTGGTGGGTGCTGGCTGTTAATGCCGACGAAGGCGGTCATAAAGGCGGCGGTATGCGCGCTCTGTAGATTGCTATCACCACTGATGGACTGCACATCCTGCGGTTTCGGCGACAGGGCGATATGGCACTCGCCGCGGCGCAGCTTCTGCAGGCGCACGTTGGCGTCGGGGGTGATGGCGAACACCAGATTGTCCACCGCAGGTTTGCCAGCGAAGTAGCTCGGGTTGGCGCTGTAACGAACGCTGGCATCCTTCTGGAAGCGGTTGAAGACAAACGGTCCAGTGCCGATTGGCTGGCTGTTGAGCGTTTCCGGCGTGCCGGCTGCCAGCAATTGCGCGGCGTACTCGGCGGAATAAATTGAGGCGAAGCCCATGCTTAGTGTGGCGAGAAAGGTCGCATCCGGGCGGGTAAGGGTGAAGCGCAGGCTCTGCTCGCCGGTCTTGTCGATGCTCTTAATCAGGCTCGGCAGCTGCATCGATTGCGCATGCGGGTAACCACTGGGCGCCACCTTGTGCCATGGATGTGCCGGGTCGAGCATGCGCTGAAAACTGAACAGCACATCATCGGCATTCAGCAGGCGGCTGGGAGTGAAATACTCGGTTTGGTGGAACTGCACGTCCGGCCGCAGGGTGAAGCTGTAGCTCAGGCCATCCGGGCTGACCTCCCAGGCCTGGGCTAGGCTCGGCTGCAGGGTGCCGCTGGTTGCGTCGAAATCCACCAGGCGGTTCATCAGCACGTCGGCCGAGGCATTGGTGGTGGTCAGCGAGTTGTACTGCACCACGTCGAAGCCGTCGGGGCTGGCTTCAGTGCAGACGCTGAGCGTGCTGGCCTGAACCAGGGCGGGCGCAAGAAGCGGGGCGAGCAGCAGCGGTAGGGTGGCGAGACGCATGGCAAACTCCTGACAGGGTGGCGCGTGGGCGAGGGTCTTACCCTAGGCCATTATTTGGCGGCGGATCAATCAGTCTTGGCGACGAGCGGTCGATCTGCGCTATTGCCGTTGCCGGCTGGCCTCGGCACAGGAATAGCGGGTTGCTCTTTGCCGGGTAAAGTACGTTTAACCTTGTTGCACTGGGGGCTTTCTGGTATAAAGCAGCGCTCTTTTGTAGGGGCCCGGTTCTTGCGCTTTCAGGTACGGCCGGTAAGACCCTCGAGATACGCGGCGTTAAGCGCCAAGATTGAATATTAGCGGCCAACCCATGCCGGGTTGGGCATGTGGTTTTAGAGGGCTGAGGCATGTCGAGAGTCTGTCAAGTTACCGGTAAGGGTCCGGTAACCGGGAATAACATTTCCCACGCAAACAACAAAACCCGTCGTCGTTTCCTGCCGAACCTGCAGCATCACCGCTTCTGGGTCGAGTCTGAGAACCGTTTCGTGCGTCTGCGCGTTTCTGCCAAAGGCATGCGTTGCATCGACAAGCGTGGTATTGACGTCGTTCTGTCCGAGCTGCGCGCTCGCGGCGAAAAGGTTTAAGGAGAAAGTCATGCGTGAATTGATCCGTTTGATCTCGAGTGCCGGTACTGGTCACTTCTACACTACCGACAAAAACAAGCGCACCACTCCGGACAAAATCGAAATCAAAAAATTCGATCCGGTTGTTCGCAAGCACGTGATCTACAAGGAAGGCAAGATCAAGTAATTGATCTGGCTCCTTGCCGAAAAAGCCCGCTTTTACAGCGGGCTTTTTCTTGTCTGCGATTTGGCTTGGTAAACCCTGGGCGATAAAAAATGGCCGTGAGCCATTTTTAACGTTGCGTAGCAACGGCTCGCAGGGTGGCCGCCTGGATTGGCAGGCGATAAAAAGCCCGCACAAGGCGGGCGAAGGGGTGACGCATGAATAGCTATCAGTTGCTGGCTTGCTCGAAGATCACATAGACCTTGCGGCACGGCTCCAGCACTTCCCAGGTGCCGGAGAAGCCGGCCGGGATCACGAAACGGTCGCCCGCGCGCAGAGTCTTGGCATTGCCGTCCTTGTCGCGCAGTACCGAGACGCCTTGCAGAATCTCGCAGTACTCGTGTTCGGTGTAGTTGATGGTCCAGTGGCCGACGCCGCCTTCCCAGATCCCCGTATTGAATTGACCGCACGGGCTGCCGTAATGGTTGCGCACACTTTGCTCGGGGTCGCCCTTGAGGACTTTCTCTGCAGCCGGACGGTAATGTTCGGGTGTGGTAGTGGCGGTGGCGAAGTCGACGATCTTTTCGATATTCATAAGCATGTCCGGTAGGGATTGAGCGCCTGTTATGGCCAGGCTTGTTGTCGGTCGGGGTGGCGATTTCGGCAGTCTATGTTTAATAAAGCACACATAACAAGGCGGCTTTGCCAGTTTTTGTAAAAAATATTGGAAGTGTGCAGGCCTCTGGTTTAGTGTTGCCGGCAGGATTGGGTCGTAAGAATCTGTTCACGATTTAGCGAGCTAGGGGCATGCAAGGCAAAAACAGGCGAGGAAGCGGAGTGTACGAGTTGTACATGAGCATCCGAGCCTGCTTTTAACGCAGCAGGGCCGACGCGCAGCAGGTCGTGAGCAGGTTCTGCAACCCATGCAGAATAATTGACAGCGCGTGCGGCCGACCTGCGGCGCTTTACTAGCGATAGAGGATGTTCGAATGACTAGCCTGACTCGTGCCGACTGGGAGCAGCGCGCCAACAACCTGAAGATCGAAGGCCGTGCCTTTGTTCATGGCGAGTACCGCGCCGCTGTCTCCGGGGCCACTTTCGAGTGCATCAGCCCGGTTGACGGTCGCTTGCTCGGCCTGGTGGCCAGCTGTGATCTGGCCGATGCCGAGCTGGCCGTAGCCGATGCTCGCGCCACCTTCGAATCCGGCGTCTGGTCGCGCATGGCCCCGGCGCAGCGCAAGCGCGTGATGATCCGCTTTGCTGATCTGATGGATCAGCACGCTGAAGAGCTGGCCCTGCTGGAAACCCTCGACATGGGCAAACCAATCAGCGACGCCCTGGGTGTCGATGTGCCGGGTGCCTCGCGGGCGATTCGCTGGAGCGGCGAAGCGGTCGACAAAATCTATGACGAAGTAGCCGCCACCCCGCACGATGAGCTGGGCCTGGTGACCCGTGAGCCGGTTGGCGTGGTTGCCGCCATCGTGCCGTGGAACTTCCCGATGATCATGACCTGCTGGAAGCTCGGGCCGGCGTTGTCCACGGGTAACTCAGTGATCGTCAAACCGTCCGAGAAGTCGCCGCTGACTGCGTTGCGTCTGGCGCAGCTAGCACTTGAGGCGGGCATTCCGGCTGGCGTGCTCAACGTGCTGCCAGGTTACGGCCACACCGTCGGCAAGGCGCTGGCGCTGCATATGGATGTCGACACCCTGGTGTTTACTGGTTCGACCAAGATCGCCAAGCAGCTGATGATCTACGCTGGCGAATCCAACATGAAGCGCGTCTGGCTGGAAGCGGGCGGCAAGAGCGCGAATATCGTCTTCGCCGATGCGCCGGACCTCAAGGCTGCGGCCGAGGCTGCTGCTGCCGCGATCTGTTTCAACCAGGGCGAGATGTGCACCGCGGGTTCGCGTCTGCTGGTGGAGCGTTCGATCAAGGACACATTTATGCCCATGGTCCTGGAAGCCATGCAGGACTGGAAAGCCGGCCACTCCCTTGACCCGGATACCAAGGTCGGTGCACTGGTCGATGCCGGTCACCTGAATGCCGTGCTCGGCTACATCGACGCCGGCCATAAGGATCAGGCCAAGCTGCTTTGCGGCGGCAAGCGTACCCTGGAGGAGACGGGCGGCCAGTATGTTGAGCCGACCATCTTCGATGACGCGCACAACGCCATGCGCATCGCTCAGGAAGAGATCTTTGGCCCAGTGTTGACCGTCATTCCGTTCGATAGCACCGAGGAGGCCATTCAGATTGCCAACGACAGCATCTACGGTCTGGCGGCTGCCATCTGGACCAGTAACTTGTCCAAGGCGCACCTGGCTGCCAAAGCCCTGCGCGTCGGCAGCATGTGGGTCAACCAATACGACGGCGGCGATATGACGGCGCCGTTTGGTGGCTTCAAGCAGTCCGGCAACGGCCGCGACAAGTCGCTGCATGCCTTCGACAAGTACACCGAGATTAAGGCGACCTGGATCAAGCTGTAACGCTGTCGGGGCGACCTCCGGGCCGTCGGCCATGCTGCGTTGCGTCCTCGCTTTTAAGCTCACGTACTGCAGTACGCTGCGCTTAAAAGCTCCGGGGCGCCTGATTCGCTAGCGCTCACCCTGCGGGCCAGCCTTTGGCTGTTACTCCGGTTGGTCGTTGGTCCTGGCCTTAGTCCCGTAGCTCTCGATTGATGGCACCGCTAGGCCAAACCTGCGGCCGGGTTCCTATGGAGCCCGGCCGTTTTGCATCTGTGCAGCGGGTGCCGCGCGGGCCAGGGAATGGAGTGAGAACATTGAACTGGATGACCTATTTCGCCGTCAGTGCGGCGGTGGTAATCGTGGGGTTGGCGCTGGGTGTGACGCTGCCACTGGTATCGTTTCGTCTTGAATCATGGGGCTATGGCCCCTTTGCCATTGGCGTGATGGCCTGTATGCCGGCTATCGGCGTGCTGCTTGGCGCTCGCCTTACCGGGCATCTAGCGGGTTGGTTCGGCACACCGCAGACCTTGCGCTTGTGTCTGCTGGCCAGCGCGGCGTCGGTTGCGCTGCTCAGCGTGATGCCGAGCTACCCGCTGTGGCTGCTGCTGCGCCTGCTGATTGGTATCTCATTGACCGTGGTGTTTGTGCTTGGCGAGAGCTGGATCAATCAGCTGGTCGAGGACCGTCTGCGTGGTCGTCTGGTGGCGCTGTATGGCACCGGCTTTGCGCTTAGTCAGTTGTGTGGGCCGCTGCTGCTGACCCTGCTGGGTACGGAAAGTGACCGCGGTTTCTGGTTCTCTGCCGCGCTGTTGGTGGGCGGTAGCCTGCTGTTGTTGGGTCGCGATGGCGCGCCCAAGGTCAATGCGCAGAGTGCGTCCGGGCGCGGCATTCTGGCGTTCTGCCGCACTTCGCCGGCAATTGCTTGGGCCGTGGTGTTGTTTGCCGCCTTCGAGGCGATGGTGCTGACCCTACTGCCGGTGTATTTGCTGCGCGAAGGTTTCGCTCAGCAAATGGCGTTGATCATGGTCAGTGCGGTGGTGGTTGGCGATGCGGCGCTGCAGTTGCCGATTGGCTGGATGGCCGACCGCGTACCACGGCAAACGCTGTTTCGCTGCTGCGGGGTGGTGCTGCTGCTGTCGAGCCTGAGCATTCCGTCATTGCTGCACACGCCGCTGATCTGGGCTGTGCTGGTGCTGTTCGGTGCCAGCGCGGGCGGTTTGTACACCCTGTCGTTGATTCTGGTCGGCCAGCGTTACCGCGACGATGCGCTGGTGCGCGCCAACTCGCATATCGCCTTGCTCTGGGGTGCCGGTTGCCTGCTCGGGCCGCTGTCGACCGGCGCCGCCAGTCAGTGGGTCAGCGGTCACGCGCTGCCCATCCTGATGGCGATTGGCGCCGCGGTGTTTGTCTGGCTGGCGTTTCAGCGCGGTGCATTCAGCGAGGTAGCGGTCGTTAAGGCATAAGCGCACGCTCTTCGCCGTTGTGCACAAGTTGCTGCTCGGCCAGCAGTGCAGCCACGCATTCGCCGACCTGGCGAATCGCCTGTTCAAGCTCTGGCGTGGGCTTGCCTGCGTAGTTAATGCGCAGGCAATTGCGGTATTTGCCAGCGGCGGAAAAGATGCTGCCGGGCGCGATCTGGATGGCGTGTGGCAGCAGTTCGCGGTTCAGGCGCTGGCTGTCGAAGCCGGTCGGTAGTTCAAGCCACAGCATAAAACTGCCCTGCGGCCGGCTGACCCGCGTGCCGGCAGGGAAGTAGCGGCTGATCCAGTCGATCATCAGGTCGCGCCCGCGTTGATATTGCGCGCGCATGCGCCGCAGATGCGGCTCGTAGTGGCCGGCTTCCAAGTATTCGGTGATGGCCAGCTGTGGCAGCTGGGCGGTGCTGCCGGTGCCCATGTATTTCATATGCAGCACGCGATCGAGGTAGCGGCCTGGAGCGATCCAGCCGATGCGCAGGCCGGGCGCCAGGGTTTTGGAAAACGAACTGCAGAGCAGCACACGGCCATCTTCGTCATAGGATTTGATGCTGCGTGGGCGTGGGTAGCTGTAGGCCAGGTCGCCGTAAACGTCATCTTCGATGATCGCCACGTCATAGCGCTGCGCCAGGGCCAGCAGGGCGCGCTTGTTGGCCTCGGGCATGATGTAGCCCTGTGGGTTGTTGCAGGTTGGGGTCAGCTGGATGGCCTTGATCGGCCATTGCTCCAGGGCCAGTTCGAGGGCTTCCAGGCTGATGCCGCTGATCGGGTCGGTGGGCAGCTCCAGGGCTTTCATGCCGAAGCCCTTTAGCGCCTGCATCACGCCGTGAAAGCTCGGTGAGTCGACCGCAACGATATCGCCCGGCTCGCACACCGCACGAATCGCCGCCGACAGCGCCTCGTGGCAGCCGGTGGTGACGACGATCTCTTCGGGTGACAGGCTGCAGCCGGAGTCGAGCATCAATCGCGAGATCTGCTCACGCATGCCCAGGTGCCCGTAAATGCAGCCGTAGGTCAGGCTAGTCGCGTCCTGGCGGCGGCTCAGGCGTGACAGCGAGCGTAGCAGCGGTTTGAGCGTCGGGCTGTCGATATCCGGTCGGCCACGACCGAGTTGCAGCAGGCCTTCTTGTCCTGGCGAGCGACTGATCAGCTCCAGCACCTGATCCCATTGCGAGACGTCCACCGGGCGTTGGGCCATGCGGCTGACCATGGGCAGCGCAGGCTGGTGGCGCGCCTGAGGTACAAAGTAGCCGGACTTCGGCTTGGGCGTGGCCAGGCCCTGATCTTCCAGGTGGCGATAGGCTTGCTGCACTGTGCTCAGGCTGACGCCATGTTCCAGGCTTAGGGCGCGCACGGAGGGCAGGCGATCACCGGGGCGATACAGGCCCTGCTCAATCCGCGCGCCGAGCAATTCGGCCAGGTTGACGTAAAGCGTCATCAGTTGCCTCGCAATTTCTCTGTGTTTTGTACCAAGCCAGTACAGATAAGCAGTAAATCGACCATTCAGAGCTTGTTCTTTGAATTCTGTATGGATTTAAAAGTGAATTTTTGCATCTGTCATGCTTTTTCCGCGTACCTCATCATGATCTCCCATCAGGCTTACGGGCAGGAGCAGGCGATGAACGGACTAAGTGATGTCAGGTTAACCATGAAATCAGGCGAGTTGCAGGAGTCCGTTGGCGGGCATCTGTATGCTCAGACGGGTGCGGCTAAGCCGGCTGTACGACGCTGGAACGCATTCTGGCTGCGCCTGAGCACTCGCCGGGCATTGCTGACGCTGACCGATGAGCAACTCAAGGATGTTGGCCTGAGCCGAGAGCAGGCCCGGCGCGAGGCGTTTTTGCCGTTCTGGAAGCTGTGAGGGGAGTGCGCAGCAGGCCTTTGCGGCCTGCTGCGTAGGGCGATCAGACCAGCTCTTTCATCCGATGCCAGAGCATACCCAGCGCAAGCAGGGGCGAACGCAGGTGTTTGCCGCCGGGGAAGGTCATGTGCGGCACCTTGGCGAACAGGTCGAAACCGCTGCTGGCCCGGCCAGCGATGGCCTCGCTAAGCAGCTTGCCAGCCAGGTGTGTGGCATTCACCCCGTGGCCTGAGTACGCCTGGGCGTAATACACATTGGGTTGTTCTTTGAGGCGGCCGATCTGCGGCAAGCGGTTGGCACCGATGCCAATCATGCCGCCCCATTGGTAGTCGATCTTTACGTCGCTTAGGTGCGGAAAGACTTCCAGCATTTTCGGCCGCATATAACCGGCGATGTCTGCCGGATCGCGCCCGGAATAGTGGCAGGCACCGCCGAACAACAGGCGGCGGTCCGCAGAAAGGCGGTAGTAATCCAGAGCCACGCGTTGGTCACACAGAGCCATGTTCTGCGGAATGATCGCCCGCGCTTCGGCTTCGGACAGTGGTTCGGTGGCGATCACATAGCTGCCAGCGGGCAGCACCTTGCCGCCTAGGCTGTTGTTCAAGCCATTCAGGTAGGCGTTGCAGCCGAGCACCAGATTGGTTGCGCGCACCACGCCCTGGGCGGTATGCACCTTGATCTCACTGCCATAGTCGATGCGCGTTACCGTCGAATTCTCGAACAGCTGCACACCCAGGCTCTGCGCCGCTGCGGCTTCGCCGAGGGCCAGATTGAGCGGGTGCAGGTGGCCGGAGCCCATATCGATCATGCCGCCCACATAACGGCTGGAACCGACCACTTCATGCATCTGTTCCGGCTGCAGCAGGCGCATTTCATGGCGATAGCCCAGTTGCTTGAGTTCGGCCATGTCTTCGGCGAAGTCGGCGAGGTGGCTGGGTTTGTTGGCCAGGTCGCAGTAGCCCCAGGTCAGGTCGCAGTCGATATTGAACTGTTCGATACGCTGGCGAACGATTTCCACCGCTTCCAGGCCCATCAGTTTCAGTTCGCGCACGCCTTGCGCGCCAATCACCGATTCAAATTGCTCCACGCCATGGCCGACGCCGCGAATCAGCTGGCCGCCGTTGCGCCCGCTAGCGCCCCAGCCGATCTTATGCGCTTCCAACAGCGCCACCGAAAGGCCTTTCTGCGCGAGCTCGATAGCCGTATTGAGGCCGGAGAACCCACCGCCGACGATGCACACATCCACGCGCAGCTCACCACCTAGGACGGGGTAGTCAAGCTGACGATTGGCGCTGGCGGCGTAATAGGAGCTGGCGTGCTGGCTGTTGTGAACCGGCTGGTGAACGCGGGCGTTCATGTGTGGAATCCTGATTATTGTGTTTGGAAAATTTTACGAAGCATAAGCGTGGGATTTGCCAAACGCCAAGAGGCAATCGCGAAATAAGTGGATTTTCGTCGGCTTGGCTGTGCAACTGCCGCGATTTAGTGGGTTGCGCGGTTACTATGGCGGCCTGTGTTTCAGGACCATGCCCATGAGCTGTACCAGCCGCAAGATCGACCAGCTGCGTTTGCAGATTCCCAGTTTTGCCTGCGTGCCGGGCTGCCACGATTGCTGTGGCCCGGTCACGGCTTCATCCGAGGAGATGTCGCGGCTGCCGGTGAAAAGCGATGCCGAGCATGACACCGCACTGGCCGAGTACAACTGCGTGCACCTGGGCCCACAAGGTTGCCAGGTGTATGACCAGCGCCCGTTGATCTGCCGGCTGTTCGGCACCACGCCCAGCTTGCCTTGCCCGCGTGGTCAGGGGCCGGAGCAGATGATTGAGCCAGCGGTAGCGAAGCAGGTGCACAACCTGATTGCGACCACCCGCCAAGTGCTGGTGTGAGCTACTCGGCAATCGGCAGGCTCAGGCTTTCTTTCACCTCTTCCATCACGATATAGCTCTTCGACTCGCGCACGTGCGGCAGCTTGAGCAGGATGTCGCCGAGCAGCTTGCGGTAGCTGGCCATTTCATTGATCCGCGCCTTCACCAGGTAGTCGAAGTCGCCGGACACCAGGTGGCATTCCAGCACGTGCGGCAGTTTGAGCACCGCGCGGCGGAACTCCTCGAACGTGTCGCCGGACTTGTAGTCCAGGCTGATCTCGACGAATACCAACAGGCTGGCCTTGAGCTGTTGCGGGTTGAGGCGGGCGTGATAGCCCATGATGATCCCTTCGCGCTCCAGGCGGCGCACGCGCTCGGTGCAGGGCGTGGTCGACAGGCCGACCCGCTCGCCCAGCTCGGTAAAGCTGATGCGCCCATCTTCCTGCAGGATGCGCAGGATATTGCGGTCGATCTTGTCCAGTTCGCGGCGGCTTTGATGCTGGGTGCGCATGGTGGATACCCCTCTACAGAAGGCGATATTGCCAAGAATTGTCGCCAAATATAGCTATTTATATAGTGAAAAGCACTGCTGATCTCTTCCTATACTGCGCTCAATTGTGATCTCAGGAATTATCCGTCGCGCGTTGTCGCGGCGAGGAGAGCGGCATGCGGGTTCTGGTTCTCGGTAGCGGTGTGATTGGTACAGCCAGCGCGTATTACCTGGCGCGTCAGGGTTTCGAAGTGGTGGTGGTCGACCGGCAGAATGCCCCGGCCATGGAAACCAGCTTCGCCAACGCCGGCCAGGTGTCTCCGGGCTATGCCTCGCCCTGGGCCGCGCCGGGCGTGCCGCTGAAAGCCATCAAGTGGTTGCTGCAAAAGCACGCGCCGCTGGCGATCAAGGCCACCGCCGATATCGATCAGTACCTGTGGATGGCGCAGATGCTGCGCAACTGCACCGCCAGCCGCTACGCGGTGAACAAGGAGCGCATGGTGCGTCTGTCCGAGTACAGCCGCGACTGTCTCGACGAACTGCGTGCGGAAACCGGCATCGCCTATGAAGGCCGCAGCCTGGGCACCACCCAGCTGTTCCGCACCCAGGCGCAACTGGATAACGCGGCCAAGGACATCGCCGTACTGAAACAGTCCGGCGTGCCTTACGAGCTGCTCGACCGCGCTGGTATCGCCCGCGTTGAGCCGGCCCTGGCGGCGGTCACCGACAAGCTGGCCGGCGCGCTGCGTCTTCCGAATGACCAGACCGGCGATTGCCAGCTATTCACCATTAAGTTGGCAGAGATGGGCAAGGCGCTGGGTGTGGAATTCCGCTTCGGCCAGAACATCCAGCGCATCGACGCCGTGGGTGACCGGGTCAATGGCGTGTGGATCGACGGCAAGCTGGAAACTGCCGACCGCTACGTGCTGGCCCTCGGCAGCTTTAGCCCGCAACTGCTCAAACCGCTGGGCATCAAGGCGCCGGTGTATCCGCTCAAGGGCTACTCGCTGACTGTGCCGATCACCAATGCAGCGATGGCACCAACCTCGACCATCCTCGATGAAACCTACAAGGTGGCGATTACCCGTTTCGACAACCGCATCCGCGTTGGCGGCATGGCCGAGATTGCCGGCTTCGATCTGAGCCTCAACCCGCGTCGCCGTGCCACCCTGGAAATGATCACTGCCGATCTCTACCCGCAAGGCGGCGATCTGAGCCAGGCCGAGTTCTGGACCGGCCTGCGCCCGGCCACCCCGGACGGCACGCCGATTGTCGGTGCCACAGGCTTGCGTAATTTGTTCCTCAACACCGGTCACGGCACACTGGGCTGGACCATGGCCTGCGGCTCTGGTCGCCTGCTCGCCGATCTGATGGCGAAAAAGCGCCCGCAGATCAGCGCCGAAGGTCTGGATATTTCCCGTTACAGCCGTTCCCAGGAGACTCATAAGCATGTCAGTACAGCGCCTGCACACTGAAAGTCGTTACAGCGAAATCGTTGTCCATAACGGCACGGTCTACCTGGCCGGGCAACTGGCGGACAACTACAGCGGCGACATCGTGCAGCAAACCCGTGAAACCCTGGCCAACACCGACCGCATGCTGGCCGAGGCCGGCAGCGACAAGTCGAAAATTCTTTCCGTGACCATCTACCTGAAGGACATGGACCGCGACTACGCCGGGCTTAATCAGGTCTGGGACGCCTGGGTCGCGCCCGGCGCTGCACCTGCGCGGGCATGCGTCGAGGCGAAGATGTACAAGCCCGAGGTGCTGGTAGAAATGATGATCGTGGCTGCGTTGTAACGCGCCTCGTCCCGTTTGCGATAAGTGTTTGCCCGGCCATCACACCGGGCTTTTTTTAATCCGAAAACTGCTGATAGCCGAGAACGTCATGCGTCCTGCCCGCGCCCTGATCGACCTGCAAGCCTTGCGTCACAACTACCAGCTGGCCCGTGAAGTCAGCGGCGCGCGCGCCCTGGCGGTAATCAAGGCGGATGCCTATGGCCATGGCGCGGTGCGTTGTGCGCAGGCGTTGCAGGAGCAGGCCGATGGTTTTGCCGTGGCCTGTATCGAGGAAGCGCTGCAGCTGCGAGAGGCAGGTATTCGTGGGCCGATCCTGTTGTTGGAGGGTTTTTTCGAGGCCGACGAATTGCCGCTGATCGAGCAGCACGAATTGTGGTGCGTGGTGCATTCGCTGTGGCAACTGGAGGCGATTGAGCGCAGCACTGTGCGCCGCCCGCTGACGGTGTGGCTGAAGATGGACAGCGGTATGCACCGCGTCGGCCTGCACCCGGCTGATTACCAGGCGGCCTACCAGCGCCTGCTAGCCAGCGGCAAGGTGGCGAAGATTGTGCTGATGAGCCACTTCGCTCGCGCCGATGAGCTGGATTGCCCGCGCAGCGATGAGCAATTGGCAGTGTTCCAGCAGGCATGTCAGGGCATAGTCGCCGAGGTCAGCCTGCGCAATTCGCCAGCCGTGCTCGGTTGGCCAAGCGTTCCGAGTGACTGGGTGCGCCCCGGCATCATGCTCTACGGCGCCACCCCGTTCGAGCAGGCGCAGGCCGTGGCGGCGCGGCTGCAGCCGGTGATGACCCTGGAATCGAAGATCATCAGCGTGCGCGAACTGCCGGCCGGCGAGCCGGTGGGTTATGGCGCACGCTTTGTCAGCGAGCGGCCGACCCGCGTCGGTGTGGTCGCCATGGGCTATGCCGACGGCTACCCACGCCATGCGCCGACCGGTACGCCAGTGGCGGTGGACCGCCAACTGACCCGCCTGATCGGCCGCGTGTCGATGGACATGCTTACCGTCGACCTGACCGATCTACCGCAAGTGGGCCTGGGCAGCCGGGTCGAACTTTGGGGCAAACAGGTGCTGGCCAGTGACGTAGCCGCCCAGGCCGGCAGTATTCCTTACCAGCTTTTCTGCAACCTGCGGAGGGCGCCGCTGCTCTACCCCGGGCACTAACACGCACGCTGTAGACGAGTTTGAACGCGAGTGTTGTAAATTCCGAACGCTATGCCATGATACGGCGACTTTTCCGTATCTATCCCAAGGGGGACTCCAGCATTGGACGTCGGTGTACGACTGCAATCCATTCGCAAACTCAAAGGCCTTTCCCAGCGTGAACTCGCCAAGCGGGCGGGCGTCACCAACAGCACCATTTCGATGATCGAGAAGAACAGCGTAAGCCCTTCGATCAGTTCGTTGAAAAAGGTGTTAGCGGGTATCCCCATGTCGCTCGTGGAGTTTTTCTCCCTGGATGTGGAGCAGGATAGCCAGGCCCAGGTGGTCTATCGCGCCGCCGAACTCACCGATATCTGCAGCGGGGCCATCACCATGAAGCTTGTGGGCAAGGCGCATCCGAGCCGAGCCATTGCCTTCCTTGATGAAACCTACCCCAGCGGCACTGATACCGGCGACGAGATGTACGCCCACGAAGGTGAGGAGGCTGGCATGCTGGTCGAAGGCAAACTGGAGCTGACCGTGGGCGACGAGGTTTTTATCCTCGAGCCGGGCGACAGCTACTACTTCGAGAGCAGCAAACCGCACCGTTTCCGCAATCCGTTCGAGCAGCCGGCACGGCTGATTAGCGCGACTACGCCGGCCAATTTCTAAGAACCTGTCACGACCTGCTGCGCGTCGGCTAAACGGTGTTGAAAACGACCTCGGAATGCTCATTTACAGCTCGTAAACTCCGCTTCCTCGGCCGGTTTCGCCACCGTTTATCTCTAGCTCGCAAGGTCGTGAAAGGTTCTTAATAACCCTGCGACAATATGGGTTGTTTCGGCGACAGCAGCTTGCCGTTATACTGACGCCCGCTCGCGAAACCGTGGCCGCGAGCGTGACTAGCCACGAAGAGGGTGTACCGTGAACCTGATTAAAAAGCTCCTGGTAGCACCGGCTACCGTATTGGCCCTGTGGGCAGTGACTGCTCAAGCCACGACCGACGAAGCCATTGCCGAGCGACTGAAGCCGGTAGGTCAAGTCTGCGTAATGGGTGAAGAGTGCAAGGGCGTGGGTGCTGTAGCCGTTGCTGCTGGCGGCGGTGCGCGTACTGCCGATGACATCATTGCCAAGCACTGCGGTGCCTGCCATACCCCAGGTATTCTGGGTGCGCCGAAAATTGGCGACGCCGCAGCCTGGAAAGCCCGTGCTGATGCAGAGGGTGGTCTTGACGGCATCCTGGCCAAGGCGATTTCCGGCATTAACGCCATGCCGCCCAAAGGCACCTGCGCCGATTGCTCGGATGACGAGCTGCGTGAAGCGATCCAGAAGATGTCCGGCTTGTAAGCCACATCAGCTCGTAAAAAACCGCCTTCGGGCGGTTTTTTTGTTTTTCCATGAAAAATTGGTACTTTCATTCGTTGCCGTAGGTCTACCAGCATAGGCAACGCGTACCGCGGCATTGTGCGCTGCGCCGCTCCCAACCCAGCCATTTCACCCGCAGGGAATCGGATGCAGAAGCCTTGTTCCATTGAGGAAGCCGTTGATTACGTACTCGCCGCGCTCGACGGCCCCATTCGGCTTGGGCTACCTCTCGGCCTGGGCAAACCCAACCAGTGGGTGAACGCGCTCTATGCGCGTATCAGGCAATTGCCCGATCGTCAGCTGGTGATCTACACCGCGCTATGCTTGGGTCGCCCTCGAGCTGCTGCGGGTTTGCCGCGCCGCCTGCTTGAGCCCTTCGTCGAGCGTATCTATGGCGATTATCCCGAACTGGATTTTCTCACTGATTTGCAGCGCGACAGCCTTCCGGCCAACGTGCGTGTCGAGCAGTTCTTTCTACAGCCGGGCAGCCTGCTTGATAGCGCGACAACCCAGCAGAACTACATCAGTAGCAATTACAGCCATGTCGCCCGTGATCTGAATGACAAGGGTCTGAACCTGATCGCCCAACTGGTCGCCCAGGACACGCAGCGTCCCGAGCATTTCAGCCTCAGCTGCAACCCGGATATCACCCTGGATCTGCTGCCTCTGTTGGAGCGGCGCCGCGCCGCTGGCGAGACCATTCTGTGCCTGGCTCAGGTGCACAGCGCGCTGCCCTATATGACGGGCGATGCCGAAGTGCCGCGGCGCAGCTTCGATCTGCAGGTGCTGGAAGAAGACCGCAGCACGCTGTTTTCCACCCCCAATATGCCAGTGACGCTGCAGGATCATTGCATCGGCCTGCATGCCAGTGCCTTGGTCCGCGACGGTGGCACGCTGCAGATCGGCATTGGCGCCATGGGCGATGCGCTGACTGCGGCCTTGCTCGCGCGTCAGGCGGACAATCAGGCTTATCAGGCGCTGCTGGACGAATTGCGCTGCACCCAGCATTGGAAGGCCGAGATCGACAAGGTTGGTGGTGTGCAGCCCTTTAGCCAAGGTCTGTATGGCTGCAGCGAGATGTTCGTCAATGGTCTGCTGGCCTTGGCCGATGCCGGCATTGTGCGACGCCCGGTCTACCCCGAGTTGACGCTGCAGCGGTTGGCCTCTGGCGGTGCGCTGGATGATCAGGGTATGCCGCTCAGTGTGCAGGCCCTGCTCGATGCTGGCCTGTCGCCGCAACTGGATGCCCAGGCGTTGCACCAGTTGCAGGCCAGCGGTTTGCTGGCCGAGAGCATTCGCTGGGCCGAGGGCGGCCTGCTGGTGCCGGGCGGGCAACAGCTGCCAAGCGACCTTCGCGATGCCCACACCCAGCAGGTATTGCAGCAGCACCTGGGGCGTGCGCGCGGCGGCGTGGTGGTGCACGGCGGCTTCTTTCTCGGGCCGCAAGCCTTCTACCAACGGCTGTGCGAATTGAGCGCGGCGCAGTTGGAGCGCTTTGCCATGACCGGCATCTGTTTTATCAACGAGCTGCATCACCAGGAAGCGCTCAAGCGTTTGCAGCGCCGCGATGCGCGCTTTATCAATACGGTCTTCACCATGACCCTGATGGGCGCCGGGGTGGCCGATCAGCTGGAGGACGGCAGGGTGCTCAGCGGGGTTGGCGGGCAATACAACTTCGTCGCCCAGGGCCATGCTTTACGAGGCGCTCGCTCAATTCTACTGCTGCGCAGTTGGCGTGACGCGAACGGCAAGGTCAGCTCGAATATTGTCTGGGACTATGCACATGCCACGATTCCGCGGCACCTGCGCGATATGGTGGTGAGCGAATATGGCATCGCTGACCTGCGCGGCAAGACCGATGCCGAGGTAATAGAGGCGCTGCTCAATATCAGCGACTCGCGCTTTCAGCCAGGCTTGATCGAGCAGGCGCAACGCGCCGGCAAGTTGCCCAAGGATTTCCGCCTAGATCCACGCTTCGCCGACAACCTGCCCGAGCGCTTGCAGGCGGTGCAGAACCGTCATCCGGGACTGTTCGCCGAATACCCCTTGGGCTGTGATTTTGATAACGAGGAGCGTGATCTGCTGCGCGCGCTGAGTTGGCTGAAGAGCAAACTGAAATTCGCCTGTGCCCTGGAGTTGGCCGCTGCAATGCTGCGCACGCCAGCACCCGGCGCATACAGCGCGCACCTGCAGCGCATGGCGCTGACCCAACCGAAGGGGCTGCGCCAGCGTGTGCAGCGGCGTCTGCTGTTGGCCGGCTTGCGGGCCACAGGCTGAGGCGTTGCGGGCTTAGTCGAGAAAGCTGACCTGGCCATCCTTGAGAGAGCCGATGCGCGCCAGTGACTCGACCCGGTAGCCCTGGGCGTCCAGTTCGGCGCGGCCGCGCTGGAAGGACTTCTCGATCACCACACCAATACCGGCAATACTTGCGCCGGCCTGGCCAATCAGGTCGATCAAGGCGCGGGCGGCATGGCCGTTGGCCAGGAAGTCGTCAATCAGCAGCACATGATCCGTGGTGTTCAGGTGCTTGGCTGAAATGGCCAGGGTACTTTCGGTCTGCTTGGTAAAGGAAAACACCTTGGAGATATACAGATCGTCCTTGAGCGTCAGCGACTGGTACTTGCGCGCGAAGATCACGGGCACGCCCAGCTCCAGACCGGCCATCACCGCCGGAGCAATGCCCGAGGCTTCGATGGTGACGATCTTGGTGATGCCCAGGCCGGCAAAGCGCTGGGCAAACTCATGGCCGATCTGCTGCATCAATGCAGGATCGATCTGGTGGTTGAGAAAGGCATCGACCTTGAGCACATGCTCCGAGAGCACGCTGCCTTCATCGCGAATCTTCTGTTTTAGCGCTTCCACGCGGTTACCCTCGTCGTTCTTTCCGATGCCCGGTCTGTGCCGGGATGTAATGGTGCAGCGTAGCGCGGATGCAATCAGCGGCGAAATGCGCGCCGGGCGGAATCCTGGCTTCGCCGGTTGTTTCTTACGGCCGGCCATCCCTGGCAGCCACCATGCAGGCGCGTCGTGAAACATGACTTTCGATCACTTCTTGAGCATCGCGCGCATATTAGCCAGCGCCGAGTTCCCCGTGGCGGCCTTGACCTCCGGTGCTGCGTCTTCCAGCCCTTCCCAAACCAGATCCTCGGGCGGCAGCTCATCGAGAAAACGGCTCGGTGAACAATCGATGATTTCGCCGTACTGCTTGCGCTTGGCGGCGAAGGTCATGGTCAGGTTGCGTTTGGCGCGGGTGATGCCGACGTAGGCCAGGCGGCGTTCTTCTTCAACGGTATCGGCCTCGATGCTGGAGCGGTGCGGGAGGATTTCCTCCTCTACGCCGAGGATATACACCGAGGGATATTCCAGGCCCTTGGAGGCGTGCAGGGTCATCATCTGCACGCCTTCGGCGCCTTCCTCTTCTTCCTGTTGGCGTTCAAGCATGTCGCGCAACACCAGCTTGCCGATGGCGTCCTCGATTGTCATGTCGCCGTCTTCATCGCGCTCCAGGGTGTTCTTCAGCGCCTCGACGAGGAACCAGACGTTGCCCATGCGCGCGTCGGCGACCTTGTCGTTGGAGGCGTTCTGCCGCAGCCAGTTCTCGTAGTCGATATCCATGACCATGCTGCGGATCGCTGCAATCGGGTCGTTCTGCGCGCACTCCTGGCGCACCCGGTCCATCCACTTGGTAAAGCGCGCCAGGCGTTCGGTGTAGCGCGCATCCAGCTGCTCGCCCAGGCCGATTTCGCCGGCGGCGGCATACATGCTGATCTTGCGGCCGGTGGCGTAGTTGCCGAGTTTTTCCAGGGTGGTGGAGCCGATCTCGCGGCGCGGCACGTTGATTACCCGCAGGAAGGCGTTGTCATCATCCGGGTTGACCAGCAGACGGAAGTAACTCATCAGGTCCTTCACCTCCTGGCGGGCGAAGAAGCTGGTGCCGCCACTGAGGCGATAGGGAATCTGATGGTGCTGCAGCTTCAGCTCCATCAGCTTGGCCTGGTAGTTGCCGCGATAGAGGATGGCGTAGTCGCTGTAGGGGCGCTCGGTGCGCAGGTGCTCGGTGAGAATCTCCAGGGCCACCCGTTCGCACTCGGCGTCTTCGTTCTTGCAGCGGATCACGCGGATCTCGTCGCCCATGCCCATCTCGCTCCACAGCTGTTTCTCGAAGGCATGCGGGTTGTTGGCGATGAGGATGTTGGCGCACTTGAGGATGCGGCTGGTGGAGCGGTAGTTCTGCTCGAGCATCACCACTTTCAACGACGGATAGTCGTCCTTGAGCAGCATCAGGTTTTCCGGGCGCGCGCCGCGCCAGGCGTAGATCGACTGGTCGTCGTCGCCGACCACGGTGAACTGGTTGCGCATGCCGACCAGTAACTTAACCAGCAGATACTGGCTGGCGTTGGTGTCTTGGTATTCGTCGACCAGCAGGTAGCGGATGCGGTTCTGCCACTTTTCCAGGATGTCGGGATTGTCCTGAAACAGCTTCACCGGCATCAGGATCAGGTCGTCGAAGTCCACCGCGTTGTAAGCCTTGAGCGTGCGCTGGTAGTGCAGGTAGACGATGGCGGCGGTCTGTTCCTTGGGATTGCGCGACTCGGCCAGGGCCTGCTCGGGCAGGATCAGGTCGTTTTTCCAGCTGCCGATGTAGTTCTTGATCTCGTCGGCGCCGTCATCACCCGAGTATTCCTTCTGCATGATGTCCGACAGCAGCGCCTTGATATCGCCCTCGTCGAAAATCGAGAAACCCGGCTTGTAACCCAGCGC
Source organism: Pseudomonas sp. EA_35y_Pfl2_R111 (assembly GCF_963970955.1). NCBI lineage: Bacteria > Pseudomonadati > Pseudomonadota > Gammaproteobacteria > Pseudomonadales > Pseudomonadaceae > Pseudomonas > Pseudomonas sp. EA_35y_Pfl2_R111. Next base: position 1,713,855 of record NZ_CAXAOM010000001.1, on the reverse strand, counting down.
CGCGTATTCCTTGCGGATGATGTTCATGCCCAGGTTGTGAAAGGTCGACACTGTCAGGCCGCGTGCTTCAGGGCCTTTGAGCAGAGTGCCTACGCGCTCCTTCATCTCGCGCGCCGCCTTGTTGGTAAAGGTCATGGCGACGATATGGCGGGCCTGGATGCCGCAGTTCTGCACCAGGTGGGCGATCTTGCGGGTGATCACGCTGGTCTTGCCGGAACCTGCGCCGGCGAGCACCAAAAGTGGGCCGCCGACATAGTTCACGGCTTCCTGCTGCCGGGGGTTCAGTCGGGACATGGAGTCAATCGTCAGGCGGAATGGGCGCGCATTTTAACAGGCCTGGCGCTTTGTGCTGTGACCATCTGGAAGTGTGTTGCAGTGCACATAATGGCAAACCGCCAGGCTTGGTTAATTTTGCTAATCCAGTACTCTGGTGCCACTTTCGGGTCCTTGCCATGCCGCAGGGGGCGCGCCACTGACACAAGGATGTGCGTGATTAGACGTCGATTACGACGCATCCGAGCGGTTTCAATGCTCTTTATTTGTGCAGTGGGGGAAGCTGTTTGTCCGCGTTCGTCGAACCATTACGGTTGCTTTTGCTGGCGGAAACGCCGGGCTGGGCGCAATTGCTGCGTGAGCGCCTGGGTGCGCTCGGCAGTGGTTATGCGCTGATCACTGCACCCTCCTGGGAAGCGGCCAGCGCACTGTTCGATAAACCCAGCAACGCCGTGCTCCTGACTACTGCCAAATACCTGCCTGCCTCCGGGCGCTGTTCCCTACCGATTGTCCTGCTGCTAGATGTCGAGCCCGAAGCCGAGCCAGAGGGCGTATGTGACTGGCTGGTGCGCAACCAGCTCAGCACCGAGGTGCTACGCCGCTGCCTGCGCTATGTGCGCGAACGCGGCAACCTCAACGACACCTTGCACCGCCTGGCCGAGCAGGACGCGTTGACCGGCATCGCCAATCGCCAGGGCTTTCAGACCCTGCTCGCCGCGCGCCTGGCTGAATATGAAGGCCGTGGCCTGACCCTCGGCCATCTCGATCTGGACAACTTCCGCCACGCCAACGATGCCCTCGGTTATCAGGGCGGCGACAGCCTGATTTTGCAGGTGGTGGCGCGGATCAAGGCGCAGCTGCAAGCTGGCGACCAGGTGGCCCGGCTGGGTAGCGATGAATTTGCCTTGCTGCTCGACAGCCGCCGCGACCCGCAGCGAGCCGAGCGTCTGGCCGCGCAGATTACCGAAGCTCTAGGTGAGCCTTACTGGATCGACGGCGAAAGCCTGCTGATCGGTTGCAGCTTGGGCCTGGCCCATTCCCGCGCCGAGGGCAGTGCAGATCCGCTGATGTGGCACGCGCATATCGCCATGCAGCAGGCCAAGAGCCAGCAGGGCTGCACCTTTCATATCTATGACGAGCGGATCAACCGCAGTGCGCGCAACCAGGCTGACCTGGAAAGCGAGCTGCGCCGCGCCCTGCGCCGCGACGAGCTGGAGCTGCACTACCAGCCGCGTCTGTGTTTGCAGACCGGGCGCATCGTCGGCCTGGAGGCGCTGGTGCGCTGGCGTCATAGCGAACATGGTTTGCTGGCCCCAAACGAATTTGTACCGTTGGCCGAGGAAAGCGGGCTGATCGTGCCGCTTGGCTACTGGGTGATCAGCCGCGCCCTACGCGATATGCAGTGGCTGCGCGGGCGTGGCCTGCCGGCGCTGCATATGGCGATCAACCTGTCGTTCCGCCAGTTTCAGGACAGCCAGTTGCTGCCGACCCTCAGTCGTCTGATCGAAGAGCGCGGCGTCGATGCACAGTGGTTGGAGTTCGAGCTGACCGAAACCGCGGTGATGCGCCGCAGCGATCAGGTGCAGCAGACCATGTTGGCGCTGGCCCGCCTCGGTGTGCGCTTCTCACTGGACGATTTCGGCACAGGCTTCTCCTCCTTCGTCCATCTGAACAACCTGCCGATCACCCTGCTGAAAATCGACAAGAGCTTTGTCGGCGGCATGGGCGAGCGCGCGGAAAACCGTCAGTTGGTTCGGGCGATGATCAATCTGGCGCACAACCTCAACCTGCAGGTGGTGGGCGAGGGCGTGGAAAACGCCGAACAGCTGGCGCTGCTGCGCCAGTACGGCTGCGATCAGGTGCAGGGCTACTTGATCAGCAAGGCTTTGCCGCTCCCCGAGCTGGCGCGCTTTCTGGTGTTCGGCATGCGCCAGCCCTTGCTTGGTCTGAACAACAGCTGAGCTGCTTGCTGATGCAAAAGGCCCGCATTCGCTGCGGGCCTTTTGTTTTGCGGGCTTATTGCGCGGCCTGGCTCTGGGCTTGAGCCTGGCGCTGTGCCAGTTTCTGCTGGCGGTAGCTGATGGCCGCTGGCGGCACGGCGGTGACCTTGCCGGTTTCCAGCCAGCGCTTGAGGCGGTTGGCGTCGGCCATGTGGGTATACTTGCCGAAGGCATCCAGCACCACGAACGCCACCGGGCGGTTATTCATCACGGTATTCATCACCAGGCAGCGGCCGGCTTCGCCGGTGTAACCGGTTTTGCTCAGCTGCACGCTCCAGCCGGGCTTGCGCACCAGGTTGTTGGTGTTACGAAAACCCAGGGTGTAGTTGGGTTTGCGGAACGCCTGGGTCTTTTCCGAGGTGGTGCTGAACTGGCTGATCAGCGGGTACTGGCGCGCGGCCTTGAGCATCAGCACCAGGTCGCGGGCGCTGGAGACGTTGTGCTCCGACAGGCCGGTGGGCTCAACGAAGCGCGAACTCTTCATGCCCAGGGCGCGTGCCTTGGCGTTCATCGCCGCGACAAAGGCCGCGTGGCCACCCGGATAGTGGTGCGCCAGGCTGGCGGCGGCGCGGTTTTCCGAGGCCATCAGGGCCAGCAACAGCATGTCGCGACGGCTCAGTTCGCTGCCCACGCGTACGCGGGAGAACACGCCACGCATGTCATGGGTATCGCGAATCATGATCGGCAGCTGCTGATCCAGCGGCAGCTTGGCGTCGAGGGTGACCATGGCGGTCATCAGCTTGGTTACCGAGGCAATCGGCACCACACTGTCGGCGTTGCGCTCGTAGAGCACCTGATTGGTCTGCAGATCGACCAGCAGGGCGCTGCCGGCGGCCAGGTCCTGTTGTTTGGCGGGGGCGGCCTGGGTGTTCGATGCAACTACAACGCTGCTGCAGATTAGCAGCAGGCTTACTATCGAATGGCGGATTTTCACAGAGAGCTTCACGGGCAGGTTGAGGGTGGGCACAGCGCTGCCAAGTATACGGAAATCCGTATCTGAGCTTGAGCCGTGCGGGCTTAAATCGTCATGCACTCACGCTATAGTGCGACCGTTTTTATCACCGTGAGTTGCCCGCATGTCCGAATCGTCTGCACAGCCTGCGCCACCCGCCGTCAGCCTGGGTGAGGCCTTCTGGTTCTGGCTCAAGCTTGGGCTGATCAGCTTCGGCGGCCCGGCCGGGCAGATCGCGATCATGCATCAGGAGTTGGTGGAGAAGCGCCGCTGGTTGTCCGAGCGGCGTTTTCTGCATGCACTGAACTACTGCATGCTGCTGCCGGGGCCGGAGGCGCAGCAGTTGGCCACCTACATTGGCTGGTTGATGCACCGCACCTGGGGCGGCGTGATCGCCGGTGCGCTGTTCGTGCTGCCGTCGCTGTTTATCCTGATTGGCCTGTCCTGGCTGTATATCGCCTTCGGTGATGTGCCGCTGGTGGCGGGGATCTTCTACGGGATCAAGCCGGCGGTCACCGCCATCGTCATGCAGGCGGCCTGGCGCATCGGCTCACGGGCGCTGAAGAACAACTGGCTGTGGGGCATTGCCGGCGCGTCATTTGTCGCCATCTTTGCCTTTAACCTGCCGTTTCCGTTGATCGTGATTGGCGCAGCCCTGCTCGGCTATCTGGGCGGTCGCCTGCTGCCGCAGCAGTTCAGCCTGGGGGGCGGGCATGCGGCGGCTAGTCATTCCTATGGCCCGGCGCTGATCGATGATGACAGCCCGCCGGCTGCGCATACGCGCTTTCGCGCATCGCGCCTGGCGCTGTTGCTGGCGGTGGGCGCGCTGCTCTGGCTGCTGCCGATGGGCCTGCTGACCTGGCTGTATGGCTGGGACGGCACGCTGACGCAGATGGCCTGGTTCTTTACCAAGGCGGCGCTGCTGACCTTTGGCGGCGCCTATGCGGTGCTGCCGTATGTCTACCAAGGTGCGATCGGCCATTATGGTTGGCTGACCCCGACGCAGATGATCGACGGCCTGGCCTTGGGCGAAACCACGCCGGGGCCGCTGATCATGGTGGTGGCGTTTGTGGCGTTTGTCGGGGCTTATTTGCAGCCGGTGTTCGGCGGCGATTCGGGTTTTGTCAGTGGTGCGCTGGCGGCAGCGCTGGTCACCTGGTTCACCTTTCTGCCGTCCTTTCTGTTCATCCTCGCCGGCGGGCCGCTGGTGGAATCGACCCACGGCGAGCTGAAATTCACCGCACCCCTGACCGCGATTACTGCGGCGGTGGTCGGGGTGATCCTTAATCTGGCGCTGTTCTTTGCCTACCACGTGCTCTGGCCGCAAGGCTTCGGCGGCACTTTCGATTGGCCGTCGGCGTTGCTTGCCGTAGCGGCGGCGCTGGCGCTGCTGCGCTTCAAGCGTGGGGTGATGGAGGTGCTGCTGGTGTCGGCGCTGGCCGGGCTGGCGGTGTATCTATTGCGTTGAAGTCGCGCGTCCGCTGCCGAGGCAACGGGCGCGCTGTCCGTCAGAGGAACCAGCGGTATTCCCGCGCACTGACTTCCTGCATAAACGCCAGATGGTCCTGGCGCTTGTTCTCGCAGTAGACCATCACGAATTCCTCGCCCAGACCCTGGTTGACCACCGGGTGGTCGCGCATGGCACTGACGGCGCTGAGCATGTCCTGGGGGAAGTCGATGCCGCTCTGGCGGTTTTCGTTGAGCGGGGCAATCGGCTCCTTGCCGGCATTCAGGCCGTGTTCCATGCCGGTGAGGATCGCCGCCAGCACTAGATACGGATTGGCGTCGGCGCCGGCTAGGCGGTGTTCGATGCGCAGGTTCTTGCCGTCCGATTCGGGGATACGGATGCACGCATCGCGGTCCTCGAAGCCCCAGCTGGCGCGACTGGCGGCGTTGACCATGGCGCCATAGCGGCGGAAAGCATTGTGGTTGGCGGAGAAGATCGGCATGCAATGCGGCAGCAACTCCAGACAGCCGGCCACTGCATGGCGCAGCGGGCGTTGCTCATCGGCGGCGAGCAGGTTGTTGCCGGCGGCGTCATACAGGCTGACGTGCACATGCATGCCGCTGCCCGGCGCGTGCAGGTAGGGTTTGCTCATAAAGCTGGCACGCTGGCCATGCTTGAGCGCCACGCCACGGGTGCTGCGGCAGAACAGGGCGGCCCAGTCGGCGGCGCGCAGGCCGTCGTCGCAATGGCCGAAGTTGATCTCGAACTGACCGGGGCCGAGTTCGGCGGTGATCACGTTGGCGTCCACGCCCTGCTCATTGGCGGCATCGACGATCTCGTGCAGCACATCGGCAAAACGCGACAGCCGTTCGATATGCATGTTCGGCTGGTCATCTTCATCGCCGCACAGCGGGTCGCGAGGGAACTGCGGCAGGCCGTCTTGCAGCTTGCGATCAAACAGGTAGAACTCCAGCTCGAACGCCACCACCGGGCGGATACCGCGTGCGGCCAAGCGTTTGAGAACGCGTGCGAGCACTTCACGCGGTTCGAACTCGATCGGTGCTTCGGTGCCATCGGAGCTGATCAGCATCTGCCCCAGCGGCTGGCTTTCCCAGCGCACCGGCTTGAGCGTGCCGGGGATCAGGCGGCGCGGCGCATCCGGGTCGCCGTCGTTAAAGCAGTAATCGCCAATCGGGTGCAGGCCGCCCTGCACGCCAAGCAGCACGCAGTTCTGCGGGATTTTCAGCGGGCTGCCGGCGGCGACTTTTTCCAGCATGTCGATGGGGTAGCGCTTGCCGTAGAAATGCCCGGGGATGTCCAGGCTGATCAGGTCGACATAGCGCACCTCGGGGTTGGCGGCGCGGAAGGCGTGGACTTCGCTAAGCAGGTCGGGAAATGCGGTTGTTATTGTCATGGCGGCTATCTGCACGGGTCAGGTGAAGACCCAAAGCACTCGTGTTGGGGAATCGGAAAGGTTGGCGTAGCGAAACTGTGCGTGCGGCGGCAGCTGAAAGCTGTCGTTTGGGCCGAGGGTGACCGGCTCGGCGTCGCCGCCGTACCAGATCGTCAGCTCGCCTTCGAGGACAAAGCCGCCCTGTTCGGAGCTGTCATTCAAATGCCCTTCGCCGCTGGTTGCGCCGGGCTCTAGGCGGCTTTCGAGCATAGAGAAGCCGCCCGACATGGTCGGTGAGGCCAGCACATCGGTGATGCCGCCGGCGTAATACAGCGTGCGGCGCTCGCCGGGGCGGGTGACCCAGGGCACGGCGCGCGGCTTGTTCAGGCTGTAGAAATAGGTGGTCGGCACGCCGAGGGTTTCGCTGATGGCGGTGAGGTCAGCCACGGTTGGGCGCGACAGGCCGCGCTCGACCTGGGAGAGAAAGCCCACCGAACGGTCAATCCGCGCGGCCAGTTCCCCCAGGGTGAGGTTCTTGTGCTTGCGCAGGTCGCGGATCAGGATCGCCAGACCTTCGACTTCTTCCTGCATATCCATCAGGTGTTCCTTGGTGTGAGGGCTCTTGTAGGGTGGATGACGCTTTTTCCATCCACCGGCGTTGGTGGTTGGCCACCCTGTGGAGAACGCTGTGCGGTTTTCCACCCTACGAGAGCGTTCTGGCCATCATCAAATGACATCGCGCAGGCGATACCAGGCCTTGCCTACTGCCTCGATTGGCGCAGCCAGTAGATCGCCGCCGGGAAAGCGTGGATTGCTCAAACCCTGGTACAGATCGAGTAGGTCGGCGTCACCGAGAATCGCATCAGTGACCGCGCGGGCGGCGGCCAGGGTCGGCAGGATGCCGTGACCGGAGAAGCCCTGCAGCCAGTACTTCTGCCCGCTGTGGCCAACGTCCGGGGTGCGGTGCATGGTGCAGTCGATATGCCCGCCCCAGCCATAGTCGATCTGCACGCCGCGCAACTGCGGGAACACCCGCTCCAGATAAGGTCGAGTGGCCGCCGGTACATCCTTGGGGATGCCGCCCAGGTAGGTGCAGCCGCCGCCGAACAACAGACGGTTGTCCGGGGTGACGCGGAAGTAGTCGGGAACAAATTGGTTGTCGATGGCGCAGGTGCCGTGCGGGAACAGCGAGCGCGCCAGCTCTGGGTCCAGTGGCGCGGTGGCGACCTGGTAGGAGCCAACTGGCAGCAGGCGTTTCGCCAGCGGCGCATCGAGCTTATCGATATAGGCGTTGCAGGCCAGTACCAGCACATTGCTGCGTACTTCTCCCTGTTCGGTGCGCGCTACAAAACCTTCGGCAGTTTCGCGGTAGTCCAGCGCCTTGCTCTGCTCGAAGATCTTTCCGCCCGCCTTTTCGATGGCATCGGCCAGGCCCTGGGCCAGTTTCAGTGGGTTGAGATGAGCGGCACCGCTGTCATGCAGGGCGGCCAGGTAGCGTGGGCTGGCGATCCACTCGGGCAATTGCTCCTTGGGGATAAAACTCAGCTGCGAGTAACCGTACTTCTGCTCGGCCTCTTCCAGGCTCTCCTGCAACTGGCGCACGCGGCGCGGCAGCACGGCGGTGTAGATCGCGCCAGTGCGGTAATCGATATCAAAGTTATGCCGCTCGGGCAGCTCGCGCATTTCCTCGGCGGCCCAGACCATGCTGTCCCACAGGCGGCGGGCGCGTTCCAGGCCGAGGGCCTTCTCGAACGGCGGCATATCGCAGGACCAGCCCGGCAGCGCCTGGCCGCCGTTGCGGCCGGAGGCCGCCCACGCCAGGCGACTGGCCTCGAGCAGCACCACTTTCTTGCCCGCCAGTGCCAGGCGCAGTGCGCTGTGCAGGCCGCTGAAACCACCGCCGATGATCAGCACATCACACTGCAACGCCTCCTGCAGGTGCGGACGAAGGGGGATCGGGCCTGGGTAGGTGCCGGCGTAGTAGGTGCCGATATGCTGGGCGGATTGTTTGAACATGGCGCGCCTCATGAAATTCTATTTAAATAATTTCATGAAAATTTACGCGATAAATTTCACAAAGCCAAGGGCGAAGGGTTCTGGACTCTAGAAGTCGATGGCCAGACGCAGGCGATCCTTATGCTGCAGGCCCTGTTCGAACAGCGGCACGGGGTAGTAGAGCAGGAAGTAGTCTGGCTCGACGGCATACACCCGCAGGCCGGCGCGTTGGTAGAAGGTTAGCGGGTGACCGAAGCTGCCGGTGGCGACTTCCAGACGCGTTGCGCCCAACTGTCTGGCGCTGTGCAGGGCGTGTTGCAGCAGTTGTGTGCCGATGCCTTGGCCCTGGCAGTTCGGCGCAACGGCGATATTCATCAATTCCAGGGTGCTAGGGCTGCGCGCCTGAAGCACATAGACGCCGACGGTCGCGCCATCGTGCTCGGCGAGGTAGCAGTGACCATGCGCCAGGTAAGCCTGCACATAAGGCAGGTGTGGATCGGCCTCCAGCAGCAGGGCCATCGGCAGCTGCGCCGCACTGCACGCGCGGATATGGATGGGTCGAGTCATTGGCGGGTTCAGCGCACCTGATTGCGGCCGCCATGTTTGGCGGCGTACAGCGCGCGATCGGCTTTCTCCAGCAGGTCGTCGGCACTTGTTGGTGCGTCTTCGGTGGAGGCGATGCCGGCGCTCAGGGTTACCGAGAACTGCTGGCCTCCAGCGATAAAGTGCAGCTCGGCAAAACGCTGGCGGATTTCATCGAGAATGCGCAGCGCCTGGGTCGATGGGCAATCCGGCAGGACCACGAGGAATTCTTCGCCGCCGTAACGGCCTAGGCTGTCTATGCGCCGTAAACGTTGGCGCAGCAGGTTGGCCAGGGCACGGATGACGTTGTCACCGGCAGCATGACCGTAGCTGTCGTTGACCTTCTTGAAGAAGTCGATATCCAGCATGGCCACGCTAGCGGGCTTGCCGCTGCGTTGCGCGCGTTCCAGTTCGACTGCGGCCTGCTCCTTGATATCGGCGTGCTTGAGCAGCCCGGTGAGGCTGTCGCGGGACAACGCATTGCTCAGCAGGCGGGCGCGCTGTGCACGGGAGAACACCGCAGCGACCAGGGCGTTGTCGGAAATTGGTTTGGTTACAAAGTCGTCGCCAGCCTTGATCAGTGCGTTCATCTGCCGGCTGATATCGGTTTCTGCCGACAGGTAAATAATTGGCACACGCAGCCAGTCGTCGTTCATCCGAATGATCTGTGCCAGCTCTGGGCCTGTGCAGTCCGGCATGCTGACATCCAGCAGCACCACCTCGGGGTTGAAGCTGCGCATACAGGCGAAGATCTCGGCTGGCTCGTGCAGCATCTCCACCAACATATTGGCACCGCGCAGAATCAGGCTGAAGCGGCTGGCCAGCTCGCGGTCGTCGTCGATGATCAGCACCCGGTAGGGCTCGCCCTGTTGTTGAGCGAAGCAACGCTCCAGGCGGTTTTCCAACTGCGGAATGTCCACCGGTTTGGTGAAAAAGCCCATGGCGCCGACGCGCACCGCTTCAAGGTGGGTGGCGAAGTCGTCCTGGGTGGTGATCACCAGCAGCGGCAGCGGCTCGTCCAGACGTTGCTGCAGACCAGCGGCATATTCCAGACCGGTGAGGTTTTCGTCGGGCAGGTTGACGTCAACGATCAACGCATCGGGCAATTGCTGCTGCAGGGCGCTGTCGAGCTCGCTGATGTGGCTGAAGTGCTCGGCGTGGTAGCCAAAGTTGTTCAGCGTCAGGCGCATATTTTCGCCAATCGAATGCTGATCTTCGAGGATATAAATGCGCCGCGCGCTGCTGTTCTGCCGTGGCGGTTTGACTGCGCGGGTGGCGGGTTCCTGGCTGCGTTCGGCCTGGAACTGCTGGCGCGCCAGTTGCTGCAGGCTGTGACTGAAGTCCTGCAGGCTCTGTTGTTCCTGCTGCAGGGTTTCCAGCCACTGATCGGCTTGCTGTTCCAACTCGCGCGCGCGCTGGCCAAGGCTGCTAAAGCCGAACGTGCCAGCGGCGCCAGCGAGCTTGTGCAGTTGATCGCGCAGGCTCTGCAAATGCTGCAGTTGTTCTTGCGGGTCGGCGGCGTGCAGCAGGCGTTCGGCATTTTCCGCGAGGACGGGCAGCTCTACCTGCAGGCGCAGGGCGAAGGCATCGCTCAGTTGCTGCAGGTGCCGCTGCAGTTCATCGGCGGCGCTCTTGCCTTTACTCATGGGCCAGGCTCCAGATCTTGCGTACCTGTGCGGCCAGCTGCATCGGGTCGAAAGGCTTAATGATCACATCGCGAGCGCCGAGGCTGCGGTAATGGGCGATCTCCGCCGGTTGCACCTTGGCGGTCATAAAGGCCACGGGCACCTGGCTGAGGTCGATCAGTCGGGCGATCTGCGCCAGGGTTTGCGGGCCGTCCATGTCCGGCATCATCACGTCCAGCAGAATAAAGTCCGGAGCAAAGCCTTGCAGTTGATCCAGAGCATCTTGCCCGGATGAGCAACTGAGCACTTGAAAACCACCGACGGCCTCTAGTGCCAGCTTGGCTACGGCCTGGATCGATGGGTCATCCTCTACATGCAAAATACGTTGCAGCTCAGGCATGCCGATTTTCCTCAGGGCTGGCTTCTAAGGCCAGGGTAGTCAGTTCGAACCAGAAAGTCGCGCCGTGACCGGGGCTTGAGTCGAAACCGATCTGTCCGCCCATGCGCTCGATGATTTCCTTGCTGATCGCCAGGCCCAGGCCGGTGCCGCCTTTCTGTCGGGTGTCGGTGGCATCCGCTTGGGAGAACTTGCTGAATATCCGCTCTTGGAAATTTTCCGGTATGCCAGGGCCATGGTCGGTCACGCTGACGCGAATACGCGCGTCGTGCTGTTGCACGCGTATCTCCACGTTCTGTCCTTGGGGCGAGAACTTCGCCGCATTCGACAGAAGATTGGCCAGCACCTGGGCCAAGCGTAGTCTGTCGACGCGCGCGCGGGCCTGGGTCGGCGGGCCTTGCAGCTGCAGTTGCACCTGGTAGTGGCTGGCGTACGGCTGGTTTTCTTCGATGGCTTGCTCCAACAGCGGCTGTAGCGCCTCATCGTGCAGTTCGAAAAGCATCTTGCCGGCCACTAGTTTTTCCATGTCGAGCAGGTCGTTGATCAATAGGTTGAGGCGCTGGCTGTTGTCCTGGGCGATCTGCAGCATCTGCTGCATGCTCGCTGGCACTGCACCCAGAGCGCCGCCGTTGACCAGGCCGAGGGATCCGGAAATCGCGGTCAGCGGGGTGCGCAGCTCGTGGCTGACGGTGGAGACGAATTCGTTCTTCATTCGCTCGATACGTTTGCGTTCCTCGATATCGCGGATCACCGCAATAAAGCGCCGTTCGCCCTGGTGGCTAATCTGCGAGATGGCCAGCTCGACGGTGAAGGTTTCGCCATTGCTGCGCATGGCGGTCAGCTCGATTTCCTTGCCGAGCACCTGGCTGATGCCGGTTTTCAGGTAATGGCTGAGGTAGCGTGCGCGCATTGAGCGTTGTGGTTCGGGCATCAGCAGCGTTACCCGGTGCCCTGAGACCTCCAGGTGGCTGTAGCCGAAGATGCGCTCGGCGGCGTGGTTGAAGGTCTCGATATAGCCTTGCTGGTCGATGGTGACAATCGCGTCGAGCACGTTGTCGAGCAGCGTGCGCAGGTAGTCCTCACGCTCGCGGATGGCCATTTCCGCGGCGATGCGCTCGTTGAAATCCTGAATCTGCACCACGAAGTGCACTGGCGCATCATTGCTGTCGCGCACCAGCGACACGCTCATTAGTACCCAAATGATCCGCCTCTGGCTGTCCAGATAGCGTTTTTCCATCTGGTAGGTGCTGATCTCGCCGGCCAGCAGCTCTTCGATATGTTGCAGATCGGCATCCAGGTCGTCGGGATGGGTAATTTGCTGGAAGTTGCTGCACAGAAGTTCTTCGCGGCTGTAGCCGAGCATTTCGCAAAGCACTTCATTGACCTCCAACCACTGCCCTTGCAGCGAGACCAGGGCCATGCCCTGAGGCGCGGTGCTGAAGGCGCTGCTGAAGCGCTGCTGGCTGAGGCGCAGTTGGTCTTCCACTGCCTTGCGGTCACTGATGTCCCAGATAAATCCGGAAACCCATTGCAGCTCGCCGTGGCTGTCGTATTCCCCGCGGCCTTTTTCCCTTACCCAGACGCTATGGCCGTCGGCGTGCAGTAGGCGGTAGGTCAGCTCGAAGGACTCCTGGCGTTCGATGGCAGTCACCGCGCTATAGGTAATCGGCAGATCGTCAGGGTGTACCACGCTGGAGAAGCTGCGCACGCGGTTGTTGATAAAGTCGCTGGCCGGATAGCCACTGAGTGCCTGGATTTCCTCGCTGAGGTAACTCATCGACCAGTTTTCATCGTTGCGGCAGCGATACACCGCCCCCGGCAAACTGCTGACCAGGCCGCGGAAGCGACTCTCGCTTTTCTGCAGGGCGCGGGTGGCCTGATGCAGGTCGTTGATGTCGCTGGCGATGCCCAAGTAGCCGGTGATCACCCCCTCGGCATTGCGCATGGCGCTGACCGTGAGGTTGACGATGCGCTGCTCGCCATTATTGCGCAGGTAGGTCCACTGGCGGGTTTCCGGCTCGCCCTGGGCGGGGAGGTGGGTAAACACCGCAAAACCGCTGACTTCAGTGCCGAACTGCAGGCTCAGTTGCTGTTCACGGTCCCGTATTTCCTCGGCCAGGTGGAACAGCGCCGGGCTGTGCAGGCCGATCACCTCTGCGCTGCGGTAGCCCAGCAGGCGCTCGGCGCCGGAGTTGAACAGGGTGATCAGGCCGCTGCAGTCGGTGGTGATGATGGACACACCGGTGGCCGAATCAAGCACCGCCTGCAGGAAGCGCCGCGCCTCGCGTGTCTGGTCTTCATGACGCAGGCGTTCCAGGGTGGCACCGACCCAGCGGGCGAACAGACGCATAAACTCTTCATCGGCATCGTCAAAGGGCCTATTGCGCGCCTCGCTTGAGGCGAAGCACAGGGTGCCGAAGCGTTTGCCGGCAACCCAGATGCTGGTGCCGATATAGCTTTCCAGGGCAAACAGTGGGTAACAGGGGTGGGCGGCATGTTCGCTCTGGCCCATGGCGGCAATCGCCAGCACATCCGTGCAGCGCAGGGTGATGCTGCAATAGGTATCGCCGAGGGGGAAACACTGGCCGTCCTGCAGGGTGTCGGGCGGCGATACCTGGACCCTTACCCGGTAGGTGTCAGCTTCGATCTGGCTGATGATGCCAATCGGCATGCCATAGAACTCCGATCCTAATTGCAGGGCCTGGCGCAATTGCTCGTGGGCGCTCAGCTTGGGCAGTGCGGCAATCTCGTTGAGGGCACGCAAGGCCGCCTGCTGGCGCTGCATGCGCTGCTGGGTCTGCTCGCGCTGGCTATCGCGGCGCAGGGCTTCGAGTAACTGGCCTAGGGTAGTCAGCAGCGGTTGTAGCTGGGCGGCAAACTGCTCGCTGTAGCCGCCTTCGCGGTTGGCCAGGCCGAGCATGCCCAGCAGCTCACCGTTGGCGTGAATGGGCAGGCCGGCAAATGCCTGCAGCGGTGGATGGCCTGGCGGCAGGCCGGCGCTTTGCGGGTGATTGCCGGGGTTGTTGCTGATCAACATCTGGCCACTGCGGATGACTTGGCCGAACAGCGTGTTGAGGTTGCGAAATTCCAGGCCTTGGGGTGAATGGTCGGCATAGAAGGCGCGACTTTGCGCATCCCAGGCGATATTGCTGATGGCGAAGGTCCGCAGAAAGGGCGCTCCCGCTTCGTCGTGACGGATCTCACCGACAAAACCGAACTGGCTGGCGCTGACTTCGAGAATCCGCCCGAGAAGGGTTTCGAAAGCCTCGCGCTGGTTGCCTGCATTGATATAGGCCGCCTGCATCTGGGTGATCAGCGCCAGCAACTGCCGCGACTCCTCAGTTTGCTGGTGCTTGTGCTGCAGCTCAGCATGGTGGTGGCGCATGGTCCTCTGGCTGCTGTGCCGGGTGGCTTGCAGCAAGGCCAACAGCAGTGCTTCGGCAGCGAGCCAGGCCAGCAACCACTTGACCACCAGCCAGCGGTTGTCCCGCTGGTGCACACTGTACAGCGCCGTAATATCGCGCCAGGTCAGTGCCCGCACCGAATTGTCCAGGCCAGCGACAGGCTGGTAACCATTCAGGCTGATCTGGTTGAGCAGGTAGGTGCGGCCCTGATCATCGAGCAGCTTGAAGGTGTTGCCCGCCTCAGGGGGCGGCAGGCGATGCTGCGCCTGCCAGTGCTGCACCTGCACCTGGGAAAAGCCGGCCAGGTGCCAGTAATCACTGCCGTCAACGGTAGCGCGCAGTGCCTCGCCACTGCTGCTGGGTGCTTGCACAGAACGCTTGAGCAGCAGCGCAACGCCGGCCTCCAGCTCGCGGTCCAGCTGTTGCAGGTTGCCTAGGACATCAAGGCTGACCTCCAGCGCACCGACGTTAAGCCGACCCTCAAGGCTGTCAATCTGCAGCGGCACGATGGCGCGCATGCTGAGCTTGTCGCCATCCACTGCCATGCCGGTAATTGCGGTGGACTGCTGCAGACTGTCGAGCAGCATGGGCCGCTGCGCGGCGGGAAAGTCGGCAAACCACTGCGGCTCATGCACGCGTAACAGCACTTCGGCCGTGGGCGCCAGATGGATATACAGGGCAAACGGACGGATACCTTGCAGGTTGCGCCAGCGCGGGGCGAGGCGGGTATACAGCTGGTTGCGGATGGCGTTCAGGGTTTGCGTATCTAGCGGTTCAGTACTCTGTAGCGTGTGGGCCTGGCGCACCAGCTCGACCAGCCAGGCGTCGGCAGCGATGGTTTCGGCCAGCAGCTGCGCTTGTTGTTGCAACTCCTGCTGACTATTGCGCAGCGTCAGGCTTTGCATCTCATGCTGTTTGGCGACTTGCAGGTTCCACAGGTTTTCCCGCTCGTTGAGGGCAAAGCCGCCGAGTACGCTGAAGAAAACCGCCAGCCCCAGGCTGCCAAGGCCAACGATCCAGTGGATCGTGCTGGGCATAAGCCGCTTAAGCATCTATCCGCTCCATCACCCGGTTAGGCACCGAGAACATCATTCAGGTCAACCCTGCCAGCCGGCGCAGGCGCGCCAGTTCGGGATCATCGGCTGCGCTGTTGAGCTCGCAGGCGGCCAAGCGCATCAGGATATTCTCGCGTTTGACGTTATGGCTCGGCAGGGCGTAGCACGCGCCGATCAGCTCGCGCAGGTGCATCGGCAGCTGCCATTGCGCCTTGATGCTGATGGCAAAGGGGCCGCTGAACTGATCGACGGCCTGCATCACCTGGGCTTCGCTGAAACTCTGCCCACTGTCCTGCCACGCTTGTGCCAGATACAGCACACACAGCTCACCCATGCGGTGCAGCAGCGCCGCACTGTGGAAGGGCGCGGGGTCCATGGCGCACTGACGAGCGAGGCGGGTGCTGCGTTCAATCAGCAATTCGGTGCTGTCCATATGCGCCTGGGCAAGCATGCGCAGCAGGCCGTTATCCAGCGCGCTGCATTGGCGTAGGGCCAGACCCATGGCCAGATTCAGACTATTGGCGGCGCCCAGTTTCTGCAGCGCTTCGAGCAGGCTGGTACAGGGTTTCCCTGCCTGGTTATAGGCGCTGCTGTTGGCCACGGTGAGCAGGCGCGCACTGAGTGCCGGATCGTACTGCCACTCGCTGGCCAGCTCGCGCAGATCAATCTGTTCGCCCTTGAAGCTTTGCAGCAGGCGATCACGAACATGGGCTTTGAGGGGCAATTGCAAGGCGCTGCTGGGCAGGCTGCGCAGGTGGTCGAGCAGATCGTTCTGCGTGTCGCTGATCTGCAGCGGGTGTTCGCCGGTGTCTGCGGGCAGCAGGGTTTCCAGGCTGGCGGCGACATGCGCGGCTTGAAACGGCTTGCTGATAAAAGCGCTGATCTTCAAGGCGCGCACGGCTATTACGCTGGCGCGGTCGGAGCGGCCGGTGATCACCACCAGTGGTGTGCTGCTATTGTCATGGCGCACCCGTTCCAGCAGCAGGGTGCCGGGGCCGTCTGGCAGATTCCAGTCGCAGATGACCACATCGGCTGGACGCTGCTGCCACTCACGCAACGCGCCACTGACGCTGTCCAAGCACACCACTTGGCTGCCGGGACGCACGCTGAGGACGATCTGCTTGAGCAGGTCGGCGATCCAGCTGTCGTCCTCGAGAATCATTACACGCATGCTTTCTGCCTTAGTCTGTATTCGCGACGCTGAGCGCCAGGTGGCTGGCTAGCTGTTCTGCCGGTTGTGGGCGCCCGAAATAGTAACCTTGGGCGTGATCGCAGCCGAGCTGCTGGAGCAATTCGACCTGTTCGAGTTGTTCGATACCCTCGGCCAGCACCTTGAGCCCCATGCTGTGGCCGAGGGCAATCACCGCGCGGGTGATCGCCACGTCGTCCTGATCATCCGGCAGGCCGCTAACAAAGCTCTGATCGAGTTTGAGTTTGTGTACTGGCAGGCGCTTGAGGCGTGCCAGGGAGCTGTAGCCGGTGCCGAAGTCATCGATGGCCAGGCGAATACCCAGGGCGCGCAGGCGTTCGAGCAAGGCCAGGGCGGCATCGGGATTGTCCATCACCGCGCTTTCGGTGACTTCCAATTCCAGATTGGCGGGGTCGAGGCCGGTATTGCGCAGCACCTCGGCCACCCGCACATCCAGCTCGCCGCGGCTGAACAAGCGACTGGAAACATTCACCGCGACGAAACGCAGTTTATGCCCGGCAATTTGCCAGGCAACCATTTGCCGACAACTCTGCTCCAGCACCCAGGCATCGATGGCGCCGATCAGCCCGGTTTCCTCAGCAATCGGGATAAACTCGCCGGGGGGCACTAGCCCGCGCTGCGGGTGTTGCCAGCGCACCAGGGCTTCGACGCCGATCATTTCCTGGCTGCCCAGGCAAATCAGCGGTTGGTAATAGACGCGCAGTTCTTGATTATCCAGGGCGTGGCGTAGGGCGCTGGCCAGTTCAACGCGCTGACTGGCATGTTCAGTCAGCTCCTGAGTGTAGAAGGCATAGCTTTCGCGGCCGCTGCTCTTGGCTTTAAACAGCGCCGAGTCGGCATTGCGCAATATCTGGCCGACATCGCTGGCCTCGCTGGGGTACAGGCTGATACCGATACTGGCGGTGACAAACAGTTCTGTGTCGGTGACCTGGAAGGCTTGCATCAGGCACGCCTGCAGACGCTGCGCCATCACTGCGGCCTGTTCGGCGCTGCTGCAGGTTTCGTCGAGCAGGCCGAACTCGTCACCGCCCAGACGCGCCAGGGTCATGCGTTTGCCGAGTTGCTGAACAAGGCGCTCACCGACGTCCTTGAGCAGCAGGTCGCCGATGTTGTGGCCGAGGCTTTCATTGATGTGCTTGAAGTGGTCGAGGTCGATCAACAGCACCGCGCCGCTCTGCCCATCAAGCCTGGCGCGTTCGAGGGCGTGCTGGACGCGCTCGGTAAACAGCAAGCGATTGGGCAGGTTACTTAGCGGGTCGTGGTGCGCCAGGTAATCCAGCTCGCGTTGCGAGCGTTTGAGGGCGCTGATATCGGAAAACACCGCGACGTAATGGCTGATCTCCCCCTGCTCATCGTGAATCACCCGGATGCATTGCCATTGTGGGTAAATCTCGCCGCTCTTGCGCCGGTTCCACACTTCGCCGCTCCAGGCGCCGCGATTTTGCAGGGCGTTCCACAGGCTGTCATAAAAGGCTTTATCGTGCCGCCCGGATTTCAACATGCTCGGTGATTGGCCGAGTATTTCCGCCTGACTGTAACCGGTAATGCGGGTAAAGGCGGGGTTGCAGTGGACGATATGCTGCTGCGAATCGGTGACCAGCACACCTTCCTGAGTCGCATCGAACACCGCGGCGGCCTGGCGCAGGCTGTCTTCATCCTTGCGTCGCTGGGTGATGTCGCTGGCCGTGCCGATCAGGCGTTCGGCCTGGCCATGCTCGTCGAACAGCAAGCGCCCGCGTGATTGAATCCAGCGGTAGCTGCCATCCTGATGCAGCAGGCGATAGTTGACCTCATAGGGCGCGGGGTTGCGCGCCGCCAGACGTTCCTCGAGGTGGCGGTCGAAGCTTGTGCGGTCATTGGGGTGCAGGCGCTGCAGCCAGCGCTGTAGATCATTACCCAGCTCATTGGCGCGCAGACCGAGCAGGGCCGTGTAGCCAGGGGAGACGTATAGCCTCTGGGTCTGCAGATTCCAGTCCCACATACCGTTTTGAGCGGCTTCCAATGCCTCCTGTAGGCGTCTTTCGCTGCGCTGCGCGGCGTGATGCGCCAGGCGCTGCTGCTCGTGGTGGGCCCGTAGCACGGCATATAACAAGCCCGTGGTAAGCAGCACAAACGCCAGCCCCTTGAGCAATTGCGCGCGTTCCAGCTGCGGCTGCGACATTCCCAGGTTGACCAGCAAGCTGTCGCTGAACGCTACCCAGAGACCAGCGGCCAGCATATAGCAGAGAGTCAGGCGCCAAGCGCCTTGCGGAGCATTCATGGAATATAAGTCAGTCCTTTGTCTAAGACCGGCAGTATAGATGCTGATAAGGAAGCAACATTCTTATGCAAAAGACCAACTGGTTTTCTGATCGGGGTCAGGGATAATGGTCATCGACGTGCGCTAAACATCAGCGGCGTCCTTCCTTCTGCACGAGGCACACGATCCATGTGGTACAACGGTTTTCTTGACCTGTCGGTCTGGCAGTTGATCGCAGTTACCCTGCTGATGACGCATGTGACCATCGTCAGCGTCACGGTTTATCTGCATCGCTACTCGGCGCACCGCGCGCTGGAGCTGCATCCGGCGCTAAAACACTTCTTCCGCTTCTGGCTGTGGTTGACCACGGCGCAGAACACTCGCGAATGGACCGCGATCCACCGCAAACACCACGCTAAATGCGAAACCGTAGACGACCCGCACAGCCCGGTGATCAAAGGCCTGAGCACGGTGCTGCGTACCGGCGCCGAGTTGTACGCCGAAGAGGCGAAGAACCCGGAAACCCTGCGTATCTACGGCAAGAACTGCCCGGAAGACTGGATCGAGCGCAACCTCTACTCGCGCTTCCCCGTTGCCGGCGTAGCGCTGATGGGCGCTATCGACTTGGCCTTATTCGGCGCTGCGGGCATCACCATCTGGGCGATCCAGATGATGTGGATTCCGGTCTGGGCAGCGGGGGTGATCAACGGTCTTGGCCATGCCGTCGGCTATCGCAATTTCGAATGCCGCGATGCCGCGACCAACCTGCTGCCCTGGGGCATCCTGATCGGCGGCGAAGAACTGCATAACAACCACCACACTTACCCGAACTCGGCCAAGCTGTCGGTGAAGAAGTGGGAATTCGACATGGGCTGGTTCTGGATCAAGCTGTTCAGCCTGCTTGGTCTCGCCCAGGTGCAGCGTGTTGCCCCTATCGCCCACCGAGTGGAAGGCAAGCGCAGCCTGGACATGGACACCGCCATGGCCATCCTCAACAACCGTTTCCAGATCATGGCGCAGTACCGCAAGCTGGTCATCGCGCCGCTGGTGCAGCAGGAGCTGGCCAAGGCCGACGCCTCGGTTCGCCACCACTTCCACCGTGCCAAGCGTCTGTTGTCGCGCGAGCCGAGCCTGCTCGACGAAGGCCACCAGGTACGTATCCAGCGCATGCTGGAACAAAGCCAGGCGCTCAAGGTGATCTACGAGAAACGTCTGGCCCTGCAGCAGATCTGGGTAAAAACCAGCGCCAATGGCCACGATATGCTCGAGGCTATCAAGCATTGGGTCAGCGATGCTGAAGCCAGCGGTATTCAGTCGCTACGCGAATTTGCCGAACAGCTGAAAACCTATTCGCTGCGCCCTACTGTCGCTGCATAACGCGCCGTTTGGTTACTCAAGCCCGCCCATTGGCGGGCTTTTTATGGCCTACCATTCAGGTAGACCCTTTTCAGACTAGATTTTGCGCACGGCCCAGTCCGATCGGTTTGAATTTCTGGCGCCTGCCGCTGTCTTTGCTCGGTACTTCTATGCAATGGCGGTTGATATGGACGAAATCAGCAGAGAGCAGCTCGAACAGGAAGAGTTGACCCTCGCGCTGTTGCATACCCGCGCTGAGGTCGCGCGTTTGCAGGAGCGCGAGCAGTTATTCAGTACTCTGCTGGGCAGCGTTAATGCAGTGCTCTGGGCTTTTGATTGGGATGCCAAGCGGGTGGTCTACGTCAGCCCTGCGTACGAGCGAATCTTTGGCCGATCTGCCGCACTCTTGCTCGCCGGTTATGAAGAGTGGCGTAACAGCATCTACCCCGATGATCTGGATTACGCCGCCGAGAGCTTCGTTCAAGTGCTGGAAACCGGCGCGGTCGAGGCGCGCGAGTATCGCATCATCCGTGCCGACGGGCAGCTGCGCTGGCTCAGTGACAAATGCTTTGTCAGCCGTGAAAGCGCGCCGGGTAAGCCGCATATCATCGTCGGCATCGCCGAAGACATCACTGAGAAGAAGCAGCTCGAAGGCGAGCTGCACCGCCTGGCCACCACCGACGTGCTGACCCAAAGCAGCAACCGTCGGCACTTCTTCGAGTGCGCCCAGCGTGAGTTTGAGCAGGCCCGTGAGTACGACAGCCCGCTGGCCTTTCTGCTGCTCGACCTGGATGACTTCAAGCAGATCAATGATCGCTATGGCCACCAGATGGGCGATCAGGTGCTGCAGCGCCTGGCCTACAGCTGCGCCACTACACTGCGCCGCGGCGACCTGTTCGGGCGCATCGGTGGTGAGGAGTTTGCCGCTGTGTTTCCACGTTGCGAGCCAGCGCTGGCCGAGCAGATTGCCGATCGCCTGCAGCGTGAGGTACGCCGTCTGAGCTTCAACCACGAGGACTCAAGCTTCGGTGTGACCCTGAGTCAGGGCCTGACCAGCCTGCGTTCTACGGATACCAGCCTGGATGCCTTGTATACCCGCGCCGACGCCGCGATGTACCAGGCCAAGCGCCAGGGTAAAAACCAGGTAGTGGTTGATTGATCGCGTGCGGCATGCGGTTGGATCGGTGTGTCGGCGATAAACCGCCTTTTTGTTTTTTGCCATAGGCAAAAAACCGCTCACGGCGTCTCCGCGAGGCTTGAAAAAACTCCCTTTAAATCTGTAAAGCCTTGCAATAGAGGCTCTGGCGGGGTGTTTTGGGCAGCTGGCACAGTAACTGCGTAGGGCTCAGCGCATAACGGCCTGGATCATCGGCCGACAATAAAAATGCAGAGACCCGCGCCATGATTATTACCTGTCCGCTGCCATGTCCTCATTCCCCAGCTCGCGCTGACTGTCTTCACGCGCTCACCTGATTTTCGCTTATTGCACCGCTGCCCTGGCTGCGGTGGCTTTTCGCCTGCCCGGCGCTTGGCCCTGCAATAACCACCCGAATTCGGTGCGCGCCTGCCGCTTCATGAGTTGAAGACAGTACCCGTGCCGATGTGCAACCCACACACAACTGGAGAACACATAATGAGAAAGACCTCCCTGGCCCTGGCCGTCGCAGCCAGCACCCTAGGCTTGTCCCTGAGCCAAGTCGCCCATGCCGATTTTATTGGCGATAGCAAAGCCAGCCTCGAAGCGCGTAACTTCTACTTCAACCGCGACTTCCGTGAAGACGCGGGTCCGCACAAGTCCGAAGAGTGGGCTCAAGGGTTTATCCTGCGCGCTGAGTCGGGCTTCACCGAAGGCACCGTCGGTTTCGGTCTCGACGCCATCGGCATGCTCGGCTTCAAGCTGGACTCGGGAGACGGCACTGCAGGTAGTGGTCTGCTGGTTCCGGATCGTTCGTCCAATGGTTCGCAGGACAACTACTCGGGTCTGGCTGTAGCGGCCAAGGCCAAGGTTTCCAAAAGCACCCTGCGCGTCGGCCAGATGCAGTTCAAGAACCAGGCGATCGCCTCCAGCGATAGCCGCCTGCTGCCGCAAATTTTCCGCGGCGGTAACCTGGTATCCCAGGAAATTGATGGCCTGACTCTGGATGCGGGTTACCTCGATGAGGTCAACAACCGCAACTCGCAAGACTACGAAGACATGACCCTGAATACCTACTCCTTGAGCGGTATCCAAATTAAGGGTGGTGCCGTCAACCAGTCCAACGAGTTCGTCTTTGCTGGCGGTAACTACAAACTCACCAAGGATCTGACGGCGGGTTATTACTATTCCAATCTGGAAGACCTGTACAAACAGCACTCCTTCAATCTGGTACATGTACTGCCGCTGGGCGACAAGCAGAGCCTGAAGACCGACGTGCGCTATGCTCGCTCCACCGATGACGGCCTGAGCAATGTCGATAACAAGGCATTCGGCGCGATGGTGACCTATGCCCTGAGCGGCCATAAATTTGGCCTCGGCTACCAGAAGATGAGTGGTGACACCGGTTTCGCCTATGTCGGTGGTACTGATCCGTTCCTGGTCAACTATGTGCAGATTGGCAACTTCGCGGCCAAGGACGAGAAGTCCTACCAAGCACGTTATGACTTCGACTTTGCTTCTGTTGGCGTGCCTGGTTTGACCTTTATGACGCGCTTCCTGTCGGGCGACAACATCGATCGCGGTCGTAACGTATCTGAGGGTAAAGAGCGTGAGCGCAACACCGAACTGATGTATGTATTCCAAGAAGGCGCCCTGAAGAACCTGGGTGTGCGCTGGCGTAATGCGACCATGCGCAACAACTTCAGCCGTGACATCGACGAAAACCGTCTGATCGTCAGCTACACTCTGCCATTGCTCTGATTGTGGTGGTTTCAGGCTGAACTGTTGCATCCAGTTCAGCCTGAGCAGCAAACGAAACCCGGACTCTGTTCCGGGTTTTTTATCACCTGCGATTTACCTCTGTGCAGTGACGCGGGCAGTGCTTGTCATTCATTCTATAAAAGAATAGATTGTTTTTATCTTAATTGAGCTGCTTGCCATGACGCTTGAACATCCACCAATCGATATCCAGCAACTGCGCGCCAATGCCGATGCGGCTGGGCAGTTGCTCAAGGCCCTGGGTAATCCGGATCGCCTGTTGTTGCTGTGTCAGCTCTCCCAGGGCGAACGCAATGTCAGCGAGCTGGAAACGCTGCTGGGTATTCAACAGCCGACCCTGTCGCAGCAGTTGGCGGTGTTGCGCCGTGAGGGCCTAGTGGAAACCCGGCGTGAGGGCAAGCAGATTTATTACCGCATCTGCAGCCCGGCCGCGCTGGCAGTGATCAACACCCTATATCAGCTGTTCTGCGCCGGTGAGCATTGATGACTATCGATTGGTACAACTTCACGCCCGGGAGCGCCATGGCTGGCGGTGCGCTGATCGGTTTGGCGGCCAGCTTGTTCGTCGTGATGAATGGCAGGGTGGCCGGTATCAGCGGCCTGCTTGGCAGTCTGCTGGAGCGTGGTGAAGGCTGGGGCGAGAAGGGCCTGTTTCTGCTAGGCGTGCTGCTCGCGCCGCTGCTCTGGCAGCTGTTTGCCCACCTGCCCGAGATTGAACTTCACAGCAGCTGGCTGGCGCTGATCGTTGCCGGTTTGCTGGTCGGCGTCGGCACCCGCTATGGCGCAGGTTGTACCAGCGGGCACGGTGTTTGCGGCTTATCGAGGCTGTCCTCGCGCTCGCTGGCCGCCACCTTGAGCTTTATGGCCGCCGGTTTCACCACGGTATTTGTCCTGCGTCATCTGCTGGGGGCTTGAGCATGCGCAAACTGTTGGCCTTTCTTGCCGGTGTGACCTTTGGCATTGGCCTGCTTAGCGCCGGCATGGCCAACCCGGCCAAGGTGCTGGCCTTTCT
This sequence comes from Pseudomonas sp. EA_35y_Pfl2_R111, assembly GCF_963970955.1. Lineage (NCBI taxonomy): Bacteria > Pseudomonadati > Pseudomonadota > Gammaproteobacteria > Pseudomonadales > Pseudomonadaceae > Pseudomonas > Pseudomonas sp. EA_35y_Pfl2_R111. The sequence continues at coordinate 1,690,001 of NZ_CAXAOM010000001.1, read as the reverse complement.
CGATTTGGCAGGTGCCTGGGACCCATCGCTGGCCCTGGTGATGGTGGCGGCGATTGGCGTGGCGTTGCTGCCGTACAGTTGGGCGCGCGCGCAGCGCAGCAGTCTGCTCGGTGCGCCGATGCAGTTGCCGGGCAAGCGCGAGCTGGATCGGCGGTTGATCGGCGGCAGCCTGTTGTTCGGTATTGGCTGGGGGATTGCCGGCATCTGTCCGGGGCCGGCCGTGGCGATTCTGCTCACCGGGCGCTGGCAGGTGCTGCTGTTCGTGGCGGCCATGCTGGTGGGCATGGTTGTGTTTGCTGCGCTGGAACGCCGGCGCGGGTAATTGATGATCGGGAGATCACTATCAAAGCAGGAGCTGCCATGTCACCGCTAATTCAGGCCTTTTTCGACCCTGCCACCTCGACCTACAGCTATGTGGTCAGTGATTCGGCCACAGGCCAGTGCGCCATTATCGATTCGGTGCTGGATTACGATGCGGCGGCCGGGCGAACTGCGACGGCCAGTGCCGACCGTCTGATCGCCTACGTGCGCGAGCATGGCCTGAGTGTGCAGTGGTTGCTGGAAACCCATGTGCATGCCGATCACCTGTCCGCCGCGCCCTATCTCAAGGCTGTCTTGGGTGGGCAACTGGCAATTGGCGAGCAGATCCGCGTGGTGCAGAACACCTTCGGCAAGTTGTTCAATGCCGGTGGCGAATTCGCCGTTGATGGCCGCCAGTTCGATCAGTTGTTCCACGATGAACAGGTGTTTCAGCTCGGCTCGCTAAATGCCCGCGCTCTGCATACCCCCGGGCATACCCCAGCCTGTATGACTTACCTGATCGGCGATACGGCGTTTGTCGGCGACACCCTGTTTATGCCCGATTATGGCACCGCGCGCTGCGACTTTCCCGGTGGCGATGCGCGAGTCCTGTACCGTTCCATTGCCCGGCTATTTGCCTTGCCAGCCAGCACCCGGCTGTTTATGTGCCACGATTATCTGGCTCCAGGTCGTGAGCAGCATCGTTACCAAACTACGGTGGCGGAGCAGCGTGCGAACAACGTGCACGTGCATCAGGGCATTGATGAAGACGCGTTTGTTGCCATGCGTCAGGCCCGCGACGCGGGGCTGGGCATGCCTGCGCTGATGTTACCGGCAGTGCAGGTGAACATGCGTGCCGGCCATCTGCCGCCCGCCGAAGATAATGGCGTGCGCTACCTCAAGGTACCGTTGAATGCGTTATAAGTGGCCGCTACTCAACACCGTGCGCAACTACGACCGTAGTCAGGCAGGCCGCGATCTATTGGCGGCCTGCCTGATCTGCCTGTTGCTGGTGCCGCAAGCCTTGGCTTATGCGCAGTTAGCCGGGTTGCCAGCGGTGGCGGGGATGTACGCGAGTATCTTACCGCTGGTGGTGTATGCGTTGATCGGTGCGAGCCCTGGGGTGGCCATGTCATTCGGGCCGGTGGCGGTCTTGTCACTGATGACCGCGGCGGCATTAGCGCCGATCGCGGTGGCCGGTAGCGAAGCTTACAGTGCGGCCGCGATCGGGCTGACGCTGCTGGTCGGTGCGCTGCTGTTGCTGATGGGGCTGTTGCGCCTGGGCTTTATTGCCAACTTTCTCAGCCATCCGGTGATCTCCGGGTTCGTCAGTGGTGCGGCAGTGCTGATTGCGGTGAGCCAGCTGCGTTATTTGTTGGGGGTGTCCGTCGACGGCCTGACCCTGCCGCAGGTGCTCCCAGCGTTATACGCCCAATTGCCGGAGTTACATAAACCGACCCTGCTGCTGGGCGTGGTGAGCCTGGTGGCACTGGTGGTGTTGCGCAATCTGAGTCTGTTGGGCGTGTCAGTTGCTTGGGCGCTGCGGCTGAAGCAGCTCAGTGCCTTGCTGGTGATGCTGTTGGCCATGTCCGTAGGCGGACTTTTGCAGCTGGAGGCCTATGGAATCAGGGTTGTGGGGCAGGTCCCGGCGGGGTTGCCGACGTTGGGTTTACCGAACCTGGAGCTGGGCCTGCTACGTGAGCTACTGCCGGCCGCGCTATTGATTGCTCTGGTGGGGTTTATCGAGTCCATCTCCATTGCCCAAAGCCTGGCTATGCGCAAGCGTCAACTGATCCGCCCTGATCTGGAGCTGCTGGGCCAGGGCGCAGCCAATGTGGCCTCGGCCTTTAGCGGCGGGATGCCAGTGGCGGCGAGTTTTTCCCGTTCTGCGGTGGCCCGGCAAAGCAATATGGCTACGCCGCTGGTGGGTATTTTTGCGGCGGGTTTGATGTTGGCAGCGGTGCTTGGCCTGGCCCCGGTATTGCGCCATCTGCCACAGGCGGTATTGGCGGCGAGTATTCTGGTGGCGGTGCTTGGCTTGATTGATGTGCCGACCTTACGCCACACCTGGCGCTACTCAAAAGCGGAAGGTTGCGCGCAGTTAGCCACCTTCTTCGGTGTGCTGTTACAGGGTGTGGAGGCCGGAATTATGCTCGGCGTTGCCCTGTCACTGTTGTTGTTTCTCTGGCGCACCAGTCGGCCGCATATGGCTGTTGTTGGGCAGGTGCCGGGCAGCCAGCATTTTCGCAATGTGCAGCGCTACGACACGGTGCAGAGCGCGAGCGTGCTGTCGTTGCGGGTTGATGAGAGCCTGTATTTCCCCAACGCACGCTACCTGGAGGCCCGCATCGGCGAGCTGATTGCCGTGAGTCCTGAGGTACGTCATCTGGTGTTGATGTGCTCAGGGGTCAATCAGATTGATGCCAGTGCGCTGGATACTCTCGAAGCGATCGCCGAACAGTTGCAGAGTGCCGAGGTGCAGCTGCATCTGTCTGAAGTCAAAGGCCCGGTGATGGATCGGTTACTGCGCTCGGATTTTCTCCAGCGCTTTGGCGGCCAGGTGTTTATTAGCCACTACCAAGCGCTGTGCACGTTGGACCCTGTGTGTGCCGTGCGCGCACTGACACCTGAGTAAAACTGGGCTACAACTTATCACTGGGCTGTCGATACCCTGATTGGATGCGGGGCGTGATTAGCCCGGCCTTGTTCTGCCAAACGCTTGTTCCTCCTGAGGTTGCTCTATGTTCGGATCACGCCTTCGCAGTGAGTTGCAGCAGTGTCAGTTGCAATTAGCAGCCAGTCAGCAGGTTATAGGTGCCATCCGGCAGACCTTCGCCATGATCGAATTCACCGCCCAAGGCGAGATTCTGGATGCCAATGCGCCATTTCTCGCGGCTATGGGTTATCGGCTGGAGGAGCTGCGTGGCCAGCACCACCGCATGTTTTGCACCCAAGAGCAGGTGGAAAGCCCTGCCTATGCGCAGTTCTGGCGGCGACTGGCTGATGGTGAAAGCTTCAGTGACCGTTATATGCGGGTTGCCAATGGCGGTCGTGAGATATGGCTGGAGGCCAGCTATTTGCCGGTGCGTGATGCTCAGGGGCGAGTTGCCAAGGTGATCAAGCTGGCCACTGACATCTCCGCGCGCATGCATACCGAGCATCAGCACGACAGCTACCTAAAAGCGATCAACCGTTCAACGGCAGTAATCGAATTCAATCTGGTGGGGGAGGTGCAAGATGCTAATGAGAACTTTCTCAGCACCATGGGCTATCGTCTGGATGAGATCCGCGGCAAGCATCACCGCCAGTTCTGTACCCACGATGAGTCGTCGAGTGATGACTATCGGCGTTTCTGGCAGCGCCTGAACCAGGGCGAGTTTATTGCCGACCGTTTCAAACGGATTGCCAAAGATGGGCGCGTTGTGTGGTTACGGGCTTCATACAATCCGCTCTATGACGCAGCTGGGCGCCTGTATGGGGTGGTCAAGTTTGCCAGTGATATCTCCAGTCAGGTTGAACACCGCGAAGCCGAGTCCGCTGCGGCCCAGCTGGCCTTTGATATTGCTCGGGAAACCGACGAGAGTGCGATCAAGGGCGCGGAAACGGTCGAGGATACCGTGCAGGTAGTGCGCGGTATTGCCGCTGAACTGGGCCAGGTGGCTGAAAATATTGGGGCGCTGAGTACTCAGTCTGACCGTATCAGCAGCATCGTCCAGGTGATCCGTGGGATTGCCGAGCAAACCAATCTGTTGGCCCTTAATGCGGCCATTGAAGCTGCTCGTGCTGGCGAACAGGGCCGAGGTTTTGCGGTAGTCGCCGATGAGGTGCGCAACCTTGCGGCCCGCACCAGTCAGGCCACGGTGGAAATTAATGATGTAGTGCTGCTCAATCATGATCTCGCGCTAAAAGCGGTCAGTGGCATGGACGGCAGTAAGCAGAAGGCGGAGCAGGGTGTGCTGCTGGCCAACAGGGCGGGTGAGGTGATGCTGGAAATTCGCGATGAGGCCCAGCGCGTGGTCGATGCCATCGGCCAGTTCACCGAGGCCATGCAGGATTGAGAAAAAACACCCGGCTTGTGCCGGGTGTTTTCAGTGTGCATGGATGAAGTCGCCGGGCTAGAGCAACAATAAGGTGGCCAGGCCGAGAAAGGCGAAGAAGCCGATCACGTCAGTGACCGTCGTCAGAATCACACTGCCGGCCAACGCCGGGTCAATGCCCATGCGGTGCAACAACAGCGGAATGCCCCAGCCGGACAGGGTGGCGCAGAGCAGGTTGAGTAGGATCGCTGCGCCGAGCACCGCGCCAATCCCCCAGTTGCCGAACCAGGCAACAGCGAGCAGGGCGATCACCACTGACCAGAGTATGCCGTTGAGGATGGAGATCCCCAGCTCGCGGTTGAGCAGAATGCGGATATTGCCTTTTTGCACCTGGCCCAAGGCCAAGCCGCGGATGACCAGGGTCAGGGTCTGGCTACCGGCAATGCCACCCATACTGGCGACAATCGGCATCAACACGGCAAGAGCGACCAGCTGCTCCAGGGTCGCCTGAAATAGGCCGATGACCCAGGCGGCGCCGAAGGCGGTGATCAGGTTGATGCCTAGCCACAGTGCACGACGGCGTGCGCTAACCAGTACGGGGGCGAAGATGTCGGCCTCGTCATCCAGGCCGGCCATGTGCATCAGGGCGCGGTCGGAGTTTTCGCGAATAAGGTCAATCACGTCGTCCACGGTAATCCGCCCGAGCAGGCGATTGTGCTCATCGACCACGGGCGCAGAAAGTAGGTCGTGGTCCTGAAACAGTTGGGCGACTTCATTGCTGTTGGTGGTGACAACGATCCCGGCGATGTCGTGGTGCATCAGTTCACTGACGCGTTGATCCAGTTCAGCTGTGACCAATTCGCTCAGGCGCAGGGCGCCCTGGTAATGGCCTTTACGGTCGACCACCATCAGCAAGTCGGTTTGTGGTGGCAGACGTTCGAGTAGGCGCAGGTAGCGCAACACGGCACCGGCTTGGACGTCGGCGCGCACCTGGATCGGGTCGGCGTTCATCAGGCCGCCAGCCGAATCCTCGGGGTAGGACAGCATCGACTCAAGCTGCTGGCGCTGGGCTGTGCTGCTGGCATGCAGCAGTTGGTTACCCAGTTTGGCCGGCAAGGCTTGGATCAGGTCGACGCGGTCATCCAGTTCGAGCTGGGCAGTGGCAGCGATCAGGTCTTCAGGATCAAGTTCCAGCGCCAGCGCGGTGCGGATCTCGTCATGCAGATAGGTGAGCACTTTGCCTGCGCGCTCGGTCTCGACCATGCTCCAGGCGCGGTTGCGCTCCGCGGGTGGCATGGCTTCCAGCAAGCCGGCGACTTTGGCGGGATGCATGCGGTGCAGCAGCTTGCCCAGTCGCTTGAGTTTGCCTTGTGTCAACGCCTGGCGTACGGCTTCCAGCTGGCTGGTGTTGCTGTTGTCAGGCTCGTCACTAGCGGTAATGCTGGCCTCGGCAGAATCACCGGCCAACTGCGCCCTGAGGCTAGGGCTCAGGTGATGCAGGGTACGTTCTTCCACCTCAGGGCCAATCTGCTGCCACAACCTCAGGCGTTGCTCGGTGTCCAGCCGCTCCAGCAACGCTGCAATTTTGCCGGGGTGCATGCGCGCCAGCAGTTTACGCGCGCGTTTATTCTTGCCGCTGTCCAGTGCCTGAATGATGGCATTGGAGTCGGAGAGGCTGTGTTGGGAGGCGTTGTCGCTGGAGGAGGGCAAGGGTGATTTCATGGGTGCGAGAATAACACTCGCACTCTAACGCGGGAATTTGCTTGCACAGAGGCACACTCGCCGCTTGCCAATAGGTTGTTAAACGCCCAGCGCTAGCTGAGCGTTTGCGCTTAGCTGTGTTGCGGCGCGGGTTGCTGTTGGGTGATGCAGTGGATATTGCCGCCGCCCAGCAGTATTTCGCGGCCCGGCACCATGACCACGCGGTGCTGCGGGAACAGGCGCTGCAGAATCGCTTCTGCTTCGGCGTCCTTGGGGTCGTCGAACTTGGGCGCGATGATGCCGCCGTTGACGATCAGGAAGTTGACGTAGGAGCCGGCCAGGCGGATCGACGGATCACGCTCTTGGGTGCCGGCCGCCAGATCGACCCCGGCGCATTCTTTATCTGTCGCATACAGCGGGCCTGGAATTGGCATTTTGTGTACGACTAGCTTACGACCTTTGGCATCCCGAACACTTTCCAGCACGCGCATGGCAGCCTGGCAGCGCGGGTAGTTGGGGTCGCTGGCGTCGTCGGTCCAGGCCAGCAGCACTTCGCCGGGGCGCACGTAGCAGCAGAAGTTATCGACGTGGCCGTCGGTCTCGTCATTGAACAGGCCGTCCGGCAGCCAGATTACGCTGTCGATGGCCAGGTGATCGGCCAGGTACTGCTCAATCTGCTCGCGGCTCAGATGCGGATTGCGGTTGGGGTTGAGCAAGCATTCTTCGGTGGTGATCAGGGTGCCTTCGCCGTCGACGTGGATCGAGCCGCCTTCAAGGATCAGCTCATCGGTACGGTAGCGTTGCTGCCCTTCGATCTGCAGGATCTTGCGCGCTACCTGATCGTCACGCCCCCAGTTGGCGTACAACCCGCCATTCAGACCGCCCCAGGCGTTGAATGCCCAGTCCACACCGCGCACTTCGCCGCTGTTGTTGGTGACAAAAGTCGGCCCGGTGTCGCGTACCCAGGCGTCGTTGGTGGTGATTTCTACCACGCGAATACTGGCGTGGGCGAGGCGCTCGCTGGCGTTTTCATACTGGCCGGCGGACACGCACACGGTTACCGGTTCGAATTCGGCAATCGCCCTGGCCACGGTGGTGAACGCGGCTTGCGCGGGCTTGCCGCCCAGGCGCCAGTTGTCCGGGCGCTCGGGCCAGACCATCCAGGTTTGGCTGTGGCTTTCCCACTCGGCGGGCATGCGGAAGCCGTCGGCGCGTGGGGTAGTCGTCAGGGTTGTCATAAATTCACCAAAACATTGAGCAGGGGCGGATGGGGCGAGCGTCGATACCCATCGAGGGTAATGATGGGTATCGACGCTGCGCGTCTCAACCCAACCTACGAGGCGTTTTTACTCGCAGGCCAGATGGCCGTCGAGGGTTTTTAGCGGGCCGTAGAGGTTCGGGCGGCGGTCACGGAAGCTACCCCAGGCGCTGCGGATATGCTCCAGCTGATCCAGGTCGAAGCTGTGCATCAGCACGGCCTCGTTGGTTTCGTTGGCTTCCTGCACCTTGGCGCCGAACTGATCGGCGATAAACGACGAGCCATAGAAATTGATGTGGTAGTCGCCCTGGTCTTCACGGCCGATGCGGTTACTGGCGATCAGCGGCATCAGGTTGGCCCCGGCGTGACCCTGCTGCACGCGCTGCCAATGGTCGCGCGAGCTGATGCTCGGGTCATGCGGCTCGGTGCCGATGGCGGTCGGGTAGAACAGAATCTCGGCACCGAGCAGCGCCATGCTGCGCGCGCACTCGGGGAACCACTGATCCCAGCAGATGCCCACGCCGATCTTGGCGTAACGGGTGTTCCACACCTTGAAGCCGGTGTCGCCGGGATTGAAGTAGTACTTCTCGTGGTAGCCAGGGCCGTCCGGGATGTGGCTTTTCCGATAAATCCCGAGGTTGCTGCCGTCGGCATCGATGATCGCGATGCTATTGAAGCGCGCCCGGCCGGCCAGTTCATAGAAGCTGATCGGCAGAACCACCTGCAACTCCTTGGCGATTTTCTGGAAGTGCAGGATCGCCGGGTTGCTCTCGACCGGAGTGGCCAGTTGCAGGTAGTCCGGATTGGGTTTCTGACAAAAGTACGGGGCCTCAAACAGCTCTTGCAGCAGGATGATCTGCGCACCTTTGGCGGCGGCTTGACGGACTAAGCGTTCAGCGTTGGCGAGGTTAGCTGCGGTGTCCCAGGAACAGGCCATCTGGGTGGCGGCGACGGTAACGATACGGGGCATGGTTTGGCACCTCAAGAGCAGTTGGGGCGGTCATCTGACACTAGCAGAGGCCTGCGACTGTGCCATGCCTCGCGGGCGACTCATGGCAGCGAATGGTCTATTTATATCCGATAAAAATCGGCTTTAAAAGCAGAATATAAGTCTGAAAATGATTATTTATCGTTTTATATCGAATAAAAATCGAATTTTCTTCATGGCAGGGGAGTGCAGAGCTAAGGCAGGGCGATACGCCGCTGCGCAGCTGATGTGCTACGGGCGTGGGCGGTGTGTGCAGGTGAGGGGTCAGGCGCTGTAGCGTTTGTGCAGCTCGAATTGCTCGTGGCCGTCGTCCCAGCCGGCTTCCCAGGCGGCAACCAGCACATCGGCGGCGAGTGCACGCGGAGCGTTGGTTTGCCCGGTGAGCCCTGCCATGTAGCCTTGTTGGTAAGCCTTGTTAAGGCTTTCCAGGCTCCAGTGCTGGTCATCTTCCGTGTTGAGGTCGGCGCAGGCCATGGTGGCAGCTCGCAGTGGATATACCCGTGCAATGCTAGCCGCATAGGCCATGCAGGGCTGCGCCGCTGATCCCGCTTTTGCCACCGCTGGCAGTTTATGTGATGCAGTTGGCGAAATGCCGGCCTGGGGTAGGCCGGTTGTACTCGCCAGCCGCCTGGCTAGGTAGCCGGAGCGAGGATGCTGGCTTGGTAGGCGGCGGCAAAAAAGTCGAAGTCGCCTTCTTCCTGAGCTTCCAGCTCGGCCTGGTTCAGCAGCGATTGGGCGGCGCTGGCCTCGAAGGCGGCCTGCTGTTCGGCGCTCAGCGGTTGGCTGCGGAAGTACTCGGCGTGCAGCTTGCTCTGCTGCAGGGCGAACGCGGTGAAGCTCAGGCCTTGTTGCAGCTGTGCCAACACTTGGGCCGACGGCGTCAGGTTGACATCATCGACCTTCGCTTGTTGCGCCTGCAGGGCCAGACTGTGGGCGTTACCGCCCCGGCTCTGGTCGAGCAACTCAGCCAGCGGCATGATCTGTTCGAGTAATTCGCTGGCCCAGGTTTGCAGTGCTACGGGCTGGCCGTCACGTTGCAAATTCAGCGCTGGGCGGCGGCCCTCTTTGACCACGGCGAGGAAGTTGTCGGTGCAGGCATGGCACTCGGCACTTTCCAGCAGCGGGCTGTCCTGCAGCGTGCAGAACAGCAGGAAGGCATCGAGGAAGCGTGACTCGGTGAGGTCGATACCCAACGGCAAGTAGGGGTTGATGTCCAGGCAGCGCACTTCAATGTACTGCACGCCACGGGCCATCAGGGCTTGGATCGGCCGTTCACCGCTATGGGTGACTCGCTTGGGGCGGATATTGGAGTAGTACTCGTTTTCGATCTGCAGGATATGGGTGTTGAGCTGCAACCATTCGCCGTCCTGCTTTGCGCCGATTTCCACGTAAGGCGGGTAGGGCGTGCCGACGGCTTGGCGCAGGCTGTCGGTGTAGCTGGTTAGGTCGTTGTAGCACGGAGTCAGGCCAGCTTGGGCATTGCTTTGGTAGCCCAGGTCACTCATGCGCAGGCTGGTGGCGTAAGGCAAGTAGAGTGTCTCGGCGTCCAGCTCCAGCAGCTGATGCGGGTTGCCGCGCATAAAGCCTTTGTGCAGCGCCGGCGAGGCGCCGAACAGGTACATCAGCAGCCAGCTGTAGCGGCGGAAGTTGCGGATCAGGGCGATATAGCGCGCCGACTGATAATCCCTTGCACTGCAGGTATTGTCTTCGGCCTGCTGCTGTAATTGCCACAGCGCTTCCGGCAGCGAGAAATTGTAGTGGATGCCGGCGATGCATTGCATGGTTTTGCCATAACGCAGGGCCAAGCCTTTGCGGTAGACGTATTTGAGTTCGCCGATGTGCGAGCTGCCGTAACGGGCGATCGGGATCGTCTCTTCGTCCGGCAGGACGCAGGGCATCGACGGGCTCCACAGGTATTCACCGTCCAGTTTGCTATAGGCAAAACGGTGAATCTGCTCCAGCTCGGCCAGGGTTGCCGCCGGATCGGCTTCGGCTGGGGTGATGAACTCCAGCAGCGATTCGGAATAATCGGTGGTGATCTGCGTGTGGGTCAGTGCCGAGCCCAATGCAGCCGGGTGCGGGGTCAGCGCGAGCTGGCCGTCCGCATCAACGCGCAGGCATTCGCGCTCGATACCGTGCAGGCACTGGGACAGCAGGGAAAGGTTGGCGCGTTCGCCAAGCTGGGCCAGGCGGCGGGAGAACAGGTCGCTCAAGATTGCATTCCTTCACGCATCGGTCGCCTCAATATGGGGGCGCCAGACGTGCTCTACAAGGGGGCGAGAAAACCGGATTGAACCGGCCGATAGCGCTTTATAACCCGAGGCGGGCGAGGAGGGTTATAGCTGAGCGCTGCGCTTGTGTGTCAGGGCGACGCACAGGCCGTAGGGCGGGTATCGGTGCTGCGCACCTCAACCCACCCCACTGGATTGGCGCGATCCTACTTTTTCAGCTGCTTGGCATTGGCAAACAACGCCGCCATGCCGCCACTGGCCGGCGCGGGTTTGTCCTGGCTGGAGTGACGTTCAGTACGTGGTGCATTGCTGCCCGTTTTGCCGTTGCCACGTGCGCCGCCACGTGGCCCTTCGACCTTCTCGCCGGGGGTGTCGCCCATGCGCATCGACAGGGCGATACGGTTACGCGGGATGTCGACTTCCATCACCTTGACCTTGACCACTTCGCCGGCCTTGACCGCTTCGTGTGGGTCTTTGATGAATTTTTCCGACAGTGCCGAGATGTGCACCAGGCCGTCCTGGTGTACACCGATGTCGACGAAGGCACCGAAGTTGGTGACGTTGGTTACCACGCCTTCGAGGATCATGCCCAGTTGCAGGTCGTTGAGGGTTTCTACGCCCTCCTGGAACTCGGCTGTCTTGAACTCGGGCCGTGGGTCGCGGCCGGGTTTCTCCAGTTCGCTCAAAATGTCACCGACGGTCACCAGGCCGAACGTGTCGTCGGTGAACTGTTTCGGGTCGAGGCGCTTGAGGAAGCCCGAGTCGCCGATCAATGAGCGGATGTCGCGACCGGTATCGGCGGCGATGCGCTGCACCAGTGGGTAGGTCTCCGGGTGCACGGCGGAGGCGTCCAGCGGGTTGCTGCCGTTCATCACGCGCAGGAAACCGGCGGCCTGCTCGAAGGTCTTGTCGCCCAGGCGCGGCACCTTGAGCAGCTCGGCACGGCTATTGAACGCGCCGTTGGCATCGCGGAACGCCACGATGTTTTGCGCAAGCGTGCTGTTGAGGCCGGAGATACGTGCCAGCAGGGCGACGGAGGCGGTGTTCACGTCCACGCCCACAGCGTTTACGCAGTCCTCGACCACCGCGTCCAGCGAGCGTGCCAGTTTGAGCTGCGACACATCATGTTGGTACTGGCCGACGCCGATGGATTTAGGGTCGATCTTCACCAACTCGGCCAGCGGGTCCTGCAGGCGGCGGGCGATGGACACGGCGCCGCGCAGCGTCACGTCCATGTCCGGAAATTCTTTGGCGGCCAATTCCGAGGCGGAATACACCGAGGCACCCGCCTCGCTGACCATGACTTTGGTCAGGTTCAGGCCCGGCAGTTTCTTGATCAGCTCCAAGGCCAGTTTGTCGGTCTCGCGGCTGGCGGTGCCGTTACCAATCGAAATCAGATCAACGGCGTGTTTGGCGCACAGTTTGGCGAGGATCGCCAGGGTGCCGTCCCAGTCATTGCGCGGTGCGTGGGGGTAAACCGTGCTGGTTTCCAAGACTTTGCCGGTGGCATCGACCACTGCGACCTTGCAGCCGGTGCGCAGGCCCGGGTCCAGTGCCAGGGTGGCACGTGGGCCAGCTGGGGCGGCTAGCAGCAGGTCGTGCAGATTGCGCGCGAAAACGTTGATCGCCTCGTCTTCCGCCGCTTCGCGCAGTTCGCCGAACAGGTCGGTTTCCAGGTGAGTGTAGAGCTTGACCTTCCAGGTCCAGCGCACCACTTCGCCCAGCCATTTGTCCGCGGCGCGGCCACGGGCGCTGATGCCGAAGCGCTCACCGATCATGCCTTCGCAGGGGTGCATGCTGCCGGGCAGCTCGTCGCCGACTTTCAGGCTGGCACTGAGGATGCCTTCGTTACGCCCACGGAAGATCGCCAGGGCGCGGTGTGACGGCGCGCCCTTGAGCTTTTCGTCGTGTTCGAAGTAGTCGCGGAACTTGGCCCCTTCGTTCTCTTTGCCAGCGACTACGCGGGCGCTGAGGATGGCGTTGTCTTTCAGGTAGCTGCGCAGGCTGGCCAGCAGGTTGGCGTCCTCGGCGAAGCGTTCCATGAGGATGTATTTGGCGCCTTCGAGCACGGCCTTGATGTCGGCAAAGCCTTTTTCGGCGTCGATAAAACGCTCGGCTTCGTTTTCGGGAGTCAGGGTTGGGTCGTTGAACAGTGCGTCGGCCAGTTCGCCGAGACCGGCTTCCAGGGCGATCTGGCCCTTGGTGCGGCGCTTCTGCTTGAACGGCAGGTACAAGTCTTCCAGGCGGGTCTTGGTTTCGGCCAGGTTGATTTCGCGGGTCAGCTCCGGGGTCAGCTTGCCCTGTTCCTCGATGCTGGCGAGGATGCTGGCGCGGCGCTCGTCGAGTTCGCGCAGGTAGCGCAGGCGCTCTTCCAGGTTGCGCAGCTGGGTGTCGTCCAGGCTGCCTGTGACCTCTTTGCGGTAGCGCGCGATAAACGGCACGGTGGAGCCTTCATCGAGCAGCGCCACGGCGGCGGCGACCTGTTGCGGGCGTACGCCCAGTTCTTCGGCGATGCGGTTGTTGATGCTGAGCATAGAAAAAGCTACCCACACTGAAACGAAAAACCAGCCACGCAGACCACGGGCCAGACACGAAAGCCGCGCATTATAAACACTGCCCGGCAACGCACCGGGAACCAGTCGGGGAAAAATCTGCTAACAATGGGCTGCACGTCGGCTGCGGCTCCTGAGCCATAATGCTGGCCATTGCATACTGCCAGCGCGCCCGCGCCCGGCGGAGGCCTGGTCAAGGAGCCCTGAATGAGCAGCACTGTACTTCCCGCTGAAGGTGAAAAAATCCTTATCGTCGACGACGATGCACGTCTGCGTCGCCTGCTCGAGCGTTTCTTCGACGAGCAGGGCTACCGTGTGCGCGCGGTGGAAAACGTCGAGCAGATGGACCGTCTACTGGCCCGCGAGCTGTTCAATCTGGTGGTGCTCGACCTGATGCTGCCAGGCGAGGACGGCCTGTCCGCCTGCCGCCGCCTGCGTGAAGCGAACAACCAGGTGCCGATCATCATGCTCACCGCCAAGGGCGACGAGGCCAGCCGTATCCAAGGCCTGGAACTGGGCGCCGACGATTACCTGGCCAAACCGTTTAACCCGCGCGAGCTGCTGGCGCGGATCAAGGCCGTGCTGCGCCGTCAGGCCCCGGTAGTACCGGGCGCGCCGGGCAGCGAAGACGAAAGTGTGAGTTTCGGCGAATACGAACTGTCCCTGGCCACCCGCGAACTGAAGAAGGGTGACGAGGTGCATATGCTCACCACCGGCGAGTTCGCCGTGCTTAAGGCGCTGGTGCAGCACGCCCGCGAGCCGTTGACCCGCGACAAGCTGATGAACCTGGCCCGTGGCCGCGAGTGGGATGCCCTGGAGCGCTCCATCGACGTGCAGATTTCCCGTCTGCGCCGGCTGATCGAGCCGGACCCGTCCAAGCCGCGCTATATCCAGACGGTCTGGGGCGTGGGTTATGTGTTTGTGCCGGACGGCAATAAGTGACCCCGGCGTAATGATCCATTGTAGGAGCGGTGGGAGACACCTTGTCCCATGCCCGCGATCCGCAGTCCAATCGCGGGCATGGCCCGCTCCTACATATCCCTATTAAGTGCCTATGAAAACCCCGCTCTGGTTCCCGCAAAGTTTCTTCGCCCGCACCCTGTGGCTGGTGCTGATCGTGGTGCTGTTCTCCAAGGCGCTGACCCTGGTTTATCTGATGATGAACGAGGACGTGCTGGTCGACCGTCAGTACAGCCACGGGGCGGCGCTGACCCTGCGTGCCTATTGGGCGGCGGAGCCGGAAGACCGCGCCACCATCGCCGAAGCCGCCGGGCTCAAGCGTGTGCCGCACGAGCAGGTGCCGGCCACCGAGCAGCACTGGCCGTATAGCGAGATTTTTGCCCGGCAGATGCAAACCGAGCTGGGCCCGGACACTGAAGTGCGGGTGCGCGCCAAGAGCCCGCCGGCGCTCTGGGTGCATGCGCCGGCGCTGGGTGACGACTGGTTACGGGTGCCGCTGTATCCGCATCCGCTAAGGGGTCAGCGGATCTGGAGTGTGCTGGGTTGGTTTCTGGCCATTGGTCTGCTGTCGACGGCGGCCGCGTGGATATTCGTGCGTCAGCTCAGTGCGCCACTCAAGCGCCTGGTGTTCGCCGCGAGGCAACTCGGTAAGGGGCGTAGCGTGCGCCTGCCGGTTGGCGATACGCCGAGCGAGATGGCCGAGGTTTACCGCGCCTTCAATCAGATGGCTGAGGACGTGGAGCAGGCGGCCCGCGAGCGTGAGCTGATGCTCGCCGGGGTATCCCACGATCTGCGTACGCCGCTGACTCGCCTGCGCCTGTCCATGGAGTTTCTGCACACCGATTCGGAACTGACCGAGGACATGGTCCGCGATATCGAAGACATGGATGCGATCCTCGATCAATTCCTCGCCTTTATCCGCGATGGCCGTGACGAGCCACTGGAGCAGCTCGACCTGCTTGAACTGATTCGCGAAGTGGTCGCGCCCTACAACCAGAAACAAGAGCAGGTGCGCCTGTGTTTGCAGGCCGTGCCGGTGTTCCCGCTGCGCCGCGTGTCGATCAAGCGGCTGTTGGTCAACCTGATCGAAAACGCCTTGCGCTACGGCGGCGACGCGGTGGAAGTGGCGGTTTCGCTGTCCGGCGACTGCAGCGCGCCTTATGTGGTGCTGAGTGTGTTGGACCGTGGTGCGGGCATCGACCCGGCCGAGCTGGGCAGCATCTTCAACCCCTTTATCCGCGGCGATCGCGCCCGTGGCGGCCAGGGTGCCGGGTTGGGGCTGGCCATCGTCAAGCGCATCGCCGCGCTGCACGGCGGCAGCGTCGAATTGCGCAACCGCTCCGGTGGCGGCCTGGAAGCGCGGGTCTGTCTACCTTTGGGGTTGCTTCTGCCACGCGACGCGGCATAGCCACTGGCATACTGTCATCACTGCGCTGAACTATGCTGTAGCAGCGCGATGACATGAGGTCGGCATGCCGGTAGTTCCACACCCTCTTTCCCCATGGACCTGGCTGCTGCCGCTGCCATTGCTCCATCTGGCCACCTGGCTTTCCCTGGCGACCCAGTTCACCGACGGGGCGGCGCTCTGGTATCCACCGTTTGCCCTGGCCCTGGTGTTTGCCCTGTGGTGGGGCCCGCGGGTGCTGCTGGCGGTGTACCTGAATGCCATGCTGTCGATCCCGTTATGGGGGCTGGAGTGGCAGTGGGCTCCGCTCTATGCCCTGCCGGAAACCCTCGGTGTAGCGCTGGCCTGGTTGTTGTTGCGGCGGCGGCCGTTTGATCCGGCCCTGCCCGACCTCAATCATTTGCTGCGCTTTATGCTGCTTGGCGTGCTATTGCCAATCATCCCGGTGGCGCTTGGCGTGCAGGGCAATCTCTGGCTGCTCGGTTACGCCACGCTGGAGCAACTGCCCCTGGGCAGCGTGACGCTATGGCTGGCCGATAGCCTCACTGCCTTGGCTATCGCCATTCCCTTGTTGGTTTACCTGACGCCCTGGCTGCGCCGTCGCGGCTGGCTGGCTGAGCCCGTGCGCAGCGGCAGCGAGCAGGTGCCCGAGGTGTTACGGCAGTTGCCACCCTGGCCACTGCTGGTGCTGCTGTTAATCGGCATGCCGTGGCTGCTTGGCGTATTGCCACTGACCCTCAATCTGCCGCTGATTGGCGTGATGATGCTCGGTCTCGCGTTGGTATGGGGTTTTGCCGGCGGCCTCTGTGGCGCAGTGCTCAGCGTGTTGATGGTGCTGATCCTGCCACTGCTGCGCGGCTTGGTGAATAGCGACGCCTGGCTCGACCCGCAGCGCCTGGAACTGCACTTCAGCGTGCTGCTGTTTATGCTCGCCACCCTGCTGGTGGGGCGCAGCCTGAGTGACCTGCGCCAGGCACTGGCGCGCAGTGCACAGATGCAGCAGCAGCTGGCATTGGCCAACCTGGCCTTGGAGGCCAGTCCGCTGGGGGTGATTATTGCTGATGCGCGTCAGCCGACGTTGCCGCTGATCTACTGCAACCCGGCGTTCGAGCAGATTACCGGCTACAGCCGCGAGGAGACCCTGGGCAACAACTGGAATTTCCTGCTGCGTGATGATCAGCAGCAACAGGGCTTGAGCCGCTTGCAGCAAGCGGTGCGCGAGGGCATGGGCTGCGACGTGGTGCTACGCAACTATCGCAAGGACGGTCAGCCGTTCTGGAATGAATTCACCCTCGCGCCAATGCGTGACGACCAGGGCATCAGCCATTTTGTTGCCCTGCAGAGCGATGTCACCGCGCGCGAGCAACTGGCCACCCAGGTACGTTCGCAAAGCGACGAGCTGCTCAAACAGAGTTATCTGTTCAGCCAGACCGAGCATATTGCCAACCTCGGCGGCTGGGTGCTGAACATGCCTGAGCAGGATATGGATTGGAGCGCCGGCTGCTTTCGCATCTACGAGCTGGACCCAAAGAACGGCACGCCTGACCTCAATGGCGCTCTGAGTTACTTGGACGCCAGCGGTCGGGTACTGGCTGAACAGGTGCTGCAGCAACTGTTAGAGGGGCTGGAGCAGTTCGATATTGAGGTGCGCTTGCTTACCGCCAAGGGCAAGACGCGCTGGCTGCGCATTCGCGGCATTACCGAGCGCGACGGAGCTGAGCTGGTGCGGGTGTATGGCGCGCTGCAGGATGTCAGTGCGCGTAAATACGCCGAGCAGCAGCTGCGCGAGCGTGATGAGCGTCTGCGATTATTTTTCGAGGCGCCGCTGATCGGCATGGCCCTGACCAGTCCGAACTTCGCCTGGGAGGAGGTCAATCACAAGCTCTGCAGCATTCTCGGGCGTTCACGCGAACAGCTGCTGGCGTCCAGCTGGGAAGAGCTGTCGCTGGAAGCCGACCTGCAGAGTGAACTGCCACTGCTCGACCAGGTGCTCAGCGGCCGTCGTGAAGGTTTCGAGCTGGAAAAACGCTTTCGCCGCGCCGACGACAGCCTGGTGCATACCCGTGTCAGCTTGCGCGCGGTGCGCCACAGCACCGGACGGGTACGCATGTTTCTGCTGCTGGTTGAGGACATCAGCGAGCGCCTGCAGGCCGAGGCGCGCTACCGCACCATTGTCGAGAATGCGCCCGAGGCGATCATGTTGTTCGACCTGCACGGCACGCTGGTCGAGTGCAACGACAACGCCTTGCGCCTGCTGCGTTACAGCCGCGAGGAAATCGCCAACAAGCGCGTATTTGACCTGAGCCCAAGCAAGCAAGCGGACGGCCAGCTGACTGCCGAGCTCGGCCAGGTCTATCTGCAGCGCGCGATGGCCGGTGAGGCGCCGGTATTTGACTGGTTGCACCGCGATAGCAAGGGCCGGCAGATTCCCTGTGAGGCACGTCTGGTGCGCATGCCCGGCGAGCCGGTGTTGATTCGTTGCAGCATCACCGATATTTCCGAGCGTCAGCGCTATCAGCGCGAGATCGAGCGGTTGGCTTTCAGTGACGAACTCACCGGCCTGCCCAACCGGCGCCTGCTGCTCGACCGTCTGCAACATGCGATGGACCGCGAGCAGCGCGAAAACACCCTGGGTGCCCTGCTGTTTATCGACCTCGATCACTTTAAGACGGTTAATGACAGTCTCGGCCATCTGGTCGGTGATGGCCTGCTGCGCGAGGTCACCACGCGGCTGGCCAGCGGCTTGCGCGCCGAAGACACTCTGGCGCGGATGGGCGGCGATGAGTTTGTGGTGCTGCTCGAAGGGCTCGACAGCAACCCGCAACTGGCGGCAGAGGCGGCGGCGGTTACGGCGGAAAAGCTGCTGAAAAGCCTGGTTGGCGCCTGCTGGATTGATGGTCATGAGCTGTCGATCAGCGCCAGTATTGGTATCGCTTTGCACCCCTTCGGCAGCCAGGTTGCTGCCGATGTATTGAAGCAAGCAGACACAGCCATGTATCGGGCCAAGCAGGGCGGGCGTAACGCGTTGCACTTCTTTGCCCCTGAGATGCAGGCGGCCATCGATCAGCGTTTGCAGATGCAGAGCGAACTGCGTCAGGCGGTGCAGCGCAAGCAGCTGTATCTGGTGTTTCAGCCGCAACTGGCGTTGGCCACCGAGCGCATAGCCGGTGCGGAAGTACTGCTGCGCTGGATTCATCCCGAGCGCGGTGAAGTGATGCCCGGCGACTTTATTCCGCTGGCCGAAGAAACCGGCTTGATTGAGGACCTCGGTGCCTGGGTGCTGGAGCAGGCCTGCGCGGCGCTGGCGCGTTGGTTACCGCAGTGGCCGCAGCTGGTGTTGGCGGTCAACCTCAGCCCGCGTGAGCTGCGCCAGCGCAGTTGTGTGGCGCGTATCAGCGAATGCCTGAAACGCCATCAGGTGCCAGCCACGGCGCTTGAGCTGGAAATCACCGAAGGCGTGCTGTTGGAGGAGGTCGAGCAATGCATCAGCAATATGCAGGCGCTCAAGGCGCTGGGTGTGCGTTTCGCCATTGATGATTTCGGTACCGGCTACTCCTCGCTGACGTACCTCAAACGCCTGCCGCTGGACCGGTTGAAGATCGACCGCAGTTTTACCTGGGATATGGACGGTGAAGACGGCAGTGGCTTGATGCTGGTGCAAACCATCCTGGTCATCGCCCGCAACCTGGGCCTGGAGTGCGTGGCGGAAGGCATCGAAAGCCAGTGGCAACTCGACTGTTTACGTCAGCATGGCTGCTCGCTGGGGCAGGGCTATCACTTCAGCCGACCGCTGAAGGAAGCGGACTTTCAGGCCTGGATGGAGCAGCATCAGCTATAGGCTTGAGTCTACGGTTTGGCATCCCTGCGTCCCTCAGGCGTAGGGTGGATGACGCTTCACCCGACCACCAGCGGCTGCCTCATGGTGGATAAAAAGAGCGTCATCCACCCTACAGCCTGCGGCGTTTGCCATCCTTGACCGGGCTTCGCCTATGCTCAGCCTTTGCCCTTGGTGCGAGTCAGATTCGGGCCGCTGTTTTTCTCCAGATGCTGAATCACCAGGCTGGCGACGTCCTTGCCGGTGGTGGTCTCGATGCCTTCCAGGCCGGGGGATGAGTTGACCTCCATCACCAGAGGACCGTGGTTGGAGCGCAAGATATCCACACCGGCCACGCTTAGCCCCATGACCTTGGCCGCGCGGATCGCAGTCATGCGCTCCTCCGGGGTAATTTTGATCAGGCTGGCGCTGCCGCCACGGTGCAGGTTGGAGCGGAACTCGCCGGGCTTGGCCTGGCGCTTCATTGCAGCGATCACCTTATCGCCGACCACAAAGCAGCGAATATCCGCGCCGCCGGCTTCCTTGATGTACTCCTGCACCATGATGTCCTGCTTGAGGCCCATAAAGGCCTCGATCACCGATTCGGCAGCGGTTGCCGTTTCACACAGCACCACGCCAATACCCTGAGTGCCTTCCAGCACTTTGATCACCAGCGGCGCGCCGTTGACCATGTCGATCAGGTCGGCGATGTCATCCGGTGAGTGGGCAAAGCCGGTCACCGGCAGGCCGATGCCACGGCGGGAGAGCAGTTGCAGCGAGCGCAGTTTGTCCCGCGAGCGGGCGATGGCCACCGACTCGTTAAGTGGGAACACGCCCATCATCTCGAACTGGCGCAGCACCGCGCAGCCGTAGAAGGTCACCGACGCGCCGATTCGCGGGATCACCGCATCAAAGCCCTCCAGCGGCTTGCCGCGGTAGTGGATCTGCGGCTTGTGGCTGGCAATATTCATATAAGCGCGCAGGGTGTCGATCACCACCATCTCGTGGCCCCGCAGCTCCCCGGCTTCAACCAGGCGGCGGGTGGAATACAGGCGCGGGTTGCGCGACAGCACGGCGATCTTCATTGGGCACCAGGGGAGTCAGCGAGGGTAGGTTTGTTCTGTACGTAGGTCAGCGCCGGGTTGACCAGCAACTGTCCGGCAATCAGCGCTTTGGAGCCAAGCAATACGCGGTAGCGCATGGTCTTGCGGCAGGTCAGGGTGAACTCCACCGGCCATTCGCGTTCGCCCAGGGTCAGGTTGGTGCGGATCACATAACGCGACTGCGTGTGGCCGTTGGAGCTTTTTATGGTTTTTACCGATACCAGCTGCGCCTCGCAGCGATGCCGGCGCTGCACCAGGGTGCCCAAGTGCGCAGTAAAACGGACCCAGGGCTCGCCATCGCGGTCGAACGGCTGGATATCGCTGGCGTGCAGGCTGGAAGTGCTGGCCCCGGTATCAATCTTGGCGCGCAGGCCGACCATGCCCAGTTCCGGCAGGTTGATCCATTCACGCAGGCCGATTACGCCAAGTTGGTCAAAAGTCTTCAAAGGGCGATCCATGGTATTTGCGGGGCATTCTAGTTGGCCCTTATGACAACTGCATCAGGCAAAATGTCCGCCTGCACAGTGGGCATCAGAGGGGATCAGATGAGCGATAAAAACGACGACAAGGTACGCCTGGATAAATGGCTGTGGGCTGCGCGCTTCTATAAAACCCGCGCCCTGGCCAAGGCCGCAATCGAGGGCGGCAAGGTGCACCACCGCGGCGAGCGCTGCAAACCGGGCAAGGAACCGAAAGTGGGCGATATTTACGTGATTCGCACCGGCTTTGAGGAGCGCAGTGTGGTGGTGCAGGCGCTTTCCGTAGTGCGCCGTGGCGCGCCCGAGGCGCAGGCGCTATATGCCGAAACGGAAGAAAGCATCGCGCGCCGCGAGCAGGCGGCAGCGCAACGCAAGGCCGGCGGGCTGGGCATGCAGACCGATGGGCGACCGAGCAAGAAGCAGCGTCGGCAGATTCACGACTTCAATGAGCGACAGGACGGCGGCTTGCGCCATCCCTGGGCTGACGAAGAGGTCTAGCGGCCGCTGATGACGCTCAGGCGACCCAACAGTGGCAGCCTGGCGAGCAGACGCATCAGCGGAAGGGTGATCTTCTCCAGCCATTCGCTGGTTTTGTAGGCAAACGGGGTGAAACAGGCCCAGGCCAAGCCCAGTAGGGCGAGGAATACGCCGCCTACCAGAGCGTCCGAGGCCCAGTGAGCGCCCGCGACCAGGCGCGGCAGCATAAAGATAACGGCCATGCTCCAGACCAGCAGCAGGCGCCAGTTGCGCGCGAAGAAGCTCAGAAACAACGCCCAGATCAGCAGTACGGAAGCGTGATCGCCGGGGAAGCTGCGAGTGGCGCTGTCTTTCATATCCCAGCGCTCTTCCCAGGTCGGGAACAGTTCAGTCAAGCGCGCTGCGCCTTCCACTACCAAGGAAGCACTCGGTCGCTGCCAATCCATGAGTTTGACCAGTTCAGCGAAGCCGACGCGAAACAGCAGCATCACGATCAGCGCCGCGAGAAAGGCATACAGCGCTTTACGCACCTGGACACCGCTGAATACCAGGTCAGCCTTGAGCATCACCGCCAGCATCAGCACGCCAACACCGAGGTCCACCGGGCGCATGCTGCCGATCGCCCAGGTTTTCGCCCATAGGCCCGCGCTGTGCACGGGCTCGTTGAGCAGGGCAAACAGTTGCAGGTCGAATTGGTCCCACAGCGCGCGGCTAGGCGCCCATAGCCAGCTGGCGAGCAGCAGCAGAGCGGCGATATGGCAGGCAATCAGCGGGCGGACACGCCACTGCTGGTTAATAAAAGAAGGGGGCATGCAGTGGCATCCTTGTCATCTGTAAGGGATTGAGGCGGCGCGCATGCTAGGTATTCTGTCTTCTGATTGCAAAGATTCGCTCTACCTTTTGTCGACAACTGTGACCCGGGTGGGTATCGATAGCTTCCGCCCGCAGCGCTGATAGATAAGAGGCGCTTGGTCGGATGGGCGTTTGCGCCTAAAATCGCGGGCCGAGTCACATTCAGTGAAGTTGGCATGTCTGATTTTTCCCAACGCTTCTTGTTCGACGACAGCGATATTCGTGGCGAACTGGTCGGTTTGACCGACAGCTACAGTCATGTGCTGGCCAAACACACCTACCCGCAACCGGTCGCCCAGCTACTGGGTGAGCTGCTGGCCGCCGCCTCGCTGCTGATCGGCACACTGAAGTTCGACGGCCTGCTGATCCTGCAGGCGCGTTCCTCCGGTGCCGTGCCACTGCTGATGGTCGAATGTTCCAGCGAAGGCGAGCTGCGCGGTATCGCCCGTTACCACGCTGAACAGATCACTGCCGATGCCAACCTGCGTGAACTGATGCCCGACGGCGTGCTGGCCATGACCGTCGACCCGAAATCCGGGCAGCGTTATCAGGGCATTGTCGATCTGGAAGGGGACACCCTGGCCGATTGCCTGACCAATTACTTCGCCACTTCCGAGCAGTTGCCGACCCGCTTCTGGCTCAGCGCCGATGGCCAGCGTGCTCGCGGCCTGCTGTTGCAGCAGCTGCCGGCCGACCGCTTGAAGGAAGCCGATGAGCGTGAAGCCAGCTGGCAGCACGCCATGGCTCTCGCCGATACTCTGAAGGCTGAGGAATTGCTGGGCCTGGATAACCAAACCCTGCTGCACCGCTTGTATCACGAGGAAGCGCTGCGTCTGTTTGACCCTCGCGACCTACAGTTCCGCTGCAGCTGCTCGCGAGAGCGCTCCAGTCGCGCGCTGATCAGTCTCGGCCAGGCCGATGCCGAAGCGCTGGTTCAGGAACATGGCGGCAGCGTGGAAATCGATTGCCAGTTCTGCAACGAGCGCTATCTCTTCGATGCCGCCGATGTGTTGCAACTGTTTATCGATGGGAGCATCGACGCTCCATCGGATACGCGCCACTGATTACGATCTGCTGCGCGTCGGCCCTGCTGCGTTAAAAACAGGCTCGGCAAGCCGCTTGCGGCTAACGCGCTTTAGCGCGACCCGAAGGGCGAGTGAAGCGAGTTATGCTCGTTTTTTGCCTTTCAAGGCTCTAGCTCGCTAGATCGTAAGCAGGTTATGAGGCAAATCGCACGTAAACCGTGCCGGAATGATCTGATCAGAGGCTGCACCCGCAGCCGGCTTTTCTGGCATAATCCGGCGCACTTTTTTCGCTGTAGTAGTGCTTGATTTTCTACTACAAAACGTTCGGAAGACTCGGCCGCGTGGCCGACGGGGACCCACATGACGCAAGCCAACAACGCCGTGTACACCGACATCAGCGCTGCCCAACTGGTCGAAGAAGCCCTTCGTCGCGGTGAAGGCGAGCTGGCCGCCAACGGCTCGCTGGTCGTACGCACAGGCCATCGCACGGGTCGTTCGCCGGCTGATCGGTTCATCGTGCAAGAGCCGAGCACCGAGGCGAAAATCGCCTGGGGCGCGATCAACCGTCCGTTCCCGGCTGACAAGTTCGATGCCCTGTGGGACCGCGTTCAGGCGTTCTCCGACGCGCAGGACAGCTTCGTTTCCTACGTTCATGTAGGTTCTGCCGACGCGCACTACCTGCCGGTCAAGATGACCACTGCCACCGCCTGGCAGAACCTTTTCGGCCGTTGCCTGTTTATCAATCCGGAGCAGTACAACCCGGCTGGCAAGGACGAGTGGCAAGTGCTCAACGTCGCCAACTTCGAGTGTGTACCTGAGCGTGATGGCACCAATTCCGATGGCTGCGTGATCCTCAACTTCGCTGCCAAGAAAGTCCTGATCGCCGGCATGCGTTATGCCGGTGAAATGAAGAAAGCCATGTTCAGCGTGCAGAACTTTCTGCTGCCCGACGCCGACGTGCTGCCAATGCACTGCGCCGCCAACATCGGTGAAGAAGGCGACGTGACCCTGTTCTTCGGTCTGTCCGGTACCGGCAAGACCACCCTCTCGGCTGACGAAAGCCGCTACCTGATCGGCGACGACGAGCACGGTTGGGGCGTGGGCGTGGTGTTCAACATCGAAGGCGGTTGCTACGCCAAGTGCATCGACCTGTCCGAGAAGAACGAGCCGGTGATCTGGAAAGCCATCCAGTTCGGCGCCGTGCTGGAAAACGTGGTGCTCGATGAGAACCGTGTACCGAATTACGCCGACGACAGCCTGACCCAGAACAGCCGTGCGGCTTACCCGCTGGAACTGGTTGAGAAGCGCAGTGAGAAGAACCTCGGCGGCGAGCCGAACGCAGTGATCTTCCTCACCTGCGACCTGACTGGCGTACTGCCGCCGGTGTCGATCCTCAACGAAGAGCAAGCGGCTTACCATTTCCTCTCCGGTTACACCGCGCTGGTCGGCTCTACCGAAATGGGCAGCGGCGGCGGCATCAAGTCGACCTTCTCCACCTGCTTCGGCGCGCCGTTCTTCCCGCGTCCGGCTGGCGAATACGCTGAGCTGCTGATCAAGCGTATCCGCGGCTTCGGCTCCAAGGTCTACCTGGTCAATACCGGCTGGACCGGCGGTGGCTACGGCGTTGGCAAGCGCTTCAACATCCCAACCACCCGTGGCGTGATCGCAGCGATCCAGAGCGGCGCACTGATCGGCACCGAAACTGAGCTGCTGCCGATCATCAACCTGAGCGTGCCGAAGTCGGTACCGGGCGTTGAAACCAATCTGCTCAACCCACGCAACACCTGGGCTGACCAGAACGCCTACGACGAAGCCGCCAAAGGCCTGGCCAAGCTGTTTATCGAAAACTTCCAGAAGTTCGATGTGAGCGACGCCATCAAAAACGCCGGCCCGCAGTTGTAAGCGCGAGCGCTCAATAAGAAGCCGCCCTAGGGCGGCTTTTTTGTGCACTGCTGTAGGAGCAATCAGGCACGGGTGCTGATGTAGGGCTCCGGTTTCACCGGGGGTGCTTCGGGCCGCTCGGGGCGGTTGGTGTCACTCGCAATATTCTGTGCCACTTCGTAGCGACGTACGTCGTCACGCAGTTCCAGTGCTGTTTCCACCTTGCTCGGCGGGCTGTCGATCTCACCTTCGCTGGCTACTGCCAGATATGTATCGATTTGCCGCTGCTGGCTGGTGGCGCTGTACAACTGAGTGGCGGCGCTACGCCGGTTAGACTGACTCAGTTCTCGACTTTCTTGCTGCTCGGCGACTCGATCACTGGCGCGGTCAACTGTTTTGTTCACCTGCTCTGGATTGACCGGAGACGTGGGTGATTGTGCAGCCTGTCCGGCTTTTTTAATGATCTGGGTCGAGAGGGGCAAGCTGCCGCTGTAACCAGATACCTGCATACTCACCTCCGTTGTTGCCTGCAGTGAATAGACTGTACTCCAGCGCTGGAGGGGCTGTTAGTTGGATTGGCAATAGCGGAGTGGACCGTAGGAATTAATCATTGTTTGCCGCAGGTGCGGTCGATGGAGTGACAGCTATGAGTACCCTTGAGCGTGTGTTTGGCTTTCAGCAGCTGCGTCCCGGTCAGGAGCGTGTGGTCACGGCTGTGCTGGCCGGACGCTCAGCGGCGGCGATATTCCCCACGGGCTCAGGCAAGTCGCTGTGCTACCAGCTGCCGGCGCTGCACCTGCCGCACCTGACCCTGGTGGTCTCGCCCTTGTTGGCACTGATGCAGGACCAGCTGGCGTTTCTGCATGGCCGTGGCATCAGCGCTGCCAGTATCGATTCGGCGCAAAGCCGCGAGGATGCCAGTGCGGTGATGACGCGGGCGAAATCCGGCGAGTTGAAGATTCTGATGATCTCGGTCGAACGCCTGAAAAATGAGCGCTTTCGCAACTTTATCGCCCAGGTACCGATCTCCCTGCTGGTGATCGACGAGGCTCACTGCATCTCCGAGTGGGGGCATAACTTCCGCCCGGACTATCTCAAGCTGCCGGACTATCAGCGCCAGTTCGGCATCCCGCAGGTGCTGCTGTTGACCGCCACGGCCACGCCGCCGGTGATTACCGATATGCAGCAAAAATTCGCCATCGCCGCCGATGACGTGGTCACCACCGGCTTCTACCGCGCCAACCTCAACCTGCTGGTCGAGCCGGTCAGTGGTGCCGACAAGCAGCGCCGTCTGGAGCAGTGGCTGGGAGCCAAGGCCGGGCAGCCAAGCATCGTTTACGTGACCCAGCAGAAAACCGCCGAGCAGGTGGCCGCGCGCCTGAGCCAGCGCAGCATTGCTGCTAGCGCCTACCACGCCGGCATGCCGCATGAGGCGCGCGAGGCGATCCAGCGCCAGTTTATGGCTGGGCAGATCAACTGCATCGTCGCCACCATCGCCTTTGGCATGGGTATCGATAAGTCGGACATTCGCAATGTGCTGCACTTCGACTTGCCGAAATCCATCGAGAATTACAGCCAGGAAATCGGCCGCGCCGGCCGCGATGGTCAGCCCTCGGACTGCCTGGTGCTGGCCAACCGCGACAGCCTCAATGTGCTGGAGAACTTCGTCTATGGCGATACGCCGGAGTTGGACGGCATTCGTTGTGTACTGGATGAGTTGCTGGGCAGCACTGCGCCTGGAAACAATGGCAGCGTCGAATGGGAGCTGATGCTTAACCAGCTTTCCGAGCAGAGCAATATCCGCCAGCTGCCGCTGAAAACCCTGCTGGTGCAACTGGAGCTACGCGGCATCATCGCCCCGCGTTATGCCTATTTCGCCGAATATCGCTTCAAATTCCTCTTGGAACCCGAGGCGCTGTTGGCGAAGTTCGAGGGTGAGCGGCGGCAGTTTGTCGAAGCATTGATCAGCACCTCACAGCGCGCCCGCACCTGGTGCACGGTGGATTTCGACCAACTCTATGGGCAGCACCAGGCCGAGCGCGGCCGGGTGATCAAGGCCTTGGACTACTTCCAGGAGAAGGGCTGGATCGAGCTGGAAAGCAAGCAGATGACCGAGGTCTATGCGCTGCTCGACCCAGGCTTCGACCCGGCGGCCCTGAGCGGCGAACTGCATGGCTATTTCAGCCAGCAGGAAGCCAGCGAAATCCGTCGGGTTCACGCCATGCTCGCACTGTTTGCCAGCGAGCAGTGCCTCAGCCAGCGTTTGGCCGCCTATTTCGGTGATGCCAATGCACCGCAGCAGTGTGGGCATTGTTCGGTGTGCCGTGGGCAGGTGGCTCGGCTGCCCGCACCACCTGCTTTGCCGCCGCTGGCGGAGCAGGATGTACGCGGGCTATGCGACGGGTTTGTGCGCAAGCATCAGGAGCTCAAAGGCAGCGAGCCAAGCGCCGAATGCCTGACGCGCTTTCTCTGCGGTATCAGCGTGCCGCTGTTTAGCAAACTCAAGGCGCGCCAGCTCGGCGGTTTTGCCGCGCTGGAAGATTATCCCTACGCCGAGGTGCGTGACTGGCTCAAGGCTTAGGAAGGAGTGCTGCAGCTGCTGCTAAGCGAGCGCATCCAGCGTTGTGGTTGCGCTATCGGCGGGGTGGCTGAGCGGCTCGCCAGGGGCCGGTTGGAACCAGGCGCGGAATGAGCGCTCGCCGGCGGCAGTGAACGCCACCACGCGCGAGTCGCCTGCGCACTTGGCCCAACCAAGCTCCTGGATTCGCACAAACAGGGCGGCGCCGAGCGCGCCGGCCAGATGATGGCGGCGTTCACTCCAGTCCAGGCAGGCCCGGCAGAATGAGCGGCGTTGCATCGCCAGGGCGTCGGGGTCGATGCCAATCTGGCGAAACCACTGACGCCCGCTGGTGGTGAGCGCGGGCCCGGCGTCCAGCTGTTGCAGCAACTCGCGGCGCAGCAGCCCCTCATAGGCCAGCACCCCCAGTTCACCGGCCAGGTGGTCGTAGCAGACCCGCGCGCGGCGCAAGGCCAGGTCACGTGGTCCGGTGCGCGGTAGCGGCGGCCCGGCGCGCAAGGCGAGGCCCATCATCGACTCGAGCAATTGCGCGATTTCCCGGCCAGCCAGGCGGAAGTAACGATGCCGGCCCTGCTGCTCGACGCTGAGCAGGCCAGCGTCGAGCAATTTGCCCAGGTGCGAGCTGATGGTCTGTTTGGTCACGCCAGCGATATCGGCCAGCTCGGTAGCGGTCAATGCGCGATCAGCCATCAGTGCGGACAGCACCGCGGCGCGGGCGTTGTCGCCGAGCAGGGCGGCGATACGGGTGATGTTGGGGCCTTCGATCATGGTTCGATGCTAGTCGAACCATATAGCAGCGGCAATTGGCTAAGGTCTCCTTCACCAACCACAGGAGTGACCCCATGCAAATTACGTGTGTAATCCGCTATGAAATCGACCCATTTCAGCGTGCGGCCTTCAAGGCGTATGCGGAGAACTGGGGGCGCATCATTCCGCGCTGCGGCGGCCAGTTGCTTGGCTACTTCCTACCGCATGAGGGCAGCAACTATGTCGCCTGGGGCTTGATCGGCTTTGCCAGCCTGGCCGCTTACGAGGCCTATCGGGCGCGGCTCAAGGATGATCCAGAGGGGCGCGCCAACTTCGCCATGGCCCAACAGATGCGCTTTATCCTGCGCGAAGAGCGCTCCTTCGTTGAAGGCGTCGAGGGTACCTTGGGCCTTCAGCCTGGCTTCGCGGAGATTGCAGCATGATCGCGGTGATTTTCGAGGTGCAGCCCCAGGTTGGCCGGGAGTCGGAGTATCTGGACACCGCAGCGGCGATACGCGAGCAGCTCGAGCAGGTGGATGGCTTTATCTCGGTGGAGCGTTTTGCCAGCCTTTCCCAGCCGGGCAAGCTGCTGTCGCTGTCGTTCTGGCGAGACGAGGCGGCGGTCAAGCGTTGGCGCACTCTGGAGGTGCATCGCCAGGCCCAGACAGCCGGGCGTGGTGGCGTGTTCGCCGAGTATCGGCTGCGCGTCGCCGAAGTGATGCGCGACTATGGACTGCATGAGCGCGAACAAGCGCCGAGTGATTCGCGCCGCGTACATGACCCGCTGTAACCGTCAGGGCGCTACTGGTGGGGTTACTCGCCGAAATTTCCGCTCCACAGCACCGGTTGAGCGCCGATAACCTAACACTATGTGCAGGCACTAGCTCTGAGCTTCAGGCTCGCGCAGCAGCGCTTCTTCGCCGAGCCTATGTGCCTGCCTCTCGCTGTTTGTGAGCGTGTTCAGTTCACTGCTGCTGCACCGCCTTGCCCTGGCTCAAGGTCCATTCCAGCACCTCGCGGGCCAGTTGGTCGCCGGCCTGGCCAAACGCGTTGACCACTGCCGGCACTGAGGTGTCGCTGGCCGTCTGGCTGACTTCGAAGCGCCGGCTGGCGAGGATGCGCAGGCTGCCGCTCTCTACAAGACGGGCCTCGAACAGGATGCTCGCCGCCGGAATGCCGTCTCGGTATTCACTGTGGAAGGCGCGCAGGTCGCCGCCCAGTTCCAGATCGGCTTGCAGGCGGCTTTCATCGCTGCTGACAGCCTTGAGGCGGCCATCGTCGAGGAAGGCGTCGATCAGCCGGTCGCGCAGCAACAGCGGCGCGCGGTCGCTCCAGCGCACGCCCTGGTAGGCGCTGATCTGATCGCCCGGCGGCAACACCGCAATCCGCGTGCTGTCGAGTAGCTGGCTGCTGTAGGGCTTGTTTACCCGTAGCGCCCAATCGGCACTGGTGTTGTGGCTGGGCAGGCTGCTGGCCGGCAGGCGATAGATGCTCAGCTCCTGGCTTTTCGGCAATACCGAGCAGGCAGCCAGATTGCCGATCAGCAGCAGGGCGGCGAGCATGCGAAGACGACTCATGGTTGAAACTCCTTGATGGTGTCGCTGCGCAGCAGATAGCCGGCCGGGTCTTCCTCCAGGCGGCGGGCGAAGGAGCGCAGGGCGCTGAGGGTTTCGCGCAGTTCGATAATGGTCGGGCCCAGTTCGCCGATGCCCTGCATGCCGCCGTCGAGGGCGGCGCGGTTGTCGGTCAGCAGGCGTTCGACGTTGCTGCTGCTGCGCTCCAGCGAGGCCATCAGGCGACTGGCGCTGTCCATTGCCTCGCGGCCTTGGCCGCTAAGCAGCTGGTTGGCATTGCGCATCAGGTCGGCAGCTTCCTGGCTGGCTGTGCTCATCTGCTGCAGGGCCTGGCGCAGCTCATCGCGCTGTTCGGCGACGCTGGCACTGGTCTGTTCGATGTTTTCCAGGGTGCGCGAGATGCGCCCGATATTGTCGCGGGAGAACAGTTGATTGGCACGGTTGAGCAGGCGCGTAACGCTGAGCACCAGGTCCTCGCCATTCGACATCAGCCTTGAGAGGGGGGAGCGGTCGGCGATGATCTCCGCGCGCTCATCGCTCGTGCTAAGCAGTGGCGGGCTTTCCGGCGTGCCGCTGTGCAGCTGGATCTGCGACGTGCCAGTGATCCCGGTGATTGATAGGCGTGCGCGGGTGTCCTGTTTTATCGGCGTGTCGGCGCTGACGCGGATATGTGCGCGTACTCTGCGTGGGTCATTCGGGTCGAGGCGCAGGCTGACTACATCGCCGATCGTGATCCCGCTGTATTGCACGGCGCTGCCCTGGGACAGGCCGCTGACCGCTTCAGTGAAAATCACATCGTAGTCATTGAATTCCTGATCCGAGCTGGCTTTGCTCAGCCACAGGGCAAAGCCCAGAGCGGCCGCGACCATCAGTACGGTAAACAGGCCAATCAATACGTGGTGGGCTCGTGGTTCCATTCAGCTGCTCCCTGCCGCGCCGTTGGCGGCCTGTTCGGCTGCGCGTCCGCGCGGGCCGTGAAAATACTCGTGTATCCAAGGGTTATCGTTGGCAGTCACGACGTTCAGGCGGTCGGCCACCAGTACGCGTTTTTCCGCCAGCACGGCCACCCGGTCGCAGATGGTGTAGAGCGTATCGAGGTCATGGGTGACCAGAAATACGCTGAGCCCCAGGGCGTCGCGCAGGGTCAGAATCAATTGGTCGAAAGCCGCCGCGCCAATGGGATCAAGGCCGGCGGTAGGTTCGTCGAGAAACAGGATGTCCGGCTCCAGCGCCAGTGCGCGTGCCAAGGCTGCACGTTTGATCATGCCGCCGGAGAGTTCGGTTGGGTACTTGTCGCCGGCTTCGCGCGGCAGTCCGACCAGCGCCAGTTTGACCTGGGCCAGGCGTTCGGCGGAGGGACGGTTGAGGCCGGCATGTTCGAGTAATGGCAGAGCGATGTTCTCGGTCACCGTCAGCGAGGAAAACAGAGCGCCGCGTTGATAAAGCACGCCGAAACGCCGTTCCAGTTGCGAGCGCTGCTCGGGTGGCAGGCTCAGCAGTTCTTCGCCAAATACCCGCACGGTACCGGAGTTGGCGTGGCGCAGACCGACAATGCTGCGTAGCAGCACCGACTTGCCGGTACCGGAGCCGCCAACCACACCGAGCACTTCGCCGCGATACAAATCCAGCGCCAGGTCTTGGTGCACGGTCTGCGTACCGAAACGATTGACCAGGTTGCGTACTTCGATAATCGCTTCGCCCGTCACCAGCCCATCTCCATCAGGAACAGCGCCGCCAGGGCATCGAGCACAATCACCACAAAGATCGATTGGACCACGCTTGAGGTGGTGCGCTCACCCACCGACTGCGCACTGCCGGTGACCTTGAAACCTTCCAGGCAGCCGATCACGGCGATCAGGAAGGCAAACACCGGTGCCTTGGCCATGCCCACGACAAAGTGCTTGAGGGCGATATTTTCCTGCAGCATGGCCAGGTACATGGTCGGCGAGATATCCAGGCTAAGGGCGCAGACCACCGCACCGCCGAGAATGCCGCTGAGCATGGCGATAAAAGTCAGGATCGGCAGAGCTATCAGCAGGGCGAACACCCGTGGTAGGACCAGCAATTCCATGGGGCTCAGGCCAAGGGTGCGGATGGCGTCGATTTCCTCGTTGGCCTTCATCGAGCCGATCTGCGCGGTAAAGGCGCTGGCGGTGCGGCCTGCGATCAAAATAGCGGTGAGCAGTACACCGAACTCGCGTAGGAAGGAGAACGCCACCAGGTCGACCGTGTAGATGCTCGCGCCAAAATCGGCAAGCACTGTGGCACCAAGAAAAGCCACCACCGCGCCAACCAGAAAGGTCAGCAGGGCGACGATGGGCACGGCATTCAGGCCGCTCTGCTGCAGGTGCGCGACCAGTGAGGTGATGCGCCAGCGGCCGGGGCGCAGAAGAATAGTAAACATCGCCGCCAGGGTCATGCCGATAAAGCCGAGCAGCGCCACACCTTGCTGCCAGAGCTCTTCCAGAGCCTGGCCGATCTGCCCGAAAAATTCGCGCCAGGCGGGGACGTGTTTGGGCGGTAGGGCGTCGCCAGCATCGGCAATCGCATTGCCAACCGTCTGCAGCAGTGCGCGGCGCTCGCTGGCCAGTTCCGGTGCATCGTTGGCCAGTTGCGCCAGACGCTGGCCGCCGAGTAACTCCACCAGCAGGGCGGCGCCGGCGGTATCCAGCGCGCCAAGGTCTTGCAGGTCGATACTGGCGGCGCTGTCCAACGTGCCGCGTAGCGCTAACACTTCGGCTTCCAGGCTGGCGTAGTGAGGCAATGTCCAGTCGCCGCCAATGCGCAAACCAGGGGGCGCATTCGTGCGGCTGGACTCAAGCTGCGTGATAAAGGGCGCTGTGCTCATGCGCCACAGCTTAACCCTCTGGCAGACGGTTTAAAAACTATCTACGTTGCCGATACGGCGTTAAAAACAGGCTCACAGCCGAAGGCTGAACGCGTCTAGCGCGGCCCCGAAGGGGTGAGCGAAGCGAATCAAATGCTCATGTACAGCTCGTACACTCCGCGTTTTCGCCTGTTTTGACCAGCCAAAGGCTGTTACTACGTAGCGCCTTGTCTCGGCTGCCTCGCCGACGTTTTTAAACCACCTGCTTGAGGCTGCGCCCAGTCCGCCGCCAGGCTTAACCGTCAGCGGTGATTTCAGCAATCAGCTCACGCAGCGCTGCTTCGGCATCCTCGTTGGCCACCTGGCAGGTGCCGGCGTTGGCGTGGCCGCCGCCGTTGTAGCTCAGGCACAGCTCGCCGACATTGGTATTGGAGCTGCGGTCGAGGATCGATTTACCGATGGCGAACACAGTGTTCTGCTGTTTAACGCCCCACATCACGTGGATCGAGATATTGCACTGCGGATACAGCGCATAGATGACGAAGCGGTTGACCGCGTAGATCGTCTCTTCGTTGCGCAGATCGAGCACCACCAGGTTGTGATAGACCGTGGCGCAGCGCTGGATCTGCGCCTTGGCTTCGCGCTGGTGCTCCAGGTACAGCGCCACACGCTCATCGACATCCGGCAGTTCGAGAATTTCCGCGATGCCATGGGTCTGGCAGAAGTCGATCAGCTGCATCATCAGTTGGTAGTTGGAGATGCGGAAGTCGCGGAAACGGCCGAGGCCGGTGCGTGCATCCATGATAAAGCTCAGCAGTTCCCAGCCCTGCGGGTCGAGGATGTCGTCGCGGCTGAATTGCGCGGCATCGGCCTTGTCCACGGCCTCCATCATCTCGTCCCAGTCACGCGGGAAGGCCTCGTGGCCGCCGTAGTGTTTCCATACCACGCGCGCCGCCGAAGGGGCATCGGCATCGATCAGGTGATTGCTCGCCGGCTGGTTGCGGATGGTCTCGCTGAGGTGGTGATCGAAGGCCAGGTAACAGCCGGAGACGTAGGGCAGGTTGGTGGTGATGTCGTTGCTGGTAATCGCCACCTTGCCGTCCTGCATGTCCTTGGGGTGGACGAAGAGGATGTCGTCGATCAGGTTGAGGTGTTTAAGCAAGGCGGCGCACACCAGGCCGTCGAAATCACTGCGGGTGACCAAGCGGTAAAGACTGGACATAAAGCATCTCCGGATCGGGCAAGCGGCGGGAACAAACCAACAGGCCCTCTTCAAAGTAGCACGCGTTTTACCCGTCAGCCTGGGCGAAGGGGCTGCGTTTCCAGGCAGTTGCAGGTCGACCTCAGGACAGTCCCAGCAAGGTGGCGGTTCTAGGCTGGCGCTTGTTGTTCTACCGACCTCAGGAGCCACCCATGTCACCGATTACCGTACTGCGTGATACCCAGCCGACTCCGCTGCTGGATGCCTGCAAGTGGACGCGCATCGCCGGCGAGCCGCACACCGTCAACCTCAACGCCTACACCTCGGCGGACGGCAGCAAGATCATGGGTACCTGGATTTGCACACCTGGCAAATGGCAGGTGGCCTATGAGAAATGGGAGTACTGCCACTTTCAGGAGGGGTATTGCATCATCACCCCGGAGGGGCAGGCGCCGATTCATCTACGCGCCGGCGATATCTTTATCGTCGAACCCGGGATGAAGGGCACCTGGGAGGTGGTCGAGACGGTGCGCAAATACTTTGTATTTGCTTGAGCCGTTAAGCCTCAGGGTTTGAAGTTGCGAGCATCCTTGGCCCACTCATCCAGTGCGGGTTTGATGTCCTTGAGGCGCAACTGGCTGCTGTCGTTTTCCAGTGGCAGGCCATGGCCCTTGCGTACTACGCGTGCCATTGGCTGGCTGTTGCGGCCGTCGATGGCTTCCAGCTCGACATAAATATTGGAGTCCTGATCGCGGGTGCCGGCGGCTGTGCTGGCGGCGGCTGCGATCAGGGCAATTGGAATGACTTCGTAGACCTTCAGCCCTTCTGGCGACGTGTTCACCGCACTGATGGCACTGCGTAGCACCAGCGTTTCCTGGTCGGCATATTCGACCACCCGCATGCGTCCGGCCAGCTCCAGGCGCATGGCCTGCTGCAGGTAGAGGGCGATTTCGTCCAAGGTCTGTTGGCTAACTTGCGCACTCGGGGTTGGCGCGGGGTAGAACACCGGTCTCTCCACTAGCACCGAGCGGTAGTTCCCGGGTTTGAAGTCAGGCGATACCCAGCGCATCACCGGCGCGCCGCTGGCCGACTGGGCGGGCTGCAGTTGTGAGTAATCGCTGAGAAAGCCCGAATACTGCGATGGTTGCGTGGTTTTGCTGGCGCAGCCGGCCAGTAATAATGTGGCGGACAGGGCAAGGCCAAGGGTTTTCAACATCATTGCGGTGATCTCGCTAGGGTTGGTCGCCTAACTGTAGACCAGTTTGCAATACGTCATTTTCTGCTCGGGCAAGCCTTCTAGATCAGTGCTTATAGGTGTCAGTCGCGGCAAAAAACCATGGCTTTTAGGGCACTGTCCGGCTGGCTGTCAGGGAATTCCGGCGGGTTCTGCAGGCGCTCGCTAAAGCGCAGGCTGGGCGCTTCGCTGGCCATGGCCTGGATTAGGTAATTCGGGCCGATTTCCGGCTCGTTGCTGCAGGCCAGTACCACGCCGTCTGCGCTCAAGAGTTCGGGCAATCTGCGCAGGACCTTCGGGTAATCCTTGCTCAACACGAAGCTGCCGCGCTGGAACGATGGCGGGTCGATGATGACCAGGTCATAGGGACCGTACTTGGCGACCTTGCCCCAGGACTTGAACAGATCGTGGCCGAGAAACACCACCTGGCTTAGGTCGTGCTGGTTTAGCCGGTGATTGTCACGGCCACGGCTGAGCGCGGCCCTGGCCATGTCCAGATTGATCACCTGGCGCGCACCGCCCGCCAGCGCTGCCACGGAAAACCCACAGGTGTAGGCAAACAGGTTGAGTACACGCTTACCCGTCGCCTGTGCCTGCACCCATTGGCGGCCATAGCGCATATCGAGAAACAGCCCGCTGTTCTGCTTTTTGCCCAGGTCGAGGCGGTAGTGCAGGCCGTGCTCGCAGATATCCCAGTGCTCCACCGGCTCGCCGAGCAGCCATTGGGTGGGGCTTTCCGGCAGGTAGCGCTGCTGCAGCAAAAGGCTGTGTGCGCCGCTTTGCTGCCAGGCGGTGGATTGGCCGAGGTCGAGCAGCATCTGCTGCAGCGCGGCCAGTTCTGCATCGCTTACCGGCTTGAACAGCGCCACCAGCAGCACACCTTGCAGCCAATCGACGGTGACCTGCTCCAGCCCCGGCCAGCAGCGGCCACGGCCATGGAACAGGCGGCGGGTTTCACTGGGCGGCGCAGTCAGGGCGTCGAGCAGGTGTTGCTGCAGTGTGGCAAGGGCGTCTGGGGTCATGGGCTGTGGTCGGTTGGGCGAGGCGGCGATTTTAACAGGCGAGCGCCTAGGATCGTCTGTGTCGATCATTGTTATCGGTAAAGGCGTTTGGCGTTAGGGCCGGCAAGTGCCTAGCATTGCCGTCTTTAAATACCCTGCAGATAAGGAACCCCCATGCATATCTACGAAGCCATCCGCAGCCGCCGCGCCGTCAAAGGTTATGACCCGCAATTTACTCTGAGCGATGCCGACAAGGACGAGCTGCTGCAACTGGCCCTGCTCGCGCCATCGGCGTTCAACCTGCAGCACGTGCGCATGGTTGAGATCAGCGACCCGGCGCTGCGTCAGCAATTGCGCGAAGTGGCCTGGGGGCAGGCGCAGGTGACCGATGCCTCAATGCTGGTGGTGGTGTGCGCCAAGCTCGACAGCTGGCAGCAGGATGTTGGCCGCGTCTGGGAAGGCGCGCCCGCGGAAGTTCAGGCCTATATGGCCGGTGCCATCGACACCTATTACCGCGACAAACCGCAGGTGCAGCGCGACGAAACCATGCGCAGCTGCGGCCTTATGGCGCAGACATTGATGCTCGCCGCGCGTGGTAAGGGTCTGGATTCCTGCCCGATGGACGGCTTCGATTTCGATGCCGTGGCCAAGCTGATCAAGCTGCCTGAAAACCATGTGATCGCCCTGATGGTCGCCGTCGGCAAGAAGACCATCGAGCCGAAGCCGCGCATTGGCAAGCTGCCGTTCAACGAAGTGGTGTTGCGCAACAGCTTCTGATCGCTGGGCAGGTTTCTGAGCGGTTTAGTCATTCTTCAGCCATAACTGTGGTCAGCCTGGGCTGTTCACACCACTAAAGGTTGGATGACAAAAGCGTTGTTGGGGGTGAATCTGGCAGGCATTAGGGTCGACAACTATCGATCTGCAGCCATAAGCAGAAGCCTGAGGAGCCCCCATGTCTGCCGAACATCTGGATGTCTTGATCATTGGTGCCGGTCTGTCCGGCATCGGCGCGGCTTATCACCTGATGAAGCATTGCCCCGGCAAACGCTTCGCCATTCTCGAAGGCCGGGCAGCCTTGGGCGGCACCTGGGACCTATTCCGCTATCCTGGCATCCGTTCCGACTCGGACATGTTCACTCTCGGCTATAACTTCAAACCCTGGACCAACCCGCTGGCGATCGCCGACGGCCCGTCGATTCGCAGCTATATCGAAGAAACTGCCGAGGAAAACGGCATCCAAGAAAAGATCCGCTACCAGCACAAGGTACTCAAGGCCGACTGGTGCAGCGAGCGCGCGACCTGGACCCTGCAAGTACAGCGTGGCGATGCGCCCGAGCCGATCAAACTGAGCTGTCAGCACCTGCTGATGTGCACCGGCTATTACCGCTACGAAGCGGGCTACACCCCAGATTTCAAGGGCCGTGAACAATTCCAGGGTGAATTTATCCACCCGCAGCTGTGGCCGGAAAACTTCGATTACAGCGGCAAGAACGTGGTGGTGATCGGCAGCGGCGCGACGGCAGTAACCCTGGTGCCGGCGATGACCGACACGGCCAGGCACGTGACCATGCTGCAACGCTCGCCAA
Organism: Pseudomonas sp. EA_35y_Pfl2_R111; assembly: GCF_963970955.1. NCBI lineage: Bacteria > Pseudomonadati > Pseudomonadota > Gammaproteobacteria > Pseudomonadales > Pseudomonadaceae > Pseudomonas > Pseudomonas sp. EA_35y_Pfl2_R111. Next base: position 1,652,190 of record NZ_CAXAOM010000001.1, on the reverse strand, counting down.
CCTATGTGGTGAGCCTGCCGCAAGGCGATCCGATCTCTGCCTTCTTGCGCCGTTTCCTGCCGGAAACCTGGGTCTACCGCCTGGCGCGCACGCGCAATGTGGCGGTGCAGCTGGGCTTTTACAAACTCTCCAAGGCCTTTCCCAGCCTGGTGCGCAAAGCGTTGCTCGGTATGGCCCGGCATCAGCTGGGCAAGGGCTTCGATATGCGCCACTTCAGCCCGCGCTACAAACCCTGGGATGAGCGGGTGTGCGCGGTGCCCAATGGCGATCTGTTCAAGGTGCTGCGCGAGGGCAAGGCGTCGGTGGTCACCGAGCACATCGACGGTTTTACCGCCAAGGGCATCCGCCTGAAATCCGGTAAAGAGCTGCCGGCGGATGTGATCATCAGCGCCACCGGTCTGGAGCTGCAGCTGTTTGGCGGCATGCAAGTGGCGGTGGATGGGGTGCCCTTCGATGCGGCCAAGAGCATGGGTTATCGCGGCATCATGCTGCGTGACCTGCCCAATGCGGCGGTGGTGCTGGGTTACACCAATGCCAGCTGGACGCTCAAGGCGGACCTTTCAAGCGAATATTTCTGCCGCCTGATCAACCATATGGACGCCAACGGCATGCGTCAGTGCACCCCGCGCGACACGGCGCGGCAGGTCAAAAATGCGCCGTTCCTTGATCTCGCCTCCGGCTATATCAAGCGCGCGGCCGACAAGATCCCCAGCCAGGGCGATCGTGCGCCGTGGAAGCTCTACCAGAACTACCTGCTGGACCTGGCGCTGCTGCGTTACGGCAAGGTTGACGATGGTTATCTGGAGTTCAGCTCACCGCATGTCGGCGAACCCGCCGCCACAGCCAGTGCGGTCTAGACTGCAAAACAATGTAAGCCAAACGCTATAGCTGCTTGGCGCGTTATGCCTACAGAGATGTGGCCATTTGCCGCTTTAGCAGCAGGCACAGGGCCACTATGCTTTGTGACAGCCATCACGGATGAGTGGGCCAGGTATTCCCTGGTTGTAGTCACAAAGGAGTCCTCTAGAGGATGAGCAGAATGGAATCGCTTCAGCAAGAGCAACGCTACCTGCCACAGCTGCGGGCGCACATCGACAAACTGCTGGCCAAGGGCTGGGTGATCGCCGAGCGAAGCCCACTCACCCTGCAGTCCGGGCGCAAGACCTATATGGTTATGCACGGGATGTTGATTGGCGATAACGCGTTTTAAGAGCCTGCTGCGCGTCGGCCCTGCGGCGTTGAAAACAGGCCGGGACGCGGCGTCTCGGAATGCTCATTTACAACTCGTAAACTCCGCTTCCTCGCCTGTTTGACCAGCCGGAGGCTTTTACTAACGTAGCGCCTTGCATGACTCTAGCTCGCGAGGCTCTAAACAGGCTCTGCGCCCCAAGACACCGTTTTCCCGGGCCGCTGCTGATCAATGATCGGCAGCGGCCTTTTTTGTGGCCGGGTTAGCCTTTTTGGCGAGGCAGTTGCCAGTGGGTTGCCGTCAGCCAGTCGGCAAACGCCGCCGGCGGTAGCGGTTTGCTGAGTAGATAGCCCTGGGCGATATCGCAACCGAGATGATCCAGGCGTTCGAGGATGGCCTCGGTTTCCACCCCTTCGGCGACGATCTTCAGGCCCATGTTATGGCCCAGTTCGATGGTCGAGCGGACGATGATGTCGTCATCGGGATTGCTCAGCAGGTCGAGGACAAAGGACTTGTCGATCTTCAGCTCATGTACCGGCAGGCGCTTGAGCTGGGCCATGCTCGAATAGCCGGTGCCGTAGTCGTCAATCGACAGCTGCACGCCCAGTTCGCAAAGCTGTTGCAGTTGGCCCATGGCCAGTTCCGGGTCGGCCATCACCGCGCTCTCGGTGATTTCCACGATCAGGCCCGATGGCGGCACAGCATGCTCGGTCAGTTGCGCGGCGATAAAGCCGGCAAAGCCGGGGTCGGCCAGATCCAGTGCCGAGATATTGATCGCGGTCTTCAGCTCCAGCCCTTGTTCCTGCCAGGCGCGGCTCTGCGCCACAGCGGTACGCACCACCCAGCGTGTCAGGGCGCAGACGTTGCCGGTCTGCTCGGCCAGGGGAATAAATTCGTCCGGCGGAATAAACCCATGCACCGGGTGAATCCAGCGCACCAGGCACTCCACGCCATACAGGCTGCGCGCGCGGATATTCAGTTTCGGTTGGAAGTACAGACTGAGCTGGCCACCTTCCACTGCGCCTTTTAATTCGCTCATTAGGGCCAGGCGCAGCAAGCTGTGACGATCCAACTCCGGGCGGTAGAGGGCGTAGGGTGAGCGCTGCTGTTTGCCCAGGTACATCGCCACCTCGGCATGTTGCAGCAGGCTGCCGGCGCTTTCACCGTGATCTGGATACAGGGCGATGCCCACCGTGGCGTTGAGGGTCATGCTGATGCCACGCACGGCGAACGGCTCATGCAAGGCCGTGCGGTAATGCTCGGCAGCGGGGATCAGCCAGCCGGGCTGGCAGGGGCTGATCAGCAGGGCAAACTCGTCACCGCCGAGGCGCGCCAGCTGCTCGCCTGGCCGTAGCAGCGCCTGCAGGCGGGCGGCGAGCTGGCAGAGCAAGTGGTCGCCGGCATCGTGGCCAAGGGTGTCGTTAAGGTCCTTGAAGTTGTCCAGGTCCATCAGCAGCACCGCTACCCCTTCGCCCGGCGGACAGTGCGCCAGGGCCTGTTGCAGCTCGGCGACAAAGCGGTTGCGGTTGGCCAGTTCGGTCAGTGGGTCGCGGTAAGCGAGAAAGCTGATGGTGGTTTCGCGCTCGGCAATGCCTTGCTGCATGGCGATGAACTCGCGGGCCAGCAGGCCGATTTCACCGCTGGACTGGGTGGCCGGCACCTGCATCGCCACTTGATAATCACCGCTGGCGATGCGCCGCACGTTGTCGACCATCTGGCTGAGCGGGCGGCTAACTGTATTGGCGATCCACAGCGCGCCGAGGCCAGCGAGCAGCAGAGCAATGGTGAAGATAATTGCCAGCTGCCATTGCAGTGGCTGGTAAGCGGCCAGCTCGGCGGACAGCGAGCGCATCAATAACACCTGCAGTTCGCTGCTGGTGCCGGTCAGTGGCGCACGCAGGGCTACCTGTTCCAGGCCCTGTAGTTCGAAGCGAAATACACCATCGGCATTCGGTAACAACTGGCCCGCCAGTTCGGCCCGTTGTAATGCCTGCAGGTTGCTGGCCAGCACCCGGTACTGGCCGGGGCTGCCGTCAAGCAGGGCGACATCCGCGCCGCTGAGGCGGGCCAGGTGCGCAGTGGCCTGATCGTCCAGTTCAAACGCCATCAGCAGCCAACCCATCAGGTTGGGCCGTGGGGCAAAGATTGGCGTGGCGTTGATATGTAGCACTCGCTCGCCAAATACCACCAGGCGCTCGGCGCTTTGCGGGTCGTTTTTATCCAGCAGATCAGCCCACGGCAGCGGCGCGCCGGGCAGCAGTTCGCCGCTGGTGCCGGCCAGAATCAAGCCCTCGGGCGCGCTGACCAGGGCAAAGCTGGCTTGGCTGCGCGAGGCGAAGGACTCCAGCGCGGCGGACAGTGATTGCGCCTCTTGCTGTGGGCTGGCGATCAAGTCAGCGATTTCACCGAGCAGGGTGAAGTCCTTGGCGATCAGATCGGCCATGGCGCTTTGCGCCTGACGGCGGCTCTGCAGCTCGTTGCTCAGCACCGCATGGGCAAAACTCAGCTGCCCGGCTACCTGGCTCAGGGTGTGCTGATAGGTGGAGCGATAGACCAGCGCCAGTAGCAGCACCATCACCGCCAGCAACAGCAGCAGAAAGAAGCCGAGAATCTTGCCGCGCAGGGTCATGGCACGTAGCCGCCTTTACCCTGTGGGCGCATGGCCGGTGCTTTCGGACGCGGGTCGCGCTTCAGTGCGCCGGTGAGTTGCCAGGTCAGTGCGCCGTCGCTGGGTACGGCACGGCTCATGGCTTCTTGCGGGTCGGCGATACGTGGGTGCCAGAGGTGCAGGGTTTGCCCGGTGGCAGCGTCGAACTGCAGGCTGGTCTTGCCCTGGCTGTCGGTCTGGGCGAACCAGGGGGTGTCGAGCACCAAGATAAAACCGAGCATCCAGTCATGGATATTACAGCCCAGGGTGACCAGGCCGGGCTGGTCGAAACGCATCTCCTGTGGCGCGGCCTTCTGCTGGTGCAGGCGCAGTTCAAAGCGCTTGGCCGGCGAGAAGGAATAGACGTGGTGGTTGATCGGGTCGGAGTTGGGGAAATTCACCGTGGTGCCCACCTGCACTGGCAGGATATAGGGGGTGAACTGGCGTTTCTGCTGGTCCATCAGCGCCGTAGTGGGCTGGCTCTGCGCCGGCCCAGGCTCGATCCAAAGCACCGCGTCGCTAAGCGGTTTGCCTTGGTTGTCGAGGAGCACGATCTCCAGAGAATTAGCCTGCGCCAGTGTACCCAGCAGCGCCAGTAGCAGCGCCAAAGCCGATTTGAGCATGATCGTTTCCCCAAAACTGCACGACAGTAGCCGGCAGTATAGGAAGGCTTGCCCCGTTGCGGGTGATCAGCGCTGGGCGATTTGCTGGATCTGTTCGATCAGCCAGTGCAGCGCCGGGTCGCGCTGGCGCTGGGCCAGGCTGACGATTTCCAGGTGAAACGGGCCGAGGGCGAACGGCAACTCGAACAGCTGCAGCGGCAGCAGGTTGGCGAAGTGGCGCGCCAGTTGGGTCGGCAGCACGGCGGCCAGCTCACTGTCGGCGACGATATGCGCGGCCTGCAGGTAGTTAGGTGTGGTGTAGAGAATCTCCCGGCACAGGCCCTGTTCGCCCAGCCATTGGTCAACCATGCCGCGGGTCTGACCACCGTGTACCCAGAGGTGGCGCAGCTGCAGAAAGGTCGGTAGATCCATGGGCCCGCTGACCAGAGGATGACCGCGGCGCAGCGCCAGTTGCAGGGTTTCGCTCATCCAGTGCTGGCGGGAGAAGCGCGCGGGGATGTCTTCGAAGCGGCCCAGCACCAGGTCCAGCTCGCCCTTGTCCAGCGCCTCGGCCGGCAGGCTGGGGCTCAAATGGCGGATGTCGATGCGCATGCCGGGTGCCAGCTGACTGAGCAGCTTGAGCAAGCGTGGCATGCAGATCAACTCGACATAATCGGTAACGGCGATGCTGAAATGCTGCCGGCTGCTGGCCGGATCGAACACTTCACCGGCACTGAGGCTCTGCTCGATCTGCTGCAGAGCGGCGCGGATCGGGGTTTCCAGCGCCTGCGCGCGTGGCGTGGGCTGCATGCTGCGGCCAACCCGCACTAGCAGCGGGTCGTCGAGCAATTCGCGCAGGCGACTCAGGGCGTTGCTGACGGCCGGCTGACTGAGCGACAGACGTTCGGCGGCGCGGGAAACATTCTGCTCGCGCATCAGTGCATCGAACACGCGCAGCAGGTTGAGGTCGAAGGTTGAGATATTCATTGGCTGAATACGACTTATCACAAGACTAAATTTCAAAAATAGTAGCGCCTTGCTTATGGTGGTGGGCGAATTTTTTGTATGCCGGAGTCCAGCCCTTGTAGGAGCGGCCCATGGCCGCGAATCGCGGGCATTGGACTAGGCGTCCCCCGCTCCTACAGAAATAGCGATCAGGCGACATGCCCATTCAATTTCCAGCCAGAGGGTCCTCGATGAGCAACTCCGTTTTCACCATTCAGCAGGCCGCTGTCATCGGCGCGGGCACCATGGGTCGCGGTATCGTCATGAGCCTGGCCAACGCCGGTATTCAGGTGCTGTGGCTGGACAACAACCCGCAAATGCTCGAGCAGGCCATGACGGTGGTGGCCGAGACTAACGCCCATAACCTCAAACTCGGGCGGATTACTGCCGAGCAGTCGGCTGCGCGCCTGGCCTGCGTCACCCCGGTGGGCGAGTACGCCGCGCTGGCGGACGCCGATCTGGTGATCGAGGCGGTGTACGAGAACCTCGAGCTCAAGCAGCAGATTTTTCGCACCCTGGACGCCATCCTGAAACCGGGGGCGATTCTTTCCAGCAACACCTCGGCGCTGGATATCGACGCGATTGCCGCCGTCACCAAGCGCCCAGAGCAGGTGCTGGGTCTGCACTTCTTCAGCCCGGCGCACATCATGAAGCTGCTGGAAATCGTCCGCGGTGCCAAGACTGCGCCGGCAGTGCTTGAGGCAGCCGTAGCGATGGGCCAGAAGATCGGCAAAATCAGCGTGGTGGCCGGGAACTGCGACGGCTTTATCGGTAACCGCATGCTGCACACCTATGTGCGTGAAGCGCGCATGTTGTTGCTGGAAGGTGCATACCCTCATCAGGTGGATGCTGCGCTGCAGGGCTTCGGCTTTGCCATGGGGCCCTTCCGTATGTACGACGTGGTCGGCATCGATCTGGAATGGCGCGCCCGCGAGCTGGCCGGCAAGGGTCAGAATGATCCGGCGGTGCAGGTCGACAATCGACTGTGCGAGCTGGGGCGTTTCGGTCAGAAGTCGCGCATGGGCTATTACCGCTACGCCGAGGGTAGCCGTCAGGCCGAGCATGATCCTGAGGTCGATGCCCTGGTGTTGCAGGTCTCCGAGCAGTTGGGCTTCGCGCGTCGTGACATCGACCCGACAGAAATTCTTGAGCGTTGCCTGTTGGCGCTGGTGAACGAAGGGGCAAAGATTCTTGAAGAAAACATCGCCAACAACAGCCATGACATCGATCTGGTCTACCTCAATGGCTACGGTTTCCCAGCCGATAGAGGCGGGCCGATGACCTGGGCCGATGGCCAGGGTGTGGCGGCCATCCATAACCGCTTGAAGGCGTTGCAGGTGGCGTTCGGCGAGCACTGGCTGCCAGCACGTCTGATTGAACAGTTGGCGGCCAGCGGTAAGCGCTTTGCTGACGTGCGGGCTTCCGACGTACCGGTATCCGATCTGCAGGAGGCCTGGGTATGAGCTACCAAGCCCCGCTGCGCGATATGCGTTTTGTCCTGCACGAACTGTTCGATATCAGCGGCCACTGCGAGTTGCTCGGTAATGGCCTCGATCGCGAGCTGATCGACGGCGTGCTGGAAGAGGGAGCGCGTTACGCCGCCGAGGTAATCGCGCCGCTCAACCGCAGCAGCGACGAGCAGGGTTGTCAGTTGCGCGATGGCCAGGTGAGCACGCCGGATGGATTTGCCGAGGCCTACCAGCAATACGTCGACAATGGCTGGGCGAGCATGACCGGGCCTAGCGAATACGGCGGCCAGGCGCTGCCGCAGATGCTGGCGTGCAACTTTCACGAGATGCTGATGGGCGCTTCGCTGTCGTTCCGGGTGTATTCCGGGCTGACCGAAGGCGCGGTGTTGGCGCTGTACAAACATGGCAGCGAAACGCTGAAAGACGCCTACCTGCACAAACTGGTCAGTGGCCAATGGACCGGCACCATGTGCCTCACCGAGCCCCAGGCCGGCACCGACCTGGCGCTGCTGCGCACCAAGGCAGAGCCGCAGGCAGATGGCAGCTTCAAGGTCAGTGGCAGCAAGATCTTTATCAGCGGCGGCGAGCAGGACCTCTCGGAAAACATCATCCATTTGGTGCTGGCGCGCCTGCCGGACGCTCCGGCCGGAGTGAAGGGCATCAGCCTGTTGCTGGTGCCGAAGTTTATCGCCGCGGCCGACGGTGCACCGGGCGAGCGTAACGCGCTGTCTTGTGGCGCCATTGAGCACAAGATGGGCATCAAGGGCGCGTCCACCTGCGTGATGAACTATGACGGCGCCACCGGCTGGCTGATTGGCGAAGCCAACCAGGGCCTGGCCTGCATGTTCACCATGATGAACGACGCACGCTTTCAGGTCGGTTTGCAGGGCTTGGGCATTGGCGAAGCAGCCTTCCAGGGCGCGCTGCGTTATGCCCGCGAGCGCCTGCAGTCGCGCGCCCTGACAGGGCCTGCCGAGCCGGGCAAGGCGGCCGATCCGATCATCGTGCACCCGGATGTGCGGCGTATGTTGCTGACGCAGAAGAGCCTGGTCGAAGGCAGCCGCATGCTCGGCGCCTACTGTGCACGTCAACTCGATCTGGAACACGGCCACCCGGATGCCGCCTCGCGCAAGGCCGCCGCCAAGCGTGCGGCGCTGCTGATCCCGATCGTCAAAGCCTTCTTTACCGATATGGGTCAGGAGGTCGCCAGCCATGCCGTGCAGGTGTATGGCGGTCACGGGTTTATCCGCGAGTGGGGGATCGAGCAACTGATGCGCGATAGCCGTATCACCCAGCTGTATGAAGGCACCAACGGTATCCAGGCGCTGGACTATATCCGCCGCAAGGTGCTCGGCGACGGCGGTGCCGAACTGTCGGCGTTGCAAGCCGAATTCAGCGAGCTGTGTGATACCCAGGTGGGCCGCCCGGTGCTGGCCGCGTTAGCTAAAAGCGTGCAGGCGCGTCTGGGCGAGTGGCGCGAACTAAGCAGCGAAGTGATTGCCGCCAGTCAGCGCGATGTGCAGGAGATCGGCGCGGTATCGGTGGATTTTCTCCAGTACTCGGCCTATGTGCTGCTGGCCGGTTTCTGGCTGCAGGCGGCGGCACGGGCGCAGGATGCGTTGGAGGCGGGCAGCGGCGAGGCGGCGTTCTACCAGGCCAAGCTGCAGTCGGCCGACTTCTACCTGCGCCGGGTGTTGCCACGGGCCAGCGCCCATCGCGAGTCCTTGCTGGGCGGTGCCGACTGCCTGATGGCCATGGATGAGGCGAGTTTCGCCTTCTGACTGAAGCGCGTAGCGTGGGTGGCACCCACGCTGCTCGCGAGCCATTTATTACAACAAGAGGATCACTCCATGCTGCCCTTTAGCTTTGCCACCACTGCGCAGATTCTTTGCGAGATTGGTGCGTCCCGGCGTCTGGCCGAGCTGTGCCGCGAGCGTGGCGCGCAACGGGTGCTGATCGTCACCGATCCAGGCATCAGCAAGCTTGGCCTGCTGGCGGACGTGCTGCCAGGTTTTGCTCGCACCGAGCTGACCGTCGAGGTATTCGATCAGGTGGTCGCCGACCCGCCCGAGGCCATTCTGCTGGCGGCGGTCGAGCAGGCCCGAGCACTCAAGGCGCAGCTGATCGTCGGATTTGGTGGCGGCAGTTCGATGGACGTGGCCAAGCTGGTAGCGCTGCTCGCGCATCCCGAATGCGGCCAGGAGCTGGCGCAGGTCTACGGCGTCGGCAATGCCCGGGGTCAGCGCCTGCCGCTGATTCTGGTGCCGACCACCGCCGGCACCGGTTCGGAAGTCACGCAGATCTCCATTATCACCACCGGTGAAACTACCAAGATGGGCGTGGTCTCACCGCTGTTGTTACCGGACTTGGCGTTGTTGGATGCTGAGCTAACCCTTGGCTTGCCGCCCGCGGTCACAGCCGCTACGGGTATCGATGCCATGGTGCATGCCATCGAGGCCTACACCAGCGCGCTGAAAAAGAACCCGCTGTCCGACCTGCTAGCCCGCGAAGCGTTGCGCCTGCTGGCGGCCAACCTGGATAAGGTGGTGCATGACGGATCTGACCGCGAAGCGCGGCAGGCCATGTTGCTCGGCTCCTGCCTGGCTGGTCAGGCGTTTGCCAACGCGCCGGTGGCGGCGGTGCATGCGCTGGCTTATCCACTGGGCGGACACTTCCATATTCCCCACGGCCTGAGTAACGCCTTGGTGCTGCCGCATGTGCTGGGCTTCAACGCCAATTCGGCTGCACCGCTGTATGCCGAGCTGGCGCCGCTGGTGCTGGGCGAGCAGCTGCGCGCCGGCAGCGTATTGCAGCAGACCGAGCAGTTTATTGGCGCTATGGCCGATTTCAGCGTGCGCAGCGCCCTGCCGACACGCCTGCGTGATGCCGGTGTACCGCAGGACATGCTGCCAACGCTGGCCCGCGATGCCATGCAGCAACAGCGCCTGCTGGTGAATAACCCGCGGGAAATGACCGAGGCCCATGCCCTGGCCATCTACCAGGTGGCTTATTAGGCTGCCTCGCTAACTTCAAGGACTTCCGATGAGCCAACCCCAGCACCTGCGCAGCGACTACCGGCATTTCCAGCCGATCACCACGCGCTGGCATGACAACGATGTCTACGGCCACGTCAACAACGTCACCTATTACAGCTTCTTTGACAGCGCGGTGAACAGCTACCTGATCGAGGTTGGCGGCCTGGATATCCATAACGGCGAGGTGGTGGGTTTTGTGGTCAGCTCCAGCTGCGACTACTTCGCCTCCATCGCCTTCCCCGAATGCATCGAGATCGGCCTGCGCGTCGGTAAGTTGGGCAATAGTTCGGTGCAGTACGAGCTGGCGGTGTTCAAGGCCGGGGAAGACGAAGCCTGCGCGGCCGGGCGTTTTGTGCATGTCTTCGTCGACCGCAATAGCGACCGCCCAGTGAGTATTCCCGAGAATCTGCGGGCGGCGCTGACGGTGCTGTTGTTAGAGCCGGCTGTGTAGCTGAGTTAAGGGTGGGTGCCATACGCAAAAAGCCGCTGTTAAGCGGCTTTTTTGCATCTGCATTCGGTACTTAGTGGTGTTTGTGCTTTTTATGCTTCTTGTGTTTCTTGCCGTGGTAATGGCCGCGCTCCCGCTCGCCGCCGCCAGCGTATTCATTGGCCAGCGCGCCACCGGCTGCGCCGCCCAGGCCGGCACCAATGGTCGAGCCGGTACTGCCGCCGACCTTGTTACCCAGTACTGAACCGCCCGCTGCACCCAGGCCACCGCCCAGTGCGGCTTCGGCCTTGTTGCCGTCGCGTGCGGTAATCACTCCGCCCGCCGCGCCCCCCAGGCCAGCGCCAATCGCTGCACCGGTGCTGCCACCAACCTGTTGACCAATCACATTGCCCAGGGCGCCGCCCACACCGCCACCGATGGCTACCTTGGCGGTATCGCCCGCGACGGCAAAGGGCGAGGCCAGGGCACTGAACAGCAACGCAGAAAATAATGTACGCATACGGCAGACCTTCTCGATTAAGTGGGCAGCGGACTTAAGTCTTTGGTTTTAAAAACAAAGTCCACGCATGCTGTTAGAGGGTGGTTTGCCGAAAAATTCCCTACCACTGGTCGCCGCTGTGATCGCCGCCACACAACCGGTGATTAAAGGATGCGTGTTTTGGCCTGATGGGCCTGCAGGTGAATCGCTACGTACTTCGACGTCGGGGTAAAGCTGCCCGCACCGAAACTCTGCAGCGGCACCAGGGGGTTGGCCTCCGGGTAGTAGGCGGCGGCCTGGCCGGCGGGAATATTGAAGGCCAGCAGGGTAAAGCCGGCGACCTTACGTTCGATGCTGTCATCCCAGATGGATTGGATATCGACCTTCTGCCCCGGCTGAAAGCCCAGGCGCAGGATATCCGCCTCGTTGACGAACAGCACCTGACGCTGGCCTTTGACGCCACGGTAGCGGTCATCCAGGCCATAGATCGTGGTGTTGTACTGGTCGTGGGAGCGCAGGGTTTGCAGAATCAGATCCGGCGTTTGCCCAGTGCTGCGCACTTGCGGCGGCAACAGGTCGGCAGGCAGTGCGTTGGCCTTGAATTTGGCTCGTTTGCTGGGGGTGAGCCAGCGTCGTTCGGCAACGGCGTTGCCCAGGTAAAAGCCACCGGGATGTTGTAGGCGCTGATTGAAATCGCTAAAGCCGGGAATGGTTTCGGCAATTAGCTCGCGGATGCGCCGGTAATCGGCAATCAACGCGTCCCAGTCCACCGGATGGTTGCCCAGTGTGGCTTTCGCGATACCGGCAATGATCGCCGGCTCCGAACGCATTTGCGGCGACAGCGGTTCGAGCTGGCCGTAGGAGGCGTGGATCATGCTGAATGAGTCTTCCACGGTCACCGCCTGCGGGCCGTCGGCCTGGTGGTCGATATCGGTGCGGCCCAGGCACGGCAGAATCAGCGCGTCGGCTCCGGTGGTTAGGTGGCTGCGGTTGAGTTTGGTGCTGATCTGCACGGTCAATGCGCAGCGGCTCAGCGCTTTATGGCTACGCGGGCTGTCCGGGGTGGCCTGGGCGAAGTTGCCGCCCAGACCGATAAACACCTTGGCGCGGCCATCGAGCATGGCGTTGATCGCCTCAACCGTGTTGTGGCCCCGGGCGCGCGGCACCTGGAAGTTAAAGCGCTGCTCCAACGCATCGAGAAAGGCCGCTGGCGGGCGCTCATTGATGCCCATGGTGCGATCGCCCTGCACGTTGCTGTGGCCGCGCACCGGGCACAGGCCGGCGCCGGAACGGCCGAGGTTACCGCGCAGCAGCTGCAGGTTAACGATTTCCTGAATGGTCGCCACCGAGTTGTGGTGCTGGGTGATGCCCATAGCCCAGCAGATGATCACTCGCTCGGCGCGGCGGTAGAGCAGGGCGGCATGTTGCAGCTCGTCCAGGCTCAGGCCGGATTGCTCGACCAGCGACTCCCAACTGCTGGCATCCAGCAGTGCCAGGTAGTCATCCACCCCGTCCGTATGCTCGGCGATAAAGGCGAGGTCGAATACGGCCGGCTCGCCTTTGGCCAGCGCCTCGCGATGCCATTGCAGTAGGAATTTGGCCATGCCACGCAGAGCGGCTAAATCACCACCCAGGGCCGGGCGGAAGAATGCGGTGTTCAACGGCTCCGAACCATTGGTGAGCATTTCCAGTGCATGCTGTGGGTGCTGGAAGCGCTCCAGGCCGCGCTCCTTCAATGGGTTAAAGCACACGACCTGGGCGCCGCGTTTTACCGCCTCGCGAAGCGGTTCGAGCATGCGCGGGTGGTTGGTGCCGGGGTTCTGCCCAAGCACGAAAATCGCATCGCTGTGCTCGAAGTCGGCGAAGGTCACGCTGCCCTTGCCGACGCCCACGCTCTGGCCGAGGGCGACGCCGCTGGCTTCGTGGCACATGTTCGAGCAATCGGGGAAGTTATTGCTGCCAAAGGCGCGGACAAACAGCTGATACAGGTAGGCCGCCTCGTTGCTGGCGCGGCCGGAGGTGTAAAACTCGGCCTGATTGGGGCTTTCCAGCTGTTTTAGGTGCTCGGCGATCAGGGCGAAGGCGGCGTCCCAGCTGATCGGCAGGTAGTGATCGCTGGCGGCGTTATAACGCATCGGTTCGGTCAGGCGGCCCTGGTATTCGAGCCAGTAATCGCTCTGCTCACGCAGTTGGCTGACGCTGTAGCGGGCGAAGAAGGCGGCATCCACGCGGCGTTTGGTGGCTTCCCAGTTGACCGCCTTGGCACCGTTTTCACAGAACTTGATGCGCCCGTCTTCCGGCGAATCACCCCAGGCGCAGCCGGGGCAGTCGAAGCCGCCATGCTGGTTGGTCTTGAGCAGGGCGCGGAGGTTCTTGAACGGCTGCTTACTGTCCAGCCAGAAGCGCGTCACGCTGCGCAGCGCACCCCAGCCGGCGGCCGGACCGCTGTAGGGTTGGTAGCGCGGATTGATCGGTTGCAGGCTCATGGCTGGGCGACTCCGGGGGCGGTCGGGCTGTAGACCCGTGGCGCGCTGTGCTGGGGCAAGTGAATCAGATTGAGGTTGTGCTGGCGCGCCCACTGCACGCTGAGAGTGGTCGGCGCGGACAGGCTGACCAGGGTGCCGAGACCGGCGCGCAGCGCCTTGTGAATCAGTTCCAGGCTGCAGCGGCTGGTGACCACGGCAAAGCCCTGGCGCGGGTCCTCACCTTCGCGGTGCAGGGCGCCGAGCAGCTTGTCGAGGGCGTTATGCCGGCCGATATCTTCGCGGCAGAGCTTGATGTCACCCTTTGCATCGACAAACAGCGCGGCATGCACTGCACCGCTATGGCGGGCCATCGTTTGTACGGCCTGAATGCGCTGGCGCAAACCCTGCAAATGAGCCGCGGCTGGCAGCGGACTGGGCGTGAGGCTTTGCAGTTGCGGCAGGGCCTGCTCCAGCGCTTCGACCCCGCACAGGCCACAGCCGCTGTTACCGGCCAGCGTGCGGCGCTGCTGCTTGAGCGCCCAGAATGCGCGGTTGCTGACCTGTACCTCGGCACTGATGGCGCTGTCGTGCTGCTGGAGGCGAATATCGTAGATCTCATCGAAGCGATCGATCAGTCCGGCACTCAGGCTGAAACCGTAGATAAAGTCTTCAAGGTCGCTGGGCGAAACCATCATCACGCTGTGGCTGATGCCGTTGTAACTGATCGCCAGTGCCGCTTCTGTGGCCAGCGCTGCCGCCCCATCCAGCTGTGCGTCCGCCAGTTCTACATAGCTGTATGTGGGCGCGGGCAGCAATGCCGGTGCGCTGTGTGGCGGGCTGGTGGGCGCGTGGCGTGGCATGGACGATGCTCCCGGCGACGAGGTGATAGCGCCAGCCTAGGCCGCTGTGCTGGGTGCGTCTAATCGCTGTTGCCGATCTAGTGATCGATGCTGTCTATCATGGCTTCAAGTCCGGGCCTTTCAGCCCGGCTAACAGCGTGTGCGCTTCGGCAAAGCAGGCTTCGGCCAGGGCCGAGCGCGGCGCGCTGCGGCGCATGATCAGGCCCAGCGGGGCGAGGGTGTGGGCATCCTCGATGGGCGTCAGCGCCAGGTGCTCGGTGAATTCCGCCAGGCCGCTGTTGAGCGGCATGATCGCGCAACACAGCCCGGCGCTGACCGCTTGCAGCAATTGATGCACGGCATCGGTTTCCAACCGCGGGTTGGGCGTCAGGCCGCGGGAGCGGAAGCTGTGGTCGATCGACTGGCGAAAATGCATGCCGGCGGAGAGCAGCCCCAACGGCAGGTCGATCAGGCTTTCCCAGCGCAGCGCCGGGCGGGTGAACTGGAAATGCCGGCGGTCATACAGCAGACCCATGCGCGTTTCCGCCAACTCCAGGCTGTCGAAATGCTCAGGGTTGAGGCGGTCGAGGTAGGACAGGCCGAGGTCGAGCTGATTGCGGCCCAGGCGCTCGAGAATCTCTTCGCTGCTCAAGGCAAACAGCTGAAAACGCAGCCCAGGGTGTTGCTCGGCAAAGAACTGCACCAGGCGCATGGGATCAAAGCCGGCCAGCGGCACTACGCCCAGGCGCAGGGTGCCGACCAGCTGGCCACGGCAGGCCGCCGCTTCTGCATACAGGCCGTCGTGGGCGGCCATCAGGCTGCGCGCCCAGGCCAGAATGCGCTCGCCCTCGGCACTGAAACCCTCGAAACGCTGGCCACGTCGAACCAGTTCAAGACCCAGTTCATCTTCCAGCTGACGCAGGCGCATCGACAGGGTCGGCTGGGTGATATGGCAGCGCGCAGCGGCCTGGCCGAAGTGGCGGGTTTCATCCAGGGCGATCAGAAACTTCAGCTGTTTGATATCCATGCTCAATCCTGCAGTGCCCCGGGGTGCGCCGATTCTAGCAGGGCGTGAAGCGCTTCCTGGCGCTGAATGCGGCCTATGACACGGCCTGCAGCGACAGCGCCGGGCCTGGCAACGTTGTCATGAATCAGGGTCTAGACTCCTGGCTCCGGGCGTCATCGCCTGGTCACTTTCCAAGGAGTTAAGAGGAAGCCTTTATGAGTCTGTTTGCCTTTGTTAAAGAAGCCGGGACGAAACTCTGGGAGTCACTGGTCGGCCAGGAGGCCCAGGCGGCCGAATCACTGACCGCGCATGTGGCCAAGGTGGGGTTGGGTAACCCGAATATTCAGGTCAGCGTCGAGGGTGAGAAAGTCATCGCTCGCGGTGAAGTGGCCAGCCAGGAAGAGAAGGAGAAAATTCTCCTGGCCTTGGGTAACGTCGCTGGGGTCGCTGAAGTGGAAGACCATATCAGCGTGACCACGCCGGCCCCTGCGGCGCGTTTTGTCACGGTGAAGAAGGGCGACACCCTGAGCGCGATTGCCAAGGCTGAGTACGGCAACGCCAATGACTACCCGAAAATCTTCGAAGCCAACAAACCGATGCTTAGCCATCCGGACAAGATCTATCCGGGCCAGGTGCTGCGTATTCCGTAGGGCGGATGTCGCTTTTTACATCCGCCAGAATGGCCTTCGGCTGCCACAGGTGGAAAACGCTTCGCGGTTTTCCACCCTACAGCCCCTGCAACAGCTCCCGATAATCCTCGACCGCGGCAAACTCCTCGGTGTCTTTCGGTCCCGCCTGGCTATCTGGCTGGCGCACGGCGAGCAGGTGGTCGACGCCAAAGTGCCCGGCGCTGCGCAGAATCGGCAGGCTGTCATCAATAAACAGGCTGCGCGCAGGCTCGAAGTTGATGTCTTGCTGCAGGGCGTGCCAGAACTGCTGGTCTTCCTTGGGGAAGCCATAGTCGTGGGAGCTGATCAGTCGGTCGAAATAGGGCGCCAGCTCGATACGCTCCAGCTTCAGCGACAGCGAATCGCGGTGCGCGTTGGTGATCAGCACCACCTGTTTGCCGGCTTGGCGCAGCGCCTGGATAAAGGTGTCAGCATCCGGGCGCAGGGCGATCAGGTGCGCCACTTCGCGCTTGAGGTCGCGAATCGACAGCCTTAGCTCACGGCTCCAGAAATCCGTGCAGTACCAGTTGAGGGTGCCGGCGTGCTCGCGAAACAGCGGCAGCAGCTCGGCCTCGGCCAGCGCGCGGCTGACGCCGTGGTGCTCGGCATAACGCTGCGGCAGGTGCTGCAACCAGAAGTGGTTGTCGAAGTGCAGGTCGAGCAAAGTGCCGTCCATATCCAGCAGGACGGTGTCGATGGCGTTCCAGGGCAAGGCGGGCATGCGCAGTTCTTCAGGCTGATGCGCAGAGAGTCGCGATTTGTGCCATCGGCGTCGTGATCGCGCAATCTCCTACGCAGATAATAGGAAAAGCCGCGTTATGATAACCCGCTATGTCCTGCCCAGGAGCCGCCCCATGCGTCAGAAACCCACCGTACTCGCTCGCGAAATCGTCGCCAGCAGCCGCCTGTTCCGTGTCGAGGAGCTGCAGCTGCGCTTCAGCAACGGCGTGGAACGCACCTATGAGCGACTGGTGGGCAAGGGCGCAGGCTATGGTGCGGTTATGGTGGTGGCGATGATCGATGACGAGCACGCTCTGCTGGTCGAGGAGTATTGCGGTGGCACCGATGACTACCAGCTGTCGCTACCCAAAGGGCTGATTGAACCGGGCGAGGACGTGCTGGACGCGGCCAACCGCGAGCTGAAAGAAGAAGCTGGTTTTGGCGCGCAGCACCTGGAGCTGCTGGCCGAGCTAAGCCTGTCGCCGGGTTATATGAGCCAGAAGATTCAGGTGGTGCTCGCTTCGGGTTTGTATGAAGAACGCC
Organism: Pseudomonas sp. EA_35y_Pfl2_R111; assembly: GCF_963970955.1. NCBI lineage: Bacteria > Pseudomonadati > Pseudomonadota > Gammaproteobacteria > Pseudomonadales > Pseudomonadaceae > Pseudomonas > Pseudomonas sp. EA_35y_Pfl2_R111. The sequence goes on along the minus strand of NZ_CAXAOM010000001.1, from coordinate 1,635,076 downwards.
TGCCGGGCGATGAGCCGGAGCCGATGCGCGTCGACCAGACCAGCCTGCGCGAGCTGTCGAGCCTGATCCAGCATCCGCAATTTACCGAAGGCCGCGCCCTGGCCGCGCTGTATCTGGCCCGCGATGTGCTGACTCAGCGTGGGATTTTTAAACCATGAGCCAGGGCATGAGCCAAACCATGAGTCACCCTCTGATTCCTGCCGTGATTGAGCTGGTACGCCAGGCCGGCGCGGCAACGCTGCCGTATTGGCGCGCCGATGTGACGGTCAATGAAAAAGCCGACGCCTCGCCGGTGACCGCCGCTGATATGGCCGCGCACCATATTCTCAACGACGGCCTGCTGACCCTTGTCCCAGATATCCCGGTGCTTTCTGAAGAAGCGGCCGATATTGCGATAAGCGAACGTGGGCAGTGGAGCCGCTGGTGGCTGGTTGATCCGCTGGATGGCACCAAAGAATTTATCGCGGGCACTGAAGAGTTCACCGTCAATGTCGCGCTGATTGAGCAGGGTCGCGTGGTATTCGGCGTGGTCGGCATTCCGGCCACCGGTCAGTGCTATTACGGCGGCGCTGGCCTGGGTGCCTGGCGCGCCGATGCGGCGGGTGTCAGTGAGATGATCAGCGTGCGCCTGGCTCCGCAGGAGGCCTTTACCCTGGTGGCCAGCCGCCGTCATTCCAGCCCGGCGCAAGAGGCCTTGCTTGCTGGTTTGAGCGAGCGCTTTGGTGATCTGCAACTGGCCAGTGTCGGCAGTTCGCTGAAATTCTGCCAATTGGCCGAGGGCAATGCCGATTGCTACCCGCGCCTGGCGCCGACCTCGCAGTGGGATACGGCGGCGGCACAGGGGGTGCTGGAAGGGGCGGGCGGTGAGGTGCTGACGCTCAAGGGCGAGGCGCTTACTTATGAGGCGCGCGAGTCGTTGCTTAATCCGTATTTTCTGGCTTTGCCGGCGGCGGCCGCCTGGCGCGCCGAGCTGATTCAGCTGGCCCGCGCGCTGGATTAAGTCCAGACCGTAGGATGGGTTAGCCGCAGGCGTAACCCATCACTGACAGTCAGTCGAACATATCGCCGTAGCGTTCGTCCTTTTTGAACAGCAGCGGCTGGGCGAAGCCCGGCACCTTGATCTGCTCGCAGTTGATCTCGATCTGCTGGTCGTCGATCAGGTCGTTGCCGAAGTTATAGATAATCCCCAGATCACCCAGCAGCGCCTGCGCGTCGTAGGCTTGGGCCGCCTTGCGCGTGGCTTCGCGGCGTTGCAGGTAGGCGGCAAAGGCCGCCTCGCCGTGGCGCTTGCGCAGCATACGTTCGGCTACATGCGGGGCCAGCAGCAGGGCGCTGGCGTTGTTGCCGCCAAAACCCTTGGAGTTGATAAAGCACAGGTCCAGTTGCTCGGGGGTGCGGGAGCGATCCTGGGTGGCGAAGCTGAGGTGCTGCTGGTGCACGTCTTCGGCCACCGCATCGATGGTCTTGATCCCTGGGATGATGCCGTACTTGAAGCTGCCCAGGGCGGAGATCACCTGATCGCCACTGGCGGTGGCCAGCGAGTGGCCGACAAAGGCTTTTACCGCCGTTACTGGCCACTGCTCAATGGCAAAGGCGCTGGCGATGCGGTCGAGAATTTCCGACTCAGTCACCCGGTTGGCCGGGGTGCTGGAACCGTGGGCATGCACAAAGCTGCGCTCGCGCACTGCATCGATGCCCAGCAGTTGCACGGCGCTGGCCACGGCCTTGGCCACGGTCAGGTAGTTGCCGGGGCCGGGGGCGGAGATGGATTTCTTGAAGCCATCGGCGTTGATAAACACATCCGGCACCGCGCCGTGGATGTCCGCGCCCAGCTCCAGGGCCAGGGCGTCGTCCATCAGCACCACGAACTGGCAGGCTTCGGCCAGGGTAAAGCCGCAGTTTTCGCCAAATGGGCGACTGGCGCGGCGGAAATCGACGGCCTCCTTGCCTTCGATCTGGCGTAGGCCATCTTCGGTGGCCAGGGCGCCCATGGCGCCGTATCCCTCGATGCATTCCTGATTGATTGGCGCTTCGCTGCTGCCGATTATGACTACCCGCGCTTTGCCACTGGCAATCTGTTCGATGCCCTTCTGCAGGTTATAGAGGAAGGTGGCGCAGGCGCCGGTGATGGCGCCGGTGGTGCCAACGCTGCCCAGCACATAGGCGTTGATAAAGTCCGCCGACATGGTGTTGAGGCCCAGGGCCAGTTGCTTGGCGGTGACGCGTCCGCCTTTGAGGCGCGACTGCATCAGGCCGCCGAAGCCGTTTTCATCCAGCTGGCTCATGATGCAACTGGAGAACACCGCAACTTCGTCCGGCGCCACGTGCTGCATGATGGTCTGCCACTCGATGCCGGTGGCGCGCAGCGCGTCGGTGACGCCGGCGATGGTCATGGCCAGGCCGCGCGGGTGGAAGCGCGCGTTGTACAGCTCGCTCGGCTCGAAGCCGCTGGGCAGCTGCCCGGCGGATTTCACCGGCAGGGCGCGGTAGCTGTCGACCTTGAATTCGCAGTTGTCGTGCAGGGTCACCAACACTTCGCTGGCGTTCAGCTCATCCACCGTCCAATCGCTGGGCAGCGGCTCGGGCAGGTGCTTGCGCAGGGTGATAAAGCTCAGCGGCTGACCGGCGGTAGCGCTGATATCGATGGTCTTCTGCCAGTGCGCCGCGTCGACATCCAGGTGCTGTTTCTCGATGCGTCGCACCAGGGTCGAGGCGAGAATCTGCTCTGCGAAGCGGCTGTCGATCTCGGCCAGGCTCAGGCTGTTGCCTTCATTGTCCTGATAGCTACCGTCGAGCACCTTGACCAGTTTCATCATTACCGCCAGACCGGCCAGGGTCTGCTGACGTGCGGGGGTGTCCATGGATTCGATCACGGTACGGCGGAAACCATGGTGGAAGGAGCTGCGCCCGGCCGCGTTATAGCCACCAAAACCAACGATCACAGGTAAGCGTGAGGTCACTCGATAACTCCTTGAAAAGAGGGCGCCAGACAAGCCGAGATAAAGCTATGGAGGCTTGTCACACAGGCCGGAGCGCTCTGCGGCGGTTATTGCACCGCAGTTAAGCGCCCAGCATGGCTGTTCGGATGCCTATGCTGACGTGATTGCTGACTTGCAAGTCACGGTTTCGACCAAGGTAGCGCATCGCTAAAACCTTACGACTGTTATGGTTTCTGCGTACAACGGCCCAGCTGGAGAACAACAATGCACAGCGTCAATCCATACGAATACGGCATGCCCCGCGATGCGGCAAATTTTCAGGCGCTCAGCCCGCTGAGCTTTCTTGAGCGCGCTGCCAGCGTCTACCCGCAACGCCTGGCGCTGATCAATGGCAGCCTGCGCCAGACCTGGGGCGAAACCTACAGCCGCAGTATTCGTCTGGCTTCGGCCCTGGCCCTGCGCGGCATCGGTCTGGGCGACACGGTGGCGGTGATCGCGCCCAACGGCCCAGCGATGTTCGAAGCGCACTTTGGCGTGCCAATGTGCGGCGCGGTGCTGAATGCCATCAACACCCGCCTGGATGCCGAAGCTATCGCCTTTATCCTGCAGCACGGCGAGGCCAAGGTGCTGCTGGTGGACAAGGAGTTCGGCGAGCTGGCCCAGCGTGTGGTCGGTCACTTGCCGCAACCGCCGCTGGTGATCGGTATCGACGACCCGGAATATGCCGAAGGTCTGCTGATCGGTCAGCTGAATTACGAGGCGCTGCTGGCCGAAGGTGACGCCGACTACCCCTGGCAGTTGCCGGCCGATGAGTGGCAGGCGATCTCCCTCAATTACACCTCCGGCACCACCGGCAACCCCAAAGGCGTTGTCTATCACCATCGCGGCGCGCACCTGAATGCGCTGTCCAACGCCATGTGCTGGGACATGAGCCGTTTCCCGGTGTACCTGTGGACGCTGCCGATGTTCCACTGCAACGGCTGGTGCTTTCCCTGGGCGCTGGCTGCCTATGTCGGGGTCAACGTGTGCCTGCGTCATGTACGCGCCGAGGCCATCTATCCGGCGATTGCCGAGCATGGCGTCGATCATTTCTGCGGTGCGCCGATCGTGCTGAATATGCTGGCCAACGCCGATGAGGCGCTGAAAGCCCTGAAAACCCAGCCGGTAAAAGTGCTTACCGCTGGCGCCGCACCACCCGCCGCGGTGATCGAAGCCATGGAAGCTCTGGAATTTCGCGTGACCCACGTTTACGGCCTGACCGAAACCTATGGCCCCAGCGTGGCCTGCGAGTGGAAGAGTGAATGGGACAGTGAAAGCCCGGAGCAACGCGCCCGCCTGAAATCCCGCCAGGGCGTGCGTGCGCCGCTGCTCGACGGCCTGATGGTGGCCGATCCCGACACCCTGCAACCGGTGCCGAAAGACGGCCAGACCATCGGCGAAATCATGATGCGCGGCAACGTGGTGATGAAGGGCTACCTGAAAAACCCGTCGGCCACCGCCGAGGCCTTTGCCGGCGGCTGGTTCCACTCTGGCGATCTGGCGGTGTGGCATGCCGACGGTTATGTGGAGATCAAGGATCGCAGCAAGGACATCATTATTTCCGGTGGCGAGAACATCTCTTCCATCGAGGTGGAAGACGTTCTGTATCGCCATCCGCTGATTCTGGAAGCCGCTGTGGTGGCCATGGCCCACGCCAAATGGGGCGAAACGCCGTGCGCCTTCGTCACCCTCAAGCCGGGTGCGGAGCTGACCGCCGAGGAGGTGATCGCCTTCTGTCAGCAGCGTATGGCGCGCTTCAAGGTGCCTGGCTGCGTGGTGTTCACCAGCCTGCCGAAAACCAGCACCGGCAAGGTGCAGAAGTTTGTGTTGCGCGAGCAGGCCAAGCAATTGGCCGCGCGGCAGGCGGTGGCATGAAGGAGGATTGAAGGCACTTGTTACAGGTTTAAATGGATAACGAGTTGAGAACCTAAATGCCATTCACTAGTATTTGGCACCTTAACTCGTCTATACCAAGAGGCACTATCCATGCAGGTAAGCAAAGGCTTGTTCGCCGCACTCTCTCTCACCGCGTTGGCCAGCACTGCGCAGGCCGCCGATGAAGTGGTGGTTTATTCCTCGCGTATCGACGAGCTGATCAAGCCGGTGTTCGATGCCTACACCGCTAAAACCGGGGTTAAGGTCAAGTTCATCACCGACAAGGAAGCGCCGCTGATCGCGCGTCTGAAGGCCGAAGGTGCCAATACCCCGGCTGACCTGCTGATCACCGTCGACGCCGGCAACCTCTGGCAAGCCGAGCAGGAAGGCGTGCTGCAGCCGACCAAATCTGAGCTTATCAACGCCAATATCCCAGCCCAGTACCGCTCCAGCACCGACAGCTGGACTGGCCTGTCGCTGCGCGCGCGGACCATCTTCTACTCCACCGAGCGGGTTAAACCGAGCGAGCTGAGCACCTACGAAGCCCTGGCCGACAAGAACTGGGAAGGTCGTCTGTGCCTGCGTACCAGCAAGAAGGTTTATAACCAGTCGCTGACCGCCACCCTGATCGAAACCCATGGTGCGGCCAAGACTGAGGAAATCATCAAGGGCTGGGTCAACAACCTGGCTACCGACGTGTTCGCCGATGACACAGCGCTGTTGCAGGCCATCGACGCCGGTCAGTGCGACGTTGGCATTACCAACACCTACTACTACGGCCGTCTGCACCAGCAGCAGCCTGACCTGAAAGTGAAGCCGTACTGGCCGAACCAGAACGACCGTGGTGTGCACGTCAACCTGGCCGGTGCCGGTGTGACCAAGCATGCGCCAAACGCCGAAGCCGCCCGCAAGCTGCTGGAGTGGATGACCACCGAAGAAGCGCAGACCATCTTCGCCGGCGTCAACCAGGAGTTCCCGGCCAACCCGGCGGTCGCACCGTCCAAGGAAGTAGCTGCTTGGGGTACCTTCAAGGCTGACTCAATCGCCACCGAAGTAGCTGGTAAGCGCCAGGCTGAAGCCACCATGTTGATGGATCGCGCTGGCTGGAACTAAGAACTTAACGATTTGCTGCGCGTCGGCCCTGCGGCGTTAAAAACAGGCTCGGAATGCTCATGTACAAAAGTACACTCCGCTTCCTCGCCTGTTTTTGCCTTGCAGGACTCTAGCTCGCGAAATCGTAAACAGGTTCTACGGCCTACGCCGTTATACTCGACGCCCCGGCTAAGTCCGGGGCGTTGTGTTTTCCAGTTTTGAGGAATCTGCGTGGCCCATCCTGCCCAGCGCCGCTGGTACCCCATCGCCTTTGCCGTTGCCTTGCTGGTGCTGCTGCCGCTGAGCGTGCTGATGTTTAGCTGGCATGAGGTCGATCAGCAGATCTGGGCGCACCTGTGGCAAACCCAGTTGCCGCGTCTGCTTGGCAATACCTTGGTGTTGGTGTTCGGTGTGGGCGTGGGTGTGACGCTGCTCGGTGTCAGCCTGGCCTGGCTCACCAGCCTCTGCGAATTCCCCGGCCGGCGCTGGTTGGACTGGGCGTTGATGCTGCCGTTTGCCATTCCCGCTTATGTGCTGGCGTTTGTATTTGTCGGCCTGCTGGATTTCGCCGGCCCGCTGCAGACCCTGCTGCGTGAGTGGTTCGGCAGCGGTGTGCGTTTCCCCCGGGTGCGTTCCACCGGCGGGGTGATCATCGTGCTGGTGCTGGTGTTTTACCCCTACGTCTATCTGCTCGCGCGCAATGCCTTTCTGGCCCAGGGCAAGGGCTTGATGGAAGCCGCGCGGGTGCTTGGTCTGAGCCCGTGGCGAGCGTTCTGGCGCGTCGCCCTGCCGATGGCGCGCCCGGCGATTGGTGCCGGCCTGGCCTTGGCGATCATGGAAACCCTGGCGGATTTTGGCGCGGTGGCGGTGTTCAACTTCGACACCTTTACCACCGCCATCTACAAGACCTGGTACAGCTTTTACAGCTTGACCAGCGCCACCCAGCTGGCCAGCCTGCTGCTGCTGGCGGTGATGCTGGTGCTCTATGGCGAGCGCCGCGCCCGAGGTGCCGTACGCCCGGTAAATGAACGACCACGCGGCAAGGCGCTGTATCACCTAAAGGGCGGCCAGGCGCTGGCTGCCAGCGCCTGGTGTGGCCTGGTATTCGCCTGCGGCTTTGTTATCCCAGTGCTGCAGCTGATCGTCTGGTTCTGGCAGCGCGGCCGTTTCGATCTGGATGAGCGCTACAGCGCCCTGATCCTGCACACCTTGTATCTGGGCGCGATGGCGGCGCTGATCACCGTCAGCGTGGCCTTGCTGCTGGCGTTCTCTCGACGTTTGACCCCGACCCGTTTGATGCGCGGCACCGTCGGCGTAGCCAACCTCGGTTATGCCCTGCCGGGCTCGATGCTGGCGGTGGCGATCATGCTGGCGTTCAGTTACCTGGACCGCGAGCTGGTGATCCCTTTGTCCACTTGGCTCGGCGGCGCGGGCAAACCGGTGCTGCTCGGCAGTCTGTCGGCGTTGCTGCTGGCCTATATGATCCGCTTTATGGCGGTGGCCTACGGCCCGCTGGAAAATAGCCTGGCGCGCATTCGTCCGTCCTTGCCGGAAGCCTCGCGCAGCCTCGGTGTCGGCGGCGTTGGGCTGTTCTTCAAGGTCTATCTGCCCCTGCTGGTGCCGGGTGCGCTGTCGGCGGCGTTGCTGGTGTTTGTCGATGTGCTCAAGGAAATGCCTGCCACCCTGCTGATGCGCCCCTTCGGCTGGGACACGCTGTCGGTGCGGGTATTTGAAATGACCAGCGAAGGCGAGTGGGCGCGTGCCGCGCTGCCGGCTCTGACCCTGGTGTTGGTCGGGCTATTGCCGGTGATTCTGCTGATCCGCCGCTCGGCGCGGCGTCACGGTTAACCCAGCCCGCTTGGCGCGATTGCCGCGCTGGGATGACCGCCCTCAGTGTTGCGGCTACAATGCGCGCCATTCGCAGCGGCCGATCATTTTGATAGCCCGTGCCAGTGCCCGATTTTGTGGGCTCAGCCAGGTTGCCGCTGCACTGCCCAGCCCGCAAGGAGACACTTATGGGACAGCGCACACCGCTCTATGACCTGCACCTCGCTCTAGGTGCCAAGATGGTCGACTTCGGCGGTTGGGACATGCCGTTGCACTATGGCTCGCAGGTCGAGGAGCACCATCAGGTGCGTCGCGACTGCGGGGTGTTCGATGTGTCGCACATGACTGTGGTGGATGTCAGCGGCAGCCAGGCCAAGGCCTATCTGCAACACCTGCTAGCCAATGATATCGAGCGTCTACAAAGCATCGGTAAAGCCCTGTATAGCGGCATGCTCAATGAGCAGGGCGGGGTGGTGGATGATTTGATCGTCTACCTGACAGAATTTGGTTACCGCGTGGTGGTGAATGCCTCGACCCGCGACAAGGACCTGGCCTGGATGCGCCTACAGAGCGTCGACTTTGACGTGCAGCTGCAAGAGCGCGCCGAGCTGGCGATGCTGGCCATTCAAGGCCCGCATGCGCGGAGCAAGACTGCCGAGCTGGTCAGCCAGTCCCGCGCCAACCTGATTCAGAGTCTCAAACCGTTCGAAGGCCAGCCCGATGGCGAGTGGTTTATCGCCCGCACCGGTTACACCGGCGAAGACGGCCTGGAAATTATGCTGCCAGCCAGCGAAGTGGTTGCCTTCCTTAATGAGCTGGTCGGTGCCGGTATTTCCCCGATCGGTCTTGGCGCGCGCGATACCCTGCGCTTGGAAGCCGGGATGAACCTGTACGGCCAGGACATGGACGAAAGTGTGACCCCACTGGCCGCCAACATGGCTTGGACCATCGCCTGGGAGCCGGCCAGCCGTGGCTTTGTTGGCCGGGCTGCGCTGCAGAAGCAAAAGGCCGAAGGCGTCGCCTCTAAACTGGTGGGCCTGGTGCTGGAAGAGCGCGGCGTGCTGCGTGCGCATCAGGTAGTGCGGGTTGAAGGGCTGGGCGAAGGTGAAATCACCAGCGGCAGCTTCTCGCCGACCTTGGGTAAATCCATCGCTCTGGCGCGTGTGCCGGCAGAGACCAATGAGCGCGCTGAGGTGGAAATCCGCGGTAAGTGGTACCCGGTGCGGGTGGTTAAGCCGACCTTTGTGCGTAACGGCAAGGCGCTTATCTGAGCCTTGAGCTGACCATGGATGGTCGAGAGCGCCCGTTTTGTAACGGTGCGCTAGGTTTTTAAAGACTTTCTTTCGGTATGGCCAAGGCCTGCTAAATTTCCATGACGGCGTGGTCGCCGTCATGTCAGATGAGGAACGACACATGAGCAATATCCCCGCCGATCTGCGTTACGCCGCCAGCCACGAGTGGGCGCGCCTGGAAGCCGATGGCAGCGTTACCGTAGGCATTTCCGATCACGCGCAGGAGGCCCTGGGTGATGTGGTATTCATCGAGCTGCCAGAAGTCGGCAAGAGCCTGAATGCCGGTCAGGAAGCCGGGGTGGTGGAATCGGTCAAGGCCGCGTCCGACATCTACGCACCAGTCTCCGGTGAAGTGATCGCGATCAATGACGGCCTGGCCGACAGCCCGGAAAGTGTCAACAGCGATCCGTACGGCAGCTGGTTCTTCAAGCTCAAGCCGAGCGACGCTGGCGAGCTGGACAAACTGCTCGACTCGGCTGCCTACAAGGCCAGCGCCGACAGCGACGCTTAAGCCGCACCTGCTCTGCCAACAAGCCTCGCACTGTCGAGGCTTGTTTGTTTCTGCCTGCCCGCTCCGAGGGTGACTACGGCTAGTCAGTCGCGAGTTTTTTGCAGCCCTGTACGGGCAGGCTGCTTAATGCGCGCTCAAGCAGTGTATTGCTGCGTTTGCTGTTGAGGATGCTGGTGTGGGTTTCGTCGAGCAGATACAGGCGTTCGGCCTCATCCTGGGCGGCGGCGCGCAGTTCGCTGGCCAGTGGCACCGTGCCGTCGTTGGGCTCGGGCAGCATGCGCGTGTTGCCGCCATAGCTGACCAGCAACCATTGCCGCATATGCGCCGGTAGTGGTGCGGCAAACAGGCTTTGCAGGTAACGGCTGCCCGGCGCCATGTCGCGCCATACCGGAATATCCAACGGCACGTCGCGCACCCCGCTGGCCGCCGAGGGGTGGCCATCCCAGGGTGTCGACAGGGTAATAAACAGGCAGAGGCGCTGGCTGTCGCCCTCGCTCAACAGCTGCACGGCCCGTCGCGCGACCAGGCCGCCCATGCTGTGGGCAAATACATGCAGGCGCTCTGGCGCGTGGCGCAGTTGCAGGTCACGGATGGCGACGCTGAGCATATAGGCGCTGTTGTTCAGTGGCAGGCCGCTGGGGAAGTGGTAGAGCACCAACTGATAACGTTGCAGGTCGAGGCTGGCGGCCAGTTCCTGCCAGACGCGCGGTGAGGAGTTGATGCCGTGTACCAGGACGATCGGCTCCTTGTCCTCATCCCAGGGCGCAAGCAGGTACAGGCCATAGCCCAGCTCGCGCATAAAGGTCAGTGGCTCCCAGGCACCCAGCCGCACGTTTTTATCGTTGAAGCGCGCATCATCGAAACTCACGGGCTGCAGGTAGTTACTCTGCATGCGCGGCTGTTCGTGGTAGAGCACTTCAAGGCTGAGATCCAACGCAGGGGCTTGCTGCAGGTCACTGGCAGTGAGGCGTAGCGGGTTGAGCTGGCTCAGGCGCGCCCGCTCATCCGGCTCTGGCTGCACGCTAAGGGGGGCGCTCTGGGCTTTGCTCAGCCAGTGACGGGGCTCGTCGTTGTCGAGGATAAAGTTGCCGTTGCGATCATCGAAGCCCAGCAACTGGTAAGCGGCCGGCGCGGCGGTGAAGTAAAAGGTCTCGCCGGGAGCGGCGATACGGTAGGCGATCAGTTTGCTGTCCGAGTCGAGCAGCGCGACCAGCGCGCTGCGCCCCGAGTCCGAGACTTGCAGTTGGCCAGCGATCAGCAGCAGCTCCTGGCGGGCCTGCTGCATTTCCTTATCCAGCTTAAGCAGGCTGCAGCCGCTGCAGAGCAGCAGTGCAGTGGCCAGTAATGCGTGCCATAGGCTCATCTGGCCACCTCGTGGGTTTAACTTGCTTGTTCGGCTTCAACCCGTAACAGCACGCCATCCTGTCCGATCACGCGCACCGGTGTGCCAGCGGGCAGGTCTGCGCCGATCACCAGCCACAGGCTGTCACCGGCTTTGATCTTGCCGCGTCCGCCATTGATCGCTTCGTGCAGGACGAAAGTACGACCGACGAATTCGCTGCCGCGCTGGTTCAGCCCTGGCTGGTCGGAAGGCTTGGCCGCGCTGCGTTGGCGCTGCCACCAGAACACCGCCGTCAATATCGAGAGCAGGCCGAACAGGATGAACTGCGCAGCCCACGGCAGGCCAGGGAAGATAAAGGTCAGCAGGCCGACGCTGGCGGCGGCCAGGCCGATCCACAGCAAATAGCCACCGGCACCGAACACTTCGAGGATCAGCAGCAAGGTGCCGAACGCCAGCCAGTTCCAGTACGACAGGTGCTGTAAAAAGTCCCACATGGTTTAACCCTTCTTCTCGCCGAAGGTGGCTTTGACAATTTCGCTGATGCCGCCGACTGCGCCGATCACCTGGCTGGCTTCCAGCGGCATCAGGATGACCTTGCTGTTGTTGGCGCTGGCCAGTTGGCCGAGGGCTTCGATGTATTTCTGCGCGACGAAGTAGTTGACCGCCTGCACATTACCTTGGGCGATGGCTTCGGAAACCATGCGCGTGGCTTCGGCTTCTGCCTGGGCGGCACGTTCGCGCGCTTCGGCTTCGAGGAAGGCGGCCTGGCGTTGACCTTCGGCCTTGAGGATATCGCCCTGCTTCTGCCCTTCGGCGGTGAGGATGGCCGCGGCGCGCAAACCTTCAGCTTCGAGAATCTGTGCGCGTTTGATCCGTTCGGCTTTCATCTGTCCGGACATGGCGGCCATCAGGTCGGCGGGCGGGCTGATGTCTTTGATCTCGATGCGGGTGATCTTGATGCCCCAGGGTGCGGTGGCTTCATCGACGGTGCGCAGCAGTTTTTCGTTGATCGCGTCACGCTGGCCGAGCATGGCGTCCAGCTCCATGGAACCGAGCACGGTACGGATATTGGTCATCACCAGGTTGCGGATGGCGTGCTCGAGGTTGTTCACCTCGTACGCCGCCTGGGCCGAGTTGATGATCTGGAAGAAGCAGATGGCGTCGATCTGCACGGTGGCGTTATCGGCGGTGATCACTTCCTGCGGCGGAATATCCAGCACGTTTTCCATCACATTGAGCTTGCGCCCGATCTTGTCCATCACCGGCACGATGATATTCAAGCCAGGCTTGAGGGTGTTGGTGTAGCGGCCGAAGCGTTCCACTGTCCATTCGAAGCCCTGCGGTACAACCTTGAAGCCCATAAATACGATGGCGACGGCTAGGCCGACGAAGAGAAAAATGACGCTGCCGATTTCCATGTGGTGCGATTCCTTGGCGGGTTCTAGTCTGCGGATTAGCTGTTCAGATATCTAAGCACAGTCGGCGTTGGCACTGCTGTCGATGCCGTTGCAGAGTGCGCCGATCAACGGTCATGGCTGCCGATCAATGCATGCTTGGCGCCAAGGCTTTGACCAGGCGCGCGTCGCGCGCGTAGATGTCCGGGTAGTAGCGCAGGGCTCCATCCGTATTGGCTTCGACCGTCCAGTAGGCGATCAGCAGCGGCGCTGGGCGTTGCAGGCGGTATTGCTGGGTTTCGCCGCTGGCGATGCGCGTCTGCACGCTGCTCAGCTCATCCGGGGTGAGCAGCCAGGCGAGCAGGGTGTCGACGGCCTCGACCCTTACGCAGCCGGAGCTGAACGCGCGCGGGGACTTGCTGAACAGCTGTTGGCTGGGGGTGTCGTGCAGATAGACCGCGAATGGATTGTCGAAGCGCACGGCGACGCGGCCGAGCGGGTTGTGGCTGCCGGCTGACTGGCGTAGACGGATCGGCCCAGGGCTTTCCCAGTCGATGCTGTTTGGGTCGAGCAGGTTGCCGTCGCGGTCGAACACGCTCATCTGGTGGCGTTCCAGGTAGCTGATGTCGTCGCGAATGGCCGGCAGTTTGTCTTCGCGCAGGATGGTCGGCGGCACGGTCCAGGTCGGGTTAAGGGTCAGTCGTACAATGCTTGAGGCGAGCAGCGGCGTTTGCCGTTCGGCGCGACCGACTTGGGTGCGGGTGCGCCACAGCAGCTGGTTATTGCGCCGGACCTGGATTTCAGCGGCCGCGACATTGATCAGCACTTCGGCATCGCCCATGGTGTCGGCCAGCCAGCGCAGGCGTTCGAGATTGGCGCGCAGCTGCTCGCGGCGCATCTGTGGGCTGATATTCAGCTCGGTCAGGCTGGCGGGGCCGAGAATGCCATCCGGGTTGAGGCCATGATCGCGCTGAAAAGTCTCCAGGGCGCTTTGCGTGGCTGGATCATAAGTGCTGCCCAGATCTTCTAGCGATGCAGCTAGGTAGCCCTGGGCGATCAGGCGTGCGCGCAATTCGGGCAGCCGCGCATCCTTACCGCCGGGTTTGAGCTGTGGCCCGCTGGCCAATGTTGCCCACTCTTGCAGCGGCAGCAGGCGTTGTTGCGCATAGGCATTACGCAGTCGCTGGTATTGCACGGTGGCAGGCCGCGCACTGGCAAAAGCCGCTGCAGGCATATGCACGTGCAACAACGCCAGTGAGAGGGTCGCCAGTTGCGGGTCTGGGTTGGTTTGCCCTGGCGCTTGCCACAGCGGTTCCAAGCGCTGTTGCAGCAAGCGGCCACGGCGCAGATGCAGCAGGGCCTGCAGATAGCTGTGGCTAGTCAGCAGTTCCGCGCAGTCGCGCTGCTCGGCGAAGCTTTCCGCAACCAGATTGGGTAGTGCATAGTCATTGGGCTGCAGGCCGTCATCGGCCAGTTGCGCCAGTTGCTCGCGCAATTGCAGCAGCTGCTCGCTGTTCTGCCATACAGGTTGGCCGTCGCGCTGGGCATAAAAAGCCTGCAGTAGGCGCTGGGCATTCTCGTCTAGGCTTATCGGCAATGGGCTGCAACGCTGCGGCAACTGGACCAGTAATGGGCGCAGATCAACGTTGCTGGTAAAGGGCGCAGCGTCGGTACTGGCGACCAATGGCAGGGCGAGCAGAGCAGCGCTCAGGTAGAGTGTGCGTTTTTTGAACAATCTACTGCTCCAGTCCTTGGCTCTGAATAGAATCCCGTAGGTGGGATTTAACACAAAAGTATAGACAGGCCGTAGTTGGATCTTGTGACAGGACGTCCGTACCTCGAGGTAATTACACAATGTTTGGACGCCTTGGCAGATTCTGCCTAATTGGGTTGTGGCTGGCTTATATGCCGTTCTCGGCGAGCGCAGCCGAGCAGGATGGGCTGCTCAAGGATCTGGCGCGGATTGCTCCCGGGCTTAATCAGCAGGCACTGCGTCATGCCCTGGCGGCTATGCAGTGTGCGGTCAATCATGGTGCCGACCCGGCGCGGCGCCTGGCGGTAATCGATTATTCGCGGCCGTCTACCGAACGGCGTTTGTGGATATTCGATCTGCAGCGCAAGCGTTTGCTATTGCGCGATTTTGTTGCCCACGGGCGCAAGTCCGGGGAGAACTTTGCCGAGGTGTTTTCCAATCGTCTGGGCAGCCATCAATCCAGCCTGGGCCTGTTTCGTACCGCAGAAAGCTACAGCGGCAAGCATGGCTATTCCCTGCGTATGGACGGCCTGGAGCCTGGGTTGAATGATCTGGCCCGCGAGCGCGCCATAGTCATTCATGGTGCCGGTTATGTGAACCCACTCTGGGTCGCGAAACATGGTCGTATTGGCCGCAGCCTGGGTTGTCCGGCGGTGCGTCCGGAAGTGGCGCGGATGGTGGTCGATCAGCTCAAGGGCGGGCAGTTTCTCTTCGCCTGGCACTCCAATCAACGCTTGCTGAAGGCTTCTGCCTACTTGGATTGCAAGCCGCAGCAGCGGGTGGCGACGTTGAGTCGTGTCGGGGAAGGCTGAGAGCCAGCTCATGATCTCGCGAGCTAGAGTCATGCAAGGCGAAAACAGGCGAGGAAGCGGAGTTTACTGTTGTAAATGAGCATTCCGAGACGCCGCGTCCCGGCCTGTTTTCAACGCAGCAGGGCCGACGCGCAGCAGATCATTAAGGCTATTTCTGCTCGCTCTGCGGAGTGACCCGCAGCACTTCCTCGATGGTGGTCAGGCCGGCGGCGACCTTCTGCGCACCGGACAGGCGCAGGCTGCGCATGCCGTCCTTGAAGGCGTGCCGACGCAACGCGAGTAGATCGGTGTCGGCAGTAATCAGCGGCTTCATCGCATCGTTGATCAGCATGATTTCATACACCCCGGCTCGGCCGCGGTAACCGGTGTCGCGGCACTCCAGGCAGCCCACGGCCTGATGCGCGCCGGTTGGCAGTGGCGCATTCCAGGGTTTGGTCAGGCTCTGCCAGCCGTCTTCATCCAGGGTCTGCGGGGCCTTGCAGTGTGGGCACAGGGTGCGTACCAGGCGCTGGGCCATCACGCCGAGCAAGGTGGACTTAAGCAGGTAGTGCGGCACGCCCAGCTCCAGTAGTCGCGTGATGGCGCTGGGCGCATCGTTGGTGTGCAGCGTCGACAGCACCAGGTGACCGGTTAGCGCTGCCTGGATCGCCATCTCGGCGGTTTCCAGATCGCGGATCTCGCCAATCATGATGATGTCTGGGTCCTGGCGCATCAGCGCCCGTACGCCGCTGGCGAAGGTCAGGTCGATATTGTGTTGCACCTGCATCTGGTTAAAGGCGCCTTCAACCATTTCGATCGGGTCCTCGATGGTGCAGAGGTTCACCTCGGGAGTGGCCAGCTGCTTGAGGGTGGTGTACAGCGTGGTGGTCTTGCCCGAGCCGGTGGGGCCGGTGACTAGGATGATGCCGTTGGGCTGCGACGTCATGCTTTTCCAACGCTTCAGATCATCTGCGGAAAACCCCAGCTGGTCGAAGCTTTTCAGCAGCACCTCTGGATCGAAAATCCGCATCACCATCTTTTCACCAAACGCGGTGGGCAGGGTCGACAGGCGCAGCTCCACCTCGCCGCCGTCCGGGGTTTTGGTCTTGACCCTACCGTCCTGCGGTTTGCGCTTTTCTGCAACGTTCATCCGGCCCAGGCTTTTCAGGCGGCTAACGATGGCCATGGTCACCTGAGGCGGAAACTGATAGACGGTGTGCAGTACGCCGTCGATACGAAAGCGCACACTGCCCTGCTCGCGCCGCGGCTCGATATGAATGTCACTGGCGCGCTGGGTGAAGGCGTACTGGAACAGCCAGTCGACGATATTGACGATATGCGCGTCGTTGGCGTCGGGCTCCTGATCCTGGGCGCCGAGGTTGAGCAGTTGCTCAAAGTTGCCCACGCCGCTGATCTTGCTGTCGCCAGCCGAGGCGCCGCTAACCGATTTGGCCAGGCGGTAAAACTCTACGGTAAATCGCTGAATATCCGTCGGGCTGGCTACCACGCGTTTGATCGGGCGTTTGAGCACATGGGTCAGGTTGGCTTCCCAGCTGTGCACCAGCGGCTCGCTGCTGGCGATAGTCACGCTGTCATTGTCCACCGCCACGGCAAGAATCTTGTGGCGTTGAGCAAAGGCGTAAGACATCAGCGGGGTGATGGCGGCGACATCAATCTTCAGTGGGTCGATGCGCAAGAAGGGCTGCCCGCATTGTTCCGCGAGCCAGGCCGTCAACCTTTCAAGGTCAAGTTTCTTGCCTGGGTTTTTCAAGTCATCGAGTTGCTGGGCAGCAAGAAATTCCAGCGGGTGCTGCTTATTGTTTACGGCGCTGCGGCGGATCGCCAGGCATTGTTCGGCATTGTCCTGATTGGTCCGGCCCTGGGCGACCAGCTCACGCAACAGGTCGCCAAGGTCGAGCTGGCGATCATGGGCGGACGAGGCGAATGCGGACATAAAGCTCCCTGATGATCCTGAAAACTAAGCAATCTCAGCAGCATGACGCCGTGGGCGTGAACTGTCTGCCGACTTGGTCCATTTTTGCGCAGCTGCCAGCTTCCGCCGCCCTAGACCTCAAGCACGCGTGAGAGTTTTTACGCCTTCAGCGGTGCCAAGCAACAACAGGTCGGCCGGGCGGGCGGCGAACAGGCCGTTGGTGACCACGCCGACGATGGCGTTGATCTGGCTTTCCAGCTCGGCCGGATTGGTGATCGACAGGTTGAAGACGTCGAGGATGATATTGCCGTTGTCGGTCACCACGCCTTCGCGGTACACCGGGTCGCCACCGAGTTTGACCAGTTGGCGAGCTACATGGCTGCGCGCCATGGGAATCACTTCCACGGGCAGTGGGAAGGCCCCCAGTACCGGTACCAGCTTGCTGGCGTCGGCGATGCAGATAAAGGTCTGCGCCACAGCCGCAACAATCTTCTCGCGGGTCAGGGCTGCGCCGCCGCCCTTAATCAGGTTGAGGTGCTCATCGCTCTCGTCGGCGCCATCGACATAGAATTCTAGGTCGCTGACGGTGTTCAGCTCATACACCGGAATACCGTGGCCCTTGAGGCGTGCGGCGGTGGCTTCGGAGCTGGCGACGGCGCCGTCGAATTCCATTTTGTGCTTGGCCAGGGCGTCGATAAAGCAGTTGGCGGTGGAGCCGGTGCCGACTCCGATCACACTCTTGGCGTCGAGTTTGGGAAGAATAAAGTCGACGGCAGCCTGGGCGACGGCTTGCTTGAGTTGATCCTGGTTCATCATGGGGCCTGGCGTGGGAGTGAGGAAAGGCGCGAATTATAGCGCGGCTGGGCCGGCGACGTTAAAACCCTGCCTTTCAGTCCGCATCACCGAGCGCAGCAGCTCTCGCGTGGTCTGCTTGTGTGGTCGATTGGCGCAACGCTGGGGTAGACTCGCTGACTCTCTGAAAAGCCGCCTGCGATGCCCGCCATGCTCGAACAGTACGTCAAGAAGATCCTCACCTCGCGCGTTTATGACGTGGCGGTGGAAACCCCGCTGCAAGCCGCCAACCAGCTTTCCGAGCGCCTGGGCAACCAAATTCTGCTTAAGCGTGAAGACCTGCAGCCGGTGTACTCGTTCAAGATTCGCGGCGCCTACAACAAGCTGGCGCAGCTCTCAGCCGAGGAACAGGCGCGTGGCGTGGTCACCGCCTCGGCCGGCAACCATGCCCAAGGCCTGGCGCTGGCGGCCAAGGTGCTTGGGGTCAAGGCCACAATCGTGATGCCCAAGACCACCCCGGAGATCAAGGTGCAAGGCGTGCGCTCGCGCGGCGGCAAGGTGGTGTTGCACGGCGACAGCTTTCCCGAAGCGCTGGCCTATTCGCTGAAGCTGGTCGACGAGAAGGGCTACATCTATATCCATCCCTACGATGACCCGCACACCATTGCAGGGCAGGGCACGGTGGCGATGGAAATCCTCCGTCAGCAGCCGGGTCAGCTCGATGCGATCTTCGTACCGGTGGGCGGCGGTGGCCTGATCGCCGGGATCGCGGCTTATGTGAAATACCTGCGTCCGGAAATCAAGATCATCGGTGTCGAACCGGACGACTCCAATTGCCTGCAAGCCGCCATGGCCGCTGGTGAGCGTGTGGTATTGCCGCAGGTGGGCTTGTTTGCCGATGGCGTGGCGGTGGCGCAAATCGGCGAGCACACCTTTGCTGTGTGCAAGGACTATGTCGACGAGGTGATCACCGTCAGCACCGACGAAATCTGCGCGGCGATCAAGGACATCTACGACGACACCCGCTCGATCACCGAGCCGGCCGGCGCGCTAAGCGTGACCGGGATCAAGAAATACGTCGAGCGCGAAGGCTGCAGCGGCCAGGTGCTGGTAGGCATCGATTCCGGTGCCAACGTCAACTTCGACCGCCTGCGCCACGTCGCCGAGCGCGCCGAGCTGGGCGAGAAGCGTGAAGCGATCATCGCTGTGACCATTCCCGAGCAGCCGGGCAGCTTCAAGGCGTTCTGCGAGGCCATCGGCAAGCGGCAGATCACCGAATTCAATTACCGCTACCACGAGGATAAGGAAGCGCACATCTTCGTTGGCGTGCAGACCCACCCGGAAAACGACCCGCGTGCGTTACTGGTACAGGGTCTGCGTGAGCAGGGCTTTCCGGTGCTGGACCTGACCGAGAACGAACTGGCCAAGCTGCATATCCGTCATATGGTCGGTGGTCATGCCGCAGCGGTGCCGGATGAATGCGTCTACCGTTTCGAGTTTCCTGAGCGGCCGGGCGCGCTGTTCAATTTCTTACAGAAATTGGGTGGGCGCTGGAATATCTCGATGTTCCACTACCGCAACCACGGCGCGGCCGATGGTCGCGTGGTGGCGGGCCTGCAAGTGCCGCAGGCGGAGCGTCACCTGGTGCCTGCGGCGTTGGAGGCGATCGGCTATCCCTATTGGGATGAGAGCGATAACCCGGCGTACAAACTCTTTCTTGGCTAAAAATCTATTCAAAATCTGCTGCGCGTCGGCCCTGCCGCGTTAAAAAAACAGGCTCGGAATGCTCATGTACAACAGTACACTCCGCTTCCTCGCCTGTTTTTGCCTTGCAGGACTCTAGCTCGCGAGACTTTGAACAAATTTTGATCGGCAGGAGCTGAATCGATGGAACACTACCCACTGCTGAAAATTCTCCACAGCGCACCAGGCGTGCTGTTACTGCTGGGCGTGCTGGCCCATGTATTTATGTTGTGGAAGGCGGCGCGCGGTGGTGATAGCGCTGTGCTACAGCGCAAGCTCAAACGCACCCGGTTGATCAGCTTGCCGGTATTCGGCTTGTTGGCGTTGAGCCTGCCGATCAGCGGCTGGTGGCTGGTGAATCTGGCGGGCTTCCCGCTGGGGCAGACCTGGTTGCTCGCCAGTAGCGTGCTATTCGGCGTGCTGGTGTTGTTCGGCCTGCTGCTCAATGGTCGTCTGGCGGCATGGCAGGCCTTGGGCGACAGCCCTGCACCGGTTAGTCTGCTGCGCTTCTGCGCGGCATATGCCGGACTGATCCTGTTGCTGTTGCTCGTGATTATGGGGCTGATGGGGGCCAAGCCGGCCTAATCAGACTCTTAACGCAACGCCAAATAAAAACGCCGCCTGATCAGGCGGCGTTTTTATTTGCGGGAGGGTTAGCGCAGTGAGATCACCGGCCAGCCGCGTTTTTCTGCTTCGGCGCGCAGCTTCGGGTCGGGGTCGACGGCGAAGGGGCGGGCAACCTGTTCCAGCAGCGGCAGATCATTCATTGAGTCGCTGTAGAAGCTGCTATCGGCCAGGCTCAGGCCATTTTCGCCGAGCCAGCGATTCAGGCGGGTGACCTTGCCTTCCTTAAAGCACGGCACATCGGTCGTGCGGCCGGTGTAGCGGCCATCTGCCATTTCGCATTCGGTGGCTAGCAGAGTATCGACGCCCAGGCGCGCGGCAATTGGCGCGGTGACGAAGCGATTAGTGGCGGTGATGATCAGCAGCTTATCGCCAGCTTCGCGGTGCTCGGCCAGCAGCGCTTCGCCTTTAGCGAGGATGATTGGCTCGACGCAATCACGCATAAATTCGCCGTGCCACTGCGCAAGCTGGGCCATTTCCGTGCGGCCGAGAATTTCCAGGCTGAAATTCAGGTAGTCGGTGATATTCAGGTGACCGGCCAGGTAATCCTGGTAGAAGGCATCGTTGCGCGCCTTGTAGGCGATGCCGTCGAGAATGCCGCGCTCACACAGGTAATCGCCCCAGGCGTGGTCGCTGTCGCCGCCGAGCAGGGTGTTGTCGAGATCGAATAAAGCCAAACGCACGGGGCACCTATCATCGCAAGAGTCTGAGGGCGCTGAGGATAACGGCTTTTATAGGTCATTCCTATTACGCGCCCCGCTCGCGTTGCTGCTGCCGCGGCCTTTGTGGAACAATGCCGAAACATGCGTTTACGAGGTTGTGCGCCGTGATCGATCCTGATGGTTTTCGCCCGAATGTCGGCATCATTCTGACCAATGATGTCGGCCAGGTGCTGTGGGCGCGTCGGATAAACCAGGACGCTTGGCAGTTCCCGCAAGGCGGGATCAATGACCATGAGACGCCGGAAGAAGCGCTGTACCGCGAATTGAATGAAGAAGTAGGCCTGGAACAGCAGGATGTGAAAATTCTCGCCTGCACCCGGGGCTGGTTGCGTTATCGTCTGCCTCAACGCCTGGTGCGCACGCACAGTCAACCGCTGTGTATCGGGCAAAAGCAGAAGTGGTTTCTCCTGCGTTTGACCGGAACAGAAGATCGGGTGCGCATGGACCTGACCGGCAAGCCGGAGTTTGATGGCTGGCGCTGGGTCAGTTACTGGTACCCGCTGGGCCAGGTGGTGACATTCAAGCGCGAGGTATACCGTCGCGCCCTCAAGGAACTCGCTCCGCGCCTCTTGGCGCGGGACTGACACAGGCTAGAGCCAAGCATGCTCAATACGCTGCGCAAGATTGTCCAGGAAGTAAATGCCGCCAAGGACCTCAAGGCGGCGCTGGGCATTATCGTGCAGCGGGTACGCGCGGCCATGGGCAGTCAGGTCTGCTCGGTCTATCTACTCGACCCGGAAAGCAACCGCTTCGTGCTGATGGCCACCGAGGGCTTGAACAAGAAAGCCATCGGCAAGGTCAGCATGGCCCCTAATGAGGGCTTGGTCGGCCTGGTCGGCACCCGCGAAGAACCGCTTAACCTCGAACACGCCTCCGAACACCCGCGCTACCGCTACTTTGCCGAAACCGGTGAGGAGCGTTACGCCTCATTCCTTGGTGCGCCGATCATTCACCACCGTAAGGTGATGGGTGTATTGGTCATCCAGCAGAAAGAACAGCGGCAGTTCGACGAGGGCGAAGAAGCCTTTCTGGTAACCATGAGCGCGCAGCTCGCCGGGGTTATTGCTCACGCTGAGGCCACAGGCTCGATTCGCGGCCTGGGTCGTCAGGGCAAGGGCATTCAGGAAGCCAAATTCGTCGGCGTGCCAGGCTCGCCCGGCGCGGCCGTGGGCACGGCGGTGGTGGTGTTGCCGCCGGCCGACCTCGAGGTGGTGCCGGATAAGACCGTCGACGACATCGCCGCCGAGCTGACCCTGTTCAATAACGCCCTGGAAGGCGTGCGCTCCGACATGCGCGCGCTGTCGGCGAAGATGGCCACCCAGCTGCGCCCGGAAGAGCGCGCGCTGTTCGACGTCTACCTGATGATGCTGGAAGACGCCGCCTTGGGTAACGAGGTGGTCAAGGTCATCCGCACCGGCCAGTGGGCCCAGGGCGCATTACGCCAGGTGATTGGCGAGCACATCAATCGTTTCGAACTGATGGACGACGCCTACCTGCGCGAGCGCGCCAGTGACGTTAAAGACCTCGGCCGGCGTCTGCTGGCCTATCTGCAGCAGGCGCGTCAGCAGACGCTGGTCTACCCGGACAACTGCATTCTGGTCAGCGAAGAGCTGTCGCCGGCGATGCTTGGCGAAGTGCCGGAAGGCAAGCTGGTCGGTTTGGTGTCGGTGCAGGGTTCGGGCAACTCGCATGTGGCGATCTTCGCGCGCGCCATGGGTATTCCCACGGTGATGGGCGTCGTCGATCTGCCGTATTCGAAAATCGATGGCATTCAGCTGATCGTCGACGGTTACCACGGTGAGGTCTTCACCAACCCCAGCGACGTGTTGCGCAAGCAATACGCCGAAGTGGTCGAGGAAGAGCGCCAGCTGGCCCAGGGCCTCGACGCGCTGCGTGCCTTGCCCTGCGAAACCCTCGATGGCCACCGTATGCCGTTGTGGGTTAACACCGGTCTACTTGCCGATGTAAAACGTGCCCAGGAGCGCGGCGCCGAAGGCGTTGGCCTGTATCGCACCGAAGTGCCGTTTATGATCAAGGAGCGTTTCCCTAGCGAGAAGGAGCAGCTGGCGATTTATCGCGAGCAGCTGGCCGCCTTCCATCCGCTGCCGGTGACCATGCGCAGCCTGGATATCGGTGGCGACAAGGCGCTGAGCTATTTCCCGATCAAGGAAGATAACCCCTTCCTCGGCTGGCGCGGCATCCGCGTTACCCTCGACCACCCGGAAATCTTCCTGGTGCAGACCCGCGCCATGCTCAAAGCCAGTGAAGGGCTGAATAATCTGCGCATCCTGCTGCCGATGATTTCCGGCATTCAGGAGCTGGAAGAAGCGCTGCACCTGATTCATCGCGCCTGGGGCGAGGTGCGCGACGAAGGCACCGATGTGCCGCTGCCACCGGTCGGCGTGATGATCGAGATTCCAGCGGCGGTCTATCAGGTGCGTGAGCTGGCGCGGCAGGTGGACTTCCTCTCGGTCGGCTCGAATGACTTGACCCAATATCTATTGGCCGTGGACCGTAACAACCCGCGCGTCGCCGACCTATACGACTTCCTCCATCCGGCGGTGTTGCAGGCGCTGCGCCTGGTGGTGGCCGGCGCCCATGCCGAAGGCAAGCCGGTGAGTATCTGCGGTGAGATGGCCGGTGACCCGGCGTGCGCGGTGTTGTTGATGGCTATGGGTTTCGATGGCCTGTCGATGAACGCCACCAACCTGCCCAAGGTGAAATGGCTGCTACGCCAGATCAGCATGGGCAAAGCCCAGGAGTTGCTCGGCCAGGTGATGGGAATCGACAACCCGCAGGTGATTCACAGCACCCTGCAACTGGCCCTGCGCAACCTCGGCCTGGGTCGCATGATCAATCCGGCGTCGGATATCCAGGCGTGAGACTTGCTGATCTCTGCATCAGCAAGTCAGCACAACCTCACCTAAACAGCGACCATGGCTGCCGAACGTGCGTTCGGCCACCACGCGGCTTCCGTCAGCATTGACGATCAACGCAGTGCTGGCGCGCGTGCCGTAGGTGACGCTGGCAATAAATATGCTGGAGAGCAGGCGTTCGCCGGTGAGGCCGATGCCGGTTTGTGGCAGCTCGGCGTCCGTCGCTCGGGTGGGGTCGGCCAGCAGTTTGAGCAGCATCTGTGGGTGTGGCTCATGCAGGCCATTTTGCAGTGCCTGCTTGGCCCGCTCCAGCTTGGGCCAGGGCGTGTCCAGGTCAGCATTCGACAGGCCGTGTACGCCTTCTGCCAGCGGCCTGGCGCGCCCTGTCAGGGAGTTGAAGTGCCAGAGCTGTTGGCTATCACCGAGCAGAAGATTGAAACCGCTGTAGTGGCGGCGCTGCTCGTGCAGCTCATGCAGAAAATCTTCGACGCTGTGGTTACTGGTGAGAAAGGCCACCGGCAGCTCACCCCGTGAGCGGCTGCCTTGAGCCTGGCCGGGATCGCGAATATTGGTCAGGGCGGCAAAGCGTCCGCTAGGGCCGACACCTAGCCAGGTGCCTCCGGCTTGCAGGTCGCGCCCGGCAATCACCCCCGGCACATCAGGCCATTCGGCCAGGGGCTGGCTGGGGCGTTCATAGAACTCATCGCGGTTGGCTGCCAGCAACAGTGGCTGGGCATGGCCCGGTCGCCAGGCCAGGACAATCAGACACATGGATTAGCTCCTTAACTTCGCCAGCACGCCGGCGTTGTCCAGCTCGTTGCCCAGGTGCAGGCGCACCTTGCGCGCGCCGCAGCCCAGGCCGAGTTCCAGCAGAATGCGCTCTTCGACCTGCGACAGGCCGCCTTCCAGGCGCTCCAGCGGTTGAATCAGCAGTTGTGGCGGGCGGCTCAGGCGCAGAAAACGCTTGGGTAGGATTTCCTCAATGCCGCGCTGCAGCAGTTGCTGCGCCGCGGCAAAATCTGCCACCAGCAGGCGCTGGTTGCTGAACGCCGGATCAGCCTGCAGGTGCAGCGTATGACCACTTTGCAGATGCGTGAGGTGCATCCGGTTACAGCTCAGTTTCAGGTACAGGGTCGGGCGCATGTTGGTCTATTCCACAGGCGATGGAAGGCACTTTACGCAAAGCCAGGGCTGACATCCATCGCCCAAAGTAGAGTCCGGCCCTGTGCATCCGTTACCATGCCGGATTGTTTGCGGGGGTGCTGATGGAACTGCTGCTGTATTTGGTCTTGGGGGCTGCAGCTGGAACGCTTGCCGGGTTATTTGGCGTAGGCGGCGGCATTATCATCGTGCCGGTGTTGGTGCTGAGTTTTGCCGCACAGGGCTTTGATCCGATGATTCTGACGCACCTTGCGGTAGGCACTTCGTTGGCGACCATCATCTTCACGTCAATCAATTCTGTAATTGAGCATCAGCGTAAGGGTGCCGTGTTGTGGCCGGTATTTGCCTGGATGACCCTGGGTATTCTGCTCGGCGCGGGGCTTGGCGCGATGACCGCCGCCGCGATACAGGGGCCGCTGCTGCAGAAGATCATCGGTGTATTTGCGATCATCATCGCGGTGCAAATGGCCCTAGAGCTGAAACCCAAAGCCAGTCGCACGGTCCCAGGCAAGCCGGCACTGACCCTGGCCGGTGGCGTGATTGGCTGGGCCTCGGCAATTTTCGGGATTGGCGGCGGTTCGCTCACCGTGCCGTTCCTGACCTGGCGCAGCGTAGCGATGCAGCAGGCGGTGGCCACCTCGTCTGCCTGTGGCCTGCCGATTGCGATAGCCAGTGCCCTGAGCTTTATCTGGCTGGGCTGGGATAAACCAGCGCTGCCGGAGTGGAGCCTGGGCTTTGTCTACCTGCCGGCGCTGGTCGGTATTGCCATCCCCAGCATGTACTTTGCCCGTGTCGGCGCACGCCTGGCACACAAGCTGTCGCCGCGCCTGCTCAAGCGTCTGTTTGCCCTGCTGCTGTTTAGCGTGGGCTTAAGTTTCCTGATCTAAGGAGTTTTTGATGCTGCCTTACCCGCAGATCGACCCGGTTGCACTGGCCCTCGGCCCGCTGAAAATCCATTGGTACGGCCTGATGTACCTGATCGGCATCGGCGGTGCCTGGTGGCTGGCCTCGCGCCGGGTCAACACCTTCGCGCCAAGCTGGAACAAGGAGAAGCTCTCCGACCTGGTGTTCTGGGTCGCCATGGGCGTGATCCTCGGTGGTCGTCTGGGTTATGTGCTGTTCTACGATCTGGCGGCCTATATCGCCGAGCCGGTGCGCATGCTGCGTATCTGGGAAGGCGGCATGTCATTCCACGGCGGGCTGATCGGCGTGATGCTGGCCACCTGGTGGTTCGGCAAGCGCAACAACAAGAGCTTCTTCGAGCTGATGGATTTTATTGCACCGCTGGTGCCGATCGGCCTGGCTGCTGGGCGGATCGGCAACTTCATCAACGCTGAGCTGTGGGGCAAGGCCACCGACGTGCCCTGGGCGATGATCTTCCCCACCGACCCGCAACAACTGGCGCGCCATCCCTCGCAGCTGTACCAGTTCGCCCTGGAAGGCGTGGCGCTGTTCACCATCCTCTGGTTCTACTCGCGTAAACCGCGGCCGACCATGGCGGTGTCCGGCATGTTCGCGGTGTGCTACGGGATCTTCCGCTTTATCGTCGAATTCGTCCGCGTGCCGGATGCCCAGCTCGGCTACCTAGCGGGCGGCTGGCTGACCATGGGCCAGGTGCTCTGCGTACCGATGGTGCTCGGCGGCCTGGGCCTGATCGCCTATGCCTACAAACGCCAAGCGGCACAGGAGGCCGTGCAATGAAACAGTACCTCGACCTGATGCGGCTGGTGCGTGAGACCGGCACCTTCAAAAGTGACCGCACCGGTACCGGCACCTACAGCATTTTTGCTCATCAGATGCGCTTCAATCTGGCTGACGGCTTTCCGCTGGTGACCACCAAGAAGTGCCACCTGAAATCGATCATTCACGAGCTGCTGTGGTTTCTTCAGGGCGACACCAATATCAAGTACCTGAAGGACAACGGCGTGCGCATCTGGGACGAGTGGGCCGACGAAAACGGCGACCTCGGCCCGGTATACGGCTACCAGTGGCGCAGCTGGCCGGCACCGAACGGTGAGTCGATCGACCAGATCAGCAAGTTGATCGAGATGATCAAGAAGAACCCGGACTCGCGCCGGCTGATCGTCTCCGCCTGGAATCCGGCGCTGGTCGAGCAAATGGCCCTGCCGCCATGCCACGCGCTATTCCAGTTCTATGTCGCCGACGGCAAGCTGAGCTGCCAGCTGTATCAACGCTCGGCGGACATATTTTTGGGTGTGCCGTTCAACATCGCCAGCTACGCCTTGCTGACCCTGATGGTCGCCCAGGTCTGCGGCCTGCAACCGGGGGACTTCATCTGGACCGGCGGCGACTGCCACCTGTATGCCAACCATATCGAACAGACCGACCTGCAGCTGAGTCGCGAGCCGCTGCCGCTGCCGGTGATGAAGCTCAACCCGGAAGTGAAGGACCTGCTGGCGTTCAAGTTCGACGACTTCGAGCTGGTTGGCTACCAGGCGCATCCGCACATCAGCGCGCCTGTGGCGGTCTAAGCGTCCTGCAGTTTTTCGGCGCCTTGCCAAGGCGCCATCTCCCTCCCGCGCGCAAGACCGACCAGGGGTTTGTTACCCTGGGGCCGGTGTGGCTGGTTGCGTGGCGCTCGTTGAGCCCATGAACAGGTCATCCGAACTGGATTAACTAACCAACTGCGCAGGCCGCTGGCGGTCTGTCTGTGGGGAAGGAGCATGCGTGTGTCGAGGATTCTGATCGTTCTATTGCTGGGTTTACTAAGCTGCAACGCCGCAGCGGCGGAAACGGAAGCGCCGCTATTGCGCGTGGGAATTAGCGAGGTGCCACCGTTTGTGATCCATGAACCGGACGGCAGTTGGCGCGGCATCAGCATCGACCTATGGAAAAACGTCGCCGAGCAGGCCGGTTACCGCTACGAATTCAAGGCGATGCCTTTCGGCCGCCTGCTGCCGAGCCTGGAAGCCGGCGAGCTGGATGTGGTGGCCGGCGCCCTGACCATGACCGCGGCGCGCGAGGAACGCTTCGACTTCACGCACCCGTTTTATCGCACCGGCCTGGCCATCGGCGTGCCGCTAGGTGGCGACGGCAGCGGTTGGGCTGCGGTCAAGGGCTTGGTGTCCTGGCAGTTCCTTAGCCTGGTGCTGGGGTTGGCCGCGCTGATGCTAGTGGTAGGCGGTCTGCTCTGGCTGTTCGAGCGGCGGAGCAATCAGCAGCAGTTTGGTGGCACGCCGGTGCAGGGTCTGGGGTCCAGTTTCTGGTGGGCGGCGGTGACCATGACCACCGTCGGCTACGGTGACAAGGCGCCGGTCACCCTCGGCGGGCGCTTGATCGCGCTGGTCTGGATGTTCGCCGGCCTGGTCATGGTCTCGACCTTCACCGCGGCCGTTGCCAGCGCCCTGACCGTAGGCAATCTGCAAGGCGGCATCCAGGGCCCGGACGACCTGCGCCGCGCTCATGTCGCGACCATCGACAAAACCGCCAGCGGCCACTACCTGGAAAGCCAGCGTATCCGCCACAGCGACTACCCCAACCTGCTCGAAGCGATGCGCGCGGTGCAGCAGGGCGAGGCCGATGCGGTGGTCTACGATTTGCCGATCATGCAGTACCGCAACAGCGAGCTGGGCCAGGGCGGCTTGCGCTTGCTGCCAGGCACCTTCGAGAACCAGTCATACGCTTTCGCCCTGGCCGCTGGCAGCCCCTACCGGGAGCGGCTTAACCTCGAGCTACTGCGCGTCACCGGGAGCGATGATTGGCACGAGGTCCTGGAGCTTTATCTGGGTAAGCCCTGAGTTGGTATGTGCAGCTCGTTGCTCAGGCTGTCGATCTGTTCCTGGCGTTCGGCCTGTTGCAACTGCGCACGCAGGTTAAGCGACGACCATTCGGGATGGGCGCGGGCTTTTCGTAGCGCCTCGGGCAACTGGCCCTGGCGCCAAGTATTGTCCTCGGGCATCGCCAGGGTGATCGCTGTTACCGCGGCATGGCCGCGGGCTTCTAGCGCTTGCAGCAATAACTGCTGACGCAAGGCGAGCAGGCGAAGCACGGCGTCGTCGACCGTCAGTTCGCGTTGGCCCCTGAGTTTATCTTTCAGGCGCGCGCCGTAGCCGCGCAGGGTTTGTGCGCCGCCGCCCAGCAGTGCGCCCGCGACGGCCGCGGCGCCGAGGGTGATACCGCCGACCAGCAGATCGACGCCGACTCCGGTGGCCGCGCCAGCGGCCATACCGCCGCCGATATTAATGCCCAGCTGTTTGAGGGTTTCCGGGTTGAACAGGTCGTCGCCCCAGCGGCCATCGAGCAACGGCAGCTCGGCGGTCTTGGCGTCGTCCTTACGGAACGCATACAGACGCAGCAGCGCTTCGACGCAGCGCTGTTCGCGTTGGCGGACGGCGTCGCGCAGCTCGCGGATCGCCGCCTGTTCGAGCGCCGGCTCGGTCGCCACGCTACGGCGGCAAGCGGCGCAGTCCAGCAGCAATTCGGCGATCAGCCGCGCGCCGCTGCTTTTGCGCACTTGGCGTTGCGCCAGGTGGTCGTCGATCAGCCTTTGCAGTTGTGGTCGAGCCTTTTCCTGCAATAGCGCCAGGCTGTCGTATAGGCGCCGTTCGCCATCCAGCGGCGGCGCCACGCTGTCAAAACAAACCAGGGCATGCAGACCCTGGCGCGCCAGTGCGTTACGCCATTCGCTTTCGCGATGGTTGCTGCCGGAGACGAAATTCAGCACCGGCAACAGCGGCCGACCACACATGTTGAGCACCGCCAGCTCATCCCGGTATTTGGCCAGCACCGGTTCGCGGGCGTCGATCACGTAGAGCCCTGCGTCGGACGTCAGCAGTTGGCGCAGCACCTTGGCCTCCTGCTCAAAGCGCTGGCGCGCCTCGCTGCCGTCGAGAAAGCGCGTCAGCCGCGCCGGGCCATCAAGGCGTTCACCGGGGCGGTCCAGGCGTTCCAGGTAATCCAGCAGGGCGATGGCGTCTTCCAGGCCGGGAGTGTCGTACAGCTCCAGCAGCGACTCGCCGTCCACCGACAGCCGTGCGCCTTCGACGTGGCGGGTGGTGCTGGGGCGATGGGATACCTCGCCGAAGCCGACGTCGCGGGTCAGGGTGCGCAGCAGCGAGGTCTTGCCGACATTGGTGTGGCCGACCACGGCGAGTTTCAGTGGATGGCTCATCGTAGGCTCCGTAGGGTGGATGATGCTTTATCCATCCACCAACCACGATGGTGGATGAAAAAGGCATCCACCCTACCCAGGTCGCATAGTCCGCATTGATCGATGTCAGTCATGGCCAT
The DNA here is from genome assembly GCF_963970955.1 of Pseudomonas sp. EA_35y_Pfl2_R111. NCBI lineage: Bacteria > Pseudomonadati > Pseudomonadota > Gammaproteobacteria > Pseudomonadales > Pseudomonadaceae > Pseudomonas > Pseudomonas sp. EA_35y_Pfl2_R111. The sequence goes on along the minus strand of NZ_CAXAOM010000001.1, from coordinate 1,605,120 downwards.
GCTCCAGCCAGCTGAACGGTGCGCTGTCGCTATAGCTAAGCTGCAGTTGTTCCAGCGCGCGGTGCCAGTCGCCCAGGCGAGCGCTGTCCAGTGCTTCGCCGGGCGGCGGGGGCAGCAGCCAGATGCGCGTGGCGCTGGCCGTGCGCGCCAGTTCACCGAGCAGTGCCAGGCTGCCGCGATCCGGCGAGCGGCGTGGGTCGCAGGCAATCAGCAGGCGCGCTGGCGGGAAGCGGTTGAGCTGGTCGAGCAGCTGGTTGCGTTGTTCGCGGCTGTCGATCACCCCGGCATCGCCGATGCCCTTGGGCAAAGCGGGTGGCCAGCTGCGTTGCGGGTCCAGTTCGATCGCCACCAGCAGCGCGCCCTGGCTTTCTGCTACGTGACTGCCAGTCTGAGGTTGATGCAGCTGCGCTGGCGCGGCATCGCACACGCCGAGGCGTTCGCTGCTCGGTTGCAGGCGTTCGCGCAGCAGGCTGTAGCCAGGCAGGCTGAGGTCCAGGCTCAGCGTGGCGCAACCTCTGCGCCAGCGCCACAGGCAAAGCAGCAGCAAGCCCAGGCGCGGTAGCACGCCGTAAACCACCAGCACCCCCACCAGCCAGCCGGCCCAGCTTAGCCGCGCGCTTTCGTTGGCCAGGGCACTTTCGCCGCTGGCGCGGATCAGCTCGGCATCCGGCAGGCTGAAGCCAAGGAGCGCGGGCAGGCTGCCGATGGCCTGGGTCATGGCGATAAAGCTGTCGCCGCCGAGCAGGGTGCTTTCCCAGACAAAGCCGTAACGGCGGGTGGCTAACAGCGCCAGCAAGGTCAGCAGCGCGGTAAGCAGGGTCAGCAGCCAGAAGCCCTGCACCAGCACGCCGAGGCCCCAGCGGCTGAGGCGCTGGCGTTGCAACATCAGCAGCAGGGCGGGTGCCAGTTGCGCCGCCTGGGCATCGCGGGCGAGTTTGGCGCTCAGCCATAGCCATAGGTGGCCGAGGGCACCCGCGCTGTCACGACTTAGCAGCAGGCCCAGCGCCCAACCCAGCAGCAGGAGGAGATTCAGCCCGAGCAGGCTGCCCAGGGCCCAGAACACATTGACCGGGCGTAAACCATCGCCCAGCGCCGCCACCGCCAGACCACTGCCGCTAAGGATGGCCAGCAGTACCAGCAGCAATGCAGCCAGACGCGCGCCCTGTAGCCAGTGCCGCAGTGCCTGCACCTGGCCGTCGCGTTCGGCAAGCAGCCAGGCGCGGGCCTGGACGCGTTCGCTGAGAGCACCACCCTGGGCCTGGGCGCGGCGGTTGGCTTCGCTGTCTTCCAGCGGGCCGGTATGTTCCTCGCGCAGGCGGATGGTTTCACTGAGCCAGAGGCGTTGCAGGTGGCTGGGCGTGGGCTGGTCGAGTGGATTCACGCGGTGTTCCATAAACGAATAGAAGCCAGAGCATAACCGCAGCGGCCGGCACATGGCACAGCGGCGCACGCGTGTACTCCGCTGGCCAGTCCAGCTAGGCTGATGGCAGTGGGTGGCCGAATGCCTCGGTCAGCAGCTTCTGAACGCATAACAATAAAAAGCGAGTGCCATCGTGAAGTTACCGCACCTGGAGTGGGTCAATCAGGATTCGCCGTACCTGCGTCAGCATCAGCAGGGCTTTCGCGCGCTGAGTTTTGACGATGAACTGGAGCAGGCGTTCAAGCGCTATCACGCCAATGTGTTCCTGCGGCGTATGCGTTGGTCATTGCTGGTGGCCACGCTGCTGGCGCTGCTGTTCGTGCTGCTGGATGCGATCAACCTGCCGGACCCACTGCGCGGTCGGATACTCGCCCTGCGCCTCGGAGTGATTCAGCCGATGCTGCTGTTGGCCTGGCTGGCCACCTATCGACCGGGCTTACGTGATCACCTGCAGCTGATCGGCGGCATTGTGGCGTTGCTCTCCGGGCTGGCAGTGGCGGGCATCATCGGTCTTGCCCGCTATCACGGTTTCGCTTTGCCCTACGAGGGCATCATCCTGGTCACGGTGTTCTTCTACTTCCTCACGGGCCTGCGCTTTGCCACCGCCGTGTTGTGCGGCTGGCTGACCTTTGTTGTTTATCTGGCTGTGGAATTAAGCGTCGGTCTGGCGGGCGAGACACTGCTCAATAATGCCTTGTTCTTGGCCCTGGCCAATATCATCGGCTCGGTGGGCTGCTATTCCCTGGAATATGCCACGCGACAGAATTTCCTCGCTCATGGTTTGCTGCAGGACCTGGCCGAGAAGGACTTCCTCACCGGGCTGCTCAATCGCCGCGCCTTTACCGAACGTGCCGAGCGCAGTTGGCGCCAGGCGCAACGGGAAAAGCAGACCCTGGGCGTGGTGATGATGGATGTGGACTTCTTCAAACGTTACAACGACCACTATGGCCACGCCGCCGGCGATGAGGCCTTGCGCCAGGTTGCTCGAGTGATCGGTGAGCATGCCCGGCGGCCGCTGGATTGCGCGGCGCGTTATGGCGGCGAGGAGTTTGTCGGCATCTGGTATGGCCTGGATGAGGCGCAGTTGCTGGCGATTCTGCAGGACATCCGCGGCGCCATCGAAGCCCTAGGCCTAACGCATGCTCATTCAGATGCCGCCAGTGTGGTCACGTTGAGCATCGGTATGGCCTACGTCACCGCGCAGCCGCATCAGAGCCTGAGCGATGCGTTGCGTTTGGCGGATGTCGCGCTCTACCTGGCCAAGGAGCAGGGGCGCAACCGCGTGGTGGGTAAGCGCCAGGATGGTTAAGCGCACTGAACCGGTTCTGAGGGAAGGCTTCAATGATCGCCACGCAGACGGTATTCTCGCGCCTATGAAAAATTCCCTGCCTCTCTGCATGATCGCCGCCCTCGCGGAAAACCGCGTGATCGGCCGCGATAACCAACTGCCCTGGCACTTGCCGGCGGACCTCAAGCACTTCAAGGCGCTGACCCTGGGCAAGCCGATCATCATGGGTCGCAAGACCTGGGATTCCCTCGGTCGCCCCTTACCGGGCCGGCTTAACCTGGTAGTCAGCCGTCAGCCCGGTTTGCAGCTGGAAGGTGCGGAAGTGTTCGCCAGTCTCGACGCCGCACTGGAGCGTGCCGAGATCTGGGCGCGCGAGGAAGATGCGGAAGAGCTGATGCTGATCGGCGGTGCGCAGCTGTACGAGTTGGGTCTGGCCCAGGCCGAGCGTCTGTACCTGACCCGCGTCGGCATCAGCCCCCAAGGCGATGCCTTTTTCCCCGAAGTGGCCGAGGCTGATTGGCATCTGTCTTCGGCCATTGAACACACGGAAGGCCTGGAAACGCCGGGCTACGTGTTCGAGGTGTGGAACCGCAAATAGCCCGTTCGGGCTGAGCTTTTCAGTGCTGCATTGATCTCCGCCAGGGTGGGCGCCGCTTTGGCGTGCCACGCTGCGCGTCGTCGTTGTGTTGCGTTAACCCATGCCAAGCGATGCCTTGCTGGCCGCTACGCTGTCTATTGCCATTTGCCTCTACAGGTTGTTCCCCATGCATGACGCTGATACCGATCACGCCGAACCGGATCGTATTGCCGCGATCTTTATTCGCCACCCGCTCTGGGAAGACGGTCTGGCGTTGCTGCTGGGTACGGCCATGGTGGCGCTGGGGATCACCCTCTACAGCCAGGCCGGTTTGCTGACTGGTGGCACCGTGGGTTTGGCCTTTCTGATGAAGTACCTGCTCGGTTGGCCCTTCGGTCTGGTGTTCTTTCTGATCAACCTGCCGTTCTATGCCCTGGCCATCTGGCGCATGGGTTGGCCTTTTACCCTGCGCACCTTCTGCGCGGTAGGGATGGTCTCGCTGCTGGCGGAGTTGACGCCCCACTGGATTGGCTTCACCCACCTCAACGTGGTCTATGCCGCGTTGTTCGGTGGTTTCGCCATGGGTCTGGGTTTGCTGATGCTGTTCCGTCACCGCGCCAGCCTCGGCGGGGTGAATATCCTCGCGCTGTACCTGCAGGAGCGCTTCGGCCTGCGTGCCGGCAAGGTGCAGATGGGCATTGATGTGCTGATCGTGCTGGGCGCGGTCATGGTTGTGCCGCTGGACAAGGTGGCGTTGTCGATCCTCGGTGCGTTGGCGCTGAATATGGTGCTGGCGATCAATCACCGTGCCGGGCGTTATATGGGCGTGAGTTAGCGTTCGTCGAATCCAGAAAGCAAAAAAGCCCGGCATCAGTGCCGGGCTTTTTTGTTTGTACGGATGCGTGTTACGGCATCAGTTTGTCCAGCATGGCCTTGTCGCGTACCGCGCCCTTGTCGGCGCTAGTAGCAAGCAGGGCGTAGGCCTTGAGTGCGGTGGTGACTTTGCGTGGGCGCACTTCAACCGGCTTCCAACCTTTCTTGTCCTGCTCGTGGCGGCGATGGGCGATCTCTTCATCGCTGACCAGAAGGTTGATGGTGCGGTTAGGGATGTCGATCAACACCTTGTCGCCATCCTTGACCAGGCCGATGGCGCCGCCCGCCGCCGCTTCCGGCGAGGCGTGGCCAATGGACAGGCCCGAGGTGCCGCCGGAGAAACGCCCGTCGGTAAGCAGAGCGCAAGCTTTGCCCAGGCCTTTGGATTTCAGGTACGAGGTCGGATAGAGCATTTCCTGCATGCCCGGGCCGCCTTTCGGGCCTTCGTAGCGAATGATGACGATATCGCCTTCCTTCACTTCGTCGGCGAGGATGCCGCGCACGGCGCTGTCCTGGCTTTCGAAGATCTTCGCGGTGCCTTCGAAGACATGGATGGATTCATCCACGCCGGCGGTTTTCACCACGCAGCCGTCGAGGGCGATATTGCCGTAGAGCACGGCCAAGCCGCCTTCTTGCGAATACGCATGCTCGACACTGCGGATGCAGCCGTTTTCGCGGTCGTCATCTACGGTGTCCCAGCGGGTGCTCTGACTGAACGCGGTCTGAGTCGGGATGCCGGCCGGGCCTGCGCGGAAGAAGGTGTGCACGGCTTCATCGTCGGTCTGGGTGATGTCCCACTTGGCGATGGCTTCGGCCATGGTCTTGCTGTGTACGGTCGGCAGGTCGGTGTGCAGCAGGCCGCCTCTAGCCAGCGAGCCGAGGATGGAGAAGATGCCGCCAGCGCGATGCACGTCTTCCATATGGTACTTCTGGATGTTCGGCGCGACCTTGCACAGTTGCGGCACTTTGCGTGACAGGCGATCGATATCGCGCAGGTCGAAATCGACTTCGCCTTCCTGGGCGGCGGCCAGCAGGTGCAGGATGGTGTTGGTCGAACCGCCCATGGCGATGTCCAGGGTCATGGCGTTTTCGAACGCCTTGAAGTTGGCGATGTTGCGCGGCAGCACCGACTCGTCGCCTTCACCGTAATAGCGTTTGCACAGCTCGACGGCGGTGCGGCCGGCTTGCAGGAACAGCTGCTCGCGGTCGCTGTGGGTCGCCAGGGTCGAACCGTTACCTGGCAGGGCCAGGCCCAGGGCTTCCATCAGGCAGTTCATCGAGTTGGCGGTAAACATGCCGGAGCAGCTGCCGCAGGTCGGGCAGGCGCTGCGCTCGTATTCGGCGACTTTTTCATCCGAGGCGCTGTCATCGGCGGCGATGACCATGGCGTCGACCAGGTCCAGGCCGTGGCTGGCCAGCTTGGTTTTACCGGCTTCCATCGGACCGCCGGAAACGAAGATCACCGGGATGTTCAGACGCAAGGAGGCCAGCAGCATGCCGGGGGTGATCTTGTCGCAGTTACTGATGCAGACGATGGCGTCGGCGCAGTGGGCGTTGACCATGTATTCGACGGAGTCGGCGATGATCTCGCGGCTTGGTAGCGAATAGAGCATGCCGTCGTGACCCATGGCGATGCCGTCGTCGACCGCGATGGTGTTGAATTCCTTGGCCACGCCGCCGTGTTTCTCGATCTCGCGGGCGACCAGCTGGCCCATGTCCTTCAGGTGCACGTGGCCGGGCACGAACTGGGTAAAGGAGTTGGCGATGGCGATGATCGGCTTCTTGAAGTCTTCGTCCTTCATCCCGGTGGCGCGCCAGAGGGCGCGAGCGCCGGCCATATTGCGGCCGTGGGTGGAGGTTTTTGAGCGGTAATCGGGCATGACACGGTTCCTGCGGTTAATCAGGTGATGTTCGTATGGTGAGCGTCGACTGCACCGGATGCAAACGGGAGATGGCCGTGCGTTCGGCGGGGGCCACAGGACATTGCGGGATGGCCGCTGGTCTGACCCGTGCTCAGAGACCCGCCAGGGGATGGACGGCGAGGGATGCGCCGATTCTACGCCCGCCGCTGCCGCGGAGCCAAGGCGCATTGATTGACGGCGCTTGCGGCAGATGCGGCGGACGGCGGAGTGGTGTCGCTCGTCGGTGCGATGCCGTTCATCCGCTTAGCACCTTTGAGCGACTGCCGGCGTGACTGTTTGGTCATTTAGGGTGCTTGGCGGTGCGTATTGCCGATAAGGCGGGCACCCACAACCGCCAGCGCAGATGTGTGTGCCGCGCAGCCCAGCCCGATGCAGTGGTTCGGGAAGGCGATGGCGACTCGTATAAAACGACAATAGAACGAGGAAACTTCGATGCTCGACTTGAAACTCGGCGGCCTGGCGGCTGCTTGTCTTCTTATATCCACCGCGGCTTTCGGTGCGGCGCTGCCAGATACGCCAGGGGCGCCGTTTCCAACTGTCTCCAACTTTGAACGTAATGGGCCCTACGCCACGTCCAACCAAAGTGAGGGTCCGAGCTGTCGCATTTATCGGCCCCGCACGCTGGGGCAGAACGGTGTGCGTCATCCGGTGATTCTCTGGGGCAATGGCACTGGGACCGGGCCGAGTACCTATGCGGCGTTGTTATCGCATTGGGCCAGCCACGGGTTTGTGGTGGCGGCGGCAGAAACCTCCAATGCCGGCAGCGGCCGGGAGATGCTGGCCTGTCTGGATTACCTGGTGCGGGAAAACAGCAACGCCTATGGCACCTATGTCGGCAAGCTGAATACCGGGCGCGTGGCTACTTCAGGGCACTCTCAGGGCGGCGGCGGGTCGATCATGGCTGGGCAGGACGAGCGGGTGCGAACCACTGCGCCGATTCAGCCTTACACCATCGGCCTGGGCCACGATACCAACTCGCAGCGTCGCCAGCAGGGGCCGATGTTCCTGATGTCCGGCGGCGGAGACACCATCGCATTTCCTTACCTGAACGCTCAGCCGGTCTATCTGCGCAGCAATGTGCCGGTGTTTTGGGGCGAGCGTCGCCTGGTCAGCCATTTTGAGCCTGTGGGTGATGGCGGTGCCTACCGTGGGCCAACCACGGCCTGGTTTCGTTTCCAGCTGATGGACGATCAGAGCGCGCGCGACACGTTCTTTGGAACCTTGTGCCGTCTCTGCACCAGCCTGCAGTGGTCGGTCAATCGTCGCGGTATTCAGTAGGGGCAGTGCCCGCCTTTCGGGGCGGGCTTTCAGGTGGGCAGTTCGATACCGCGCATGCGCTCCGCGCGGCGGCGCAGCAGTTCGATGGTCACCAGCAGGGCGATGGACACCAGAATCAGCAGGGTGGCGATAGCCAGGATGCTCGGGTTGATCTGCTCGCGCAGGCCCGAGAACATCTGCCGAGGGATGGTGCGTTGCTGTGGACCGGCCATAAACAGGATCACCACCACCTCGTCGAAGGAGGTGATAAAGGCGAACAGCGCGCCGGAAATCACCCCAGGGCGGATCAGCGGCATGATGATGTCGAAGAACACCCGCAGCGGCGTGGCGCCCAGGTTCAGCGCGGCGCGGGCCAGGCTGTAGTCGAAGCCGGTGAGGGTGGCGGTGACGGTGATAATCACGAACGGCGTACCCAGCGCGGCGTGGGCGATGATCACCCCGAGGTAGTTGCCGGCTAGACCCAGATCCGAATAGAAGAAGAACATCCCGGCGGCGGTGATGATCAGCGGCACGATCATCGGCGACAGTAGCAGCGCGGTGATCAGCCGACGCATTGGCATATCGTCGCGCGCCAGCCCCACCGCCGCACAGGTGCCGAGTACGGTGGCGATCAGGGTGGCGAAGACGCCGATCAGAAAGCTGTTCTTGATCGCCAGCAGCCATTTGTCATCGCTGAAGATGGCGCTGTACCAGCGCAGTGAATAGGCCTCGGGCTGCAGGCGGAGCATGCCTTCGGTAAAGCTGAAGAACGGCTCGACGTTGAACGACAGCGGGATGATCACCAGGATCGGCAGGATCAGGAACAGGAGCACCAGCCAGGAGCTGGTTTTCAGCAGCCAGGCGCCTAGGTGGTGCCAGAAGCCGTAGTAGGCGGGAATCTTCATTGTAGGGTCTGCTCCTGCTTCGTTCGTGAGCTGCGTTGCTGCGGCAAATGGTGCCAGGCTAGGCGCGGGACGCGGGACGCGGGGAATGGTGTTCCCTTGCCAAGTCCCGCAACGCCGCATGGCATCATTTGCCGCGCAACCCGGAGGGCCGGGCCAGTTTTTGCGCGGTGCTGCGTTATTCGTCGTTCATTTGGAATACCAAACGTCTCTCCTCATGCCTTGCTCCGCGCAAAAACTGGCTCCGGCGCAGTCGCGAACGAAGCAGGAACAGACCCTCTAGCCCAGTTTGATATTGCTGGCGCCGACAAAACGGTCGTACAGCCAGTACAGCAGCAGGATCAGCGCGAGCAGCAGGGAGCCCAGTGCGGCTGCCAGTTCCCAGTTGTTCGAGCGCTGCATATGGAAGGCGATGATATTGCTGATCATCTGCCCATCGGTGCCGCCGACCAGCGCCGGGGTGATGTAGTAGCCAACCGAGATGATAAACACCAGCAGCGCGCCGGCGCTCAGGCCCGGCAATGTCATCGGAAAGTAGATGCGCGCAAATGCCGGGATTGGCCGCGCACCCAGCGACAGCGCAGCGCGCAGGTAGCTGGGGTCGATGCCGCGCATCACGCTGTACAGCGGCAAAATCATAAACGGCAGCAGGATATGGGTCATCGCCACCACCGTGGCGAACGAGGTGTAGAGCATCTCGATGGGCTGGCCGATCACGCCGATACCGAGCAGGAAGGAGTTGATCACCCCGTTGGTTTGCAGCAGGGCAATCCAGGCTGTGGTGCGCACTAGCAGCGAAGTCCAGAACGGCAGCAGCACCAGTACCAGCAGCAGGTTGGCGCGGTTCTCCGGCAGGCCGGCCAGGTAGTAAGCCAGCGGGTAGCCGAGCAGCGCGCAGAAGATGGTGATGACCAGCGCCATGGTCAGGGTCTTGCTGTACAGCTGCAGGTAGATCTGCGTGTCTTCGCGCACCTGAATGCCTTGCTCAGGGTGCAGTTCCAAGTCGAGCGCGGTCAGGTAATAGTCATAGGTGTAGGGTTTGCCCGCGCGCTGGATGGCGTACCAGATTTCCGGGTTGCTCCATTTGCGGTGAGCTTTGAGTAGTGTGTCGGAACCTTGCTGCGCAAGTTGTTCGCTATTTAGGCGCGAGACTTTACGGGCGGTGGATTTGACCACGCTGGACATGCCTGCCGAAGCGCGGTTGAACTCTTCGGCGAGTTTGCCGGACTGGCGTTCTTTGGCCAGGCTGTGCAGCTCCTGGGCGAATACGCTCAGGGTTTTCTCATCGGGAATCGCTTTGCCGTCCCAGCGTTGCAGCTCGCTCAGGGTCAGCGGAATCAGGGCGGTCACCGTCGGGTGGTGGACGCTGCGCCAGAGCATGCTGGCAATCGGTGCGACGAAGGTCAGCAGAATAAACACCAGCAGCGGCACGACAAACAGAAAGGCGGTGAGGCGCTTCTTGTTGCGGGCGCTGGAGGCTTGGCTGGCTTCGGTAGACGTGAGGGAGGACAAGGCGTTACTCCGAAAATCCTGACCCCTCTCCGGCAGGAGAGGGGTCATAGCGGGTTACTTCAACAGCCACTCGTTGAATTTTTCACCGAGGGATTCGCCGTAGTCGGCCCAGAAGTCCGAACCGGCCTGAATGCCTTTGCTCAGGTGAGCCGTCGGCAGGTGCGGTGCGGCGCTTTGGTCAGCCAGCGGCATGGAGGATTTGCGCGTTGGGCCGTAGGCCACGTCCGGCATGCCGGCCAGCGGCGTGGAGCCGGTGGCGTAGGCAATGAATTTCAGTGCCAGGTCCTTTTTCGGCGAGCCTTTGACGATGGCCCAGGCGTCGAGGTCGTAGACGTGGCCGTCCCAGACGATGACGAAGGGTTTGTTTTCCTGGCGGATGGCGTCATAGAAGCGGCCGTTCGCCGATTGCACCAGCACCGCGCCACCATCGTTGAGCAGCTGTGGAGCCTGGGACCAGGAGTCGAACCAGACGATGTCCTTCTTGATGGTGTCCAGCTTGGCGAAGGCGCGAGCCTGGCCTTCCGGGGTGGACAGCACGTCGTAGACTTCGCCCGGCGGCACGCCGTCAGCCAGCAGCGCCCACTCCATGTTCACCTGAGGGCGTTTGCGCAGGGCGCGCTTGCCAGCGATTTTGCTGGTGTCGAAGAAATCGGTGATGCTCGCCGCCTTGGTGCCGCCGATGGTTTTCTCGTTGTAGGCGAAGACCACCGACCAGACGATGTTGCCGACTGCGCACTCACTGGCCAGGGCCTCGGGAATAAAGTCCTTCTCGGCCGGAACGCCGTCAATACCGGCCGGCAGGATGTCGCGCGGGATGCTTTCCAGCAGGCCTTCGGAGCAGGCGCGCTCAAGGTCGATCACCTCGAAGTCGACCACATCCCACTGGATATTGCCGGACTCGACCTGGGCTTTGATCTCGGCCACGCCGCCGGTGTAATCCTCGAATAGCACCTTGTTGCCGGTATCTTTCATAAACGGGTCGATAACGTGTTTCTGCTGGGCCGCGCCATAGGCACCGCCCCATGACACAACAGTCAGGGTTTCCTCGGCGCTGGCGGCGAAACTTGCCGTGCCCAGGGCGGCGGCGAGTGCGAAGGTGGAAAAGCGGGTGGTCAGTGTTCTAGCCATTGCTGTGCTCCATTGCTTCTGCTTCTAGTTATGGGGGTCAGGTTGGTGTGTTGGGGCGATCCAGGGCCTGGCTGTCTTGCGGCAGCCAGGCCAGGGCGACTTCTTCCTTGGCACTGAGTTGCGGGGCGCTGCTGTCATTCATGTTCTTCACCACCAGCTCGGTGCCGTCGGCAGTTTCGAAGTGGTAGCGGATGTATTCGCCGACATAGTGGCGGGTGACGAAACGCGCCATGACCTGGTTGCCGGCTGTGCCCAGGCGGTCGGTAAAGCTGAGTTTTTCCGGGCGTATCGACACCGTGGTGGGCAAGCCGACTTCCGTGCAATTGGCCTTCAACGAACTGACCACGGCGCCGTCGTCCAGACGGACTTCGACGGTCTCAGTTCCGACCGATTCGATCACGCCCTTGAGCTTGTTGCTCTCGCCAATAAAGTCGGCGACGAACAGGTTGGCCGGGCGCTCGTAGAGCACATGAGGCGGCGCGCACTGCTGGACGATGCCGTTATTGAACACGGCGATGCGGTCGCTCATGGTCAGGGCTTCGGTCTGGTCGTGGGTCACGTAGATCACTGTGAAACCGAGCTGCTCGTGCAGGCGCTTGATCTCGAACTGCATCTGCTCACGCAGCTTCTTGTCCAGTGCGCCCAGCGGTTCGTCCATCAGTACGATGTCGGGGGCGAAGATCAGTGCGCGAGCCAGGGCCACACGCTGGCGCTGGCCGCCGGAGAGTTGGCCAGGGAAGCGGTTGCCGAAATCCAGCAGCTCGACCAGCGACAGGTATTCGTCGACCTTGGCGCGAATGACTTCTTTGGGCTGCTTGCGGATCTTCAGCGGGTAGGCGAGGTTTTCGCGCAGGGTCATGTGCGGGAACAGCGCGTATTGCTGGAACACCATGCCGATATTGCGCTGGTAAGGCGCGATACTGGTGACCGAGCGGCCGTTGATCAGGATCTCGCCGCTGGTCACGTCCTCGAACCCGGCGAGCATCATCAGACAGGTGGTTTTACCCGAGCCGGAGGGGCCGAGCAGGGTGATAAATTCGCCCTTGGCCACATCCAGGTTGAAATCCTTGACCACCAGATTTTTGTGGTCGTAAGTCTTCTTGACGTTGGTGAATTGCAGGAACGGTTTGTCCCCAGCCAGGTCAGCCATACCCCTCCCCAAATGTGCTCTGAACAGACAGCTGCTTGTGGCCGCTATCTGAATACTTGAATTCGTGCGCCCGTTTTTATGGCGTAACGGGTACTTGTTTGAATGTTCAAGTTACGCAAGCACTGTGCCAGTCAGTGGCGGCACATCGCGAGCGCGGCGGTGCTGGGGTGTAAGCCTAGTCCAGGCGCGGGGTTGCGCCAGGCGGGTGTGGGGAGTGGTAACAACGGTGGGGGAAGGAAGCACCTGCCGACACGCACTCGGCAGGTGCAGGTGCTCAACTGTTGGGCAGTAAGCGCACGGTCAGGCTCTTGATATAGCGGGTTTCAGCAATGGCCGGGTGCACGGGGTGATCCGGGCCCTGGGCGCCGCGTTCGAGCAACTGGATATTGCGGTCCAGATGGCGCGCGCTGGTGAGCAGGATGTTCTGCAGGTTGTCTTCTTCCAGGTGCATGGAGCAGCTCGCGCTGATCAGGATGCCGTCCTTGTTGAGCAGGCGCATGGCCTGTTCATTGAGGCGGCGGTACGCGCCCTCGCCGTTCTTCTGGTCTTTCTTGCGTTTGATAAAGGCGGGCGGGTCGGCCACGATCACGTCGAAGCGCTCTTCCGAGGCTTTCAGCTGTTTCAGCGCTTCGAACACATCGCCTTCAACGCAGGCAACCTGGTCGGTCAGGCCGTTCAGCGCAGCGTTGCGTTCCACACCGTCGAGGGCAAAACCGGAGGCGTCCACGCACATCACGTCGCTGGCACCAAAGGCCGCAGCCTGCACGCCCCATCCGCCGATATAGCTGAACAGGTCGAGCACGCGCTTGCCTTTGACGTAGGGCGCCAGGCGCGCGCGGTTCATGCGGTGATCGTAGAACCAGCCGGTTTTCTGCCCTTCGATCACTGGCGCTTCAAACTTCACGCCGTTCTCTTCCAGGGCAACCCACTCCGGCACCACGCCAAACGGGGTTTCCACATAACGCGCCAGACCTTCGGCATCGCGGGCGGCGGAGTCGTTCTTGAGCAGGATGCCGCTGGGTTTACACACCTGGATCAGTGCGGCGAGCACGTCGTCCTTATGGCGCTCCATGGTGGCGGAAGCCAGTTGCACCACCAGAATGTCGAAGAAACGGTCGACCACCAGGCCCGGCAATAGATCGGAATCGCCGTACACCAGGCGGTAGCAAGGCTTGTCGAACAGCCGCTCGCGCAGGCTCATGGCGACGTTGATGCGGTGCACCAGCAGGGATTTGTCCAGCACGTGTTTGACGTCACGCGACAGCAGGCGCGCGCAGATCAAATTATTCGGGCTCATCGCGACGATGCCCAGCGGCTTACCGCCGGTCGCCTCGAGAATGGCCTGGTCGCCGGCCTGGAAACCGCTGAGCGGGGTGGCGGCGACATCGATTTCGTTGCTGTAGACCCACAGATGGCCGGCGCGCAGGCGTCGATCGGCGTTGGCTTTCAGGCGCAGGCTGGGCAGGGACATGCTGGGGACTCCGAAAAAAGAGCGGAATTATAGCGGGTTCAGTAGCGTCGCGGCGGTTACAAAAGTCGCCTGTGGAAGTGCTGGGGGTTTAGCTAGACTGTGGCTCACTTCTCATTCCGGTTGTTCCCGTCATGTCCCAAGAGCTTTCCGCCGAATATATCCAGCAAGTGCTGCAGGGCATCAGCGTGCCACCGCAGCCGCAGATCATGGTGGATTTGCAGATGGAACAGGTGATGCCGAGCCCTGATCTGCGTGCCATCGCCAAGCTGATTGGCCAGGATCCCGGCCTGTCCGGAGCGTTGCTGAAACTGGTGAATTCGCCGTTCTTCGGCCTGACCAACCGTATCGCCTCGATCCAGCAGGCGGTCAATTTGCTCGGCTGCAACACGGTGATCAACCTGATCAATGCGCAGTCGATCCGTGGCGAACTGACGGATGAGGCCATTGTCACCCTCAACCGTTTCTGGGACACCGCCCAGGATGTGGCCATGACCTGCCTGACCCTGGCCAAGCGTATCGGTTACCACTCGCCGGATGAGGCCTACACCCTCGGCCTGTTCCACAACTGCGGCATTCCGCTGATGATCAAGCGTTTCCCCAATTACATGTCTGTGCTGGAGGAGGCCTACGCCAGCGCTATCGGTGAGCGCCGCGTCGTGGATACCGAGAACCGCCTTCTCAATACCAACCACGCGGTGGTCGGCTATTTCACCGCCAAGTCGTGGAACCTGCCGCTGCACCTGTGCGAGGCGATTGCCAGCCACCACAATGCGCTGGCGATTTTCAACGAGGATTCCAGCCGCGATGCGCAGCTGAAAACCCTGCTGGCGATTTTGAAGATGGCCGAGCACATCTGTGAAAGCCATCTGGTGCTGGGTAATCAGCCGGACGACCATGAATGGCAGAGCATCGAGCAGCTAGTGCTGGAGTATGTTGGCCTGTCCGGTTATGACTTCGAAAACCTGCGCGAGAGCATTCGCGACCTGGGCGCGAGCTAGCCCGTCTCGTCGCTCCAGGGCATTCCTGCTAAGGTGAGCGCCCGCTCGGATTGCTCAGCTGATCACTCGCTATGCCAGAACTTCCTGAAGTAGAAACCACTCGCCGTGGCATCGCGCCATTCCTTGAAGGCCAACGCGTCAGCCGGGTGATCGTGCGTGAACGCCGCTTGCGGTGGCCGATTCCCGAAGACCTGGATATTCAACTGTCCGGCCAGCGTATCGAGTGCGTCGAGCGGCGTGCCAAGTACCTGCTGATCAAGGCCGAAACCGGTAGCCTGATCAGTCATCTGGGCATGTCCGGCAGTCTGCGTCTGATCGAGGTGGGTTTGCCGGCGGCGAAGCATGAACACGTGGATATCGAGCTGGAATCCGGCTTGGCCCTGCGCTATACCGATCCACGCCGCTTCGGTGCGCTGCTCTGGAGCAGTGATCCGTTGAGTCATGTGCTGCTCAGCAAGCTGGGACCGGAGCCCTTGACCGAGCTGTTCGATGGCGATCGATTGTTCCAGCTGTCCCGTGGCCGCGCCATGGCAATCAAGCCCTTTATCATGGACAACGCCGTGGTGGTCGGGGTGGGCAATATCTACGCCAGCGAAGCGCTGTTTGCTGCAGGCATCGACCCGCGCCGTGAGGCTGGCTCGGTGTCGCGAGCACGCTACCTGACGCTGGCGGATGAAATCAAACGCATCCTCGCCCATGCCATCGAGCGCGGCGGTACCACCTTGCGTGATTTTGTCGGTGGAGATGGTCAGCCGGGCTATTTCCAGCAGGAGTTGTTTGTCTACGGTCGCGGCGGGGAATTCTGTAAGCGCTGTGGCATAACCTTGCGCGAGGTTAAGCTCGGCCAGCGCGCCAGCGTCTATTGTCCGCGCTGCCAACGCTAAGGTTTTTCGCCGGGGTAGGTTTGCCCGTCAGGCACGAGTATCTGAACTGACTACATAACAATAAGAAAGACCGAGGTATTGATGTCCGGTAACTATCTGCCCCGCAACCCTCTGGCCGAATGGATTGGCCGTGTGGCGCTGAACCTGATGGGTTGGCGTATCGAAGGTGAGCTGCCCAAGCTCGACAGGTTTGTGGTGATCGGTGCGCACCACACCTCCAATTGGGACTTCGTGATCTTTATCGCCGTGAAGTTTGTGCTGCGCCTGAATGCCCGCTGGTTTGGAAAGCACACGATATTCAATTGGCCGTTTGGCGGACTGATGCGCCTTTGGGGCGGAATTCCAATTTACCGCGAGCGCAAGGGCAATACGGTTGAGCAGGCGGTGCAGGCCTTTAGCGAACATCAGCAATTTATGCTGATCCTCTCACCGGAGGGTACGCGCAAAAAGGTGGAACGCTGGAAGATGGGCTTCTATCACATCGCTCTAGGGGCCGGTGTGCCAATTGTGCTGGGCGCGCTGGACTACCAGAATCGACGTGTGGTTATCGGGCCGACTTTTATGCCGACCGGAGATGAAATGGCTGATCTCAGGGAAATACTCGAGTTCTTTCGGTCATTTATTCCAAAAAAACCTGAATACGCCTTTTATGGGGATTGACGGCCGTCACGCTGACAATTCGCAGAGCGCTGTTATAGTTAGCTTTACCGCCTCCTAATAGCTGAAGGATCGCCCCATGAAACTGTTCCGCTCAACCGCTGCTGCTCTGGCGCTGACCACTGGCCTGCTGGCGCTGCCGGCTTATGCTGACGTAGCGCAGCAGAACACTAGTGGTGACACTCTTTATACGGTCGAAGCACCAAAAGCGTTTTCGATGGTTGCCGATTTAGTAATTGCTCGTCCGCTCCTGATTGCTGCCACTGTTATCGGTGCGGGCGCCTTTGTTGTAACGCTGCCGTTCTCCGCAGCTGGTGGCAATATTGGTGAAGCAGGCAAGTCACTGGTTGTTGAGCCTGGTATGGCTGCTTTTGTTCGTTGTCTCGGCTGTACTACCAGTGGTTATCGCAAGGACTAGTAGCTTCGCCGCCCTTGGGCTGCTCGGTATTTTGGCCAGGCAGCCCCGTATAGCCCATAGCTCTCGCCTTAGTTTGATTTACCGGGGAGCTGCCGTTGTAATCACCGCAGTACCGATCCCGCGCGGATCACTGGCCGCTGCGACCTTCCCGTCTTGCTTGTCCCAGTACAGCACTTGTTGATTGCCGTACTGCCTGCCGGTTGCTTTCAATTGATGCCCGAGCGCTTCTAGCGCCGTGATTTCTGCTGGGCTGAAGGTGTCCGGCTCGTGCTCGATCAGGTCCGGGCGGAACTGGTGGTGGTAGCGGCTGACGCTGGGCCAGTGTTCGATTGGTTGTTGATCCAGGTATTCGAGCATCGCCAGCAGCACCATGCTGGGAATCCGGCTGCCGCCCGGCGTGCCGAAGCTGGCGAAACCCTCGGTGCTTTCAATAAAGCTGGGGCTCATGCTCGACAGCGGCCGTTTGCCGGCGGCGATACTGTTGGCCTGGCTACCGCTCAGGCCGTAAGCATTACTGCCTTGTACATCGGCGGCAAAGTCATCCATCTCATTATTCAGCAGCACCCCGGTGCCAGGTGCGGTAAAGGCTGCGCCGAACGGCAGGTTGATCGACAGTGTCGCCGCCACCGCATTGCCCTCGGTGTCGAGCACCGCGAAGTGGGTGGTGTGGTCGCCTTCCTGCCAGGTTCTGCTCGGCGGCAGGCTATCACTCGGTGTGGCGCGTTGTGGGTCTATGCTGCTGGCCAGTTGTTTCAGGTAAGCAGGGGCTAGTAGTTGTTGCGCTGGGTTGCGAACAAAATCGGGGTCGCCCAGCAGGCCACGATCCCGGTAGGCGCGACGCAGCGTCTCCACCACCAGATGAGTGCGCTGCACGCGATCGGCCTGTTGCCAGGGCAGTTGCTGCAGCATCAGCAGGCTTTGCCCCAGGGCGATGCCGCCAGCTGATGGCGGCGGTGCGCTGATCAGCTCCCGACCTTGAGCCAGAGAAACGCGCAGCGGCAGGCGTTCAACGATGCGGTAGTCAGTCAGGTCCTTGAGGGTCCAGATACCGCCTGCCTCACGCACTGCCTTGACCAGCTGATCTGCCACCACTCCGCCGTAGAAGCCTTCACGGCCATTTTTGCCCAATTGTTCCAAGGTGCGGGCCAGTTCCGGCTGACGCAGCAGGCCGAGCTCTTCGGGGATTTCGCCTTTATCGAGGAATATCTGCGCGGTTTCCGGGTTGTCGCGCATAGCCGCTAGGCGCCAGCCGGCGCGCTCGCGGTAAACCCGGTCGATGCTGACGCCACTGCGTGCCAGGCGGATGGCCGGTGCCAGCGAGTCGCGCAGCGGCAGGCGGCCGAAGCGTTCGGCCAGCTCGACCAGCGCCTCCGGGAGGCCGGGAATGGCAGCGGCCAATGCGCCATTTAGCGAAAGATCTTTGCTGATTTCGCCGTTGACTCGATACAGATCGGCATGGGCTGCTTGTGGGGCGCGTTCGCGGGCATCGAGAAAGCGGTAGGTGGGTTGCTCGCCGGCTTCGCGCAACAGAAAGAAGCCGCCGCCGCCCAGGCCCGAGCCGTAGGGCTCGACCACTGCCAATGCCGCACTGATAGCTACAGCCGCATCAAAGGCGTTCCCACCCAGGGCCAGGGTTTCCTGGCCGGCCACGGTGGCGGCTGGGTGTGCGCTGGCGATGGCGATGCGTTCAGGCTGGGCTGCGGCATGCAGCTCAAGGGCGCAGAGTAGAGCAAGCGCACCGAGCAAGGTACGCCAGTGACAGCCGCAGAAAAGGCGGCCGGTCTTCATGCTTTACCGGTAATGATCAGGTACTTCTGCATCAGCTCGTCCTTGCTCTCGACATTGCTTTCATCGAGTGGGATGCAATCGACCGGGCAGACTTGCTGGCACTGCGGCTCATCGTAGTGGCCGACGCATTCGGTGCACAGGTTGGGGTCGATTTCGTAGATTTCTTCTCCCTGAGAGATCGCGGCGTTCGGGCATTCGGGTTCGCAGACGTCGCAGTTGATGCAGTCGTCGGTGATGATCAGGGACATGACGCACTCCTGCTGTGCTCTCTTGGGCACAGCCATAAAACTGGGGAAACAATGCGCAAATTGTGCCCCATCAAGGCCGCGCTTGCACGCGGCCGACGCTTTGCGATCAGCGCTTGAAGCGTTCTGTCAGCGCTGCGGCCACGGCCGGGTGCACGAAGTTGGAGATATCGCCACCTAGGGCGGCGATTTCGCGCACCAGGGTTGAGGAGATAAAGGAGTATTTTTCCGACGGAGTGAGGAACAGGCTTTCCACGTCCGGGGCCAGTTGGCGGTTCATATTGGCCAGCTGGAACTCGTATTCGAAATCGGACACTGCACGCAGGCCCCGCAGGAATGCATTCGCGCCTTGTTCTTTGGCAAAGTGCGCCAGCAGGGTGGAAAAGCCCACGACTTCGACATTCGGCAGGTGTTGAGTGACTTCCCGGGCCAGTTCAACGCGTTGTTCCAGGCTGAACAGCGGGTTCTTCTTCGGGCTGGCGGCGACCGCAATGATCACGCTGTCGAACAGCCGAGCGGCGCGTTCGACCAGGTCGCCGTGCCCCTTGGTGATGGGGTCGAAGGTGCCTGGGTATAACACTCGATTCATCGTGACGTCCTGGCGGGTCCGTTGGGGAGTCGGATGGTAGCGCAGCAAGGCGACGTCGGCCAAGTCAGCGCGGTTGGCTTTAGACCTTGCGCGCCAGAACAACCAGCAGCGTGGCGATCAGCAGGCAGGCCAGCGCCAGCCAGTCGGCGATTACCACCCGGCGCAGCGCCTCGTTATAAGTAGGGCTGCTCCAAGCCAACAGAAGAAAGCTCAGCACACTGACCAGGCCGCCAATCAGAGCGAGCGGTTGCAGGGCTGGGCGAAAAGCGGCGTAGACCAGAAAGGCACCGAGCAGGCCGAACAGCACCGCGCGGCTGCGCATCAGCAGGAGCAGGTTGGGTTCCTCGAAGGCCAGGCCATAGAGCTGCGCCAGCCGCTCAGCGCCGAGCACGCCACTGAGCGGCAGCAGGTGGATGATGCCGGCGATGATCAGCAGCACGGAAACCAGTTTTTGCGACATGGTCTGGCCCCTTCGAGGTGAGCTAGGCGCGCAGCCGCTCAGCCAATTGGCTGGCCAGCTTGGCGGTCAGGCCGTAGATCGACAGCTGCGGGTTGGCGCCGATGCTGGTGGGGAACAGCGAACCGTCATGGATCGACAGGTTGCTCAACTGATGGTGACGACCAAGGCTGTCGGTGACCGCCTGCTGCGGGTCTTCACCCATGGCGCAGCCGCCCATGACGTGGGCGCTGCCCAGGCGAGTGCGGTACAGCTCAAGACTGAGGTTGTCGATCAGGGTTTTCGCCTCGCTCAAGGTTTTCACGTAGCCGGCGTCGGCGTGCAGTGGCAGTACCGCCTTGGCCCCAGCTG
This sequence comes from Pseudomonas sp. EA_35y_Pfl2_R111, assembly GCF_963970955.1. Taxonomy (NCBI): domain Bacteria; kingdom Pseudomonadati; phylum Pseudomonadota; class Gammaproteobacteria; order Pseudomonadales; family Pseudomonadaceae; genus Pseudomonas; species Pseudomonas sp. EA_35y_Pfl2_R111. The sequence goes on along the minus strand of NZ_CAXAOM010000001.1, from coordinate 1,585,233 downwards.
CGAACTGGATCTCGGCCATGCTGTGGAAGGCGCGGCGCACGCCGTCCCAGGTGTAGTCGGTCATCTGGTAGTCGAGCACCGGGCTGCCATCGCCGCGCAGTTCCACGCGGCCTTCGGCGCTGTCCGGGTGGAAACCGTCACGCAGCAGGGCCAGCATCACGTTGGTATTGGGCAGCTGTTCCATGCGCATGGCGTTGTCGATGCCGAAGCGGCCGAGCAGGGTGGCGGTCAGTGCCGGCTGCAGCGGCGGGACTTCGAGCTTGTAGGACAGGCGCCCAGCGGTGCCGTCATCCCATTGGAAATGGTCGGAGTAGATAGACTGCGGCGCGCCGTAGAAGGGGTTGATCACCTGATCGAACAAGGCCGCGGAGAAGTTCACCAGGTGCAGGAAGGTACGCTTGCCGGTGCGCTGGTGCGGGTCCGGTGCATTCGAACGCAGGAGAATCCCTGGTGTGTTGATGCCGCCACCGGAGAGTACGTAATGCTTGGCCTTGACCGTAATCTTGCGGCCATTTGGGGCGACGCAGCGCTCGTCCATGCCCAGGCATTCGATGCCCATGACCTGGTCACCCTCGATCAGCAGCTTGTCGGCACGTGCCAGATAGAGCAGTTCGCCGCCCTTATCCAGGGTCGCGGGAATGGTGGTAACCAGCATCGATTGCTTGGCGTTGGTCGGGCAGCCCATGCCGCAATAGCCGAGGTTCCAGCAACCGCGTACGTTGCGCGGAATTACCTTCCATTCGTAGCCGAGTTTTTCACAGCCGCTGCTGAGCACCGCGTTATTGGCGTTCGGCGGCACGGCCCAGGGCGTGACGCCCAGGCGCTGTTCCATCTGCTCGAACCAGGGCGCCATTTCTTCTGGGCCGTGGCCTTTGACGCCGTGTTCCGTAGCCCAGTGTTCCAGGGTTGGTGCGGGCGTGCGGAAGCTCGAGGTCCAGTTGATTAGCGTGGTACCGCCGACTGCGCGGCCCTGCATGATGGTGATCGCGCCATCCTTGCTCATGCGGCCGATACCTTCCTGATAGAGGCTGGCGTAGGCCTTGTCTTCGAGCATCTTGAAGTCGTCGCTGGTTTTCAGCGGGCCTTCCTCGATTAGCAACACCTTGAAGCCTGCCGAACTGAGGATTTCCGCAGTGGTGCCACCGCCCGCGCCGCTGCCGACAATGGCCACGTCGGCTTCCAGGGTCAGGTCGCTGTCCAGGCGCGAGCCGTTATAGGTCTTCCAGCCACGGGCCAAGCCCTCTTTGAAACTATCCGGTACAGGCATTTAAGGTGCTCTCAGACGAATTCTTATTAGAGTTCAGTGGTTCCGCTAATTGACGATCTCGCGAGCTAGAGCCAGGCAAGGCAAAAATGTCCGAGGAGGCGGAATGTACTTTTGTACATGAGCACTCCGAGGCCATTTTTAACGCGGCATGGCCGACGCGCAGCAGATCGTGGTCAAACAGTCGGAGGTCCGGGGTAGCCGCAGTGCGCCCAGGACTCGGCCCGGCTATACCAGCTCATCATCACCAGCTGCAGCAGCGAGGCGTGGCCCATTTTCAGCAGGCCAATCGAGCTGTTCTGCCAGCGATCGAGAAACGCCTGCACATCGGCGGGCGATGCGTTTTCCCAGCTGCCCCAGACGCCAGTCAGCGGGCCGCGGGTGATCGGCATGGCCAGCACGTCGAACAGCTGGACGGTCAGTTTGAGCAATTCCGGCGAGACGTGATTAAGGCTGTAGTCGAGGCTGGCGAGGGTGCCTTCGACTGCTTGCGGCATCTTCTCGGCCGTTACCGCGCCGGCCAGCATCACCGGGATCAAGGCATGCAGAAAGGCCAGATCGGACTCGCGGATCACCGCAAAGCCGGCTTTCGGGGTGCTGGCCGAACAGCCGCTGAGGCTGGCGGTGAGCCCGGCGGTGGCGAGAAAGGCCGAGCCCATCAGGCCGACCTTGAGCAGGCTGCGCCTGCTCAGGTTTGGCGCTTCAAGCGTGGTGTTGTGCATTTCTTGTTATCACCGATTCAGGCCATTTGGGGTTAGCGAACGAACAGCTTGTACACCAGCTTATGCAGGGCTTTGCCGTAAGGCGGGTAGATCAGTTTGGCGGCATTGAAGCGCTGTTTGATAAACACGCCCTTGGCCTTGCTGAAGGTCAGGAAGCCTTCATGGCCGTGGTAATGGCCCATGCCGGAAGGGCCGACGCCGCCGAATGGCATGTCGTCCTGGGCCACATGCAGCAGGGTGTCGTTGAGGCATACGCCGCCGGAGTGGGTCTCGTGCAGCATGCGCTGCTGCTCATTCTTGTCGTAGCCGAAGTAGTAGAGCGCCAGCGGCCGGTCGCGCTCATTGATAAAGGCGAAGGCGTCTTCCAGCTTGTCGTAGGGGATGATCGGCAGCAGCGGGCCGAAAATCTCGTCCTGCATCACCTTCATTTCATCCGTCACGTTAAGCAGCACGGCCTGCGGCATGCGCCGGCCTTGGGCTTCGGGGTACAGCGGGATGATGGTCGCGCCCTTGCTCTCAGCGTCCTGCAGATAGCTATTGAGACGCTGCTGCTGGCGCTCGTTGATGATCGCGGTGTAGTCCGGATTGTCCGCAAGCGTCGGGTAGAAGCTCTGCACCGCATTGCGATAGGCCTCGACGAAGCCTTCCACACGGTCTTTCGGGACTAGTACGTAATCCGGCGCGACGCAGGTCTGGCCGGCGTTCATGGTCTTGCCGAAGGCGATACGCTCGGCGGCATCACTCAGCGGTACAGAGGTCGAAACGATGGCTGGCGACTTGCCGCCCAGCTCCAGGGTGACTGGGGTGAGGTTCTCGGCCGCGGCGCGCATCACGTGTTTGCCGATGCTGGTGGCGCCGGTGAACAGCAGGTGGTCGAACGGCATTTTGGAGAAGGCCATGCCGACTTCCGCTTCGCCTAGCACCACGGTTACCAGATCTTCGGGGAAGACTTTAGCCAGCAGGTCCTTGATCAGCTGCGAGGTGGCGGGGGTCGACTCGCTCATCTTGATCATCACCCGGTTACCGGCCGAGAGCGCGCCGACCAGTGGGCCTATGGCGAGGAATAGCGGGTAGTTCCACGGCACGATCACCCCGACCACGCCCAGTGGCTGGTAGATGACCTTGGCGGCGGCGGGCATAAATTGCATGCCGACGCTGCGGCGCGACGGCTTCATCCATTTTTTTATGCGCTTGGTCGCGTAGTGAATGCCGTGCAGGCTGGGCATCAGCTCGGCGAGCAGGGTTTCGTCGGCGCTGCGGTTGCTGAAGTCCTGGGAGATGGCGCTGATCAGCGTCTCACGCTCGTCGCGAAGCAGGTCGCGCAACACATTCAACCACTGTATGCGTTGCTCGGCCGAGGGCATGGGGTTGGCTTTGAACGCCTGACGCTGTCGGGCAAAGCTGCTCTCCAACTGGCTGAGCTGCTGTTGGCTGTGTTGCAGGCTTTGTTCCAGGCTTTTATCAAAGGCAGCGATGTTGGCGACCATGGTGCTACTCCTCGGCATTCCAGCAATGCAGTGCTTCAGGTGAGCTGAGGCCGCTGCAGAAAAGGTGTGCTGGATTTTTAGAGCAATTGCTCTAATCTGTCAAATAGCATGGCGCTGTCAGCCGACGGACGCAGCCCAACGAAAAGTTAGCGCATGTCTCCGCGGCTTTTTCCGGTAACACTTCTGACGTTTCTGCCTGTACCTTTGCCGGGCTTTTGAGCCGAGATCGAGTCGTTATGTCAGCCCCACTGAAAACCCGCGAACGCATCATTCAGGAGAGCCTGGCGCTGTTTAACGCCCAGGGCGAGCGCAGCGTTACCACCAACCATATCGCCGCGCACCTGGGGATTTCGCCGGGCAACCTGTACTACCACTTCCGTAACAAGCAGGCGATCATCGCCGAGCTGTTTAGCCTCTACGAAAGCCAGGTAGACACCTTCCTGCGCCGCCCCGAAGGCCGTGCGCTGACGGTGCAGGACAAAACTTTCTACCTGGAAGCGCTGCTCGCGGCCATGTGGCATTACCGCTTTCTGCACCGCGATCTGGAGCACTTGCTCGACAGCGACGCAGAGCTGGCCGAGCGCTATCGCTTGTTTGCCCAGCGCTGCCTGGTGCAGGCGCAGAATATCTACCAGGGCTTTGTTGAGGCCGGCATCCTGCTGATGGATGCGGCGCAGATCGAGGCGCTGACCCTCAACAGCTGGATCATCATGACCTCCTGGGTGCGCTTTCTCTGCACCACTCGCGGCAACCCCGGCGACCTCAGCCAAGAAATGCTCCGCCGTGGCATCTACCAAGTGCTTGCGCTGGAAGGCGGCTACACCGCCCCGCAAGCGCGCGAGGCCTTGGATGCCTTGTACGCCAAACTGCATGTGCCGCTTGATCAGGTGATCTAAATGGCATCCGGCTTTGCTGCGGCGGCGCTTTTGTAGTCGTAGGGTGGGGCAACGCGAAGCTGGCCCACCGTCACCTACACAACCACTTGAATATCACCTGCCTTATTGGTGGATGATTAAGGCGTCATCCACCCTACATTTACTGCGTGGCCTGCGCAGACAACCACTGCGGAATACGCCGCTCCAAGTAATAACCCGGTTTACCCAGGCCGCCTTCGACAAAGCCGACATGGCCGCCGTGGGTGTGCAGTTCGAACTCGATACTGGACGACAGCTCGCTGGCTTCGGGCAGGCTGTGGGTAAAGACGAAGGGGTCGTCGGCGGCCTGGATAATTAGCGTCGGCGTCTCGATTTTGCCGAGGAAGTAGCGGCTGGACGCGCGGCGGTAGTAGTCTTCGGCATCGGCGTAGCCATGCAGCGGTGCAGTGATGCGCCCGTCGAAATCCCAGAAGGTACGCATACCGTCAAGCGGGCCGAGTTTCTCCAGGGTAGACAGGCGGTCGCTCATGCCCTGATGAGCGAACAGGCGCTGCTTGTCCTTCACGTAAGCCACCATCTCGTGCATGAAATGGCGCTGATAGACCCTGGAAAAGCCCATGCCGATGCGATCGGCGCACTGATCCAGACGAAACGGCACCGACACCGCCGCTGCGCCCTGCAGCTGGCTGTCGGCCCCGGTTTCACCGAGGTACTTGAGCAGCACATTACCGCCCAGGGAATAACCCACGGCATAGATCGGCGCCATCGGCCGTTGGGCGCGCAGGTGACGGATGGTTTCCGCCAGGTCCTCGCTGGCGCCGGAATGGTAACCACGGGCCAGCAGGTTCGGTTCGCCGGAGCAGCCGCGCCAGTTCAGCGCCACGCTGGCCCAGCCCTGGGCCGCCAGTTGCTGCTGCAAACCCAGTACATACAGCGAGTCGGATGAGCCGGTCAGGCCATGCAGCACCAGCACCAGTGGCGCGTCCGCCTGATGCGGGCCGTGCCAGTCGAGGTCAAGAAAGTCACCATCCTCCAGCCACAGCCGTTCGCGCGGGCGCTCAAGTTTCGCCGGTTGGCGACACATCGGGTTCCACAGGGTTTGCAGATGGGGGCCGGGCAGCCACCAGGCAGGTTTGAAGGGCTTGGTCATGAGCAGATATCGCTTGGGAAAGCGCTCAGGCTAGGGCCTGCGACGGTGAAACGGAAGCTATATGAGTGGCGCGAATAACAGAACCCGGTTGGGCTTCACAGCGTGAAGCCCAACGTTTTCCTTCAGGCTGCGGCCGTGCGCTGCCATAGCGCGTAATACACCTGGCCCGCCTTCTGTTCGCGGTGCAAACGCCAGTTGCCGGGCATGCCGAGGCTAGAGGGGGAGTTTTCGCTTTCGGTGTAGACCCAGGCATCGGCCGCCAGCCAGCCGTTCTGCTCGAGCAGGGTACAGGCGGGTAGCAGCAGGTTCTGGTTAAACGGTGGGTCGAGAAACACCAGGTCGAATGGCGTTGCAGCCGGGTGTTGCAGGTAGAGCAGGGCGTCGGTCTGCTGCAGTTGGCCGTTGTCGCAGTTCAGCGTTTGCAGGTGGCCGCGCAGGCTGGCAATGGCTGCCGGGTTAAGGTCCAGAGCCAGGGCGCTGCCGGCACCACGCGACAGCGCTTCAAGAAACAGCGCGCCGCTGCCGGCAAACAGGTCGAGCACCTTGGCGCCCTCGACATAGGGCGCCAGCCAGTTAAACAGGGTCTCGCGCACGCGGTTCGGCGTTGGGCGCAGGCCGGCGGCCATGGGGAAGTTGAACTGACGTGAACGCCATTGCCCGCCGATGATCCGCAGCTGGCCATCGCCGCTGTGGGCGGGGTTGGCTTTTGGCGGTTTGGGTCGCTTGCTCATCAGTGCTCCGGAATCGCAGAAGGTTGCTCGACGGGGCTGTCGGTGGGCGGAGGCAGTTCTTTCTGCGCCACGCTCGGGCCGGCAGTGACGATCACCAGGGCGTCGGGGTTGAGGTGCTTGGCCATGGCGGCCTTGACCTGCTCCACGCTCAGCGCGTCGACGTCGCGCATAAAGTCTTCCAGGTAGCTCAGCGGCAGGTCATAGAAACCCATGGAGCCCAGCTGGCCGACGATGGCGGCGTTGCTTGCGGTGGACAGCGGGAAGCTGCCGGCCAGCTCGCGTTTGGCGTTGTTCAGCTCGTCAGCGGTCGGACCATCCTTGATGAAGTCGGCCAGCATGCTTTTGACCAACTGCAGGGTGCCATCGCTGAGTTCGGCGCGGGTTTGCAGGTTGATCATAAAGGGGCCGCGCGCCTGCATCGCGCTGAAGCCGGAGTAGACGCCATAAGTCAGGCCGCGCTTCTCGCGTACTTCGGTCATCAGGCGGGTGCCGAAACCACCGCCGCCGAACACTTGGTTGCCCAGGTAGAGCGCGGCGTAGTCCGGATCGCGGCGGTCGATGCCGAGTTGGGCAATCATCAGGTGGGTCTGGTTGGACGGGAACTCGATATGTTGCAGGCCCGGCTTGGGTTCTTCCGGCTGGGCGATACGCGGCAGCGCCGGGCCTTTCGGCAGGGCGGCGGACACCTGGCTGGCCAGGGCTTCGGCGTCGCTGCGTGAGAGGTCACCGACCAGCGCGATAATCGCATTGTTGGCGGTGTAGGCCTTGGCATGGAAGGCCTGCAGCTGCTCACGGCTGATGCTCGGGATCGACTCAGCATTGCCGTCGCTGGAGTGCGCATAAGGATGTGTGCCGTACAGGCGTTCGAACAACGCCAGGCTGGCCAGTTTGCCGGGGTTCTGCTTCTGGTACTCGAAGCCGGCCAGCAGCTGGTTTTTGATCCGCGCCAGGGCGTCGTCGGGGAAGGTCGGCTGGCCGAGCACCTGATTGAACAGTTGCATGGCCGGCTCGCGTTTGTCCGCGGCGCTCAGGCTGCGCAGGCTGGCGATGGCCATGTCGCGGAATGCGCCGTTGCCGAAGTTGGCGCCGAGATCTTCGAAGCCAGCGGCAATCGCGCCGACATCCTTGCCCGGTACGCCTTCATTGAGCATGGCGTTGGTCAGCATGGCCAGGCCCGGTACGCCATCATCATGGCTACTGCCGGCGGCAAAGGTCAGTTGCAGGTCGAACATCGGCAGCTCGCGGGCTTCGACGAACAGCACCTTGGCGCCTTCAGCGGTTTGCCAGGTCTGGATGTTCAGGTCGCGGCGGCTGGGCGGCTGATCGCCAAGGGCGGCCAGGGATTCGATGCTGGTCGATTCGGCGGCCGGAGCCGGGGTTGGGCTGCTATCCGGGCGGTTGATCACCAGTGCCAGCAGCGCCAGCAATATCAGTAGCGCTAGGCCGAGCAGGCCGTAGCGCAGGCCATTGCGCTCACTCATTGCGCTTCTCCTCAGGCAGAACATGGGCGACGCTCAGGCGGTCGCGGGTAAAGAAGGTGCTGGCGGCTTGCTGGATATCGGCGGGGGTGACTGCCTCCAGTTCGGCCAGTTCCTGGTCGATCAGCTTCCACGACAGGCCGACAGTTTCCAGTTGGCCAATGGCGGTGGCCTGGCTGGTGATCGAGTCACGCTCGTAGACCAGACCGGCGATCACTTGTGCACGTACGCGGGCCAGCTCTTCGGCGCTCGGTGGGGTGTTTTTCAAGTCTTCCAGCTCACGCCACAGGCCGGCTTCGACCTGCTCCAAGGTCTTGCCGGTCTGCACGTTGGGCGTGGCGGAAAGGATGAACAGGCTGTCGCCACGGGAGAAGCCGTCGTACCAGGCCGAGGCGCCGGATACCAGTTCCTCGCCACGCTCCAGGCGTGTCGGCAGGCGGGCGCTGTAGCCGCCATCGAGCAGGGCGGCAGCCAGGCGTAGAGCATGCACCTGGCGCGGTTGTTCGGCGGTGGCCAGGCCGGGGACGTTAAAGCCCATCATCAGATTCGGCAGCTGGGTTTTCAGGTACAGGGTGATACGTCGCTCGCCCGGTGCGGCCAGCTCACGCGGGATCTTGGCGATAGGCACGTTGCGCTTGGGGATGGCGCCGAAATAACGCTCGGCAAGCGTCTTCACCTCGGCGACGCTAACGTCACCGACCACCACCAGGGTGGCGTTGTTTGGCGCGTACCAGGCTTCGTACCAGGCACGCAGCTCTTCGACGGTCATGCGTTCGAGGTCAGCCATCCAGCCGATGGTCGGCGTGTGGTAACCGCTGGCGGGGTAGGCCATAGCCTTGAAGCGCTCATAGGCCAGGCTCGACGGTTTGTCGTCGGTGCGCAGACGGCGCTCTTCCTTGATCACCTCGATTTCCTTGGCGAACTCATCGGCCGGCAGCTTGAGGCTGGCCAGACGGTCGGCTTCCAGTTCCAGGGCGATGGCCAGGCGGTCGCGGGCCAGTACTTGGTAATAGGCGGTGTAGTCGTCGCTGGTAAAGGCGTTTTCCTCGGCGCCCAGTTCACGCAGGATGCGCGAGGCTTCGCCGGGGCCGAGCTTGCGGCTGCCCTTGAACATCATGTGCTCGAGAGCGTGGGACAGGCCGGTCTGGCCGGGCGTCTCGTAGCTGGAACCGACCTTGTACCAGAGCTGGCTGACCACCACCGGGGCGCGGTGGTCTTCGCGTACGATGACCTTGAGGCCGTTGTCCAGGCTGAATTCGTGGGTGGGTTGCGGCTCGGCGGCCAGGGCCAGCAGCGGTGTAAAGAGCACGCCGAAACATAGGGCGGCGACACGATGGGCAAGCGTTGGCATGGGAGTCTGTTCACCGTAAATGGCAGGTTGCCGGGACGCGAAGGACGGCTCGGCACGCTGTAAGCGCAGGTACAAGGTGTTGGGGAAAACCTGCGGCAGGGTACCGCGTGTTGCGGCAGTCAAACCACCGCAGCTGTTTTGCCGCGCGCCAGGCAGAGGCGGATTCTAACGGTAAGCGGCGCGTAACAGAACCGTGTGACCTTGCCGCTATAGCCCGGTTCCACCCGTGCCGATATCACCCCCATCTAGGCGGTGGCGTTGAGGCCCAGCCCGCGGGCGTCAAGAAACGCCGCCAGGTAATCGATAAAGGTCTGCACCTTGCGCGTGGCGCGTCGATGGCTGGGGTACACGGCGAGGATCAGCGGACCGAAGGCGTCCGGGTCGAAGTCATATTCAGCCATTACCCGCACCAGTTGGCCGCTGTCCAGATACGGCTGCACGCTCCAGGTCGGGCAGCCGTACAGGCCGGCGCCGCTGAGGGTATTGGCCAGCAGCAGGTCGTAATTGTCACTTTCCAGGCGGGCATTAGGCACCGGGACGCGCAGGCGCACACCGTTTTGCGCTAGCCACCAGAACTCTTGATCCAGCGCAGGGTGGCGGTAGAGCAACCATTGGTGCTGGCTGAAGTGCTCCGGGCGCACCGGTGCCGGGTTGGCGGCCAGGTAGGCGGGGCTGGCGCATAGCACGATGCGGTTGTGCCCCAAGGGTTTGGCGATCAGCCCCGGCAGGTCGCTGCGGCCTTCGCGCAAGGCCAGGTCATAGCCGCCCTCGACCAGATCGACGAAGGCGTCGCTTAAATCCACCCGTAGGCGGATTTGCGGATTGGCGGCGAGAAATCCACCGCACGCCTCATCGAGAAAGGCCCGGCCGAACGCCAGTGGGGCGGTCAGGCGCAGGTTGCCATGCAGGCCGTGCTTGAGTTGGCCGATTTCTTCGCCGGCATCGTGCAGGCGTTGCAGCACCTGGCGCGCGGTATCCAGGTAGAGCCGCCCGGCTTCGGTCAGCGCGGTGCGGCGGGTGCTGCGCTCGAACAGCTGCGCGCCCAGCTCGGCTTCCAGATGGCTGACCGCCTTGGTCAGGGCCGAAGGCGTCTTGCCCAGTTGCTCGGCCGCACGGCTGAAACTGCCGTGCTCGGCGGTGGCGACAAACATGCTCAGGGCGCTGAGCTTGTCCATAGAGTTTTTCCTGATAGGCAAAAAGGTTTTGCTTGGCTGCGCGGTTCTGCCGCCTGGGCGCAGGCGCTAGTCTCGCGGCTAGACCAATAAAAACTAGAGGCTAAGGCAATGCAACGATTTATTCCAAACCTGTTGGCCGCCGCTATGGCTTTTTCCTCGATGGAAGCCATGGCCGCCGCTGACCTGCTGCTCTTCAACGGCAAGGTGTACACCGCCGAACCCGGCCAGCCTCTGGCTCAGGCCGTGGCGGTAGAGAACGGCAAGATCCTCAAGGTGGGCAGCAATGTCGAGATCAAAGCCCTGGCCGATGCCGATACGCAGCTGATCGACCTGGCTGGCAAGGTGCTGATGCCGGGCATGATCGACACCCACAGCCATCCGGTGGTGGCGGCCTACGACAGCATGGGCTCCAACCTGTATGACGAAGTAAAACCGCTGGCCGAGTTGGAGCAGTGGATCATCGCTCAGGATCAGGCCGGAGCGGCTCGGGTGGGCGATATCATCGTCATCTCCGGCGCCAGCTCGGGCTATTGGGGGCAGAGCGGGGGGCTGGGCAAGATCTTCAACCAGGGCCGCTGGGCGGATCAGCCGGTGGTGCTGAATGGCATCGACGGCCATACCGGCTGGGCCAACAACGCCATGCTCGCGCGGGTGAAGATCGACGCGGCGCTGGTGAAAAGCCTGCCGGAGAAGGAACGCAACTATATCGGCCATAGCGCCGACTTCACCCCCAGCGGCTACCTGGCGGAAAACGGCTGGGATCGGGTGCGCAGCCAACTGCCCGCACCCACCGAAGCGGTGATGCTCAACGCGGCGCGTGAAGCGGTGAAGGTCAACAACCAGGTCGGCGTTACCGCCTGGATGGACGCGGCGTCCAATGCCGGCAGCGGCGATTCGCTGTTCGAAATGCGCCCCACCGAGCAGGATGTTGGCGTACTGCCGCTGTACCGCAAGCTGGCCGAGAGCGGCGAGCTGAGCGCCCATGTCGCGGCGCTGCTGATCACCCATCCTCAAAGCAAGCCGGCAGACCTCGAAGTGCTGGGCAAGGTTATGCAGCAATTCCAAGGCGTGCCGAACCTGACGTTCCCGGGGATCAAGTTATTCGCCGACGGCGTGATGGAGTTCCCCGGCCAGACCGCTTCGGTGATCGACCCGTTCAAAAACAGCCTCAAGCGCGGCGAGCTGCTGATCGACCCGAAGAACTTCGGCAAGCTGGCGGTGGCGGCTGAACAGCGCGGTTGGATCATGCATGTGCATGCGGTCGGCGACCGCGCGGTGCGTGAGGCGCTAAATGGCTTCGAGTACGCCCGCTCGCTCAAGCCGGCGCTGGTGCCACACAGCATCAGCCACCTGCAGCTGGTCAATCCCAAGGAGTTTGCGCGCTTCCAGCAGCTCGGCGTGATCGCCTCGATGCAACTGCTCTGGGCCACCGCCGAGACTTACACCGAGGAGCTGGTCAAACCCTACGTCAGCGCCGCCGCCTATCAGTACCAGTACCCTGCGCGTTCGCTGCACAAGGCCGGTGCGACCATCGCCGGGGCCAGTGACTGGCCGGTATCCAGCCCCAATCCGTGGAATGCCATCGCCCAGGCCAGCACCCGCAAGGGCCCGATGGGTGTGCTGAATGCCAAGGAAAGTATCGACCGCGAAAGCATGTTCCAGGCCTACACCCTGAATGCCGCCAAAGCCCTGCGCCTGGACAGCCGGATCGGTTCCCTGGCACCCGGCAAGCAGGCTGACCTGATCGTCCTCGACCGCGATGTGTTCAAGGTCAGCGATGAGGAACTGTTCGACACCCAGGTGCTGCGCACCTTCTTCGCCGGCAAACAGGTTTACGCCCCGGCCTCCTGACCCCGACTCCGCCCGCTCCGCCTTATCGGTACTGCTCCCCGCATCGGGCGGGGCGGGCGGAGCCTTGTCCAGCAGACGCCATAGACCCATAACAATAAGGAATAGCCAATGCGCGCATTACCCATCCTCATCCTCACCCTCGCCAGCCTGACGCTGCTGCCCCTCTGCAGCCAGGCAGTGGAGCTGAATGATCAGTTCGCCCTGCTGATTACCCCCAAAGTGATCAGCGACTACCGCTCCGACGGCGTCTCGCAAACCCTCGGCGACCCGGCTGCGCAGCTCGACGTGATGCTCAGCCATGTCAGCGGTGCTTACCTAGGGGCCTGGACCAGCCAGGTGAACTTTGGCTACGACTGGGAAAATGATGATAACTACGGCACCCGCCAGGAAGTCGATTACTACGCCGGCTACTACTGGCAGATCAACGACAACATCAGCCTGGACGCCATGTACAGCAAGTACACCTACCCAGGCGAAAGCCAGTTCAACAGCAGCGACATCATCGTCACCCTCGAGGCATATGGTGCCTATGTCGGCGGCAAGTATTCGGTCGATACCGACGAAGACAAGCTCAACGCATATATCGGCTATCGCACCCTGCTGCCGTTGGACGTGTCCCTGGATGCCCGCTACGGCAACGTCGACTACAAGGACGATGTGCTCTGGAATGAAGACTTCAGCAGGTCGCGGCAGAGCTATGACTACTGGCAGGTCGACCTGACTCGCGATCTGATTGGCGTGACCTGGGGCCTGAGCTACATCGACACCGATCAGTCGAAAGCCGAGTGCTTGAACTTCAACGGCTACGACGACCTGTGCGGGCCGACCCTGGTCGCCAGCGCGAGCAAGACCTTCTAAGGAGCAACACATGCCGTCGGACGCGCCCGCTTGGCCTTAGCGCCAGCGGGCGCGGAGGTGCTAGGATACGCATCCGTTTTACTGGCGGCCGTGTCTGCTGGGGCATCCGGGTATTACTGCGCACACTCTTCAGCTCTGTTGCGCTGCGTGGGTAATACTTTCTGAGCCTTGTACCGGCGTGTCGCACCTTTCGAGATAGCCGTCCTCCATGTTTGGTCCCAACGACGAGAAGAACACTCCCGCGCCTTCTGCGCCGGCCTCTGCCGAGAAGCCTGCGGAGAAGAAAGACCTGTTCGGCTGGCTGCGCAAGAAGCCGCAAGCACCGACCAGCCCTGAGCCGCAACCGACGCCCGTCAGCGAGCAGCCTGTTGTGCCGGCTGTTGCCGAGCCAGTATCTGCGCCCGTTGCGCCGGTAAGCGAAGTCGCTGCGCCTGTTGAATCACCCGCCATTGCCGTCGAGCCTGCTCCGGTTGCTCCGGTTGCTCCGGTTGCTCCGGTTGCTCCGGTTGCTCCGGTTGCTCCGGTTGCTCCGGTTGAGCAGGCCGCTGCCGTCACTCCCGCGCCGGCTGAAGCCAGCGAAGCGAGCCCGCTGCCTCGGCCGTCGCGTTTCCGTATCAATGCCGGCAGCGAAGTGCTGCATGCCCATATTGAACAGCCAGCGCTGGTTGAGCCGGTCGTCGCGCCGCCAGTGGCCGAGCCTGCAGTCGTGCAACCCGTCGTTGCCCCGGTCAAAAGCGCCGAGGAAACTCGGGCGGGCTTTCTCGAACGCCTCAAGCAAGGCCTGTCGAAAACCAGCGCCAGCCTTGGCGAAGGTATGGCCAGCCTGTTTCTCGGTAAGAAGGCCATCGACGATGACCTGCTCGAAGACCTGGAAACCCGCCTGCTGACCGCTGATGTGGGCGTCGAGGCCACCACGGCGATCATCGGTAACCTGACCAAGCGTGTGGCGCGCAAGGAGCTGGCCGACAGCGGCGCGCTGTACAAGGCCCTGCAGGATGAGCTGGTTGCGCTGCTCAAACCGGTCGAGCAGCCGCTGCAGATCGACAGCAGCAAGCAGCCCTATGTGATTCTGGTCGTCGGCGTTAACGGCGCAGGCAAGACCACCACCATCGGCAAGCTGGCGAAAAAACTTCAGCAGGATGGCAAGAAGGTCATGCTCGCCGCGGGAGACACTTTCCGCGCCGCCGCCGTCGAGCAGCTGCAGGTATGGGGTGAGCGCAACCAGATTGCGGTAATCGCCCAGCACACCGGCGCCGACTCCGCTTCGGTGATCTTCGATGCGGTGCAGGCGGCCAAGTCGCGCGGCATGGATGTGCTGATCGCCGACACCGCCGGACGTCTGCACACCAAAGACAACCTGATGGAAGAACTGAAAAAGGTCCGCCGGGTGATCGGCAAGCTGGATGACAGCGCGCCGCACGAAGTGCTGCTGGTGCTGGACGCCGGCACCGGGCAGAACGCGATCAACCAGGCCAAACAGTTCAATCAGACGGTCAACCTTACCGGCCTGGCGTTGACCAAGCTGGACGGCACCGCCAAGGGCGGGGTGATCTTTGCCCTGGCCAAGCAGTTTGTCTTGCCGATTCGCTATATCGGGGTGGGTGAGGGCATTGATGACCTGCGCACCTTCGAGGCCGAAGCCTTCGTTCAGGCGTTGTTCGCGGAGAAATAGGATGATCAAATTCGAGCAGGTCGGTAAACGCTACCCCAACGGCCACGTCGGGCTGCACGAACTGAGTTTCCACGTGCGCCGTGGCGAGTTCCTCTTCGTCACTGGGCATTCCGGCGCCGGCAAGAGCACCTTGCTGCGCCTGCTGCTGGCGATGGAGCGGCCGAGCAGCGGCAAACTGCTGCTGGCCGGGCAGGACCTGTCGCATATCACCAATGCGCAGATTCCGTTTCTGCGTCGGCAGATCGGCGTGGTGTTCCAGAACCATCAGCTGCTGTTCGACCGCAGCGTGTTCGACAACGTGGCGCTGCCGTTGCAGATTCTCGGCCTGTCCAAGGACGAGATTGGCACTCGTGTGCGCACCGCGCTGGAGCGTGTGTCCCTGGCCGACAAGGCCGAGCAATCCCCTGGCGACCTGTCTACCGGTCAGCAGCAGCGCGTCGGTATTGCCCGCGCCGTCGTGCATCGCCCGGCGCTGCTGTTGGCGGATGAGCCCACCGGTAACCTCGATCCGCGCCTGGCGGCCGAGATCATGGGCGTGTTCGAAGACATCAACCGCCTGGGCACCACCGTGCTGATCGCCAGCCATGACCTGGCGCTGATCGCGCGCATGCGTCACCGCATGCTGACCCTGCAACGCGGCCGCCTGATCGGCGACGGGGAGGCCGCATGAGCGCCACCCGCATGCCGCCACCGCAGCCCGCGCAGCGCGTCGGTGCTGCACCGAAGAAGTCCGAGTCGCCGACGCCGGGTGATGACGGCCCAAGCTTTACCCACCAGCTGCATGCCTGGCTGGAAAATCACCGTGCCAGTTTGGTCGACAGCCTACGCCGTCTGGGCAAGCAGCCAATCGGTAGTTTCTTTACCTGCCTGGTGATGGCCGTGGCCCTGAGTCTGCCCATGGGCCTGGCGCTGCTGCTGGATAACGTCGAACGCCTGGGTGTGTCCTGGCAGCGTGCGGCGCAGATTTCCTTGTACCTGCAGATCGACGCCAGCGAGGCCCAGGGCCAGGCGCTGCGCGAGCAGATTGCGGCAATGGACGATGTGGAAGAGGCCGAATGGATTAGCCGCGAACAAGCACTGGACGAGTTTCAGCAACAATCCGGTCTCGGCGAGGCCCTCAAGGAATTGCCTGATAATCCGCTGCCTGGGGTGATTGTGGTGACGCCGCAGCAAGTTGACAAAGTCGCCCTCGAGGCCTTGCGCTTGCGTCTGGCCGAATTGCCGCAGGTGCAGCAGGCGCAGCTTGATCTGCTCTGGGTCGAGCGTCTGAGCGCCATGCTCAAGCTCGGTGAGCGTTTCGTCTTTGGCTTGACCTTGCTTCTTGTGATGGCGCTGCTGCTGGTGATCGGCAATACCATTCGCCTGCATATCGAGAATCGCCGCACCGAGATCGAAGTGATCAAGCTGGTTGGCGGCACCGACAGCTACGTGCGTCGGCCCTTCCTCTATATGGGCACGCTTTACGGTTTGGGCGCTGGGCTGCTGGCCTGGCTGCTGCTGGCCTACGGCCTGGGTTGGCTGAATGACGCCGTGGTGCGTCTGGCCGGTTTGTACGGCAGCGACTTCGCCCTGGCGGGCGTGCCGATAGCCGATGGTCTATCCCTGCTGCTCGGCGCGGTACTGTTGGGCTATATTGGCGCCTGGCTGGCAGTCGCACGGCACTTGAGCGAACTGGCTCCAAGATAGTAAGTTATTGTTTTGCTTGATATTGACTATGTGTAAGGGAACTTGTACCCCGGTATAAAGTCCCATGGGGCAGTGCTAGACTGCTCCACGATTCGTAAGTCGGAGGATTCAAATGTCCACTTCTTTGCAACCTGTTCATGCTCTGGTTCCGGGTGCCAACCTGGAGGCATACGTGCATGCGGTGAACGGCATCCCGCTGTTGACCCCCGAGCAGGAGCGCGAGCTGGCGGAAAGTCTCTTCTACAAACAAGACCTCGAAGCCGCCCGGCAAATGGTGCTGGCTCACCTGCGTTTTGTTGTACATATCGCTCGCAGCTACTCCGGTTATGGCCTGGCCCAGGCCGACCTGATTCAGGAAGGCAATGTCGGCCTGATGAAAGCGGTAAAGCGCTTCAACCCAGAAATGGGTGTGCGCCTGGTGTCCTTCGCTGTGCACTGGATTCGCGCCGAGATCCACGAGTTCATCCTTAAAAACTGGCGCATCGTCAAAGTCGCCACCACTAAGGCGCAGCGCAAGCTGTTCTTCAACCTGCGCAGCCAGAAGAAGCGTCTGGCCTGGTTGAACAACGACGAAGTGCATGCTGTGGCGGAAAGTTTGGGTGTTGAGCCGCGTGAAGTGCGTGAGATGGAAAGCCGCCTGACCGGCCACGACATGGCCTTCGATCCTGCTGCCGAAGCGGACGACGAAAGCGCCTTCCAGTCGCCGGCGCATTACCTAGAGGACCACCGTTACGACCCGGCGCGTCAGCTTGAAGATTCTGACTGGAGTGACAGCTCCACCGCCAATCTGCATGAGGCGCTGGAAGGTCTGGATGAGCGTAGCCGTGACATTCTCTACCAGCGCTGGCTGGCCGAGGAAAAAGCCACGCTGCATGACCTGGCCGCCAAGTACAATGTGTCGGCCGAGCGCATCCGTCAGTTGGAAAAGAACGCGATGAACAAGCTCAAAGGCTCGATCGCCGCGTAAATCGCGCTACTTTCAAAAGCCGCACCCAGGTGCGGCTTTTTTATGGCCTGCCATCCCTCGCGGCCACCCTTTGGGCCGTCGCTGTGCGACGTTAAAAACTGCTCCGGGCAGTTTTTTATGCCTGCCACCCATCTTTGGCGGCCACTTTTCGGGCTGCCGCTGTGCGACGTTGAAAATCGCTAGTGGCGATTTTTATGGTCAAGGAAATCTCAATGAAATTACCGCCCATACGTCTGCAGCACTGGCTGATCTTTGCCGTAGTCGCCGCCCTGTTTTTTGCCTGGGGCGCCTGGCTGATGCGCCCGCAGCCGGCCGCGCAACCTTTGCCCTGGCTGGCAGAGTGGCAAGCCAAGGTGCTTACGCCGCTGGCGGATGATCGGCTGAGCCTAGTGCACCTGAATGATGCTCTGGAAGGCGAGCTTTGGCTGCAGCCCAATCTGGATGGCGCGCGTCTGCTGTATCGCGGTGAGCTGCAGGATGGCGATGCAAACTGGTCGCTGGAGGCGGAGGTCGGTCTGGATAAAGCCGAACTTGAAAGCCTGCTGGCCGCCGCAGGGCTAAAGCCAACGGACAAGGAGCTGCCGCTGGGCAGCCAAATGCTGGTGCCATTGGCCAATCGCCCGATTATTGCGCTGACCCTGTTGCCGCCTGCGCCGCTGGATGTTGCGCGTCTCGCCGCCAGTATCGGTCAACCGCGCTTGACCTTGGAGCTGGCGCAAGGGCAAGCCTGGGTCTATCCCGAGCTGGGCATGACCGCGCACCTACAAGACGAAGAGCTGTACTTCCTTTACGCCGTGCCGCGACATTTACTCAAGCAGCGCTGAGTTAGAGGTCTTTCAAGCGCGCTGGCCACCATTCGGGGTAGCTGGGTTGCAGGCGGTTGAGGTAGTGGCTGCCGCCCAGTTGCCACATCTGCTGACGAATCCAGCTGGCCCGGCGGCTGATGTGCGCACTCGGGCGGCTGGCGCTCCACTCGCGCGGGTTGGGCAGGACGGCGGCCAGCAGGCTGCTCTGCTGGCGTGACAGATAGGGCGCGCCAACCTTGAAGTGATGCCGCGCTGCCGCCTCGGCGCCGAACACGCCATCGCCCCACTCGACGCTGTTGAGGTACACCTCAAGAATCCGCTGTTTGGGCCAGAGCAGTTCGATCAGGCCGGTAAACCACACTTCAAAGCCCTTGCGTAGCCAGCTGCGGCCGGACCAGAGGAACAGGTTCTTCGCCACCTGCTGACTAAGGGTGCTGGCCCCGCGCAGTGAGCCGCCTTGCTGGTTGTGCTCAAGGGCTGCCTGGATGGCCGCGACATCAAAGCCCCAGTGTTCGGCGAACTTCTGATCCTCACCGGCGATCACCGCCATCTTCAGATCGTCCGGCAGTTCACTCCAGGGCCGCCAGCTGCGCTGCAGGTTGATGGGCTGATCGTCGACCCAGGACTCAATCTTGCGCTCGACCATCAGCGCGGTGCCGGGTGGCGGCACCCAGCGGAATAACAACACCAGCAGTACCGAGCCGATGGCAAGCCAGAGCAGAAGTTTGAGCAGGCGACGGGCGAGGGATCGAAACATGCGTGCTTGGCCAGGGTGATTTTGCCGGCCATTATAGCCAGCCCTGTCTTTATAGCTGGAGTGATGCATGGCTCGTCTGTGGTTATTGCTGTCCGCCTGTGCCGGTTTTACCGGTGTCGCCCTCGGCGCCTTTGCCGCGCATGGCCTGAAGAGTCAGCTGACACCGGCTTATCTTGCGGTATTCCAGACCGGCACCCACTACCAGCTGATTCACGCGCTGGCGCTGTTCGGTGTCGGCCTGCTAGCCATCTTGCGGCCGGCGCCCCTGGTCAATTGCGCCGGCGCGCTCTTTACCCTGGGTATCCTGCTGTTCTCCGGCAGCCTGTATGCACTGACCTTGAGCGGCATCAGTGCATTGGGCATGGTCACGCCTTTCGGCGGTTTGGCGTTTCTCGCCGGTTGGCTGTGTCTGGGAATGGCGGCCTGGAAGCTGGGTTCGCGCAATATCGCCTGACCCGTAAGTCAGAAAGCAGGACGAGCGGCAGCCTTCAGCCTTGGTCAACGCCCATGATCAGGCTAGAATGCCGGCCCTTTTCCCAGTTGTGACTGACCCGTCATGCATATTCAGTTAAACGGTGAAGCATTCGAATTGCCCGACGGCGCCACCGTCGCCGGGTTGATCGACCGTCTGGATCTGGCCGGACGCCGCGTGGCGGTTGAGCTCAATCTGGATATCGTGCCGCGCAGCCAGCACGCCACCACCGCCTTGCGCGACGGTGACCAGGTTGAGGTGGTACATGCGATTGGCGGCGGTTAAGGCCAGCCTATTCCGCTGAAAGTCCGCCCACTTTACGAGGATTACCCATGAGCCATTCGCCCAACGACAAGCCCTTTACTCTGGCCGGTCGTACCTATCAGTCGCGTCTGCTGGTCGGTACTGGCAAGTACAAGGACCTCGAAGAAACCCGACTGGCCATTGAGGCCTCGGGTGCCGAAATCGTTACCGTGGCCGTGCGCCGTACCAATATCGGGCAGAACCCGGACGAGCCGAACCTGCTCGATGTGATCAGCCCCGACAAGTACACCATCCTGCCGAATACCGCCGGCTGCTATGACGCCGTTGAGGCGGTGCGGACCTGCCGTTTGGCTCGCGAGCTGCTCGACGGCCACAAGCTGGTCAAGCTGGAAGTGCTGGCCGACCAGAAGACCCTGTTCCCCAATGTGATCGAGACCCTCAAGGCTGCCGAAGTGCTGGTCAAGGACGGCTTCGACGTGATGGTGTACACCAGTGATGACCCGATCATCGCCCGCGAACTGGCGGCCATGGGTTGCATCGCGGTGATGCCGCTGGCCGGTTTGATCGGCACCGGGCTGGGCATCTGCAACCCGTATAACCTGCGCATCATCCTTGAAGAAGCTACCGTTCCGGTATTGGTCGACGCCGGTGTCGGCACCGCGTCCGACGCCACCATCGCCATGGAGCTGGGCTGCGAGGCGGTGCTGATGAACAGTGCGATTGCCCATGCGCAGAACCCGATTTTGATGGGCGAGGCGATGAAGCACGCGATCATTGCCGGGCGTATGGCCTACCTGGCCGGGCGCATGCCGAAGAAACTCTATGCCAGCGCCTCATCGCCGCTGGATGGCCTGATCAAGTAAGAGCACGTTTACGATTTGCTGCGCTTCGGCCCTACTGCGTTAAAAACAGGCTGGAGCGCCAGCCCGGTCGTAATGCTCAACTACAACTCGTAAACTCGCGTGCGAGCCCAGTCCGCTTCCTCGCCTGCTTGACCAGCCGGAGGCTGTTACTAACGTAGCGCCTTGCATGGCTCTAGCTCGCGAAATCGTAAAAGCACTCTAAGAGCACAGCATGACTGAATTGCAGCAACAGCCGGAGCCGGCTGAAGACACTTCCAAGCACCGCGCGATCAAGAGCTTCGTGATGCGTGCAGGGCGTATGACCGAAGGCCAGCAACGCGGTCTCGATCAGGGCTGGCCGAAGTTCGGCTTGCAGCTGGAAGACGGCTTGCGTGATTTCGACCAGGTGTTCGGCCGCAGCGCGCCGCGTACCTTCGAAATCGGTTTTGGCATGGGCCATTCCACCCTGGAAATGGCCGCTGCCGCGCCCGAGCAGGACTTCATCGGGGTGGAAGTGCATCGCCCAGGCGTTGGTGCGCTGCTCAACGGTCTGATGACGCAGAACCTCAGCAATATGCGCGTTTACAGCTGCGATGCGCTGGAAGTGCTGCGCAACTGCGTGGCCGACGCCAGCCTGGATCGGCTGCTGCTATTCTTCCCGGACCCGTGGCACAAATCCCGTCATCACAAGCGCCGCATCGTTCAAGCGTCCTTCGCTGAACTGGTCCGGCAGAAGCTCAAGGTTGGCGGCGTGCTGCACATGGCCACCGATTGGCAGCCTTACGCCGAGCACATGCTGGAAGTGATGAATGTCGCGCCCGGTTATCAGAATCAGGCTGAGGATGGCCAGTATGTGCCGCGTCCGACGGAGCGCCCAACTACCAAGTTTGAGCGCCGCGGCGAGCGTCTGGGGCATGGCGTATGGGATCTGAAGTTCCAGCGCATCGATTGATAGATTCACGCGCTGAGGTATCGGCGCAGCAAGACCATAAGCACAAGGACGATTGCACAAGATCGGAATAATCCGACGCCCGCCAGGACGGCTCCTCACCAAGACGGCACATAAACCCGGGCAGCACTTCCCCGGTCATAAAAACAGCAGCCCTGCCTTAGGCCAGGCTGCGAGGAGATCGCTGTGTTGAGAACGCTTTCAATTCTGCTGCTGGCTACGTGTGCGCTACAGGCACAAGCCAAAGTCGACAGTGCTCAGGCTGCACGCCTGGGCCAGGACCTGACCCCGCTGGGCGGTGAGCGCGCCGGCAATGCCGCCGGCACCATCCCAGCCTGGGACGGTGGCCTGGCACAACCGCCAGCCAACTATCAGCCGGGCATGCATCACCCTGACCCATACAGCGCCGATGCGCCGCTGTATCAGGTCAACAGCCAGAATCTGGCGCAGTATCAGGCGCAGCTGCCGGCGGGCCTCAAGGCGTTGCTGGAGAAAAACCCGGATTACTTCCTGCGGGTGTTCCAGACCCGTCGCAGCGCGGCTGCGCCGCAGCGTATCTATGACGCTACGCGGTTCAATGCTCAGAGTGCCGAGCTGATTTCCGGTGGTAATGGGGTCGACGGTGCTGCAGCCGGTATTCCTTTCCCGCTGCCGACAACCGGCCAGGAAGTCATCTGGAACCACATCATGCGTTACCGTGGTGACCAGATCACCTTCGCCACCAACCAGGCTGCGGTGCTGTCCAACGGTGCCTACAACCTGCTCAAGCTGGAACGCGACATCTACTTCCTCTACGGTCGTGAAGGCGTTAGCCCGCAGGATCTGGACAACACCCTGTTCTACTACAAGTACAAGGTAGTCGCGCCGGCTAAGCTCGCCGGTTCGGCGCTGGTGGTGCAGGAAACCCTCGACCAGGTACTGGCGATTCGCAAGGCCTGGCGCTTCAACCGTGGCGAGCGTCGCGTGCGTCGTTTGCCGATGCTGGCCTACGACACCCTGCAACCGGACAGCAATGGCATGGCCACTGCCGATCAGGTCGACTCCTACAACGGTGCACCGGATCGCTACGAGTGGAAGCTGATCGGCAAGCAAGAAATGCTGGTGCCATACAACAGCTACGCCGTGCACCAGAAGGGTATTCCCTACGACAACATCCTCAAGAACTCCACGGTTAACCCCGATTTGCTGCGCTATGAGCTGCACCGCGTCTGGATAGTCGAGGCCGATTTACGCAAGGGCTTCAGTCATCCGTATGCCAAGCGTCGTTTCTACATCGACGAAGACAGCTGGCAGATTCTCGCCGCGGACCTGTACGACAAGAGCGGTGAGCTGAGCGGTGCGCAAGAAAGCCACCCGATCAGCTATTACGACGTGCCGATGTTCGGCAGTACTCTGGAAACCATCTACGACTTCAAGGGCAAGCGCTACTTTGTCGATGGCCTGGATAACAATGAGCCGATGTACAACTTCAACGCCAAGTTGGGCCCACGTGATTTCACTCCGCAGGCGCTACGCCGCGAAGGCAACTGAGCCTCGCATGAACTAAAAAGACCGCCTCTCGCAGGCGGTTTTTTTATGGGGATAGCTACAGTGCCGCTGCGCCTGTGGCAAAGCAGGTCGTGCCGTGCGAGATATCCACAGCGGACATTTAGTTGTGGCCTGTAACCTGGCTGAGCAGCCCTGTGGCGGCGGGAGTGGCTGCAGGTTTAAGCGGCCGGTTGGATTTATCCGGGAAGTGCAGGCTCTCGCGGCGACCGTGGCGGAGCAGGGTGACATGCTGGCGCTGCACGCTCTCAAGGGTCACACCTGGGGCGACGGTGGCACCCACCATAAAGCGCTCAGGAGTCTGGCCGGCCTGACCGATGATGGCGCTGGAGCGGCTGCTTTGTGGGTGATTGAAGGCGGCCATCAAGGTCAGCTGCAGGGATGTTGCCGGAGCCGGGCCGCTACTGTCGAGTAGAGGGACGCCGAACAGTCCCGCCAGTTGCTGTTGATCGATAACCGGCTGCGCTTGGGCCTGTTGTACGGGCGCCAGGTTGATCGGACGATGCAGTAGTCGCCAGAACGCCGCGCCCTGATAGGCCAGGCTAAGGCTGCCGGACAGCACAAGCAGCAGGCACAGGCCGGTGATCAGATGTTCCGGAATTATTGGCTGGGCTGGTTTATCGAGCTGCAACATAAACAATCCTTCATGAAAAAGCCCATGACTGCTCAGGCAGCCATGGGCTTGGGTGCTGCTGGGTGTTTACAGCTTGCTGATACTGACGTTGTCGATAAACAGCGACTCAGCGCGTTGCGTGCCCAAAATCAGCAGGTCGACGCGGCGCAGAGTACCTGCCGGCAGTTGTACCTCATGCTGCAACTTGCTCCAGCTGCCACCACGGGTGGTGCGCTGGCCCAGCGGCAGGTACTGGCCACGGCCATTGCCATCTTCGACATACAGGTAGGCGTAAGCGATGGCGCTGACCATGCTGCTGCGCCCGATACTCAGGTCGGCAGAAACGCGATAGCGATTACCGGCCTGGACGTTACCGACCAGGCTGACGCTCGCGCCGGCGCCTTCGTACTTACGCTGATAGGCTTCCAGCGCCTGGCGGCTGCCGTTGGCGAACGTGCTGGCGCGGGCGCTGCCATGGAAGCCAGACCAGCCAGCAATGCCGTTCTCGAAGTTCCAGCCGAACTGGGTCGGAGCAGGTGGTACTGGAGGTGCGGCAGCCTGGACCTCCTGTAGCTCGACCTCATCGACCAGCAGGCTGCTGCCGCTGTCGCTCCAGATCGCTACATACAGATTGCGAACGTTGCTTGGCGCTGCGTAGGTGAAGGTTTTTTCCAGGCGGCTGAACTCGTTGCCAGTCACCGACAGGTTGACCGTTTGCTCGGCGCTGTAGGTAAAGCGGCCATCGGTGCTTTCCTGCAGGATCGCTACGCGCACGTTTTCACGGCTGTCGCGGGCCTTGAGCATGGCTTTGGCTTTCAGGCGATATTTCGCGCCGGCCGTCAGACCGGTGACCGGTGTGGCCAGTACGTCGAAGGCCTGGGCATCCATTTGCAGCGCGTTGTCGCGGCAGTTCAGGGCCACATTGACCAGGCTCAGCTGAGCCTGTCCGAACAGCGCACGCCAACCTTCGTTGCTGTTGAACTCGCCGTTGCTGACCAGGCCTTTGAGCGCTGGCTTGCTGCACCAGGGCAGTTCGGCCGGTGGTGTGGTCGGGTTGCCGGTGCCGGGGTTGTTGGTGATGGGCACCTGGGTGGCGCGGAAGGTGGCGATCTGTGCGGCCATGGTGTTCAGCGAGCGCACGGCATCGGAGCGATCGGGCATGCCGCAAGGCTGGTTGGCGCAGTCGGCGTCATTCAGGCGTGGGTTGGAAAATACCGGAGCCTGACGGCGCGCGCCGAAGACCTGCGGGTAGGCCATGATGGTGCTGAACTGACCCTGGACGCCGTAGCCACGGCTCCATTCGTGGGTGCCGTTGTGGCCGTTGGCGTTGTAGTAGCCTTCCTGCTGGTCCTGCTCGTAGGAGTGGCGCAGGCCCATATTGTGGCCGGCTTCATGGGCGAAGGTGCTGAGGCTGCAGTCGACGCCAGTCAGGCCATAGGCCATTTCCTTGGCACCGCTGTTGAAGCGGTCGCTGTTCTTCGCGCCAGTGCCCATCCAGGCGATACCGCAGATGCCATAACCCTGGCCTTGGGTGGTGCGGTTGATCAGCTGTACTACGTCGGCGCCGTATTGCTCACGCAGGCGTTTTACCTGAGCGTCGTCAGTGAACTTGTTGAGGTTGGCGCCGGAGACGTCGTAGTAGTTGGCCCAGTCGAGCAGCTGCTTGTGCACCAGGCGCAGGCGGATATTCACGCCGCTTTTGGCATAGGCCGTGTTGGTGTATTCGATATAGCTGGCGATGCGTGCGTCGATATCGCGGCCATTGGGCAAGCTCTGCGCGTCTTTGGTGTAGAGCACCATGATGTCGACGGTTTCCGGGTTGGCCTGGGCGCTATGGGCGGTCAGGGCCAGTGCGAGGGCAGAGAGCCATTGCACTTTCTTCATATCAGCGTTCCTTGTGCGATGTGGGTAAAGAGGCGATCAGCCCTGAGCGGGCGGTGGCAGCGGGGCCAGTTCTTTATGGTCGTAGTGCAGGTGATCGTTCGGATCGGCCCGCAGTACCAGCTGGTTTTCATCGGTGATCACCGTCTTGCCGGTGGCGTTATCGATGATGATCGACAGGCTGCCGTCGAGCGTGGCAACGGTGATATGGGTCTCCAGCGTGCCCTTGACCAGGGTCATGCTTTCCACCTCATCGCCATCGATCAGGCTGCCTTGCCATACGGCGCTGCCTGCGGTGTTGCGGGTTTCGCCGAGGGTGGCGCGGGTTGGGCTGCTGCGCCCCGGCAGGGCCAGAGAGACCACCTGACCGACTGCAAGGTTGCTGAGCTGCTGCGGATCGACCTGGGTCAGGTGCTGGGTAATGCCGTTGCTCTCGGTTTCCTGCAGTGAGTCTGCATCCCAGAGCGTGGCCTGCGCGGCGCTGCTGGTGGCCACGGGCGGTTTGGTCTCCAGGATAGAGACGCCACTTGCGCCTTGGCTGGCTGCCTGGCTTGCGGGCGCGGCAGTGCTCTGGCTGGGGGCGGGTGATTTGCTGCCCTGGCTGTCATTCGATGCTGCTTGGGTTGGCTTTGGCTGCTCAAGGTCAGCCGAGAGCACGACCCCCAAGACGCCGCCGACAATGGCGGTGGCGACTGCGGCTGTGATCCAGCGTTTTGACATGCGACTGCTCCATTAGTCTGGGAAGTTGAAGCAGCGCAGTCTAGGTAGAGCCTTGGCGGTTATTCGCTATGCAGTTCACAGGCAGAGGGTATGGGCAGGGCCAGCTTGCTTAATTTGAACGTTGGTCTCATATCCAGGGTGTGCCACGTCTCGCTCGGAATGGGGCACAGTTCCACGCAGCTCGGCTTTGGCGTTGCTGCGTGGTGCTGCAACGCTTCTTTGCTTACTCGGGCAGGGCGCTGGCGCCGCGTTTTGGCAGCTGTTCGGGCAGGGCAGCAAGGGCTTTGAGCGCGGTTTCGCGGCTCGGGTAGCTGCCATAGAGCACGACGTAGCGGGTTTCCCCGTTCTGCTCGCGCTCGGCCAGGCGCAGCGGCTGTTTGGGGTGACGCTCGAGCAGGGCCTGCATAAATTCGCGGCTGCTGCCCTCAACCAACTGGATGGTGTGGCGGCGCGATGCAACCTTGGGTTTGCTATCCCCTCCACGGCCATCGCCCAGGGTGGCTGGGTCGACAGGTTTTGGCGTCTCAATCAGAGTCTTGCTTGGTTTGGCCGGGATGGCTTTTGCCGGTTGGCGCAGGTCGGTCGCAGGTGCCTCAATGCGTTGGTTGAACAAAGCATGGGCCTGCTGCGGTAGATGGTCGTAACCGTTGGCCTGGCCGAGCAGGCGCAGGTCACGGTATTTGCCCAGGCTCAGGTTGGCCAGGCCGACGCCGTCGCGTGCCACGGTGGGGCGCAAAAACACCATCAGGTTGCGCTTCTGCCGGGCTTCGCGGGTTGAGCGGAACAGCCTGCCAAGCCCGGGGATATCGCCGAGCAGCGGCACCTTGCTCTCGCTGCTGGTGATGTCGTCCTGAATCAGACCGCCGAGCACGATTACCTGGCCGTCATCGGCCAATACGGTGCTCTTGATCGAGCGCTTGTTGGTGACCAGATCCACGGCTTGGGCATTCAGCCCGGTGCTCGGGGCGATGGAGGAGATTTCCTGCTCGATCACCAGGCGCAGGGTGGCGCCTTCATTGATATGCGGGGTGACCTTGAGGGTGACGCCGATATCCTTGCGTTCGATGGTGGTGAAGGGGTTGCTCGAGCCGGCAGCGTCGGTGGTGTAAGAGCCGGTCTGGAAGGGCACGTTCTGCCCGACCAGAATCTCGGCGGCCTGGTTGTCCAGGGTCAGCAGGGTCGGGGTGGAGAGCAGGTTGCTTTTACCGTTCGACGAAAGCGCGGTGATCAGTGCGCCGAAGTTGTCGTTGCCGACGCCGATAATCGCCCCATTGGGCAGCGCCGCAGCCAGTTCGCCGGGGTTTTCGCTGGCGATGGCGCCGAGCAGAGTGCCGACCGACAGGCCGGTGTTACTGAAGTTAACGCCGCCCAGGCCACCGCCGCTGCGGCCGTCGATGGCCCATTGCACGCCGAGGGCGTCATTGATATCACCGGACATCTCGACGATGGCCGCTTCTACCAGCACTTGGGCGCGAGGTATATCCAGCTGGCGCACCAGGTCCTCGAACATGTTGACGATATCGGCTTCGGCCATGATGACGATGGCGTTGAGGCTCTCGTCGGCGCGGATCATCAGCTTCAGCGGAGCGGCGTTTTCACTGCCCTGACTTTGGCTCAGGTTGTCGCCGAAGTCGCCGAGGGTCTTTGCCATCTCCTTGGCATCACCATGGCGCAGGCGGATAACCCGGGTATTGGTCGAACGCGAGCTGGGCGTGTCGAGGCTCTGCGCCAGCTTCAACAGGCGGGCGCGGGCGTCGCTGGGGCCAAGCAGCAGCAGGCGATTGGCGCGGGTGTCGGCAATTACCTGGGCGCCGCTGGCCTGGGTGTTTTTCAGTGAGCTGTTGATCACCGCAGCCAGCTCATGGACCCAGGCATGGCGCAGGTCATAGACGCTGAAATCATCCTGATTCTGGCTGTCCAGTTGGCGGATGATTTCGTCAATGCGAGCAATATTGGCTGGGGTGTCGCTGATGATCAGGCTGTTGGATGAAGGCACGGCGGCCAGGTGACCATGGTTGGCCACCAGCGGGCGGATCAGGGGCAGCAGGTCGTTGGCGGCGCCATGCTGCACCTGCAGCACGCGGGTTTCCAGGTTGCCGCGGCTGCCGGCGGTGGTCTTGGCCTCGCTGCTGGGAATGATGCTCAGCTGATTGCCCTGCGGCATCACAGCGAAACCATGGGTGCTCATCACCGAGAGGAACAGTTTGTAGACCTCGGCGATATTCATCGGCTGCTGGGCTATTACGGTGACCTGGCCTTTCACCCGTGGGTCGATGATAAAGGTCTGCCCGCTGATGCTGGAAATCTGCTCGATAAAGTCGCGAATCTCCGCGCTCTGCATATTGATCGTCCAGCTTTCCTCGCTCTGCGCAGGTGCCTCGGTCGACGCATTGGCCTGGCTGGCGATGCTTAGCAACAGGGCAGTGTGCAGCAGTAGCAGGCGGACTAGATGGCGCAGGGCAGGCGTGATCATGGCTAGGGGCATCAGTATGTGTGGCCGTAATGCACTGCCGCAGCTGACGCGAGGTCGGACAAGGGAAGGCTGGAGGCGCTGTTCGGACGGGAGAAAACGGCTGCAACCAGCACTGCGAGCAGTGTTGGGGGCGCAAGGCTAATGAAAAAAGCCGGCCTGTGTTGAGGCGTGATGGCGATCTGCGATGATCGTCACAGTCAGTCGGCGATTTGTTGCCTGGGCGTGATGGGCGTCAGTTGGCAGTTGAGTCTGTAAGCGGAGCCTGAGGCCAGGCTCCCGATCAGTTCGCCGGCAGCTCAGCTGCGGTCGGCGAGGATGCCGATGATAAAGAACACCAGAATCAGCACCGGGGCCAACGTGAAATTGTTGAAGAAACCCAGGCCCTTGGCCATGTATGGGGTGGCGAAGACGATCAGTAGGCCGTAGCCCACCGCGCAGAGCAGCACGAAGATCAGCGTGCGAAAGATAAAGTTCATGCTGCTGGTGTTGCGCTGCACCCAGGCATTGATGCCGGGGCCGAACAGCACCAGCAGGGTGGCCATGATTGCCAGTGAGATGTCGTAGAGGTGGGTGCGGCTCCAGCGCGACAGGGTGACAATCAGGTCGAGTAGCAGGTCCATCAGGTTTCCTTAGCCGTGTGGGCGCATGCGTCAGGGTAGAAAGTGTTGCAGCAGGTCGTTGAGAAACAGCTGGCCTTCGCGGGTGGCGCTCAGGCGTGTCGGGTCGCTGTGCAGCAGGCCGCGTTGCTCGGCTTCCAGGCGCGCTGCGGCCAGTTGGCTGAGTGGCAAACCGGTGCGCTGAGTGAACAGTTCGCTGGCGACGCCGTCCGTGAGGCGCAGCACATTCATCAGAAATTCGAAGGGCAACTCATCTGCGCTTAGGGGGCGTTCGCCGGCGCTGAAGCGTTTGCTGCGGTCCAGATAGTCCTTGGGCAGGCGGGTTTTCCAGCTGCGGCTGATGCTGCCGTCCGGGTGACTCAGTTTGGCGTGGGCGCCAGCGCCGATGCCCAGGAAGTCGCCGAAGGTCCAGTAATTGAGGTTGTGCCGCGCCGCTTTACCCGCCTGGGCGTAGGCCGAGACTTCGTATTGCGCGTAGCCTTCGGCGGCCAGCAGCGCCTGGCCGGCTTCCTGAATGTCCCAGAGAATATCGTCCTCGGGCATTACCGGCGGCTGGTTCCAGAACACTGTGTTCGGCTCCACCGTCAGCTGATACCAGGACAGATGCGTCGGCCCCTGGGCAATGGCGATGCGTAGGTCGCTGAGGGCATCCTCGATGGACTGGTCCGGCAGGCCGTGCATCAGGTCCAGGTTGAAATTGTCGAAGCCGGCGGCGCGGGCCATATCGGCTGCGTGCACCGCTTCATCGCCGTCGTGGATGCGGCCCAGGGCGATCAGCTTGGGCGCCTGGAAACTCTGCACGCCAATCGACAGGCGATTGATGCCCAGGCTGCGGTAGTCCTTGAATTTGGCCTGCTCGAAGGTGCCCGGATTGGCTTCCAGGGTGATCTCGATATCGGCGGCAAACGGCACGCGCCGTTCCACGCCCTCAAGCAAGCGACCGAGGGCTTTGGCGGAAAACAGGCTGGGGGTACCGCCGCCAAAGAAGATCGAACTCAGCGGTCGGTTATGCACCTGCGCCAGGTCGGCATCCAGGTCGGCCAGCAAGGCGTCGACATAGGCCTCTTCCGGCAGGCTCGGTCCGGCGGCATGGGAGTTGAAGTCGCAATACGGGCACTTCTTCACGCACCAGGGGATGTGCACATAGAGTGCAAGTGGCGGCAGCTCGAAGCCGCCGCCGGACGCCGTGGTCATGCCAAGCCCAGCCGCTGTTTCAACAGGGCCATGGCGCGCGCGCGGTGGCTGATCTGGTTTTTCTCGGCCGCCGGCAGCTCGGCGCTGGAGCAGTCGCGCTCGGGCACCCAGAACAGCGGGTCATAACCAAAGCCTTCCACGCCTTGCGCGGCGTGCAGGATGCGCCCGTGCCAGAGACCTTCGCAGATGATCGGCAGCGGATCGTCGGCATGCCGCACCAGCGCCAGGCAGCAGACGAACTGCGCGCCGCGCTCGGCATCCGGCACGTTTTTTAGCGCGTCGAGCAACTTGGCGTTGTTCGCCGCATCACCCTGACCATCGGCGTAGCGTGCCGAGTAGATGCCCGGCGCACCGCCGAGAAAATCTACTGCCAGGCCGGAGTCATCGGCCAGCGCCGGCAGGCCGGACAGTCGAGCGGCATTACGCGCCTTGAGGATGGCATTCTCGATAAACGACAGGCCGGTTTCTTCCGGCTCGACCATCGAAAATTCGCCGACTGAGCGCACGTGCACGCTGCTGCCGAGCATGGCTTGCAGCTCTTTGAGTTTGCCGACGTTATGGCTGGCGAGTACAAGCTCGTTGAAATGCATCATGGATTCAGGGCCATCATTCGTCTGGGAAGAATTCCTGGTTGAAATTGAAGCTGTGCGCCACGCCATCGACTGCGCGCACGTTGATGGTGAAACGCAGCATCTCGCGCTGAGTGAAGTTGAATTGCGCCAGGTAATAGATGGCCTCGCCTTCGTTGACCTGCTTGAAGGTCAGCGGCTGGCTGCGGCCGACCAGGTCCTTCACTTCACCACTGACGCTGGCGCTGCTGGCGGTACCGGCCTTGAGCACGGAGATATTCACCACGCCCTGGGTCTTGCTGCGTACCAGGCCGTTGGCGGCGGCGATGTCCGGTTGCAGAAACTCGGAGTTGAAGGCGATGTAGTGCACGTCGAGGTCGCCGAAGGTCTGCTTGCGTTCAGCAAGCGCCGGCAGGCTCAGGCACAGGGCGATAAACAGAAATGCGATGCGACGCATAAGGGTTCTCCAGATAGCAAATCTTGCGGGGCAGTCGCCTAGTTGGCGATCTGCACGTCTTCGGCTGTGGGGCCGCTGATCCGGTAAATGCCGATTTCACCTAACAGATTAGGCCAGATCCGGCTGGCCCAGCCGTGCCGGTGGTCGCGGTCCACGGCCAGGCGATCCATGACTTTCGCGCCCTGGTTGTGGCACAGGTTTTCGAAGTCTTCGAAGGTGCAGAAGTGGATGTTCGGCGTGTTGAACCAGGTGTACGGGAGAAAGTCCGACACCGGCATACGGCCCTTGGTGGTGAGGTACCAGCGGCAGTGCCAGTGGCCGAAATTGGGGAACGTGATGATGCAGGTCTTGCCGACGCGCAGCATTTCCGCCAGCACCTTGTCCGGGTAATGCAGGGCCTGCAGCGACTGGGTCATGACCACCACGTCGAAGCTGTTGCTGGCGAAGTTGCCCAGGCCTTTGTCGAGGTTCTGCTCGATGACGTTGACGCCCTTACTCACGCATTGGGCGATGTTGTCCGCGTCGATTTCCAGGCCATAGCCGAACACCTGCTTGTGTTCGGCCAGCCAGGCGAGCAGCTCGCCATTGCCGCAACCCAGGTCGAGCACACGGCTGCCAGCGGGAATCCACTCTTGGATGATTTCGAGATCCGCGCGCATGGCTACACCTTAATCCGTTTCATATAGCTGTCGAACGCCTGCAGGTAGCGCGGAATCGGCATCAGGAAGGCGTCGTGGCCCTGAGGCGCATCGATTTCCAGATAGCAGACGTTTTTCCGCGCAGCGGTCAGGGCATCGACGATTTCTCGCGAGCGGGCCGGCGAGAAACGCCAGTCGGTGGTGAAGGACATCACGCAGAAGTCAGCGCTGACATGCGCCAATGTCTTGGCCAGATCGCCATCGAAGGACGCGGCCGGATCGAAGTAGTCCAGCGCTTTGGTCATCAGCAGGTAGGTGTTGGCGTCGAAGCGTCCGGAGAACTCCTCACCCTGATAGCGCAGGTAGCTTTCCACCTGGAATTCGACGCTGTGGAAGTCGTAGTTGAGCTTTTCGCTCTTCAGGCCACGGCCGAATTTTTCGCCCATGGCGTCGTCCGACAGGTAGGTGATGTGGCCGACCATGCGCGCCAGCATCAGCCCGCGCTTGGGGATCACACCCTGTTCCTGGAAGTGCCCGCCATGGAACTGTGGATCAGTCAGGATCGCCTGGCGCGCCACTTCGTTGAAGGCGATGTTCTGCGCCGACAGCTTGGGCGCCGAGGCAATTGCCAGGCAGTGACGCACGCGCTCGGGGTAGCTGATGGTCCATTGCATGGCCTGCATGCCGCCGAGGCTGCCGCCGATCACGGCGGCCCATTGCTGGATGCCCAGGTTGTCGGCCAGCCGTGCCTGGCTGTGCACCCAGTCTTCCACGGTCATTACCGGGAAGTCGGCGCCGAAGGGTTTGCCGGTCGCGGGGTTGAGGCTGCTGGGGCCGGTGGAGCCGTTGCAGCCGCCGAGGTTGTTCAGGCTGACGACGAAGAACTTGTTGGTGTCGATGGGCTTGCCGGGGCCGATGCAGCTGTCCCACCAGCCCGGTTTACGGTCTTCCGCACTGTGATAACCGGCAGCATGGTGATGGCCGGACAGCGCGTGGCAGATCAGCACGGCGTTGCTTGCCGTGGCATTCAGCTCGCCATAGGTTTCGAAGATCAGTTGGTAGTCGGCCAGGCTGCGCCCGCAGGCCAGCGCCAGAGGTTCTGCGAACTGCAGCACCTGCGGGGTTACCAGGCCAACAGAGTCTTGGGGAAAGGCAGTCGACATCGACCCTGCTCGCAATAAAAGAAGGCCGCAGTCTAGGGTCTGTTCCCATTTCGTCGCAAGCCGCGTTGCTGCGCAAAATTTCGCCAGGCTAGGCGGAGGGCGCAGGTATTGGTTGTTCCCTTGCCAAGTCCTCCAACACCGCATGGCGAAATTTTTCGCACAATCCGCAGGGCCGGGCCAGTTTTTACGTGATGCAGCGTTTCTCGACACTCATTTGGAACAACCAAACTTCGTGTCTCGTGCCTTGCCTCGCGTAAAAACTGGCTCCGGCGCGGCTGCGCACGAAACGGGAACAGACCCTAAAAGCGCCGCCCCAGGCGGCAAGCGCATGGGGCGGCTGGGGTACGGCGGATGTGGTGGCGCTGAAGCCGAGGACTATTCGCCGATGCTGTGCGGGCGCGCAGCCCCTGGCAGGTTGACCACTTTGCCCTGACGTTGCACGGGGGCGGGGCGACGCAGGATGCGCAGCATGTCGTTGGCCTGCGCCAGTTGCTGCTCCAGTTCACCGCTGTAGCGTGCCAGCTGCTGGCCGCGTTGGCGCGCCTGCTGGGTTTCCTGGGCCAGGGCCTTGAGCCGCAGCATGTGGGTTTCCAGCAGTTGCTTGTGCTCCAGGGTGTGCTGCATCAGTGGCATCAGCGCATCGCTGGCCCACTGTTCGGCTTCCTGGCGCATGCGCTGGTGTAGGCCGATCACTTCCTGCACCAGGGTGGCGAAGAAGCGCTTGGTCAGGCTGCGCTGTTCGGTCAGCAGGGTTTTCAGCTGCAGGCGGAATTGGTCGGCCTTGGTCTGCTGCTGCTTGAGTTCGCGCAGGTAGCGGTTGACGTTGAACTGCGGCGCGTCGACGCCATGCAGCGGGTTCTCTTCGTTGTGCCGACGGTAGATGGCCGCGACCATCTTGTTGGCCATCTCGGCTTCCTGCGACAGATTGTGCAGGTCCTGCTCCACGCTGCGGAAGAAATGCAGGATGGCCTGGTTGATGCCTAGGGTGGTCCAGCTGCCGGTAAGGTTCTTGCGTACCTTGTTCAGGTGTTCGTCCAGGCGTTCACTGCGCGAGGCGTGGCGCAGTAGGTCGCCCTGACGCTTGAGTAGGCGCTGGTTGGTTTTCAGGCCCAGCAGGCGCTTGTGGTGCTGGCTGTGGTCTTCCTTGGTCTTGGCGGTCAGCTCGAAGAGCATCTGGCCGTTGTCGTGCTGGTGGTTGCTCAGCAGCGCCTGCTGTTCGTTGACTTTTTCCAGGCGCAGGTTGAGTACGTGCTGGCTGTTCTGCAGCAGCGCCAGGACTTGATTGACCACGCGGTCTTCGAGCAGGCGTTCCTTCTGCGCGATGATCCGCTCGCACAGCAGGTTTTCCAGATTGCTCATCTGGCTGCGGGCCAGCAGTTCCGGGTCCTTGCGCACCTTGGCCAGCATCGCTTGCTTGGCCGACAGCGGCAGTACGTCCTCGACGCGGATGCCCAGTTGGCGCGCGGTGCTGGTCTGGATCTGGCGGATGGCGTTCTGCACAAAGGCTTCGCCGGCCAGGTCATCCCACAGCACGTCGATCTTGTTCAGCACGGCAAACAGGCTGGTCTGGGTGTCTTCGTCGAGCTGGCGAATATGTTGTTGCCACACGGCCATGTCGCTGGCGGTCACGCCGGTATCGGCGGACAGCAGGAAGATGATCGCCTGGGCACTAGGCAGCATCGACAGGGTCAGCTCCGGCTCACTGCCGAGGGCGTTCAGGCCTGGGGTGTCGAGGATGCGCAAACCCTGACGCAGCAGGGGGTGGTCGAAGTTGACCATGGCGTGACGCCAGGCCGGCACCAGCACTTCGCCGGGCTTATTGGTGCTTTCCAGCATGTCCGGGTGAAAGCCCAGGGCAATCGCCTGTTCGACCGGCATGGGTTTGGTGCGCGCGACTTGGACAAAGGCCTGGACCATATTGTCCGGGTCGCTGAGGTCCAGCGGGATATTCACCCAGTGCCGTGGAATACGTTTGAACTGCGCCACGCTGGCTTCGGAGACGCGGGTCTCGATCGGCAGCAGGCGAATATAGGAGCGTTCCGAGCGCGGATCGAAGAACAGCTCGGTGGGGCACATGGTGGTGCGCCCAGCCTGGGACGGCAGCATGCGCTGGCCGTAGGAGGAGAAGAACAGGCTGTTGATCAGCTCGGTCTTGCCGCGCGAGAACTCGCCGACAAAGGCCAGGGTGATGTGGTCGGTGCGCAGCAGCTTCAGCGCGCGCTCGAGCTTGGCTTCCACGGCGTCGGAGTTCAGCCGATTGGTCACCAGCCAGCTGCGATAGCGGGTGATTTCGCGCATCAGCTCGCGCTTCCAGGTGACGTAAGCATCGACCTGCTGACTGAGACGTTCCATGCTCATCCTGGGCTTTCCTCCGGTTGGCGCATCCATTGTGGGGCGACTGGGGCTATACGGCACCCAGGTTAAGTCGGGCACAGATTGAACGGTGCCGCGCAGCTGACTGACGCGGCAGATAACGCTTTTAAAGCCTGTGGAATTACGCCAGATCCCAGAAGTTCGTGGATTGACCTGCTTGGCATTATGCGGGTCGCAGCTATGGCGTCAATTGCATGTCATCGCACGCCCGCCTTATGGTCGGTCGGGGTGACTGAATGGTCAGGGGGCGGCGGCAGGGGCGGGATACACCTCCCCTGCGCGCGTAACCTTCAGATCGCCAGGCTTAGGCCTTTATACATACCGGTCATGATCGCCAGGTTGCGAATCACCAGCATGTCGATCAGGTTGAGGAGCAGAAACGCCACGATAGGCGACAGGTCCAGCCCGCCCATGCTTGGCAGGATGCGGCGGATCGGCGATAGCAGCGGCTCGCAGATCTGGTTGATCAGCATGGCGGTCGGGTTATGGCTGCCCTGGGCGACCCAGGACAGAATCACGCTGATGATCAGGGCGAAGAAGAACACCTTGAGGAACAGCGCAGTGACGCCAATGATCGACCACACCAGCAGCTGCAGCGGGTTGTCTAGGCCATAGCCGAGCAGCATCAGGGTCAGCGCCATCAACACCAGTTGCACCACGATTGCCAGCACCAGCGAGGCCAGATCGAGCCCGGCCAGGCTCGGGATGATCTTGCGCAGCGGTTTCAGCAGCGGATGGGTGGCGCGCACGATGAACTGGCTGACGGGGTTGTAGAAGTCTGCCCGCACCAGTTGCAGGATAAAGCGCAGCAGCACGATCAGCAGGTACAGGCTGCCAATGGTCTGCAGGATGTAAACGGCGGCGGTGTTGAGTCCGATCATTTTCGTTCCTTATTGACCGAGTTGTTCGGCCAGCTCGGCTGAGCGGTGGGCGGCGGCGTTCAGGGCTTTTTCGACCAGGGCTTCGAAGCCGTCGGCCTGGAAGGTCTTGATCGCGGCTTCGGTGGTGCCGGCCGGTGAGGTTACCCGGCGGCGCAGTTCGCTGGCATCGACATCGCTGGCTATGGCCATACGGGCGGCGCCAAGGGCGGTGTGCAGGGTCAGCTGGGCGGCGGTGTCACGCGGCAGGCCGAGTTTCTCGCCGGCGACGGTCATGGCTTCGATCAGCAGAAAGAAATATGCCGGACCGCTGCCGGATACGGCGGTCACGGCATCAATCTGTGTTTCCTTATCCAGCCACAGCGCTAAGCCGACGGCGCTGAGCAGCTGTTCGGCCTGCTCACGCTGGCTCTGCGAAACCTGAGCATTAGCATACAGGCCACTAACGCCCTGGCGCAGCAAGGCCGGCGTGTTAGGCATGCAGCGCACAATCGCACGCGGGCCAAGCCAGTTTTCCAGGCTGGCGCAGCTGATGCCGGCGGCAATTGATACGACCAGTTGCTGCTCGCCGATATGCGCGGCGAGATCCAGGCACACCTCTTTCATCACTTGTGGCTTGATCGATAGCACGATCACGTCCGCGCCCTGAATCGCCTCGGCATTGCTGGCAAAGGTTTCGATGCCATGTTCGGCGCTGATCTTGCTGCGCTGTTCGGCTCCACGGTCACTGGCGCGAATCGCGCTGGCGTCGATGCCCTGGGCACGCAGGCCGCCGATCAAACTGGCGGCCATATTGCCTGCGCCAATAAAGGCAATGCGGGGAGTGGTCATAACGGGCTTCCTTTATATGGCTGAAGGCAAACTCAATCAGTTGCTGCTGTAGTCACGGGCGCCAAACAATGCTGTACCGATGCGCACCCAGGTTGCGCCTTCGGCAATCGCCGCTTCCAGGTCATGGCTCATGCCCATGGACAAGGTGTCGAGCTCCAGGTTCAGGCCTTGCTGCAGCTCGCGCAGGCGGGCGAAGGCGGCGCGTTGCTCGTTGGTGTTGTCGGTCGGCTCAGGGATTGTCATCAATCCGCGCAGGCGCAGGTTGGGCAGTTGTGTAACCGCTTGTGCCAGTGCCGGCAGCTCGTCCGGGTTGCAGCCGGACTTGCTGGCCTCGCCGCTGACATTCACTTGCAGGCAGATGTTCAGCGCTGGCAGATGCGCCGGACGTTGATCAGACAGGCGCTGGGCGATTTTCAGACGGTCCACCGAATGCACCCAGGCAAAGTGCTCGGCGATGGGCTTGGTCTTGTTCGACTGGATGGGGCCAATGAAGTGCCAAGTCAGCGGCAAATCGCTCAGCTCGGCCTGCTTGTCCAGGGCTTCCTGCAGGTAGTTTTCACCAAAATCGCGAGTGCCGGCCGCAAATGCCTGGCGAATCGCCTCAGCCGGTTTAGTTTTGCTCACTGCGAGCAGGCCAACAGCCGCACAATCTCGCTGCGAGGCTTGCGCCGCCTCACGGATGCGCACTCCGACCTTTGCAATATTCTCTGCTATCGTGGACATTACTTGCGCCCGCCGCCTGGGTTTCGCGGCATTCTACCTGCTTGTCTGTCATTAGGGAGTCCCATGGATATCACTGAATTGCTGGCCTTCAGCGCCAAGCAAGGTGCATCGGACCTGCATCTCTCCGCTGGCCTGCCTCCGATGATTCGGGTCGACGGTGATGTTCGCCGGATCAATTTGCCTGCGCTGGACCATAAACAGGTGCACGCACTGATCTACGACATCATGAACGACAAGCAGCGCAAGGATTTCGAGGAGTTCCTCGAGACCGACTTCTCCTTCGAAGTGCCAGGCGTGGCGCGTTTCCGGGTTAACGCCTTCAACCAGAACCGTGGTTCTGGCGCAGTATTCCGGACCATTCCGTCGAAAGTACTGAGCATGGAAGACCTCGGCATGGGCGAGATTTTCCGCAAGATTTCCGATGTGCCGCGTGGTCTGGTGCTGGTCACCGGACCGACCGGCTCGGGCAAGTCGACCACTCTGGCGGCGATGCTCGACTACATCAACAGCAACAAGTACCACCACATCCTCACCGTTGAAGACCCGATCGAATTCGTCCATGAATCGAAAAAGTGTCTGATCAACCAGCGTGAGGTACACCGCGACACCCTCGGCTTCTCCGAAGCCCTGCGTTCGGCCCTGCGGGAAGACCCGGACATCATCCTGGTCGGCGAGATGCGCGACCTGGAGACCATCCGCCTGGCCCTGACCGCTGCAGAA
This sequence comes from Pseudomonas sp. EA_35y_Pfl2_R111, assembly GCF_963970955.1. Classification (NCBI taxonomy): domain Bacteria; kingdom Pseudomonadati; phylum Pseudomonadota; class Gammaproteobacteria; order Pseudomonadales; family Pseudomonadaceae; genus Pseudomonas; species Pseudomonas sp. EA_35y_Pfl2_R111. The sequence continues at coordinate 1,546,481 of NZ_CAXAOM010000001.1, read as the reverse complement.
ACCGGCCACTTGGTATTTGGCACCCTGCACACCACCTCGGCGGCCAAGACCATCGACCGTGTGGTCGACGTATTCCCGGCCGAAGAGAAGTCTATGGTTCGTTCCATGCTCTCCGAGTCGCTGCAATCGGTTATCTCGCAGACGCTGCTGAAGAAGATCGGTGGCGGTCGCGTAGCAGCGCACGAAATCATGATCGGCACCCCGGCAATCCGTAACCTGATCCGTGAGGACAAGGTGGCGCAAATGTACTCGGCAATCCAGACCGGTGGCTCGCTGGGTATGCAGACCCTCGACTCCTGCCTGAAGACCCTGGTTTCCAAGGGCATCGTTAGCCGCGAAGCGGCGCGCGAAAAAGCTAAAACGCCAGAAAATTTCTAAATCGACAGTACCCGGCAGGCACCTGCCTGGCGGGTTCAGCCCAGCGGCAATCCACGCGCCTGCCGCTGGCCTTGCATAACCGCGTGATGCACATGGGCGAACAACGATGGAATTCGAAAAACTGCTGCGCCTGATGGTGGAAAAGGGCGGCTCCGATCTGTTTATTACTGCTGGCGTGCCGCCGTCGATGAAGGTCAACGGCAAAATCATGCCGATCACCAAGACGCCCATGTCGCCGGAGCAGACCCGTGAAACCGTGCATGCGGTGATGAACGAGCAGCAACGCCGCGACTTTACCGAAAATCATGAGTGCAACTTCGCCATCAGCGCGCGCGGTGTTGGTCGTTTCCGCGTTAGCGCCTTCTACCAGCGCAACCTGGCCGGCATGGTGCTACGCCGCATCGAGACCAATATCCCGACGCTGGATGAGCTAAAGCTGCCGGAAATCCTCAAGAAGCTGGCGCTGACCAAGCGCGGCCTGGTGCTGTTTGTCGGTGCTACCGGTACCGGTAAGTCGACCTCGCTGGCGGCGATGATCGGCTACCGCAACAAGAACAGCAGCGGTCATATCATCTCCATCGAAGACCCGATCGAATATATCCACCAGCACCAGAGCTGCATCGTCACGCAGCGCGAAGTCGGCATCGACACCGAGTCCTTCGAAGTGGCGCTGAAGAACACCCTGCGCCAGGCGCCGGACGTGATTCTGATCGGTGAGGTGCGTACCCGCGAGACCATGGACCACGCCGTGGCCTTCGCCGAAACCGGTCACCTGTGTCTGGCCACCCTGCACGCCAACAACGCCAACCAGGCGCTGGACCGCATCATCAACTTCTTCCCGGCTGACCGGCAGAACCAGGTGTGGATGGACCTGTCGCTCAACCTCAAGGCCATCGTTGCCCAGCAACTGATTCCTACCCCGGACGGCAAGGGCCGCCGCGCGGTAATCGAAGTGCTGATCAACACCCCGCTGGCCGCCGACCTGATCCGCAAGGGCGAGGTGCACGAGCTCAAGGCGTTGATGAAACGCTCCACCGAGCAGGGCATGCAGACCTTCGATCAGGCGCTGTACAACCTCTACAGCCAGGGCGAGATCACCTACGAAGATGCGCTGCTGTACGCTGACTCGGCCAACGACCTGCGCCTGATGATCAAGCTCGGCTCGGAAACCGACGGCGACCATCTGAGCAGCATGGCCCAGGGCTTGTCGCTGGAAGTCAGCGAGGAAGATCCGGGTCGGCGCTTTCGCTGACTGTTGGCGGTTGCGCGCTGGTGTGGCGAATGCGTTTGCCGCCCTGGCGCGCGACGGCTTCGGCCTGACCATCGCGTTGCGCGCCGGCGCGCGCCTGACTCATCAGCTGTGGAATCAGTGGTCCTTCCGGCAGGTTTTTCCAGAAGCGCACGGGCATGCTGGTTTCCAGGGCGCTGCGATTGAGTCGCGCGGGATTGAAGGTGCTGCCGTAATAGGCGAGCCACAGGGCCTCTCCCTCATCCTCGGGCGCTTGCGCCAGGCGTTGCCACTCACTGGGACACGGTCGCTGGTAGTGCAGTCGCTGGCCATCCCAATACACGCCGTCATCCGGTGTGGCAATCAACCAGGTACTGCGCCCCAGGCGTTCGGCAAAGTGCCCACAGGCACTGGCCAGAATGTCGTGGACAGGCTCATGCCAGGCCACCAGCTGTGGCCCTTCGGCGCTTTCCGGCCGTGGATGAAAACGTAGAAAGGCATGCAGGTGATGGGCTTCGCGGCGTACCGCTTTGAGTCGCTTATGCAGCTGGCTGCCATCGATGTCCCCCGCGAGCATGGCGGCGCGATCACCCTGGGCGACGCGCCAGAGAATCCGATAGAGCAGGCTCCAGCGATCCTCGACGCGAAAGTATGAGGCGCTCTGCAGCAGTTCAAGTAACTGTTTAGGAATGCGCGGTGCCGGGCTCGTTACGGCGCGGCCGAGGCTTATCGGCGTTTGGTCAAACAGTCCACCGCTGTCGCCGTCACCCAGCCAGTTGACCTGGTGCGGTGGCACGCCTTGCTGTAACAAGCTTCTGGCGACCTCGCGCCAGCCAGCAAAGCTGCCGTCGAATTGCGCGCAATGCATCACCACAACGCCATCTGCGCAGGTGTTTCGCTGAGTTGCTGGCGCAGCAGCAGGGATTCGCGGCTGGCCTGCAGGGGGCGGTAATCCTGGGTGACGATAAAGGGCTTGGCCTTTTCCAGTGAGCAGCGCAGGCGCGTCAGATCCTCGAAACGAATGCGTTTCTGCCGACGCAGGGCGACCAAACGGTTTGCACTGAGCACGCCGATGCCCGGCACACGGGCGATCATCGCCGGTTCTGCGCGGTTTAAATCGACCGGGAAATGCTCGCGGTTATTCAGCGCCCAGGCCAGTTTCGGGTCGATATCCAGCGCCAAGTTGCCAGGGCCGCTCAGCAGCTCGGAGGCAGCGAAGCCGTAGCCGCGCATCAGGAAGTCGGCCTGATACAAGCGATGTTCGCGCAGCAGTGGCGGCGCTTCAAACGGAACAGTGTTGGGGCTTTTCGGGATCGGGCTGAACGCCGAGTAATGGACTCTGCGCAGGCGATAGTCACCGTAGAGCGAGGCGGCAGTGTGCAGGATGGTGCTGTCGTCGGTGGCGTCGGCGCCGATGATCATCTGCGTGCTTTGGCCGGCCGGGGCGAAACTCGGCGCCCGTATTTCTGCGCGGGCTTCGCTCTCGCCCTGATGGATCGAGTGCATGGCCTGCTTGATGGTGAGCACCTTTTTCTCCGGGGCCAGGCGGATCAGGCTGCTCTCGGTGGGCAGTTCGATATTTACGCTAAGGCGGTCGGCGTAGCGCCCGGCTTCGGCAATTAATAGCGGGTCGGCGTCGGGGATGGTCTTGAGGTGGATATAGCCACGAAACTCGTGCTCTTCGCGCAGCAGCTTGGCCACGCGAATCAGTTGCTCCATGGTGTAGTCGGCCGAGCGAATAATCCCCGAGCTGAGAAACAGCCCGCTGATGCAGTTGCGCTTGTAAAAGTCGATGGTCAAGGCCACCACTTCTTCCGGGGTGAAGCGCGCGCGCGGCACGTCGCTGGAGCGGCGGTTGACGCAATACTGGCAGTCATACAGGCAGAAGTTGGTCAGCAGGATTTTCAGCAGGGCCACACAGCGTCCGTCTGGGGTGAAGCTGTGGCAGATGCCCATGCCATTGGTCGAGCCTATGCCGCTTTTACCTTTCGAGCTACGCGTCGGTGCACCGCTGCTGGCGCAGGAGGCGTCGTACTTGGCGGCGTCGGCGAGGACGGTAAGTTTTTCGATCAGCTGCATGGTTCGGTCTGCTTAACTGGTTATGCATACAGTATTTAGCAATCGCCTGCGGGCTTCAAGTGTGGATGTGGCTAACGGCATGGTGGATTTCCCCAAGCGGCGAACCTTGCGTAGAGTGGGCCGTCAAAGCGTCATCAGCCAACAGGAGGCATTCACATGCAGCGACAGGACACGCACAGCAAACTTATCGGCTATCTGCTGTGGATTTTTGGTTTTCTCGGCGCTCACCGTTTTTACTACGGCAAGCCCGTGACCGGGACCATCTGGTTCTTCACCTTCGGCCTGCTGTTTATTGGCTGGATCGTCGATCTGTTTCTGATTCCGGCGATGGATCGTGAAGCCGATCTGCGTTTTACCGCCGGCGATACCGATTACAACGTTGCCTGGATTCTGCTGACCTTCCTCGGCATTTTCGGCGTGCACCGTATGTATCAGGGCAAATGGATCACGGGAATCATCTACCTGTGCACCGGCGGCTTATTCCTGCTGGGTGTGCTGTACGACTTCTGGACGCTGAACACCCAGGTGTCGATCAAGAACGCTGAACGCAGCTAGGGTTCAGGCAAGAAAAAGCCCGCCAATTGGCGGGCTTTTTTGTGTTCTGCCATCCATGGCGATCACCCTGCGGGCCGTCGCTGCGCGACGTCAAAAATCGCTCCCGGCGATTTTTTATGCGGCGATGAATCAGGCTTTGTAGCTGACGTGCCCATCCACCAGGGTGTAGCGCACTGCGCTGGGCAGGCAATGGCCAATAAATGGACAGTTGGCACCTTTCGAATACCAGGTTTCACCGGCCAGAGTTGAGGCTTGCGGGTCAAACAGCAGCAGGTCGGCGGCCGCGCCCACGTTCAGGTTGCCAGCGGGTAGGCGTAGCGCTTGCGCCGGGCCGCTGCTCAGGCGGGCGAGCAGGGTGGGCAGGTCGAGCAGGCCATCCTGCACCAGGCTCATGGCCAGCGGCAGCAACAATTGCACGCTGCTGATGCCGGGTTCGGTGGCGCCGAAGGGTGCCAGCTTGGCGTCGCGCTCATGGGGCTGGTGGTGGCTGGATATGGCCGAGATCACTCCGCTTTTCACCGCGGCACGCAGGCCGTCGCGGTCGGCGGCGGTGCGCAGTGGTGGCTGTACGTGGTACAGGCTGGAGAAATCACTCAGCGCTTCATCGGTAAGGATCAGCTGATACAGCGCCACGTCGGCGGTAACGGGCAGACCACGGGCCTGGGCATCAGCAATCAGCTGGGCACCACGGGCGCTGGTCAACTGACTGAAGTGCGCGCGCACGCCGGTCTGCTCGACCAGCAACAGGTCGCGTGCCAGGGCTACCGTCTCTGCGGTTTCGGGAATGCCCGGCAGGCCAAGGAAGCTGGCGGTTGCGCCCTCGTGTGCAAGGCCGCCTTCAGCCAGGTCATGGTCCTGGGAGTGGAAGATCACCGTCAGGTCGAAGGTGGCGGCGTATTCCAGAGCGCGGCGTAGGGTTCGGTTATTGCGGAAACTGTCCAGACCGTTGCCGAAGGCCACGCAGCCAGCGTCGCGCAGGGCTACCAGTTCGGCCAGCTGCTCGCCTTCCAGTCCTTTGCTCAGCGCGCCAATAGGGAACACTTTGGTGTGCCCGGCTTCGCGGGCGCGGTCGAGGATCAGCTCGGCCACGGCCGGGGTGTCCAGCACCGGCTTGGTAAACGGTGGGCAGCACAGGCTGGTCACGCCGCCGGCGGCTGCCGCCAGGGTTTCCGTGGCGATGCTGCCTTTGCGGCTATAGCCAGGCTCGCGCAGCGCGACGTTAAGATCGACCAGCCCGGGTGCGGCGACCAGGCCCTGGGCGTCGATGCTCTGCTCGGCGACGAAGCCTGCAGGAATCTGGCCGATGGCGACAATCTTGCCACTTTCGACGTAGATATCGGCAAGCTGATCAAAGCCGCTGTTGGGGTCGATTACCCGAGTTCCGAGGATACGGATACGCATCAGTTCTGCTCCTCGGCATCTTGATTGAGTTGGCGCTGCGCGGTCTGGCCGCTCATGGCCATGGACAGTACGGCCATGCGCACGGCGATGCCGTAGGTAACCTGGTTGAGAATCACCGACTGCGGGCCGTCGGCCACCGCTGATTCGATTTCCACGCCGCGGTTGATCGGGCCCGGGTGCATGACCAGGGCATCCGGCTTGGCCAGCTTGAGGCGTTCTTCGGTGAGGCCGAACAGGCGGTAGAACTCACCCTCGCTAGGCAGCAGGCCGCCGGTCATGCGTTCACGCTGCAGGCGCAGCATGATCACCACGTCGACGTCCTTGAGGCCGGCAGCCATGTCGCTGTAAACCGACACGCCGTATTGCTCGATGCCGACCGGCAGCAGGGTTTTTGGCGCGATTACGCGGATGTCCGGGCAGCCGAGGGTTTTCAGCGCGAGCATGTTCGAACGCGCCACTCGCGAGTGCAGGATGTCGCCGACGATGGCCACCGAAAGATTTTCGAAGCTGCCCTTGTGCCGGCGAATCGTCAGCATGTCGAGCATGCCCTGCGTCGGGTGGGCGTGGCGGCCGTCGCCGCCATTGATGATCGCCAGGTTTGGGCAAACGTGTTCGGCAATAAAGTGCGCGGCCCCGGAGTCAGCGTGGCGCACGACGAAGATGTCGGCAGCCATGGCTTCGAGGTTGCGCAGGGTATCGAACAGGGTTTCGCCCTTGCTGGTCGAACTGGTTGATACGTTGAGGGTGATGACGTCCGCTGACAGGCGCTGGGCCGCCAGCTCGAAGGTGGTGCGGGTGCGCGTGGAGTTCTCGAAGAACACGTTGCACACAGTCTTGCCACGCAGCAGCGGGACTTTCTTCACCGCGCGCGCACCGACTTCAAGGAAGGAGTCGGCGGTGTCGAGGATTTCCGTCAACAGCTCGCGCGGCAGGCCGTCGAGGGACAGGAAGTGGCGCAGTTGGCCTTGGTCATTCAGCTGCAGCGGGCGCTTGGCGGCTATGGTCGTCATCTGGCGAGTCTCAGTTGGCAAGCGTCTGGAGTTCGAGGGTCAGCGGCGTGGGGCCGGACAATTTTACCCGCTGATCCTCTGCCAGCGACAGGGTCGCACCGACCACATCCGGGCGGATTGGCAGCTCGCGGGCATTCAGGTCGAGCAGGCTGACCAAGGTTACGCTGGCAGGACGGCCGTAATCGAACAGCTCATTGAGTGCGGCGCGGATGGTGCGGCCGCTCATCAGCACGTCGTCGATCAGCACCAGGTGCTGGCCTTCGATCTCGAACGGCAGCTCCGAGGGCTGCACCTGCGGGTGCAGGCCGTTCTGGGTGAAGTCATCACGGTAGAAGGACACATCGAGAATGCCCAGCGCGTCGTCGCGGTCCAGAGCTTCCAGCAGCGCCTGAGCAACCCAGACGCCGCCAGTGCGGATGCCGATAAAACGCGGTTCACTGATCTGCCGCTGGTTCAGGTGGCTGGTCAGGGCAGCGGCCATTTGCGGTAGCAGTTCGGCCGGGTTGGGTAAGCTCATGGCAACACTCCAGATATATACAAAACAGCCCTTGAAAACGTAGGCGAGGCAGCCGAGACAAGGTAAAAACAGGCGAGGAAGCGCAGTTTACGTGTTGTAAATGAGCATTGCTCGCTTCGCTCGTCCTTCGGGCCGCGCTAAAGCACGTCAGCAGTTAGCTGCTTTCCGAGCCTGTTTTTAACGCACCCTCTCTTTTAGCGAAGGGGGGCAACGCAGGTAGTTTTCAGGGGCTGTTTTCTTCGAGCCAGCCTTGCAGCAGTAACGCGGCGGCCAGGGCGTCGACCGGGCGATCGCGGTAGCCGCTGTTCTGTCCCTGCTGCAGGCGCTGGCCCTTGGCTTCATAAGTGGTCAGGCGTTCGTCGTGGGTGTGCACGGGCAGGTTGAAGCGGCCGTTAAGGCGGCGGGCGAATTTCTCGGCACGATCGCTCATCTCGCTTTTTGTGCCGTCCATGTTCAGCGGCAGGCCGACGACGATGGCGTCTGGCTGCCACTCCTTGATCAGCGCTTCGACCTTCTGCCAGTCCGGTACGCCGTTCTGCGCTTTGAGGTTGCACAGCTCGCGGGCCTGGCCGGTGATCACTTGGCCGACCGCAACGCCGATCTGCTTGCTGCCGTAATCGAAACCCAGCAGCAGGCGCAGCGGTTTTGCATTCTCGGCCATCAGGCGTGCCCGGCTTGTGAAGTGAGCAGGCTTAGGTTGACGCCCAGGCGCGCGGCGGCGGCATTCAGGCGCTGGTCGAAAGGCAGGTCGAAGAGGATGGTGTTATCGGCCGGGCAGGTCAGCCAGGCATTGTCGGCCAGCTCTGCTTCCAGCTGCCCAGCTTCCCAGCCGGCATAGCCGAGGGTGATCAGATATTTCTCCGGGCCGCTGCCGTCGGCAATGGCGAACAGCACGTCCTGGGAAGTCGACAGACCAAGCTCGCCCAACTCAAGGGTGGCCTGAAACTGTGGGCCGCTGGGGTGCAAAACAAAGCCGCGATCGGTCTGTACCGGGCCGCCGGTAAATATCGGCAGGCTCTGGCACAGCACCGGCGGCTCGTCATCCGGACGCAGCTGTTCGAGCACGTCAGCCAGGTTGAGGCCATTGGGCTTGTTGATCACCAGGCCCATGGCGCCGAATTCGTTGTGGTCGATCAGGTAGGTGACGGTCTGCGCGAAACGCGGATCGGCCATATGCGGCATGGCAATCAGGAAGTGGTGCTTGAGGTAGCTGGGGCTGGCGTCTTTCATGGGCGTTAGTTTCAGGCTTCAGGCCATTGGCTTCAAGCGCGACGCGGCATCGCGGGGTAAAAGTCTGCCCGATCAGTTGCTCGACAGACGGTCGCCGCGCTCGAAGCGCCAGGTGCGGATGATTTCCAGGCGGTCGACATCGGCCAGATCGCCGGTAAACGGCGCGAACGGAGCGGCCAGGCGCACGATGCGCTGGGCGGCCTGGTCGAGGGTGCGCTGGCCAGACGATTCCAGGACCTGCACCTCGTACAGCGTGCCATCGCGATTGATCGACACCAGCAGCCGTAGACTGCCGTAGATGCCCTGGCGGCGGGCTTCATCCGGATAGTTCAGGTTGCCGACCCGTTCGACTTTCTTACGCCACTCATCCTTATACCAGGCGCCTTTGTCGCGCATGGTCGAGGCCGCGTTGAGGCGGTGGATCTTCGGTCGCTTGGCGTACTGCTGAACTTCCTGGGCCAGTTCGGCCTCCAGGCTGGCTATCTCTGAGGACAGCTGCGCGCTGTCGAAAACCGGTGCTGGCCGGGCTTGCGGTGTGGGCTTGGCTTCTTCGCGCTTGATCGGGGTTTTCTGTTGTTGCGGGGTGCGGGTGGCGACCGCGGCCTTGGGGGCTTGCTGGCGCACTGCAGGCTGTTGCGGCGCTGCGGGTGGAGTGATGCGCTTGACCTCGCTGTCCTGAAACAGTGCCTGCTCGGTGGTTTTCGGCGCGGCTTTGTGTTCCAGGGTACCGCTGCCTTGCTGGTTGTCTTGGGCAAGGAAGTCGGCTTCTTTAGGCTTTTCTTCGCTTTTGAAGGTGGAGAGGGTGATTTCCAGGGTTTTGCTGATCTGGCTCGGCTCGGCCAGGGTAAAGCCCAGGCCGAGGATCAGTGCGGCATGCAGCACGGCGGCGAGGAACAGGGTGAAGCCCAGGCGGTCCGCCGGCTGTACGCCGGCGCTGGAAAGTTCAGGGAGTTGGGCTGCTGCGTTCATCGCGTGTCGGGTCTGCTCAGGTTGCCGCGCAGTCTGCCGAGGGCGCATGGAAAAGTCTATGAAGCACTGCGCGCATTGAGCTTCTCGGCAATCTTGTCCATCAGCTGTTCGCCGATGCGTGTGTCGAAGGCGGCGTCGATCTCGCGGATGCACGTCGGGCTGGTGACGTTGATCTCGGTCAGGTGCTCGCCGATCACGTCCAGGCCGACGAACAGCAGGCCTTTCTCGCGTAGGGTCGGTCCGACCGCGGCGGCGATTTCACGGTCGCGCTCGCTCAGCGGCCTGGCTTCGCCCCGCCCACCTGCGGCGAGGTTGCCGCGTGTTTCGCCGGCCGCGGGGATGCGCGCCAGGCAATAAGGCACTGGTTCGCCGTCAATCATCAGAATGCGTTTGTCGCCATCCTTGATTGCGGGCAGGTAACCCTGGGCCATGATCTGCTGCTGGCCATGATTGGTTAGGGCCTCGAGAATCACGGACAGGTTGGGGTCGCCCTCGCGATGACGAAATATCATCGATCCACCCATCCCATCGAGGGGTTTGAGAATGATGTCACGCTGCTCTTTGGCAAACTCGCGCAGAATGTCGCCCCTGCGGCTGACCACGGTCGGCGGTGTGTATTGGCTGAATTGGGTGGCAAAGTACTTTTCATTACAGTCGCGCAGACTTTGCGGGCGGTTGACCACCAGAACGCCCGCTTGCTCGGCTTGTTCCAGCAGGTAGGTGGAGTAGACAAACTCGTTATCGAAGGGCGGATCCTTGCGCATCAGGATCACGTCCAGCTCGCTGAGCGCGATATCGTGCTCGTTACCCAGTTCGAACCAGCGCTGTGGGTCGTTGAATACGCTAAGCTCTGAAAGTCGAGCGCGTGCTTCGCCCTTGGCTTGGTAGAGATCTTTCTGCTCCATATAGAAGAGGGTCCAGCCGCGCGCTTGGGCGGCCAGTAACATGGCCAGCGAGCTGTCCTTCTTGAAGGCGATCTGGGCGATGGGGTCCATGACAATGCCGAGGCGGACGCTCATGGCGGTGTTCTCCGTAAAATGGCAGCGATTAAAGTGTGCTAAGACGTGATGTGGCGTCAGGGTGGCGCTGACAAGACGGGTGGTCAAGGAAAAACCTTGGCCCAGCGCGGCTTATAGATTGCATCTGGAGAGTGTGCTAAAAAGGCCCGACGATTGGGTTGTAGCCCGTCGGTGACAGGGCCTCAGGCGCACTGATATAACGCAAAAATAACGACTCACCGAGGCGATGGTAGGGCAAACATGGAACAGCATTCCGAGGGTTTGAGGGTGATGGTGATCGACGATTCGAAAACGATTCGTCGTACCGCGGAAACCCTGCTGAAAAAGGTGGGCTGCGAGGTAATTACTGCAGTTGACGGCTTCGATGCTTTGGCAAAGATCGCCGATACCCATCCGAACATCATCTTTGTCGACATTATGATGCCGCGGCTCGATGGCTATCAGACCTGTGCCTTGATCAAGAACAACAGCGCTTTCAAATCCACCCCGGTGATCATGCTGTCTTCTAAAGACGGCCTGTTCGATAAAGCCAAGGGTCGCATTGTCGGTTCCGATCAGTACCTGACCAAGCCCTTCAGCAAAGAAGAGCTGCTCGGCGCGATCAAAGCCCATGTGCCTGACTTTGTACCGGTGGAACAAGCGTCCTGACGCCTGGCTGAATAGCTGAGCGCCTTTTTAAAGTATTGGGAAACACCATGGCTCGAATTCTGATTGTTGATGACTCGCCGACTGAAATGTACAAGCTGACCGCTATGCTGGAAAAGCATGGTCACCAGGTACTAAAAGCGGAGAACGGTGCCGACGGCGTTGCCTTGGCACGCCAAGAAAAGCCGGATGCAGTGCTGATGGATATCGTCATGCCAGGCCTCAACGGTTTCCAGGCGACCCGTCAGTTGACCAAAGATGCCGACACCAGTCACATCCCGGTGATCATCGTCACCACCAAGGATCAGGAAACCGACAAGGTCTGGGGGAAACGCCAGGGCGCGAAGGATTACCTGACCAAGCCGGTCGATGAAGACACCCTGGTTAAAACCTTGAATGCGGTATTGGCCGGCTAATACCGGGTCAGTCCGCAATTAAAAAAGAATAAGGCCGCAGCTGGCATGTCGGACGCGCAAACACCTTTTCAAACCCTTCAAGATATCGACAGGCTCTGTCGTTCGCTGGCTGCTGGCTTGCCTTCGCAGCAAGCGGTTGTGCAGACCTGGAGCGGTATCGGTTTTCGCATGGGCGAACGTTTTTTCGTCGCACCTATGGGCGAGGTTGGCGAGGTGCTGCATGAGCCGCGCCATACCCTGCTGCCTGGCGTGAAAAACTGGGTCAAGGGCGTGGCTAACGTGCGTGGTCGTCTGCTGCCAGTGATGGACCTGTGCGGTTTTTTCGGCAGCGAGTTGTCGCCACTGCGCAAGAAGCGCCGGGTACTGGTGGTTGACCACCAGGAAGTCTTTGCCGGGCTCACGGTCGATGAAGTGTTCGGCATGCAGCATTTTCCTGTGGACACCTTCTCCGAGCAGCTGCCGCCGCTCGAGGCGTCCATAGCACCTTTTATCCACGGAGTATTTCAACGTGAACAGCCCTGGTTGGTGTTCAGCCCACACGCGCTGGCCCAGAATCCGGGTTTTCTCGACGTGGCGTATTAACAGTTTATCGGTGGGGCCGGCTTTGTCGGCCTTTTGGCGTTACATGGGAACCGTAGTGCGGTCGGTCCAGGCGGGGGCCAGTAAATGAAAAAACTAAATGCAGGTAATTTGTTAGCAGGTGCGCGTAGTAGCACGTTGATCGCAGGACTGTTTATTGTCCTGATCGTTTCGATCGTGCTGTTGTTCGCCAACTTCGCCTACATCAACACCCAATCCAATTACGACACGGAGTACATCGGTCACGCCGGTGAGCTGCGCGTACTGTCCCAGCGTATCGCGAAAAACTCCACGGAAGCGGCGGCCGGTACGGCCGAAGCGTTCGCCTTGCTGCGCGATGCGCGTAACGACTTCCAGACTCGCTGGGGCTATCTGACTGACGGCAACGAGGAGACCGGGCTGCCCGCAGCGCCGGAATCCCTGCAGCCACAGATCGCTGTGGTGCAGCAGGACTGGGATACGCTGCGGCAGAACACCGACGCCATCCTGGCCAACGAACAGACCGTACTGTCGCTGCACCAGGTAGCCGCAACTCTTGCGGAAACCATTCCGCAGCTGCAGGTCGAGTACGAAGAAGTGGTCGACATTCTGCTGGAAAGCGGCGCGCCGGCGGCTCAGGTCTCGGTTGCTCAGCGTCAGTCCTTGTTGGCAGAACGTATTCTGGGTTCGGTAAACAAGGTACTCGCCGGTGACCAGGATTCGGTGCAGGCCGCTGACATGTTCGGTCGCGATGCCAGCCTGTTCGGTCGCGTATTGAGTGCGATGCTTGAAGGCAACGCCGCCATGGAAATTACCCAGGTAAGCGACGAGGAAGCCCTCGAGCGTCTGGCGGAAATTTCCGAGCTGTTTGAGTTCGTATCCGGTTCGGTGGATGAGATTCTCGAAACCTCGCCTGAACTGTTCCAGGTGCGTGAATCGGCCAACGTGATCTTCAGCGTTTCGCAGACCCTGTTGGACAAGGCCTCCGAGCTGGCTGTCGGTTTTGATGACCTGGCCACTGGTCGCGCTATCAATACCCTGGTCGGTTATGTGCTCGGTGCTCTGGCGCTCGGTTCGATCATCCTGATCGGTCTGGTGATGGTGCGGGAAACCAACCGTCGTCTGGCGTCCACCGCCGAGAAGAACGAACGTAACCAGGCGGCGATTCTGCGACTGCTCGACGAAATCGCCGACCTCGCAGACGGTGACTTGACCGTGGCCGCGACGGTAACCGAAGACTTTACCGGTGCCATCGCTGACTCCATCAACTACTCCATCGACCAGCTGCGTGACCTGGTAGCAACGATCAACCTGACCGCCGTTCAGGTAGCCGGTGCGGCACAGGAAACCCAGGCCACGGCGATGCACCTGGCTGAGGCTTCCGAGCACCAGGCCCAGGAAATTGCAGGTGCTTCTGCAGCGATCAACGAAATGGCCGTGTCGATTGACCAGGTATCGGCGAACGCCTCGGAGTCCTCCGCGGTAGCGGAACGTTCCGTAGCCATCGCCAACAAAGGCAACGAAGTGGTGCACAACACCATCACCGGCATGGATAACATCCGTGAGCAGATCCAGGACACCTCCAAGCGTATTAAACGCCTCGGTGAATCGTCCCAGGAGATCGGTGACATCGTTAGCCTGATTAACGACATTGCTGACCAGACCAACATCCTCGCACTGAACGCCGCGATCCAAGCCTCCATGGCGGGTGACGCGGGTCGAGGCTTCGCCGTGGTAGCGGACGAAGTACAACGCCTTGCGGAACGTTCTTCTGCTGCAACCAAGCAGATCGAAGCGCTGGTTAAGACAATTCAGACCGACACCAACGAAGCCGTTATCTCGATGGAACAAACGACTTCCGAAGTGGTGCGCGGTGCTCGTCTGGCGCAGGACGCCGGGGTGGCACTGGAAGAGATCGAGAAGGTATCGAAAACCCTCGCGGCCTTGATTCAGAACATCTCCAACGCTGCTCGCCAGCAGGCATCGTCGGCGGGTCACATTTCCAACACGATGAACGTGATCCAGGAAATCACCTCGCAAACCTCCTCCGGTACCACAGCAACCGCCAAGAGCATTGGTAACCTGGCCAAGATGGCCAGTGAGATGCGTAAGTCGGTATCCGGCTTTACCTTGCCGGGTGGGGAACAGGCTTAATCAGGTGCTGCGCGGCAGGCTGAAAAGCTTGCCGCACAAGGACTATGGCCGTGAGCGAGGGGCACGACATGCAGTCAGGCGTCTGGGCCTTGCAGCCTCTGGCAGACATGACAGCCACGGAGTTTCGTGACTGGCAGACGCTGCTTGAGGAGCGCACCGGGGTCGTTCTCAATGAACGGCGGCGGGCGTTTCTGCAAACCAATCTGAGTGCGCGGATGCGCGAGCTGGGCGTGATGGATTACGCCACGTATTACCGGCAGGTAACCGATGGTCCCCGCGGAGCGGTGGAATGGTCGACCTTGTTGGACCGGCTGACTGTGCAGGAAACCCGTTTCTTTCGTCATCGTCCTTCCTTTGAAGTGCTCGAAAGCTATTTGCGCGAGCGTTTGCAGCGGGGCGTGACGCAGCCATGGGAGCTGTGGAGCGTGGGTTGTGCCAGTGGTGAAGAACCGTATTCGCTGGCCATCAGTGCGGCCGAGGTTCTGCGAGAAAGTGAGCACCCGGATCATTTCGGGGTAACAGGCACTGACATCAGCCTGAATGCCCTGAGTAAGGCGCGCGATGGGCAATATGGCGCACGCCGTCTGGAGCAGTTGGATGCCGATCTGTGCCAGCGTTACTTCCTGGCCCAGGACGATGGACGTTTCAAAGTGGTGCCTACTCTGGCCGCGCGCGTGTGTTGCGCCCGGCTCAATGTGCTGGAGCTGGCCAAGGCACCGATGTCAGGTATGGACGTTATTTTTTGTCAGAACTTGTTGATCTATTTTCGTCGCTGGCGTCGCCGCGAGATCCTCAACCGCCTGGCCGAGCGCCTGGTGCCCGGAGGACTGCTGGTGGTGGGAGTGGGCGAAGTAGCAGGTTGGCAGCATCCGGAGTTGATCCCGGTAGCCGACGAGCGAGTTCTGGCGTTTACCCGCAAGGGATAAGGCAGAGCCAAGTTTATGAGTGGAGTGGCTATGGGTGATCGGCACGATTATGTCGCCCTGGAATGGGTTAAGGGCGAGATCGCGGAAACCCTGAAGCAGGCGCGTCAGGCCCTGGAGGCGTTCGTTGAGAACCCTCAGGACGCTACGCGCATGCGTTTCTGCCAGACCTATGTGCATCAGGTGCTCGGCACCCTGCAGATGGTCGAGTTTTTCGGTGCGGCACTGCTGGCTGAGGAAATGGAACAGCTGGCCGGCGCCCTGATCGACGGCCGGGTGACCAACCAGGGTGAAGCCCTGGAAGTGCTGATGCAGTCGATTCTGCAGCTGCCGGTGTACCTTGACCGCATCCAAACTGCTCGCCGCGACCTGCCGATGGTCGTGCTGCCTCTGCTCAACGACCTGCGTGCCGCGCGTGGGGAGAAGCTGCTGTCGGAAACCAGCCTGTTTGCTCCGGACATGTCCGGTCGCACGCCAGCGCTGCCCCATGAAACTCTCGACCAGCTTCGCACCGCTGAGCTGCCGGTGTTGCTGCGCAAGCTGCGGCAAATGCTGCAAATGGCCCTGGTCGGGGTAATCCGCAACCAAGATCTGCCGACGAACCTGGGCTATATGGCACGGGTGTTCGCGCGTCTGGAAAATCTCTGCAAGGACTCACCGCTCGGCCCGCTGTGGCAGATTGCTTCCGGCGTGGTCGAAGGTCTGGCCAACGGCAGTGTGACCAATGGCACCTCGATTCGTACGCTGTTGCGTCAGGTTGATAAGGAGCTCAAGCGCCTGCTCGAACAGGGCGCCGATGGCCTTAATCAAGCTGCTCCCGACGAGCTGAGTAAGAACCTGCTGTTCTATGTGGCCAAGTCGTCGGCGCAATCGCCGCGCGTACGCAACCTTAAAGAGCAGTATCGCCTCGACGATGCGTTGCCGGATAACGATGTTGTCGACGAAGAGCGGGCGCGCCTGGCCGGTCCGGACCGCGACGCCATGCGTTCGGTAGTCGCCGCGCTTTGTGAAGAACTGGTGCGGGTCAAGGATAGCCTCGATCTGTTCGTGCGCAGCGACCGTACTCAGGTTGCCGATCTGGATGCCCTTGCTGCGCCGCTCAAGCAGATTGCCGACACCCTCGCCGTGCTGGGTTTCGGTCAGCCGCGCAAAGTTATTGTCGACCAGCTCGATGTGGTCAACGGCCTGGCCAAGGGCCAGGGCGAGCCGAGCGATGCGGTGCTGATGGATGTTGCCGGCGCTCTGCTCTACGTCGAAGCGACCCTGGCCGGCATGGTCGGTCCCGCGCAGGACGGCGGTCGCGAAGAAAGCCATCTGCCGACCACCGACGTGGCGCAGATTCACCAGCTCGTCATTAAAGAGGCACGCAACGGCCTGGAGCAGGCCAAAGACGCCATCATCGAATTTATCGCCTCGCAGTGGAACCACGAGCACCTGGCTCGCGTGCCTGATCTGCTGACTCAGGTGCGTGGTGGGCTCGCGATGATTCCGCTGCAGCGCGCCGCCGATCTGCTGAATGCCTGCAATCGCTATATTCAAGAGCAGCTACTGGCGCGCAAGGCCGTGCCCAACTGGCAGAACCTCGACACCCTGGCGGACGCCATCACCAGCGTCGAGTACTACCTCGAACGCCTGGCTGAAGACCACGCGACGCAGGGCGACCTGATTCTCGACGTGGCCGAGGAAAGTCTGGAAAGCCTGGGCTACCCGCTGAAAGAAAAACCGTCGATTCTCGACCGCGTCGAGCCTCCCGTAGAGTCCTTTGCGCCGTTGGCGGATCCGCTGGACGATATGGAGGTGCTCAGTGCCGAGCCAGAGCAGCCAGCCGAGATTGCCCCGACCCTGGAACCGGTGGTCGAAGAACTCCTGAGCCTGGATCTGGCAGACGACCTCAGTGCCGAGTTTGCCGATCTGGATTCGACAGCGATTGAAGCGCCATCCAGCGAGGCTGCGTGGGTTACTGACGCGCCAGCCGCTGATCTTGAGCTGCTTGATTTCAGTATTGACCTGCCCGACGCCGAGCCAGTGCCGCTGGTTGAAGCTCAACCAGAACAGCCGTTCGCTGGTGAAGAGCTGCAACTGGGCAGCTTTGAGCTAGACGAAACCGACAGCCCCGCCAACTGGAACGAGGCCGAACTGGCCGCCCTCGAGTTGCCTGAAGTCGAGCTGCCAAGCGCTCCGCTGAGCGAAGAGCCTGCGCAACCTGTAGCCGAAAAGGCCCTGTCGATGGCTGACGTGATGGCCGCTCCGGTGCAGGCGATCAACCCACCGGCTCACGATGTGCCGCCAAGTCTGCTGCCGCCGCCGGCTGATGAAGAGCCGATTGATGAAGAGCTGCTGGAAGTCTTTATCGAAGAAGTCGGTGAAGTACTGGAAACCATTGGCGAGTATTTCCCGCAGTGGTGCGCCGATACCGATAACAAGGACGCTTTGACCGAGATCCGCCGGGCCTTCCACACCCTCAAGGGCAGTGGACGCATGGTCCGTGCTCTGGTGATTGGGGAGCTGGGCTGGTCGATTGAAAACCTGCTCAACCGTGTGCTCGACCGCAGCATTCAACCGGGTGCCGAGGTACAGCAGGTGATCGCCGATGTGGTCGCGTTGATGCCGGCCTTGGTCGATGAATTTGCCAATAAAGCGCAACGTCAGCGTGACGATGTTGATCATCTGGCCGCGACGGCGCACGCCTTGGCTAAAGGCCGAAGCCTCCCAAAACCTCAAGCCCCGGTTGAGCTGGTAGCGGAGCCCGAGGGCAGTCCAGTTGCTACCGACGAAGTTGTTGAGGATGAAGACGGGCTAGATCCGCAGTTACTGGAGATTTTCCGCAACGAAGCGGAAATGCACCTCGATACCCTGGTTGGCTTCCTGGCTGACTGTGCCCAGGAATTGCCGCAGCCGGTCACTGATGACCTGCAGCGTGCCCTGCATACCCTAAAGGGCAGTGCCTCGATGGCCGGTATTCAGCCGGTGGCAGAGATTGCTTCGCCGCTGGAAAAACTGGTCAAGGAATTCAAAACCAACCTGATCCCGATGGATCTGGCCGAAGCGGAGCTGCTCAGCAGCGCCGAGAAACTCTTCCGCCTGGGTCTTGAACAGCTGGAAAGCCAGCCGCTGGCGGTTTTGCCGGGTGCTGCCGAGTTCCTTGAGCGCGTGCAGAAGTTGCACAGCGATCGGCTCGAGCACGCCGAAAATAGCCGCCAGAGTGATCAGGGTGATAAGCGCGATCCACAGATGATCAGCATCTTCCTTGCCGAAGGCATGGATATCCTGCTGGATGCCGAAGACCTGCTGCGCAAATGGCGCGAACACCCGTCCGAGCGCCAGGAGCTGAGTTCCTTGCTGGACGAGCTGACCACCCTTGGCCGTGGTGCCGAGATGGCTGAGCTGCCGCAGATTGATGAGCTCTGCGAAGCCCTGCTCGATCTCTATGGTGCGGTCGAAGAAGGCCGCCTGGCGGTCAGCGAGCGCTTCTTCAGCGAAGCAGAACAGGCACACGAAGCCCTGATTGGCATGATGGATCAGGTCGCCGCCGGCCTGCAGGTCAGCGCTGCTCCTGAGCGCGTGACCGCCCTGCGTAACCTGCTGATGGAAGCCCTGGACCCTAACACGTTGGCCCTGCTGTCCAACAACGGTGCCGCCGGCATTGACGTTGTTGAACTGGCCGACGCTACGGCGGCGCTGGAAGAGCTCAGCCTGGCTGAGCCGGATGAGTCTATCGAGCCGCTTGAGCTTGATGCGCCAGCCGTTGAAGACCTAACTGCGCCTACTGAGGCCGTGAGTGAAGTGCAGGTCGAACCGCCGGCAGCTTCGCTTTACGAATCGCTCGACGAAGAAATGGTATCGATCTTCCTCGAAGAGGCCGTCGATATTCTGGAAAGTGCGGGTCAGGCACTTGAGCGTTGGTTGGCCGACCCGGATAACAAAGCCGCTCTATTATCGCTGCAGCGCGATTTGCATACTCTCAAGGGTGGCGCGCGCATGGCCGAGATTCGCCCGATTGGCGATCTCGCCCATGAGCTCGAATCCTTGTACGAGGGCTTGGTCGACCGCCGTTACAGTTTCTCGCAGCCACTGGCGAACCTGCTGCAGCAAAGCCACGACTCACTGGCCCAGCTGCTGGAGCAGCTGCAGGCGCGCGCTACCATGCATTCGCCGCTGGAACTGATCGAGGCTATTCGCAGTTTCCGCCAGAGCGGTGGACAAAGCTTGCCAGTGTCCCCAGCTATCGCCGAGCCTGTTACCGAAGCCGAAGCCGAAGCCGAAGCCGAAGCCGAAGCCGAAGCCGAAGCCGAAGCCGAAGCCGAAGCCGAAGCCGAAGCCGAAGCCTTGCCGCTGGTCGAGTCATTTGATCTGACAGAGCCTGAGCCTGCTGAGCTACCGCAAATCGAAGAAGAGATCGACTTTGGCATCCTGGCCGATGCGCCGCACGAGCCAAAGGACGGCGAGCCTTTGGCGAACGAGTCGCTGGAGATTGAGGCGTTCGAGCTGCCTGCTGCTGAGCTCGACGAGCAACCGTTGGTCGAATTCGATAACGAACCTGAAGCCGAACTTGCCCAGGTCCCCGACTCTGAGCCAGAGCCAGAGCCAGAGCCAGAGCCAGAGCCAGAGCCAGAGCCGGTCGCTGTTGCTACGCCTGCCGTATTCGATGACGATCGCGATCCGGAACTGGTGGAAATCTTCCTCGAAGAAGGTTTCGACATCATCGACAGCGCCGGTGCGGCGCTGCAACGCTGGATGGGCGACGTAAACAACAGCCTGGAGCTAGAGTCGCTACAGCGTGATCTGCACACCCTAAAGGGTGGTGCACGCATGGCCGAAATTCGTGAGATCGGCGACCTGGCCCACGAACTGGAATTCCTCTACGAAGGTCTTGGTCAAGGTCGTTTGCGCGCCAGTCAGGACCTCTTCACCTTGCTCCAGGCCTGCCACGACAGCCTGGCCGAGATGCTCGAAGCGGTTCGCGACAAACGCGGCGTGCCGAGTGGCGAGGCGCTGATCGAAACCATCAAGCGGTTTCGCGCTAACCCGGACGAGCAACTGAGCATGCCGTCAGCGGTTGCCCTCAAGGCTGCTGAAACCCAGCAGGATGACGATGCCGAATCGGACATCCTCGACATCTTCCTTGAGGAAGGTGATGACCTGCTGGAAGCCATGGAAGTCGCCATCGGCCGTTGGGAGGCTGACCGTGAAGACGGCGCCGCCATCGACGATATGCTGCGTATCCTGCACACGCTCAAAGGTGGTGCGCGCCTGGCCGGGCAGAAACGTCTGGGCGATCTGACCCACAGCCTCGAACAGCACCTGACCGAAGCGCAAGCCCAGGGTGCGCCGTGGCCGCAGAGTCTGTTTGTCGATGTGCAGTCGGGCTTCGAAGGCTTGCAGCAGGAGCTCGACGCGCTGCGTCAGCGCCTGAATGACAGCCTGGTGGCCGATACGGCGAGCACTCAGGCGCCTGCGCCAGTTGCCGAGCAAGTCACGCGCCTGCCGGAGTTGAGCACGCCGATTGTCGCGGCCAGCACCATGCCCGCCAAGGAGCTTGTCGCCAAGGTTCTACCGTTCGTGCGTCGGGCTGAAGAAGCGGCGCAGGAAGCGGCTTCCCGTCGTGCGCCGCAGGAGCTGGTCAAGGTGCCGGCCGAGTTGCTTGAAGGCCTGGTTAACCTGGCCGGTGAAACGTCGATTTTCCGTGGCCGGGTCGAACAGCAGGTCAGTGACTTCGGTTTCACCCTGAGTGAGATGGAAGCCACCATCGACCGCGTGCGCGATCAGTTGCGCCGCCTCGATACCGAAACCCAGGCGCAAATTCTCAGCCGTATCGAGGCTGAAGCCGAGCGTATGGGTTATGAAGATTTTGACCCACTGGAAATGGACCGCCATTCACAGCTGCAGCAGCTCTCGCGCGCACTGTTCGAGTCCGCTTCCGACTTGCTCGACCTGAAAGAAACCCTGGCCGCGCGTAACCGCGATGCGGAAACCCTGTTGCTGCAACAGGCGCGGGTTAACTCCGAACTGCAGGAAGGTCTGATGCGTACGCGCATGGTGCCTTTCGACCGTCTGGTACCGCGTCTGCGTCGTATCGTGCGGCAGATTTCCGGTGAGCTGGGCAAACAGGTCGAGTTTGTCGTCGGCAACGCCGATGGCGAGATGGACCGTACCGTTCTTGAGCGTATCGTCGCGCCGCTGGAGCATATGCTGCGTAACGCCGTCGACCACGGTATCGAAGCCGCCGATGTGCGTCGTGCTGCCGGTAAGCCGGAGCAGGGCACCATCCGCCTGGCGCTGGGCCGCGAGGGTGGCGATATCGTTCTGACCCTGGCCGATGACGGCGGCGGTATTCGTCTCGAAGCGGTGCGGCGCAAGGCCATCGAGCGCGGCTTAATGGATGCCGACTCGGACCTCACCGACTACGAAGTGCTGCAGTTTATTCTCGAGGCCGGTTTCTCCACCGCTGAGAAGGTCACGCAGATCTCCGGCCGTGGCGTGGGGATGGACGTGGTCCACTCCGAGGTTAAGCAGCTCGGCGGTTCGATGAGCATTGAGTCGATCCCCGGTACTGGCACCACCTTCACCATTCGGCTGCCGTTTACCGTGTCGGTCAACCGCGCGCTGATGGTGCTCTCGGGTGAAGACCTCTACGCCATTCCGCTGAACACCATCGAAGGTATCGTGCGGGTGTCCCCGTACGAGCTGGAAGCCTATTACGCCCCCGATGCGCCGCGCTTCGAGTATGCCGGGCAGAGCTATGAACTGCGCTACCTCGGCGACCTGCTGAACAACGGCCAGCAGCCCAAGCTGGTCGGCCAGAGCTTGCCGCTGCCGGTGATTCTGGTGCGCTCTAAAGAGCACGCCGTGGCCGTGCAGGTTGACTCCCTGGCTGGTTCGCGCGAGATCGTGGTGAAGAGCCTTGGCCCGCAGTTCGCCGGCGTACACGGGATTTCCGGTGCGACCATCCTTGGTGACGGTCGCGTGGTGGTCATTCTCGATCTGCTGGCGACCATCCGCGTACTGCATGCGCATTTGCTGACTCAGCTGCAACCGCGTCTACTCAAGCAGTCGGCGACGGCGGCGGAGATCGAAGCGGACCGGCCGACCCTGGTCATGGTGGTCGACGATTCGGTCACCGTACGCAAGGTCACCAGTCGCCTGCTCGAGCGTAACGGCATGAACGTGCTGACCGCCAAGGACGGTGTCGATGCCATCTCGCAGCTGCAGGAGCGCAAGCCCGACATCATGCTGCTGGACATCGAAATGCCACGCATGGACGGCTTCGAAGTGGCAACCCTGGTGCGCCACGATGAAGGCCTGAAAGACTTGCCGATCATCATGATTACCTCGCGTACGGGTGAAAAACACCGTGAGCGGGCCATGAGCATCGGCGTCAACGAGTACCTTGGTAAGCCTTACCAAGAGTCCTTGTTGCTTGAAACCATTCAGCAACTGGTGGGCCGCCACCCGGTAAACCGCACATGAGTGAGAAAACTGCAGCCCGTATTGCGGTTATTGCCGACACCTCGCTGCAGCGCCATGTGCTGCAACAGGCGTTGACTGGTAGCGGCTATCAGGTGGTGATGAATAGCGACCCAGCGCGCCTCGATCAGGAAACCCTGAACGCCTGTGAAACCGATCTGTGGTTGGTTGACCTGGCGCAGTCCGAAGACTTGCCGCTGGTCGACAGCCTGATGGAAAGTGCCTCGGCCCCAGTGCTGTTTGGCGAAGGTCACGCACCGGAGCGTCATTCGGAAAACTACCCGCGCTGGGAACGCCGCCTGTTTGGCAAGCTGAAGAAGCTGGTTGGCGACCCATCTCAGGCCGTTGGTCCTAGCCTGGAAGCCCTGCTGGCTGAAGCGCAGCGGCCATCACGTCTGGATCTGCCGGCTGAGCTGGCGGATACCCCACTGGTAGCCGGAGAGCCGGCCCGTCAGGTCTGGTTGCTGGCTGCCTCCCTGGGTGGCCCAGCTGCCGTGAAAGCCTTTCTCGATGCTTTGCCGGGCGGTCTGCCGGTCGGGTTTGTCTATGCGCAGCATATTGATGCGAGTTTCGAAAATGCACTGCCGCAAGCGGTCGGGCGCCACAGTCAGTGGCATGTGAACCCTGCGCGGCATGGCGACGCGGTGCGTTGCGGTGAAGTGGTGGTGGTGCCGATCAGTTATGAACTGGGCTTCAGCGATGATGGCCAGATGCAGATTTCCGAGCGCGGCTGGCCAGAACCCTACAGCCCGTCGATCGATCAGATGATGCTTAATCTAGCCCAGCATTTTGCTGCGCTGAGCGGCGTGATTGTATTCAGCGGCATGGGCAGCGACGGCAGCGCCGCAGCCGCCTACGTGCGTCGCCAGGGCAGTGTGATCTGGACCCAGCGCGCCGACAGCTGCGCCTGCCCGAGCATGCCGGACAGCCTGCGTGAAGGTGGCTACAGCAGCCTTAGCGGCGATCCGCGAGAGCTGGCCGCAGCGCTGGTCAATCACCTGGCCGAGCAGTGCCGATAATCCGGGGCCGTGCCCTGTACAGGAAATTCTCATGAGCCAAGCCGTCGCCACGCAGAATAGCGCCAATAGCATTACCGGCCTGTTGATGCCGCTGACTGACCGTACCCTGCTGCTGCCCAACGTCGCGGTGGCCGAGCTGATCCCTTATCGCGCGCCACAGGTCAGTGAAGGCATGCCCAGCTGGTTCCTCGGGCAAATTGCCTGGCGTGATCTGCGCCTGCCGCTGCTGTCGTTCGAGGCCGCCTCGGATGGGCAGGTCAACGTCAGCCCAGGCTCGCGGGTGGCGGTGATCAACGCTCTCGGCGGCCGCCCCGCAGTGAAGTTCATTGCCGTGCTGGTGCAAGGCATTCCACGTTCAATCAAAGTTGGTGCCGAGCTGGTACGCGCCGATGTCGCCCTGTCGCCGCTGGAGCTGGATGCGGTGCAGTTTGGTGAGGCTGTGCTGAAGATTCCGGACCTGATTGGCTTGGAGCGGAAGCTGGCCGATGCCGGATTGATCTGACCGATAACAAACAAAAAAGCCCGCGTCAGCGGGCTTTTTTATGACGCTGAAGTGGGTCTAGAAATCCCCCCACAACTGCTGCGCCACGCTTAGGGCGACCACTGGCGCGGTTTCCGTGCGCAGTACGCGCGGGCCGAGGCGTGCGGCGTGGAAGCCCTGGGTCTTGGCCAAGTCGACTTCGTTGTCGTTCAGACCGCCTTCAGGGCCGATCAGAAAGGCCAGCGACTTAGGCTGTGGGTGGCTGGCCCAAGGCTCGGCGACCGGGTGCAGCACCAACTTGAGTTCGGCGGATACCTGCCCCAGCCAGTCGTTCAGGCTGATGGGCGGATGAATGATCGGTAGCACCGAGCGCCCGCATTGCTCGCAGGCGCTGATCGCCACTTGCCGCCAATGCGCCATGCGCTTGTCGGCGCGCTCATCCTTGAGGCGCACTTCGCAGCGTTCGCTGACGATCAGGCTGATTTCATTGGCGCCCAGTTCGGTGGCTTTCTGAATCGCCCAGTCCATGCGTTCGCCGCGCGACAGACCCTGGCCCAGATGAATATGCAGCGGTGATTGGGCCTGGCCGGCAAAGGCTTCGCGCAACTCGACGCGCACGCTTTTCTTGCCCACCTCGACCAGTTCGCCCCGGTATTCCTGGCCGCTGCCATCGAACAATTGCACCGCATCGCCCACGGCATGGCGCAGCACGCGGCCGATATAGTGGGCCTGAGTTTCCGGCAGCTCGTGCTGGCCGAGGGCGAGGGGGGCATCGATAAAGAAACGGGATAGGCGCATAAAACGTGAACCTGGAGTAAAGGCGCGAATTCTAGCTGTAGGGCGCGCGGTGCGCATGGATATCCGTAGGGTGGATCGGGGCGCGTAGCTGACGCTCTTTTCATCCACCGTAATATTGCGATGGTGGATGGGTGAAGCGTCATCCACCCTACTTACCTGTTTAGCCCGGATCGCGAAACCCCGGATAGTTGGTATTGCCTTGCGCCACGCTGACTGAGGTGCGGGTGGCGATATCGATGCCTTCACTGGCCACCTCGGCAAGGAAGTCGATCTGCTCGGGTGTGATTACATAGGGCGGCAGGAAATACACCACGCTGCCCAGGGGGCGCAGCAAGGCGCCGCGATCGAGGGCGTGCTGGAACACTTTGAGGCCGCGACGCTCCTGCCAGGGGTAGGCGGTTTTGCTGGCTTTGTCCTGGACCATTTCGATGGCCAGGGCCATGCCGGTCTGGCGCACTTCAGCGACATTCGGGTGGTCGGCCAGGTGCGCGGTGGCGCTGGCCATGCGTGCGGCGAGGGCCCTGTTGGCTTCGATCACATTGTCCTGTTCGAAGATGTCCAGGGTCGCCAGGGCGGCCGCGCAGGCCAGTGGGTTGCCGGTGTAACTGTGCGAATGAAGGAAGGCGCGCAGGGTCGAATAGTCGTCATAAAACGCCTCATACACCTCGTTGGTGGTCAGGCAGGCGGCCAGAGGTAGATAGCCGCCAGTCAGCGCTTTCGATAGGCAGAGAAAATCCGGGCGAATACCGGCCTGTTCACAGGCGAACATCGTCCCAGTGCGGCCGAAACCGACAGCGATTTCGTCATGGATTAGGTGCACGCCATAGCGGTCGCAGGCTTCGCGCAGCAGCTTGAGGTAGATCGGGTGATACATGCGCATACCGCCGGCACCCTGGATCAGCGGCTCGACGATTACCGCCGCGACCTCATGGCTATGCTCGGCCAGGGTCTGTTCCATGGCGGTGAACATAGTGCGCGAATGTTCTTCCCAGCTCATACCCTCGGGGCGGTGGTAGCAGTCCGGGCTGGGTACCTTGATGGTGTCGAGCAGCAGCGCCTTGTAGGTGTCGGTAAACAGCGCGACATCACCCACCGACATCGCTGCGATGGTTTCGCCGTGGTAGCTGTTGGAGAGGGTGACGAAGCGCTTTTTCGCTGGTTTGCCGACGTTGAGCCAGTAGTGAAAGCTCATCTTCAGCGCGACTTCGATACAGGACGAGCCGTTGTCGGCGTAGAACACCCGGTCCAGGCCCGGCGGGGTCATTTTGACCAGGCGCTCGGACAATTCGATCACTGGCTGATGGCTGAAACCGGCAAGGATCACGTGTTCCAGCTGGTCGACCTGATCCTTGATGCGCTGATTGATCCGCGGGTTGGCGTGGCCGAACACGTTGACCCACCACGAGCTGACCGCGTCGAGGTAGCGTTTGCCGTCGAAGTCCTCGAGCCAAACACCTTCGCCACGCTTGATCGGCACCAGCGGCAGCTGTTCGTGGTCCTTCATTTGTGTGCAAGGGTGCCAGAGCACTTTCAGGTCACGCTGCATCCACTGGTCATTCAGGCTCATCGCTGTACTTCTTCCTCGGCTCGCAATCATCTGCACCAAGCCTATCAGAAGCACTGCGCTGGATGGACGGCACAACCACGGGTGGATTGCCCAGGAACCCGTTGATCCTCTCTATCATGCCGCCTGTAGCCTGGCTGCTGAACTTTGCCGAATGCCCCCAGCCTAAAGCGGCTGAGGAAAAAAGCAAAAAATACGTATCGTATTTCCCGATATTTCAAAGCGAAAATTTCCGCTTTTAGTCGATAGGTTTATTGCTAGTCTTGCTCCACTCGCGGTTTTAGTCCTTCACTCCGGAAAGTTTTTAATGCAATGGCGCAATAGCACTTCTCACTACGGCCTGGTCAGCATCGTGCTGCACTGGTCGGTAGCGCTGGTCGTGTTCGGCCTGTTCGGCTTGGGTTACTGGATGGTCGACCTGGACTACTACAGCAGCTGGAGACAGACCGCACCGGACCTGCACAAGAGCATCGGCCTAGTGCTGTTTGCCGTGATGCTCGGTCGGGTGCTGTGGCGCTGGTTTAGTCCGCCGCCGGCGAGTTTGCCGAACCACGGGCGGATGACCCGCCTGGCCAGCAAGCTGGGCCACAGCTTTCTCTACCTCGGGCTGTTTGTGCTGATGATTTCCGGCTACCTGATCTCTACGGCAGACGGTCGCGGCATCCCGGTATTCGGCTTGTTTGAAGTACCGGCCAGCCTGACCAGCATTCCTGATCAGGAAGACGTAGCTGGTTTGGTGCATGAGTACCTGGCGTGGGCACTGGTGATCTTCGCCGGCGTGCATGCTCTGGCTGCGTTGAAACACCACTTTATTGACCGCGACCGTACGCTCACGCGGATGTTCGGTCGCTAGTTCTGTTTGTTGTTTCCGGGGCTGGATTGGCCCCATCCCATACTCACAAGGAGCATGCCCATGTTGAAGAAAACCCTCATAGCCCTGGCACTTGGTGGCGCACTGATCGGCGCTGGTCAGGCGATGGCGGCTGACTACGCCATCGACAAACAAGGCCAGCACGCTTTCGTCAATTTCAAGATCAGCCACCTGGGCTACAGCTGGCTATACGGTACGTTCAAGGACTTCGACGGCAGCTTTAGTTTCGACGCCGCCAAGCCGCAGGACAGCAAGGTCAACGTGACGCTGAACACTACCAGCGTCGACACCAACCATGCTGAGCGTGACAAGCATATCCGCAGCGATGATTTCCTCAACGTCAGCGAGCACCCAACCGCGACCTTCGCGTCCACGTCGGTCAAATCCACCGGTGAAGGCACTGCCGATATCACCGGCGACTTGACGCTTAATGGCGTGACCAAACCTGTGGTGATTGCCGCCAAGTTTATCGGTGAAGGCAAAGACCCATGGGGCGGTTACCGTGCCGGCTTCGAGGGCAGCACCACCCTGAAGCTGAAAGACTTCGACATCAGCAAAGACCTGGGCCCAGCCTCGGAAAGCGTCGAACTGATCATCTCGGTTGAAGGCGTCCGCAAGTAAGACTGCCTGGATGGGTTAGTCGCGCAGCGGCTTAACCCGTCCCTGCTCTGAGCTACACAAACAGAAACGCCGCCCAATGGGCGGCGTTTCTGTTTGTGGCTAGCTGACTGACTATGACTCTTCGCGGTTGCGCGTCAGCAGGGCCGGCTTTTCCCCGCGCGGACGTGCGCTCGCCAATTCGTCAAGCTGCTCCGGTGTCGGGAAGCGGTCCAGGCGCGAGCCTTTGTGCACGATCACGGGTTGCTTGTCGCGTGGGCTTTTCACTGCCGCTTCCTGGCGTGGCAGTTCATCGCGGTTCAGCGAGGTGGTGCGTGTATCACGTGGTGGACGTGCACGGCCGGAACCATTACGGCCCTGACCACCTTGGCCGCTAGCCCCAGCACCCTGACGACGGCCTTGGCCGCCAGCATTGGCGCCACCGCCATTGTTGCGCGGTGGCTTGGCTGGGCGAGCACCCTGACCGACACCATTGCTGGCGCTCGGGCCTGAAGCAGGCGCACCTGGCCGACGGCCACGGTTCTGCTGCTTGTTCTGGTTCGGGCTTACATAGTCGGCACGGTTGCCGAAATTGTCGATTTCATCGTCGCGGAACTCGTCCGGCGCGCGGTCCGGAGGGAGTGCGGGCACGGCCGGTGCGGCGGCGCGGCTTGAGGACGAGTTGCGCGGTTGTTGACTGCGGCCGCCTTGTGGCTTGCTGCGGTTGTTATCACGGCCGCTGTCCTTGCCTTTGTCCTTGCGCCCGCCGCCATGGCGTTCGCCTTCCGGCTTAGCTCCACGCGGTTGACGTGGTTTCTGCGGTTCACGCGCTTCTGGACGTTCAGCCTCAACGGTACTGGCATCAAAACCGAGCAGATCGCCGTCAGCGATCTTCTGCTTGGTCATGCGCTCAATACCCTTGAGCAGCTTCTCTTCATCCGGAGCAACAAGGGAGATCGCCTCGCCACTGCGGCCAGCACGGCCAGTACGGCCAATGCGGTGCACGTAATCTTCTTCGATGTTCGGCAGCTCGAAGTTGACCACGTGCGGCAGCTGGTCGATATCCAGGCCGCGTGCGGCGATATCGGTGGCGACCAGGATGCGCACTTTGCTCGCCTTGAAGTCGGCCAGAGCTTTGGTGCGGGCGTTCTGGCTCTTGTTGCCGTGGATCGCCACAGCCGGCAGGCCGTGTTTATCCAAGTATTCGGCCAGGCGATTGGCGCCATGTTTAGTGCGGGTGAACACCAGTACCTGTTCCCAGGCGCCCGCGGTTATCAGGTGAGCGAGCAGGGCGCGCTTGTGGCTGGCCTGGACGCGGAATACCCGCTGCTCGATGCGCTCGACCGTGGTGTTCGGCGGCGTCACTTCGATGCGTTCCGGGTTGTGCAGCAGCTTGCCGGCCAGATCGGTGATGTCCTTCGAGAAGGTCGCCGAGAACAGCAGGTTCTGGCGCTTGGCCGGTAGCTTGGCGAGGACCCTCTTTACGTCATGGATAAAGCCCATGTCGAGCATACGGTCGGCTTCGTCGAGCACGAGGATTTCCACGTGCGACAGGTCGATGGCGCGCTGGTTGGCCAGGTCGAGCAGGCGACCGGGGCAGGCCACCAGGACGTCGACGCCCTTGGCCAGGGCCTGGACCTGCGGGTTCATGCCAACGCCGCCGAAGATGCAGGCGCTGACGAATTTCAAATCGCGGGCATACAGCTTGAAGCTGTCATGCACCTGGGCGGCCAGTTCGCGAGTCGGGGTCAATACCAGGACGCGCGGCTGTTTCGGGCCGTGACGCTGTTCGCGATCTGGATGACCGTTGGGGAACAGTCGCTCAAGGATCGGCAGTGCAAAACCGCCTGTCTTACCTGTACCCGTCTGGGCCGCCACCATCAGGTCGCGACCTTGCAACGCGGCGGGAATGGCCCGCTGTTGCACCGGAGTGGGTTGGGTGTAGCCGGCGGATTCGACCGCACGGACTAAAGCCTCGGAGAGACCGAGGGAGGCAAAGGACATGTGTAATCCTGTCTAGTGAGGGCTTGGCCCTATGGGGTGTATTGCCTGGCTTGAATCACGCTTGGGGGGCGTAATCCCGTCCGGTACTACTGGCCTCTGGGGGCTAGCATCCGGGCGCAAGCCTGGCGGGAAGGGCCGAGTATAACAGAGCGGCAGGTCTGTGCGAGTGTCTGCCTGCTCGATGGTCGATGCGCCGTTGCCATGCCAGCAACGGCGCGGGTTCCGCCGACTCAGCTGGTCAGCTTGTAGCAGGGCACATAGGCACTGTTGCCTGGTAGCTTCATCCGGTGCTGATCGACGAAAGCCTGCAGCAACAAATCGAGCTGCAGCATGATGTCGCGCTCGCCGGTGATCTCGTAGGGGCCGTACTGTTCAATCAGGCGGATGCCCTTGTCCTTGACGTTGCCGGCGACAATCCCAGAAAACGCCCGGCGCAGGTTGGCCGCCAGCTCATGCAAGGGCTGTTCGCGGGTCAGCTTGAGGCTGGCCATGTTGACGTGGGTCGGCTCGAACGGGTGCTGGAAGCTCTCGTCGATCTTGAGCAGCCAGTTGAAGTGGAAGGCGTCGTTATATTCGCGGCGGAACTGTTTGACGGCCTTGATTCCTTCGGCCATTTCTCGTGCGACCTGCTCGGGGTCATCGATGATGATGCTGTAGCGTTGCTGGGCTGCCTCGCCCAGGGTTGCGCCGATAAACGCGTGCAGCTGTTCGAGGTAGGCGGCGGCGCTGCGTGGTCCCGTCATGATCAGCGGGAAGGGAATGTTCTGATTGTCCGGGTGCATAAGGATACCGAGGAAATACAGCAGCTCCTCGGCCGTACCGGCGCCGCCAGGGAAGATGATGATGCCGTGGCCGACACGGACGAAGGCTTCCAGGCGTTTCTCGATATCCGGCAGGATCACCAGCTCATTGACGATCGGATTGGGCGCTTCTGCGGCGATGATTCCCGGCTCGGTCAGACCCAGGTAGCGGCCTTGCACGTTGCGCTGTTTGGCATGGGAAATGGTCGCGCCTTTCATCGGCCCTTTCATCACCCCAGGGCCGCAGCCGGTGCAGATATCCAGGCCGCGCAGGCCCAACTCGTGGCCGACCGTCTTGGTGTATTTGTATTCCCCGGTGCTGATCGAGTGGCCGCCCCAGCACACTACGATCTTCGGTTCGACGCCAGCGCGCAGAGTGCGAGCGTTACGCAGCAGATGGAAGACGTAATCGGTGATGCCCTGAGAGCTGCTGAAATCGATGCGCTGATTCTCCAGCTCGCTCTGCGTGTAGACGATATCACGCAGGGCGCTGAACAGCATCTCGCGGGTGCTGGCGATCATCTCGCCATCGACGAAGGCGTCGGCGGGCGCGTTGAACAGCTCCAGGCGAATGCCGCGATCCTGCTGCAGGATGCTGATTTCGAAGTCCGGGTAGGCTTCCAGAATGGTCTTGGCGTTATCGCTGTGTGAACCGGTATTGAGGATCGCCAGGGCGCACTGGCGGAACAGCGCATAGACGCTACCGGAGCCGGTTTCGCGCAACTGCTGCACTTCACGCTGCGAGAGGGTTTCCAGGCTGCCCTTGGGCGTCACGGTGGCATTGGTGGTTTTGCGTGTGGCCATTGCGGCGCTCCATGTTTGTGATACCGCGTAAGCCCTACATGGCTAGACGCTTGCTGGAAGTATGGTCGGGACTGAGTGCTTTGGACTATGGGTTAACCGGGTAGTGCGTTGCAAAAGGCTACCGTGGTTTGCCGGGCGAGTGGTGAAAAGGCTGCGGCGCAGGGTCGGATAAAGAGCCCTCAGCCTCCGCAGGGCGCGGGTGCTGAGGTTGCTGCCATGGCGCGTTAGCGCGGCAGTTTGAGGTTGTTCCAGATAGCCAGGCTCGGTTCTACCAAGTTCATGCTGTAGAAGTGCAACCCAGGGGCGCCGCCCTGCAGTAGGCGTTCGCACATCTCGCTAACGACCTGCTCGCCGTAGGCGCGGATGCTGTCGCTGTCGTCGCCATAGGCCTCCAGCTGCTTGCGCACCCAGCGCGGAATCTCTGCGCCGCAGGCATCGGAGAAGCGCGCCAGCTTGCTGTAGTTGGTGATCGGCATGATGCCCGGCACCACCGGAATATCTACGCCCAGCTTGCGTACGCGCTCGACGAAATAGAAGTAGCTGTCGGCGTTGAAGAAGTACTGGGTGATTGCACTGTCGGCACCGGCCTTGGCCTTGCGTACGAAGTTAGCGATGTCGTCCTCGAAATTGCGCGCCTGCGGATGCATCTCCGGGTAGGCGGCAATTTCGATATGGAAGTGATCGCCGGTCTCGGTGCGGATAAAGCTGACCAGTTCGTTGGCGTAGCGCAGCTCGCCGCTGGCCATGCCCATACCGGAAGGCAGGTCACCGCGCAGGGCGACGATGCGTTTTATTCCAGCATCTTTGTACAGATTGAGCAGTTCGCGCAGCTCGGCCTTGCTGTCACCGACGCAAGACAGGTGCGGCGCAGTGCTAACACCAACATCGTTGTTCAACTGCAACACGGTGTTCAGGGTGCGATCACGGGTCGATCCACCGGCACCGTAGGTGCAGGAGAAGAAATCCGGCTTGTAGGTCGCCAGTTGGCGCGCCACGTTCATCAGTTTTTCGTGCCCGGCTTCGGTCTTGGTAGGGAAGAACTCGAAGCTGTAACGGCGTTCTTGGCTCATAGGATTTCTAGCCTTGCAGACGTAGGGTGGATGGCGCTATTCCATCCACCTTGCAGGAAGTCGGCGGTGGATAAGCCATAGGCTTACCCACCTTACGCATTAGTAGCGGTAAGCGTGCGGCTTGAACGGACCTTCCACGGCTACGCCGATGTAGTCGGCCTGGGTCTTGGTCAGCTGGGTGACCACGCCGCCAAAGCCCTTGACCATTTCCAGGGCCACTTCTTCGTCGAGCTTCTTCGGCAGTACTTCCACGGTCAGACGCTCGGCCTTCTGTGCCGGCATCAGGTCGGCGAACTTCTGGCCGAACAGGAAGATCTGTGCCAGCACCTGGTTGGCGAACGAGCCGTCCATGATCCGGCTTGGGTGGCCAGTGGCGTTGCCCAGGTTAACCAGACGGCCTTCGGCCAGCAGGATCAGGTAGTCGTCGTTGTGCGGATCGAAGCTGCCGGTGCCTGTGCGATGGATCTTGTGCACCTGCGGCTTCACTTCTTCCCACGCCCAGCTCTTGCGCATGAAAGCGGTGTCGATTTCATTGTCGAAGTGACCGATGTTGCAGACTACGGCGCGTTTTTTCAGAGCTTTGAGCATGTTGGCGTCGCAGACGTTGACGTTACCGGTGGTGGTAACGATCAGGTCGATCTTGCCCAGCAGCTGCGCGTCGATGCTGGCGGCGGTGCCGTCGTTGATGCCGTCCTTGAATGGCGAAACCACTTCGTAGCCGTCCATGCAGGCCTGCATGGCACAGATCGGGTCGACTTCGGTGACCTTGACGATCATGCCTTCCTGGCGCAGCGACTGTGCCGAGCCCTTGCCCACGTCGCCGTAGCCGATAACCAGCGCTTGCTTGCCGGACAGCAGGTGGTCGGTGCCACGCTTGATCGCGTCGCTCAGGCTGTGACGGCAGCCGTATTTATTGTCGTTCTTGCTCTTGGTCACCGAGTCGTTGACGTTGATCGCCGGGATCTTCAGCTCGCCCTTGGCCAGCATGTCCAGCAGGCGGTGTACGCCGGTGGTGGTTTCTTCGGTAACGCCGTGGATGCGCTCCAGCATCTGTGGGTATTTTTTGTGCAGGATTTCGGTCAGGTCGCCGCCGTCGTCGAGGATCATGTTGGCGTCCCACGGCTTGCCATCTTTCAGGATGGTCTGCTCGATGCACCATTCGTATTCTTCTTCGGTTTCACCCTTCCAGGCGAATACCGGGATACCGGCGGCGGCGATGGCGGCAGCGGCCTGATCCTGAGTCGAAAAGATGTTGCACGACGACCAGCGTACTTCGGCACCCAGTGCGGTCAGGGTTTCGATCAGCACGGCGGTCTGGATGGTCATGTGGATGCAGCCGATGATCTTCGCGCCTTTCAGCGGCTGCTCACCAGCGTATTTGCGGCGCAGACCCATCAGGGCTGGCATTTCTGATTCGGCGATGATGGTTTCGCGACGGCCCCAGGCAGCCAGGGAAATGTCGGCGACTTTGTAATCGTTAAAAGCGGCGCTCATAAAAAGCTCTCCATTCGTTGTCTGCGAATGGGCGCCGTTGATGCGTATGGTTAACGCCCCATCCGAGCCTGACAAAACTCCGGTATCCAGAGTTTGCTGCAGCGCCCCTCGGACGGGTGGCGGGAGCAACCGGAGCGGTGCCGGTTGCGTGAAGCTGGCGAAGTATAGCCAGCCCGGTGCAGAAGCCCAAGGTTTTCTGTCGGGCGAATTGGCTGTTGCGCCGTGCATTCTGGCCAGTTCAGCCATGGCCTTTGTGTGGTGCCTGAGACAGGCTGCAAGCCTCATTCCCCAATCTCTGGAGCCTCCATGACCCTTGCCTACTGGTGCGTGCTGATCGCTATCGTCCTGCCTTATTTGGCCACTGCCAGCGCCAAGTTTCTTGGCGCTGGCTACGGGCCGCGCGCCAACAGTGACCCGCGCGCCTTTCTCTCGGGCCTTGAAGGCTGGCGCAAGCGTGCCAACAACGCCCAGCTCAATGGCTTCGAGGTGACTCCAGCGTTCGCTGCGGCAGTGATCATCGCCCACCAGGCCGGTGGTGTAGCGCAGGGGTTGCTGGATCAGTTGGCGGTCGCCTTTGTGGTCAGTCGGGTGCTGTATTTCCTTTGCTATTTGGCCGACTGGGGGCCGATCCGTTCGCTGGTGTGGTTCGCCGGTATGGCGCTGATCGTCGCGCTGTTTGTCGTTTCCGCTTAACGCTTACGCCGCAGCACTCTCGCCGCTTCTGGCGTCTGCGGCAAAACACCACGCTTGGCCGGTAGCGGGCCGGTGGCGATACTGTCGCCCGTTATCCACCCGTTGTTGGCATTGAAGGTGTTATGAAGCGTAAAACCCTGTTTCTGGTTGTACTGGCGCTGGCTCTAAGTGGCTGCGGCGGTGTCGATCCCAATTCGCCGCAAGGCCAGCGTCAGAGCATTTTCAAGCAGATGCTCAAGGTCAGCGAAGACCTCGGGGGCATGCTGCGCGGGCGTCTGGCGTTTAAGGAACAGGCATTTGTTGAGGGCGCGGCCAAGCTCGATCAGCTTACACGCACGCCCTGGCAACACTTCCCCCAGATGCGTGAAGACGGTGAGGAAAGCCGCGCCAAGGATGACGTCTGGCAGCGCCAGGCGCGTTTTCAGGAACTGGCTCAGGCTATGGAAGCCAGCACTGCAGCGCTGGTGGCGGCTACTGCCGTGCAGCCGTTAACGGCACAGGCACTGGAGGCACCGATGCAGCGTGTCGAAGACAGCTGCAAGGCCTGCCATGAAGAGTTTCGTGCGTTCTAAGCACTGTTCAGAACCCAGCTATCTGCGCCTCGCGCAATTGCGCGCGCAGGGCCTGCACCTCCGGGTGTTGAAAAAAAGCCTGTAACTGCGCCGCACGCTGCGGACCGATACCGGGTTGACGTTGCCAGTCGGCTACGCTGCGTTGCGCCAGGGTGTCCCAGTCGGCGTCCGGCGACAGATGACTATTGCCCGGCAGGCCGAGGGCGCGCAGCCAGTCCTGCATGGGTCGTTGGCGAGCCAGGTTGAAGCTCTGTTGCAAAGCGCTTGCGCTACGTGGTCCCAGGCCCGGAATGCCCTTCAGTTGCTCGGCGGAGAGAGACAGCCAGTCGAGCAGGCTGTCGAGCTGTTGCGCATGCAGCAGTTTTTCCCAGGTGCCGGGGCCTACGCCCGGTAGCGCCAGGCCCTGTTTGCTGCTGAGCCAGGCCAGGCGTGCGCGAAACTGGCTGGCGCAGGCCGGGGTGGCGCGCCAGCAGCTCAGTTCGTGATAGGCCGCTGGGTCTGGTACGCGCAGTGCGACGCGTTGTTGAGTGCGCCAGAGCACGCTGTCGAGCACCGGAATGGTCAGTCCCGAGAGGCGGATTACCACCTGGTCGCCGGGGCGAATGTCCAGGGCCTGCCAGCGCTGCAGCGAGCCGACGCTGACATATTCGATGCGTCGGTCATCCAGCTTGACCGGCTGTACGCGCAGTACTGGGGTGATGCGCCCGCTACGGCCGATACGAAAGTCCACTGCCTGCACCACGGCTAATGCCTGGCTGACTGGGTATTTCCAAGCCACCGCCCAGTGCGGTGGTTCGGCTTGCCAGCGCGCAGCGGCGGGGCGTTGGCCTTGGCGCAGGACTACGCCGTCGGTGGCGAAGGGCAGGGCGCTGTTGTACCAGCGCTCGCGCCATTGGGTGGCCTGTTCGAGTGTGCGAATCGGCTGACTGAAACGCTGGCTGTCGGCAAAGCCCAGTTCGGCCAACTGCTGCAGGCGTTGCGGCATCAGTGCGGGTCCATCGGGCCAATCCCAGACAAACAGGCCGACGCCGGCGGCTTCCTCGGCGGTCAGCGTCCGCCTGTTCAGCAGCCCGGCGACCTTGCTGCGCGCGCCAAGGCCACCGGATTTGTGTTGGATATGCCCTGGCAAACGCCAATACAACTCGCCCTGCAGCACCAGGCTGATTGGCTTTGGCAGTTGTGCGGGTATAGCTTGCAGATGGCGGGCGTGAACGCTCCAGTCCTGTCCCGTGCGGCCGTTACCGCGGCTGATCAACTGTTGCAGCTGGCCGTTGTGATAGACCAGGCTGACGGCTACGCCATCGACTTTGGGTTGAATCCACAGGTCTTTGCGGTTGGCGACCCAGGCTTCCACTGCGGCACTATCAGCCAATTTGCGCAGCCCGGTATGTGCAGTTGGATGCGATTGGCGGCCGTTGCTGGTGCTGAGCGGGTCGGTTGTCGCGACAGAGACATCTGGGAAGCAGGCGCGCCAGCGCTGCAGGTTGGCGCTGGCCTGGTCATAGAGTTCGTCGGCCACTGGCGATTCACCTTGGCGATGGTAGGCATCGTCCCAGGCTGCCAATTGCTGGCTCAGTGCAGCGATTTCCAGCTCGGCGCGTTGCCTCTGCCAATCCGGGCAGGGTGCGGCCCAGGTGTGTAGGGTCAGGGCGGTGAGTAACAGCGCTAAGGCGGCTTTCATACTGAGCATCCTTGCTCGGAACGGTTTATCCAGCGTAGCAGCTATGCTTAATAGGTCAGCTTAAGCGCGTGTTTGGGGGTGGCAGCTTTATGCCAATGGGATTGCATCGGTGTTGGGGTGTAGGCCTGTGCCTGCTTGTCATGGGTTTTGCGCCATTTGGCGTGGTGCGTGCGGCCGATGCACTGGCCGAGCAGTGGCGCTTTGTGCACAACGCGCCGGAGACGGCCGATGATCAGCGCTACGCTTATCACTGGCGCGTATTACGCGCTGCGCTGGAGGTAACCCGCGAGCAATACGGCGCCTATCAACTTGAGCCCGGCCAGCCGCTGAGCGAGAAGTTGCAGGTGGTCGAGATGCAGCGTCCGCATGGCAGCCTCAATACCCTGGTGCTGGATGCCACGCAGCCTCTGGAGGAAGCCCTGTTGCCGGTGAAGATCCCGGTCGACAAGGGCTTGCTCGGTTACCGGGTATTCCTGATTCAAGCCGCCGATCAGCCGCGCTTTGCCGGCGTACAGTCACTTGAGCAGTTGCGTCAGCTGCGATTTGGCCAGCAGCGCGAGTGGTCCGATGTGGCGGTGTATAAGGCGGCTGGCTTGCCGGTGGTCACCGGCAGCAGTTATGAAGGGTTGTTCCATATGCTGATGCTGCGGCGTTTCGATGCCTTTGGCCGGGGTGTCAGCGAGGTAAGCGGCGAGCTGGCGCACTGGCGCAAGCAATACCCGCAGATGATCATCGAGAACGAGCTGCTGTTGTATTATCCGTTGCCGGTGTACTTCTGGTTCGCTCGCACTAATGAGGGCCGCCTGCGTGCGCAGCGTGTCGAGGAAGGCATGCGCATGCTGATTGCCGACGGCACTCTGGATCGATTATTCGCTGAAGAGTATGCCGCCACCATCAAGCAGCTTGGTCTGGAGCGCCGGCGTACCTTGAAGATTGCCAATCCTCATCTCTCCTCGCTGCATCCGTTCGACAAACCAGAGTATTGGTTTGTGCCAGCCCCCTAACCCTGAAGTGTCATATTGAGACAATAAAAAACCCGCCGTAGCGGGTTTTTTCTGCAGCCGATTGCCCTTACAGGCCGGCGGCGGCGCGCAGGTCGGCGACCTTGTCGGTCTTCTCCCAGGTAAAGGTGGTGAAGGTGTCGTCACCGACGGTCTTCTGCTGCGGGGTGCGGCCGAAGTGGCCATAGGCCGCGGTTTCCTGGTACATCGGGTGCAGCAGGTCGAGCATCTTGGTGATCGCGTACGGACGTAGGTCGAACACCTCGCGCACCAGCTTGATGATCTTGTCCTCGGCGATCTTGTGGGTGCCGAAGGTGTTGATCGAGATGGAGGTCGGCAGGGCCACGCCGATGGCGTAGGACACCTGGATTTCGCAGCGATCAGCGAGGCCGGCTGCGACGATGTTCTTCGCTACGTAGCGCCCGGCGTACGCCGCCGAACGGTCGACCTTGGACGGATCCTTGCCGGAGAATGCGCCGCCGCCATGACGGGCCATGCCGCCGTAGCTGTCGACGATGATCTTGCGGCCGGTCAGGCCGCAGTCGCCCACCGGGCCGCCGATCACGAAGTTGCCGGTCGGGTTGATGTGGAACTGGGTGTCTTTGTGCAGCAGCTCGGCTGGCAGCGCGTGCTTGATGATCAGCTCCATCACGCCTTCACGCAGATCACTCAGCGAGACTTCCGGGTTGTGCTGGGTGGACAGCACTACGGCGTCGATGCCAACCACCTTGCCGTTCTCGTACTGGCAGGTGACCTGGGATTTGGCGTCCGGGCGCAGCCACGGCAGCAGGCCGGACTTGCGGGCTTCGGCTTGGCGCTCGACCAAGGCGTGGGAGAAGCGGATCGGCGCAGGCATCAGCACGTCGGTTTCATTGCTGGCATAGCCAAACATCAGGCCCTGGTCGCCGGCGCCCTGGTCTTCCGGCTTGGCGCGATCGACGCCCTGGTTGATGTCCGGGGACTGCTTGCCAATGATGTTCATCACGCCGCAGGTGGCGCCGTCGAAGCCGACGTCGGAGCTGGTGTAGCCGATGTTGCAGATCACATCGCGGACGATCTGTTCCAGGTCGACCCAGGCGCTGGTGGTGACTTCGCCAGCGACGATGGCCACGCCAGTCTTGACCAGGGTTTCCACGGCGACGCGGGCGTGTTTGTCCTGGGTGATGATGGCGTCGAGTACCGCGTCAGAAATCTGATCGGCGATTTTATCGGGATGGCCTTCGGATACGGACTCGGAGGTAAAGAGGGAGTATTCGCTCATCGTGCGGGTTCCTGTTGGTTGCCGGTAATTGCAGCCCGTAGGCCATGAGTTATTGGAGGTTTGGCGAAGTGCCGCACCTGAATCTGAAAACCGTTGCGTAACCCGATATAGAGGCTTTCGCAGGTGTTGAGGTCGGCCGCGATGGCCCAGCGGGCCAGATCATCCTGTTCGAAGCCCAGCCACAGATCACCGCAAGCTTCACGGGCCCAGCTCTGGTTGTGGCTGCACAGCTCGGTGATCAGCAGGCTGCCGCCGGGCTTGAGGCGCTGTGCCAGCTGCTTGAGTGCCTCGGCCGGGGCGGCAAAGTGGTGCAGCACCATATTCAGCACCAGACAATCGGCGGCCGGGTAGTCGTCCTGCAGAGCGTCGGCCAGCTGTAGTTCCACATTGTCCAGGCCTTCCTCTGCGCAGCGCATGCGGGCCAGTTCGAGCATCGCCGCGCTGTTATCCAGGGCCAGCACCTGCTTGAAGCGTCGCGCCAGCTCTGGCAGAAAGCCGCCGTCACCCGGGCCGATTTCCACGGCGCTGGCATCGGTCGCAAAGCCTAGGGAGTCGAGCAGGGCTAGAACGCTGTCGCGGTACTGCGGCAGGCCGGCGATCAGGTCCTGCTGCGCCTGAAAGCTCGCGGCGCTGCGGGCGAAGAACTCCTGGCTGGCAGCGGCACGCTGGCTATGCACGGCGGCAATGCGTTGCTGCACCTCGAGCGGTAGCGACAGCTGATCGACTTCATCAAGCAATGCGGCATGTAGACGGCTGCCCAGCTGTTCGCCCTGAGCCAGAGCGCGGCGATAGAAGATCGCGTTGCCTTCGCGGCGTGTGGCCACGAGCCCCGCTTGAGCCAGCACCTTCAGGTGGTGACTGATGCCGGACTGGCCAGTGGCGAAGATCTGCGCCAGCTCCAGTACGCCGAATGAGTCGTTGGCCAGGGCGCGCAGAATGTTCAGGCGCAGCGCATCACCGCTGGCCTTGCACAGGGCGGAGAGGGCATCGACCGGCTCGAAGGCCAGATGGGAGGCGCGCATATTCATAGGCTGGGCAGTCTAGTCGGTCATTTTTTATCCAGCAAGGGCAATATCAAAAAGTTTTGATATTGCCCTTGCTGGCGCTCAGGCCAGAAAACATTGGCTGTGCGACTATCTGTCATTGCCCCGACAGGCCCCGCTGGGCGAAAATGGCCGCCTTTTTCGACCCCAGTTGCCCAAGCAACCCGTAGGAGATTCAGTGATGCCCAGCCGTCGTGAGCGAGCCAATGCCATTCGTGCCCTGAGCATGGATGCCGTGCAAAAGGCCAACAGCGGCCACCCCGGTGCCCCGATGGGTATGGCGGATATCGCCGAAGTGCTGTGGCGTGATTTCCTCAAGCACAATCCGAGCAACCCGAAATTCGCCGACCGTGACCGCTTTGTACTGTCCAACGGCCACGGTTCGATGCTGATCTACTCGCTGCTGCACCTGACCGGCTACGACCTGTCCATCGAAGACCTGAAGAATTTCCGTCAGCTGCACAGCAAAACTCCGGGTCACCCGGAATACGGTTACGCGCCGGGCGTCGAGACCACCACCGGACCGCTCGGCCAGGGCATCGCCAACGCCGTCGGTTTCGCCCTTGCTGAAAAAGTCATGGCCGCGCAATTCAACCGTGACGGTCACAGCATCGTCGACCACTACACTTACGCCTTCCTCGGTGACGGTTGCATGATGGAAGGCATCAGCCATGAAGTCTGCTCCCTGGCCGGCACCCTTGGCCTGGGCAAGCTGATTGCTTTTTATGACGACAACGGCATTTCCATCGACGGTGAAGTGCATGGCTGGTTCACCGACGACACGCCGAAGCGCTTCGAAGCCTACGGCTGGCAGGTGATCCGCAACGTTGACGGTCACGATGCCGACGAAATCAAGATGGCGATCGAGACCGCGCGCAAGAGCGAGCAGCCGACCCTGATTTGCTGCAAGACCATCATCGGCTTCGGTTCGCCGAACAAGCAGGGTAAGGAAGAGTCCCACGGCGCCGCCTTGGGGCACGACGAAATCGCTCTTACCCGCGCCGCTCTGAACTGGAACCACGCGCCGTTCGAGATCCCGGCTGACATATATGCCGAATGGGACGCCAAGGAAGCCGGCCTGGCTGCCGAAGCTGAATGGGACCAGCGTTTCGCCGCTTATTCCGCCGCCTACCCGGAACTGGCCAACGAGTTTGTCCGCCGCATGGCTGGCGAGCTGCCGGCCGACTTCTCCGCCAAAGCCAGCGAATTCATCCGCGCCGTGGCCGAAAAGGGCGAGACCATCGCCAGCCGCAAAGCCAGCCAGAACTGCCTGAACGCCTTTGGCCCGCTGCTGCCGGAACTGCTCGGTGGCTCTGCGGATCTGGCCGGTTCCAACCTGACTCTGTGGAAGGGCTGTAAGCCAGTGGTTGCCGAAGACGCTTCGGGTAACTACATGTACTACGGCGTGCGCGAGTTCGGCATGAGCGCGATCATGAACGGCGTCGCCCTCCACGGCGGCCTGGTGCCTTATGGCGCGACCTTCCTGATGTTTATGGAATACGCCCGTAATGCTGTGCGCATGTCGGCGCTGATGAGGCAGCGCGTGCTGTACGTGTTCACCCACGATTCCATCGGTCTCGGCGAAGACGGCCCGACCCACCAGCCGGTCGAGCAGCTGACCAGCCTGCGTACCACGCCGAACCTGGACACCTGGCGCCCGGCCGATGCCGTCGAAGCCGCGGTGGCCTGGAAGTTCGCCATCGAGCGCAAGGACGGCCCAAGCGCGCTGATCTTCTCCCGCCAGAACCTGCCGCATAACCTGCGTGACCACGAGACCGAGGCGGCAATCGCCCATGGCGGTTATGTGCTCAAAGACTGCGCCGGCGAGCCGGAGCTGATCCTTATCGCC
The DNA here is from genome assembly GCF_963970955.1 of Pseudomonas sp. EA_35y_Pfl2_R111. Taxonomy (NCBI): domain Bacteria; kingdom Pseudomonadati; phylum Pseudomonadota; class Gammaproteobacteria; order Pseudomonadales; family Pseudomonadaceae; genus Pseudomonas; species Pseudomonas sp. EA_35y_Pfl2_R111. Next base: position 1,504,333 of record NZ_CAXAOM010000001.1, on the reverse strand, counting down.
ACCGGTTCGGAAGTCGGCTTGGCCATCCAGGCGGCCGACAAGCTGGCCGAGCAGGGTCGCCAGGTACGTGTGGTGTCGATGCCGTCGACCAACGTCTTCGACCAGCAGGATGCGGGCTACAAGCAGTCGGTACTGCCGCTGCAGGTCACCGCGCGGATCGCCATCGAGGCCGCTCACGCCGACTTCTGGTACAAGTACGTCGGTCTTGAAGGTCGCGTTATCGGTATGGAAACCTACGGCGAGTCGGCCCCGGCCGGCGCTCTGTTCGAGCATTTCGGCTTTACCGTCGAAAACATCCTGGAAACCGCCGCCGAGCTGCTGGACGCCTGATCCGGCGAATGATGGGTGATGCCGCTTTGCGGCTAACCCATCCTACGGTTGCCTATCGAGATCACCATGTCCCAACGCCCCTATCGAATCGCCCTCAACGGCTACGGCCGCATTGGCCGTTGCGTGCTGCGTGCATTGCATGAACGTGGTGCAGGGGCGCAGCTGGAAATCGTTGCGCTGAATGATTTGGCCGACCAGGCCAGCATCGAATACCTGACCCGTTTCGACTCCACCCACGGGCGTTTCCCCGGTGAGGTGAAGGTCGATGGCGATTGCCTGCATATCAATGGCGACTGCGTGAAAGTGCTGCGCCAGGCGACGCCGGAAGGTATCGACTGGGCCGCCCTGGATATCGACCTGCTGCTGGAATGCTCTGGCCAGTACACCAGCCGCGCTGATGCCCAGCGCTTTATCGATGCGGGTGCGCCACGGCTGTTGCTCTCGCAACCGATGGCCAGCGAGGCGGATATCGATGCCACGGTGGTCTTCGGGGTCAATCAGGATTGCCTGAGTGGCCGCGAACAGCTGGTGTCGAACGCGTCCTGTACCACCAACTGCGGCGTACCGTTGTTGAAACTTCTCAACGAGGCGGTGGGTCTGGAGTATGTCTCCATCACCACCATCCACTCCGCGATGAACGATCAGCCGGTAATTGACGCTTATCACCACGAAGACCTGCGCCGCACGCGCTCGGCCTTCCAGTCGGTGATTCCGGTGTCCACCGGTCTGGCGCGCGGCATTGAGCGCTTGCTGCCGGAACTCTCTGGGCGCATCCAGGCCAAAGCCATACGTGTGCCGACGGTGAATGTTTCCTGTCTGGATATCACCCTGCAGACCGCTCGCGATACATCGGCGGCCGAGATCAATGCGGTGTTGCGTCAGGCGGCCGAGAGCGGCCCGCTAAAAGGCCTGCTGGCCTACACCGAACTGCCCCACGCCAGCTGTGATTTCAACCACGACCCGCATTCGGCGATTGTCGACGGCAGCCAGACCCGCGTCTCCGGCCCGCGTCTGGTGAATTTGTTGGCCTGGTTCGACAACGAATGGGGTTTTGCCAACCGCATGCTCGATGTTGCCGAACACTTCCTTTTAATAGCCAACCCACAAGTGAGCGAGCTAGAGCGAGACAAGGCAAAAACAGGCGAAGAAGCGCAGTTTACGGGTGGTAAATGAGCATTCTGAGCCTGTTTTTAACGCAGTATCGCCGACGTGCAGCCGCTTGTGGTTTGGCGCAACCAGCCCCCGTGAAGGACTGATATATGACTGTTCTGAAGATGACCGACCTCGATCTCGCCGGTAAGCGCGTGCTGATCCGCGAAGACCTCAACGTGCCGGTAAAAGACGGCGTGGTGAAGAGCGACGCGCGCATCCTCGCCTCCCTGCCGACCATCAAGCTGGCGCTGGAGAAGGGCGCTGCGGTAATGGTCTGTTCGCACCTGGGTCGCCCGACTGAAGGCGAGTTCAGCGCAGAGAACAGCCTGGCCCCCGTCGCCGCCTACCTGAGCAAGGCCCTGGGCCGCGACGTGCCGCTGGTTGCAGATTACCTGAACGGTGTCGAACTCAAGGCCGGTGAGATCGTGCTGTTCGAGAACGTGCGCTTCAACAAGGGCGAGAAAAAGAACGCTGACGAACTGGCCCAGCAATACGCCGCGCTGTGCGACGTGTTTGTTATGGACGCCTTCGGCACCGCTCACCGCGCCGAGGGTTCGACTCATGGCGTGGCCAAGTTCGCCAAGGTTGCTTGCGCCGGCCCGCTGCTGGCGGCCGAGCTGGACGCTCTGGGCAAGGCCCTGGGTAATCCGGCCAAGCCAATGGCCGCTATTGTTGCTGGCTCCAAGGTGTCGACCAAGCTCGACGTGCTCAATAGCCTGAGCCAGATCTGCGACCAGCTGATCGTTGGCGGCGGCATCGCCAACACCTTCCTCGCGGCTGCCGGTTTCCCGGTCGGCAAATCGCTGTACGAAGCCGATCTGGTCGACACCGCCAAGGCCATCGCTGCCAAGGTCAGCGTGCCGTTGCCGGTCGATGTGGTGGTGGCTAAAGCCTTTGCCGAAGACGCCGAAGCCACCGTCAAGCTGGTGGCCGATGTGGCCGAAGACGACATGATTCTGGATATCGGCCCGCAGACCGCCGCGCAGTTCGCCGAGCTGCTGAAGTCGTCGAAGACCATTCTGTGGAACGGCCCGGTTGGCGTGTTCGAGTTCGATCAGTTCGGCAATGGCACCAAAGTGCTGGCCCAGGCCATCGCCGAAAGCCCAGCGTTCTCTATTGCCGGCGGTGGCGACACCCTGGCGGCCATCGATAAATACGGCGTTGGCGCGCAGATTTCCTATATCTCCACCGGTGGCGGCGCCTTCCTTGAGTTCGTTGAGGGCAAAGTGCTGCCGGCTGTGGAAATGCTTGAAGCCCGCGCCAAGGATTGATGCGCGTATCGGTGTGATCGGCGCGTGGTCAGCATGGCCCTGCTAGGGTGAAGGACGAGTCTCTGAATCTGCGCGGGTAATCCCCGGCAGATCGGGTTTTCTGAGTAACCAAGCAAGGAGTGTGACCATGGGCAGGTTTGTCGTGTGGGTGGTTATGGGTTTGTTGTTGGTCGGTTGCGCTGATCATGTCCGGGAAGAGACCTGCAAGGTCTTCAGTCCTGCGCAGATCGAGACGCCGAGCAATCAGAATGATCAGCGTATTGATAGTCACAGCGGCAGTGGTGCCGACGGCGGAATGCCGGATCAGCGCTGCTGACAGGGAAAACGGATGACAGGGAAAGGATGGGTTGGGCTGGCCGCCACGATGCTGTTGCTGGCGGCATGTGCCAGCCAGCCGGCACCGAGCGATGCGTGGACTCGCTGGGTCTGCGACAGCCAGGTCGAAGTGCTGTGGCGCTTTACCGATAGCAGCCGCGAAGCAGTCGACCTGAGGTTGGGCGGCGGCGATATCGTTTACCGCCTGGCGCTGGAGCCCGCGGGCTCTGGCGCGCTGTACAGCGACGGTGTGCTGGCCTTCCACACCAAAGGTGATGAGGGCCTGGTTTACCGGGTGGCCGACAACGACCTGATCGGTCGCGGCTGCGAGGCGCAGTAGCGGACAAGATTGATGGTGGGCCTACGTGGCCCTCCTGGCTTTACCCTCGCGCGCCGCTGGTGTGCGAGGCGGGAAGGGCGCAACCCCTGGCCCCAGAAACTTGAACACGGCACGCCCCTGCGGCAGGCTGGTAACGATTAACGATCCTTTACGGGAGACAGGAAAACCATGGCACTTATCAGCATGCGTCAGATGCTCGACCACGCCGCCGAATTCGGCTACGGCGTGCCGGCCTTCAACGTCAACAACCTCGAGCAGATGCGCGCGATCATGGAAGCGGCTGACAAGACCGATTCCCCGGTGATCGTCCAGGCTTCCGCCGGCGCACGTAAATACGCCGGTGCGCCGTTTCTGCGTCACCTGATCCTGGCGGCCATCGAAGAATTCCCGCATATCCCGGTGTGCATGCACCAGGACCACGGCACCAGCCCGGATGTCTGCCAGCGCTCGATCCAGCTGGGCTTTAGCTCGGTAATGATGGACGGCTCGCTGAAAGAAGACGGCAAGACCCCGGCCGACTATGACTACAACGTCGCCGTAACTCAGCAGACCGTGGCCTTTGCCCACGCCTGCGGTGTGTCGGTGGAAGGTGAGCTGGGTTGCCTGGGCAGCTTGGAAACCGGCATGGCCGGCGAAGAAGACGGCGTCGGCGCCGAAGGCGTGCTGGATCACAGCCAGATGCTCACCGACCCGGAAGAAGCCGCTGACTTCGTCAAACGCACCCAGGTCGATGCCCTGGCCATCGCCATTGGCACCAGCCACGGCGCGTACAAGTTCACTAAGCCGCCGACCGGTGACATCCTCGCCATTGACCGTATCAAGGAAATCCACAAGCGCATTCCCAACACCCACCTGGTGATGCACGGCTCCAGCTCGGTTCCGCAGGAGTGGCTGGCGATCATCAACCAGTACGGCGGCGATATCAAAGAAACCTACGGCGTGCCGGTTGAGGAAATCGTCGAAGGCATCAAGTACGGCGTGCGCAAGGTCAATATCGACACCGACCTGCGTCTGGCGTCCACCGGTGCCATGCGTCGCCTGATGGCCACCAACCCGAGCGAGTTCGACCCGCGCAAATTCTTCGGCGCCACCGTGACCGCTATGCGCGATATCTGCATCGCCCGTTACGAAGCCTTCGGCACCGCCGGCAACGCCTCGAAGATCAAACCGATCTCCTTGGAAGGCATGTTCCAGCGCTACGCCAAGGGTGAGTTGGCCGCCAAGGTGAATTGATCACTGCAGCGTCAATCGCTCAAGAAAAAGCCCGCTGAATTCAGCGGGCTTTCTTTTTGCAGCCTCCTGTTAGGGAGAACCTACGTGGATCGCATTGCTGCTGATGTGCGACCTACTTGGACGCTGGCTCAGTGGTCACATGATCGACCTTCAGCACGTAGAACGTCGCCGCACCGGCTTCGGTTTCATAGCCGCTGTTGTCCTGGGTGTAAACGCCGGCCTTGAAGTACAGCGGCTTGGGTGCCCACGCAGGATCAACATGGGTCGACCATTGCGTGCCCTTGACGTTTACCGCCAGCAGCCCTTTGGGTGTCAGGCGCAGGGAGTAGGTGAAGCGCTGATTCAGCTGGACGCCACTGAGTACGGTGATCACCTGGCCCACCTCATCCAGTGGGTGGGTGCGCACTTTGGCGACGATATTGGCGGTGCCGGTCTTGGTCTTGTATTGGAACTCCAGCTTCACCATTGGCTTGTTACTGCCGTGGGCGTGAATCTGACCGATCACCACCTTGCCGGTGGAGGGCACCTGAGTAACGGCTACGGCCGCGCGCAGGATGTTGTCTGCGCTGGGGTAAGTCCAGTTACGCAGTTTGCCGTCGGCATAGGTTTCGCGCAGCTCGCTACGGGGATAGCTGGCATTGCTAGTGGTTGTGCCATTGACGGGTGCCCAGAAAATAATCGAGCCGTCATCTGACTTGAAGTAATAATCCTGATAGCCGCCCGCTAGCAGCGGGGTCTCGATGGTGGTTGCCGGTACACCGACGGGAATGGAGAGGTTCCAGATTGCAAGATCGATCATGACTGAGTTCTCGATAGAGAACTTTCAGTCGGGCATTTCTCATCCGCGAGTTAGTAGCGATGTACTCGGCATTCCGGCCTGTGTGCTCGAACTAAAAGTTAGGGCTAGGGAAAGGCGGCAGGGGTGCCGCATCGCTCGACGGCCTGGGCCATCGAGACGGAAGGCTTTATACGCGTGATTGAGGTGGTTGTTAATTGGTCTTAGCGTTTTTCTTGACGTCAAAAAAATGTTTACTTGGCGTTTGGCTATTATTTTGCCAGTAGAAAATAGACGTGAAAAAAGCGTGTATAAAATTCACGCTTTGAAAATAAAGGAAAGTTTTCTGAGTAAGGCGTCAGTTTTTTGGAAGGCAGGCAGGGGTGGGCGTTTTTCTATGCGCAAATATCCGACGAGTGGATACATAGTGGCTTACCGGCGCCGGGCTTTTAGGCCGTTTTGGTGGGCAATTTTTTCTGCCCTATTGGTTGGTTGTGCAGGACCTGCACGATTAACACCAGTACCGTTAGCGGCACCCTTGCCGAGCGATCCGCAGGCCTGCCTTACTCGCGCAGAGTGCAGCATCAAACTGTCACGTACGCTGCTCTTTGTCTTCGATTATGCCGCTGCTGGCGCGCCGTTGGTGCAGCGTGAGGGTCGGCTGCTATTCACTCCAGCCGATGCGCCAGTCACGGACTGGCCGGCGCTGTATATCCATCTGGCCGAGGCTGAGCAAAGCGCCTTTGCCTTTAATGGGCAGTGCCGGACAACCGCCTGCCGCCTGACGGTCGAACAGTTGCTGCAGATTTACCGCAGCTACCTGGCGGACAAACCTTGTCCCATCAGCGCGGCAGTGTGCCGTGTCGACTAGCACTTAGGATTTGTCCGGCAAGTTGGCCAGAAACGCCAGAATCGCTGCCTGTACCCGTGGCGTGTCATTCGGCGAAAGGATGTCGCCAGCCAGTACATGGTGCGACGGGTCCTGGGTGTCCTTGAGGGCAATCAACTGTTTGTGCGGCGAACCGAAGCGGGCGAAAGCTGTTTCGATAGCGGCGGCGCTGACCACCTGATCGTCGTTCGAATAGATGGTCAGCAGCGGCGTCCTGATCTGCTCCAGTGGCTGTTCACGCACATATTTCACCAGCGCCATCATCGGCAGCAATGCCTGCGCCGGGTAGCGGTGGCTCCAGTAACGCGCCTGCTGCGGGTTATGCGGCTGCCATTGATGCTCAGGGCCCAGCAGCAAGGGTACAAACTGCGTGGCCCAGGGCCAGGTCAGCACGGTGGCGGCCGGGTCTTTGGGAGCGAAATTTGGCGACACCATGATATAGGCCAGCACCTGCGGGCTATCGCCCTGTAGCGCGAGCCAGGTGGCGAGGGTGGCGCCGGTTGAGGTGCCGATCACCAGCACCTGCTTGCCCAGGCGCTGACCTATCTGCAGCGCTTCCTGGCTGTCCTGCAACCAGTCGTTCACGCTAGCCTCGGCCATTGCCGCGCCGCTGCGGCCGTGACCGTTCAGGCGGGTATAGAACAGGTTGGCGCCCAATTGCTGGGCCAGTTGATTGCTGAGCGGCGCGGTTTCCTGGCGGGTGGCTGAGTAGCCGTGCAGGTAGATGATCGCCACATCGGTTTGGCGTTGGTCCGGGTGGGCCCAGACGATAGTTTTTTCTGCCCCAGGGGTAATGTCCGGGTGGCGCGCTTCGGCCTCGGCCAGGTAGCGGTTGAGGTCAGCGGGCAGCTCGACAGGCTTTAGTTGTATGTCGACTGGCGGCACAGGACCGAGGCCGAATGCCACGGCGAGCAGCGCGAGGGTCAGCGCACAGTAGAACAGGGCTTTTTTCATCGTGCAGTTCTTGTATGGGTTGTTGGCAGGCGGGTTGCTGGCATTGTGCTACAGCAGTCATAACTGCGCCTATCGCCCATTTGTGGGCTTGGTAAAACCATGTAAAACACCGGCCACGTGCCGTGCGCTGTGCTGGTCCATACTCGGGCCACCGTCGTCTCTGGAAGTCCGCCCGCATGCCGAGCAAATTGCGCACTCTGTTGTACTTCTTTATCGCTGTGTTGCTGACGAGTGTGGCGGGCAGCGTACTGCAGACGCAGTTCAATCTGGCCAACCTGCAAGCACTCGGCGCGCCCATGCCGCTTGGCGTGCGCGCCCATACCACCTGCCTGGACCTGCTGGGCTTTAGTCCGACTTTCGCGGTGTTGGTGATCCTCGGTTTTCTCTTTGCCTTACCGGCGGCGAGCCGGCTGGCACGCGCCTGGCCAATGGGACGCTGGCTGCTGTTTATCCTGGCCGGAGCCATCGCGGTGCTGGCGGCGATGGCGCTGGCCAATGCGCTGCTGCCGATGCCGACGCTGATCGGCGCCAACCGCAGCCTGGCCGGCACCCTCGGGCTGATGGCCTGCGGCAGCCTGGGCGCGCTGTTATTTGCTGTGCTGGTGCGGCGTTCATCGCCTGCGCAATCCTGATTTATCCCTCTGCAAGCAAAAGGCCCGAACCATGTTGAATACGTCCCGCGCCCTGTTGTTGCTTGGTCTGCTTGGCAGCAGCCTGGCGCACGCCATGGATTACCGCATCGAAACCGTGACCGCAGGCCTGGAGCATCCCTGGTCGCTGGCCTTCCTGCCGGATGGCCGCATGCTGGTCACCGAGCGAGTCGGTCGCCTGCGCATCATCGAGCAGGACGGCAGTCTGAACCCGCAACCTGTCGGCGGAGTGCCCGAGGGGTTTGTCGCGGCCCAGGCCGGGCTGATGGAGGTGCTGCTTGACCCTGAGTTCGCCAGCAATCAGCAGCTTTATCTGAGTTACGCCTACGGCACTGCCCAGGCCAATAACACCCGTCTGAGCAAGGCGCGGCTGGTCGATGGCCAGCTGCAGGACGCGCAGGTGCTGTTCAGCGCACAGCCGGCCAAGTCCGGTGCCGCGCATTACGGTGGGCGCATGGCCTGGCTGCCGGACAACAGCCTGGTGCTGACCCTGGGGGATGGTTTCGACTGGCGCGAGCAGGCCCAAGATCCGAGCAACCACCTCGGCAAGATCGTGCGCCTCAACCGTGATGGCAGTATTCCCAAGGACAACCCGCTGGTGGGCCAGGCCGGCGCGGCGGCGGAGATCTACAGCCTGGGCCATCGCAACGTGCAGGGCATCGTCTATGACGCCGCATTGCAGCGTCTATACAGTCATGAGCACGGCCCACGCGGAGGCGACGAGCTGAACCTGATCGAGCCCGGTAACAACTATGGCTGGCCGCTGATTACCTTCGGTGTGGATTACACCGGTGCGCAGATTTCGCCCTACACCGAGCTGCCCGGCTTGCAGCAGCCCTTGCTGCAATGGACGCCCTCGGTCGCACCGTCGAGCCTGACCCAGTATCGCGGCACGTTGTTCCCGGAATGGCAGGGCGATCTGTTTGCCTCGACCCTGGCCGAGCGCAGCGTGCGCCGCATCCGTCTGCAGGATGGCAAGCTGGCCGGTGAGGAAGTGTTGTTTGAAGAGTTGGCCGAACGTATTCGCGATGTGCGCGGCGGGCCGGATGGCGCGCTGTACCTGCTCACCGACAGTGCTGACGGCCGCCTGCTGCGCGTGGTGCCGAGTCAATAACCACGTCACCAAAAGCGGCACCCTGATACGTGCAGCTTTTGGCATAATCCACGGCCCTATCGTGCCGCGTCACCTCGACCATGACCCCGCTTAAATACCTGCAAGGCTACCCGGCTCAGCTGCAAGACAAGATTCGCCAGCTGATCGCCGAACAGCGTCTGGGCGACTATCTGGCGCGATCCTATAGCGGCAAGCATGCGATCCAGAGTGACAAGGCGCTGTATGCCTACATCCAGGGGCTCAAGCAGGAACATCTGCGCAATGCCCCGGCCATCGACAAAGTGCTCTACGACAATCGTCTTGACCTGACCCACCGCGCCCTCGGCCTGCACACGGCGATCTCGAGGGTGCAGGGTGGCAAGCTCAAGGCGAAGAAGGAAATCCGCGTGGCTTCGTTGTTTCGCGAGGCCGCGCCGGAGTTTCTGCAGATGATCGTGGTGCACGAGCTGGCGCATCTGAAGGAAGCCGAGCACAACAAGGCCTTCTACAAGCTTTGCGAGTACATGCTACCCGGCTACCACCAGTTGGAATTCGACCTGCGGGTGTATCTGACCTGGCGCGAATTGCCGGGCACGGTTCCCTAGAATCTGTTTACGATCTCGCGAGCTAAAGCCATGCAAGGCGCTACGCCAGTAACAGCCTTCGGCTGGTCAAAGCGGCGAGGAAGCGGAGTTTTCGTGCTGTAAATGAGCATTCCGAGCCTGTTTTTAACGCAGTAGGGCCGAGGCGCAGCAGATCTTAAGCAGGTTCTAGCCCCGCAGCCGTAAGTTGAGCTGATCCACCACTTCGGCCCATTCGGCGTCGGCCAGCAGTTGCTGGCGGAGGAAGTCTGCCTGGGCCTTGTCCCAGAACGGCGCGTCGGCCAGCAGGCAGTCCTCCGCTAGGGGTGAGTGACGCTTGATAAACAGGTCGATGCTGATCGGGTCATGCTCGAGACCCAGTTGCTGGAACAGTGTTTCGAGTTCTAGAGTGTTGGTTTGCATGAAGATCTCCCCTGAAAGCTATCGGCTGATAGCCCTTTAGTCGACCAATAGATGCGTAAACAGTTGCATGATGATGCACTGCTCCACTTGCGTATCCGATTGACCTGCTAGGCTGGCAAATACCGCCATCCCGTGGCTGAGGCCGCTACTCCATGTGTTCGAACTTTCTGCGCCGGCTGTCGCTGGCGTTTTGCTGTGTGCTGCTGATCGCGCCCCTGTCTGCGCGCGAATTGTTGGCGGTAGGCAGCAACTTTCCTGGCGTGTTCGAGCAGAACGGCAGCGGTTATAGCGGCCTCGCCACCAGCGTATTACGCCAGGCACTGGAGCCGTTGGGCTATCAGGTTCGTTTCGAGCTGCATCCCTGGGCCCGTGCACAGCACATGGTGGCGCGCGGTGAGGGCGATATCCTTATTGGGCCCTACAAAAACGCCGCGCGTGAGCAACTCTTCGCCTTTTCCGCTCGGCCCTTCTACCGCGATCACATCGTTTTTTACCGCCCACGTGGCCGCGGGTTGCGTTGGGATGGCGACTATCAGCAGCTGCTCGGTCGGCGTATTGGTGTGGTGCGTGGGTGGGTCTATGGCGCGCATTTCGACAGCCGGCGAGAGCAGCTCAAGTTAGTCACCGTGCAAGGCGTCGAGAATGGCCTGAAGATGCTCGGCGCCGGTCGTCTGGACCTACTGGCCAGCAATCAGCGCAATACCCAGCCGGTGCTTGTGGCGTTGGGGTTGGCCGATAAGCTTGAGCAGCTGGAACCGCCGATCGACCTGCAGGATGGTTACTTCGCCTTTCCCCGCAAGGACCGCTACAGGCCTTTACGTGAGGAACTCGACCTGGCGCTGGAGCAGATGATCGAGCAAGGCCGGCTCGCGCGGTTGGCTGCCGACTGGAAAGTGGATATTCCTTAAACCACCCGCACAATCTCCAGCAGTTGCACGCCGCTGGCCACCCGTAGGGTCACCTCGTCGCCGACGGCCTTGCCGAGCAAGAGCTGCCCAAGTGGCGCGTGCGGGCCGATCACCTGAACGGCCTGGCCGTCCTGTTGCAGTTTCATGGCTGCACCGTCCGGGCCGAGGAACAGGCATTGGTGGCGATCTTCGTCGTCGCTCAGCTCGATCAGCGCGCCGAGCTGGATACCCAGCAGTGGGTCGAAATTCCGCAACACCAGCTGCTTCCAGTTCGCCAGAGTCTGGCGAATGGCGGCCGCGCGGCGTGCTTGCCCGGTAGCCAGGTAGGAAGCCTCCAGGCCCAAGGTGTCGTACTTGTTTTCAGCGATGTTTTCTTCATGGGTCGCCGTTTCATAGGCAGTCTGCGCCGCCTGCTGGGCCTGCAGCAGGTCATCTTCGAGGCGGGCGATAACCTGTTGCAGCAACTGGGATTTGTTCATGCGTGGCTCTTCAGTAGATGTGCGGCCAGGGTGCGCAGCGGCCCGAGCTGGCGGCAGATCAGCGCCAGCTGGGTTTGCACCAGGCGTTGCTGGTCATCCAGGTCGTCGCTGAGTTGTTCAAGCTCGGCCGCCAGTTGCTCTTCGGCGTCACTGTGGATGGCCACCGGGCGCTCTTCGTTCAGGCAGCTAGCAATTTCCTCCAGGCTGGCGGCCAACTGGCTGGCGCTGGCCAGTAGCGGGTTGTCGCTGCCGCTCAGGCTGGTTTCGCCACGGTGCGCGCCGAGTCCCGAGAGGTAACTCAGGAGGGTGTGTGAGAGCACCAGAAAGCGAAAGCCAATATCCGCCTCCTTACGAAAGTGCCCCGGCTCCATCAGCATATTGCCCAGGGTGGTCGACAGCGTGGCGTCGGCGTTGTGCGCGTTGCGTCGGGCCAGGCGATAGGCCAGGTCGTCGCGCTTGCCGTTGGCGTACTGGGCGATGATCTGCTGCAGGTAGCGGCTGTTGCAGCTCAGGGTGCTGGCAAGCAGGCGATTCAGGCGCCGGCCCTGCCAGTCCGGCAGGATCAGCAGCACCGCCAGGCCGGCGATCAGGCTGCCGAGCAGGGTGTCGACCAGGCGTGGAATAAACAGCCCGTAGCCATCGCCGACCTGGTTGAAGCAGAACAGCACCAGCAGGGTGATGGCAGCCGTGGCCAGTGTGTAGCGGCTGCTGCGCAGGGCGAAGAACACCACCCCGGCGACCACCGCGAACAACGCCTGCACCAGCGGGTTGGGGAACAGATCGAACAGCGCCCAGCCAAGTAGCAGGCCGAGCACCGTGCCGCTGATGCGCTGCATCAGCTTGAGCCGGGTCGCGCCGTAGTTCGGCTGACAGACGAACAGCGTGGTCAGCAGAATCCAGTAGCCCTGGGTCGGGTGGATCCAGTGCAGCAGGCCGTAGCCGACGGTCAGGGCGCAGGACAGACGCAGGGCGTGGCGAAACAGCAGCGAGGTCGGCGTCAGCTGTAGGCGCAGGCGTTCCCAGACATCTTTGAGTGACTGCGGCTCGCGGTCGAGCAGGCTGCTATCCTGCTGCTCCGCCATGGCGTCTGGGTTGCTGGCGTTGCCCAGCAGGGTATCCAGGCTGCGCAGGTTGCCAGCCAGGGCGCCGAGGGAGCGCAGCAGGTGACGCCAGGCCGGGTTGCTCTGCACGCGCAGGTGTTCGAGGGAATCGTGCAGGTCGTCCAGCGCCTGGCGGCACAGCTCGCGGTATTCGAACGGCTGGCGCAATTCGATGGCTTGGGCCAGGCGCTGGCAGGCTTCGCCATGCAAGCGCAGCAGGCGCTGGCAGCGAAACAGCACATCGCTGTGGAAGAACGCTTCGGCCAGCTCGTTGTAGGGGTAGTGCGAGGAGCTGGCGCGTTCGTGAATGTCCTGGGCGAGAAAGTACAGTTTCAGGTAGCGGCTGACCTTCGGCCCCGGCCGGCCATTGCCGACGCGGTGCAGGATGATTTCTTTGGCCGCATTCAGCGCGGCCACCACGCGACCGTTCTGTTTGGCCAGGGCCAGGCGGCGCTCTTCCACGTCCAGCTGACGCAGCGGCTCGAACAGCGCCGCCTTGAGCTTGAGGTACTGGCCCAGCTCACGAAACAGCCGCGCCAGGCTGTGCTGCACCGGCTGGTTGGCGAACAGCGTATTCCACAGCACGGACAGCAGGCCATACCAGGCTGCGCCCGCCACCAACAGCAGAGGCTCCTGCCAGAGGCCCGCCGCGCCGCCGCGCTGCTCCACGCCGATCATGCTGTACACCGCGAGAATCAGCGTGGCTGCGCCAAGGGTGGCGTAGCGTTCGCCGAGTGCGCCGAGCATGGTCAGGGCAAAGCTCGACAGCGCCAGGGCGCAGACGAACAGCCAAGGGTAGGGGAACAGAAACTCCACCGCATAGGCCGCCACGCTGAAGCAGCCGAGGGTGACCAGCAGTGCCACCAGGCGGCCTTGCCAGCTGTCGTCGGTTTCCGCCAGGGCGCTGGCGATGACGCCGAGAAACAGTGGAATCAGCGCATGCATCCAGCCCTGCGACCAGCACAGCAGCAACGCCCCGCTGAGGGCGATATACACCCGCAGGCTGTAGCTGAATTTGTCCTGGGCCCAGAGGCGACGAAACGAGTGGCGAAGTGAGGGTGGCGACATCAGGCGGTGGCCTTAGCGTGAAACGTACGCGCAAGACTAAAGCAATAACCCGGGCTACGGCACGCCCTGTTGCCAGGCTTGGGCCGCCAGGCAGTGAAGGCACTTGGCGAGCCCGGTAGGCTCTGCGTTGAGCTGAGCGCTCTGCATCAAAGCGGCCAGACCAGCAGCAACAGCGGTACGCTGATTGCCACCACCAGAATTTCCATTGGTAGGCCCAGGCGCCAGTAATCGCCGAAACGAAAGCCTCCGGGACTAAGAATCAAGGTGTTGTTCTGGTGGCCGATGGGGGTCAGGAATGAACAGGACGCGCCGATGGCCACGGCCATCAGCAAGGCATCCGGGTTGACGCCGAGCTGGCTGGCGGCGCTCAGGGCAATCGGGCACATCACGGCAGCCGTGGCGGCGTTGTTCATAAAGTCCGAGAGGGTCATGGTCACCACCAACAGCAGCGTCAGTACCACCACCGGATTACCCTGGGCTAGGTGCTCCATCAGCAGGCGCGCAAGCAGGTCGGCCGCACCGCTTTCGGACATGGCTCCGGCAATGGGAATCATGGCGCCGAGCAGCACGATCACTGGCCAGTCGATGGACTCATACAGCAGGCGCAACGGCACCACGCGGGCCACCATAAAGACCAGCATCCCGGCGGCGAACGCCACGGCTGCCGACAACACGCCGAACGCCGCCAGCGCCACAGCCAGGAGCATTACGCTAACCGCAAAGCCGGCCTGGGTCGGGTTGGGGATGCTGATGGAGCGGTCAGCCAGTGGTACGCACTCAAAGTCATTGGCGAAGTCGGCGATATCGCCCGCTTCGCCCTGTACCAGCAAGACATCGCCTTGTTCGAGCTGGGTCGACCGCAGTCTCTTGATCGAGCGATGGCTCTGCCGCGAGATCGCCAGCAGGTTGATGCTGTAACGGTGGCGCAAATGAATATCGCTGGCGGTCTGACTGACTAGCCGAGAGTCCCGGCGCACCAGCAATTCTTGCAGCACTCGTTCGTCGTCGCTGCTGTCTTTCTTCTCCTCGGTCTTGGTTTTCTCGGCCGTGCCTGCATCAGCGTCTTCATCGTCCGCTGCCTGCTTGGCCGCTTCGAGCGTCAGCCCCAGGGTGCTGAGGACCTCTCCCAGAGATTCCGGCTCGGCCTCGATCACCAGCACGTCATCAGCCTGAAGGATGCGCCGCGGGTTGGGTGCCGATAAGCGCAACTTGTTACGTACCATGCCCACTACCTGGGCATCGGCCTCCTCCAGCAGTTGTTCGACCTCACGCAGGCTCTTGCCCACGGCGTTGGCATCTTGCTTGACGCGGGCCTCGGTAATGTAAGTACCGGTGTCGAAACTGGCGACACCGGCCACCTCGCGGCGCGGCACCAGTCGCCAGCCGATCAGGCTAATAAACAGTACGCCGGCCAGGGCCACGGCGACGCCCACCAGGCTGAAGTCAAACATGGCGAACGGCCCTGCGTCGGTCTCGGCCCGGAAGCTTGAGACAATTAGGTTGGGCGGTGTGCCAATCAGGGTGGTCATTCCTCCCAAAATGGTACCGAAGGCCAGTGGCATCAGCAGGCGGCCGGGGGGCAGCTCTTGCTTGCTGGCGATTTTCAAGGCAATCGGCATCAGCAGGGCTAGAGCGCCGACGTTGTTCATAAAGGCCGATAGCAAGGCGCCCAGGCTGGTCAATGCAGCGATCGAGAGGATGGGGCCGGCATCAACGGGTAATATTCGCTGAGCCATGGCGTCCACCGCGCCGGTCCTCTGTAAACCGAAGCTGAGTACCAGCACACAGGCCACGGTGATCACTGCGGGGTGGCCAAAGCCGATAAACGCCTGTTGATCCGGCACCAGGCCGGTGATCACGCAAGCCAGCAGGGCGCCGAGCGCGACGATGTCATGACGCCAGCGGCCCCACAGAAACAGGCCCATGGTCGCGACGAGAATGGCGAAGATCAGTCCTTGCTCTTGGGTCATGGCGATACGCTTATTCGATAGAGGTTAAAGATGGCGGTTTAGCTATGCCCGGCCGATAGGCGGCCTACACCACAGTGCTGACAGCGGTTTAGACATAGTGTGCCGCCGCATAGCCCGAGGCCCAGGCCCACTGAAAGTTGAAACCGCCCAGATGGCCCGTCACATCCAGCACTTCGCCAACAAAATACAGCCCCGGTGATTTCAGCGATTCCATGGTCTTCGATGACACCTCGCGGGTATCCACGCCGCCCAGCGTGACCTCGGCGGTGCGGTAGCCCTCGGTGCCGGCTGGCACCAGTTGCCAGTCGCCAAGCTGCCCGGCAATTGCCTTGAACTCGGCGTGGGTGTACTGCTTCATCGGTTTGGAAGCGAACCAGTTGTCCGCCAGCAGGCCGGCCATTTTCTTGGTAAACAGCTCGGCGAGCAGGGTTTTCAGCTCGCTGTTCGGCCGTTCGCGTTGCTGCTCGGCCAGCCACTCGGGCAGGTCGATATGTGGCAGCAGGTTGATGCTGATGGCCTCGCCCGGTTGCCAGAACGAGGAAATCTGCAGAATCGCCGGGCCGCTTAAGCCGCGGTGGGTAAACAGGATGTTTTCCTTGAAGCTCTGCCCGTTGCAGCTCACCACACAGTCTTCCACCGAGGTGCCGGACAGCTCGTTGCACAGCTCCTTAAGCTGCGGGTCGGTAATGGTGAACGGCACCAGGCCGGCGCGGGTTGGCAGCAACTCGTGGCCGAACTGTTTGGCTACCTGATAGCCAAAGCCGCTGGCGCCGAGGGTCGGAATCGACAGGCCGCCGGTGGCGATCACCAGCGATTCGCAGCGCACTGCGCCGGCGCTGGTCTGCAGCTGGTAGCCGCTGTCCAGTTTGCTTATCTCGCTGACCGAAGTGTCCAGACGCAGATCGACGCCGGCTTCATCGCACTCGCCCAGCAGTAGGCCGAGGATGTCGCTGGCCTTGTTATCGCAGAACAGCTGGCCGAGCTTCTTCTCGTGGTACGGCACGCCGTGCTTGGCCACCAGGCCGATAAAGTCCCATTGGGTGTAGCGCGCCAGGGCGGACTTGCAGAAGTGCGGGTTTTCCGAGAGAAAGTTGCTCGGCTCGCAATACATATTGGTGAAATTGCAGCGCCCACCGCCGGACATCAGGATCTTCTTGCCGGCCTTGTTGGCGTGATCCAACAGCAGCACCTGACGGCCCCGCGCGGCAGCCGTCAGCGCGCACATAAGCCCGGCGGCACCGGCTCCGATAATCACGACCTGGGGTGTAAGCACAGCAATATCCTCAACCTGCGACGTGCGCCAGGGCGGGCGCAAAACAGCGCGCATCTTAACTGCAAGTTGTCGGGTGCGCTTGCGGGCGGGACGTGAGGTCGTAGGCCATCACCTGCATGCCAATATCCAGCATGTCGGTACTGAATGGGATTTCGCCGCAGCTGCGAAAACCGAAGCGTGCATAAAAGTTCTGGGCC
This sequence comes from Pseudomonas sp. EA_35y_Pfl2_R111, assembly GCF_963970955.1. Taxonomy (NCBI): domain Bacteria; kingdom Pseudomonadati; phylum Pseudomonadota; class Gammaproteobacteria; order Pseudomonadales; family Pseudomonadaceae; genus Pseudomonas; species Pseudomonas sp. EA_35y_Pfl2_R111. The sequence continues at coordinate 1,487,332 of NZ_CAXAOM010000001.1, read as the reverse complement.
GCGCGATTGCTCTGCAGCACATCCAGCCATAGCAGGTGTTGCTGCCGTGCTAATGCACGCCCACAGATAACCCGCAGTAACTGCTCACCATAGCCTTTGCCGGTCGCGGACTTGAGCAGGTAGATCTTCTGCAGTTCTACGCCCACTGCGCCTAATGTGTTGTGCAGCGGCATGGGGCTGTTCCAGTTGAGTTTGGCAAAGCCCTGAGCGTTGCCGGCCCCATCCTTGGCCAGCAGCCATAGATGCTGGTTCGTCGCTGCGAGCGAGCTGGCTAGGTTCTCGCTTGAAAAATCATCGGAAAGAAAGCGCTGCATCCCCGCGTGCGTCCAGACTCCACTGAAATGCTCACGGTAGGTATCGCAGCCGATGCGCTGCAAAGTCTCTAGATCAGCCTGTGTGGCATCGTGAATGAGTAGGGATTGTTGTGGCCCCATGTGGCAGAACTCCTGTTTGCCGCGGTGGATTATTGCCTGCACAGAGTAGCTTCCGGGATGTTCGCGGCTATGACTGCGCTGTCAAAAAACGCTGTGGCAGCTAGGATTAGTTTTCCGCTTGCTCTGGAACCGCCGTTGATGAATGGACTGCGTGCCTGCCTGCTGTCGTGGGCGCTGTTGGCACCCCTGTATGGCAACGCTGCAGAGACCTTGCGTCTGGTGGCTGACCCCTGGCCGCCATTCAATGACCAGTCGCTGCTAAACAACGGCGTGGCATCCGACTTGGTGACCACTGCCCTGACGCGCGCCGGCTACACCACCAGTTACGCTCAGGTACCTTGGGAGCGTGCGGTGCGGGGGTTGCAGCAGGACATCTATGATGTGCTGATCAATGCCTGGTACACCGATGAGCGGGCGGTGTTTGGTCATTACTCGCAGCCTTACTTGATCAACCGCATCCGCTTTCTGCAGCGTAAGGGCAGTCAGATCAGCTTCAAGCAGTTGCCCGATCTGTACCCCTACAGCATTGCCGTGGTGCGTGGTTATGCCTATTCCAATGAGTTTGATCAGGACAGCCGGCTGACCAAGGTCGGCGTGGTCGGCTTTGAAGTGGGCGCACGCATGCTGCAGGCACGGCGGGTGCAGTTGACCCTGGAAGATGAACTGGTAGCGCGTTATCACCTAAGCCGCGGCCTGGTCGGGATTCGCGATCAGCTGGAATTTCTACCGCAGCCGTTAAGCGAGAACGGCCTACATATCCTGGTCAGCCGCAAACATCCGCAGCATCAGCAGATTGCCGATGCCTTCAACAAGGCGATCGAGGAAATGCGTGCCGATGGCAGCTATGCGCAGATCTTTAAGCGTCACGGCTTGTAGAGCGTTGCTGTCAATTCTGGGTCATGTTGCGCTGATCACGGGCGTACATTCTCAAAGCGTTTGCGATACGCACTAGGCGTAAGTCCCACCCGTTGTTTGAACAGGCGCCGAAAGGAGTTGCCGTCGTCATAGCCCACCTGCAGGGTGATCTGGTCAAACGCTTGCTGGCTGCTTTCCAATAAGAACTTGGCCCGCTCGATACGCAAATTCTGCAAATACTCAATGGGCGTTTGCTCAGTGGCGGCTTTGAACCGGCGGATAAAGTTGCGCATGCTCAAGCAGAACGCCTCAGCCACCTGCTCCATAACAATGCCCTGCGCCAGGCGATGCTCCAGCCAGACCTGGATCTTGAGAATCTCGGCGTCGGTATGGTTTTTCTTGAAGGTGGTGCAGGCGTAGGGGGTCTGGCTGCGCACGGCGACATCGACCAGCAGTTTCTTCGCGCACTCGGCAGCCAGCTGGGGTGAGGAAAATTTGCGGATCAGGTGCAGCAACAGGTCGCTGCCGCTTGTGGAGCCTCCCGAGCACAGCACCTGGCCGTCATCCGTTACGGTGCGCTCGGGTTGTAACTTCACCTTGGGGAAGCGTCGCGTGAATTGTTCGCTGAACAGCCAGTGCGTGGTGGCGCAGCGCCCATCCAGCAGCCCGGCCTGGGCGGTGACAAACGCACCGGTGCACATGCTGGCGATATAGCTGCCTTGCTGGTGCTGCAGTTGCAGCCATTCGACCATTCTGCCCAGGCCGGGCAGCACGCCGAGAATGTTGAACATAAAGCCGGGCACGATAATCAGCTGCGGGTTGTGTACCTCATCCAGGGCTTTGTCCGGGGTCAGTCGCAGGCCGCCGGTGCAGGCTACGCTGTGGCCATCGATTGACGCGGTTTGCAGGGTGAACAGCTGTGCCTGGCCGAGTTTATGGCTCGCGCTTTTCTCGGTCGCATAGTGGTGCAACACATTGGCGGTTGCGAAGAACTCCAGGGTCGCGGCCACGCTGGTAGAGGAGCAGTGATCGGCCATCAGGACGGTGACGCGCATTGCTACTCTCCGGTCTGCGGGGCGTACTGATAAAAATCGCATGTTATATGTCATTTCTGCCCATAGAGGCAGCCATGCGTGCGCTCTAGTCTGTGCTTATCAGCTTCCGATCATCGATAACACAGGGATTTCCAGCATGAAGAACACGGCATACCGACTGTTCAAAAAGCCTTTCTTCGGCCGCTTTGTGCGGCCCTGGCGCTGGCCGGAAAATGTTGAGCAGAGCCAGTGGCAGCGCCTGACCGTCGATAGCCAGTCGGGTGCGCGCATCTCTGCGCTGCTGGCTGCGGCGCACACCGCGCAGGCCAAAGGCGCAGTGTTGCTGGCGCACCCCATGGGCGTGGCGGCCAAGGGCTTCTGGATAAAGTACGGGCATGCCGAGCTGCTGCGTCAGGCGGGCTATCACGTGATGCTGTTTGATTTGAACGGCTTCGGCGAAAGCACCTCGACCACTATGGATTACCCGCTGGATGTGCTCGCCGCCGGCCAGGCGCTGCAGGCGCAGTACCCGGCGTTACCTATTGCGGTACTCGGTGCTTCCATGGGTGCGGCCATGAGCCTGTGCGCGTTGGCGCAGCCCGATCATCCGTTCAAGGTGGCGGTGCTGGAATCAGCCTTTCCGACCCTGCTGCACTTCTGGTCGCGTTACCCCATTCCCAAGCTGGGTATCCAGCTGTCCAAGCTGGTGTATCCCGCTGGTGAGCGCAGCTTGCGCCCCACCTACGCCGCGCAGCGCCTGGTGGGCCGCCCGGAGCTGTTGCTGATTTACGGCGAGGCCGATGAGCTTACCCCGGTCAAAGACGGCAAGTTGCTGCTGCAGGCTTTGCAGGGCAAAACCGCCGTGGAGTTCTGGCAGGTGCCGGGGGCCGAGCATACCCATGCCTACGCCGCGCAGCCGCAGAGCTATGCGCAGCGTGTCATTGGGTTTCTGGATAAGCATCTGCAGGCGCAGCGCCTGGCGTCTTGATGACGGAGCAGCGTGGCTTTCTATTGCTGCGTTACTGCCAGCAGTTGCGCCTGCGGCCCTGGTTCTTGGCCTGATACAGGCGCAGGTCGGCCTGGTGCAGCAGGCTTTCCAGGTCGTCCGGGGCGCCATGGTAGATGCCCGCACTGAAGGACAGGGGCGGTGCGCCGATGGCGTATTTCAGATTGGCGCAGTGGTTGCGCAGCTGGTCGAGTGTGTCGCTCAGGGTTGCGGCGTCCTGCTGGCTGACCATGGCGAACTCTTCACCACCCAGACGGCCGAGCAGGGCGTCGGGGAAGGTGGCGGAAAACGCGCGGGAGAAGGCGATCAGTGCTGCGTCGCCGCTGGCGTGGCCATGTTCGTCGTTGATCCGTTTGAAGAAGTCCAGGTCGAGCATTGCCACGCTAAGGTCGCGGCCGCCCGAGCGGGCCTGCTGGAACAATTGCTGGCCATGCTCATAAAAGGCGCGGCGATTATTTAGGCCGGTCAGGGCATCGAACTGTGCCGCTTGTTTCAGTGCGCGCAGCAGGTCGCGGCGTTCCAGGGTCGACATCACCCGGCAGTTGAGTTCTTCCGGACAGAAGGGTTTGCGCAGAAAATCATCGGCGCCGTGCTTGATAAATTTGGCGCTGAGCGAGCCTTTCACGTCAGCCGAGAGGCCGAGAATGATCAGTTCGTGGCGCTTCATCTTTTGCCGCAGCAGTTTGACCAGGTCGAAACCGCTCAGCCCCGGCATGCTGTGGTCGACCACCAGCAAGTCGATATCCGGCTGCTCCTTGAGGATGCGCAGGGCGTCGTCGCCGTCGCAGGCTTCAAGAATCTGGTAGCGATGCGGGGTCAGCACGTGGCGGATGTAATGGCGGGTGGCGTCGGAGTCCTCGGCTATGAGGATCTTCACCTCGCTGTTGCTTTCCAGGCGGTGCAGCAGGCGGAAGGCGTACTCGTAGGAGTGCTGGCTTTCCTTGAGCACGTAGTCGACCACGCCCTTGAGCAGCATCTGGTCACGGCGCTGCTCGTTATAGGTGCCACTGAGCACGATGCACGGCAGGTGATAGCCCATCACCACATCGACGATCTCACCATCCGGGGCGTCTGGCAGGTTGAGGTCGACGATGGCGGCGAAGAACAGCTCGGCCGAGGTTTCCAGCATCACCTGGGCTTCGCCCATGGAGGCGCAGAAAATCGGCTGAAAACCGCTCTCCTTGCGAAACAGATGCTCGAGAATTTTCAGCACCAGCGGGCTGTCTTCGATCACCAGAATATTGCGCAAGGGGGCTACTCCTCTGTCGCTGGCCGCGTCAATGCAGCCGTCTATTTAGCTCATGCGGAAACTATAGGGTACGAATACGCAGCGAGCGGCCCTTGATCTTGCCTTCACTGAGGCACTTGAGTGCCTGCATAGCAACAACGCGCTCGACGGCCACATAGGCCTGGAAGTCGAAGATCGCGATCTTACCGACCTGCGCGCCAGGGATGCCCGCAGCGCCAGTCAGTGCGCCGAGAATATCGCCGGGGCGCAGTTTGTCTTTGCGCCCGGCGCCGATGCACAGGGTAATCATTGGCGGCTGTAACGGCGCGCCGCCCTGGTGTTTCAGGCTGCTCAGCGGATGCCAGTTGAGCGGCGCCCTTTGCAGGGTTTCAATGGCTTGGGCGCGATGGCCTTCGGCGGGGGCAACCAGGCTCATGGCCAGGCCCTTTTCACCGGCACGACCGGTACGGCCGACGCGGTGAATATGAATTTCCGAGTCACGCGCCAGTTCGACGTTGATCACCATGTCCAGCGCATCGATATCCAGGCCGCGCGCGGCCACATCGGTGGCCACCAATACGGACAGACTGCGGTTGGCGAACATCGCCAGCACTTGATCACGGTCGCGTTGTTCTAGGTCACCGTTCAGCGCGGCGGCCGAGATGCCTTTAGCGGTCAGGTGGTCGACCACTTCCTGGCACTGCTGCTTGGTAAAGCAGAAGGCCACACAGGATTGCGGTCGGTAGCAGTTGAGCAGCTTGACCACCGCGTCCATGCGCTCTTCCGGGGCGATCTCGTAGAAGCGCTGCTCGATCTGCGTATCGTCGTGCAGGGCGTCGGCTTTGACCTGCTGCGGATCGCGCATAAACGCTGCGGACAATTGCTTGATCCCGCTCGGGTAGGTGGCGGAGAACAGCAGGGTCTGCCGGCGGCTTGGGGTCTGGCCGATGATCTCGGCGATGCTGTCGTAGAAGCCCATGTCGAGCATGCGGTCGGCTTCGTCGAGCACCAGGGTGTTCAGACCGTCGAGCTTCAGAGTGCCCTTGCTCAGGTGCTGCTGGATGCGCCCTGGGGTGCCGACGATGATCTGCGCGCCGTGTTCCAGCGAGCCGATCTGCGGGCCGAATGGCACGCCGCCGCACAGGGTAAGAATCTTGATGTTGTCGGCGGAGCGCGCCAGGCGACGCAGTTCTTTGGCCACCTGATCGGCCAGCTCACGGGTCGGGCAGATCACCAGTGCCTGGCAGCCAAAGTAGCGCGGGTTAAGCGGGTTGAGCAGGCCGATGCCGAAGGCCGCGGTTTTGCCACTGCCGGTCTTGGCCTGGGCAATCAGGTCCATGCCCTTGAGCATGACGGGCAGGCTCTGCGCCTGAATCGGAGTCATCTCGGTGTAACCGAGCGACTCGAGGTTCGCCAACATGGCGGCGGAAAGCGGCAGAGAAGAGAAAGCGGTGTTGGTCACGGTACAGGCCTGCTAAACGAAATGGCGTGCAGTGTAACAGGCTGCGCTCTACGCCCTGACGTTAACAGGCGGCCGGTCGTGGGCCGGCGCGGCTTAGAACCTTATTTACGATCTCGCGAGCTAGAGCCATGCAAGGAAAAAACAGGCGAGGAAGCGGAGTTTACTGCTGTAAGTGAGCATTCCGAGCCTGTTTTTAACGCAGCAGGGCCGACGCGCAGCAGATCGTAAAAAGGTTCTAGAAGAGGTCGATCGGGTCGACGTCTAACGACCAGCGCACCGCGCGGCCGCTGGGCATCTGTTCCAACGCGTGCATCCAGGTATTGAGCAAACGGTGCAGCGGCGCGCGGGCGTTGGCTTGTACCAACAATTGCGCGCGATAACGACCGGCGCGGCGCTCCATCGGTGCCGGCACTGGGCCGAGCAGTTCGATGCCGCTGAGTTTCAGCTCACTGAGTAGCAGCTCCGCTTCGCTGCAGGCGTCGTCGAGAAAACCTTCGGCCTGGCCGGGTTTATGGGCTTCGGCGCGCAACAGGGCGAGGTGGCAGAACGGCGGCAGGCCGGCACCGCGACGTTCACTCAGAGCCTGTTCGGCGAAGGCGAAGTAGCCCTGTTCGGTCAGCTGCACCAATAAAGGATGGTCGGCCAGGTGGCTCTGGATAATCACCTTGCCCGGTTCCTCGGCGCGCCCGGCACGACCGGCGACCTGCACAATCAGCTGGGCCATACGTTCGCTGGCGCGAAAATCCGCGGAAAACAGCCCGCCATCGGCATCGAGAATCGCCACCAAAGTCACGCGTGGGAAGTGGTGGCCCTTGGCGAGCATCTGGGTGCCGACCAGGATGCACGGTTCGCCGCGCTGCACGGTGTTAAACAAGGTGGTCATGGCCTCTTTGCGCGAGGTGCTGTCGCGGTCGACGCGCAATACCGGCACGTCGGGAAAGAGAATCTCCAGGCGCTCTTCGGCGCGCTCGGTGCCCGCGCCGACCGGGCGCAGGTCGACGTTGTTGCACTTCGGGCAGTTGCTCGGCTGGCGCTCGACGTGGCCGCAGTGGTGGCAGCGCAGCTCGCGCGAGCGCTGGTGCACGGTCATCCGCGCGTCGCAGCGCGGGCACTCGGACAGCCAGCCGCAGTCGTGACAGAGCAGGGTCGGGGCAAAGCCGCGGCGGTTGAGGAACACCAGCACCTGCTGGCCAGCTTGCAGGGTCTGGGCGATGGCTTGCTGCATCGGGCCGGAGATACCGGAATCGAGCGGCCGGCTTTTTACATCCAGGCGCAGAAAGCGCGGCTGCTTGGCCCCGCCGGCGCGCTCGCGCAGATGCAGCATGGCGTAGCGGCCGCTATGAGCGTTGTGCAGGCTTTCCAGCGAGGGTGTGGCCGAGCCCAAGACAATCGGGATGTTCTCCTGATGGGCGCGCACCACGGCCAGATCGCGAGCGTGGTACCGCAGGCCTTCCTGCTGTTTATAGGAGGCGTCGTGTTCTTCGTCGATGATGATCAGTCCCGGGCGCTGCATCGGGGTGAACAGCGCCGAGCGGGTGCCGATGATGATATCAGCCTCGCCATCGCGCGCCGCCAGCCAGGCGTCCAGACGCTCGCGATCATTTACCGCCGAGTGCAGCAGGGCGATACGCGCGTTGAAGCGCTGCTCGAAGCGCGCCAGGGTCTGCGGGCCGAGGTTGATCTCGGGGATTAGCACCAGGGCCTGCTTGCCAGCCTCGAGGGTTTCGCGGATCAGCTGCAGGTAGACCTCGGTCTTGCCGCTGCCGGTGACCCCGGCGAGAAGAAAGGCGTTGAAACTGCCAAAGCCCGAACGGATCGCCTCGCTGGCCGCGCGCTGTTCGGCATTCAGCGGCAGTTCCGGCTGCGCCAGCCAGTTGGCGTGGCGCTCGCTCGGCGCATGGCGGCGTACCTCGACCTTGACCAGGCCTTTTTCCAGCAGCAGGTCGAGGCTGTCTTTGTTCAGTTGCAGCTTGCTCAGCAGTGGATGGGCGACGCCGTGGGGGTGCTGGGCCAGGGTTTTCAGCGCATCCCGCTGGCGCGGCGCGCGGCTTAGGCGCGGGTCATCGAACTGCGCGCCTTCCGTGACCGACCAGAAACGCTGCTGGCGTACTTCGGCTGGTTCGCCCTGGCGCAGCAGTACCGGCAGCGCCCAACTCAGGGTGTCGCCGAGGCTGTGCTGATAGTACTGGGCGGTCCACAGGCACAGCTTGAACAGCGCCGGCGGCAGCGGTGATTGGGCGTCGAGCAGTTGCAGGGCTGGCTTGAGCTTGTCCGCCGGCACGTCGCTGTGCTCGGTCACCTCGATCAGGATGCCGATCATCTCGCGCCGACCAAACGGCACACGCAGCCGCGCGCCTGGCTGCAGAGCGCTGCGCGGCACACCGGGCGGGGCACGGTAGTCGAACAGGCGGCGCAGCGGTGAGGGCAGGGCGAGGCGCAGAATAACGTCGGGCACGCAGTAGGGCTCCTTGTTGCAGGGCGCGATCTTAGCATGCAGCCAGTCGACGGCCGGCCTTGCGTCGCTGCGGTGCTCTGGTATTATCGCCGGCCTAATTCCGTGCGGTACCTGACAATAGTGTCTGGTGGCGGCACGACAGTCCTGAGGAATCACCATGAAAGCCGATATCCACCCGAACTATGTAGCCATCACCGCCACCTGCAGCTGTGGCAACGTGATCGAAACTCGCTCCACCCTGGCCAAGCCACTGAGCCTGGACGTGTGCAACGAGTGCCACCCGTTCTACACCGGCAAGCAGAAAATGCTGGATACCGGCGGCCGTGTTGATCGCTTCAAGCAGCGTTTCGGCATGTTCGGCGCCAAGCAGTAAGCTTGCGCGCAGCGAGGGAGGCCCTGATGGGTTACCCCGCGCTACTGAAAAAGGCGTCCCTAGTGGGCGCCTTTTTCGTTTTCGGCGTTTATGCAGGCTGCGCCCTGGCGTCCTGCCCGGCGCCGGGCAACTTGCCCAGCGCCAAGGTGCAGCGCGTGGTGGATGGTGACACCCTGCGTCTGGTCGATGGGCGCACTGTGCGTCTGATCGGCCTTAATACTCCGGAAATGGGCCGTCAGGGCCGCTCTGCTGAGCCTTTTGCCGAAGCTGCGCGCAAACGCTTGCAGGCGCTGGTCGCGGCCAGCGATGAGCGCGTTTCGTTGCAGTACGGCAAACAGACCAAGGATCACTACGGACGCACTCTGGCGCATGCCTACGACGACCGCGGTCGCAATCTGGAGGCGCAGTTGCTGGCCGAGGGCTTGGGCTATCTGGTGGCTGTCGCGCCCAATCTGGCGCTGGTGCCGTGTCAGCAAGCCGCCGAGCGCAGTGCGCGGCAGGTACGTGCCGGGCTCTGGCAGCGTTCGCCGGTGCAAACCGCTGAGCAGTTGAGCAGTGGTGGCTTTGCCCTGCTGCAGGGTCAGGTCGAGCGTGTCGAACGCAATGGCGGCGGGCTGTGGTTGGAGATGGGTGATGCGCTGGTGCTGCATATTGCTCCCCGGGTGTTGGGCAATTTTGATCTGCGTGCTGTCCAAGGCCTTGAAGGTCGCAAGGTCGAGGCCCGCGGTTGGGTGATCGACCGCTCCAAGCGTGGCGGTTTACGCGCGGGGCAGGCGCGCTGGATGCTGCCGTTGACCGATAAGGCCATGTTGGAGGTGTTGCCATGATCTTGCGCGTAATGACGGTGTTCGTCCTGCTGCTGCAGTTGGTGGGTTGCGCAGTCAACCCGGCCACCGGCCGCAGCAACTTTGTGATGATGAGCGAGCAGCAGGAACTCGACCTCGGCCGTCGTTACAATCAGCAGATCCTCAAAGAAAATCCGCTCTACGCCGACGAAAAGTTGCAGGCCTACGTGCAACAGATCGGTGAGCGGGTGGCCAAGCACAGCCACCGCAACCAGTTGGCCTATCAGTTCACCGTGGTCGACAGCCCGGATATCAACGCCTTTGCCTTGCCGGGCGGTTACATCTATATCCATCGCGGGCTGTTGGCTTATCTCAGCTCGGAAGCCGAACTGGCCGCTGTGCTTGGCCACGAAGTGGGCCACGTTACCGCGCGGCACAGCGTGCAGCAGCAAAGCCAGTCCACCGCCTGGGGCTTGCTGGGCCAGGCCGTGGCGATTGGTACCGGCGTGGGTGCCGCTGCCGATGTCACCGGCGTGGTGGGCAGCGCCTTTGTGCGGGGCTATGGCCGCGATATGGAGCTGGAGGCTGACGGTCTCGGCGCGCAGTATCTGGCCCGCAGCGGCTATGACCCGCAGGCGATGATCGAAGTGGTCAAGGTGCTGAAAAATCAGGAAGACTTCGCCCGCGACCAGGCTGCAGCGAGCGGTGAGGCGCAGCCGGCCGGCGGTTACCACGGGTTGTTCGATACCCATCCGGATAACGACCGGCGTTTGCAGCAGGTACTAGGCCCTGCGCGGGCCTTGGCCACCGGCCAGCAGGAGGTCAATCGCGAGGTCTTTCTCAAGCGACTGGAAGGTTTGCCCTTCGGTGACTCTGCCGAAACTGGCGTGCGTCGTGGCCAGCGCTTCTATCACGCCGATCTGAACTTTACCCTGGCGTTTCCCCAGGGCTGGAGCCTGCTCAATCGCCCGGATGCGCTGATCGGCCATACCGCCGATCAGCAAGCGTTTATTGCCATGACCCTGGAAGATAACCCGCAGAACCTGACGCCGGCTGAGTTGCTGCGCCAGCGTGTCGGCGGTCAGCGGCTGGTGGCGGGCGTCGAGTTGCAGCAGGCTGGTCTCACGGGCTACAGCGCGGTGATTCCAGGCAATGCCGCCAAGCGCGTGGCGGTTATCCAGCAGGGTGTGCGGGTTTACCTGTTTGTCGGTGCGGTGCGTGGTCGCGCCTCGTTGGAAAGCCAGGATGAGCAGTTTCTCAGCGTGATCAAAAGCTTCCGGCCGATGACCAGTGCCGAGTACCAGCAGGCGCAGCCGCTGCGCCTGCAAATGGTCAAGGTCAAGCCTGGGCAAACCATTGAAGCGCTGACCAAGGGCAGCAAGTTGCCAGGTGACGCGCTGAAGACTCTGCGCCTGTTGAATAACCTCTACCCGACAGGTCAGCCGCGTGCTGGCGACTGGCTGAAGGTCGTGCGCTAGGGCCCGCGTGCCCATCCGGACTTGCCAGTCTTGTGCAGCTGTATACAACTTGCGTATCCTCGGCCGCCTGCCTGTTCAACAGCCCAAAGCGGAAATGCCAACATGTCTGATTTGAAAACAGCCGCTCTCGAATATCACGCCAAACCCCGTCCGGGTAAGCTGAGTGTCGAGCTAACCAAGCCCACCGCAACCGCACGCGATCTGTCCTTGGCTTACAGCCCGGGCGTCGCTGAGCCTGTGCGCGAAATCGCGCGTGATCCGGAGCTGGCGTACCGCTACACCGGCAAAGGCAACCTGGTGGCAGTCATTTCCGACGGTACTGCGATTCTCGGTCTCGGCGATCTCGGCCCGCTGGCTTCCAAGCCGGTGATGGAAGGCAAAGGCGTGCTGTTCAAGCGCTTTGCCGGTATCGACGTATTCGATATCGAAGTCGAGTCCGAGAGCCCGCAGGCCTTTATCGACACCGTACGCCGTATCTCGATCACCTTTGGTGGCATCAATCTGGAAGACATCAAAGCACCTGAGTGCTTTGAAATTGAACGCACGCTGATCGAACAGTGCGACATTCCAGTGTTCCACGATGACCAGCATGGCACCGCGATCGTCACCGCCGCCGGCATGCTCAACGCCCTGGAAATCGCCGGCAAGACCTTGCCAGAGGCCAAGATCGTCTGCCTGGGTGCTGGCGCTGCAGCAATCTCCTGCATGAAGCTGCTGGTGAGCATGGGCGCCAAGGTCGAGAACATCTTTATGATCGACCGCAAAGGCGTGATCCACGCCGGCCGCGACGATCTGAACCAGTACAAGGCGGTATTCGCCAGCGAAACCGACAAGCGCACCCTGGCTGATGCGCTGGACGGTGCTGACGTTTTCGTCGGCCTATCGGGGGCCAACCTGCTGGCGCCGGAAGACCTCAAACGCATGGCGCCGAGCCCGATCGTGTTCGCCTGCTCCAACCCAGATCCGGAAATCAAACCGGAGCTGGCTCATGAAGTGCGTAATGACGTGATCATGGCCACCGGTCGTTCCGACTACCCGAACCAGGTCAACAACGTCCTGGGCTTCCCGTTCATCTTCCGTGGTGCGCTGGACGTTCGCGCGACCCGCATCAACGAAGAGATGAAGATCGCCGCTGCACTGGCCCTGCGTGACCTGGCCAAGCTGCCGGTGCCGCAGGAAGTCTGCGACGCCTACGGCGGCATTGCCCTGTCGTTCGGCCGTGAGTACATCATTCCGAAGCCGATGGACCCACGTCTGATCACCGTGGTCTGCGATGCCGTGGCTAAGGCTGCGATTGAGAGCGGTGTGGCGACTCTGCCGTATCCAAAGCATTACCCGCTGCAGTCGGTAAACGACGTGTTCAACGGCTAAGCGCTTAGCTCAAGAGCAATAAAAAAACCCGCCTCGGCGGGTTTTTTTATTGGCGCTATTTTGGCTTTCTCAGGCGTCACGCGACTGCCACAGAGGTTTTAGAACAGGTCGATTGGCGCTGCTTCATCGGCCGGTAGCGGGCTGCCAGGGATATACATGCCAGGCTCAAACTCGCCCATGGGCGGCGGCGAGTCCTCACTCTTGAACAGCTCGAAGTAGGCCTCCGGAGTATCCGGCGTGGCTGCGCGGCCGCTGTGTGGGTCGATGCGCAGGGTCAGCAGGCCTTCGGGTTCTGCCAACAGGTGGCTGGGCTTGTCCTTGAGGGCCGCGGCCGTATAGCTCATCCAGATCGGCAGGGCCACGGTGCCGCCATACTCGTTGCGGCCAAGACTTTCCGGCTGGTCGAAACCGGCCCAGACGGTGGTGATGTAGTCCGCGTTATAGCCGGAGAACCAGCTGTCTTTCGACTCGTTGGTAGTGCCGGTTTTGCCTGCCAGGTCATCGCGGCCCAGGGCCATGGCACGGCGGCCAGTGCCGCGCTTGATCACGTCCTGGAGCATGCTGGTCATGATGTAGGCGGTGCGCTCATCGATGATCTGTTCGGCAAGCACAGGCTCAGGCGGCAGTGGCTGGTCGCCGACGCTGAGTTGCAAGGCGCTGCTCTGTTCTGCGCGTTGAGCTATGCCGGTGGGGGTTTGCGCGGGGCTTGCATTAAATAGTTGCTTGCCGGTGCGGTCCTCGATTCGTTCGATCAGGTAAGGCTCGGTTTTGTAGCCGCCGCTAGCAAACACACTCCAGCCCTCAGCAATTTCCATTGGTGTGAGGCTCGCGGTGCCCAGCGCCAGAGACAGATTGGGCGGCAGGTCCTTCGTCTCAAAGCCAAAGCGCTCGATATAGCTCAAGGTGTTGGCAATGCCGAGGTCCTGCAATAGGCGAATCGACACCAGGTTACGCGAGCGGTACAGGGCTTCGCGCAGGCGGATCGGGCCGAGGAAGGTGTTGTTGTCATTCTTCGGTCGCCATACCTGCGACAGCGCATCGTCGGCGAATACAATCGGCGCGTCATTCACTAGCGTGGCGGCTGTGTAGCCGTTATCCAGCGCGGCGCTGTACACAAAGGGTTTGAAGCTTGAGCCCGGCTGGCGCTTGGCCTGCGCGGCGCGGTTGTAATTGCTTTGCTCGAAGGAGAAACCACCTACCAGCGCGCGAATTGCGCCGTTGTTTGGGTCCAGCGAGACCAGGGCGCTCTGCGCCGCCGGCAGCTGAACAAAGCGTAAGCTGCTGTCTTCCTGGCTCTGCACGCGGATCAGGTCACCGATCTGGCTGACATCGGCGGGCTGCTGTGGGCGAGGGCCGAGGCTATTGGTATTCAGAAACGGTCGCGCCCATTTCATGCTGTCCCAGGCCACGGCGTGTTCTTCGCCGTTGCGCAGCAGGACCATAATTCCGCTTTTCTCTACGCCAGTAACAATGGCCGGTTCCAGGCCGCCGAGAGAGGTTTGCTTGCTCAGCTCCGCTTGCCAGTTTTCCTTGGTCATGCCGGGTAAACGGCTTTCCGGTCCACGATAGCCGTGGCGCTGATCATAAGCGATCAACCCCTCGCGGACTGCCGAGTTGGCCGCGAGCTGCAGGTCGCTGGATACCGTGGTGGTGACGTTAAAACCATCGGTGTAAGCCTCGCTGCCGTAGCGGCCGACCATTTCTGCGCGTGCCATCTCGGCTATATAGGGTGCCGCCAGCTCCGGTGCGGGTACGTGGTAGCTGACGTTGATGGGTTCAGCCAGGGCTTCTTCATAGCGCTGTTTATCGATGCGGCCTAGGCCGTACATGCGCCCAAGAATCCAGTCCCTGCGCTCCATTGAACGGGCTGGATTGGCCAGCGGGTTATAGCGTGATGGGGCTTTGGGTAGGCCGGCAATCATTGCCATTTGCGCAAGGCTGGCCTCGCGTATGGATTTGCCGTAATAAACCTGTGACGCTGCTTCGATACCGTATGCACGATTGCCTAGGTAAATCTTGTTGACATAAAGCTCAAGGATTTCGTTCTTACTGAGCTCTCGTTCAATCTGTAGGGCAAGAAGTATCTCATTGATCTTGCGGGTGAAACTTCTTTCGCTGGTCAGAAAGAAGTTCTTCGCCACTTGCATGGTAATGGTGCTGCCGCCGGTTTGAATTTGCCCGCTTTTCAAGATTTGCGTTGCAGCGCGCATCAGGCTAGTAAGGTCGACGCCATAATGGTTGGCAAAGTTGTCGTCTTCAGCTGCCAGCAAAGCGTTGATGAAGTCTGGAGGGATTTCCGCAAAGGCGATTGGCGAGCGGCGCATTTCACCGAATTCAGCAATTAGCTTGGCATCGCTGCTATAGACCCGCAGTGGAATCTGCAGCTGGATGCTGCGCAAAGATTCGACGGATGGAAGGCTAGGGCTAAGATAGAGGAAGGCCCCGCTGAAACTGAGTACCAGGCCACAAAAAGCGGCGAGGCAAGACCAGCAAAAAAAACGTAAAAGACGCATCAAGATTTTTGGATTTCCAGATAAAAGAACGGGTTAAGCGAAACACAAGGTTAAAAGAGAAAAACTGATCACATTATAAGCGGTTTTTTTGCTGGGTAGCCATTTGCGCTTCTGTCAAGACTGTTATTTAATGTGAAAAAACATAAATAGTCCGTAAGTCGCGGATGCCAATAGGAAATCGGTCGTGCTAGGGCTCTTCAATAAGAAAGCGAATACGCTACTCGGGATCGATATCAGTTCGACCTCCGTCAAGCTCCTCGAATTGAGCCGCTCCGGAAGCCGCTACAAGGTAGAGGCTTACGCAGTCGAGCCGCTCCCGCCAAACGCGGTGGTTGAAAAGAACATTGCCGAGCTAGAGGGTGTGGGGCAAGCCCTCGCGCGCGTGCTCGCCAAAGCCAAGAGCGGTGTGAAAACCGTGGCGGTGGCGGTGGCGGGTTCTGCAGTGATTACCAAGACCATCGAAATGGAAGCCGGGCTTTCCGATGATGAGCTGGAGAATCAGCTGAAGATCGAGGCCGACCAGTACATCCCTTATCCCCTGGAAGAAGTCGCAATCGACTTTGAGGTGCAGGGTGCCTCTGCGCGCAATGCTGATCGCGTCGAGGTGCTGCTTGCGGCATGCCGCAAGGAGAACGTTGAGGTTCGTGAAGCCGCTCTGGCGCTTGCCGGCCTTACCGCTAAAGTGGTCGATGTCGAAGCCTATGCGCTTGAGCGTGCGTACGGTCTGCTGATCGATCAGCTGGGTGGTGGTCGTGAGGAACTGACCGTAGCGGTTGTCGATATCGGTGCAACGATGACTACGCTCAGCGTTCTGCACAACGGCCGCACTATCTATACCCGTGAGCAGCTGTTTGGCGGCAAGCAGCTCACCGAAGAAATTCAGCGTCGTTACGGCCTGTCCGTCGAAGAAGCGGGCCTTGCCAAGAAGCAAGGCGGTTTGCCAGACGACTATGACAGTGAAGTGCTGCAGCCATTTAAAGAGGCTGTGGTTCAGCAGGTTGCACGTTCTTTGCAGTTCTTCTTCGCTGCCGGTCAATTCAATGATGTCGACTACATCCTGTTGGCAGGCGGTACCGCGTCGATTCCAGACCTTGACCGTTTGATACAGCAAAAAATTGGCACCCAAACATTGGTCGCCAATCCATTTGCTGAGATGGCGCTGAGTGGCAAGGTCAACGCGGGCGCGCTCGCCAGCGATGCGCCGGCCTTGATGATTGCCTGTGGCCTGGCGATGAGGAGCTTCGACTAATGGCGCGGATTAACCTTCTACCCTGGCGCGAGCAACTACGTGAAGAGCGCAAGCAGCGCTTTTTGGTGACGCTTGCAGGTGTGTTTATTGTTGCTGCTGGAGCTGTGTTTCTCGGCGATCAATACCTGAGCGGGGCAATAGAGCAGCAGGATGCACGGAATGAATTTGTGCGTAAGGAAATTGCCGTTCTGGATGCTCGGATTAAAGAAATCAGTGAATTGAAAACTCGTCGTCAGCAGCTTCTTGAGCGGATGAAAATTATTCAGGACTTGCAAGGTAACCGACCGATTATCGGCCGTGTCTTCGATCAGTTGGTTAGAACATTACCTGATGGTGTTCATTTCACTGGGGTGAAAATGACGGCAAAAAATATCGCTATTGTTGGCGCTGCTGAATCTAACAACCGTGTGTCGAACCTGATGCGAAATTTAGACGCATCGGAATGGCTGACTGCGCCAAACCTTACTGAGGTTAAGTCTGTGACGGCGGGTGCAGTTGATCAGGCTAATGTTTTTCAGTTAAGTGTGCAGCAAACTCAGCCTGGGCTTGCAGAAGAGGAGGCTGGAAAATGAGTCTTAACGATTCTTTAGAGAGCCTGCGGCAAATTGATTTAAATGATCTTGACCTTAATAATGTTGGTTCGTGGCCGGCAGCGGTAAAGTTTATTGCAGGTGTTCTGCTGTTAGTTGCAGTCGTAGCCTTAGGTTATAGCTTTCACCTTAAAGACTTACAGGTTCAGCTAGAGGGTAAGCAGGCCGAGGAGGTATCCCTCAAGGAGCAGTTTTCAGGTAAGGCTTTCCAGGCCGCAAATCTTGATGCTTACAAAGAGCAAATGCAGGAGATGGAAGTGTCATTTGGTGCGCTTTTGAAGCAGCTGCCAAGTGATACCGAGGTTCCCGGGCTCCTAGAGGATATAACCCGGACGGGGCTGGGTAGTGGTCTGGAATTCGAGGAAATTAAGCTGTTGCCTGAGGAAGTTCAGCAGTTTTATATAGAGTTACCTATTCAGATTTCAGTAGTGGGTGCCTATCACGACTTGGCGACTTTTGTTAGTGGTGTTGCAAGTCTTCCACGAATTGTTACCTTGCACGATTTTGATCTGGTGCCAGCTAGCGATGATGGCTCGACTAAATTGCGTATGAAAATATTGGCCAAAACTTATCGTTATAATGATAAGGGGGGGGCGCAGTGATGCTTGTCAGGCCCGCGTTGTTATTGTCTATATTAATTGTTTCTGGTTGCAGTGGTGGCGGTGATTTTGCAGACCTGCAGGCTTATATGGATGAGGTTCGCGCTCGTCCGAAAGGTTCAATTGAGCCTTTGCCAAAATTTCAGACCTATGAAAGCTTTACGTACAGCGCTGCAGCATTGAGAAGCCCATTCCAGCCTCCAGTGAAGTTGGAGGTGGCCGATCGGCAGAAGGGTTCTAAAAACATAAAGCCCGATGAAGCACGTACTAAGCAATTTCTCGAAGGTTTCAATATAGAAACTTTTGTAATGGTGGGCACCTTGGCGAATGATTCCGGAGCTTTTGCTCTGGTGAATGGTGCGGGAGGGGTTCACAGGGTTCGGGTTGGTGATTATCTCGGTCGCAATCATGGTCGAATAGTTGCTATAGACGAATCTAAGATTGATGTAATTGAAATCGTTCCGGACGGTGAGGGCGGTTGGTTGGAGCGGCCGCGCAGCCTGTCCCTCAAGGAGCGTTCTTAATCGGAGCGGAATGAATATGAAAAAGAATAATCGCCCTGCTCAACGGAATATGATGATGAAAAAAAGTCTCTCATTTTTTGGCTTTTCGCTGGTAAGTGCTTTTTTGTCGCCCTTATTGATGGCTGCAAATTTGCAAACGCTTGATGTTGCTGCATTGCCCGGGGATCTTGTTGAGCTGAAGTTGACTTTTGACGAGCCAGTACTTGCTCCGCGAGGTTATACAATAGATCAGCCGGCTCGCATTGCGCTTGATTTGCCTGGTGTGTCGAACAAGCTTGGTACAAAAAATAGAGAGCTTGGGGCAGGTAACGCGCGTAGCGTAACAGTTGTCGAGGCTAAGGACCGCACCCGGCTGATTATAAATCTGACCAGTCTTTCCCCTTACAGTACCCGCGCTGAGGGGAATAACCTTTTCGTAGTGGTTGGTGAGGGCGCTAGAGGTTCGCTAGCCAGTAGCCGAGAAGTGTCTGCTCCGATATCAACTCCAGCTTCTAAGTACATCGCTCAGTCGAGAGAAGTTAGTAATATTGATTTCCAGCGCGGCGAACAAGGGGAAGGGAATGTTGTTATTACCTTATCGGACGCGTCCATAAGCCCAGATATTCAAGATCAGGGCGGTAAAATTCGGTTAGATTTTGCCAAGACGCAGTTGCCTGAGTCACTTAGGGTAAAGCTTGATGTGAAAGATTTTGCAACTCCTGTGCAGTTCGTGAGTGCTATTGGCTCTGCAGGTGCGGCGAGTATTGTTATTGAGCCATCAGGTGTTTATGACTATTTGGTCTATCAAGCAGATAATAAGCTTACCGTCAGTGTGAAGCCGCTAACCCAGGTTGAAGCAGAGAAGCGTAAATCTGATAGCTTTGCGTATTCTGGTGAAAAGTTATCTTTAAATTTCCAAGATATTGATGTTCGCTCTGTATTGCAGCTAATCGCTGATTTTACTGATCTAAACCTAGTTGCGAGTGATACTGTTTCTGGGAATATAACACTTCGGCTTCAAAATGTTCCGTGGGACCAAGCTTTGGATTTGGTTCTCAAAACAAAGGGTTTGGACAAGCGTAGGGTTGGTAATGTTCTGATGGTCGCGCCGGCTGATGAAATTGCTGCGCGCGAACGCCAAGAGTTAGAGGCCCAGAAGCAAGTTTCTGAGTTGGCTCCTTTGCGTAAGGATTTTATTCAGCTTAATTACGCCAAGGCGTCGGATATTGCAAAACTCTATGAGAGTAAAGATAAAGAAGGCGAGTTGAAAGATGATATGCGTGGTACTGTTATTTCTGATGACAGAACCAATAGCCTGATTGTTACTTTGACTCAGGAGCGCATTGATGAGCTTCGTCGTATTGTTACCCAGCTGGATGTTGCTGTGCGCCAAGTAATGATTGAGGCGAGAATTGTGGAGGCGAACGTTAATTACGATAAGAGCTTGGGGGTGCGCTGGGGGGGGACGTTGGGAGGGGCTGGTGCAAAATGGCGCGCTAACGGGAAGGATGGTGCGACAGGTATCGATGCTGATGGAGCTGGGAGCTGTGGTCCATTTGCTGGTGTTTGTACTCGCCCTACGATAGGTGATACAAATGTGCCTGTTCCTTTTGTAGATCTTGGCGTTGTGAATAGTTCGGCTGGAATTGGCATTGGCTTTATTACGGATAACGCTATTTTGGACCTGCAGCTTTCTGCTATGGAGAAGACAGGCAATGGGGAGATTGTTTCTCAGCCGAAAGTTGTAACATCTGATAAAGAAACTGCGAAAATTCTCAAGGGTACTGAGGTGCCTTATCAAGAGGCGAGCTCCAGCGGCGCCACGACAGTTTCCTTTAAAGAGGCCGCGCTTTCTCTTGAGGTTACCCCGCAAATTACTCCCGACAATCGCATTATAATGGAGGTCAAGGTTACTAAAGACGAGCCTGACTATCCCAATGCGGTGTTAGGGGTTCCGCCAATCAAGAAGAATGAAGTTAATGCAAAGGTTCTTGTGCGTGATGGTGAGACCATCGTGATTGGTGGTGTTTTCTCTAATACTCGAAGTTCTTCTGTAGAGAAAGTTCCGTTTCTTGGCGATTTACCCTACCTAGGAAGAATTTTTCGTCGAGATATAGTTCAGGATAATAAATCGGAGTTATTGGTTTTCCTTACTCCGCGAATTATGAACGATCAAGCCATCGCGGTGAGTCGTTGATTCAGTGCAAAACTTGATTCTCGTTGGCCCGATGGGTGCTGGTAAAAGCACCATCGGGCGTTTGCTTGCTAAAGAGTTGCGTTTGCCGTTCAAGGATTCTGACAAAGAGATTGAGCAGCGCACGGGCGCGGACATTCCCTGGATCTTTGATGTTGAGGGTGAGCAGGGGTTTCGTGAGCGTGAGCAGGCGGTGATCGCAGAGCTTTGTGATGTTGACGGTATGGTCTTGGCTACCGGTGGCGGTGCGGTAATGCGGGCAGAAAACCGTGTTGCTCTAAGGCGCGGTGGTCATGTGGTCTATTTGCATGCTTCTGTTGAGCAGCAGGTTGATCGCACTTCGCGTGATCGTAATCGTCCACTGTTGCGGGCGGCGGATCCGGGTAAGGTTCTGGCTGATCTGTTGGCAGTTCGTGATCCGCTTTACCGTGAAATCGCCGACGTAGTAGTCGAAACTGACGAGCGTCCGCCTCGTCTGGTGGTACAAGAGATCCTTGAGCGTCTTGAGGCGCTTTCTCCCCGTTAAAGCGCAGGCTGAACTGCGCTATCCTAGGCCCCTTTGAAACCTGGGGGCTTTATGCAAACTCTTCATGTCGATCTTGGTGAGCGCAGCTACCCGATCTATATCGGTGGCAAGCTGTTGGCTCGTGATGATGTGTTGGCGGCCCACATTGTTGGTCGTCAAGTCGCGATCGTAACCAATGAGACAGTTGCTCCCCTATATCTCGCAGCGCTTGAACGCTCGCTTACTGGTTTTGCCGTAACTTCTGTGGTTTTGCCTGATGGCGAAAGTTATAAAACCTGGGAAACCCTGCAGCTGGTTTTTGATGGGTTGCTGGGCGCGCGGCATGACCGGCGCACGACTGTCATCGCCTTGGGTGGTGGTGTAATCGGTGATATGGCGGGTTTTGCCGCGTCGTGTTACCAGCGCGGTGTGAACTTTATCCAGGTGCCAACCACGCTGTTGTCGCAGGTTGACTCATCGGTTGGCGGTAAAACCGGGATCAACCATCCGTTGGGTAAGAACATGGTGGGAGCCTTCTACCAGCCGCAAGCAGTGCTGATCGATACCGCCACGCTGGCTACCTTGCCCGCTCGTGAGTTGTCTGCTGGCTTGGCCGAGGTGATCAAGTACGGCTTGATCTGCGATGAGCCATTCCTGTCCTGGCTTGAGGAGCATATGCCTGCATTGCGTGCTCTTGATCAGAAAGCACTGACCGCGGCGATTGCTCATTCATGTGCGGCCAAGGCTCGTGTTGTAGCGGCCGATGAGCGTGAGTCGGGGGTGCGCGCCACCTTGAATCTTGGCCACACCTTTGGCCATGCCATCGAGACGCATCAGGGTTATGGTGTCTGGCTGCATGGTGAGGCGGTGGCGGCGGGTACTGTCATGGCGTTGGATATGTCCGAGCGTCTGGGCTGGATTAGCGCGGCTGAGCGTGCGCGGGCCGTCAGGCTGTTTGTCGCTGCCGGTTTGCCGGTTGTTCCTCCCGCGGATATGACGTCTGAGGATTTTATGGAGCATATGGCGGTCGACAAGAAGGTTCTCGATGGCAAGCTGCGCCTGGTGTTGTTGCGCGGTTTGGGTGAGGCGGTTGTAACTGGTGATTTTCCCCGGGAAATTTTGAATGCCACGCTGAACGCAGATTATGCGGCGCAGCTGGCTCAGCTTAGAAATTAACGAGTGTCCCATGACAAGTTTGCATGCTGACGAGGCGTTTCTCGATCACTACCAGTTCACTCATGACCCCTTCGCTTCGCGCGTTCCGGGGTTCAAGTTCTTCCCGGCGCAGCGCAAGCCGGTGCTTGGGCAGTTGCACCATTTGGCGCGCTACAGCCAGTTGTTGCTGGTAGTCAGTGGGCCCGATGGTAGTGGTAAGACCCTGCTGCGCCAGGCGCTGGTAGCGAGCACCAATAAGCAGGCTGTGCAGAGTGTGGTGGTGTCTGCCAAGGGCGCTTCTGACCCTGCCAGTATTCTGCGTCAGGTCGCCCAGGGCTTGCAGGTGCAGCGCCCTGAGCTGCAGGCCATTCTTGCTCAGGTCGGCCGGTTGGCCCTGACCGGGCAGGACGTCTATGTGCTGGTTGATGACGCTGAGGATCTTAGTGACGCCGCGCTGACTAGCCTATTGAGCTTGGCAGTGGGTAATGCTGAAGGCCGTCCGCATGTATTTCTGTTTGCCGAGTCGCAGCTGCTGTCGCGTCTTGAAAATGTGGCGGCGGGCGATGAGTGTTTTCATGTCATCGAGCTGCAGCCCTACAGCGAGGAAGAAACCCGCGAGTATCTGGCCCAGCGCCTTGAAGGTGCGGCGCAGGGGATTGAAGTATTCAGCGATGAGCAGATTGCCGATATTCACGAGCAATCTGCTGGCTGGCCGGGTGTAATCAATCAGGTTGCGCGTGAGTCGCTGGTTGAATCGATGTTGGCGCAGCGTGGTGGGGCGAGTCGCGGTGGTTTTGCCTTCAATTTGCCGCGCAAGCATCTGCTGGCATTGTGCGTGGTCGCTATCGGGGTTTTGGCTGCCTGGTTTATGCAGGGGCGCGTCGTTGAAGATGTTGATGCGCCTGTTATTGCGCAGCTGCCGCTTGATGAGGCTGCACCGGCTGCAGTGGTTGCGCCACCAGCTGATGCTGCGGTTGCGCCTGCAATTCAGTTTGAAGGCGCAAACCAGCCGCTGCCGCTGCCTTTGGTGGGCGAGGCGCAGCCGGTTATTCGCGAGCCTTTGGCTCAGGCGGCTGGCTTGAGTGGTGCAGAAGAGGCTGACGCTGAGGGTGTTTCTGGGGCTGCAGATGTAGTGCCTGAAGCAGCTCCAGTCGTGTCGACGAGTGCCCCGGTTGCGCCTGTGGTTTCTGAGCCGATCAAGGTTGCTCCAGTGGTTACTCCGCCAGTTGCGCCCGTGACGGCTGCAGTGCCGCCGCCCATTAAGCCACAAGCACCGGCCGCTGCGGCCAAGCCTGCTGTTGTTGGTGATTGGTATGCCGCGCAGGCGGGCTCGCGTTATACCCTGCAGATCCTCGGGGCTCGGTTGGAAAGTGGTGCGCAGGCTTTTGTAAAAGCCAATGGTGCGGATTACCACTATTTCAAAAAGCAGCATCAGGGTAAGCCGCTGTACGTGGTCACCTACGGCAGTTTTGCCACGCGTGATGCGGCGCAGGCGGCCTTGCGTACCCTGCCTGCAAAGGTGCAGGCTGGTAAGCCATGGCCGCGTAACTTTGCTGGCATTCAGCAAGAGATTGCCCAGGCGCGCTAGCTGATACACTTCAGCGCTCGCGCTGACCGGTCGGTCGCTACCACGACCTCCCGGTCTTATCCTTCGTTTTCGCGACATTATTTTTCAAGGCTTCGTCACTAAGGTTTGTGACGGCCTAGGTGGGTATGTACAATGACTGCCCTTTCGCCTGCGCAAAGCTGGGGCTTAGTCCTGCGCGCATGGAAAGTGGTTGAATTAGAAAGTAATTGCCTTGTGATAGGCCGTCTGGTGAGAGTCCCTATGAAAGCAGGTTTGTACCGTCCTGATGAGTTCAAGGATAACTGCGGCTTCGGCCTTATCGCCCATATGCAGGGTGAGGCTAGCCATCACCTGCTGCAGACCGCGATTGAAGCCCTGACATGCATGACCCACCGTGGCGGTATCAACGCCGACGGTAAAACCGGTGACGGTTGTGGTCTGCTGATCCAGAAGCCTGATGCTTTCCTGCGGGCCATGGCCCAGCAGCACTTCGCTGTCGAGCTGCCGAAGCAGTACGCCGTGGGCATGGTGTTCTTCAACCAGGACCCGGTGAAAGCCGAAGCTGCCCGCGAAAACATGAATCGCGAGATTCTCGCAGCCGGTCTGAGCCTGGTCGGCTGGCGCAAAGTGCCAATCGACACCAGCGTGCTCGGCCGCCTGGCGCTTGAGCGTCTGCCGCAGATTGAGCAGGTGTTTATCGGCGGCGAAGGACTGTCTGATCAGGAATTTGCGATCAAGCTTTTCAGCGCCCGTCGTCGTTCCTCGGTGGCCAATGCCGCTGACAGCGATCACTACATCTGCAGCTTTTCGCACAAGACCATCATCTACAAAGGCCTGATGATGCCGGCCGACCTGCAGCAGTTCTACCCGGACCTGGGTGACGAGCGCCTGCAGACCGCCATTTGTGTATTCCACCAGCGCTTCTCCACCAACACCCTGCCGAAGTGGCCGCTGGCACAGCCGTTCCGCTTCCTCGCGCACAACGGTGAAATCAACACCATCACCGGTAACCGCAACTGGGCGCAGGCTCGTCGCCTGAAGTTCGCCAACGACCAGATCTTTGATCTCGAAGAGCTCGGCCCACTGGTCAACCGCGTGGGTTCCGACTCCTCGAGCATGGACAATATGCTCGAGCTGATGGTCACCGGTGGCATCGACCTGTTCCGTGGCGTGCGCATGATCATTCCGCCTGCGTGGCAGAACGTCGAAACCATGGACGCCGACCTGCGCGCGTTCTATGAATACAACTCCATGCACATGGAGCCCTGGGATGGTCCGGCCGGTGTGGTACTTACCGATGGCCGTCATGCCGTGTGCCTGCTCGACCGTAACGGTCTGCGTCCGGCGCGCTGGGTCACCACCAAGAACGGTTACATCACCCTGGCGTCGGAAATCGGCGTGTGGAACTACGCACCCGAGGACGTATTGGCCAAGGGCCGCGTCGGCCCGGGGCAGATTCTGGCGGTGGACACCGAAACCGGGCAGATCCTCGGCAGCGACGATATCGACAATCGTCTGAAGTCGCGCCATCCCTACAAACAGTGGATGCGCAAGAGTGCCCAGCGCATTCAGGCAACTCTGGAAGACCGCGACCACGGTTCGGCGTTCTACGACGTCGACCAGCTCAAGCAGTACATGAAGATGTACCAGGTCACCTTCGAGGAGCGTGATCAGGTACTGCGTCCGCTGGGTGAACAAGGCCAGGAAGCGGTCGGCTCCATGGGTGACGATACGCCGATGGCGGTGCTCAGTCAGCGCGTGCGTTCGCCGTACGATTACTTCCGTCAGCAGTTCGCCCAGGTCACCAACCCGCCGATCGACCCGCTGCGTGAAGCCATCGTCATGTCGCTGGAGATCTGCCTCGGTGCCGAGCGCAATATCTTCGAAGAGTCGCCAGAGCACGCCGCTCGCGTGATTCTCAGCAGCCCGGTGATTTCCCCGGCCAAGTGGCGCGCCTTGATGAACCTGGATCGTCCAGGCTTCGAGCGTCAGCTGATCGACATGAACTACGACGAGTCGATTGGCCTGGAAGCCGCTGTGCGCAACATGGCTGATCAGGCTGAAGAAGCCGTGCGCGCCGGTAAGGTGCTGCTGGTTCTGTCTGACCGCCACATTGCGCCAGGCAAACTGCCGGCTCACGCCTCGCTGGTTACCGGTGCGATTCACCACCGCCTGACCGAAAAAGGCCTGCGTTGCGACTGCAACATCCTGGTCGAGACTGCGACTGCCCGCGATCCGCATCACTATGCCGTGCTGCTCGGCTTCGGTGCGTCGGCGGTTTATCCGTTCCTGGCTTACGAAGTACTGGGTGACCTGATCCGTACCGGCGAAGTGCTCGGCGATCTGTATGAAGTGTTCAAGCACTACCGCAAAGGCATCTCCAAAGGCCTGTTGAAGATCCTGTCGAAGATGGGTATCTCCACCGTGGCGTCCTACCGGGGTGCGCAGCTGTTTGAAGCGGTCGGCCTGGCCGATGACGTTACCGAGCTGTGCTTCCGTGGTGTGGCCAGCCGCATCAAGGGCGCGCGCTTCGTCGATATCGAAAACGAGCAGAAGCTGCTGGCGGCCGAAGCCTGGAACGCGCGCAAGACCATCCAGCAAGGCGGTCTGCTCAAGTTCGTCTACGGCGGCGAGTACCACGCCTACAACCCGGATGTGGTCAACACCCTGCAGGCTGCTGTGCAGCAGGGCAGCTACGAGAAATTCAAGGAATACACCACGTTGGTCGACACCCGTCCGGTGTCGATGCTACGCGACCTGCTGCAACTGAAGCTGGCCGATCAGCCAATAGCACTGGATCAGGTCGAGCCGCTGGGCGAGATTCTCAAGCGCTTCGACTCCGCCGGGATTTCCCTCGGCGCGTTGTCGCCGGAAGCCCACGAAGCCATTGCCGAGGCAATGAACCGCCTGGGCGCGCGCTCCAACTCCGGTGAGGGCGGCGAAGACCCAGCCCGTTACGGCACCGTGCGCAGCTCGAAGATCAAGCAGGTGGCCACCGGCCGCTTTGGCGTGACCCCGGAATACCTGGTCAACGCCGAAGTGCTGCAGATCAAGGTTGCTCAGGGTGCCAAGCCCGGTGAGGGCGGCCAGCTGCCGGGCGGCAAGGTCAACGGTCTGATCGCCAAGCTGCGTTATGCAGTGCCGGGCGTGACCCTGATTTCGCCACCGCCGCACCATGACATCTACTCTATCGAAGACCTGGCGCAGCTGATCTATGACCTCAAGCAGGTCAACCCGGCCGCGCTGGTCTCGGTCAAGCTGGTGGCGGAAGCTGGTGTCGGTACCATCGCCGCCGGCGTGGCCAAGGCTTATGCCGATCTGATCACCATCTCCGGTTACGACGGTGGTACCGGCGCATCGCCGCTGACCTCGATCAAGTACGCCGGTGCGCCGTGGGAACTCGGCCTGGCCGAAACCCACCAGACCCTGCGCGGTAACGATCTGCGCGGCAAGGTACGGGTACAGACTGACGGCGGCCTGAAAACCGGCCTGGACGTGATCAAGGCGGCCATTCTCGGTGCCGAAAGCTTTGGCTTCGGTACTGCGCCAATGATCGCTCTGGGCTGCAAATACCTGCGCATCTGTCACCTGAACAACTGCGCCACCGGCGTGGCCACGCAGAACGACAAGCTGCGTAAGGATCACTTCATCGGCACCGTCGAGATGGTGATGAACTTCTTCACCTATGTTGCCGAAGAAACCCGCGAGTGGCTGGCCAAGCTGGGCGTACGTAGCCTGGAAGAGCTGATCGGGCGTACCGATCTGCTGGAAATGCTGCCGGGCGAAACCGCCAAGCAGGGTCATCTGGACCTGACGCCGCTGCTCGGCAGCGACCACATTCCGGCCGACAAGCCGCAGTTCTGCCTGGTTGATCGCAACCCACCGTTCGACGAAGGCCTGCTGGCCGAGAAGATGGTCGAGCTGGCTAAGCCTGCGATCGATGCTGCCAGCGGTGCCGAGTTTGAGCTGGAAATCTGCAACTGCGACCGTTCCATTGGTGCCCGTGTCTCCGGCGAAATCGCCCGCAAACACGGCAACCAGGGCATGGCCAAGGCGCCGATCACCTTCCGTTTCAAGGGTACTGCAGGCCAGAGCTTCGGCGTGTGGAACGCCGGTGGTCTGAACCTGTACCTGGAAGGCGACGCCAACGACTATGTCGGCAAGGGCATGACCGGCGGCAAGCTGGTAATCACCCCGCCGAAAGGCAGCCCGTTCAAGACCCAGGACAGCGCCATCATCGGCAACACCTGTCTGTACGGCGCCACTGGCGGCAAACTGTTCGCCGCTGGTACTGCGGGCGAGCGTTTTGCCGTGCGTAACTCCGGTGCGCACACCGTAGTGGAAGGTACTGGCGACCATTGCTGCGAATACATGACTGGCGGCTTTGTCTGCGTACTGGGCAAGACCGGCTACAACTTCGGTTCCGGTATGACCGGCGGTTTCGCCTACGTACTTGATCTGGATAACAGCTTCTACGATCGCGTTAACCACGAGCTGGTGGAAATTCAGCGGATCAATAATGAGTCGATGGAGGCCTACCGTAGCCACCTGGAGCGCGTGCTTGCTGAGTACGTCCAGGAAACATCGAGTGAGTGGGGCATCAACCTGCTGGAAAACCTCGACGACTACCTGCGCAAGTTCTGGCTGGTCAAACCGAAGGCGGCAAGCCTGAAGTCGTTGCTCTCCAGCACCCGTGCCAACCCGCAATAAGAATGCGCCTGAAGTGGTTTGATGAGGTATTGCAATGACTGAACGTCTGAATAACGACTTCCAGTTCATCGAAGTCGGGCGCAAAGACCCGAAGAAGAAACTGTTGCGTCAGCGTAAGAAAGAGTTCGTCGAGATATACGACAACTTCAAGCCTGCGCAAGCGGCCGACCAGGCGCATCGTTGCCTGGGCTGCGGTAACCCCTATTGCGAATGGAAGTGCCCGGTGCACAACTTCATTCCCAACTGGCTCAAGCTGGTGTCCGAGGGCAACATCCTCGCCGCCGCCGAACTGTCGCACCAGACCAACACCCTGCCGGAAGTCTGCGGCCGCGTGTGTCCGCAGGACCGTCTGTGCGAGGGTGCCTGCACCCTGAACGACGGCTTCGGCGCGGTGACCATCGGCTCGGTGGAGAAGTACATCACCGACACGGCGTTTGCCATGGGCTGGCGTCCGGATATGTCGCGCGTGGTGCCAACCGGCAAGCGCGTTGCGGTCATCGGTGCCGGTCCTGCTGGCCTGGGCTGTGCCGACGTACTGGTGCGCAACGGCGTGACCCCGGTGGTGTTCGACAAGAACCCGGAAATCGGTGGTCTGCTGACCTTCGGTATCCCCGAGTTCAAGCTGGAGAAGAGCGTGCTGAGCAATCGCCGCGAAGTCTTCACCGGCATGGGCGTTGAGTTCCGCCTGAACACCGAGATCGGCACAGACATCACCATGCAGCAGCTGCTGGATGAGTACGATGCCGTGTTTATGGGCATGGGCACCTACACCTATATGAAGGGTGGCTTCCCCGGTGAAGACCTGCCGGGCGTCACCGATGCGCTGGATTTCCTGATCGCCAACGTCAACCGCAACCTCGGTTTCGAGAAGAACGCGGAAGACTTTATCGACATGAAGGGCAAGCGCATCGTCGTCCTCGGCGGCGGCGACACCGCGATGGACTGCAACCGTACTTCGATTCGCCAGGGCGCCAAGTCGGTCACCTGCGCCTATCGCCGCGACGAAGAAAACATGCCGGGCTCGCGCAAGGAAGTGAAGAACGCCAAGGAAGAAGGGGTGAAATTCCTCTTCAACCGTCAGCCCATCGCCATTGTTGGTGAAGACAAGGTCGAAGGCGTGAAAGTGGTCGAGACCCGGCTCGGCGAGCCGGATGCCCGTGGTCGTCGCAGTCCTGAGCCGATTCCCGGCTCCGAGGAAATCATCCCGGCGGAAGCCGTGCTGATCGCCTTCGGCTTCCGTCCAAGCCCGGCTGCCTGGTTCAGCGATTTCACGATCGAAACCGACAGCCAAGGCCGCGTCGTAGCGCCTGAGCAGAGCCAGTTCAAACACCAGACCAGCAACCCGAAGATCTTCGCCGGTGGTGATATGGTCCGCGGTTCCGATCTGGTGGTGACGGCGATCTTCGAAGGGCGTAATGCCGCCGAAGGTATCCTGGACTACTTGGGCGTCTAAGCTGCTGCGTAATTGGCTCGGCTCCTTGGGCCGAGGCAAATCGTCGCAATAGACAAAAGGCACGGCACTCGCCGTGCCTTTTGTTTTGCGCTCTGCGAAAATACCCGCACTTTTTCTGCGTCACGGTGCGCGGCGCACCTGTGACCCAGGAGCCCGCCTGGAGGAGGGGGACGCCACTGGCCGACTCCCGCACAATCCTTCGTCGTGAAGCTTCCTTGCCGAATTTCCAGGAATCCTGCCGATGTCCGTCCTGAAGAACGACCGCTTCCTTCGTGCTCTGCTCAAGCAACCTGTTGACGTCACCCCGGTGTGGATGATGCGCCAGGCCGGTCGTTATCTGCCGGAGTACCGCGCCACCCGCGCCAAGGCCGGTGATTTCGTCAAGCTGATGAAGAACCCGGAGCTGGCCTGCGAAGTCACCATCCAGCCGCTGGACCGCTACCCGCAGCTGGACGCGGCGATTCTGTTCTCTGACATCCTGACCATCCCCGATGCCATGGGCCAGGGCCTGTATTTCGAAACCGGCGAAGGTCCGCGCTTCAAGAAAGTCATCAGCTCCATGGCTGATATCGAGGCCCTGCCGATCCCCGATCCGGAGCAGGATCTGGGCTACGTGATGGACGCGGTGCGTACCATCCGCCACGAGCTGAATGGCCGTGTACCCCTGATCGGCTTCACCGGCAGCCCCTGGACTCTGGCCACTTATATGGTCGAAGGCGGCTCGTCGAAGGACTTCCGCAAGTCCAAGGCCATGCTCTACGACAACCCCCAGGCGATGCACGCGCTGCTCGACAAGCTGGCGCAGTCGGTCACCGCTTACCTTAACGGGCAGATCAAGGCCGGCGCCCAGGCAGTGCAGATCTTCGATTCCTGGGGCGGTTCGCTGTCGGCGGCGGCTTATCAGGAGTTCTCTCTGGCCTATATGCAGAAGATCATCGACGGCCTGATCCGCGAACATGATGGTCGCCGTGTACCGGTGATTCTGTTTACCAAGGGTGGCGGTCTGTGGCTGGAGTCGATGGCCGACAGCGGTGCCGAAGCCCTGGGCCTGGACTGGACCTGTGACATCGGCAGCGCCCGCGCCCGCGTTGGCAACAAGGTGGCGCTGCAGGGCAATATGGACCCGAGCGTGCTGTACGCCAACCCGGCGGCGATTCGAGCCGAAGTGGGGCGCATCCTCGCTGCCTACGGTCATGGCAGCGGTCAGGTCTTCAACCTCGGCCACGGCATCACCCCAGAAGTCGACCCGGCGCATGCCGGTGCGTTCTTCGAAGCGGTGCATGAGTTGTCGGCGCAGTATCACCGCGCCTGAAATTGAAGCTCAGCGTGAGCGTCTGCTTAGGCGTTGTTCACGCTGATGTTGGTGATGCCAAGCGTTTCGGCCTGGGACATGATCTCGGCTGGCGTCGCATCGGGCGCTGGCATGATCAGGCTGTTCTCGGCATCGGCGAAATGCAGTTCGATCAGCTGTAACGCCGCCTCGTGAACTGGCAGCGCATTCTCATGTGAGTCAGTGCGATGGCTACGTGGGTCGTTGTTGAAACGGTAAGCGATTTCGAACGAGTGAGCTGATGGCATAGGTTGTCCTCGGGATCTGTGGCAATGCGGTCAGATCTGCATTGCTTTGATTGACTCCGGGGTCAGCTTATAGGTTCCGTGCTGATTTCTATGCGGTTAGTTACAGCCTGCCGCGGTGTCCATGGCAGGCTGTAACGGAGGCTATTACTTGAGGTTGGCCAGGTCACCTTTGATTGCGACACCCGCCATGATCGCGCCGGCGTGGCATTCGTACTTCTGGCTGTCCTTGTACTCGACATTCTTGTAGTTGCTGGCCAGGTTGACCACGGCATTGGCGCCGGCAGCTTTAGCGGCGTTTTGGAAACGGATCAGCGCGGACTGCAGTGCCCAGCTGCAGGCGGCTTCATCACTTTTGTTAAAAGCGTTGGTTTTCTGGCTGGTGGTCACGCCGGATTTCACCACGCTGACCGCGCCGGCCGGCTTGTTGCCCGCCAGGTAGAACTTTACGCTGCCGTCGAGGCGGCCGGCATTCAGAGCTTCCTGCACCACTGCGTCGAACGGCAGAAAGTGGGTGGTATCACGGGCCTGGCTAATGGCCGGGAACAGGCTGATGCAGGCTGCTGCGAGAATCCAGGTTTTGGCGTTCATGAGTTGCTCCTTGTTATGAGGCTTTTCTGGGAACTGCTTGTGGGTTGCGCAAAGGTGTTACTGCCGCAGCAAGTGTAATCCAGCTGCTTTAGAGAGCTCGTTCAATGTATTGCGAGCTAGGGCCATGCAAGGCAAAAACAGGCGAGGAAGCGGAGTGTACTTTTGTACATGAGCATTCCGAGCCGGTTTTTAACGTAGCAGGGCCGACGCGCAGCAGACATTGAACAGTCTCTCAGCTCCAGCGTTTGAAGATCAGCGAGGTATTCACTCCGCCAAAGGCGAAGTTGTTGTTCATCACGTACTGGTGACTCATCTGGCGGAATTCACCGCGCAGGTAGTCCAGCTCGCCGCAGGCCGGGTCGATACTTTCCAGATTCAGGGTCGGCACATAGCTGTCCGCGTTCATCATTTCGATGCTGAACCACGACTCCAGTGCGCCGCAAGCCCCCAACGTGTGGCCGAAGTAGCTCTTCTGCGAGCTGATCGGCATCTGGCTGCCGAACAGTTCCTGGGTGGCCAGGGTCTCGGCGACATCGCCCTGGTCGGTGGCGGTGCCGTGGCCGTTGACGTAACCGATGGCGGAGGGTTCTAAGCCGGCATCCTGCAGCGCCAACTCCATCGCCCCGCGCATGGTCGCCTGCACCGGCTTGGTGGCGTGCTGGCCATCAGAATTGCAGCCAAAACCGACGATTTCGGCGTAGATGGTCGCGCCACGGGCCAAGGCGTGTTCCAGCTCTTCGAGGACCAGAATGCCGGCACCTTCGCCGATCACCAGGCCGTCGCGACCGCTGTCATAAGGGCGCGGCGAGGTGTGCGGGGCATCGTTTTTCAGGCTGGTGGCGTACAGCGCATCGAAGACCATGGCCTCGGTGGGGCACAGCTCCTCGGCACCGCCTGCGAGCATCATCGGCAGGCGGCCGAACTTGATTGCTTCATAGGCGTAGCCGATGCCCTGGCTGCCGCTGGTGCAGGCGCTGGAGGTAGGGATCAGGCGGCCTTTGAGGCCGAAGAAGATGCTGATATTGGCCGCCGTGGTGTGCGGCATCATGCGGATATAGGAGTTGGCATTCAGGCCGTCGGCCACCGAGTTGAGCAGCATATTGCCGAATGCCTTGATCTCGTCGGTGCTGCCCGTGGAGGAGCCGCAGGCCACGCCCATACGGCCGTCCTGAATGCACGGGTCGCCGAGCAGGCCGGCATGTTCCAGCGCACGTTCGGCAGCGTAGACCACCAGCTTGGAGACGCGGCCCATGCTGCGGGTCTGCTTGCGGTTCCAGTGTTTGGGTTGCACAAAGTCATCCACCGGGCCGCCGAGGCGGGTATTCAGCTCGCTGAACCTGTCCCACTCGTGCATATAGCGGATGCCACTCTTGCCGGCCTTGAAATTCGCTTCAATCGTCGGCCAATCGCTACCCAGCGAGGTCACCCCGGCCATGCCGGTGACTACAACCCGTTTGCAACCGCTCATCAGCACAATCCACCGTTTACGGCGAGGACCTGGCGGGTAATGTAGGCCGCTTCCTCGGACATCAGAAAATTCACTGCACCGGCCACTTCTTCCGGGGTGCCCATGCGCTGCGCCGGAACCATCTTGAGGATTTCCTCGATGGGAACATCGGCATCGAGGATTTCGGTGCCGATCAACCCTGGTGCCACACAGTTGACGGTGATTTTGCGCTTACCCAGTTCGATCGCCAAGGCCTTGGCTGCACCAATAATGCCGGCCTTGGAGGCGCTGTAGTTGACCTGGCCGCGGTTGCCGATCAGCCCGGACACCGAGGTGATGCAGACGATGCGCCCGGCCTTGCGCCGCCGCACCATGGGCATGGTCAGCGGATGCAGCACGTTATAGAAACCGTCGAGGTTGGTGCGCATAACGATGTCCCAGTCCTCCTCACTCAGCGCCGGGAAGGCGCCGTCGCGGGTCAGGCCGGCATTACACACCACGCCGTAATAGGCGCCGTGCTGCTCGATATCGGCCTCCAGCGCGGTGCGGCAGGCGGCGCGGTCGGAGACATCGAATTGCAGGATGCGCGCCTGCTGACCCATCTCGATGATCTGCGCCTGCACCGCCTCGGCTTCCTCGCGGCGGGCGCGGCAGTGCAGCACGATGTCATAGCCGTCCTTGGCCAGACGCAGGGCAATCGCCCGGCCGATACCACGGCTGGAGCCGGTGACCAGAATGGTTTCGCTTATGGCTGCTTGTTCGCTCATGACTGAGAGCCCTCGAATTCTTCCTGAAGATAGCTGGCCACCTGGGGCGGACGGAATACGTTAAGGCGGGCCAGGGCCTCGATGCCAGGGCCGCGCAACTGGCATTCGAATACGCCCATGCCGTTGTCATCCTGCAGCGAGCGGCTCGCATGGATATGCAGCTCGGCCCCCGCCGGGAAGCGTTCGACATTGCATTCGTACTTGCGCGTACCGAGCAGAAAGCCGAGTTCCACTGGTTCGCCGCGCAGGCGCGCCTGGCAACCGGCGTAGGCGGCGACGCTTTGCGCCATCAATTCGATGCCAACCCAGGCCGGCAGGCTGCCGTCTTCCTGGTTAAATAACCCGCCGTCGCGCACGCGCAGCTGGGTTTCGATGTCCTCGTCGCCAAAGCGCAGCACCTGATCAATCAGGATCATATCGGCGGCGTGGGGGATCAGTTCGGCGATTGGCCATTGGCTCATGCGGGTTCTCCTGCTTCACCCAGCTCTTCACCCAAGAGCAGGCTGATATTGTTGCCGCCAAAGGCGAAGGAATTGCTCATCAGCCGGCGTGGGCGACTGTTGCTCAGCTGCGCACCAGGCTGTACCAGATTCAGCGTCGGCAAGGCCGGATCAGCCTGGCCATCCCACAGGTGCGGCGGTAGCAGCTGCTGCGGGTTGTAGTCGCTCAAGGTCAGCCAGCAGAAGGCGGCTTCCAGGGCACCGGCTGCGCCTAGGGTGTGGCCGACCATGGGCTTGCTGGAGGAACAGGGCACACCATGGGGGAAGACGGCCTGCACCGCCTGGCTTTCCATGGCGTCGTTGTGGGTGGTGGCGGTGCCATGCAGGTTCAGGTAATCGACCTGATCAGCGCAGATCCCGGCTGCAGCCAGGGCTTTGTGCATTGCCGCTTGGGCGCCGAGGCCGTCGGGTTGCGGTGCGGAAATATGGTGGGCGTCGGAACCGGCGCCACCGCCAAGTAGGGTGATTGGTACGCCACTGCGGGGGCCAGGCTCTCTGGTCAGAAGAAAGAGCGCCGCGCCTTCGCCGATATTGATGCCATGGCGGTTCACGGAAAACGGGTTGCAGCGTTCGGCCGAGACCGCTTCCAGGGCGGAAAAACCATTCAGGGTCAGGCGACACAGGCTGTCCACACCGCCGCAGATCACCGCATCACACACGCCCAGGTTCAGCAGGCGCTGCGCGCTAAGCAGCGCCCGCGCGCCCGAGGTACAGGCGGTGGAAATGCTGAAGTACGGCCCGCTCAGACCCAGCCAGTCACTGAGAAAGGTCGCTGGCGCGGCCAGCTCCTGCTGGGCGTAGTGGTAATGCGCCGGTAACTCGCCCTCGTTGAGATAGGTGGCGATGCTCTGGCTGGCTTCTTCGATGCCCGAGGTACTGGTGCCGAGCACCACGGCGATCCGCTCGGCGCCGAAACGGCTGATGGCGGCGCGCAGCTCAGGTTCGATTTCCAGCGCGGCCGCCAGCAGCAACTGGTTATTGCGGCTCGGCGGATGGCCCGGCAAATCGGGTAACTCCGGCAGGCTGCCGGGTACAGCGCCGACGGTCAGTACGCGCTCGGCCACCCAGCCGCTTTGCGCCTGCATGCCGCTGCTATCGCCGGCAAACAGCGCTGTCGCCACCGCCTGCTTGCCTTGGCCGAGGGCGCAGTTAAGGCCCAGTGCGTTGAGGTAGACCGGCATCAGGGAATCTCTTCGTCGGCGAGGGCATAGACCCGGTAACTCAGTACCTGGCCTTGGCTCAGGGTGAAATCCAGCGGCGCGTGATAGTCGATCAGCCAGTGCGGATTAAGCCGGCGCTGACCGTCGGCCAGTTGCTGCCAGGTGTCCGGCGCATAGCTGGCGGGCAGCTTGTCGATCGGGGTGAGGGCGAACAGCAGGGCGGCGAACAGCTCCTGCGCCTCGCGGTTGGGCGGCAGCAGGCCATCGGCGCGCCATTGGCCATTCTCTAGCAGCTGCCGCGCCAGGGGCACGCCGAGTGGATCGAACAGCGACCAGCGCAGAGCAGTTTGCTCGGCCTGGACCACCAGCCACCAGGTTTGCTGATCCTCGCCTTGCTGGCGTTCGACGCGCAGCGCGGCGGGCAGTGGCGCGCCAAAGATTGGTGTAGTCAGCGGCAGCGGGGTATGCGCGGCGCAGGCGCTCAGCAGCAAACAGAGGCCGAGCAAGACGAGGCGCTTCATGCCGAAGTCCTCTCCAACGGCTTGCGCGCCACCACATTGACCAGGGTTTCATTACGTTGGCCGACCGGCTTGGGCTTCGTCAGGCCCCAACGCTCCAGCAGACCGAAGTCCTTGGAGCGGCTCCACCATAGATAGGGGTAGGAGACATTATTGGCGTCGAACGCGAAGCCCTGGTCGCGCAACATGTCCAGATAGCCTTCGGCGCTTTTCTGCACATGCATCGGGTGGCGGAACAGCCAGCGGATCACCCAGGTGTCGATGTAGTACTGAGTTGATTCGGCAAACAGCAAACGGCCGCCCGGCTTGAGCACGCGCCAGAACTCGGCCAGGGCCTGCTCCTGCTCGACCAGGTGATGGAAGGTCTGATGGCAAAACAGCAGGTCGACGCTGGCATCTGGCAGGTCGATGGCCGCGCAGTCGCTGGCGATCAATTGCACATCCAGGCCCAGGCGCTCGGCCTCGGCGCGCGAGCAGTCGAGGCTGTGCGGGTCGGCATCCAGGCCGATTATCCGCGCAGGCGCAAACGCCTCGGCGAGCAGGCCGAAGGACTTGCCCTGACCACAGCCAGCATCCAGTAGCACTGGCGCTTCTGGCAGCGGGCCGGCGAACAGGCCACGCAGGTCATTGATCGCCACGCGCAGCACATGGTGCTGCCAGACGTGGCTCTGCAAGAACCAGAAGCCGAAGCGGGTTTCCTCGACGTAGGTGGGTGAAGCAGGGGTGGCTTCGTGCATCGACTGTCCTTAGTTGAACCTCTTTACGAGCTTGCGAGCTAGAGCCATACAAGGCGCTACGTTAGTAACAGCCTTCGGCTGGTCAAGCAGGCGAGGAAGCGATGAGCATAACTCGCTTCGCTCGCCCTTCGGGCCGTCCTGCGGACGTTCAGTGACGAGTCACTGTCCGAGCCTGTTTTAACGCAGTAGGGCTGACGCGCAGCTGATCGTAATAGGTTCTCAGTTAATGGCGCAGAGTTCGGCGAGCACCCGCAGGCGGCGGCGCGGTTCGGCGACATAGGGGTTCTTTTCATCCCAGGCGTAGCCCGCGAGGATCGAGCTGATCATGCGGCGGATTTCCGGCTGGGCTTTCTCGAAATAGATTACGTCCTGGAAGCTGCCGTCGTACCAACCCTCGACATACACGCGGAAGGTGTCGACGCCGCGCTTAAGCGGCTTGGCAAAGTCCTGCTCCCAGTCCACCGTCTCGCCGCTGAGTTGGCGGTGCAATAGGCCGGCGGCCATGCTCGCCGAACGCATGGCGATGGTCACGCCCGAGCTGAACACCGGGTCGAGGAATTCCGCCGCATTGCCGAGTAGCGCAAAGCCCGGGCCGTGCAGGGTTTTCACGTTGGCCGAGTAGCCACCGATGGTGCGCGCCGGGGTGTCCCACACGGCATTCTTCAGCACCTTATGCAGGCTGGGGGTCTCTTCGATAAATTGCTTAAGGCAGGCGTCGAGATCTTCCGGGCGACCCTGATAGCGGGTCGCATCGGCGACCACGCCCACCGAACAGCGGCCGTTGCTGAACGGGATGGTCCAGAACCACACATCGCGCAGTTCGGGGTGGGTGCTGATCAGGATTTTTTCGCGGTCAAAGCCGCTGCCTTCGCTGCGGTCTTCGACGTGGGTAAACACCGCCTGGCGCACCGGGAAGCTCGACGGTGTGTCGAGATCGAGCAGGCGCGGCAGCACGCGGCCGTAGCCACTGCCGTCGAGGACGAAGGCGCATTCGACCTGATACTCATGGCCGTCGGCCAAGCGCCGTACGCTCAGGCGCGGGCATTCGCCGTTGAAATCGACGGCGAAGATTTCCTCTTCATAGCGGATTTCCACGCCCTGCAGTTCGGCCTGGTCGGCCAGCAGTTTGTCGAAGTCGGCGCGCAGCACCTGATAGGTCGAACCCTGGCCTTTGGTGAAGGTGTCGCGGAAATCGAACTCGGTGTAGCGCTCGCCCCAGCCAAAGGCCGCGCCATGCTTGGTCTGAAAACCCGCCGCACGCACCGCGTCGAGCATGCCGGCTTCTTCGACGAAGTCCAGGCAGTGCGACAGCAGGCTTTCGCCAATCGAGAAGCGTGGAAAGCGCTGGCGCTCCAACACCAGCACGTCATGCCCGTTGCGCTTGAGCAGCGCGCCGGCAATCGCCCCGGACGGGCCGGCACCTATCACTACGACTTGGCGTTGTTCGACTTCAAGAGACTTCATAGCGGCGTCTTGCCTCAAGTTTGGCGGCGTGTGGGTAAGCACCGGCCAAGGCCGGTAACAGGGTCGAGATCAGGCCCATCAGCATCAGGGCGAAATACAGGGCCGGGCTGATTATCTGCTGTTGCAGCAGCAGATTGAGAAAGATGATTTCAGTCAGGCCGCGGGTATTCAACAGCAGGCTTTCGCGCCACTGTCCCGCATAGGCGCGCAGCTTTCCGGCGGCCCAGCTCAGGCCCAGCCAGTTACCGGCCAGTTTGCTGATGATCGGCAGCAACAACAGCGCGCTGAACTGCCAGGCAGAGTACCCCAGCCAGGCGTCGTGCCAGTCGATCTGCAGCAGGCCGAAAGCCAGAATCAGTGGCACCGCTAGCCAGGTTTGCAGCCACCGCAGCACACTTACCGGTAGTGGCAGGCGCAAAGGCAGACGCAAGGCGGTGAGCAGCAACAGGTAGGCGATGCCGAACACCAGGGCATTCAAGTGCAGCTGCTGCATCAGCAGCAGCAGGGCGAGAAAGCAGCTGCCATTGAGGAGCGCCGAGCGCAGCGGCAGCAGCTTCAACGGTAGCGGCAGGCCGGCGGCCAGCAGGGGCCAGAGCAGGGTGGCCGGGTCGCTGCTGCCCTGGGCAAGGCCGAAGATCAGCCAGCACAGCAAATCCATGATGATTGCTGCCTGCAACAGCTGGCGGATCTTGGCCACCGGGTAGCCGAGATGCTGCAGGTAGAGAAACAGCACCGGAATGGCGGTCAGGGCAAACAACAGGCCCACAGCAATAGTGGCCAGGCCGCTTTGCTCTGGCAGCAGCCAGAAGGCGCAGGCCAGGCCGCAGAAGAACGGCACAAAGAAACTCGGCAAGGCGATCTGCAGGCTGCCCGGCTCCAGTTGCAGATCAACCACATCACTGAGGATATGCCCGAGCAATAGACAGAAGGCCACGCCATACAGAGGCTCCAGCCACACCGGGGCGAGCAGCTCGCTGGCGCCGAAGCCCAGCGGCGTAGTCCACAGCATCAGCAGCGGCAGGCCCAGGGTGGCCAGCAGCAACTGGCTGACAATCGGGATCAGGCGCAGGCGTGTGCCCAGCCAGGTAGCCAGGGCAAATAACGCGAGCAACACCAGCCAGGCCAGGGCGATGGTCATAGCGTCTGCGCCTGGGTAGCTGTGGCTTGCCGGGTGCCAGCCCAGGGCGCGAGCAGGAAGCAGAACAGCAGGCCAAGGCTGATCGCCAGGCCGAAGTTGGCAATCGCCGGGGTGTCGCTGATCAGCAGCAGGCCGAACGACAGCCAGCTGGTCAGCGCCGACAGCAGGGTGCCGAGCAGGCTGACCGCCGGCCCACCGATGTTTTCGCGCATGAGGATGGCGTAATCGACGCCGATGGCGGTGATCAACAGCAGGCCGAACAGGCTGAACAGCGTTAGTGGCTGGCCCAGCCAACCCAGGCAGGCCAGCGCCGCCAGCGCCGCCAACAGCGGCAGGCAGACCACCCGCAGCGCGCCGCCAAGGCCGAAGGGCAGGCACAGCAGTAACAGGATCGCCACGCTGGAGATGAGTTTTAATTCTGCGGCGCTAAGTTGGGTGGCGCTAAACAACGCGTTGAGTTCGCTAATCCGATCAACCAGTTGCACCCCCGGCAGGCCCTCAACCAGTGGTTTGAGTTCGCTGCTGTTGCTAAGCCCTTGCAGGCTGACCAGCCCGGCGACGCCATTTGCCCCGTCCTTGTTATTGGCACCCAGCCATAGCGGTCGCCAGGCCTCGCCCAAGGGGCTGGCCAGGGCTTGTTCAAGGCTCGCTTGGTTGTTCTGTTGCAGTTCCAGCAGCTCGTTATGTAGCGCGGCCGGCGGGATGCCCAGGTCGAGCAGCGGCTGCCAGTGCTGCGGCAGTTCGCTCAGTGCTGCGCGCAGCTTTTGCAATTGGCTGTCAGGTGCGACCAGTTGGCTCAGGGCGCGGTAGTCACGTAACTGACCGTTCTGCACTGCCTGATCCAGACGCTGGCTTAGTGCCGCCTGACGCTCCAGCAACTGCTGCGGGTTAGCGGCGCGGACTAGAAAGAACTGGCTGGTGGGCTGCTGTCCGGTCAGCTCGGCGATGCGTTGGGCTTCGGCCAGCAATTCAGGCTCCTGGCCCAGCCATTGGCGCAGATCATTCTGCGTATGCAGCTGCCACAGCCCGCTTGCACAAAACAGCAGTAGCAACGCCAGCAGCGGCGCGCTGCCGATCTTGGCCAGCAGGCGTGTCCGACCGGCTAGCAGGCGTTGGCTAAAGCTCAGCAGCTGCGGTGATGGGCTTAACCGCACGCCACGCAGCCAGGCCGGCAGCAGGCATACCGAGCACAGATAAGCGGCAATCAGCCCGGCGGCGGAGAAAAGCGCGACCTGGGTTAGCGCCGGAAATGGTGTAAAGGCCAGCGCCAGATAGCCGATCAGGTTGGTGCCCAGGCTCAGGCTCAGTCCCGGCAGGGTAGCGCGCAATGCGCCCCAGCTAGTCCAGCCGTCTGCGCTCTCGGCGTTGTTCCAGCTTTTGCTCCAGCTCTTACTTAAATAGTGTTGCGGATAGTCGGCGGCGACCCCGACCAGACTGGCGCCCAGCACCAGGGTCAGAGCGTTGATCTGGCCAAACACCAGCACGCAGGCGGTGCAGCCGGCCAACAGCGCCATACCAATTGGCAACAGGCTGACCAGCACCCGCACGCGGCGGAAGGCCAGCAACAACAACAGCAGGGTGCCGAGGGTGGCGCCGCCGCCAATCAGGCTGATCTCGCGAGTGGCCTTGGCCTGCCCGGCGGCGGCATACAACACGCCACCGGCCGCCAGAAGTTGGCCGCCGGCGGTTTCGATCTGCGCGCGGGTAGCGGCGACCTGTGCGGCAATCAGTGGCGGCTCCTGCATATCGAAGGCGCTGCCCTGGGCGCTGGCGCGCAGCAGGGCCCAAGTCATGCCCGGTTCTTCCAGCAGCAGCGCGCCGCTGCTCAGGTCGGCCTGGATACGGCTGCCGGGGTTCAGTGCCTGCTGTGCGCGTGCACCCAGGCCCAGCCAATCCCGCTCGATGGGCAGCAGGCTGAACCCGGCGAAGGTGTCGAACAGCTGGGCCGCGCGTTGTTCAATCAGCTGTTGCGGCTGTTCCACTAACAGCTGGCGATCTGCCGCCGGCAACAGGGCCAGACGGTTACTGCGCAGGTAGTCGCGCAGCGCCGCGAGGTCGCTGTCGACGCTCCACTGCACCTGGGCGAAGCGCCCGCTGCCGCGCCACTGCTCGCCCACCTGTTGCACCAGGGCAATCGCCTGGTCGCGTTGCGGATGGCCGATCAACAGCAACAGGTCGCGGTTGAGCGGTTCCTGCATACGCTGTTCGGCCTGTTGCACCAGCGCATCGCCGCTGCCGGCTGGCAACAGCGCGAGCATATCCGCCGCTACCGGCGGGCCATTGCGCCACTGCCAGGCGGCAAGCGCCAGCAGCGCCGCGAGCAGCAGCACAAAGCCACGCGGCAGCCAGCGCTCACTGGGCAAAATCGCGCCGCTCCTGCTCAGTCAAGGCCTCGCCGACCTGGCTTTCCGGCAAGCGCAATACGCTGTGGTCGCCCTGGGTTTCGTGCAGCTCGATGCGTTGCACCAGGGCACCGCCGTCGATCTGGATGCGGCTGAAAATCTGCTTGAGCAACACCGAGTTCGGCACCAGGCGCAGTTGCCAGGCGTCAGCTGTGCCGCTCAGTTGCAGCTCGAAATCCCGCGCCAGACCGCTGTGATCGCCCTTGAGCACGGCGAGAAACAGCCGGCTCTGCTGGGCAGCGACATCCTGGCCGGGCTGCTGTTGCCAGCCTTTGGGCGTGCGTTTGGCGATGCCCTGATCGTCGATGCGGTAATCCTGCTTGAGCGGGCTTTTTAGTTGCCAGAGCAGGCCGAGGTCGCGGCTCAATACAAACTGGCCGCGACTGGTCAGCGGCTGCGGCAGGGCGCGCAGGTGCTTTTCCTGAATCAGCGGGCCGCGTACCACGGCAGGCTTGGCTAGCTGGGCGCTGAGCTGGTCGAGGTCGAAGGCCAGCGCACTCTGGCTCAGTAGCCAGAGGCCGAGGCCTACCAGCAGGCGTCTCACGCCAGCACCTTTTCGACGGCTTCGATCAGCACCTTGGGCGAAGCGAACTGCATCTCGCGGGTGGCGATTTCCACCGCGACCTGCACACTGCTGCCACGGGTCATGCGCTCGCCGGTTGCGGCATCGCTGATCAGGTAATTGATCTTCAGGCGGTTCTCCCACTCCACCAAGTCGGCACGGATAGTGAGCTTCTGGCCGAACTGCGCGCCGCGGATATAGCGCAATTGCAGGTCGATCACCGGCCAGGCGTAGCCGGCGTCGCGCATCTGCACGTAGTTGTGGCCGAGCTTGTCGAGCAGGGCGCAGCGCGCTTCTTCGAAGTATTTGACGTAATGGCCGTGCCAAACCACTTCCATCATGTCGACGTCGAAGAACGGCACCTGCAGTTCGATTTCCGCCTGCAATACGCCCTTGCTACGCATAGAGCCTCCAGTGCTGGTCGCGGATGCGCACCAGGCACAGACGCAGCTCGGCTTCCAGGGCGCGGTCTTCGATCACCGGGTGGAAGTCCACGGCCAGTTGTTCGCGCATGGCGGCAACGGGTGCCGGGATGTCGATCTTGCCGTCGCGCTGGCGCAGCCACACGCCCTGATTGGCGGCCAGCAGGGTGGCGGCGGCGACCTGCTCGGTCAGCTCCAGGCTGCGCAGGGCGTCGCGGGCGGCGATGGTGCCCATGCTTACCTTGTCCTGGTTGTGGCACTCGGTGGAGCGCGAGAACACGCTGGCCGGCATGGTGTTTTTCAGGGCTTCGGCGGTCCAGGCGCTGGTGCCGATCTGCACGGCCTTGAAGCCGTGGTTGATCATTGCGCTGACGCTCGGCGCGCCGGACAGGTTGCTCGGCAGGCCATGGTTGTAACGGGTGTCCACCAGCAGGGCGAGCTGGCGGTCGAGCAGATCGGCGACGTTGCCCACCAGGTTTTTCAGGCTGTCCATGGCGAAAGCGATATGCCCGCCGTAGAAGTGCCCGCCGTGCAGCACGCGTTCGGCTTCGGCGTCGATCAGCGGGTTGTCGTTGGCGCTGTTCAGCTCGATCTCGATAAATTGGCGGAGCAGACCCAGGCTATCGGCTAGCACGCCGAGCACATGGGGGGCGCAGCGCAGCGAGTAGCGGTCCTGCAGGCGGTGCAGGGGCGCGGTCGGCGCGTCGATGGCCAGATCCTGGCGCAGCCAGGCGGCGA
The DNA here is from genome assembly GCF_963970955.1 of Pseudomonas sp. EA_35y_Pfl2_R111. NCBI lineage: Bacteria > Pseudomonadati > Pseudomonadota > Gammaproteobacteria > Pseudomonadales > Pseudomonadaceae > Pseudomonas > Pseudomonas sp. EA_35y_Pfl2_R111. Next base: position 1,443,792 of record NZ_CAXAOM010000001.1, on the reverse strand, counting down.
CCTGCATCTGACCCGGGTGCGGCTTGGCGGCGAACAGGCGCTCGTCGAAGTGTTCCGGGTTGCCTTCCAGCGCCACCACGTTAAGCGCGGTGATGCGCGTGGCCAGCTTGAGCAGGTAATCGGCACGTGAGAACGCCTGGCAGGCCAGGGCGGTCATCACTGCGGTGCCGTTCATCAGCGCCAGGGCTTCTTTCGGGCGCAGGGTCAGCGGCGTCCAGCCGAGTTCCTTATGCACATCTGCGGCGCTGCGGCGCTCGCCCTTGAACATCACTTCGCGTTCGCCGCTGAGGGTGGCGGCGACATAGGACAGCGGCGTCAGATCACCACTGGCGCCCACCGAGCCTTCTTCCGGAATCAGCGGCAGCACATCAAATTCGAGAAACGCCTGTAGGCGCTCGAGCAGCTCCACGCGCACCCCGGAGACGCCCTGACACAGCGACTGCAAACGTGCGGCGAGCACAGCACGGGTGCTGGCTTCATCAAGGAGCTTGCCCAGGCCACAGCCGTGGAAGGTGTAGAGGTGACGCGGCAGCGCCTCGACCTGGTGCAGCGGCACCGCCACCACGCAGGAGTCGCCGTAGCCGGTGGTAACGCCATAAATCACGCCTTCCTTGTCCAGCAGGCTGTCGAGAAAGCGCGCGCCCTTGGCGATTTTTTCGCGGTAGGCGGCATCGCTTTGCAGCTGCGCCGGGGCGCTGCGGCTGGCTAGGGCGACAACCTGTTCGATGCAGAGGGGCTGTTCGCCAAACACGATTGGATCAGTTGTCATCTTCATTCCAGAACGGGTAGAAATTGAACCATTGCAGGGGGGCATCCAGGCAGCGTTGCGCGAGCTGGTCGGCGTAGCGCTGGGTCCAGTGGCGGATCACCTCGTCCCGTTCGCTGCGCTTCCAATGCAGGCGCTCGGCGAAGGGTTCGATGATCACCTGGTAGCGGTTATCGATTTTCAGGCAGTGAATCAGATTGACCGGACATTGCAGCAGTCCGGCCAGCAACCATGGGCCTTGCGGGAAGGCTGCAGGTTTGCCGAGAAAATCCACGCTGACCTTGCGGCTGCCCTTGAGCGGCACGCGGTCGCCGGCAATTGCCAGCCATTCGCCGCGTTCCAGGCGCTCGGACAATTGCAGCATGATCGCCGCGTCCAGTTCACTGACTTGAATCAGACGCAGGTGGGTGGCACCGGCCTCGCCGAGCAGGCGGTTGAACTGTTCAGCATGTTTGGTGTGCACCAGCACGTTCATTGTCACTCGCTCGCCGAGTTCGGCCAGGGCGCGGCAGACTTCTAGATTGCCCAGGTGTGCGGCTACCAGCATCTGCCCACGGCCTTGTCGGTGCAACTGGGCGCAGGCGTTGCTTGGGTCTATCAGGGTCACCTGTTCCAGGCCGAGCTTGCCGTTCCATACATCGAGCTTGTCGAGCAGGGCGTCGGCGAAGCTCATAAAGTGGCGCAGCACTGACAGGCGGCTGGGTTGCAGCTCGGCACGGCCGCTCCAGTTGGCCAGGTTGCGCTGGTACTGGCGGATGCTGCGCCGCGCCTTGGCGCCGAACAGGTAGAAATAAAGCACGATCAGGTACAGCAGCGGGCTGATCAGTCGGCGGCCAAGCAGGCGTGCCAGCCAGGCGGTGAATTTCATCAGGACAAAACTGCCGCGCTCGCGCTGTCCGGCCCAGTGCTGCTGATGACTCATGCGCGCCACCTGTGCCAGAGAATCAGCGGCGCGCGCAGCAACATGCCGAAGAACAGCTTGGCGTGCATCTTCGAGATCAGCGCGTTGTCGAGCCACAGGCGAAAGTGCGAGAGACCGTCGAGCGGGTAGTGCACCTTGGTTGGTAGCCAGTGCATCGGCTGATTGCGCCAGGCCAGGCGCACCAGAATCTCGGTGTCGAAATCCATACGTTTGCCGATGGTTACCGTGTCGATCAAGGCCAGGGTGGCCGGCAGCGGATAGACGCGAAAGCCGCACATGGAATCGCGGATGCTCAGCGACAGGGTGTTAATCCAAACCCACACGTGGGTCAGGTAGCGCGCGTAGAGGCGGCCTTTCGGCACGCTTTCATCGTACTGCGGATAGCCACAGATCAGCGCCTGGGGTGCTGCTTGCGAGGCTTGGATAAAGCGCGGCAGGTCGCTGAGGTCATGCTGACCGTCGGCGTCCACCTGCAGCGCATGGCTAAAGCCCAGGCGCGCTGCTTCACGCAGGCCGGCCATGACTGCACCGCCCTTGCCCTGATTGACTGCCAGGCGCACCAGATAGCAGTCGGGTTGCTCGACAAGCTGATCCATCACCGCCGCACAGGCCGGACTCGACGCATCGTCTACCAGCACGCAGGGCAGACCGGCGTTATTTAGAGCGGCAACCACCACGGGCAGCGCGTGCTCGTGGTTATACACAGGGATCACCGCGCAGGGTTTATGGAAAGCTACCTCGGCTTTGGCTTCCTGCGTCGCTCTACCTCCTGCATCCATGCAGTCGTGCGTTGCCATCGCTGCGTTAAGAGCAGGTTCAGAATGCTCATTTAGCGCTTGTAAACTCCGCTTCTTCGCCTGCTCTTGCCTCGCGCTGGCTGCCTCGCCAACGCTTTCCAGGGGTTCTTTAGACACCGGCAGCTCCCAGCAGAATCCGTCCGGACGAGCAGGCTGCTTCGCCATTGCGGAAGGCGAAGTACAGCTTGCCGCGCGCAGCGTCGAAACGCAGGGTCAGCTGCAACTGATCACCGGGGCGCACCAGTTGCTGGAATTTCAGCACTTCCATGCCGCTGAAGCGTGGCGGCAGGTCCTTGATCAGGCGGCGCGCCAGTTGCTGTGCCCAGTCGATCTGCACCACACCCGGTAGTACCGGGGTCTGCGGGAAGTGGCCGGTAAAGTGCGCCAAATCCAGCGGCACCACTAGCTGCAGCTGCCATTCGCCTTCCTGCTCGACGGCAGACAGTGGCTCTACCTGAGTTGGCCGGGATTCGGCCAGCAACCGCTCCACTTCGGCTTGGGCCAGTTTGCCCTGACTGCTGTAAGGCAGCTGGGCAAGCAATCGCCAGCGGCGCGGCAGGGCGATTGCTTCGCAATGGCCGGCCAGATGGCGGCGCAGGGCTTCGGTGACGGTCTTACGTCCCTGGTTGCGCAGCGCATGCAGGCCGGCCGGGCTCAAGGCCACCAGCGCGCCGAGGTAGGCGCGGCCTTCCTGTACCACGCCCAGGCGTGCGTCGCTGAGCCATTCGTGGCTGCTTAGCGCCTGTTCGAGCATGGGCAGGGAGATACGTTTTTCTTCCAGTTTGATAATCCGGTCCAGCCGGCCACGCAGGGCGAAGCGGCGATCGGCCTGCAGCTCTACCGCATCGGCGGTCTGTTCGCAGTGGCCAGCCGGCAGGTAGGGCGAGGTCAGGTGCAGAGCGCCTTCGGCGTTTTGTCCTAGCTCGACCCCAGCGAAGGGCGTCCACAATTCACCGCCCTGACGCCAGGCGATACCACCGGTTTCCGAGCTGCCGTAGATTTCCGTGGGCCATTGGCCAAGCAGCTCATGCAGCTCGGCGGCGGTATCCGCTGGCAGCGCGCCGCCAGAGGAAAATACCTTACGCACCGCACGCAGCGCCGGCCAGTTAAGGTTGTCGCCCATGCGTTTCAATAGTGCTGGGCTCGCGACCCAGGCAAAGTCAGTGCCGCTTGCCAGGCTTTCGCGCTGTAAGTCTTCGGGGAACGGCTGGGCGCGGCGCAGAAAGGCGCGGCCGGCGCACAGCGGCCACAGCACGCGAAACAGCAGGCCATAGATATGTTGGGTGGCGACGCTACCCAGGATGGTCGCGTTGCCCAGTTGCTCCCCCCACTGTTGCTCCAGGGCGCTCACTTCGTTGGCCAGCTGGCGCAGGGATTTGTCGATCAGCTTGGCTTCGCCGCTGGAGCCGGAGGTGCACAGTGTCAGCTGGCACTGGTCGAGATCGAGCGGGGCCGGCGGCAGTGCAGCGTTGTTCGTATCAAGCAGGCCGTCAAGACTTTCTAGCCACAGGTCGCACTGCGCGCCGAGACGTAGGCGGGTCTGCGGCTGGGCATCGGCCGGCAGCAGTACGGCAATTCCGGCGCGCCAGGCTGCCAGCAGCGCGATGGCCAGTTCAGCGGCGTCGTCGAGGTACAGCGCCAGGCGCTTTACGCCACGGCGTTGCAACTCAGCCGCCAGTTGCAGGGCGTGCTGGCGCAGCTGGGGCTGATCCAAGTCTGCGGTTACTGCGCGGTCTGGGTGGGTGTCGAGCAGCAGATGCTCGAGGGGCAGCCAGTTCATTCATGTCTCCTTACACGCTGGCGCACCAGCCACTCACCGGCAAACAGTAGGCCCATCAGGCCGTAGGCGATCAGCCCGGTATACAGCGTCCACCAGCTCAGCGGCGCCCAGAAATTCAGCGCCACCACCACCAGGCCGTTGGCCAGGAAGAACCAGGCCCAGACTGCGGTGACCAGGCGCGTGTAGCGGATCGCCACTTCCGGTAACTGCGGCTCGGTCATGCGCGCCAGGCGCTCGATCAGCGGCGGGCCGAACTTCAGGCTAAGGCCGAACAGCGCCAACAGCAGACCGTTAAGCAGCACCGGGTACCAGCGCAGCAGCGCGGGCTCACCCGCCAGGCCCAGTAGCAGGCAGAACGCCAGGGCCACGGCGGTCATCCAGCGGTTGCCCGGTTTGCCCCATTGGCTGAGTGCACGCACCAGCCACAGGCCGCCGAGCACGGCGGCGAACAGGCGTGGCGACAGATGCTCCATGCCGTAATACACGGCAAACGGATAGAGCAGCCCGGCCAGCAGCAGGAGCAGGCCAAATAGGCGACTCATTATTCGCTGGCTGGGGCGTTGACCAGCTGCAGCACCGCCTCGACCACGTCACCCACGGTGCGCACTGCCTTGAATTCCTCAGCGGCGAGCTTTTTGCCGGTTTGGCGTTTGATATGGTCGATCAGGTCAACGGCATCAATGCTATCGATTTCTAGATCTTGATAGAGGTTAGCTTCTGGCGTAACGCGTTCAGCATCCAGTTCGAACAGCTCAACCAGAGCGTCGCGCAGGGTGATGAAAATCTCTTCACGGGTTTGCATCGGTGGCTTCCTCAGGCGGTCTGTTGCGATGACACGAATGCCGCCAGGCTGGCTACGTTGGCAAAGTGCTTACGGGTGTCTTTGGCTTCGGCGTCGATCTTGATGCCGAAACGTTTCTGGATGGCCAGGCCGAGTTCCAGGGCGTCTACCGAATCCAGGCCCAGGCCTTCACCAAACAGGGTCAGGTCGGCGGCGATGTCTTCGGCCGCCATGTCTTCGAGGCCGAGGGCGTCGATGATCAGGTTTTTAATTTCCAGCTGTAAATCGCTCATCTTTGGCGAGCTCCTTCATAAAGTGTTGGTGCAGAAAATCGTTGAGTTTGCGTGAGGCTATCGGCGGTGGCCCCATGGCATTGAACTGTTGTGGGTCAATATCCTCACCTACACGCAGACGAATGTGAAAACGGCGCGACGGAATGCTGTACCAAGGCTCGGCTTTGGTCAGGGTGGTGGGGCTGACGCTGATCACTACTGGGGTGACGATGCGTGCGCCACGCAGGGCGATGGCCGCCGCGCCACGATGAAACTCCGGGTTTTGCCCCGGTGTGGTGCGTGTGCCCTCAGGGAAAATCACCAGGGTCTGGCCGCTTTGCAGCGCTCCGGCCGCCTCGTCGAGCATATCCATGCTGCCGCTGTTGCTGATGTAGTGGGCCGCGCGCAGTGGCCCACGCATGCTCGGGTTATCCCATAGGCTCTGTTTGACCACGCAGTTGGCGTCGCGAATAAAGGCGATCAGCACCACCACGTCAATCAATGAGGGGTGGTTGGCGATGACCATCTGGCCCGGCTGGCCGAGACGCTCGATACCCTCAACCTCATAGGTCAGTACGCCGCTGCGGTACATAAAGCGCACAAACAGGTAGAAGGTCTTGCTCACCACGGCGCGGGCGCGCGTGCGCCGACTCAGGGAGTCACCCGGCAGCAGGGCCAGCAGCGGGAAGATCAGCACGCGCAGCAGCACCCCGCCGATACCGAACAGGCTGAAACTCAGGGCCGTGGCAATCAGCCGCCACCAATAGGGCGCGCTGTGCCGGCTCAGGCCTTGTTGCGAGACCAGGTCCATTCTCGGCTCTTCCAGTGGTGCTGTAAGGAGGGCTGGTCGCTGCACAGGGCACGGACCAGGTTAAGCGCATGGGGCCATGCACTGCCGGGGCCGTCCCCTCGGCTGAGCTGCAGTTGCCAGTCCGCGCCTGGGGTCAGCAGCAGGCCAACGGCATAGGGGAACGGCACGTCATGAATAAAGGGTGTATAGGGCTGCGGCGGAGTTTCTTCGGCAATCACCAGCAGCACCGCCGGCGCGCCGTCGTGGAGCATGCCGCAGGCTTCCAGTACGGCGTTTTCCAGGCCGTCTCCAGCGCCGGCCAGTGCGGTCATTTCGCTGTGATCGCCGCGCTGGATCGACCACAGGCCGATAATCGCGTTATGCACCGAGAGGCTGAACTGGGTCGGTGACAGCGGTTCGTTATGCGCCAGGTCGGTCAGAATGCTCAAGGTGCGCGGAGTTTCGCCGTGTCGGCTGACGAACACCATGGGTAATTGTGGATGCGCTTCGGCCAGCGGCCAGGCGACGTGGAAGGCCATTCGCGCCAGGCGGCTCAGGCGCCGGCGTTGCATGGCTGGCAGGGCGCTGACATCCGGTTGTTGCCCAGCATCCTCCAGGCGTGACGGTGCCTGATGCCAGGCGCACCAGTCAGCCGTGCTGTCCAGGCCAGGGGCCCAGGCACGCCATTGTTCGATCCTGAAATGTGTCACGCGGTGCGCGTCCGTGTCGGCTACAGCCAGCCGCAACTAGCGGAGGCTTGGCAGCAGGTGTGGCGAAGTGCTGGCATTATCCAGACCGCGCAGGCTGTGCGCAAATCCATGACATAGCGTTCTGACCGGAGGCGCTGGCGGTTTTTCCGAAAATCTCGCCCTTGTCACGTAGTTTGCATAGAATCCAAGCCCGTTCCGGGGCTTATGTGGGATTCAGGAGGGTGTTTTATGCGGCGCGTGATCTTCAATCAGAAGGGCGGAGTGGGTAAGTCCAGTATTGCCTGCAACCTGGCCGCGGTCAGCGCTTCCCAGGGCTATCGCACGCTGCTGATCGACCTGGATGCCCAGGCCAATTCGACCCATTACCTCACCGGCCTGACCGGCGAGGACATCCCCATGGGTATCGCCGAGTTCTTCAAGGGCACTCTGTCGTCCACGCCGTTCGGCAAGAAAGGCAGCGTGGATATCTACGAAACGCCGTTCGATAACCTTCACGTGGTCACCGCCACGGCCGAGCTGGCTGATCTGCAGCCTAAGCTTGAGCAGAAGCACAAGATCAACAAGCTGCGCAAACTGCTCGAAGACCTCAGCGAGGATTACGAGCGGATCTACCTGGATACCCCGCCGGCGCTGAACTTTTACACCGTCTCCGCGTTGATTGCCGCCGATCGCGTGCTGATTCCATTCGACTGCGACAGCTTCTCGCGTCAGGCGCTGTATGGTCTTCTGCGCGAAATCGAAGAGCTCAAGGAAGACCACAACGAGGGCCTGGAGGTTGAAGGCATTGTGGTCAACCAGTTCCAGCCGCGCGCCAGCCTGCCGCAACAGCTGCTCGATGAGCTGATCGCTGAGGGCCTGCCAGTGCTGCCGGTCAACCTGATGAGCTCGGTGAAGATGCGCGAATCACACCAGGCCTGCATCCCGCTGATCTATCTGGATCGCAGCCACAAGCTGACCCAGCAGTTTGTCGAGTTGCATGACCTGCTTAACGCCAACTGATCGTTACGCGCCCAACAAAAAAGCTGCCTAGGCAGCTTTTTTGTTGGGCGCAGAAACCTAGCGGACGACGTAGATGTCGCAGGGCGCCTTATGCAGGAAATGCTGCGCCAGGCTGCCGAGCAATGCTTGTGACAGTGCGCTGCGGCCGTGGCTACCGAGTACCAGCAGTTCGGTGTTGGTACTTTTCAGGCGGGCTTGCAGGCAGCGCAGGATGCCGCCTTGCTCCACTGAGTGGGTCAGGTTCGGGCCTTCTGCCGGAAGATTTTGCGCTTCATCTTCCAGCAACTGATCGATCAGGGCTTTCTGCGTGGCCAGTTGCGTTTCGATCTGTTTGGGCGTGCCCTTGTCTGGTTCGAACACATGCAGTGCATGCAGCTCGGCGTTTTTCGGCAGCAAGCGATAAGCCTGGCCGAGGGCGCTGCAGGCGCAGAGCGAGAAGTCGATGGCAGACAGCGCGCGCTCATACGGGCGCGAGTCGTTACGTGCGACCAGCAACAACGGCACCGGGCAGTTGCGGGCAATGCGGTCGAGGCTGGTGCCGGAAAAGAAGTCATGGCGCTGGTGATGGCCGCCAAGTACCAGCAGGTCGCAGCCAAGCTTATTGAGCTGCTGCAGCACCATTTCCGAAGGCTTGATGCCCGTGCAGATTAACAACTCGCTGCCGGGCGGGGCGTATTGGGTCAGGCTGCGATCCAGCGCCTGTTTGGCCTGCTCGTGTTGCTGGCTGCTTTTGCTCGGGTCGAGCACATGCAGGATGGTCAGTTTGGCGTTGAATTGCTTGGCCAGCTGCGCCGCGCGGCACAGGGCCATGTCGGCAGTGTCGCGCAAGTCGTGGGCGATAAGAATGTGACTGGGCATGGTCGGCGTTCTCCTGCCGATGCATGTCGGCACATTTATTGTGACCTCGAGTCATAGCTGGACTTTTGACCCAGGGCAAGGTCAGGTGTCAGCGTGCGCGTAATTGATACAGGCCGCGACTCTCGACCACTACTTCACCACTCTCATCGGTCAGCTGCAACTGTAAAACATACTCGGCTTTGCCGAGTTCTGTTGCCTGCTTTTGCAGCTGCTGGATTTCTTCCGCCGTAAGGCATGCCTCGACCCAGATATCGCCGCTGGCGGGGCGGCGAAAGCGCAGGTTCATTTCCTTGACGATGGGGTAAAAGCGCTGGGCATCGAAGCTGGTGAGAAATAGTGCACCACCGGGAATTTCCGCCAGGGTGAACAGCGCGCCGGCGTACATGCTGCCGATATGGTTCTGGTTACCCGCCAGCGGCATGCGCAGACGCACATGGCCAGCTTCCAGCACTTCGGCCTTGAGCCCGCTGCGCTGGACAAAGGCGATCTGTTCTTCAGTGAGCTGGCGCACCAGTTCGATAGGCATGGTCATGCTCGGCTCCACAGTTATTGTTGTGCAGCCAGCCTAAAGGTTGGTTGGTGGCGGGGTAATGACCGGCAGGCCGCCGGTCGATTGACCGATTCGCTCAGATGCCTTGCTGGCGCAACCAACCGAGCAATTGCGGCAAGGGCAGCGCGCCGCTTTGCCGGGCAACCTCGACGCCGCCCTTAAGCAGGATCAGCGTCGGGATCGAGCGGATACCCATTTCCGCCGACAGTTGCGGGTTGGCTTCGCTGTCCAGCTTGGCCAGGCGGCAGTGGCCTTGCAGCTGCGCGGCGGCCTGTTCATAGATCGGCGCGAAGCTGCGACACGGGCCGCACCAGCTGGCCCACACATCAATCAGCAGCGGCAGGTCGCCCTTGTTCTGCGCATCGAAGTTGGCCTGGGTCAGCTCGAAAGGCATGCTCGGCAACACCTCTGCCTTGCAGCGGCCGCAGCGCGGTGCATCGCTCAGGCGTTCGGCGGGGATGCGGTTAAGGCCATTGCAGCTTGGGCAGGGGATCAGCAGGGGATTGGTCATGGGCGACTCCTCGGGCAATGCCGAATAGATGGAGTCGCGCCACGGCGATATCAAGTCAGACTGGGGTCAGCGGGAAGAACCAGGGAATGACGAAACTGGCGACTACCCACAGCAACAAGTTGAGCGGAATGCCGACCTTCATAAAGTCGGTAAAGCGATAGCCGCCGGCGTTATACACAAAGGTGTTGGTCTGGTAACCGATGGGGGTGGCGAAGCTGGCGCTGGCGGCGAACATCACCGCGACCACAAAGGCGCGCGGGTCCACGCCCAAATGCTGGGCCATGCCGATGGCAATCGGCGTCACCAGCACGGCGACAGCGTTGTTCGACAGCACCTCGGTGAGGATCGAGGTAAACAGGTAGATAAACGACAGCATCAGCAGCGGCCCGGCCCAGGGCATCAGGTCCATGACATTGCTGACCATCAGGCTGACGAGGCCGACTTTGTCCATGGCGATGCTGATGGCCAGCATGCCGAAGATCAGGCTGAGAATCTTCCAATCCACCGCCTTGTAGGCGTCTTCCACATCCAGGCAGCGGGTTGCCAGCACGGTCACCGCGCCGATGATCGCCAGGCCTTCGATGGGCATCACGCCGAAGGCCGCCAGCAGCATCACCGCCAGGGTGGCGATGATCGCAATCGGTGCTTTGTCGCGGCGGAAGGCGCGCTCCTGCACGGCGTTAAGACTGATTAGCTCGCCGTTGTCGGCAAAGCGCTTGATCTGCGTTGGCGTGCCCTCCACGAGCATCACATCGCCGAACTGCAACTCGAATTCATCCAGGTTGCCCTGGATATTTTCATCCTGACGGTGCACGGCAAGCACGGCGATGCCATAGCGCGCGGTGAGGTCAAGGTCGCGCATGGGGCGGTGGCTGTAGCGCGAGTTACGCCCGACGATGGCCTCGGCGAGGATCACGTCATGGCTGCTAATGGTTTCGAAGGCATCGCTGCGGTTGAAGATCAGGTGGCCGCTTTCGCGCAGCTCCACCACATCCTTGACCTGACCGTGCAGCACCAGCTGGTCGCCGGCAACTAACAGGGTGTCGTGGGCCGGTTCGGTGAGTTCCTGCTCGTCGCGGAAGATCTTCAGCACCTGCAGGCCGCTGCCGCCATTGAGGTTGGCTTCGTGCAGGGATTTGCCGATCACTGGCGAATTCTGTGGCACCAGCAGCTCGGTCATAAAGGTGCGGTCGAGGTTCGGGCGCAGCTGCTTGGACAGCGTCTCGCGCTCAGGCAGCAGATGGCGACCTATGGTCAGCAGATAGAGCATGCCCACCGTTGCCAGGATCAGCCCGGCACCAGTGATTTCAAACATGCCAAAGGGCTCAAGGCCAGCCTTGCGTGCCACGCCGTCGACCAGAATGTTGGTCGAGGTACCGATCATGGTCAGAGTGCCGCCAAGGATGGTGGCGTAGGACAGCGGAATCAGCAGCTTCGAGGGCAGGGTGCCGGCGCGCCGCGCCAGGGAAATTGCCACCGGAGTGAGAATGGCCACCACCGGCGTGTTGTTGAGGAACGCCGAGATCACCAGTGCGGTGATGGTTAGCCCGGTGAGTACGCGAATCGGGCTGGTACCGACCAGATTCCCCAGCCAGTTACCGAGAGCGTCGATGCAACCGGTGCGTTCTAGTGCGGCCGAGAGCACGAACATGCAGGCAATGGTGACTGGCGCCGAGTTGCTCAGCACGCTGAGCACTTCCTTGGGTTCCAGTAGCTGGGTAATCAGCAGCGCCGCTACGGCGATGGCCGCAACAATGTCCGGGCTCCACTTCTCGCGCACAAAGGCGTACAGCACCCAAACCAGCAGGGCACCGACAAACAACAAGGGCAGGGGAAGAGAGTCCCAGAACATGAACATCCTTAGCGTGCGAATCTCGTGTGAGGTATCGGGCGCGGCGAATCCAGACGGCGCGGCCACGCAAGGCGGAGAAGATAAGGGTTGCTGCTTAGAGAGTCTAAGAATGTTTGGAAAGGTTTATATGCCTTTTCGATTTAATAGATAAGGCTGTACCGGCTGCTCTAGCGTGGACTGTGTCTGTGCGTTGGAGGGGGCGCGGATTAGGCTCAAGGCTTTAACGAGCAGGAGGTGGTATGCGTCAGTTAGGCATTCTCGGGGGGATGAGCTGGGAGTCCACGGCCAGCTATTACCGGTTACTCAATCAGGGCGTGCGTGAACGTCTCGGTGGTTTGCATTCGGCGCCGTTGCTGCTGCATTCGGTGGACTTTGCCGAGATCGCCGAGCTGCAGCGTCGCGGCGACTGGCAGGCGGCAGGGCAGGTCCTGGCGCAGGCGTCTCGGGGCCTCGAGCAGGCGGGTGCAACGGCCCTGCTGCTGGCCACCAACACCATGCACAAGGTGGCGCCGGCCATCGAAGCGGCAGTGCAGATTCCTCTGCTGCATATCGGTGATGCCGTCGGCCAAGCCCTGCAGCGCCAGGGTGTACGCCGTGCCGCCTTGCTCGGTACACGCTTTACCATGCAGGAAGATTTCTACCGCCAACGCCTGGCTGAGCGCTTCGCGATTGAGGTGATTACCCCGAACGCGGCGCAGATGGCGGAAGTCGATCGGGTGATTTTTGCCGAACTGTGCCAGGGCCAGTTTCTGCCACAGGCGCAGGCGTTCTATCTGGATTGTTTGCGTACGTTGCAAACCCAGGGCGCCGAAGTGGCCATCCTTGGCTGCACCGAGATCGGCCTGTTACTCGACGGCCTGGATGCGCCGCTGCCGTTGCTCGACAGCGCCGAGTTGCATGTGGCCATGGGGTTGGAGTGGATGCTGGGTTCGTAGGGTCGATGGCGCTCTATCCATCCACCGGGGCAGTTGGTGGATGAAAAAGGCGTCATCCACCCTACTGCTTGAGCGCTGCTCATGACGAACAGCTGATTTCCAGATGTTTGCCCCATTCCGGCGGGCGCTGGGCGTAGCGTTCGAAGCCGGGCTGTTCATCGAAGGGCTGTGATAACACCTGATGCAGTTCGCGCACCGGGGCGTAGTCGCCTTGCTCGGCAGCTTCGATCACTTGTTGGGCCAGGTAATTACGCAAAATGTACTTGGGGTTGACCGCGTGCATGCGTTCGCGCCGCTGCGCCGGGTCATCGCCATCCTCAGTGCCGCGCGCCAGGTAGTCGGCGGCCCAGACGTCGAAGCCAGCGAGGTCAGTAAAGTCGTCACGCAGGCGCGCCACGGCTTGCGCTGCCGGGCTGTCGCCGAGTTCGCGGAAGAACAGTGTGTAATCCACCGCGCTGCTCTGCATCAGTTGCAGCAGGCGTTGTACCAGGGTTTCGTCGCCCTCATCGGTGCTGAGCAGGCCCAGGCGTTTGCGCATCAGGTCGAGGTAATGCGCCTGGTACAGCGGCAGAAACAGGTTAAGGGTTTCGCGCAGCGCTTCTACATCGACCAGCGGCACCAGGGCCTGGCCAAGGGCGGCGAGGTTCCACTGGGCGATCGGTACCTGGTTGCTAAAGCTGTAGCGGCCGGTGTCATCGGAGTGGTTGCAGATGTGCTTGGCGTCGAAATCATCGAGGAAAGCGTAGGGGCCGTAATCGAAGGTGATGCCGAGGATCGACATATTGTCGGTGTTCATCACGCCATGACAGAAGCCGTAGGCCTGCCAGTGGGCAATCATGGCGGCGTTACGCTCGATGATTTCGCGGAACATCGCCAGGTGCGGCTGCTCTTGCTGTAGGCAATCGGCGTAATGCTTGTGCAGCACATGTTCGGCCAACTGTTTGAGCTGCTCATGCTGCTGGGTGTAATAAAAATACTCGAAGTGACCGAAGCGGATATGGCTGGGTGCCAGGCGCAGCACCATAGCCGCGCTTTCCTGCTTCTCGCGCCACACCGGCGTGCTGGAACCGGTCACGCACAGCGCTCGGGAGCTGGGGATGCCGAGGGCATGCAGGTGTTCACTGGCGAGAAATTCGCGGATCGATGAGCGCAGTACCGCGCGGCCGTCGCCCATGCGTGAGTAGGGCGTTTGTCCGGCACCTTTAAGATGTAAATCCCAGTACTCGCCAGCGTCGTTGATTACCTCACCGAGCAATAGGCCGCGCCCATCACCTAAGCGCGGGTTGTAGCCACCGAACTGATGCCCGGAATAGACCATGGCGCGTGGCTCGGCCGTACTCCATAGCTTGTGTCCGCTAAATATCTGCGCAAATACCTCGTTGTCGGCCTCGCTTGGGTCGAGGTCGAGCAGGGCCATGGCCGCCGGGCTGGCGATGACCAGGCGCGGTTCGGCAATCGGTTCAGGCAATACGTGGGTGGAGAAAGCGTCGCCGAGGCGGGCGAAACGGTTGTCGAATTGCAGCTCAATGAGCGACTTCACGATCAGACTCCGGCCGGGCTGGCGCGGCCCGGCGATGATGAGGGTTCAGGCCCGCGGCGGCGGGCGAGTAACAGACTTACAGCGGGTCTACAGAAGGGACTGGCGGCAGTGGCTCTTGTTTCGCGGCGGCCGCTGCCCCGGCGTTTATGAGCTGTCCGCTGCTTAGGTTGAGCTCCTGACCCTGCAGGTTCTTGATCATCACCTCGACCTGGTTGAAGGCCATTTCCACGTTGTGCTCACGGAAACTCAGGGCGATGCGCGTGAGAATTTCGTCGGTGGCGGCGTTGCGGTCACCGAGTTCACGCACATGGAAGCGCAGCTCGTAGTCGAAGGTGCTCGCGCTGATGGTCAGGAAGAACAGCAACGGCGCCGGGTCGCGCAGCACGCGTGGGTTTTCCTCGGCGGCCTGCATCATTAGCTTGCGTGCCAGTGGCAGGTCGGTTTCGTAGGCTACGCCGATCTTTACGATAACCCGGGTAACGGTGTCGTTGAGCGACCAGTTGATCAATTGGTCGGTGACGAAGGTCTTGTTCGGCACGATGATTTCTTTGCGGTCGAAATCGGTGATGGTGGTGGCACGAATACGGATCTTGCTCACGGTGCCGGACAGGTTGCCGATGGTCACCACGTCGCCAATCCGCACCGGCCGCTCGAAAAGGATGATCAGGCCGGAGATAAAGTTGGCGAAGATCTCCTGCAGGCCGAAGCCGAGGCCCACCGACAGGGCTGCGACCAGCCACTGCAACTTGTCCCAGCTGACGCCGAGGGTCGACAGAGTGGTGACAAAGCCGATGGCCACGATCAGGTAGGACAGCAGGGTGGTGGTGGCGTAGGCGCTGCCCTGGGCCAGCTTCAGCCTGGAGAGCACCAACACTTCGAGCAAGCCAGGTAGGTTGCGGCCCAGGGCGATGGTGATGCCAACGATGATCAGTGCGCCGAGCACATCACTGAGGCTGATCGGCACCAGGGTGGCGGCATCACCGCTGCCGCTGCTGTATTGATAGAGGGAAATGTTGTCGAGATAGGCAAACACCGAGATCAGGTCCGCCCAGACCCAGTACAGGCCAGCGATAAAGGTGCCGAGCAGGGCCAGGCGGATCAGCCGCAGCGACTGCTGGTTGACCTGCTCGATATCCAGGGTCGGTTCCTCGACCACGATTTCTGTGCCTTCGCCGCTGTCTTTGCTCTGCGCCTGGCGTTTCGCCGTCGCGCGTTGGTAGGCCAGGCGTCGTGCCGCCACGCCCAGGCCGCGGACAAAGGTGGCTTCGATAACCAGCCAGATCACCAGCAGGTACAGGGTGTTGATCAGGCGGTCGCTGAGTTTCAGCGCGGTGTAGTAGTAACCGAGGCCGACCGCGATGATCAGTGCCAGTGGTAGCAGGCTCAGGGCCATGCCGATCAGCATACGGAAGGCCGAGGCATGTTCGCGGGCCGGGCCGGTGAGCAGCAGCTTGTGCAGCAGCCAGAGCATCAAGGCGTAACAGCTCAGCACCACGGTCAGGCCGATCACGTCATCGCCCAAACCGGCGGGTTGGTGCTTGGCCACAGTCACTACGGCGACCATGGCCATGACCACCAGGCCCAGGCGGCGAACCTGGCGATGCAGGAAGGCTACCTGCGGGCGGCCCCAGCGGAAGTGCAGTTCGGCCACGCCGCCATCAGCGAGGATGCGATACAGGGTGTAGAACACCAGCCAGGCCTGGGCCATCTGGAACAGGGCTTCACCGAGGTTGGCGTTCTGCCCGCGGGCGTCCATCTGCAGAGCAAAGCCGCACAAGGCCAGGAACAGTGTACCGGGCAGCGCCAGCAGGACGTTGAGCATGATCGCCATCGGCGTGTGCAGCTGGCTGTCGCGCTTGAAGTGGCCGATGTCCTGGTGCAGCTCGCTGAGCTTGCGGTACAGGTAACCACGGCGCCACAACAGCACAACAATCAACAGCACCAAGGGCAGAAACAGCAGTGGCCGTTCGGTCAGACCGGCGCCCAGCTGGCGCAGGTTGGCGCCCCAGGGCAGATCGGCGATCTGTCGTTCCAGCAGGCGCGGCGCGGATTTGAACCATTCCAGATTCAGCGGCTTGTTGCTGGGGATCCAGAACATCTGCTCGTCGAGGGTGGTGCGCAGGGTTTCGGCGGTGCTTTTCAGTTGTTTCTGATTCAGTTGCAAGGTGATCGACTCGTTGAGCAGGGCATTCAGCTCACGGTTCAGGCGATCAATCAGCTCGCGGCGGGTGTTGATGATTTCCAGTAAGTCGGTGCGCAGGGACGCGTTGTCGGCCGCGCTATCGGTGAGCAGGCTATCGACATATACGCTGGGGTTGTTGATGGCTTCGCGTTGCTGGTTGAGCTCGAACTGGTACAGGCGCAGGTCGGCGATCTGGTCCGGCAGGCTGCTGTCGAGCTTTAGTGTCGGCAAGGCTTGTTGCTGCTTATAGAGAATGCGTGAGAGCAGCAGGCTGCCTTGTAGCACGCTGATCTGTTCGGCCAGGGCCTGGTCACTCTGGTTCAGGCTGTCGAGCTGCTGCTTGGTCTGCAGGTTCAGACGGGTCAGCTCATTGAGCCGGTCGGTGGAGCGCAGCAGGTAGTCGGAAAGCTTCAGGTTCAGCGCGCTTTCGCGAGCCAGCACGGTGCCGCTGCCGGCTTTCTCGGCCTCGCGTGATTGCTCTGCGACGGTTTGCTCGGACAGGTTGCGGCGCTTTTCATTGATCAGGTTCTGCAGGTCGAGCAGCTCTTTTTCCAGGCGCTTGATGCGCTCGTCGAGCAGGCTGCGGCGGCTGTTGCCGAGGTCCTGCAGCAGGCTATTGCCAGCCAGCTCCTGGCGGCGCAATTGGGTTTGCGCTTCGAGTTTGGCCAGTTCGGCATTCAGTTGGTCACGGCGCTCGTTGCTCAGTGGCTTGCTGCCTTCGCGGCCGCTTTTGAGGATGTTGTTGATTTCCTGATTGCGGGTCTGATTGCCACTGATCTCGGCTTGAGCGCGTTCCGGGCGGGTTTGCGCGGTGATCACCAGGCTGTTGGCTTCAATGATTTGCTTCTGCCACTCGTTGAGTTGCGCGTTGCGCTCGGCCAGCAACTGTTCGAGCTGCTGCAGGGTACTTTTGCCATGGCGCAGGTTCACCGCGGTTGGCGCACTGTTTTTCAGCCGTTCGTAATCGCGTTGCGCCTCGCCAATCAGGCGTGGGGCCTGCTGCAGTTGCTTCTCCAGATCAGCCAGGCGTTTCATGCTGTCGGCTTGCTCATCAAGCAGCGCCAGGGTCTTTTCCAGTGTCTGCTTGATGGCCTGCTGCTCGGCTTCCGGCAATTTGCGCTCGGCCAGATTATCCAGGTTGCTTTGTACGTCAGCGCGGTTCGGCGGTACTGCGGCGTGCAGCAGGGGGGCGCTCAGGCACAATCCGAGTAGGGCGACGGCGAGGTAAGTACGAAGAGAAGGCATAGTGACGTTCGTTGGCTCGAAAAGAGGCTGAGTTTAACAGGCGTACGGACCGGCGCCTGTACCGTCGAAAACGGCTTATTGGGGTGGGTTAGAGGAAGAGCCCAGGGCCGGGACGGCTGCCCTCGGGGAATCTGACGCCGACCTTGCGGATCTTGTTCCCTGCCATGGCCGCCACCGTCCAGGTCAGGCCTTGCCATTCCACCTGGTCGCCGATAACCGGCGAGCCGCCAATCTTGTGGGCGATAAAGCGGCCCAGGTGCAGCTGGCCCTCGGCGCCTTCCAGCTGCAGGCCATAGAGGGCAGCAATGGCCGCCAGTTCGGCATCGCCTTCGAGCACGAAATCACCAAAGAAGCGCAGGTCCTGGCCGCGCGTTGGTGCCTGGCTAAACAGCTTACCGAGGCCGGGTAGGTCGTGTTCATGGCCGACTACGCAGAGCAGATCGCCGGCTTCCAGGGTGGTGCTGCCGGAGGGATGCAGCAGTTCCTTGCCACGGAACAGCGCGGCGATGCGTGTGCCGTCGGGCATCTTCAATTCACGCAGGGGCGCGCCGATGCACCATTTCTCTGCGCCAAGGCGATAGATAAATAGCTCCCACTGACTGGTCGGATGAACGTCCAGCCCGGCGCGTGACACTGGGGCCGGCTCCGGCGGTACGGTGACGCGCAGTAACTTGGCCGCCCAGGGCAGGCTGGTGCCTTGTAACAGCAACGAGACCAGCACGATAAAGAACGCCACATTGAAAAACAGCTGGGCATTCGGCAGGCCGGCCATCAGCGGGAACACCGCAAGAATGATCGGCACCGCACCGCGCAGGCCTACCCAGGCGATAAAGGCGCGTTCGCGGTCATGGAAACCCTTGAAGGGCAGCAGGCCGACGAAAATCGACAGTGGCCGG
The DNA here is from genome assembly GCF_963970955.1 of Pseudomonas sp. EA_35y_Pfl2_R111. Taxonomy (NCBI): domain Bacteria; kingdom Pseudomonadati; phylum Pseudomonadota; class Gammaproteobacteria; order Pseudomonadales; family Pseudomonadaceae; genus Pseudomonas; species Pseudomonas sp. EA_35y_Pfl2_R111. Next base: position 1,425,406 of record NZ_CAXAOM010000001.1, on the reverse strand, counting down.
GCAAACAGGATCATCCACAGCGCCAAGATCAAGGCTGGCAGGGCAATCGGCAGCAGCTCACTGGGGGTGATCAGCAAGCCCAGTACCAAGAACATGCCGATCTGCGCCAACCAGGCCAGGCCGTCGAGCATATGCAAAATGCCATGGCGTGAGCGGATCGGTTTGTAGCCCAATAGCAGGCCGCACAGGTAGATTGCCAGAATGCCACTGCCGCCAATCGCGTTGGTTACGGCAAAAATAATCAGCCCGCCGCTGACCACCAGCAAAGGGTAGAGGCCGTTGGCCAATTCCATCCGGTTGACCAGGTTGAGCAGCAACCAGCCGCCGCCCAGGCCGAGCAACGCGCCGGTGCCGAATTGCAGCAGCAACTGCAGCAGCAGATCCCAGCTCAGCCCTTGTTGGCCGCTGCCGAGCATGGCGATCAGGGTCACGGTAAGAAATACCGCCATCGGGTCGTTGCTGCCGGACTCGATTTCCAGGGTGGCGCTGACCCGCTCGTTGAGGCCGCGCCCGCCAAGCAGGGAAAACACCGCCGCGGCATCGGTGGAACCGACGATGGCGCCGATCAGCAGGCCTTCCATCCAGGTCAGCTTGAACAACCATGCCGCAGCCACGCCGGTGAGGCCGGCAGTTATCAGCACACCGACGGTGGCCAGTGAGAGGGACGGCCACAAGGCCACGCGAAAACTCGATACCCGTGTGCGCATACCGCCATCGAGGAGGATGATAGCCAACGCCAAGTTGCCCACCAGGTAAGCCAGCGGGTAGTTGTCGAAGATGATGCCGCCCGGGCCATCGGTGCCGGCGAGCATACCCACGCCGAGAAAGATCACCAGAATCGGGATGCCGAAGCGCGAGCCGAACGCGCTGACCAGAATGCTCATTGCCACCAGCAAGCCACCGATCAAAAACAGGTTGTTGATGGTGCTGGCATCCAAGGCGCGTACTCCGTGCGGGTTGGTGAACGTGCCACTATGCATGGCGCGTGCCAGAGATTCTAACCGCTGCCTTCGAGCCCCGCTCAAAAAAAACGCCCCGCGTTTAGCGGGGCGTCTGGCGACAACTACAGTGCGACTGCAGGTTTAGAACCAGGCGTCCTGCATGCCCAGACATGTATCGTCGCGGGCTTCGAGGATGGCCAGGTCGTGGTGGCAGCTCGGCACTTCCCAGGTCAGGAAGTAACGCGCGGCCTGTAGCTTGCCCTGATAAAAGTCGGCATCGGCAGTATTGCCCTCGCCGTTATTGAGTCGGGCCAGGCCTTCCTCTGCGCGGATCGCCTGTTCCAGCCAGCGCCAGCCAATCACCATATGCCCGAAGACCTTCAGGTACAGCGCCGAGTTGGCCAGGCCCTGGTTGACCTTGCCGCTCATCAGGTCGCCGAGCAGCGCCAGGGTTACGGTTTGCAGGCGCGCCAGCAGTTGCTCCAGCGGCTGGCGCAGGGCGGTCAACGAGGCATGGGCTTCGGCGCGCTGGCAGGTGCCGTGGATCAGTTTGAGCAGCTGTTTGAGCGCCGCGCCGCCATTCATCGACACCTTACGCCCGAGCAGGTCGAGCGACTGGATGCCGTGGGTGCCTTCGTGGATCGGATTCAGGCGGTTATCACGGTAGTACTGCTCCACCGGGTAGTCGCGGGTGTAGCCGTGGCCGCCGAGAATCTGAATCGCCAGCTCGTTGGCCTTGAGGCAGAACTCAGACGGCCAGGATTTGACGATCGGGGTGAGCAGATCGAGCAGTTCCAGGGCAATGCGCCGTTCTTCCTCGGTCTCCAGGGTCTGGGTGTCGTCGAACAGCCGCGCGGCGTACAGGCCGAGGTCGAAGGAGCCTTCCACGTAGGCCTTCTGGGTCAGCAGCATGCGCCGCACGTCGGCGTGCTCGATGATCGCCACCTGGCCGGAGGTTGGGTCTTTGCCGTCCGGCAGGCGCCCTTGCGGGCGATGGCGGGCGTAGTCGAGCGAGTACAGGTAGCCGGCATAGCCGAGCATCACCGCGCCCATGCCGACGCCGATGCGCGCCTCGTTCATCATCTGGAACATATAGGCCAGACCATGGTGCGGCTTGCCCACCAAGTAGCCGATGCAACCGCCGCTGTCACCGAAATTCAATGCGGTGGAGGTGGTGCCGCGCCAGCCCATCTTGTGGAACAAACCGGCCAATACCACGTCGTTGCGCGGGCCCAGGCTGCCGTCAGCGTTGACCAGAAACTTCGGCACGATAAACAGGCTGATGCCTTTTACCCCGGCGGGGGCGTCCGGCAGCTTGGCCAGCACCATATGCACGATGTTTTCCGACAGTGGATGGTCGCCACCGGAGATAAAGATCTTGTTGCCCTTGAGTCGGTAGGTGCCGTCTTCGGCTGGTTCGGCGCGGGTGCGAATATCCGACAGCGAGGAGCCGGCATGCGGTTCGGTCAGCGCCATGGTACCGAAGAAACGCCCGTCGATCATCGGTTGCAGAAAGCGCTGTTTCTGCTCATCGCTGCCGAATGCCTCGATCAGGTTAGCCGCGCCCATGGTCAGAAATGGGTAGGACGTGGTCGCCGCGTTGGCCGACTGGAAATGCGCGAAGCAGGCCTGCGACAGCAGGTTGGGCAGCTGCATGCCGCCGACGTCGAACTCACGAGTGGCATTGAGAAAGCCGGCTTCTAGGAAGGCGTCCACTGCCGGTTTGACCTCGGGGATCAGTACCGCGGCGCCGTCGACATACTCCGGCTCATGTTCGTCATTCTTGCGGTTGTGCGGGGCAAACAGGTTCTCGGCGATGCTGCGGGCTGTGTCGATGGCCGCATCAAAGGTTTCGCGGCTGTGCTCGGCGAAGCGCTCGCGCTGGGTCAGGCCTTCGGCGTCCAGCACTTCATACAGCTCAAAGGCCAGGTTGCGGGAACTGAGCAGGGACTCGGACATGGGTGTGCCTCCGGTGGCGATGCGCCGAGTCTAGAACCTGTCTCGTCTCTGCTGCGCGTCGGCGATACTGCGTTAAAAACAGGCTCGGAATGCTCACTTACAGCTCGTAAACTCCGCTTCCTCGCCTGCTTTTGCCTTGTCTCGCTCTAGCTCGCGAGATCCGAAACAGATTCTAAGCAGCCGCGGGTGCGGCTCCCAGCACTATCAATAAGCGTGATAACTGCGGGTGGGGCCGGAGCGATCGAGTAGGGTGGATGGCGCTTTATCCATCCACCAGATCGCGATGGTGGATGAAAAAGACGTCATCCACCCTACGAGGTTGTGCAGTCGCGGTCGTACTTACTGGGTCAAACCTTGAGCCAGCTCGCGGGTCAGTTCAGCTGCGCCGATGGGCTTGCAACCACTGACATTCTGCCCGGCCCAGAGTGGTGAAAAGTCGCCACTGCCCAGGCTTTCCGCTTTGGCACGCAGCGGTGCAATGGCCGCTGTGGCCAAGGGGAATGCCGGTGCCAGTGGGCTAATTGGCCCCAGTTCGCGCATCACCCGGTTAACGATGCCGCGCGCCGGTCGGCCGCTAAACAGGTTGGTCAGGGCCGTGTGCTGCGCCGCCGGGCTGTGCAGGGCGGCGCGGTGGATGGCGCTGGTGCTGGCCTCATCGCAGCACAGGTAGGCGGTGCCGATCTGCACCCCAGCCGCGCCGAGGGTCATGGCGGCACGCACGCCTTGGGCGTCGGCGATGCCGCCGGCGGCAATCACTGGCAGGCGCACCGCCTGGACGATCTGCGGCAACAGGGCGAAGGTGCTGAGCTGACTGCTCAACTCGTCGCTGAGAAACATGCCGCGATGGCCGCCGGCTTCCAGGCCCTGGGCGATGATTGCATCGGCACCGTTGTCCTGCAGCCACAGCGCTTCCTCCACCGTGGTCGCAGAGCCCAACACCTTGGCCCCGCAGGCCTTGACCCGCGCCAGCAGCTCGGCCGAGGGCAGGCCGAAGTGAAAACTCACTACCGCCGGGCGAAACTCATCCAGCAAGTCGGCCATCTCGGCACTGAACGGTAGACGGCCAGGGCCACTGGCGATACTTGCGGGGTCAATGTCCAGCTCGGCGTAGTAGGGGCTCAGCGCCTCGCGCCAGGTGATTGCACGTGCGTTATCAACAGGTGGTGGGGTGTGGCAGAAGAAGTTCAGGTTATAGGGCTTGCGGGTTGCCCCAGTCAGGGCCTGCAGCTCCTTGCGCAAGCCGTCCGCGTCGAGCATGGCGCAGGGCAGTGAGCCAAGCGCGCCGGTATTCGATACGGCTGCGGCCAGCCTGTGGTTCTGTACGCCGGCCATGGGGGCCTGGATCAGGGGCAGCTCGATACCCAATAGCGCTTGCAATGACATGCCGTTCTCCTTGGCTTGGTCTGGGTGGCGAGACACCCTAACCCTTGACGAGGCCCTCGGGCAAATGCGGCTGTCGGGCTCAGGACGGCCTGTTAAACTGTGCGGCCACAGGAGCTCGCCCAAATGAACTACCGCCACGCCTTCCATGCCGGCAACCATGCCGATGTGCTGAAACACTATGTCCTCAGTCGTCTGATTGCCCTGCTGTCACGCAAGGAGGCGCCGTTCGCCTACCTCGACAGCCATGCCGGCATTGGCCTGTATGACCTGCGCGGCGACCAGGCCAGCCGTACCGGCGAGTGGCTGGAAGGCATCGCGCGGTTGTGGCAGGCCACGGATGTGCCGGACCCGCTGCTGGACTATCTGGAAGTGATCCGGGCGATGAACCCGGATGGCGAGTTGCGCCATTACCCAGGCTCGCCGGAGCTGGCGCGCCTGCTGACTCGCGAACAGGACCGTTTGCACCTGAATGAGAAGCACCCGGAAGACGGCCGCCTGCTCAAGGAAAACATGCACGGCGACCGCCGCGTTGCGGTGCACTTGGGTGAAGGCTGGTACGTGCCGCGCGCCCTGCTGCCGACCCGCGAGAAGCGCGCACTGCTGCTGATCGACCCGCCGTTTGAGCAGGTGGATGAGATGGAACGCTGCGCCCAGTCGCTGAGCGAAGCCATCGGCCGCATGCGCCAGGCGGTGGTGGCGATCTGGTACCCGATCAAAGACCTGCGCCAGTTACGCCGTTTCTACAGCGACCTGCAAAAGAGCAAGGCGCCCAAGCTGCTGCGGGTGGAGCTTTACGTGCACTCCACCGACGAAGCCGCGCGCCTCAACGGCTCTGGCCTGGTGATCAGCAACCCGCCATGGGGCCTGGAAGACGAACTCAAACAAATCCTGCCCTGGCTGGCCCAACTGCTCGGGCAAAGCCAGGGTGGCTGGCGCATGGATTGGTTGATCGAGGAAAGCAGCGCTGGTTAGCGACCTTTGGCCGGCTCGACAAAGTAGCTCAGCTGCTGACGCGGATTAAGGTATTCCAGCGCTTCGCGCGGTAGCTGGGCTGGGCGCAGGCCGGCGGCGATGCTTAGGCGCGGTTCCTGCTCCAGATCGATGATCAGCGCCTCGTTCTTGGGCACTGCGGCATCGTAGACAATCAGCGTCGGCTTCAGCGGTTGGCTGGGGTTCATGCCCAGTACCAGGCCGTAGCGCTGGTCGTCCAGCTGCACCAGGCAGCCTGGCGGATAGATGCCCATCACCCGGATAAAGGCCTTTAGCGCCACCGCATCGAAGCGCGCACTGTATTGCTTGAACATCAGTGCCAGCGCTTCGTGCGGGCTGAGACCATCGCGCGGGTTGAGCGGGTTACACAGGTTGTCGAACTGGTTGGCGATGCATACCAGGCGGCTTAGCCGGCCGATGGCGGCCTCGCGCAGCTGGCGTGGGTAGCCGCTGCCGTCGCAGTACTCATGGTGCTCGTTGATGATGCGCAGCACCTCATCATCGAGCATCAGCTTCTGGCCCATGCGCAGCCCGAATTCGCAGTGCAGTTGCAGCAGCTGTTGTTCCGGGCGGGTCAGCGGCTCGCTTTTCAGCAGCACCTTGCTTGGTACTTCCAGCTTGCCGACATCATGCAGCAGCGCGCCGAGACCGAGGATATGGCAGTCCTCGCTGTCCAGGCCGAGTTGGCGACCGAGCAGCAGGGCCAGCACGGTGACATTCAGTGAATGGAAATAGCTGTCTTCGGCGGCCTTGCTGTTGATGCTGTGCAGCACCACGCCGCTGCCGCCGAGCAGGGTTTCGACCATCGCGCCGACAATCTCTCCGGCCTGTTTGATGGCATCTTCCGGGCGGCTGCGCAGGGTCTGGTTCAGCGTTTTGACCTGCTGACTGGCCTGGACAAACTTGCGGTCCACTTCCGCCAGACGCTTGCGCAGCGCCTTGAGCTTTTCCGCGCGAGCCTGGCTGGCTTGCTGCTGGGGGCTTAGCGTTGGCGCTGTTACGGGCTCGGCCGCAATTTGGGTCGTGTCAGCGGCCAGCGGCGGGCAATCACTGCGTGTCGGGTCGTAGCGCAAACGCTCCAGGCCCAGAGCGCGCAAGGCACTGATCTGCGCGTCATCCTTGATCTTGAAGTTGCTGAAGGCAAAGTTGTGTTCCCACCAGGCCAGTTCGAGCTGGATATACAGGCCGACGCACAGTTGATCGGGGGATATGTAGGCGGAGGTCGCTGGCATGCGGGTATCGGCACTGGTGGCTATTGGCTTGCAGTCTAGCGGTTTGCCTATCAGCTGGCAGTATCTGCAATAAGTTCTGCGGCGCTTAGTGCTGCCGCAGCTCCTGTTCGACCTCATCTGCCCAGGCCAGCCAGGACTGTTCGCCGAGAATGCCGCGGCGCAGGGTCAGGTAGGGCAGGCGCAGTGCCTTGCGTTGCTCGGTGGGCAGGGCCTGGTAGTCGCGCTCGATGCTCAGCAGGCTGTCCAGGGTCTTGCGGTGCACGGCCACATGCCGACTCATTTCCTCGCGCAGGTTATCCAGCGAGGTATGCGCGCCCGCGTACAACTTCACCAGCAGCGCATCGTTGATCTTGTTCGGCTGCACCGGCTCGCCCAACCAGCGCAGCAGCTCGGCGTGGCCGGCGGGGGTCAGGCGGTAGTTCTTCTTGTCCGGACGGGTGTCCTGGGCCTGCGCTTCGAACTCCAGCCAACCGGCTTCACTGAGTTTTTTCAGCTCCAGGTAGACCTGTTGGTGCTTGGCGTTCCAGAAGTAGCCGAGGCCATCCTTGAAGCGCTTAAGCAGGTCGTAGCCGCTGCCGGGTTCGCTTTCCAGGAGGATAAGGATGGCGTGCTTGAGCGACATAGGCGGGTTTCACCGGCGGCTATTATAAGTGCGCAGCAGTATACGGATTATGCAAAAAGTTGCATGGGTTCTACTTGCAGCCTAGTATGCAAATAATTGCATAACAAGAATAACGCAGGAGCTTCCCATGAAACGCACCGGTACCCGCTTCCGTCCGCGCCTGGTCCAGGGTGATTACGACGCCATCATCATCGGCTCCGGCATTGGCGGGCTGACCGCTGCGGCGCTGCTGGCCAAACTCGGCAAGCGTGTGTGCGTGCTGGAGCAGCACTACACTGCGGGCGGTTACACCCACAGCTATGAGCGCGAAGGCTACGAGTGGGATGTGGGCGTGCACTACATCGGCGAGGTGCACAAACCCTGGTCGGCGATCCGCCGGATCTTCGATGTGATTTCTGACGGCAAGCTCGAATGGGCGCCGATGGATGCCCACTATGACCGCATCGTCATTGGCGATAAGACCTACGACTACGTGGCCGGGCGCGAGGAGTTCAAGGCCGAAATGTTGCGCCACTTCCCCGATGAAGCAGCGGTGCTTGAGCGTTATGTCGACCTGCTTAGCGAGGTCAGCACCAAGGTGCCGCGCTTCTTCGCCGGGCAAGCGCTGCCACGTTCACTGGGCATGCTTTATAGCAAGCTGCGTCGGTTGTGGTTGCCGGATTACTTCTTCAAGACCACCCGCGAAGTGCTCGAAGGCCTGACTGATAACCAGGAACTGATCGGTGTGCTCACCGCGCAGTGGGGTGACTACGGTCTGCCACCGGCTGAGGCCGCCTTCGTCATGCACGCCATGGTCGCCAAGCACTACATCACTGGCGGCAACTACCCGGTGGGCGGCGCGATAAAGATTTCCGAAACCATCATCCCGGTGATCGAAGCGGCCGGCGGCCAGGTGTTCACCTATGCTGGGGTCGACAAGATTCTGGTGGAGAAAGGCCGCGCGGTGGGCGTGCGCATGCAAAAGGATGGTTTCGAGATTCGCGCGCCACAGATCGTCAGCTGCGCCGGCCTGGTGCCAACCTATAGCCGCCTGCTCGACCATCAGGTGGCCAGCGAGTATGGCCTGCTGGAGCAACTGCCCAAGGTCAAACTGTCGGCCGCCACCCTGTGCCTGTACGCCGGCTTCAAGGGCAGCGCCGCCGAGCTGAAGCTGCCGAAGACCAACTACTGGGTCTACCCGACCCATGATCACGACCACAACGTCAGCAGCTTTATGGCCGGACAGAACCCGGCGATGCCGCTGATCTATATCAGCTTCCCCTCGGCCAAGGACCCGGCCTGGGATGCGCATTACCCGAACAAGGCAACGGTGGAAATCGTTGCGCCGACCCAGCCGCAGTGGTTCGCCCAGTGGAAAGGCACGACCTGGGGCAAGCGCGGCGCCGACTACGAGGCCTTCAAGGCGCAGCTCACCGAGCAACTGCTGGAAACCCTTTACCAGCACCAGCCGCAACTACGCGGCGCACTGGACTTCTGCGAGCTAGGCACGCCGCTGTCTACCGAGTGGTACCAGTGGAACGAGCAGGGTGAGATCTATGGTATCGACCACACGGTTGAGCGTTTCGAGCAGCACTGGATTCACAGCCAGACGCCGATCAAGGGCCTGTATCTGACCGGCGCCGATACGGTGACCGCCGGGGTTGGCGGTGCCCTGATGGCGGGGGTGTTGACTGCCACGCGCATGATCGGTTGGCGCGGTTATCGGGTTGCCGGGGTGTTGAAAAATTGGCGGCACGGCGCGCCAGTGCAAGCTCAAGAAGCCGCCAGCCTGGAGCGTTAGCTGTCAGGCGCCATTGGCTGGTCTGCGTGGGATCTGATGAGGCTAGACGCTTATATCCACGCTGTTGCCCAGGTTGGGTGGATTGCTCGGCGCGCTGACCGGGGCGATGCTCTGAATCAAGCCGGCGGCGCTCTCGGCTTGCAGCTGCAGGGTTTTTTGCAGGATTAGCAGCGACATCTGTGCCGACGCCTGGCTGGCGTTGGCGGCGGAAACCGCGCTAGCGATTTTGCTTAGTTCCATGGGGCAAACTCCCGCAGGTTCGATAAACAATCGACTCGGCTATCACCCTGCGGGTTCCGCTCATATCGGCAGACACACGCCTGTGCCACCTAACCCGCAATAACCACCTGGATTCTTTGCCAGATACTGCTGGTGATAAGCCTCGGCGTAATAGAACGGTGGAGCCTCACGTACTTCAGTGGTGATCGCTCCGAAACCGGATTTTTCCAGCTCGACCTGAAACTGCGTTTGGCTGCTTTGCGCTGCGGCCAGTTGCTCTGCCCCGTAACAGTAAATTGCCGAGCGGTACTGGCTGCCCATGTCGTTACCCTGGCGCATGCCCTGGGTCGGGTTGTGCGCCTCCCAGAAGACTTTCAGCAGGGCGGCATAGCTGGTGAGCTTTGGGTCGAACACCACCAATACCACTTCGGTGTGGCCGGTCAGGCCCGAGCAGGTTTCGTCATAGGTCGGGTTCGGCGTATGGCCGCCGGCATAGCCGACCGCCGTGCTCCACACGCCCGGTTGCTGCCAGAAGCGCCGTTCGGCGCCCCAGAAACACCCCATGGCAAACACCGCCTGCTCAAGGCCCGCTGGGAATGGCCCTTGTAGTGAGTTGCCATTGACGAAATGCGCAGCGGGCACTGCCATGGCTTCGGCTCGGCCGGGCAGGGCTTGCTCGGCGCTGGGCAGTTCGAGTTTGTGGGCGAGAATTTGCGAACGCAGAACCATGAGCCATTTCCTCAGCAGAAGCATGTGTGTCATAGACCGTTAAAGCCCAGGCTTGTTACAGCCGGCTAGCCCCTGTTCGGATAACGCTTGAGGCTTTCCAGCAGGTCGCGGCCGGCGATGGGTTTGTCGAACAGGTAGCCCTGACCGATATCGCATTGCTGACGGCGGAGAAAGCCCAGCTGCGCGGCGGTTTCGATACCTTCGGCCACCACCTTGAGTTTCAGGTTGTGCGCCATGGCGATCACCGCTGAGGTGATTTCCATGTCGTCCTGATTCTCCGGGATGTCCTTGATAAAGCTGCGATCGATCTTGATCACGTCGATGGGGAATTTCTTCAGGTAGCTGAGCGAGGAGTAGCCGGTGCCGAAGTCGTCCATGGCCAAGGTCAGGCCCAGGCTTTTCAGGCGGCTGAGCTGGTGGCGGGTGTCGTCGGTGGCTTCCAGCAGCAGGCTTTCCGTCAGCTCCAGTTCGAGCAGGGCCGGATCGAGTTGCTCTTCATGGAGAATGGCGGCGATCTCGCCGACCAGGTCCGGATCGGAGAACTGTTTGGGCGACAGGTTGATGGCCATCTGCAGTGGCGTGTGGCCAATGGCGATCAACTGTTTACTCATGCGGCAGGCCTGGCGGGTAACCCATTTGCCGATGGGGATGATCAGGCCGGTTTCTTCCGCCACGCTGATAAACTTGTCCGGGCTGATCATGCCCTTGTCCGGGTGGTGCCAGCGCAGCAGCGCTTCCAGGCCCAGCAGCCGGCCGCTCTTCAGGCACAGCTTGGGCTGGTAGAAGACTTCCAGTTCATTCTGCATCAACGCGCGGCGCAAATTGCTCTCGACGAACAGCTTGTAGTGCGCCTCGGCATTCAGCACATCGGTAAACACCTGCAGCTGATTTTTGCCGTTGGCCTTGGCTTTATGCAGGGCCAGGCCAGTGTGTTTCATCAGGGTCTGTGGGTCGTCGCCATGCTCGGGCGCACAGGCCAGGCCGATGGAGCCGGTGACGCTGATTAGTTGGTTGTCGACAAACAGCGGCTTGTCCAACGTGTGCAGGAGCTTCTGTGCCACCTGCTCGCTGTCGGCCTGGTTGGCGTCGAGCATTACCGCAAATTCATTGCTGGCAAAGCGCGCCAGCACACTGCTGGGGTGCAAGGTATTGCGCAAGCGGCGCGCCAGGCTGACCAGCAGTTTATCGCCAGTCTGATGGCCGAGGCTGTCGTTGATCCGCTTGAAATTGTCGATGTCCACCAGCAGCAGGCTGATCGGTTTGCCTGAATGTTCGCTGAAGTGGCCCTCCAGCGATCGGATAAAGGCGTAGCGGTTGCCCAGGCCGGTGAGGTTGTCACGAAAGGCCAGGCGCTCAATATGCTGCTGTGCCTGCTTGCTCGCGGTAACGTCTTCGTAGATGCCGATGTAGTGGGTCAGGTTGCCATCGTCGGCATGCACCTTGGACAGTGATAGCTGGCCCCAGTAAGGGTCGAGGTTCTTACGCCTGCTCTTGAACTCACCCTGCCAGCTATTGTGTTCGGCTAGGCTGGAGCTGGCATCGAACAACAGGTCGCTGAGGTTTTCCAGGGCGGGGATTTCGGAGAGGCGGCGGCCCTGCACTTCGTTGGCGCTGTACAGGGTGATGGCGGTAAAACTCGGATTGACGTATTCCACCAGGCCGTCGCGGTCGAGCAGGATAAAGGCGCTGGAGCTCTGCTCGACGGCGCGCTGGAACAGGTAAAGGGCGTTGGTCGCCGAGCGCCGCTGCTGGTTGGCCAGCACCTGCGCATACTGATCGGCCAGCTCGCCGGCAAAGGCAATCTCATCGGCCTGCCAGGTGCGCGGCGCGCCGGTATGTTCCAGGCACAGCACCCCCACTACTTCGCCCGCGATGCGGATGCTGGCATCGAGCATGGCGTTGATACCCATGGGCTGCAGGTAACTGCTGCTCAGCTCGCAGGTGCGTGGGTCGTGGTGTGCGTCATGCGCGTCCAGGGCCCGGCCGCTGTGCAGCGCCTGCAAATAGGCGGGGTAGGGACTGGCATCGATATCGGCCTGGTCTACATGCTGGCCCTGGTCCTGTTGGTACAGGGCCACCGATTGCAGCATGTGCTGATTGAGGTTCCAGATGCCGACACGGCTGACTCCATACAGCTCACAGGCGCTTTTGCTGATCAGCTCGGCGGCTTCGCGCAAGGGGTCAGTGTCGCCGTAGTGATGGCGTGCCAGAGTGACAATCAACTGCTGCTGGGCCTGGGTGCGCCGCTGCTGGGCCTGCAGTTCGGCCTGGCTGCGCTGGTACAGCTCGAGGGTCTGCGGCGAGGGTGCGCTCTGCTCATTCATCACCAGCAGATAGCCGCGCAGCAAGTGTCGGCCGCGTTGTTTGAAGGCTTCGCCCACTTCCATCAGTGTCAGACTGCCGCGCGGGGTGTGCAGGCGGTACTGCACGCTGTAGTGCGTACGTTCGGTAAGTTGTTGCGCAATGCTGTCGTGCAACTGATGGCGAGCCGCGGGTTCCATCAGGCTGGCATAGGGCGCATCGAGCAGTGAGCAGAGCTCCTGAGCCGGCAGACCAAACTGTTGTTCGCAGCCCGCGTCGAGGTACAGCAGCGTCCAGCTGGCTTCATTCAAGCGCTCGAAACGCAGCAAGCCAAGGCGCGAGGGCACTGGCAACTGCGTCACAACCTCGGCCGCTAAACGACTCGCGGCATCGGGATGGCTTTTCATTCGGAGGCTGGCTTCCAGTATGCTGATCGGAGCGGCAATCGACTCACTTCATATATAGCGTCGGGTAAGGGTGCATCATGCAATTGCGACTGACAAGAAAACTAATATCCGCAGTGCTACTGAGTAGCTGTATGACCACCTCGACGGTATTCGCCGCTGAGCTTGATACGGGGCTGAGCAGCGCCGAGCAGGGCAATTATCTGCTCGAACTGAAACGCCTCTATCTGACTCAGAACGACCGTCAGGCGCTGTTGGCGCACTGCAATGATCTGCTGAAAACCTACGCCCTGCGCGCCGCCTATCAGGTCGGCCAGGCGCAGCGTCAGGACCTGACTTATCAGCTGCGTCAGGGTGAGTCTGGCGAGCTGTTGCTGCGTGAAGAAACCCGTGGCCAGCAGGGTACCGATATTGCTGTACGCAACCAGCGGGTGTCGCTGTTTGGCGTCGATCCTTTCGTGCGTTACGAGTGTCCCACTAGCGGCATCAGCTGCGTGCTGCACAACCCCAACGACGGCAGCCCAATGCTGACCATAGTGCGCGATCACAAGGGCGCTGCCGAACTGGCCAAGGCCCTGAGCTTTCTGATCCGTAATCTGCAGAAAGGCTGATCGCCTCCCATGGTTCCGCTGGCTTAAATCTAAAAAAAACCCCGCCTAACAGGGCGGGGTCGAGTGTACGAGCGTGGCTGCTCGAAAGTTGATGCGTTACAGCAGCATGGTGCGGATGTCCGCCAGTACGTCACCCAGGCGCTTGGTGAAGCGCGCCGCAGCGGCGCCGTTGATCACCCGGTGGTCGTAGGACAACGACAGCGGCAGCATCAGCTTGGGCTGGAAGGCTTTGCCATCCCAGACCGGTTGAATGGTTGCCTTGCTGACACCGAGAATCGCTACTTCCGGCGCGTTGACGATCGGCGTAAAGCCGGTGCCGCCAATGTGGCCGAGGCTGGAGATGGTGAAACAAGCGCCCTGCATTTCATCAGCCGAAAGCTTCTTGCTGCGGGCTTTCTCAGCCAATGCAGCCGCTTCCGCAGCCAGCTGCAGTAGGCTCTTCTGATCGACGTTCTTGATCACCGGTACCAGCAGGCCGTCCGGGGTGTCCACGGCAAAGCCGATGTGCACGTATTTCTTGCGGATGATCGCTTTGCCACTCGGCGCCAGTGAGCTGTTGAAGTCCGGCAGCTCCTTGAGCAGGAAGGCGCAGGCTTTGAGTAGCAGTGGCAGTACAGTAAGTTTGACCCCGGCTTTTTCAGCCACGGCTTTCTGCGCGACGCGGAAGGCTTCCAGTTCGGTAATGTCAGCCGAGTCGAACTGGGTCACGTGCGGCACATTGAGCCAGCTGCGATGCAGGTTATTGGCACCGACCTGCATCAGGCGGGTCATCGCCACTTCTTCGATTTCACCAAACTTGCTGAAGTCCACCACCGGGATCGGTGGGATACCTGCGCCACCGGTTGCGCCGGCAGCTGGGGCTTCCTTAGCCTTCTGCATCATCGCTTTGACGTAAGCCTGCACGTCCTCTTTGAGGATGCGGCCTTTCGGCCCGGTGCCCGATATGACCGACAGCTCGACACCGAACTCACGTGCCAGCAGACGTACAGCCGGGCCTGCATGAACCTTGGCACCGTCGCGCTTAGGCGCGGCGGAAACGCTTGCGGCCGCTGCTGCCAGAGAGGCAATCGCGCTGACTTCGGCGGCGACCGCCGGATGCGCGCCGGCTGGAACCTTATGCACATCGTTTGCGGGTGCGGCGGCCTGTGCTGGTGCTGGCTCTGCGGCCGCAGCTGGTGCCGCAGCGGCGCCGGCCACTTTCAGCTTGAGGATAAAGTCACCAGTGCCGACTTCGTCTTCCAGTTTGACGTTGATGCTTTCCACCACTCCGGCAGCCGGCGAGGGAATTTCCATGCTGGCTTTGTCCGACTCCAGGGTGATCAGCGATTGGTCGACTTCGACTGTATCGCCGACCTTGATCAGGATTTCGATGACCTTGGCTTTGCCGTCTGAGCCGATATCCGGCACATGCACGTCCTGCACGCTGCTGCTCGCCTGTGCGGCCGGCGCAGGTGCGGCAGGTGTTGCGGGCGTTTCAGCTGCAGCGGCTTTGGGCGCTTCAGCAGCTGCCACCGCCGGTGCTGCTTCGGTAGCGCCTTCTACTTCCAGCTCCAGCAGTTCGTCGCCTTCTTTCAGCGTGTCACCCAGCTTCACTTTCAGGCTTTTCACCACGCCGGCTTTCGGCGCAGGAATTTCCATACTGGCCTTGTCCGACTCCAGCGTCAGTACGCTCTGGTCAGCTTCGATACGGTCGCCGACTTTCACCATCAGCTCAATTACTTCACCCTCACCACCACCGATGTCGGGTACGCGAATCAATTCACTCATCGTTTCGCTCCTTAGCAGTCCAGTGGGTTGAGTTTTTCCGGGTTGATACCGAACTTGGCGATGGCCTCGGCCACCACTTTCGGTTCGATATCACCGCGGTCGGCAAGTGCTTCCAGGGCCGCCAGAACAACCCAGTTGCGGTCCACTTCAAAGAAGTGGCGCAGTTTCTTGCGGCTGTCGCTGCGACCGAAACCGTCGGTGCCAAGGACTTTGAATTCCTTGCTCGGAACCCACTGACGAATCTGTTCGGCGAACAGTTTCATGTAGTCGGTCGAAGCAATGACCGGGCCCTGACGGCCGTTCAGGCACTTCTCCACGTAGGTCTGCTTGGGTTTTTGGCCAGGGTGCAGACGGTTGCTGCGTTCCACGGCCAGGCCGTCACGGCGCAACTCGTTGAAGCTGGTCACGCTCCACACGTCTGCCGCGACGTTGAACTCGTCACGCAGAATTTTTGCTGCTTCGCGCACTTCACGCAGGATGGTGCCAGAGCCGAGGAGCTGCACGTGGTGCGCGGCTTCCTTCTTGTCCTCTTCGAGCAGGTACATGCCCTTGATGATGCCGTCCTCAACGCCCGCCGGCATGGCCGGCTGCTGGTAGGACTCGTTCATCACGGTGATGTAGTAGAAGACGTCCTGCTGCTCTTCGGTCATCTTCTTCATGCCGTCCTGAATGATCACCGCCAGCTCATAGCCGTAGGTCGGATCATAGGTGCGGCAGTTGGGGATGGTCGCCGCCAGCATGTGGCTGTGACCGTCCTCGTGCTGCAGACCTTCGCCGTTCAGCGTGGTGCGGCCGGCGGTGCCGCCGATGAGGAAGCCACGGGTGCGGCTGTCGCCAGCGGCCCAGGCCAGGTCACCAATGCGCTGGAAGCCGAACATCGAATAGAAGATGTAGAACGGCAGCATCGGCTGGTTGTGGCTGGAGTACGAAGTACCAGCCGCAATAAACGAGCTCATGGCGCCAGCTTCGTTGATGCCTTCCTCGAGGATCTGGCCCTTCTTGTCCTCGCGATAGAACATCACTTGGTCTTTATCCACCGGCTCATACAACTGGCCGACCGAGGAGTAGATACCGAGCTGGCGGAACATGCCTTCCATACCAAAGGTGCGCGCTTCGTCCGGGATGATTGGAACGATGCGCGAGCCGATGTCCTTGTCCTTGACCAGTTGCGCGAGGATGCGCACGAAGGCCATGGTGGTGGAGATTTCGCGATCGCCCGAACCATCGAGGATGGCCTTGAGGGTATCCAGCGGCGGCGTTGGAATGCTGAAACTTTTGGCGCGACGTTGCGGCACGAAGCCGCCCAGTGCTGCGCGGCGCTCGCTCAGGTAGCGGGCTTCGGCGCTGCCTTCTTCCGGTTTGATGAAGGGCAGGTTTTCCAGCTCTTCATCTTTGACCGGGATGTCGAAGCGGTCGCGGAAATGCTTGAGGCTTTCGACATCGACCTTCTTGGTGTTGTGCGCGGTGTTCTTGGCTTCGCCTGCGCCGGTGCCATAGCCCTTGACGGTCTTGGCCAGGATCACGGTCGGCTGCTCTTTGTGGTTGACCGCTTGGTGGTAGGCCGCATAGACCTTATACGGGTCGTGGCCGCCACGGTTGAGCTTCCAGATCTCGTCGTCGGACAGATCGGCAACCATCGCCTTGAGTTCAGGCGTATTGAAGAAGTGTTCACGGACGAACGCGCCGTCTTTGGCTTTGTAGTTCTGGTACTCGCCGTCGATGACTTCGTCCATGCGACGCTGCAGGATGCCGTCGACATCCTTGGCCAGCAGTGGATCCCAGAAGCGGCCCCAGACCACTTTGTTGACGTTCCAGCCGCCGCCACGGAACACGCCTTCGAGTTCCTGGATGATCTTGCCGTTGCCGCGTACCGGGCCGTCGAGGCGCTGCAGGTTGCAGTTGATGACGAAGATCAGGTTGTCCAGCTTCTCGCGGCCAGCCAGGGAGATGGCGCCGAGGGATTCCGGCTCGTCGCACTCGCCGTCGCCCATAAAGCACCAGACCTTCTGCTTGCCGGCCGGGATAAAGCCGCGCGCTTCCAGGTACTTCATAAAGCGCGCCTGGTAGATCGCCTGAATCGGGCCCAGGCCCATGGAAACAGTTGGGAACTGCCAGAAATCCGGCATCAGCCAGGGGTGTGGGTAGGACGACAGGCCCTTGCCATCGACTTCCTGACGGAAGTTGTTCATCTGGTCTTCGCTGATGCGACCTTCCATAAAGGCACGGGCGTAAACGCCGGGCGATGCGTGGCCCTGGAAGAAGATCAGGTCGCCGCCGTGCTCCTCGGTGGGAGCCTGGAAGAAGTAGTTGAAGCCGATGTCATACAGGGTCGCCGAGGACGCGAAGCTGGAGATATGACCGCCCAAGTCTGAGTCTTTCAGGTTGGTGCGCATCACCATGGCCAGCGCGTTCCAGCGCACCAGCGAGCGAATGCGGCGTTCCATAAACAGGTCGCCAGGCATGCGTGCTTCGTGGGTCAGCGGGATGGTGTTGCGGTATGGCGTGGTGATGGCGTACGGCAGCTGCGAACCACTGCGGGTGGCCAGCTCGCCCATACGGGTCATCAGGTAATGTGCGCGGTCTTCACCCTCGTTATCGAGGACGGACTCAAGGGCGTCCAGCCATTCCTGGGTTTCGACGGGATCGAGGTCTTGCATGGCTTGCTCCAGGGCGGAAAGGCTTCCAGAATCGGAGGCCAGGTTTCGTGGCCGACTTCGTGAGTGGCCGCGTGAATTCTTGGATTGACCGGGGGTAGGACCGGCCGCGTGTAGTTTTACTACATTCCGACGCCGATTTCAGCCTTTTGGATACAATCTTTGGTAGTAAAACTACAATTATTTTTCTGCCAGTGATTCGACCCGCTCTAGCGTGGGTGGTGCCATTCCTGATCGCTGCACTGGCAGACCGCTAAAAAGGATAGACCATGAGCCTGCCCGCGCTGGCCTCTTTGCCCGCTGCCTTGTCACCCCTCGCACTGCGTGCCGAACAGTCCCTGCAGCAAGCATTTGCCGATCTCTCCAGCGAGGCATCCGCCGCTTTCGCAGGCTGGCCAAACGCGCGACTGGAGGCGTTGCAGCGGGTGGGCGCTGCCAGTGATTTCGTGGTGCAGCAGGGCCTGCGCGACCCGCAGATGCTGCTCGATCTGGCCGCCAGTGGTGAGTTGGAGCGCAGCCTGGCGGCGGGCGAGTTGCGCGGCCAATTGGCCCTGGCGCTGGAGGAGTGCGCCGATGACGACGAGCTGGGGCGACGCTTGCGTCGTTTTCGTAACCGCCAGCAACTGAGGATTATCTGGCGCGATATCAGCCGGCAGGCTGACCTTATCGAGACCTGTCGCGACCTTTCCGACCTGGCCGACTCCTGTATCGATCTGGCTTATCAGTGGCTCTATCCACGTCATTGCACGCAGTTCGGCACGCCCATCGGCCGGCGCAGCGGCCAGGCGCAGCACATGGTCGTTCTGGGTATGGGCAAGCTGGGTGCCCATGAGCTGAACCTGTCCTCGGATATCGACCTGATCTTCGGCTACCCCGAGGGTGGCGAGACCGAAGGGGTGAAGCGCCCGCTGGATAATCAGGAGTTCTTTATCCGTCTTGGCCAGAAACTGATCAAGGCGCTGGATGTGATCACCGTCGATGGCTTTGTGTTTCGTACGGACATGCGTCTGCGCCCGTATGGTTCTTCCGGTTCGCTGGTGTTCAGCTTTAACGCGCTGGAACAGTACTACCAAGATCAGGGCCGCGACTGGGAACGCTACGCGATGATCAAGGCGCGGGTGGTCGGTGGTGACCAGGTTGCCGGGGCGCAGTTGCTGGAGATGCTGCGGCCCTTCGTTTACCGGCGTTATCTGGATTTCTCGGCGATTGAAGCGCTGCGTGCGATGAAGCAGCTGATCCAGCAGGAAGTGCGGCGCAAGGGCATGGCCGAGAACATCAAGCTCGGCGCTGGCGGCATCCGCGAAGTGGAGTTTATTGCCCAGGCTTTCCAGCTGATTCACGGTGGCCGTGACCTCAGTCTGCAGCAGCGCTCGCTGTTCGCCGTGCTGAATACCTTACGCGACCAGGGCTACCTGCCGCCGGCGGTGACCGATGAGCTGCGCGACGGGTATGCCTTTCTGCGTTACGCCGAGCACGCGCTGCAGGCCATTGATGACCGGCAGACGCAGATGCTCCCGGACAACGAGCAGGACCGTACGCGTGTGGCTTTTATCATGGGCTTCGACACTTGGCAGGCCTTTCATGAGCAGCTAATGCACTGGCGCGGTCGGGTGGACTGGCACTTCCGTCAGGTGATTGCCGACCCTGATGAAGAGGAGGGCGGAGAGCCGGTCGAAGAGGCCGTGGGCTGCGAGTGGTTGCCGCTCTGGGAGGATGTGCAGGACGAAGAGGCCGCGTGCCGACAGTTGGCCGAGGCTGGCTTTGCCGAGCCGCAATCGGCCTGGCAGCGCCTGGCGGGGCTGCGCAACGGCAATCAGGTGCGCGCCATGCAGCGCCTGGGTCGCGAGCGTTTGGATGCCTTTATTCCGCGCCTGCTGGCGCAAGCGGTGGAGCATGAAAATCCGGATTTGGTGTTGGAGCGCGTACTGCCGCTGATCGAAGCGGTGGCGCGGCGTTCGGCCTACCTAGTGCTACTCACGGAAAACCCCAGCGCGCTGCAGCGCCTGCTGACTCTGTGTGCCGCCAGTCCTTGGATTGCCGAGCAGATTACCCGCTTCCCGCTGTTGCTCGATGAGTTACTTAATGAAGGGCGTCTATTTAAGCCGCCGCTGGCCCCTGAGTTGGCCGCCGAGCTGCGCGAGCGGTTGATGCGTATTCCCGAGGAAGACCTGGAGCAGCAGATGGAGGCGCTGCGCCACTTCAAGCTGGCACATCGCCTGCGTGTGGCCGCCTCGGAAATTGCCGGCACCCTGCCGCTGATGAAGGTCAGCGACTACCTGACCTGGCTGGCCGAGGCGATTCTTGATCAGGTGCTGGCCCTGGCCTGGCGCCACACAGTGAGCAAATACGGTGCGCCGCGCCGCCCTGACGGCACTATTTGTGATCCGGATTTCGTTATCGTCGGCTACGGCAAGGTCGGCGGCATTGAGCTGGGCCACGGTTCGGACCTCGACTTGGTGTTTATCCACGATGGCGATTCGCAGGCGGAAACCGATGGCGAAAAGTCCATCGACGGCGCGCAGTTCTTCAACCGCCTGGGTCAGCGCATCATTCACCTGCTGACCACCCAGACCAACTCTGGCCAGCTCTATGAAGTGGATATGCGCCTGCGACCTTCGGGTGCTGCGGGCCTGCTGGTCAGCTCGCTGGGCGCCTTCGAGCGCTATCAGCAGGGCGAGGCCTGGACCTGGGAGCACCAGGCGTTGGTGCGCGCACGGGTACTGGTCGGCTGTGCGCGGGTCGGCAAGGCCTTCGAGGCTGTTCGCGCCGGCGTGTTGGGGCGTGAACGCGACCTGGCCACACTGCGCACCGAGGTCAGCGAGATGCGCGCGAAGATGCGCGACAACCTTGGCAGCAAGGCCACGGCGGCCGGTACGGCGGCGAATGCCTTCGAGGCCACCGCGCCGTTCGACCTCAAGCAGGACGCCGGAGGTATCGTCGATATTGAATTTATGGTGCAATACGCGGCCCTGGCCTGGTCGCGCCAGTACCCGGAATTGCTTGAGTTCACTGACAATATTCGCATTCTGGAAGGGCTGGAACGGGTCGGCTTGCTACCGGGCGAAGATGCCCGTTTGCTGCAGGACATCTACAAGGCTTACCGCTCGGCGGCGCACCGCCAGGCCCTGCAAAAGCAGCCTGGGGTGGTCAGCGGTGAGCAGTTTGCCGAAGAGCGGCGCACGGTAATGCGCATCTGGCGTGAGCTGGGTTTGAACTGAATATCAGGATGTCGGACGCGCAGCGGCCGGCGAATGTTGTACCAATCGAGTTTGAGGAGCAGGCAACTATGTCGATGGCCGATCGTGATGGCGTGATCTGGTATGACGGCGAGCTGGTGCCGTGGCGCAACGCGACCACTCACGTGCTGACCCATACCCTGCACTACGGCATGGGCGTGTTCGAAGGCGTGCGCGCTTACAACACCCCGCAAGGCACGGCGATTTTCCGCCTGCAAGCGCACACCGACCGCCTGTTCGACTCGGCCCACATCATGGGCATGAAGATTCCGTTCAGCAAAGACGAGATCAACGAAGCCACCCGCGCCGCTGTGCGTGAGAACAACCTGGAAAGCGCCTATATCCGCCCAATGGTGTTCTACGGATCTGAAGCCATGGGCCTGCGCGCCAGCGGTTTGAAAACCCAGGTAATCGTTGCTGCCTGGAGCTGGGGTGCCTATATGGGCGATGAAGCCCTACAGGTCGGTATCAAGGTGCGCACCAGCTCCTTTACCCGCCATCACGTCAACATCTCGATGACCCGCGCCAAGGCCAACGGCAACTACATCAACTCTATGCTGGCCTTGCAGGAAGCCATCTCCGGCGGTGCCGACGAAGCGCTGCTGCTGGACCCAGAAGGCTACGTGGCCGAGGGGTCGGGCGAGAACATCTTTCTGGTCAAGAATGGCGTGATCTATACCCCAGAAGTGACCTCTTGCCTGAACGGCATCACCCGCAACACCATTCTGACCCTGGCCGCCGAGCATGGCCTGGAAGTGGTCGAGAAGCGCATCACCCGCGATGAGGTGTATATCGCCGATGAAGCCTTCTTCACCGGCACCGCCGCCGAAGTCACGCCGATCCGTGAAGTCGATGGCCGGCAGATCGGCGCAGGCCGCCGTGGGCCGGTCACCGAGAAGCTGCAAACCGCCTATTTCGACCTGGTGACCGGTAAAACCGATGCCCACGCCGAGTGGCGCACCCTGGTTAAATAAGCCGCTCGCGTGTGTCGGGTGGGGTTCCATCCGGCGATGCAGGCTAGGCTGATAGTCGAGCGTTGAGTCTGTCCGGGAGGCGAAAGCCTCCCCGGTCGTTTCTGGAATAGGCATGAAAATACTGATCGTAGGCCCCAGCTGGGTGGGCGATATGGTGATGGCGCAGACGCTGTTTCAGTGTCTCAAGCAACGCCAGCCCAATTGCGAGATCGACGTGTTGGCGCCCGAATGGAGCCGGCCGATTCTCGAGCGCATGCCCGAAGTGCGTCAGGCCTTGAGCTTTCCGCTCGGCCACGGCGTGCTGGAGTTGGCCACGCGGCGCAAGATCGGCAAATCCTTGGCCGGTCAGTACGATCAGGCGATTCTGCTGCCCAACTCGCTCA
Organism: Pseudomonas sp. EA_35y_Pfl2_R111; assembly: GCF_963970955.1. Lineage (NCBI taxonomy): Bacteria > Pseudomonadati > Pseudomonadota > Gammaproteobacteria > Pseudomonadales > Pseudomonadaceae > Pseudomonas > Pseudomonas sp. EA_35y_Pfl2_R111. Next base: position 1,403,221 of record NZ_CAXAOM010000001.1, on the reverse strand, counting down.
AGTCGGCGCTGGTGCCGTTTTTCGCCGGTATTCCCAAGCGCACCGGCTGGACGGGTGAGCTGCGTTATGGCTTGCTCAACGATATCCGCACGCTGGATAAAGAGCGCTACCCGCTGATGATCGAGCGCTTTATGGCGCTGGCCTTCGAGCCGGGCGCTGCGCTGCCGCAGCCCTATCCGCGCCCATCTCTACAGATCGATGCGCAGAGTCGCGAGGCCGCCTTGGCCAAGTTTGGCCTGAGCCTGGATCGCCCGGTGCTGGCGCTGTGTCCAGGGGCTGAGTTTGGTGAAGCCAAGCGCTGGCCGAGCGAGCATTACGCCAAGGTCGCCGAGCTGAAAATTCGTGCCGGTTGGCAGGTGTGGATTTTCGGTTCGAAGAGCGATCACCCGGTCGGCGAGGATATTCGCAGCCGGCTGATTCCCGGACTACGCGAGGAAGCGGTGAACATGGCCGGCGAAACCAGTCTGGCTGAAGCCATCGACCTGCTGTCTTGCGCTGGCGCTGTGGTGTCCAACGACTCCGGCCTGATGCATGTTGCCGCTGCGCTGAATCGCCCACTGGTGGCGGTCTACGGTTCGACCTCGCCGGGTTTTACCCCGCCGCTGGCCGAGCAGGTGGAAATCGTCCGCCTGGGTATCGAATGCAGCCCATGCTTTGACCGCACCTGCCGTTTCGGCCACTACAACTGCCTGGTTCAGCTTAAGCCGCGCCCGGTGATCGAGGCGCTGGATCGCCTGGCCAGTGACCCGGTCGAGGTTGAATAGCTTGCGGGTACTGTTGATCAAAACCTCTTCGCTGGGCGATGTGGTGCACACCCTGCCTGCGCTCACCGATGCGGCGCGCGCTATTCCCGGTATCCAGTTCGATTGGATCGTCGAAGAGGGTTTTGCCGAGATACCGGCCTGGCATCCGGCCGTGGCGCAGGTGATTCCGGTGGCCATCCGCCGCTGGCGCAAGCATCTCTGGAACGCCTTTAAGAATGGTGAGTGGAAGCGCTTTAAGCAGCGTCTTGGCGAAACCAAGTACGACCTTGTCATCGATGCCCAGGGCCTGCTGAAAAGCGCCTGGCTAACCCGTTATGCGCGGGGTCCGATTGCCGGCCTAGATCGTGATTCGGCCCGCGAACCGCTGGCCAGTCGTTTCTACGACCACCTCTATGCGGTGCCGAAGGAGCAGCATGCCCTTGAGCGTACTCGCCAGCTATTCGCCCAGGCGCTGGGCTACACGCTGCCAGCGGGCGTCGGCGACTACGGTCTAAACCGCGCGCAATTGGCCGACTCCGTATCGCAGCCGTACTTGCTGTTTCTGCATGGCACCACCTGGCCAAGCAAGCATTGGCCGGAAGCCGATTGGCGTGCGCTGGCCGAGCAGATGAGTGCACAAGGCTGGGCTGTGCGCCTGCCTTGGGGCAATGAAGCCGAGAGAGCACGCGCCGAACGGATCGCCGTCGGCATTGAAAATGCCGCGGTGCTGCCCAAATTAAATCTTGCAGGCGTGGCCAAGGTCATCGCTGGGGCCAGCGCCTGCGTGGCGGTGGATACCGGCCTGGGCCACTTGGCCGCTGCGCTGGATGTGCCGAGTATCTCCCTGTACGGCCCGACTTTGCCGGGGCGCGTCGGTGCCTATGGCCGTGGCCAGGTACACCTGTGCGCCACCGGGCCGAACGCGGGCTCGGGTGATCGACACAAAGCCTGTTTCGACGGTCTGGATGCCGAGCGTGTCGCCACACAATTGCAGGCCCTGTTGCTGGCCGAGGACGTTGTCTGATGCAGCTCGCGTTTATCCTTTACAAATATTTCCCGTTCGGCGGCCTGCAGCGCGACTTTATGCGCATCGCCCTGGAGTGCCAGGCGCGCGGTCATGCTATCCGCGTCTACACGCCGATCTGGGAAGGTGAAGTGCCTGCGGGCTTCGAGGTGGTGGTGGTGCCGGTCAAGGCGCTGTTCAACCACAAACGCAATGAAAAGCTCACCGCCTGGGTTGAGGCCGACCTGGCCAAGCGTCCAGTGGATCGGGTGATCGGCTTCAACAAGATGCCTGGTCTGGATGTCTACTATGCCGCCGATGGTTGCTATGAAGACAAGGCGCAGACCCTGCGCAATCCGCTGTACAAGCGCTGGGGGCGTTACAAGCACTTTGCCGATTACGAGCGGGCGGTGTTTGCCCCCGAGTCGAAGACCGAGATTCTGATGATCTCCGAAGTGCAGCAGCCGCTGTTTATCAAGCATTACCACACCCCGCTGCAGCGCTTTCACCTGCTGCCGCCGGGTATCGCCGCAGACCGCCGCGCGCCGGCCAATGCAGCCGAGATCAGGGCCGAGTTTCGCGCCGAGTTCAAACTGGCGGATAGCGACCTGCTGCTGGTGCAGATCGGCTCCGGCTTCAAGACCAAGGGCCTGGATCGCAGCCTCAAGGCCCTGGCCGCCTTGCCGCGCGAGCTGAAACAGCGCGCCCGGCTGATCGCCATCGGCCAGGACGATCCGCGCGCGTTCCAACTGCAGGCCAAGGCCTTGGGCGTGTCTGATCAGGTGCAAATTCTCAAGGGTCGCAGCGATATCCCGCGTTTTCTGCTGGGTGCCGACCTACTGATCCATCCCGCCTATAACGAAAACACCGGCACCGTACTGCTGGAAGCCTTGGTTTCCGGCCTGCCAGTGCTGGTGACGGATGTGTGCGGCTATGCCCACTACATCGCCGAGGCCGATGCTGGGCGGGTGCTGGCCAGTCCGTTTGAGCAAGAGCGTCTTAATCATCTGCTCGCCGATATGCTGGCCGACGACTCACGCCGGGCGCTCTGGTCGCGCAATGGCCTGGCCTATGCGGACAGCGCCGATCTGTATTCCATGCCGCAGCATGCGGCCGACATCATCCTGGCGAAGCGTCCATGAAATTGGTACTGGCTGAACCCTTTAAAAGCCTGTGGGCCGGTCGCGATGCCTTTGCTGCTGTCGAGGCGCTGCAGGGGCAGGTGTACCGCGAGCTGGAAGGCCGCCGCACGCTGCGCACCGAAGTCGATGGGCGTGGTTACTTCGTCAAGATCCATCGCGGCATCGGCTGGGGAGAAATCGCCAAGAACCTGCTCACCGCCAAGTTGCCGGTGCTTGGCGCGCGCCAGGAGTGGCAAGCCATTCAGCGCTTGAAAGAAGTCGGCGTGGCGACGATGACCGCCGTGGCCTACGGTGAGCGCGGCAGCAATCCGGCGGCGCAGCACTCCTTTATCGTCACCGAAGAGCTGGCGCCGACCACCGACCTCGAACAACTCAGTCTGAGCTGGGCGCAGCAACCGCCCGAGCCAAGGCTCAAGTGGGCGCTGATCGAGGGAGTGGCGAACATGGTCGGAGCCATGCACCGCGCCGGGGTCAATCATCGCGACTGCTATATCTGCCACTTTCTGCTGCACACCGATAGACCGGTAACCGCCGAGGATTTCCGCCTGTCGGTTATCGACCTGCACCGCGCCCAAGTGCGTAGCGCCGTGCCGCTGCGCTGGCGCAACAAGGACCTGGCTGGCCTGTATTTCTCGGCGCTGGGTATTGGCATGACCCGCCTCGACAAACTGCGATTTTTGCGGGGCTATTTTGCCGCGTTAAAGGGCGATCAGCCATTGCGCCAGATTCTGCGTGAAGAGGCGCGGCTGCTGGCCTGGCTGGAGCGCAAGGCAGAACGATTGTTGCAGCGTTACGCGCGCAAGTATGCGCCGGGGACTGGGCAATGAGTGAGTGGCGGGTAACCGAGAACTGTCCCGCTACGTTGCGTGACGAGCTGGCCGACCTGTCGAGCGTGTTTGCCCTCGAGGGGCAACGGCTGACCCGCGATCCGTTGTCTGAGGTGGTTCGTATTGAGCGTGATGGCGTGTGCTACTACGTCAAGCGTTACTGGGGTGCGGGCAAGGGGTTGCGCCGCTATATCGGTCGGCCACGGGTCAAGGCGGAGTGGCAGAACCTCAAGTATTTTGCCAAGTGGGGCATCCCCACTGCATCCATCGTGGCCTATGGCCTGGAGCGCAACGCGGGGTCCTTCGTGCGTGGCGCGCTGATCACCCGCGAGTTGCCCCGTACCGAGGATATGGCGCTGTTAGCGCGGCGTGAGGACGAGCGCCTTGCCGACCGGGGCTGGGTCGAGCAGGTCAGTGTGCAATTGGCCCGCGCCACCCGCACCCTGCATGACCACCACTTCACCCATAACGATTTGAAGTGGCGCAATCTGCTGGTCAACGACCGCGCGGAGCTGTTCTTTATCGATTGCCCGACCGGAGCGTTCTGGTGGGGGCCGCTGCTCCGCTACCGCATGATCAAGGACCTGGCCTGTCTGGATAAGGTGGCCAAACACCACTTGAGCCGTACTCAGCGCTTGCGCTTTTATCTGCAATACTGTGGTCGCGAGCGGCTAAGTGCTGCGGATAAACGCAGGGTGCGCCGCATCGTCAAATTCTTCGAGGGGCGGGAATGAGTGATTTTATCGCGGCCGAGGATCGTGCCGTGCTTGAAGGTCGCAACCTGGCCAGTTTCGAGGCGCTATGGGCGTTGCAACTGGAAGCCGTGGATGAGCCCAATACCGAACGCGGTGGTTGGAGCAGTGTGTATCGCCTGGAGCTGGGCGGTGCGGCCTTCTACCTCAAGCGCCAGAGCAACCACCTGACCCGCAGTTTGCTGCATCCTTTCGGCGAGCCGACCTTCGCTCGCGAGTTTCGCAATATCCAGGCATATCGTCGGCTGGGGATCCCTGCTCTGCAGGCGGCATTCTTCGCTGAGCGACGTTTGCCAGGCGAGCGGCGCGCCATCCTGCTGACTCGCGCATTGGACGGCTGGCACGATCTCGAACATTGGCTGCAGGGCTGGAGCTCTACACCCGGCGCTACTCGCCAGGCCATCCTGCGCGCTTGCGGTGAGCTGGCGCGGCAGCTGCACGGTGCGGGGCAGATGCACGGTTGTTTCTACCCCAAGCATATTTTCCTAAAGGCGAACGGCGCGGCTTTTGCTGCGCAGCTGATCGACCTGGAAAAGACCCGCCCACTATTGTTCGGCCAGCGTGATCGGATCAAGGATCTGGAGCCGTTGTTGCGTCGAGCCAGCGTCTGGACCGAGGCCGAGGTGCGCGAGCTGCTGCTGGCCTACCTGGGTGCTGCAGGCGACCTAGAGGGCTGGTGGCAGCAACTGCGCGCACGCCGGCGACATAAGGAGGCGCGTTGATGCAGCTGGCCCAACTAGCCCAGGCCGGTCGTGCGCCGGCACTGCCGCTGCGCCTCGAACTGGCGGGCGAGATGCTGGAGCTGCAGCGCCTGTTGCGCGTGTTGCCGGATCAACGCTACGTCGCACTTGCGCTGTGGCGCGGTCGGCCGGTACTGGCCAAGCTGCTGGTTGGCGGCAAGGCCGAGCGGCATTTTCAGCGCGAACTGCAAGGTGCTCGCCTTCTCGCTGAGCAGGGTTTACGAACCCCCGAGCTGCTGGCTCAGGGCTGGCAGGCAGGCGAGGGTGGTTGGCTGCTGTTTGACTACCTCGCCGATGCGCAAAGCCTGTGGGATGCCTGGCGAGAGGTGGAGAGCCAGCCGCTGCTGAGTGCGGCGCAGCAGGCTGTGCTGGGCGAGGCCCTGGCCGTGATCGCACATATGCACGCCAGGGGCCTGTGGCAGTCCGACCTGCACCTGGACAACCTGTTGCGCCATGCTGGCAGCGTGTCGGTTATCGATGGTGGCGGGGTGTGCGTCGAAGTCGCTGGCACGCCTCTGTCGCAGGCGCGGGTGCTGGAGAACCTCGGCATGTTCTTCGCTCAGCTGCCTGCGGACGTGCAGCCCTTTATCGAAGAGCTGTTAGTGCACTACCTGCTGGCCAATGGTGAGCACGCGTTGCCGCTGGAGGCGCTGCTGACCGAGGTGGATAAGCTTCGGCGCTGGCGTTTGCGCGATTATATGAAGAAGATTGCCCGCGATTGCAGCCTGTTCAGCGCCAAGGTCGGTGCGTTTGGTCTGCGCGTGGTGCGCCGTGACTACGCCGCTGAGCTTGCGCCATTGCTCGATCAGCCCGACGCTCTGCTCGCGCAAGGGCGCGCCTTGAAGTTGGGCGGTTCGGCCACAGTGGCTCTGGTCCACCAGGCCGAACGCGAGCTGGTGGTCAAACGCTACAACGTGAAGAGCGTTGCTCACTGGCTCAAGCGTTTCTGGCGGCCCAGTCGGGCCTGGCACAGCTGGGTTGAAGGCAATCGCCTGCTGCTGTTGGGCATCGCCACCCCGCAGCCATTGGCTGTGCTAGAGCAGCGCTGGTGCTGGCTACGCGGGCGCGCCTACCTGATTACCGAATACTGCGGCGGGCAGGATATAATCGCGCGCTTTCAGCCATACCAGGATAGGACTCCCCCGGAAAGCGAGCTGCTAGCGCTGGATCGTTTGTTTGCCGCCTTGCTGCGCGAGCGCATCAGTCACGGCGATTTCAAGGGGAGCAATCTGTTCTGGGATGAAAACCTGGGTCGCTGGTCGTTGATCGACCTCGACGCCATGCAGCAGCACCGTAGCGCGCGCAGTTTCGCCAGGGCCTATGCCCGCGATCGCGCCCGTTTTCTGCGTAACTGGCCCGCTGATTCGGCGCTGCACCAGTTGCTCAACCAACGTATACCGCTGACGCCCGTCGTCGGCTCAGCAGACTAGAAGAGGCAAAACCAGTGGCACTGACCATTCTCGGCCTGTCCGGCGCCCTCAGCCATGACCCTTCCGCCGCCCTGTATATCGACGGCAAGCTGATCGCGGCCGTCGAAGAAGAGCGCTTCGTGCGCGACAAGCACGCGAAGAACCGCATGCCCTACGAGTCCGCTAAGTTCTGCCTGGACCAGGCCGGGATCAAACCTTCTGACGTTGATGTAGTGGCCATCCCGTTTGCCCCGATCAGCATCTTTGAGAAGGCCCGCTGGCAGTACGCCAAGCGCTATTGGTACGCGCCGGACCGTGCGCTAGACGCGATCCTCATGGGCAACCGTCGCTACAAGCGCTACTACAAGCACATCCAGTGGTGCCTGCAGCAGCTCGGCTTCGACCTGAAGAAGATCAAGATCGAACCGGTCGAGCATCACCTGGCCCACGCCGCCAGCGCCTACCACTGCTCGGGCTTCACCGAGAAGACAGCGATCCTCGGTATCGACGGTAAGGGCGAGTACGCCACCACCTTCTTCGGCTATGGCGAGAACGGCAAGATCCACAAGATCAAGGAGTTCTACGATCCAGATTCCCTGGGTGGTCTGTACGGCGCGATCACCGAGTTCCTCGGCTTCGAGATGCTCGACGGCGAGTTCAAGGTGATGGGCATGGCCCCTTACGGCGATGCCAGCAAGTACGATTTTTCGCGCCTGGCCAAGTTCGAAAACGGTGAGCTGATCATCAACACCGAATACGCCAACGTCATCGGCCTGCGCCGCTATAAAGAAAACGGCAAGGGCTTCTACTTCTCGAAGAAGCTGATCGAGTGGCTGGGGCCGAAGCGTCAGGGCGATATCGCCGATGATCCGTACATCCACTATGCCGCCAGCATGCAGGCGCTGTTCGAGAAGCTGGCGCTGCAGATGATGGAACACTACCTGGGCGACATCATTCGTGAGACCGGCAAGATCGCCTTCGCCGGCGGCTGCGCGCTGAACGTCAAACTGAACCAGAAGATCATCGCCCGCGACGATGTGAAGGAGCTCTTCGTTCAGCCCGCTTCCGGCGACGCAGGTACTGCAGTCGGCGCTGCCGCCTACGTCTCACACCAGCGCGGTGTGCCGGTGGAGAAGATGGAGCACGTCTACCTCGGCCCGTCCTACTCCAACGAAGACGTGATTGCTGCCTGTGTGCGCCATCCGAGCAAGCCGGTGTTCAAACAAATCGACAATATGCCGCAGCGTATCGCCAAAATCATGGTCGATGCCAACCCAGTGGCTTGGTTCCAGGGCCGCATGGAGTTTGGCCCACGCGCCCTTGGAGGTCGCTCGATCATCGGCTGCCCGAGCGTGCCAGGCGTAGCCGACCGGATTAATGAACAGATCAAGTTCCGTGAGCGCTGGCGCCCCTTCTGCCCATCGATGCTCGACACTGTCGGCCCGCAGATGCTCAAGGTCGATCACCCGAGCCCGTTTATGACCTTCACCTTCGAAGTCAACGAAGAGTGGAAGACCCGCGTCGGCGAAGTGGTGCATGAAGATGGCACCTCGCGCGCCCAGGTGCTCAAGCGCGAATATAACCCTCGCTACTACGACATGATGCTGGAGTTGGAAAAACTCACCGGCAACGGCGTGTCGCTAAACACCTCGCTGAACCGCCGCGGCGAGCCCATGATTTGCTCGCCCACCGACGCCCTGAACATGTTCTACGGCTCCGATCTGCAGTACCTGATCATGGAAGACATCTTGGTGGTCAAGGACGGCAAGGGTTGGTATGACAACATCTGAGGTTACTGAGACTGACCAGCCGTGGGTGCTGCAATTTTGCCACGGCTACGACGGGCCTTTTTTAGACTGTGCCCGTCAATACGCCAGTCTATTCGCGGGCACCCGCTACAAAGTACTCACGGTGTTTCTGACTGGTGCACCTGATCCACTGGTGGTGTCCGGTTGCGCCTCAGACGAGGTGATATTCCTCAACTACCGCTCCAAGGACATTGGTGGTTTGAAGCTGCGGGCAATTCGCGACTTACGTGCCATTGCCCGTACGAGGCTGTTCGCACTGTGTATCGCACACCGCTTCAAGCCGCTCTATATCGCGTGCCTGGCCACAGGTTTGCCGATTATCGGAGTGAGCCACGCTTTTGGCGTCTATCAGCGCTGGCCGCGGCGCTTGTTCGCTCAGGCGTTTCGTCGTCGCCTGAGCTTGTTGGGAGTTTCCGAAGCGGTGCGCGACGATATACGTCGTTGCTTGTCCGATTGGCCAGCCGAACGCGTTGAGGCTCTGCACAACCGCATCGATGTCGAGCAATTACAGGCTACGCAATTGGGCCGCCAGGCCGCCCGCGAAGCCCTGCAACTGCCTGCCGATGCCTGGATTGTTGGTAATGTTGGTCGCCTGCATCCCGATAAAGACCAGGCCACATTGGTTCGTGGTTTTGCACGTGCATTGCCCCAGCTCCCTGCCGATAGCGTGTTGGCAATATTAGGTAGCGGGCGTCTGGAAGACAGTCTTAAAGGGCTCGCCATGGAGCTTGGCGTGAGCCAGCAGGTCTTGTTTCTCGGTCAGGTTCCCGAGGCGAAGCTTTACTTCAAAGCGTTCGATGTATTCGCCCTGAGCTCCGATCATGAGCCATTCGGTATGGTCCTGCTGGAGGCTATGGCAGCAGGCGTTTTGTTGATTGCGACGGCCTGTGGCGGCGCTCGCGAAGTAGTCGAAGGCGTCGGCGTGCTATTCCCGCTGGCCGACGATCGTGCTTTGTCTCAAGGCTTGCTGCATATGGCGCAGTTGGATTCGACGCAGCGTCTAGCGTGCGCACAAATCATGCAGGAACGGCTAGTAGAGCGCTTTTCGGATGCCGCTATTAGCCGGCGCTTCTGGGCGCTGCCGATGATCGCGCCAGTGCTCGGCGGTAATTAACATGACGACCACTAGCCAGCCAGATATTCCGACAGCAGGAGCCTGGGCCGCGAAGGCCCGTGCATTGGATCGCTACCGTTGGCTGATGCTACGAGAGCGGCATGGGCTACTTGGTGCAGCTTTTCGTTTCGGCCGTGATGCATTGTTTGATCTTGTCTTTGGGGCCCGCGCACATCTAGCCTTGCCTAGTCGAATGGGCATGGCTGAGCCATGCGACTTTTTACTGCTACAGGGGGCTCCCAAAGTCGTTCCACTGCAGCGCAAGAAGCGATTAATCGAAACGTTGCGGTCCCGCGGCCATCGCTTAATTGAAAGCGCTCTCGAAGAGCCGAGTCGCGTCATTGCAAACAAGATGTTGTCTCGTCCTCCGCAGCCAGTGCCACTGCGCTATTTTGGCTATGCGGCGTACGCGGAGTGGCTGGTTCAGCGGTATGACCCCCGCTTGCTTATAAATGACCGCAATGGCAGTTTTTTTGCCCCATTTTTGCGCTTATCACTTAATCAGCGGCATCGGCTACTTGTTCATCTAGCGCATGCCTCGACAGTTGAGAACTCCCGACGCTTAGGAATGAACGACTACGACTATTACCTCTTGTTTGGTAAAAGTTCGGAGGAGGCGCTGAGAAAGCGTTCTTTACGATTCGGCACCTCTACTCTGCTACTGGCAGGTTCCCACATGATTGACTCGGCTTTCGACTTGCCTGCGGCCTCGCAAGCGTTGAAAACAGTCCTAGTGTTGGGTGTGGGGCCGGATAAGGAAAAAGAGCCGTGCTACCTTCACAATTATCAGCTCGTGAGTGATTGGGCGGCAGCTCATGCTGATCGTCATGTTTTGATCAAGGGTCACCCACGCAGCCGTATGTCGTTCTGGAAACAGGCGGCACAGACACGAACGAATATTGAAGTATTGCCGGCCGACTGCCCGTTGGAGAAAGCGCTTGAGCAATCGGCCATTGCCATCAACTTTATGTCGAATGCCGTTATAGAGGCCGGTCTGGCTCGTCGTCCGGCGATCTACGTTAATACCTGCCAGGAACCTGAAATCTTTGAGCAGGAGCGTTTTTTTGGCTTGGCCGTTAAGAACGCTGTTGTTTTGCAAGAACGCATTAATCTAATTGAGCAGAATTATCCAACGCATGTTGCTCATGCCGAGGACTTTGCTTGTTTTCATTTGGCCGGCGGCGTGAAGGGGCTGGAAAGAACTGTCGCAGTTCTTGAAGCTCTTGCTAGTGGGGCCGGCTTGCCGGCTGATATTGAACAGTCGATATTGACGATGAGTACATAGATCGAAGCCGACAGCTTTGCTGTCTCGTGTTGTTTTTAACTAAAAATATTCTGTTAGCAGTTTGAACTTGGGGAAAGGGTATGGGGCTGGTCAGTACTATTCGCGCGAATGCCGTGGATGTTGCTCAGAAATGGGCGGCAACGGGTTTTCTGGTGTTCTTGGCAAGCTCCTTCTTCTTGGCGAGTAGTCGTCAGAAGACGGTGTTCTACATGCTGGTGGCTGTGCCATCGCTGTTGTTGTTTATTAGATTCAAGTCGTTACTTAGGGAGAATATCTGGCCTTTACTCTCGGTTTTAGCATTCTTGGCCTACTTCTCTGCGAGCTCTTTGTGGTCAGGTGTGGCCTCTGAATCGCTGGAAGATTCCTTGAAATTCAGCCTGAGTATCCTCTGCCTGATGCTGGGAGCTGACGCTGCCTGTCGGCGCTTCTCCCCTGAGTTTTTCACCCGGTCGATTGCATGGGTCGGCGGCTTCGCAGCTTTTTTATACCTAGCGGTGATTCTTTGGAAAACCCCTGATTTTGCGACGTTGCTGGCCGATAGAAGTTCGTTCAGGGACCTGACGGGCTGGGGGGCGAGCAATCCTATTTCTTCGGCGATCTACCTGGGTCTTGCCATATTGGCGGCTTGGTGGTTACTTCCAAACGAGGCGCGGCATGTCCAACTTGGGCTCATAGTGGTTATTGCGGTCAGTATGGTTATTTTGTTTTTAACCAAGAGCCGCGGCCCAATGCTGGCACTGTTTGCAACACTGCTGCTGCTTTCGTTATGTAGGCGCAGCCGGACTGATATCACGTTGCTGCTCACCGGCTGTTTTGCCGCGCTGGCCATTGTTCTTACCACGGATATTTTATCGCTAGTCATACAGCGTGCGACCGAGCCGAATTACCGTATGGAAATATGGACGGCGTCACTGGAGCAGATTAAGCAAAATTGGGCATTCGGCCAGGGTTTTGGCCACGAGGCCGGTATTCAGATAAAAGCGGATAAGTTTGTGACTCATGCCCACGCCTCAATGCTTGAGGTTTTCAGAGTCGGTGGTTTGCTTGGTGGTGGTTTACTCTTGGGAATGTTGTTTTCACTCAGTAAGGGCGCCATGACCCATCGTCGTGGACTGTTTTTCCTGCTTTGGCTTGTTTATGGCTTGCTCTGCTTGTCCACTAACGGGCGCATGTTGCTGAGCCGGCCTTCTATTGAGTGGTTTGGTTTTTGGATTCCTCTGTTCCTTTTATATTTCTCCACGCGCCCTGAGGCCGTCGAGTTGGCTGCGGATGAGCAAAGCGCCAAGGGCTTGGGGGATGTATAGATGCACGGAAGCAGTGAGCGCTTATCGTGATGGCTGATCCAGTGGCCCTTGAGTCGCGGCTTCAGCAGTTATGGGATGGGGGGCGAAAGTTCCAGCAGTGCAAGGGTATCCACTCCGGCCCCGTGATCATTTTCGCCTCCGGCCCTTCTGCCGCCCAGTTTCCCCTTGAGCGCTACGCACGAGTGCCCTTCATTACGATGAATGGGGCTATTGCGCGTTTCTCCCAGACCTCGGTTCGCCCCCTGTTTTATCTTTGCGATGATCAGGGGTTTGTCCGCGAGCGTCGTCAACTGGTGTTGGATGGTATTCGTTTAGCCAAACATGCGGCTCTTGGCGCTAACGCCCTGAAAGTCCTGATGCAGGCCTCTCCTGATGCTGTCGAAATGGCAGATCCGCATTTGATGCTACGGGTTAATCGGCCTCTAGCAGGTGCGCCCTTGTCAGATCGCCAGTTTGCCTGGCAGGCGCGCGGTAACGCTGAGTTGGAATGCGGTTTCTCTCTATTTCAGCGTAAGCCCAACCGCATTGGCTTTAGTCGAAATATGCAGTTTGGCTATTTTGGCGGTAGAACTATCCCCTATGCAGCCGTTCAGCTTGCGTTCCACTTAGGCTTTGATCGTGTTTTTTTGGTTGGAATGGACCTCAATGCTCAGACCGGGCGCTTTTATGAGCAAGCCGGGGACGCGTTACCTAGCCGTCTTGACGATGACTATGTGGATTACATTCTTCCCAGTTTTCAGCTGATGGCGAAGCGAGTCGTCGGAGAAAACTTTCAGGTATTTAATTTATCAACTGATAGCCGGATGCCTTCGACGATAGTGCCGAAAATCGATCTGGTTCAGTTCGAGGCGCTTCTCGCCCGCTCGTAATGATCCATCAGCTGTTGCCAGGGAAAGTCTTGGACTTTTCGCCGCTGCAGATAATTGTACATATGCTGGAAGTTACGCCGAATCATCCTCGACCCAAGCGGTCGGCGTTTAAACCGCATATCCAGAAAATCGATCAAACCAAAGCCGCCACAAGGCGTAAGCAATACGTTGCCTAAATGGAGGGAGCGAAAGTAGATGCCTTGCTGGTGGAGGTGATGAATGTAGTCGGCCAAACGCGGCAGTACGCCCTCAAATTCTGTGGGGGAGTCGTTAAATAATCGATCTAGCGATGTGCCTTGAAGGGGCGCATACAAGCATGCGCTCACGCCTTGATTCTGGTCGATCCAATAGCACTCCGTGATTAGGGGTGTGGCGATGCCCAATTTTTGTAGGCGGTGGGCGTGTTCAGCGAAGCGCAAGGCGTCTGGACGCAAGCGGGCTAATAGTGGGGCGCGGCGGCTGCGAAATATCTTCAGAATCTCCCCCTCAGGCAAGCGCAACACCTTAGGGCCGTTAGTGTCTTTTTCCAGAACATCGCCGGCACTCAGCCAGCCTTGCAATTCGTTCGCTGTTACAATCCGCATCTTTGTCTCTCTAGCCAGTCGTATGAGGCTTGCCGAATGGCCAATTCTACCCAGCAATCCAGTCTGAAAGTGTACTTACGGTTGCTGCGCTATGTGCTGCCTTACTGGGGGCTGTTCGCCATCAGTATTCTCGGCTTCCTGATTTTCGCCTCCACGCAGCCGATGCTGGGCTATATCCTCAAGTTCTTTGTGGACGGTTTGAACAACCCGGAGGCGAGCTTCTTCGCCGCTGTGCCGTACCTGCGTGACATCGCCTGGTTGAGCCAGTTGAAGCTGTTACAGGCCGTGCCGATGCTGATCGTGCTGATCGCGCTCATGCAGGGTATCGGCTCCTTTCTCGGCAACTATTTCCTCGCCAAGGTTTCCTTGGGCCTGGTGCATGACATGCGGGTGGCGCTGTTCAATAACCTGTTGACCCTGCCCAATCGCTATTTTGACAACCACAACTCCGGCCATCTGATTTCCCGCATTACCTATAACGTGACCATGGTCACCGGGGCGGCCACCGATGCGATCAAGGTGGTGGTGCGCGAAGGCATGACCGTCATCTTCCTGTTTGCCACGCTGCTGTGGATGAACTGGCAGCTGACTTTGGTGATGGTCGCGATTCTGCCCATCATCGGTCTGATGGTCGTCAGCGCGAGCAAGAAATTTCGCAAGCAGAGCAAGAAGATCCAGCTGGCGATGGGCGACGTGACCCACGTCGCCTCCGAAACCATTCACGGCTACCGGGTGGTGCGCAGCTTTGGTGGCGAAGATTACGAGCAGCAGCGTTTCTGCAGTGCCAGCACCGAGAACCGGCACAAGCAGCTGAAAATGGTAAAGACCAACGCGGTCTACACCCCGAGCCTTCAGTTGGTCATCTACAGCGCCATGGCGGTGTTGATGTTCCTGGTACTGCTGTTGCGCGGGGATGCCTCGGCCGGCGATCTGGTGGCCTATATCACCCTGGCGGGGCTGTTGCCCAAGCCGATCCGGCAGTTGTCCGAGGTCAGCTCCACGGTGCAGAAGGGCATTGCCGGTGCCGAAAGCATTTTCGAGCAACTCGACGAGGCCCCTGAGATCGATCACGGCACCCAGGAGCGCGAGCGCGTCAGCGGGCGGCTGGAAGTGGTCAATCTGAGCTTCCAGTACGAGGGCACCGACAAGCCGGTACTGGACGACATCAGCTTTGTGGCCGAACCCGGACAGATGGTGGCGCTGGTCGGCCGTTCCGGCAGCGGCAAGTCGACCCTCGCCAACCTGATTCCGCGTTTCTATCACCACGATCAGGGGCAGATCCTGCTCGACGGGGTGGATGTCGAGGACTACACATTGCGCGACCTGCGGCGTCATATCGCCCTAGTAACCCAGCATGTGACCCTGTTCAACGATACGGTGGCCAACAATATCGCCTACGGCGACCTGGCGGGTGCGCCGCTTGACGATGTGCGCAAGGCCTCGGAGCTGGCCTACGCGGCCGAGTTTATCGAGCAGATGCCGCAGGGCTACGCCACCCTGGTAGGCGAAAATGGTGTGCTGCTGTCCGGCGGCCAGCGTCAGCGCCTGGCGATCGCGCGGGCCCTGCTCAAGGATGCGCCGCTGTTGATTCTGGACGAGGCCACCTCGGCCCTCGATACCGAGTCCGAGCGGCATATCCAGGGCGCGCTGGACGAAGTAATGAAAGGACGTACCACCCTGGTGATCGCCCACCGCCTGAGCACCATCGAGAAGTCCGACCTGATTCTGGTGATGGACAAAGGTCGGATCGTCGAGCGCGGCACCCATGCCGAGCTGCTGGCGCTCAATGGCTACTACGCGCGTCTGCACGAGAAGGATTTTGTCGATGCGCTGCAGCCGGTCCCGGAGTCGGCGACCTGAATGTCTGCGGGCTTGTCTGGCCGCTGGCTGCCGGGGGGCTTGGCGGGCGTGACCAATGTTATGATTTGCGCAGATTTTCTGCCGCTTTCGGGGTGTTTATGAAATTGTCCATGCCGCGTTTCGACCAGGCCAGTGTTCTGGTAGTGGGCGATGTCATGCTTGACCGTTATTGGCATGGCGGTACTTCGCGGATTTCTCCGGAGGCGCCGGTGCCGGTGGTCAAGGTCGAGCAGATTGAGGATCGTCCGGGCGGTGCGGCTAACGTCGCCCTAAACATCGCCGCGCTTGGCGCGCCAGCTACGTTGCTCGGTGTGACCGGTGAGGATGAAGCCGCCGAAAGCCTGCGCAACAGCTTGCGGGCGGTTGGCGTGAAGACCTTTTTTCAGACGATCAAAGATCAACCCACCATCGTCAAACTGCGGGTGATGAGTCGTCATCAACAGCTGCTGCGCATGGACTTCGAAGAACCATTCCGCACCGACAGCGCCGCCCTGGCCGCCAGCGTCGAAGCGCAGCTGGATGGCATCAAGGTGCTGATCCTCTCGGATTACGGCAAGGGTGCATTGCAGAACCATCAGGCGCTGGTGCAGCTGGCGCGTAGCAAAGGTATTGCGGTGCTGGCCGACCCAAAGGGTAAGGATTTTTCCATCTACCGTGGCGCCAGCCTGATTACCCCGAACTTGCACGAGTTCGAAACCATCGTCGGACCGTGCCACGACGAGGCCGAGTTGGTGGCTAAGGGCGCGGCCCTGATGGCTGAGCTGGATCTGGGGGCGTTGTTGGTGACCCGCGGCGAGCACGGTATGACCCTACTGCGCCCCGAACATCCAGCGCTGCACCTGCCGGCGCGCGCGCGCGAAGTGTTTGATGTGACCGGCGCTGGCGATACGGTGATTTCCACCTTGGCCGCCAGCCTGGCTGCCGGTGAAGATCTGCCGCAGGCGGTGGCCCTGGCCAACCTGGCCGCTGGTATTGTGGTCGGCAAGCTGGGGACTGCAGCGATCAGCGCGCCTGAATTGCGCCGTGCTATCCAGCGTGAAGCCGGCTCCGAGCGCGGTGTGCTAAGCCTTGATCAACTGCTGCTGGCCATCGAAGACGCCCGCGCCCATGGCGAAAAGATTGTCTTTACCAATGGCTGTTTCGACATCCTGCATGCTGGCCATGTCACCTATCTGGAGCAGGCGCGCGCCCAGGGTGATCGACTGGTGCTGGCGGTGAATGACGATGCCTCGGTTAGCCGCCTGAAAGGCCCCGGTCGGCCGATCAACGCAGTGGATCGGCGTATGGCCGTGCTGGCTGGTTTAGGCGCGGTCGATTGGGTGGTGAGCTTTAGTGAAGATACCCCGGAAAACCTGCTACGTGCGGTCAAGCCGGATGTTCTGGTCAAGGGCGGTGACTACGGCATAGAGCAGGTGGTCGGCGCTGATATCGTCACGGCTTATGGCGGCGAGGTGCGGGTGCTGGGGCTGGTGGAAAACAGCTCGACCACCGCCATCGTCGAGAAGATCCGCAGCAAGTAAGCCTCTGCCCAGCGACTGGCTGCTTTGCCAGTCGCTGCCGTCGGCGCGGTCATAGGCGCTTGCCCCGGCCGCGCGCATGATCATTGGCATCCCCCGCATGGAGCGAGACGCCATGACTTCCGACGTACAGGGCCGTGCCCTGGCAATGCTCAACCGGGTCGCCCAGGCTGACTGGCCGGACCGCTTGAAGCTGCGCAAACCCTTCGAAAAACTTATCTATAACGGCAGTCGTGCGAGCTTTCGTGCGGCTGCGCAGCGCGCCGGTAAAGTCGCCAAATTGCCGCGCGCGGCTGACCCTGACGCGCTGTTTGATCTGTCCTTGTCCGATGAACAGCAGATGCTGGTGGAGATGCTGGAAGCCTTCGCCAGCGAAGTGCTACGCCCGCTGGCTTATGACGCCGATGAGCAGGGCGCACTGCCGGCTGCATTGCTTAACCAGGCGCATGAGCTTGGACTGACGCACTACGCAGTGAACGAAGCCCAGGGCGGTATGGCCGGTGAGCGCACCACCTTGAGTAATGCGCTGATCGCCGAGGCGCTAGGCAAAGGCGATTTGTCTCTGGCCGCCGCGCTGCTGGTGCCACTATCAGCAGCCAACTGCATTCGTCGCTGGGGCAATGCGGCGCAGCAGGCGCGCTGGCTGCCGGTCTTTGTGAGCGAGGAGCCCGCGCCGGTGATGGCCATTGCGGTCAATGAGCCGACGCCGTTGTTTGACCCGCAGAAGCTGGCAACCCGGGCGCGCAAACGCGGCAAGCATTATGTGCTCAGCGGTGAGAAGAGCCTGGTGCTGCGTGGCCTGGACGCCAGTCAGCTGATCATCGCGGCGCAGGCGGCGGATGGCCCGGCGCTGTTTATTGTCGAGGCTGGCGCCAAAGGCTTACAGCGCAGCCCGCAACCGGCCATGGGCCTGAAGGCCGGTAGCACCGCGCGCGTGCGGCTGAATGGCGTCAAGGTGCCGGTTGAGGCGCGGCTCGCAGCTGAGCATTTCAACTACCAGAGCTTTCTCGATTACGCCGGGCTTGCCTGGTGCGCCCTGGCCGTGGGCACGGCGCAGGCGGCGCTGGATTATGTGGTGCCTTACTGCAATGAACGGCTGGCCTTCGGTGAGCCGATCAGTCATCGCCAGGGGGTGGCCTTTATGGTCGCGGATATGGCCGTGGAGATTGATGCCATGCGCCTGATGGTCTGGCGTGCATGCGCACGTGCCGAGCAGGGTTTGTCGTTCCAGCGCGAAGCCTATCTGGCGCGCCTGCTGTGCAGCGAGAAAGCCATGAAGGTTGGCACCGACGCCTTGCAGTTGCTCGGCGGCCACGGTTTTACCAAAGAACATCCAGCCGAGCGCTGGTACCGCGATTTGCGTGCGCTGGCGATTATGGCCGGCGGTCTCCAGCTTTAAGGGCGCCTCAAAATGAATCTGGAAACCCCAAAGAAATTTCGTGGCCTGGTCAATCAGGCCCACCAGGTGGCGGAGAATTTTTTCCGGCCGCTTTCGCGTAAGTATGACAAGGCCGAGCACGCCTACCCCAAGGAGCTGGATCTGCTAGCGGCGCTACTCGATGGCATGAATGCCGGCTCGCCGGACGCCATCGGTGCCACCTCGGCGAGCAAGCGGGGAGCGGCCCGTGAACAGCAGGAAGGCACCAAGAATGGCGGCAATCTGTCCGCCCTGCTAGGCGTGATGGAGCTGTGCTGGGGCGATGTCGGCCTGCTGCTGGCCATGCCGCGTCAGGGCCTGGGCAACGCGGCCATCGCTGCGGTGGCCAATGATGAACAGCTGGCGCGCTTCGGCGGCACCTGGGCGGCCATGGCGATTACCGAGCCGGGTTGCGGTTCGGACTCGGCGGCGATTCGCACCACGGCGATCAAGGATGGCGATCACTACGTGCTCAACGGCGAGAAGATCTTCGTCACCTCCGGAGAGCGCGCGGATGCCGTGGTGGTCTGGGCCACCCTGGATAAGAACCTCGGGCGTGCGGCAATCAAGTCTTTTGTGGTGGAGCACGGCACGCCGGGTATGAGCGTGACGCGACTGGAGAAGAAGCTTGGGATCAAGGCTTCCGATACTGCGTCGATCAGCTTTAGCGATTGCCGGGTGCCGGCGGCCAATCTGCTGGGCAATCCGGAAGTCGATGTACAGAAGGGCTTTGCCGGGGTTATGGAAACCTTCGACAACACCCGTCCGCTGGTGGCCGGCATGGCGGTTGGCGTGGCCAAAGCCTCGCTGGATCGCACCCGCGAGCTGCTGAAGAAGGTCTGCACGCTGGATTACCGCAAGCCACTGCTCAGTGTCACGCATGCCGAGGCGACGCTGTATCGCCTAGAGGCCGAATGGGAGGCCGCGCGCCTGCTGACCCTGAAAGCTGCCTGGATGGCCGACAACAAGTTGCCCAACTCCAAGGAAGCCTCCATCGCCAAGGCCAAGGCCGGGCGGGTAGCCAACGAGGTGACCCTGAAATGCGTCGAGCTGGCCGGTGTGCTGGGCTACGGCGAGGATGAGTTGCTGGAGAAATGGGCGCGCGACTCGAAGATTCTCGACATCTTCGAAGGCACCCAGCAGATCCAGTTGCTGATCGTCGCCAGGCGCCTGCTGGGCAAGAGTTCCAGCGAATTGAAGTAGTTGTTCATGCGGGCTGGGTGAACCCAGCCTGCTTGCCAGAAGAATCCCTTTTTTGCCCTGCCTAGGCGGGGCTTTTTTGCGTTTGCGCCAGCCAATCCTTCCAGCGAATACGCTCATCGCGCACCAGCCAGCCATCCTGTGGTGCGAAGCTTTCGGCCAGCCACAGGCCGCGGGTGCTGGCGGGTGATAGCTGGCCCTGCTTCAGGGTCAGCAGCTCGGCGGTCGGCCGGCCTTGGTCCAGCGCAATCAGAAACAGGTCGGGGCGCGCACGATTGAGGCGGGCGATCAGCTGACCATCTTGCAGATGTTCGTCGACATGCAGCAGGCTGAGTTGACGCGTTTCCTTGGGCAGGTCCAGGCGCAGGTCATACACCAACTGCAATGAGGACGTCGGCAGGTGCACGTAGGCGCGCGGGCGTTCGAGCAGCTTGAGGTTGCCGCACTGCACCGGCCGCGCCGCGCCGGAAAGCGAGCTGAGGCTGAAGTGCGCGGTTTCCCGGTAGCGCAGGCTGCTCTGGTAGGGCGTCGGCAGCCAGGTGTCGCCAAAGCGCCCGCTTAGCCAGCCTTCCGGGGTTTCCAGCAGACATTCTTCGGCCACTTCCTGAATCGCGGTGAGCAGCGGCAGGTTGAGTTCGTGGGCCGGCACGTAACCGGAGATCAGCTTGAGCACCACATCGCCGCGATCAGCGCGGCGCTGGCGCACCAAAACCCAGTATTCGCGGCCCTGCCAGCAGAGGGTCAGGCGCACCGAGACGCCGAGGTTGGCCAGCTCCACGGCAAAGCGCTGGGTGTCGTCCACGCATACGGGTTTGCGCTTCTCCAGCATCTGCGCGAAGTTCAGCGGCATACCCAGGCCCTGATAGCTCAGGCCTTCCGGGCTGGCTTCGACAAACAGCTGCAGGGTCTTGAAGTTGCTCGGGTCTTTGCGGATCAGGGTGCGTGGCATGGCAACTCCTCGCGGGCATAGGTACGGCCTGAGAGCTTGGCACAGATGGGCGGGCGTGAACGCTTAGGCAATATCCTGTATTACAGCGGCGGCGGTGGCGACGTTCTGCGCCAAGTGGTGCGGGTTGATGGTGCCGATGATTGCGCTGGTGGCTGCCGGGTGGCCGAAGATCAGCTCGAAACTCGCGCGTACCGGGTCGATACCGGGACTCAGGCAGGCGTGGCCGCTTGCCAGGGCCTTCTTGATCAGGATGCCTTTGCCGTGCAGTTCGGCATAGTCGAGCACGGCCTGTTCGGCCTGCTCATTGAGGTTGAAGGTGACCATTGCGCAGTCACCGTGCTCAAGTGCCAACAGGCCGCCGTCAACGGTTTTGCCGGAGAGGCCGAAGCCACGAATCTTGCCCTCGCGCTTAAGCTCGGCCAGCGTCTCGTACACACCGCTGTCACGCAGAATTGCCACATCGTTGCCGTCTGAGTGCACCAGCACCAGGTCGATAAAATCGGTTTCCAGACGTTTGAGGCTGCGCTCCACCGAGAAACGGGTGTGCGCCGGGGTGAAGTCGAAGTGCGACTGGCCGTTATCGAACTCTTCGCCGACCTTGCTGACAATCACCCACTGCTGGCGCTGGCCGCGCAACAACGGGCCGAGGCGGGTTTCGCTGGTGCCGTAGGCGGGTGCGGTGTCGATCAGGTTGATGCCCAGATCATGGGCTTGGGCCAGCAGTTCGCAGGCGGCGGCGTCATCGGGGATTGTGAAACCGTTGGGGTATTTCACCCCCTGATCACGGCCCAGTTTGACCGTGCCCAGGCCCAGCGGTGAAACCAGCAGCTCGGTGGCGCCCAGTGGGCGATGCAGGTTGTGCAGGCTGTGCAGTGGATGCATCAGAACAGTTCCTCCCAGGCGGGTGGGGCGACGGTCGGGCGCGGCAGCGCAGGCAGTGGTGCGTGCTGCGCCGGCTGAATGCCGTCGCGGGCCAGCGCCGCCAGCACGCGGTCGGCAAAGTCCGGGGCTAAAGCCAGCTTAGTCGGCCAGCCGACCAGCAGTTTGTCCTGCTCATGCAAAAAGGCATTGTCCGGGCGCACCAGGCCGGATTGCGCCGGCTCGGCGCGCTCCACCCGCAGCGTGGCCCATTGCGCGGCGGACAAGTCGACCCAGGGCAGCAGCTCGCTTATTTCTTTCTGCGCCGCCTGGATCTGCGCCGCTTCATCACGGGCCACGCCATCGGCTTCGGCCAGATCGCCCCCCAGATACCAGACCCATTGGCCATCGGCCGCCGGGTGGGTAGTGATGGTGACGCGCGGCTTTGGCCCGCCGCCCAAGCAGTGGGCATACAGTGGTTTTAGCGTCGGGCCTTTGACCAAGGCCATATGCAGCGGCCGCAGTTGCTGCGCTGGCTGGCTCAGGCCGAGGCTACTGAGCAGCTCGGCATTGCCACGGCCGGCGCTCAGGATGACGCGCTGTGCGCGGATCTCCCGGCCATCCACAATTAGTCCGGCCAGTTCGCCATTTTCCCGCAGCGGTTCGATGTGCTCGGCAGCCAGCAGGCCATCGCCGGCCAGTTCGCTGAGGCGGCTGATCAGGCTCGGCACGTCCAGCACCAGTTCGGCCAGGCGGTAGACCTTGCCCTTGAATTTCGGGTGTTGCAGCGCGGGCGGCAGTTGTTCGCCCTTGACCTGATCGACCCGCCCGCGCACCGCCTTGCTGGCAAAAAAGCTGGTGATATTGCCGGCCAGGCTGCCGGGCGACCATAGGTAGTGGGCATCTGAGAGAAGGCGTACGCCTGTGAGGTCCAGTTCACCGCTACCGGCCAGGGCTTCACGCCAGCGCCGTGGCATATCGGCAATGGCTTCGGAGGCGCCAGTCAGCGCGCCATGCAGCGCGTATTTGGCGCCGCCGTGAATGATGCCCTGGGATTTCACACTCTGCCCGCCGCCGAGCTGGGCGTTTTCCACCAGCACGGTGGCGAAACCTTGGCGGCGCAGGCGCGCATTCAGCCAGAGGCCGGCGATACCGCCGCCCACGATCAATACATCAGTGCTTAACGCCTGGGACATGCATGTGTCTCACCGGGAAAACAGGCGCGCAGTATAACCCGCTCGCGCTGTCACGCCTGCGTGGCCCAGAACCGGCTTAATGCCCGACGCTTTGCGAGAACAACTGAATAACTACGACGCCGGCAACGATCAAACCCATGCCGAGCATGGCCGGCAGGTCCAGGCGCTGCTGGTAGAGAAACACCGCAGCGATGCTCACCAGGACAATGCCCAGGCCTGCCCACACCGCATAAGCGACTCCGACTGGAATGGTTTTCACCACCAGGCTGAGCATCCAGAATGAGATGGCGTAGCCGACCACAACCAAGAGCAGGGGCAGAGGTTTGTTGAAACCATCCAGGGCCTTCATCGAGGTGGTGGCGATGACTTCGGCAGTGATGGCAATTGCGAGGTAGAGATAGCCGCCCATGATGTGGCCTCCTTGGTGGTCTGGCGGCCATTCTAGTGATCTGGCCGATGGGATAAAGTGATTACCTATCTGAATTGGAGATGGGTTATGCAGTGGAGCCTGGAGCAGATTCGCCTGTTTGTCAGTGTCGCCGATGGTCAATCGTTCTCCGCCGTGGGCCGGCAGCTACAACGTGCGCAATCGGCGGTGAGCAATGCGATTGCTCTGCTGGAGGCCGACTTGGGCGTGCGCCTGTTCGAGCGCAGTAGCGGCCGTCAGCCACGCCTGACCGAGGCCGGCGCGGCTCTGCTGGAAGAGGCGCGCGAGGTGCTGCGCCAGTGTCAGCGTCTGGAAGGCCGTGCGCTGGGCCTGGTACGCGGTGAAGAGGTGTGCCTGCGCCTGGCGCAGGATGAGGCCATGCCCTATCAGCCGGTACTCGACAGCCTTGAGGCGCTGGCTCAACAATTCCCGCTGCTGGAGGTGCAACTGGCCAGCGGCGCTCAGGGCGATGTGGCGCGCAAGCTGCTCGAACACCGCGCGGACCTCGGCTTGCTGTTCCATCATGAGCAGATGCCCGATGCGCTGGAGCGCCAGCGCTTGGGCACTATCGAGATGGTCACCGTGTGCGGGGCAGGGCACGCCTTGGCGCGGGCCGGGCATGTCGACCGGCGTGAGCTGGCGCGGCATCGGCAACTACTGATGGCACCACAGGACAGCCATTACCCCGGCGGCGAGCAAATCAGCCCGTCGGTCTGGCGCACCGACAGCTTCTACGCCATGGCCGAACTGCTGATGCGCAACCTCGGCTGGGCCTGGCTGCCGCGCCATGTAGTGCAGTACCCAACCTACCAGAGCCAGCTGGTTGAGCTGAGCAGCGACTGGACGCCGCCGCCATTGGTGGTGGAGCTGGTTTGCCGGCGTGATGAGGCGCTGGGGCCTGCGGCGCTGTGGCTGGCCGAGTGTTTCGCCCAGCATCTGCAGGCGATTGGCTAGCAGGCCGCTGAAAAACTACCTGCTTGGCAATACTGCGTTAAAAACAGGCCGGTACGCGGCGTCTCGGAATGCTCATTTACAGCACGTAAACTCGCGTGCGAGCCCAGTCCGCTTCCTCGCCGCTTTGACCAGCCGGAGGCTGTTACTAACGTAGCGCCTTGTCTTGCCTGCCTCGCCTACATTTTTCAACGGCCTGCTGATGCGGGCCTGCGCCTGACTCGACGGTATTGGCCAAAGTGCATAAGCTGCGCGCCATGAATAGAAGCCTCTACACCCTGTTGTTTCATCTCGGCCTGCCGCTGGTGGCCGGGCGTCTGGCCTGGCGTGCCTGGCAAGCGCCGGCCTATGTTAAACGTATCGGCGAGCGCTTTGCCATTGGCTTGCCGGCGCTCAAACCTGGCGGCATCTGGCTGCATGCGGTGTCAGTGGGCGAGAGCATCGCCGCCGCGCCGCTGGTGCGTGAGCTGCTGGCGCGTTACCCGCAGTTGCCGATCACCATTACTTGCATGACGCCGACCGGCTCAGAGCGCATTCAGGCCATGTTCGGTGGCAGCGAGTACGCCGGGCAGGTGCAGCATTGCTACCTGCCGTATGACTTGCCCTGGGCGGCGGCGCGTTTTCTCGGTCGCGTGCAACCCAAGCTGGCCGTGATTATGGAAACTGAGCTATGGCCCAACCATATCCACCAGTGCGCCAAGCGCGGCATTCCGGTGGCGCTGGCCAATGGTCGGCTGTCCGAGCGCTCGGCCCGTGGTTATGCGCGTTTTGCCAACCTCACTGCGCCGATGCTCGCCGAGCTGGATTTGCTGGCGGTGCAGACAGCGCTGGAAGCCGAACGCTTTAGCAGCCTGGGTGCGCGGCCTGAGTACGTTGAAGTCACCGGCTCGATCAAGTTTGATCTGACCATTGATCCGGCGCTGCTGAACCGTGCCGCTGCCTTGCGTGAGCAATGGCAGGCCACGCAGCGCCCCGTATGGATCGCCGCGAGCACCCATGCCGGTGAAGACGAGATCGTGCTCGCCGCCCACCGTGAGCTGCTCAAGCAGAAGCCTAATGCGCTTTTGATTCTGGTGCCGCGCCATCCCGAGCGCTTCAATGCCGTGTTCGAGCTGTGCCAACGGCAGGGGTTCCGCTCGCGGAGACGCTCCACGGGCGAGGACGTACAGGCAGTTGATCAAGTGCTGCTCGGTGACACCATGGGCGAGCTGCTGTTTCTCTATGCCCTGGCTGATATCGCCTTTGTTGGCGGCAGCCTGGTGGCCAATGGCGGGCATAACCTGCTGGAGCCTGCGGCGCTGGGCAAGCCAGTGCTGAGCGGGCCGCACCTGTTCAACTTCCTAGAAATTGCTGCGCAGTTGCGTGCTGCTGGGGCGCTGAGTGAGGTTGCTGATGCCGAGGGTCTGGCGCAGCGAGTCGCGCAACTATGGCGTGAGCCTGAAGCGGCGCAGGCCATGCGTGATGCTGGGTTGGCCGTGATGCAGGCCAATCAAGGCGCACTGGCGCGTTTGTTGGCAGGTCTGGGGCGGTTGCTTGAGGGTAAGTCGCAATAGGCTATGTAGGAGCGGCGGGGGTGCCTAACCCATGCCCGCGAAATTGCAATCGCGGGCATGGCCCGCTCCTACATGGGTATCGGTCATAAAAAAGCCCGCTGAATTCAGCGGGCTTTTTTGTTGGATACTAACTCAGTACTGCGGGTTGCCACGCAGCTGGGCTTCGGCGGCTTTGGCCAGGTCCGGCGGGAGGAAGTCTTCGTCCGGGTTGTAGTCGGATTTCAGGTATTGCTCCAGGGCGGCCAGGTCGTCCGGGCTGAGGGTGCCGGCGGCCTGCTTCAAGCGCAGGTTGTTGAGGATGTAGTCGTAACGCGCGTTGTTGTAGTTGCGCACCGAGCTGTACAGCTGGCGCTGGGCGTCGAGTACGTCAACGATGTTACGCGTGCCGACTTGATAGCCGATCTCGGTGGCTTCCAGGGCGCTCTGGTTGGAAATGATCGACTGCTTGCGCGCTTGCACGGTTTCCACGTCGGTATTCACCGCGCGGTGCAGGTTGCGGGTGTTCTGCACCACCTGGCGACGCAGGCTTTCACGCAGCTGCTCGGTCTGGTTAAGGCGCTGGTAGGACTCGCGCACCTGGGAGCTGGTCAGGCCACCGCTGTACAGCGGAATATTCAGTTGCAGACCAATCGAGCGTTGTTCGACATCACCGCTGAAGCGACTGACGCTGGCGGCGTTGTTGCTGAAACCGAGGCTGTCGTTGTCACCTTTCTGGTAGCTGGCCACCGCATCCAGGGTCGGCGCATGGCCGGATTTGCGCTGGCGCAGGGTTTCTTCGGCGGCTTCAACGGCGTAGTTGCTGGCTTGCAGGTTGAGGTTCTGCGCGGCAGCGGTGTCGACCCAGGCCTTGGCGTCATTCGGCGTCGGCGCGAGGATTGGCAGGCTGTGCTCAATGCCTTCAAGGGAGACAAAGTCACGATTGGTCAGGGTGATCAGCGCCTCGAAGGCATCTTCAACCTGTTGCTGGGCGATGATGCGGTTGGCGCGGGCGGTGTCGAAGCCGGCCTGGGCTTCCAGTACGTCGGTCTTGTCCGAAAGACCAACATCGAAGCGCTCGTTGGCTTGATCAAGCTGACGTTTGAACGCCGCTTCTTCCGCCTTGGTCGAGGCCAAGTTGTCTTGGGCGCGCAGCACCGCGAAGTAGGTCTCGGCGCTTTGTAAAATCAGGTTCTGTTCGGTGGCGGACAGCTCCAGCGCAGCCTGCTCATTTGTCGCCTCGGCGGCCTGCAACTGGAACCAGCGGTCGGCGCGGAACAGCGGCTGGCTGAGGTTCGCCTGGTACACCGTGCCGCTGCGCGAGCTGGTAATGGCCGGTGAGTCGACCTTGGTGCGGGTGTCGCTCAAATTGGCGCCGGCAGACAGGTTAGGCAGCAGGCCGGCGCGGGCCTGGGGGACCACTTCGCTGCGCGCTTCATAATCCGCACGGGCGGCGGCCAGGTCGGCATTGTTGGCGGCGGCTTCCTGGTAAACCGTGACCAGGTCAGTTTTGGTGGACAGCGGGGCTTGTTCAGCAGCCCAGGCCATTCCGTTGGACGCGGCGGCCACAGCGAGAGCCAGAGAGAGTCTGCGCAACATGGAGGTGATCCTGATTTTGGCGGTAATCGACAAGGCTATAGGGGCGCTGCCTAGAGGGTCAAGATTTGTCTGGGGCTGAGTGAGTGTAGATTGCAACAAGCCATGGCGTGTTCTGTGTGCCGGATATTTGTAGTGGTTGCCAGCGTCACTTTCCGACGCGTGGGTCATAAGAAATTGACTCCCGAGTTGGTTTTATTGGCTGGGGTTGATTAGACTGGCCGCGTTCTTGTCGGGGTGCCCCAATTGCGGGGCTGAGATTGGCAGCTGCCGGATCCCGTTGAACCTGATCAGGTTAAGGCCTGCGTAGGGAACAAGATGTGCTCGCCTTTCCCCTGGCGAGCCTCTGGCACCGCCCCTGGTGCGCCTTTCGCCGCTCATTTATCTCCAGGTTCGCTCCGACATATAGCCCTGGAGAGCCGCCGATGAGCACACAAGAAAAAAACCTCAATCCGATCCTGAGTGAGTCAGCCCAGGTCGACCAACAGTCGATCCAACCCTTCCCGCGTTCGCAGAAAGTCTATGTGCAGGGCTCGCGCCCGGACATCTTGGTGCCGATGCGCGAGATCAGCCTGGACGTCACCCCTACCGACTTCGGCGGCGAGATCAACGCGCCCGTGGTGGTCTACGACACCTCCGGCCCGTACACCGACCCGAATGTGATCATCGACGTGCGCAAGGGCCTGGCCGATGTGCGCTCGTCATGGATCGAAGCGCGTGGTGACACCGAGCGCCTGCCTGGCCTGAGCTCCAATTTCGGCCAGCAGCGCCTCGCCGATGCCGAGCTGACCAAGCTGCGTTTTGCCCACGTCAACAACCCGCGCCGCGCCAAGGCCGGGGCTAACGTGAGCCAGATGCACTACGCGCGCAAAGGCATCATCACCGCCGAGATGGAATACGTTGCCATCCGCGAGAACATGAAGCTGGAAGTGGCGCGTTCCGCCGGCCTGCTCGATCAGCAGCACGCCGGCCACAGCTTCGGCGCCAGCGTGCCGAAAATCATCACTCCCGAATTTGTTCGTGAAGAGATCGCCCGTGGCCGCGCAATCATCCCGGCCAACATCAACCACACCGAACTGGAACCGATGATCATCGGCCGTAACTTCCTGGTGAAGATCAACGGCAATATCGGCAACTCGGCGCTGGGTTCTTCGATTGAAGAAGAAGTGGCCAAGCTCACCTGGGGTATTCGCTGGGGCTCGGACACGGTCATGGACCTGTCCACCGGCAAGCACATTCACGAAACCCGCGAGTGGATCATCCGCAACTCACCAGTGCCGATCGGTACCGTACCGATCTACCAGGCTTTGGAAAAAGTCGGCGGCGCAGCCGAGGAACTGACCTGGGAGTTGTTCCGCGACACCCTGATCGAGCAAGCCGAGCAGGGCGTGGACTACTTCACCATTCACGCCGGCGTGTTGCTGCGCTATGTGCCGATGACCGCCAAACGAGTCACCGGCATCGTTTCCCGTGGCGGTTCGATCATGGCCAAGTGGTGCCTGGCGCACCATAAAGAGAACTTCCTCTACACCCATTTCGAAGACATCTGCGAAATCATGAAGGCCTACGACGTCAGCTTCTCGCTGGGCGATGGCCTGCGTCCGGGCTCGATTGCCGACGCCAACGACGAGGCGCAGTTCGGCGAGCTGGAAACCCTCGGCGAGCTGACCAAGATCGCCTGGAAGCACGACGTGCAGACCATGATCGAAGGCCCCGGTCACGTGCCGATGCAGCTGATCAAGGAGAACATGGACAAGCAGCTCGAATGCTGTGACGAGGCGCCGTTCTACACCCTCGGCCCGCTAACTACCGACATCGCGCCGGGCTACGATCACATCACCAGCGGCATCGGTGCGGCGATGATCGGCTGGTTCGGTTGCGCCATGCTCTGTTACGTTACGCCCAAGGAGCACCTGGGCCTGCCGAACAAGGATGACGTGAAGACCGGGATCATTACCTACAAGATCGCTGCGCACGCTGCGGACTTGGCCAAGGGCCATCCGGGCGCGCAGATTCGCGACAACGCACTGAGCAAGGCGCGCTTCGAGTTCCGCTGGGAAGATCAGTTCAACCTTGGCCTGGACCCCGACACCGCCCGCAGCTATCACGACGAAACGCTGCCCAAGGACTCGGCCAAGGTGGCACACTTCTGCTCCATGTGCGGGCCGAAATTCTGCTCGATGAAGATCACCCAGGAAGTTCGCGTCTATGCTGAAGAGCAACGCATTGCCGCACTCGACCTGGATGCCGAGGCGGGCATGCAAGCCAAGGCAGCCGAGTTTAAGGCGCAGGGTGCGCAGCTCTACCACAAGGTCTGATAGAGCTTTTGCTGCGCCATGTTTCGGCGCAGCATAGGGTGTAACCAGGACGGGCCTTCGGGCCCGTTCCTGTTGAATAGGGGATGGATATGCAGCGAGATGATGTTGAGATAATTGAGCGCGAGAGCTGCTTTAGCGGTTTCTACAAACTCGATCGGCTGCGTTTGCGCCATCGCCAGTTTGCGGGTGGCATGGGGCCGGAACTTAGCCGCGAGCTGTTTGTGCGCTTTGATGCGGTGTGCGTATTGCCCTACGACCCGCAGCGCGATTGCGTGGTATTGATCGAGCAGTTCCGCGTTGGTGCGATGGAGAAAAGTGCCAATCCCTGGCTGCTGGAGCTGGTCGCTGGCTTGATCGACAAGGACGAAGAGCCCGAAGAAGTCGCGCGCCGCGAAGCTATCGAGGAGGCGAATCTGCCGCTGACCTCGTTGTGGCCAATTACCCAATACTACCCATCCCCCGGCGGCTCGGATGAGCGAGTGCACTTGTTTGTTGGCCGCTGCGACAGCGAAGGTGCCGGCGGTGTGTATGGTCTGGCGGAAGAAGGCGAGGACATTCGCGTGCATGTCTGGCCACTGGAAGATGCCCTGGATGCGGTCAAAGACGGGCGTATCGACAATGCCGCCAGCATCATCGCTTTGCAGTGGTTGGCGCTGAACCGCGTCGAAGTGCGGGGACTGTGGTCGTGAACCTGCTGCGCGAGCGTTATCGGGTCGATCTGGTCGAGCTGCAGACTGCTTGCGAACTCAACTATGTACGCCTGCTGCAGTTACTGCCGAACATGCGCGGGGATACGGATGAGCGTCAGCAGATTCGCCGCGTGGCGCTCAGTCAAGGTGAGCATCTGCTCGGTGTGCTGGCCCTTGAGGTGCTGGAGACCTGTCCGTATACCTCAACCATCGAAGTGCGTCAGGAACACAGCCTGTCCTGGTTACCGGTGCCGCGTCTGGAGGTACGGGTCTATCACGATGCGCGCATGGCCGAGGTGGTCGGTACGCAGAGTGCGCGGCGCTTCCACGGCATTTATCCCTATCCAAATGCCGCCATGCACCAACCGGATGAGAAGACCCAGCTCAATCTGTTTCTGGGTGAGTGGCTAAGCCATTGCCTGGCCTGCGGTCACGAACTGGCTCCAGTACGTTAGGCTTTTTTCTCTTTCTGCTGATAATCAGGCGCAGGCGCATTATTGCGATACGCGCTAGCCTAAGGTTGGGCGCTGGATTTACAGCGGGCGTTCTGTGATCTATTCCCCTTTCGCGGGTTTACCGCCCACAGGGCTACCCAGCATAATTCACGCATTCCGCTCAAGGAGAAGGTCTTGCCGGGCGCGCCGACTAAAACCACTGCTGTTGATCGCTCGGTACTGCTGGTGCAGTTGTCCGATAGTCACCTGTTTGCCGACGGAGCAGGCAAGCTATTGGGCATGGATACCCAGGACAGCTTGCAGCGGGTGATTGAGCGCGTGTTGCAGGAGCAGCCGCAGATTGACCTGATCCTGGCCAGTGGCGACCTCTCGCAGGACGGCAGCGCTGAGTCCTACCAGCGTTTCCGCGAGATGACCGCCGGCATCCCCGCGCCCGCGCGCTGGTTCCCCGGCAACCATGATGAAGTGCCGGCGATGCAGGCGGTCTGCGTTGGCAGTGATCTGCTGGAGCCGGTGATCGATCTCGGCAACTGGCGCGTAATTCTGCTCGACTCTTCGATCCCTGGTGCCGTGCCCGGTTACCTCAGCGATCAGCAACTGGCTTTGCTGGAGCGTGCGCTAAGTGAGGCGCCGGATCGTCATCACCTGATCTGCCTGCACCACCATCCGGTGTCCATCGGTTGCAAATGGATGGAGCCCATCGGCCTGCGCAATCCGGACGCCCTGTTTGCCGTGCTGGAGCGTTTCAGTCAGGTGCGTGCGGTGCTCTGGGGGCATATCCACCAGGAGCTTGATCAGCAGCGCGGCCCGATCCGTCTGCTGGCGTCGCCCTCGACCTGCGTGCAGTTCGCCCCGGGCAGCGAGGAGTTTCAGGTCGATAAAACCGCACCAGGCTATCGCTGGCTGCGTCTGTTCGACGATGGCCGCCTGGAAACCGGGGTGTCGCGGGTGACTGGTATCAAGTTCGAAATCGATTACACCATCAAGGGCTATTGAGCCGCTTGGCTAACCGGTTGCAGCCGGTCGCCGCAACCGGTTAGCCTCCCGCCCCATGACCACATCCATTCTCTATATTCACGGGCTTAACAGCTCGCCGGCATCGCTCAAAGCCAGCCAGTTGCAGCGCGCCATGGCGCAGCTGGGCCTTGATGCGCAGCTGCGGGCGCCGGCGCTGCATCACCACCCACGTCAGGCAATTGCCCAGCTCGAAGCGCTTATAGCCGAGCTTGGTCGGCCCGTGCTGGTTGGCAGCTCGCTGGGCGGCTACTATGCGACCCACTTGGCCGAACGCCATGGGTTGCCGGCTCTGGTGATCAACCCCGCCGTGCGCCCGCACCTGCGTTTCGACGGCTACCTGGGCCCGCAGAAGAACTATTACAGCGATGAGACCTGGGAGCTGACGGCCGACCATGTAACGGCCTTGGCCGAGCTTAATGTGACAGTGCTGCAAGATCCGGCGCGCTATCAGGTGTGGTTGCAGACCGCTGACGAAACCCTCGATTACCGCGATGCCCAGAGCTATTACCGCGCCTGCGCGCTGCGTATCCAGGCTGGTGGCGATCACGGCTTTCAGGGTTTTGCCGAGCGTTTGCCGATGCTTTTCGCTTTCGCCGGTATTCCTCGCCATCTGTGGCAGGATATCGACTTTTCCGCTCTCAATTGACGAACAAGAGACCCCATGGCCCAGCAAGGTTCTAGCTCTTACAACGCCGATGCCATCGAAGTCCTTTCCGGCCTCGACCCGGTGCGCAAACGCCCGGGCATGTACACCGACACCAGCCGGCCCAATCACCTGGCCCAGGAAGTCATCGACAACAGCGTCGACGAAGCACTGGCCGGGCATGCCAAATCGATTCAGGTGATCCTGCACGAGGACAACTCCCTGGAAGTGCTCGACGACGGTCGCGGCATGCCAGTGGACATTCACCCGGAAGAGGGCGTGCCAGGGGTCGAACTGATCCTCACCAAGCTGCACGCCGGCGGCAAGTTCAGCAACAAGAACTACCAGTTCTCCGGCGGCTTGCACGGCGTGGGTATCTCGGTGGTCAACGCGCTGTCGACCAGCGTGATCGTTACGGTCAAGCGCGACGGCAACGAATACCAGATGAGTTTTGCCGATGGCTACAAGGCCAGCGACCTGGCCGTGGTCGGCACTGTGGGTAAGCGCAACACCGGCACCAGCGTGCATTTCTGGCCGGATGCCAAATATTTTGACTCCTTCAAGTTCTCGGTCAGCCGCCTCAAGCACGTACTAAAAGCCAAGGCGGTGTTGTGCCCGGGGCTGTCCGTCAGCTTTGAGGACAAGGCCAGCGGCGAGAAAGTCGAATGGATGTACGAAGACGGCCTGCGCTCCTACCTGGTGGATGCGGTCAGCGAATTTGAACGGCTACCTAATGAACCCTTCTGCGGCAGCCTAGCGGGTAACAAGGAAGCGGTAGATTGGGCGCTGCTGTGGCTGCCGGAAGGCGGCGATGCGGTGCAGGAAAGCTACGTCAACCTGATCCCCACCGCTCAGGGCGGCACTCACGTCAACGGCCTGCGCCAGGGCTTACTGGACGCCATGCGCGAGTTCTGCGAGTTCCGCAGCCTGCTGCCGCGCGGGGTCAAGCTGGCTCCGGAAGACATCTGGGAGCGCATTGCCTTCGTTCTGTCGATGAAGATGCAGGACGCGCAGTTCTCCGGGCAGACCAAGGAGCGTCTGTCGTCCCGTGAGGCGGCAGCCTTTGTTTCCGGTGTGGTCAAGGACGCCTTTAGCCTGTGGCTTAACGGCCACCCGGAGCTGGGCCAGCAGCTTGCCGAACTGGCCATCAGCAACGCCAACCGCCGCCTCAAGGCCGGCAAGAAGGTTGAGCGCAAACGCATCACCCAGGGGCCGGCGCTGCCTGGCAAGCTGGCCGATTGCGCCGGTCAGGACCCGATGCGCTCCGAATTGTTTCTGGTGGAAGGTGATTCCGCTGGTGGTTCGGCCAAACAGGCGCGCGACAAGGAGTTTCAGGCGATCCTGCCACTGCGTGGGAAGATTCTGAATACCTGGGAAGTCGATGGCAGCGAAGTGCTGGCCAGCCAGGAAGTACACAACATTGCCGTGGCGGTTGGCCTCGATCCGGGCTCCAGCGATCTCTCGCAGCTGCGCTACGGCAAGATCTGCATCCTCGCCGACGCCGACTCCGATGGCCTGCACATCGCGACTTTGCTCTGCGCGTTGTTCGTCCAGCATTTTCGCCCGCTGGTGGATGCCGGCCACGTCTATGTCGCCATGCCGCCGCTGTACCGCATCGACCTGGGCAAAGAAATTTTTTACGCCCTGGATGAAGCCGAGCGTGACGGCATCCTCGACCGTCTGGTGGCCGAGAAGCGCCGTGGCAAGCCGCAGGTCACTCGCTTTAAAGGCCTGGGTGAGATGAACCCGCCGCAGCTGCGCGAAACCACCATGGACCCGAACACTCGGCGTCTGGTGCAGCTGACCCTGGAAGACTATCCAGGTACCCAGGAAATCATGGACATGCTGCTGGCCAAGAAGCGCGCCGGCGACCGGAAATCCTGGCTGGAGTCCAAGGGTAACCTGGCCGAGGTGTTGCTCTGATGCAGCGGCTTTTGGCTGTCTGCCTATTGTTTTGCTCACCCTGGCTGGCGAATGCGTCCGCATTGGAAGAACTGAAACTGCTCAACGAGCAGGCGGTCAGTGGCATCAGTGGTGGCAACTTGTCCGGGTTGGCCTGGTGCGATGGCGCGCTGTGGGCGGTTTCCGATCGTGATGATCAGCAGCTGTATCGCCTCGAGTCCGAGGAGTCGCAGTGGCAGGCTACGGCCGAGACCTTAGTCGCGCCGCCTGCGCCGGATATGCAGCTGCCCTGGGGTTTGCGCATGCGCAGCTGGGCCGCCGGCCTGGTACGCGGTGGTGAGCTGGATTTCGAGGGCATCAGTTGTGACGCTCTCGGTAACCGTTACCTAGTCAGTGAGGCAAAAGCGGCCGTGCTGCAGTTGCCCATGGTTGGCGAGCCGAACTGGCTGAAACTGCCTCGCGGGCTGGTTCGCCAGGCGCGCGCCAGCGGCATGTTGTTGCACTACAACTCGTTGTTCGAAGGTATTGCCATCGACCCTGCAGGCGAGCGCCTGTATCTAGCGGCCGAGCGCATGCGTCGCGGCTTGCTGGTGGCGCACAAGCAAAATGCCCTTTGGCGTTGCACCGGTGGCTGCGTGCTGTTTAGCGAGGCGGGCACGGAGCCGGCACCGGAGCAGTTGGGCGCGAAAGAACAACCGCGGGATTTCTCCGGTCTGGCCTTCCATAACGAAAAGCTGTTTACCCTTGAGCGGCAGGCGCACCGTATCTGTCGGCGCAGCCTGAGCAGTGGCCAGGTCGAGAAATGCTGGTCGTTTGCCGCTGAAGCGCTGACCCCGGAGCGCCTTTATCCGCCGTCCTATGGCCTGGCCGAGGCGTTGTGGGTGGATCAGGCCGGCGCGTGGGTGGGTGTTGATAACAGCCACTTCAGTCGTGCCGACGGTGAATCGCGGCCGATTATCTGGCGTTTTGCCGCGCCCAATGGCGGTTGGGGCAGCAAGCCGTGAGCGAGCAGCCTGCCGGCAAGCGTGCCGGGCGCGTGATGCTGGTGCTGGCCTGGGGCGCTGCGTTGCTGCTGGCGACCAAGTTCTTTGGCGACTGGGAGGACGCCCAGCGCAACCCCAATCAGACGCCTGAGTCGTTGCATGGCAGTGGTTATGTCGAAGTGCATTTGGCCAGCAGTCGCCAGGGCCACTATATGGCCGGCGGCAAGATCAACGGCGAGGCGGTGACCTTTCTTCTTGATACCGGTGCGACGCAGGTCGCGGTGCCGACTGAAGTGGCGCAGCGCCTGGGTTTGCAGGCCGGTGCGGCAATTACCATCAGCACCGCCAATGGCCGCGCCACAGCGCACCGTACGCGTCTACAGCGCTTGCAGCTGGGCGATATCGTACTGACCGATGTAGAAGCTTTGATTGCCCCCGGTATGGGCGGCGATGACGTATTACTGGGCATGAGTGCCCTGAAACAACTCGAATTTACCCAGCGCGGTGGCACCTTGATGCTGCGCAAATCAACCTTGCAATGAGGCACGCATGAGCGAATCCCTCGATTTGAGCCTGGACGGTGTCGAACGCCGTTCCCTTGCCGATTTTACCGAGCAGGCTTACCTCAATTACTCCATGTACGTGATCATGGACCGCGCGCTGCCGCATATCGGCGACGGCTTGAAGCCGGTGCAACGGCGCATCGTCTACGCCATGAGCGAGTTGGGCCTGGACGCTGATTCCAAGCACAAAAAATCGGCGCGTACTGTCGGTGACGTGCTCGGCAAGTTCCACCCACACGGCGACAGCGCCTGCTACGAAGCCATGGTGCTGATGGCGCAGCCGTTCAGCTACCGCTACACCCTGGTCGACGGCCAGGGCAACTGGGGTGCGCCGGATGATCCGAAGTCCTTCGCCGCCATGCGTTATACCGAGGCGCGCCTGTCGCGTTACTCGGAAGTGCTGCTCACCGAGCTGGGCCAGGGCACCGTGGATTGGGTGCCGAACTTCGACGGCACCATGAATGAGCCGGCGACCTTGCCGGCGCGCCTGCCGAATATCCTGCTTAACGGCACCACCGGTATCGCTGTGGGCATGGCCACCGACGTGCCGCCGCATAACCTGCGCGAGGTCGCGACAGCGTGCATTCGCCTGCTGGACGAGCCGAACGCCACGGTTGAGCAGCTCTGTGAACATATCCTCGGCCCGGACTACCCGACCGAAGCGGAAATCATCACCCCGCGCAGCGACCTGCTGAAAATCTACGAAACCGGCAAGGGCTCGGTGCGTATGCGCGCCGTGTACCGCGTTGAGGATGGCGATGTGGTGGTCACGTCGCTGCCGCATCAGGTGTCCGGGGCTAAGGTGCTGGAGCAGATCGCCGCGCAGATGCAGGCGAAGAAGCTGCCGATGGTCGCCGACCTGCGCGATGAATCGGACCACGAACACCCTTGCCGCATCGTCATCATCCCGCGCTCCAATCGGGTGGATGCCGACGAGCTGATGCAGCACCTGTTCGCCACCACCGAGCTGGAGTCCAGCTACCGGGTCAACACCAACGTGATTGGCCTGGATGGCAAACCGTCGGTAAAAGACCTGCGCACTCTGCTCACCGAGTGGTTGCAGTACCGCGTCGGCACCGTGCGCCGTCGCCTGCAGTTCCGTCTGGATAAGGTCGAGCATCGCCTGCACCTGTTGGAGGGCCGCTTGATTGCGTTCCTCAACCTCGACGAAGTGATCCGCATCATCCGCACCGAGGATTCGCCCAAGCCGGTGCTGATGGAGCGCTTCGGCCTTACCGAGATCCAGGCCGAGTACATCCTTGAAACCCGCCTGCGTCAGCTCGCGCGGCTTGAGGAAATGCAGATACGTGGCGAGCAGGACGAGCTGGCCAAGGAGCGCGACAAGCTGCTGGCCCTGCTAGGTAGTGAAACCAAGCTGAAGAAACTGGTACGCCAGGAAATTCTCGCTGACGCCGAGAAGTACGGTGACGATCGCCGTTCACCTATCGTTGCCCGCGCCGAAGCCAAGGCGCTGAGCGAAACCGAGCTGATGCCAACCGAGCAGGTCACCGTGGTGATCTCGGAGAAAGGCTGGGTGCGTTGCGCCAAGGGGCACGATATCGACGCCACCGGCCTGTCGTACAAGGCCGGTGACGGCTTCAAGACTGCCGCGCCGGGCCGTTCGAACCAGTACGCGGTGTTTATCGACTCCACCGGGCGCAGCTACTCGCTGACGGCGCATTCGCTGCCATCTGCCCGTGGTCAGGGCGAGCCGCTGACCGGGCGCCTGACACCGCCGCCGGGGGCAACCTTCGAGTGCGTGTTGCTGCCCGATGACAATGCGTTGTATGTGATTGCCTCCGATGCCGGCTACGGCTTTGTGGTCAAGGGTGAAGACCTGCAAGCCAAGAACAAGGCCGGCAAGGCCTTGCTCAGCCTGCCAGCCGGCGCGCTAGTGGTGCCACCGAAACCGCTGGCTAACCGTGAAGAGGACTGGCTGGCGGCGGTGACCACCGAAGGCCGTTTGCTGCTGTTCCCGGTGCGTGATCTGCCGCAACTGGGCAAGGGCAAGGGCAACAAGATCATCGGCATCCCTGGTGAGCGAGTGGCCAGCCGCGAGGAGTACCTTACCGATTTGGCCGTGCTACCCGTCGGAGCGACCCTGGTGTTGCAGGCCGGTAAGCGTACCCTGTCGCTCAAGGCTGATGACCTGGAGC
The DNA here is from genome assembly GCF_963970955.1 of Pseudomonas sp. EA_35y_Pfl2_R111. Taxonomy (NCBI): domain Bacteria; kingdom Pseudomonadati; phylum Pseudomonadota; class Gammaproteobacteria; order Pseudomonadales; family Pseudomonadaceae; genus Pseudomonas; species Pseudomonas sp. EA_35y_Pfl2_R111. The sequence continues at coordinate 1,365,415 of NZ_CAXAOM010000001.1, read as the reverse complement.
ACTACAAAGGCGAGCGCGGGCGGCGTGGCAACAAGCTGCCCCGCGGTTTCCAGCGCGTCGATAGCCTATTGGTTGAAGCCTAGGGCTAGCCCTGGGCATAAGTCGTAACAAGTGCTGCGCTGGAGTAGCGGGCGGCTTTCAAGGATGATACTGGCCGCAAGGTGGGCTGACCCAAAGGTCCACTTGCACCTCTTTTGGTATACATGCTGGCAGCTTTGCCGGCTGGATGAGTGAGATGATCCCACTGCGTTTCCCCGGAACTCTGCTATTGGCTGGCGTTCTTGGTCTGGCTGGCTGTACGCACTTTCAACAAGCGCCGCTGTATCAGCTCGATAGCGGCGATATTCACGTACCTGCGACCGAGCAGGGCATTGCGGTGCTACTCGGCCCGATCGCAGTTGCCGATTACCTGCAGCGCGAAGCCTTATTGCAGCGCCAAGCTGACGGCAGCCTGACCGTCGCCGATGATGCCAGCTGGGCCGGCAGCCTAGCGGCTGACATCGATCAGCAACTCTTGCGTCAGCTGGCTTCGCGATTAGACAGCCAGCGCCTGGTGCTGGCTCCTACCACCGCGGGCTTTGTGCCGCAGGTGCGCCTGGGGTTGGCAATTACCCGTTTGGATTCCGGCCCGCAGCGTCCTGCTGTGCTGGAAGCCCAGTGGCGCTTGGCGGGTGGCGATGGCAAGTTGCTCGATGGGCGTCTGGTGCGTCTGGAGGAAGCCCATAGCGGCACTATTGTTGATCAAGTGCGGGCGCAGAGTCTGCTGCTGCAACAACTGGTTGAGCAGCTGGCGATCGCCATCGAAACCCATGGCACGCCAGTGCCACCAATCGCTGCGCCCGCGCCGGTGCGTAAGCCGGCACCGGTAAAGCCTGTGCCCCCGGCTCCCCCTCGGATTCCAGTGGTGGAGCCCATGCGTGATGAAAGCGAGGTCTTCCGCTTCTAGCAGGCGCTCCTAGCGCTTGTCTGGGGCGTGCGATTAGTTGCTTTCGTGCATACGCGCCAGCTGGCGCTCCAGCAGCGATGGGTAGGGTTCCAGCAGACGTTCCACACAGCAAGCACCTTGCGGGCTGGCGATGGCGCGAATGCGCGCACGCTGGCTGACCAGGGCATCGTCGGCAATGCTGCGCTCGACCAGCAGCAGGTTGCGGCTGTGCTGTGACAGCGCCAGGGCGTTCTGCGCCGTCTCGCTGAGCAGCAGGTCGCCCTGGCTGAGGTCGCTGAGGTTTTCGCCCAGCGTCAAACCAAGTTGCAGTTGCAGGGTGATGCCGCTGTCGGCTACTTCGATCTGCAGGGCATGACCGAGCGCGCGCATCAGCTCGCCGCAACAGATGGCGTGGGTCAGGTAGTCCTCACCAATATCCAACTGGTGAAACAGCATCAGGCTGCTGCCGTCGCTGAGGGTATGCAGCTCGCCCTGATACAAGTTGGCGGCCCGGTCCAGACAGTCACGGTAGCGTTGCAACAACTCCATCAGGCGCGTGCGCGGCAGGCGGCGCAGCTGCTCCTGCGCGCCTAGCTGAATCGCCAGCACGGCACTAGGCAGCGGTTCTTGAGTCACGGATGCTGGAGCGGGTTCCTGCGTGGGCTGATCGCGCAACTCGGAAAACGGATCGTCCATTGCGCTGTCGGCGTATGGGGCGTCATCGTCATGGAGAGGCTCGATTAACTCGTCTTGATCATCGAAACGATCATCGTGCAGATCACGCACTGCGAAGTCCGGCTCATCATCGAACGATTCAGGTAGATAGTCGTCATCGTCCTGGGCGACTGGCTCGTCGTCGTAGAACGGCTCTTCCTCTTCTTCTGATACAGCTGGCTTTTCCGGCACCAGGCGCGCTTGCAGCTGGCGCGCCAGATCACCGATTTCGTCCTGGCGGCCAGCGCCTGGCGCGGGATCATCCGGATCGCGAAGCCATACCCGCAACTGCAGCAGCGGGGTGGAGATATGCCGCCCTAGGCGCATGCTCAAGGACAGGGTTAAGGCCAGCAAAATCAGGCTGAGAATGCCCATGCTCTGCAGACTGATGGTCATTGGTTGCTGGAATTGCTGCATGTCGAGGCTGATGCGCAGCTGTCCGGCGATCACCTCCTGGAAGGTGATCGGCGTCGAATACAGCCCTTCGGTTTCGCCGAGCATGCTCTGGCTCGGGCGCGAGCCGGCTTCGGCGAGAATGCGGTTGTCCACGCTGTAGATGGCGGCGTGGGCTACCAGTGGGTTTTTCACCAGGTTATTGAGCAGTACGTTGAGACTGAGGATGTCGTTGGACACCAGCAGCTCGGTCGCCGAGGCGGCCGTCTGGGTGATCAGGCTGGTGCCCAGGGCTTCGGCCTGCTGCTGCATGGCGTGCTTGAACTGCATGCCGATCACCCAGCCATAGATCACCAGGGCCAGGGCCACCAGCAATAGGCTATGGCTGACAATGCGCAGCGCCAGGGGGATGCGCCGTTGGCGCAGGGCCTGGAACAACAGCAGAAAGAAATTATCGGGTTTTACGGGGGCGGGCCGGTTCACAGAGCTCGGCTCATGTCGACTGTAGTTGGCGCGCAGTATAGCGGCGCCCCGGCAGCGGGCAAAGCGCCGTGCGTGGCTGTTTACCGCTGAAAATGGGTAGAATGTGCGCCTTTTCCACGGCTTGTGACTCGTTCAGCAAGCCGTTGCCCCTGACGCTGTACTGGAGACCGAGCCTTGCGCGAAATCGTCCTGATCAATATCACCGGCGAAGATCGCCCCGGTTTGACTGCTGCCATCACTGGTGTACTGGCCCAGGGCGGGGTGAATATCCTCGATATTGGCCAGGCGGTGATCCATGACACCCTGTCGTTCGGCATTCTGGTGGAAATCCCCGATACCGAACGCGCCTCGTCGGTGCTCAAGGACATTCTCTTTACTGCCTACAAGCTGGACCAGCAGGTGCGCTTCACCCCGGTATCCGAGGCCGATTACCAGCAGTGGGTGAGTGGTCAGGGTAAGGCTCGGCATATCGTTACCCTGCTAACGCGCAAGGTCACCGCTGAGCAGTTGCAGCGCGTCAGTGCCATCACCGCGCGTTATGACCTGAATATTGATCATATTGACCGTCTATCCGGGCGTATGCCGCTGGATATGCCGGCTGAGCAAGGCAAAGGCTGTATCGAGTTTTCCGTTCGTGGCGAACCGGCTGATCCGGCAGCCCTGCGTGCCGAATTCCTTAGCGTGGCGCAGGAGCTGAATGTCGATATCGCCTTCCAGCGTGATTCGCTGTTCCGGCGTAATCGCCGCCTGGCGGTGTTCGATATGGATTCGACGCTAATTGAGGCTGAAGTAATCGACGAGCTGGCCAAGGCCGCAGGCGTGGGTGAGCAGGTTTCGGAAATCACCGAACGTGCAATGCGCGGCGAACTGGATTTCGCCGCCAGCTTCCGCGAGCGCTTGGCGCTGCTGAAGGGCTTGCCGGAAACCGTGTTGGCGGATATCGGCGCTTCGCTGCGCCTGACCGAAGGCGCGGAGACGCTGTTTAGCGAACTGCGCCGTCTGGGTTATAAGACTGCGATCCTATCTGGCGGCTTTACCTACTTTGCCAAGCAGCTGCAGGCCAAGCTAGGCATCGATTATGTGTTTGCCAATGAACTGCAGATCGTCGATGGCCTGGTCACTGGGGTGGCGGTTGAGCCGATTGTCGATGCTCAGCGCAAGGCTGACTTGCTGCGCGAGCTGGCGGCCAAGGAAGGGCTGCGTCTGGAACAGACCATCGCCGTCGGCGATGGCGCCAACGACCTGCCGATGCTGGCGATTGCCGGTCTGGGCGTGGCGTTTCGCGCCAAGCCGCTGGTCAAACAGTCGGCCAAGCAGGCCATTTCTACCCTTGGTCTGGATGGCATCCTCTACCTGCTCGGTTTTCGTGACCGGGATGGCTTGGAGTAAAGCGTTCCCTCAATAAAAAAGCCGCCCGAGGGCGGCTTTATTTGTCGGCGTAAATTACTCGTCGCCGGCCGAGAAGTCGTAATCCATCGACTGGCTCGGGCCCTGCAGGTAATGCCCCTGGATATAGTTGACCCCGGCCTGCCAGAGAGTGGCCAGCACGCTGGCGCTCTCGACAAAGGGCACGATGGTCAGCTTGGCCTGGGAGTGCAGGCTGGCCAGCAGGGTTTTCAGTGCCTCCTGGCTTTCGACATTGCTCAGGTCCTGGGAGAAGGAACTGTCGACTTTGACGAAGTCGATATGCAGGTGCTTAAGCGTGTTGAACGGATTCAGCGAACAACCGAACTGGGTCAGTGCGGTTTTGCAGTGCAGTTCGTTGAGGCCTTGGGTAATGGCCTTGGCCTGTTTGAGGTAGGCAATCGCATCCGGCTCGCTGAACTGGAACACCAGCGAGTCTGATGGCAGGCGTGCGGCTTTCAGGGCTACGCTAAGCCACGGCAGCAGGGTCTGGTCCTGCAGGCTGGCGCTCGACAAGTGCACGAACAGGCGGGTGTTGTGGCCCTTGCTGCGATGGTCGGCGAGCAGCTTGATCGAGTTGAGGATCACCCATCGATCGATTTTCTCAGCCAGGCCAGCATCCTTGGCGGCATTGAACAGTTCCACGGGCGGGATTTCCTCGCCCTGCGGGTTGATCAGGCGCAGCAGCGCTTCATAGTGCTCAAAGCTGTCGCCGCGCAGGCTGATGATCGGCTGGAACAGCAGGCGGAAGCTGTTCTTCTCCAGCGCCTGTTGAATCATCGCGACGATGTTGCCGCGACTTGCCGCTGCGGCCAGCTCATCCGCCGGGTTAAACACCTTGATGGCGTTGCCATCGCTCAGCTCGTCGGCGCAGCGGTGAGCGCGATCGACCACTTCCTGGGCCTTGGCGGTTCTCTCGTTGAGCCCGGCCACGCCAATCGACAAGGTGCTTTGTACGGTGCGGCCGCTGACGTCGAACAAATGGCTTTCGACCTTTTTCAGCAGGCTGTTCAGGTTCTCTAGAGTCCGTTCTGGGCTGACGCCAGGCTGCAACACCGCAAATACGTCATCGCCAAAACGCGCCAGCTGTGCGTCAGGGCTAAAGTGCGCGCGCAGCAGGTTGGCCAGATCGGTCAGCAGAATATCGATACCTGCCAGGCCGATATCGGCAAGCAGGCTGGCATAGCTGTCGACTTGGATATAAGCCAGGGTAGATGGTTGTCCGGCGTTTACCGCCCGCTCAGCCGCGCCATCCATCAACTCGATGAAATGGATGCGATTGAACAGGCCGGTGACCAGGTCCTGGCTGCTGATTTCGCGCAGTTTCTCTTCCAACTCGGCATTGCTGGTTTCGGCGCGAATTACCACCTGGATGCAGGGCTCGCCATCGTAGGTGGCCGGGGAGAAACTCATCTGCGCAGGGAAACTCTGGCCGTTGGCCTTGATTCCGGTGCAGCTGAGCTCGGCGCTGCCATCGGCGCTTTGGTAGTTTTTCAGGAAGTCTTTAAAGTTGACCTGATCACAGCCAGCGATCAGATCGATCATCGGCATGCCTTCCAGTTCATCGGCATCTTCGTAGGCGAACAGCTCCAGGTAGGCGCGGTTGGCGTAGATATGCATGCCGTCATGCACATAGGTAATGGCATCGACGGAGCTGTCGAGCAGCAGCTGGCAGCGCTTTTCCGTCTCGCGCAGCGCCACTTCTGAGGCGCGCCGGGCGCGGCGTTCTTCCAGATTGGCCAGCTCGCGCTTGGCGACCAATACCAGGCGCTCGTCTTCACCTTGTGGCAATGCGTCCTGGGCGCCGAGCATCAAGGCTTCGGTGATGCTGTCGGAGTCATTGTCAGCGAGCAACTGGATAACCGGAATATCCTTCGCCTGCCGACGGATCGCGCCAATCGCTTCACTCGGTGCCAGCTGTTCGCTGCTTGGTGCGCAGATCAACAAGTCCCAGCTTTGCTGCAGGGCTTCGTTGAGGTCTTCGCTGGAACTCAGGCGATGCACGCGCGTTGCCCGCCCGGCATTACGGAACAGGCTGACCAGGCGCTCGGCCTCGTTCTGCGAGTCTTCAAGTATCAGTAGCCGAATGGTTTTTTTTTCGATGGCCATGGTGTGGTATCAAATCTGCGCCGAACGGGCGCGAAAAGGCGACAAAAGGGAGTGCGTCGGCAATCTACAGCGACTTCCAGAGGGAGTCAAAGTCTTCCTCCCCGCCTGGCGTGCGGCCTTTCGGCGCTGTGACAGGCTTCCCGTGCTCACTGCTGATCTGCTCGACGCCGCGGTATTCGAACTGGTTGAAGCTACCGGTGCTGGTTTGTCGGCGGCTGAGCACTGCTCGATGCTCGCTGCCGTTCAGATTGATGCTGACCTTGTTGCCTTCTTGAAACGGCAGGCGCGCGGTAATCAGGCTGGCCGGCCTTGAAATGGCGCTGATTTCTGGCAGCAGCAGGGCGCGCAGATACTGACTATTCTGTTCGGCCTTGCGCACCAGCTGCAGGCCACAGGCTTGGGCATGCGGGGCGATTAACTCGATGCCCATCTGCGTGCCGCCACCCCTTACCTGACGAATCCAGCGCACCACGGCAATGCTCCAGCCTTGTTGCGGCAGGCTTTGTACGCCGAGCAGTTCGCCTGCCTGGAGCTGGCTGGGCACATCCTTCGGCCACGACAGGCAATAGCCGCCAGGGCTGATGTTGACAATGGCTACTTCAAAAACTGGATAGCTATCCGCGCTGTTGCTGTCGGCGCTCTGAGTCGTACTTTCCGGTTGGTTGTACTGGATTTCTTCGAAGGGCAGGCCGTTTTCCCACAGGTTGTTCTTTTGCGCATCGAACGCATTTGACCAGACATCTGGCGCGCCGGTGTCAGCCTTGAATACCGCCGCATTGGTCGTAACCGGTAGCTGTAGCACTTCGTTGAATGGGCGTTTGCCCGCCAGGTAAAAATGCAGCGCGCTCATGCCAATGCATAGCGTCAGGGCGCCTTGGCCTTGGCTGCGCTGGAAGGTGCGTTCGGCAATATCGCCCCAGGCAGCAGCCAGATGCTGCAGCATGTCGTGACTGAACCCCTCGGGCACAGTCAGGCGCGATTGAGCAATGCTCTCGGCCGGCAGCAGCAGGTGCTCCTTGATGGCGTCCACGAGCTGGCTGGGGTCGATCCCTAGCGCTTTGTGCAACTCGTTTTGCTGGAACAGCGAGACATAGCGCGGTGGACCATCCAGTTGCGGCGCAACCGCGAACAGGCTGGTGGGCTCGTTGCCGGGCTGTAGGGTGACCAGTGCGCTCCAGGGCTCGAGTACTTCGGCCAGGCGCGCGATAGCGCTTTGGCGCATTTGATTGCAGCGTGCACAACCGAGCAGCAGGGCGACCAAATAGCTTTGTTCAGTGCTCAGGCCTTGTGTGCGCAGTGCCTGGTTGTCCCGAATCATGGTCTTGTGCAGGCCGCGCGCCAAGGCGATCTGATAGAGCTGATGCAGCTCAAGCCAGAGTCCTTCAGGGACCGGGCAGTACAGCTGGCTCGCGCGAATCAATGGGCCGCACAGGCTGTGGGTGGCGCGCTGCAGAGCAACGGCAAGCAGTTGATGGCGTTCGCGGCCAGGTTGTCCCGCCAGGCGCGAAACGATCAGTTTATAACCCACTGCGAGGTGGTTCTGCAGGGCCTGACAGAGGTTGGCAACCTTGCGCGGGCGCTCATCGAGGACGATGGCCTGGTTAAGAAAGTGTTTTTCCAGTTGTTTGCAGACGAAGTAGATTTCCGGGCGAAGGATTTCCAGCAGTTGCAGGCGATTTTCCGAGGGCGTCAGCAGCTGATTGAGCTCGACTAGTGCTTGGTAAAGCTGGCGTGCGGTTTCGCCAATATTGGCTTTGGGCAAGCCATCAACCCATTTCTTTAGATCACGAGGGCTGGCTTCGCAGAATGACAGGCTTTGCTTGTCCGGCGTGGTGACGCGCAGCAGCAAGTGAGAATTCTGTTTATCCATCTAAATCGGATACTCCAGCGCACGGGCAAGGCAGGTGAGTCTAGGAATTATGTTTCGACTCTAGCAGCATCTCGCGCCTCCCGCAGCCATGTCCTTGGCTGGGTTGCCAAGCTTGCGCGACACACAAATCATCTGGAAGTCATTGTTGTGACTGGTTTTCGTAGGCAGAGGTTCACTCTGATCTGTCGTCCCGGCACTGTCCGCGCACGCTGACAGCCCCGGCTTGGGCGATTTAGCCGCGTGCTGCGGCGAGACGCTGGCCCATCCTGACTGGGCTGTTGGCGGTCAGTTCTTCGGCCCACTGCACCTGTTCTGGACCAAACAGCACGATGGCCGTGGAGCCCAGCTTGAAGCGCCCGAGTTCCGCGCCTTTTTCCAGCATGATCGGTGCGCGCGCAGCGTCGTCGTAACTGAATGTTTTCAGTGTGCGTTTTGGCGGCGTGACCAGGCCCGCCCAGACGGTTTCAATCGATGCCACAATCATTGCACCGACCAGTACCACGGCCATTGGGCCGCGTTCGGTATCGAACAGGCACACTACGCGCTCGTTACGGGCAAATAGCTCGGGCACATTTTCCGCCGTGGTCTGATTCACCGAAAACAGCCGACCCGGCACGTAGACCATTTCTTTTAGGGTGCCGGCCAGCGGCATGTGCACGCGGTGGTAGTCCTTGGGCGAAAGGTAGATGGTGGCGAAATCGCCGCCCATAAAGGCGGCAGCACGCTCACTGTCGCCGCCCAGTAGCTCGATCACGCTGAAGCTGTGGCCTTTGGCCTGAAAGACCCGGCCTTGTTCGATTTTGCCAAGCTGGCTGACCGCGCCGTCAGCCGGGCTGAGCACTGCGCCAGGGGTGCTATCGAGCGGACGAGCGCCGTCTTTCAGGGCGCGGGTAAAGAAATCATTGAAGTGGGCAAAGGCGCTCAGGTCTTCGACCTGGGCTTCGCTCATGTTGACTTGGTACTGCTTGGCAAACCAGGTGATCAGGCGGTTCTTGAACCAGCCCGCGCGGCATTCGGCTGCGCAGCCGATCAGGCGAGAGAGCAGGTGGTGCGGCAGCAGGTACTGGCTGAGGATAAACAGGCGATCTTTCATTGGCGTTCCTTAAAGTGGCTGGCGGTCTGCGGGTACTTAGCGCTCGACCGGGGTGTCCGGATGGTTGCCCCACTCGCCCCAGGAGCCGGCGTAGGCTTTTACCCGTGGATAGCCGAGGAGCTTGGCGACTAGGTAGGTAAAGCCGGAGCGGTGGTGGGTCTGGCAGTGGGTGATGATTTCTTTGTCGGCCGTGATGCCGAGGCTATTGAGTTGCGCCTGGATGTCCTGACGAATACGCAGCGCACGGGCTGGGTCCATGCCTGCAGTCCATTCGAAATTGATGGCGCCGGGGATATGCCCAGCTTTTTGTGCCAGGGCCTTTTCACCGCTGTATTCGCTTGGCGCACGCGCATCCCAGATGGCCAGGTCGGCGGCGCCAAGGCGGCTTTGCAGGTATTCACGGGTAGCGGTTGGCGTTGCATCCAGCTGCAGTGCAACAGCCTGTGTGCCGGCAATCGGCACTGTGGTGCTGAGCTCGCGCTCTTCTGCCAGCCAGGCTTGTAGGCCGCCATCCAGGTAGTGGTAACGCTGGTGGCCGATCACATCCAGCAGCCAGATAAAGCGCCCAGCCCATCCGCCGCCTTCATCGTCATACACCACATAGACGGCGTCGGGGTTGTGGCCCAGCTCGCCGAACAATTGCTCAAGCTGCGCCTGCTCAGGCAGCAAGCCAGGTGCTGGCGGCTGGCCCAGTTGGGTGCGTTTGGGGTCGACAAAGCGGGCGCCGGGGATATGCCCGGTGGCGTAGCGGGCGCTGCTGGTCAGGTCGACCAGGATCAGCTCGGGCGCATCCAGGCGGCTGGCCAGTTGCGCGGGTTCGATCAGCAGGGGCAACTCAGCGAAGGCGGTCATGCCGGGCCTCTTTTGGCGGGAAAGGGACGGATTGTAGCGGAAAGCCTAGCGCCCGCGGTTGGCAAAGCTGGCCAGAGCGCGCTCAATGCATTGCACGGTTTTGCCGAAGCCTTGCACGCTGGCATCGCTCAGCGGACGGCCGCCCTGGTCGGCGAAGATCAGCATAACCACGCGGTTGTTGCTGGCTATCGAGCGAATCAGCAGATGTTCGCTGGGGAACAGGCTTTTCAGCGAACCGGGCAGCATGGCGGAAAACTGCGCGATGTTGGCCGGGCTCAATTTTAGCTGTGCAGGAGCGCTGAGCAGGCGGCGCAGCACCTGGCTTTGTTGCGGATCAAGGCTGAGGCTGGCGGCGGCTTTGTCCAGGCCGCTCTGCTGCTGGGCGATCAGACGTGTGTGGTTACGATCAGCGAGCAGGATCAGTACACGTTGCATGCCGCAGGCCTGCAATGCCTGATTGGCGCAGGCGGTGAGCTGCAACACATTGGTAAAGGCGCTGGGTTGGGCGAGCAGTTGCGCGCATTGCTGGCGCCATTCGCTAACGACCGCAGGCTTGGGCTGCTCTGCTGTGGCTTGCAGGTGTCGCGCCTGCCATGGCCAGAGCAGCGCTTCGGCCGGGTGCCAGAGGTCAGTGCCGGATGCTTGGCGGGCGCTACTCACGGCGTTCTGATGCAGCAACTGCTGCAGGTTATCGAGCGGCAGTTGCAGGAATAAACCAGTCAGGCGCTGCCAGCGCAGGCTGTGCGGGCTGTTCCAGGCGTAGTGCGCGGAGAGCGCCAGGCCATTGGCCAGCAGAATGCTGTTGGCCGGTTGAGTCAGCCAGCGGCGCAGGTTGCTATCGGCGTCGAGAATTTGTTGCTGGTGCAGCGGGTGTTCGTTGTCGCGGGCGATATGCAGCGCCTTGACCAGCAGGCGGCGATCGCTGACCAGCAGCCGATAGCCCTGCGTGACCCATTCCGGTAAATGCCACTGCTCGCTCAGGGCCAGGCACAGCTTCAGCAGCGGTACGCCGAGCAGCTCCTGCTCCACTGTGCTCGCCGCTTCGCCCTTGACCAGTACACGCTGCTCCCAGACCTCGAACAGCTCAGGATGGGCGGCCAGCAAGGTCCAGATCGGTGCGAGAAACAGCAGGCTGCCCCAGTGAACCTCCTGCCACAGCCGCGCCAGGCGGCCGGCAAACAGGCCGTTGGCCTGGTGGCTGGCATGCTGGCTGATCAGCTGGATTTGCCGCAGTGCTTTGGGCAGCTCCTGTTGCGGAAGGGAGGGCAGGGCATTTAGCAGGTCTTCGGTGCGCTTGATGCCGAGGCGGCTGATGGCGGCTTCGAGGCTTTCGGTTTGCTCGCTGAGTCCGCTACTTTTGCGATTGGCCTCGCGCAATACGCTGAGCGCCAGTGCCGGGCAGTCCTGCATCAAATCCGCCAGTTCACGCATTGAGCGATTACTGTCCGCCAGGGCGCGTCGGAGTTTCTGCTGGCTATCGGTAGATGCGGGCAATAGCTGGCTGTCCAGCTGCTTGAGCCAGTCGGTCAGGGTGCGCGGATAGTGGACGGGCTTTGGCATGCGGGTTGAGACAAGCTGGCTTTTGACCTTAACTGGCTATAGTCTCGCGCAAAACTTCCGATAAATAGAAGGGTTGTTTTGCAAAGCCCCTTTCTACCCTCTCTGGCAAGTCTCTTTCTATGGCAAAAATCATCGGCATCATTGTTGTATTCGCCAGCGTATTGGGCGGCTTTATCCTTTCCGGTGGCCAGTTTATGGCGTTGGTGCATCCCTTTGAGGTGATGATCATCGGTGGTGCGGCGCTGGGTGCTTTCCTACAGGCCAACCCAGGTAGCGCTTTTATGCATGTGTTCAAAAAGTCGCTGAGCATGTTTAGCTCGCGCTTCACCCATGCTTACTACCTCGATGTGCTCAAACTGCTGTACGAGATTCTCAACAAGAGCCGCCGTGAAGGCATGATGGCCATCGAAGCCGACGTCGAAGACCCGGCCGCCAGCCCGATTTTCAGCAAGTACCCCGGCATCCTCAAAGATCAGCAGATGACCTCTTTCATCTGCGATTACCTGCGCATCATGTCCTCCGGCAACATGGCCCCGCACGAGCTGGAAGGCCTGTTCGACATGGAAATCGCCAGCCTCAAGGAAGAGCTCGAACACCCGGCGCATGCTGTAGCCAAGGTGGCCGACGGTATGCCGGCCATGGGGATCGTAGCGGCGGTGCTGGGCATCGTGATCACCATGTCGATCCTCGCCGAGGCGGATAACGCGGAGATCGGCCAGAAGGTTGGTACCGCGTTGGTGGGTACCTTCCTCGGGATTTTGGCTTCCTACGGCTTCTTCGGCCCGCTCTCGGGTGCGTTGGAGCACGATGCTAAGGAAGAGCTGAACGTCTATGAGGCGATCAAGGCCGGTCTGGTGGCTTCGGCCTCGGGCATGCCGCCATCGCTGGCCGTGGAGTTTTCCCGCAAGGTGTTATTGCCTGCGCATCGTCCGAGCTTTACTGAGCTTGAACAGGCCATGCGTGGGGGCTAAGGCATAGCATGGAAAACAACCAGCCGATTATCGTCAAACGGGTCAAGAAGGTTGCCGGTGGCCACCACGGGGGGGCCTGGAAAATCGCCTTCGCCGACTTTGCCACGGCGATGATGGCGTTCTTTCTGGTGATGTGGCTGATGTCTGTGGCTACGCCCGAGCAGAAGAAGCTGATTTCTGGCTACTTTCAGGACCCTGTGGGGTTCTCGGAAAGTGCCAGTCCTTATGTGATTGATCTGGGCGGCACGCCGACGCCGGCCCCTGATCGCACCCTGAACCCGGAACCGCAGGAAGAGCAGAGCCCGGCCGAGGATGCCCAGGCTGACGTGGACAAACTGCAGGCCGAGTCGATAGCCGAAGAAGTCGAGCGCGAGCGGTTGGAGTTGTTGCTGCAGGAATTGCAGAACAAGGTTGAGGAAAACCCTCAGCTGCAGAACTTCAAGGATCAGATCCTTTTCGAAATCACCCAGGACGGTCTGCGTATCCAGATCATGGATGCTGAGAATCGGCCGATGTTCGCTTCCGGTAGTGCGCGCTTGCAGCCCTATTTCGAAGACATTTTGCTGGCCATGACCGACACCATCGCCGCAGTGCCGAACAAGATCAGCGTCAGTGGTCATACCGATGCCGCGCCCTTTGTCGGGCGCGGCGGTTACGGGAACTGGGAGCTGTCTTCTGACCGCGCCAATGCCGCGCGGCGTGTGTTGATTGCGGGCGGCTATGACGACGAGCAGGTAGCGCGGGTGGTGGGTTATGCCTCCTCGGCCTTGTTTGATCGGGAGAAGCCACTTAATCCGGTCAACCGACGTATCGATATCGTGGTGCTGACCAAGAAAGCCCAGCGGGCCATTGAGGGTTCGCAAAGTGATTCGACTGATTCACCTGCTGAGGCGGGAAGCCCTTCGGATGCGCCTGCCATCACACCACCTGTCGTGCCCGGTGATCCGTTGCCCGGTGGGCAGTTACGTGAGCGCTTGAATATCTTCGAGGAAGGCGTGTTGCAGTTCGATCAGCCCGCCGAATAAACGCTGGCTGTGAATGAAAGGCCGCGACATGTCGCGGCCTTTTTTGTTGATGGCCTGTTATCCCAGGCGGCGCACCCTGCGCGCCGTCGCGGCGCGACGTTATAGCTCGCCCCCGGCGATTTTTTCAGTACTCGGCTTCTGGCAGGCTGGCCAGAATATGCCGGTAACTGGCCATGCGCTGCGGGTGCAGGCGGCCATCTTCCAACGCTTTGAGCAAGGCGCAGCCAGGTTCACGGTCGTGCTTGCAGTCGCGGAAGCGGCATTGGCCGATTAGGTCGTGAAACTCGATAAAACCGGCTTCGACGTCATCACGGCTGACATGCACCAGGCCGAATTCGCGAATCCCCGGGGAGTCGATCAGCTCGCCGCCGCCTGGAAAGTGGAACAGCCGCGCGGTGGTCGTGGTGTGGGTGCCCTTACCAGTCAGCTCGGAGAGCGGCCCGACGCGAGTATCGACTTCCGGCAGCAGGCTGTTGACCAGTGACGATTTGCCCACCCCGGACTGACCGACGAACACACTGACATGGCCGTCGAGTTGCTGCTGCAGCTGTTGCATGCCGTCGCCGCCATGGGCAGACACTTCCAGCAGCGGATAACCCAGTTCGCGGTAAACGCCGAGCATGCGATTGAGCGCCACGGCGTTCTGCTCATCCAACAGGTCGGTTTTGTTTAGCAGCAGCAGTGGGTGAATGCCAGCGTGCTCGGCTGCCACCAGGTAGCGGTCGATCAGGTTGGCATGGGGCTCGGGCAGTGGCGCGAAAACGATCACGATCAGGTCGACGTTGGCGGCTACCGGCTTGAGCTGGCCGCGGGTGTCCGGACGGCAAAGTTCGGTGCTGCGCGGCAATTGGGCAACGATTACGCCAATGCCCTGGTTGCCGGCGCGCCACACCACCTGGTCTCCGGTGACCATGGTCGGCAGGTTCGCACGCAGGTGGCAGCGGAATACCTGGCCGGCCAGTTCGCCCTCCAGTGCTTCAACTTCGATCTGTACACCGAAATGAGCGATCACCAGGCCGGTCTGTTCCGGGCCTAGGTCGCCGCCTTCAAGGATCTGTACAGCCTGCGATTCGCGCTTGGCAGCGCGGGCGGCACGCTCGCCCTGGATTTTTTCGATACGCCAGTTTTGCCGGCGATTGAGTTGGCGTTTGGCCATGGGTCTTCCGAGAGTTGAATTGCGCAATAAACGGCCGCGAGTCTAGCACGGGCTGCCTATTGAGCCGCTGGCGCGGCTAAACTGCGGCGCATCATCGGTCGGACGGTTGAGGAGTTTGCATGCTGCGCGTTGCCCGCCAATATCCGGCGCTACTGGCCTTGTCTGCTCAGCTGGGCGCGACCCTGCTGGTCGGATTGGCGCTGTACCTGATCGCTCAGCTGTCACCCTGGCGTCCGACCTTAATGGCTGTCGGCCTGTTGCAAGGGTTACTGGCTGCCACGCTGGCGCACTACCTGGGGCTGTCGCGCTGGTGGTGCGGATTGAACCTGCTGTTTGTTCCTGCGCTGTTGCTGGCCAATGGTGCGCCGCTGCCGTCCTGGGTATTTCTTGGCGGATTTGTTCTGCTGTTGCTGCTTAACTGGAACAGCTTTGGCGAGCGCGTGCCGCTGTACCTGACTGCTGCCGGTACGCGTCAGCATCTGCGGTCGGTGCTTGACCAGTATCCCGCAACGTTTCGCTTTATCGATCTGGGTTGTGGTCCGGCCGGCACGTTGCTGAGTTTGGCTCGCCACTATCCGCAGGCGCAGTTTGTCGGGGTGGAGACCGCACCGCTGTCCTTTGCCATCGCCTGGTTGCGCGCCTTGCTCCAGAGCAATTGCCAGATCCGTTATGAAAACCTCTGGCGCAGCGATCTGTCGGCGTTTGATGTGGTGTATTGCTTTCTTTCGCCTGCACCGATGCCGGAATTGTGGGCCAAGGCCTGTGCGCAGATGCCGGCGGGCAGTCTGTTGATTAGCAACACCTTTGAGGTGACGGGGCAGCCGGCGGATCAGCAGATCGAGCTGCATGACTGGCGCAAGTCCCGTCTGCTGTTGTGGCGCATGCGCGGTGCGGCTTGAATTCAATGCGGTACAGTCGAACGCAGTAGTTTTTCGGTGGCCTGTTAAACTGTCGGCCTTAGTTGAGGAGCCCCGCATGCAGAACCCGCAGAACCTGATCTGGATCGACCTGGAAATGACCGGTCTGGAGCCCGAGAGGGACGTCATCATCGAGATGGCTACCATCGTCACCGACAGCGACCTGAATATCCTCGCCGAGGGGCCGGTGATTGCCGTGCACCAGAGTGATGAGCTGCTTGCCGGCATGGATGAGTGGAACACCCGTACCCACGGCCAGAGCGGGCTGACCCAGCGCGTGCGGGAGAGCAAGATTGGCCCGGCTGAAGCGGAAGCCATGACCATCGCCTTTCTCGAACAGTGGGTGCCAAAGGGCAAGTCGCCGATCTGCGGTAACAGCATCGGCCAGGACCGGCGCTTCCTCTATAAGTACATGCAGAACCTGGAAGCCTATTTCCACTACCGTTATCTGGATGTTTCGACCCTGAAAATTCTTGCTGGCCTCTGGGCGCCGCAGGTCAAGGAATCGTTCCAGAAGCAGGGTACGCACCAGGCGCTCGACGATATCCGCGAGTCCATCGCCGAGCTGAAGCACTACCGCCAGCACTTCCTCAAAGTGTGACGCATAAAAAAGCCCGCTACTGCGGGCTTTTTTATGTGCGTTCAGATGTATTCGGCTACAGGCCGTGGCGGGCCAGGGCCCATTCGACATGCTCGCGTACCAGCTCCGATGGGTGCTCGCGGCGCGCTTTGAGTGCTTCCAGTACCGGGATGCTTGATGGCGCGTTACCCAGGCCGACGGCCAGGTTGCGCAGCCAGCGCTCGTAGCCGGCGCGGCGTAGTGGCGAGCCCTCGGTGCGGCTGAGAAATTCGTCTTCGCTCCAACAGAACAGTTCGGCCAGCTCGGCATTGTCCAGGCTGTGGCGCGGCTGGAAGTCGTTCTGCTCTGTGGGTTTGGCAAAGCGGTTCCACGGGCAGACCATCTGGCAGTCGTCACAGCCGAATACCCGGTTGCCGATAGGTGCGCGCAGTTCCTCTGGTATAGAACCCTTGAGCTCGATGGTCAGGTAGGAAATGCAGCGCCGCGCATCCAGCACATAGGGGCCAACAAAGGCGGCGGTGGGGCAGATATCCATGCAGGCCGTGCAACGCCCGCAATGTTCGCTGGTGTGGGGCGGGTCCACCGGCAGCGGCAGGTCGACGAACAGCTCGCCGAGGAAGAAGTAGCTACCGGCCTTGCGGTTGAGTACCAGGGTGTTCTTGCCGATCCAGCCAAGCCCGGCTTGTTCGGCGATGGCCTTCTCCAGCACTGGCGCGCTGTCGACAAAGGCGCGAAAGCCGAACGGGCCGATCTGCTGCTGGATGCGTTCGGCCAGTTGTTGCAGGCGTTTGCGGATCAGCTTGTGATAATCGCGGCCCAGGGCGTAGCGCGACACGTAGGCCTTCTCTGGCTGGGCGAGGCGCTGAGCCATCTGTGTGTCGCCGGGCAGGTAGTCCATGCGCAGCGACACCACGCGCAGGGTGCCGGGCACCAGTTCATCCGGGTGGGAGCGTTTGCTGCCGTGGGCGGCCATATAGTCCATCTCGCCCTGGTAACCAGCGTCCAGCCAACGCTGCAGGTGCGCCTCGTGCTCGCCCAGTTGCACGTCGGCAATCCCGACCTGCTGAAAGCCCAGCTCGCGGCCCCAGTCTTTGATCGACTGGGCGAGGGCGATAAGGTCAAGGGTGTCAGTGTTCATATCAGGGCGGGTAACCGGGGCGCAGGTGCGTATAATTCTGCCAGACATCGGAGCCGACGCATGCTGCATTCGCCTGACAATCTTCCTCTTCCGCTATACAGCGCCGCACAAGTGCGCGAGCTGGATGCGCGATTGATCGCTGCCGGCACGCCGGGTTTCGAGCTGATGAGTCGCGCCGCGCATGCCATCTGGCGTGCCCTGCGCCGTCGCTGGCCGGATGCGGGTGTGCTGACGGTGTTGGCTGGGCGCGGTAATAACGCTGGTGACGGCTATCTGGTGGCGGCCCTGGCGCTGCGTGCGGGTTGGCGGGTGCAGGTGCTGGCGGTCGGCGATGCGGCGCTATTGCAGGGCGATGCCGCGTTGGCGCGTGACCATGCGATTGCTGCTGGTGTGTCGATGCAGCCCTGGAGCGAATGCGCCGAGCTGCAGGGCGTGGTGCTTGATGCTCTGCTCGGTACGGGCTTACAGGGCGCAGTGCGCGAGCCGTATGCCCAGGCTATCCGCCTGTTGAATGCCAGTGATCTGCCGGTGCTGGCCGTGGATATTCCGTCCGGGCTCTGCGCCGATAGCGGTCAGGTGCTGGGTATTGCCGTGCGTGCGCAACTGACGGTCACTCTGATCGGCCTGAAGCTGGGCCTGTTTACTGGGCAGTCGGCAGATTATCTAGGCGAGTTGCAGTTTGATGATCTGCAGGCCGACGCGGCCCTGGTCGCGGCTCAGGCCTTTAGCGCGCAGCGTCTGGCGCAGGCCAGCTTGCCGCAGTTGCCGGTACGCTCGCGCAACGTGCACAAGGGCCAGTTGGGTCATGTGCTGGTGGTCGGCGGGGATCGTGGTTTTGCCGGGGCTGGTTTGCTGGCCGCACAAAGCGCGCTGCGCAGTGGTGCCGGGCTGGTCAGTCTGGCGACCCGCAGTGAGCATCTGCCGCCGGCGCAGGCGCGTCTGCCCGAGGTCATGGCCTCTGGTGTGGCCTCGGCCAATCAACTGCTGGCGCTGGGTGCTGATGCCAGCGTTTGGGTGGTCGGTCCGGGCTTGGGGCAGGGCGCCTGGAGCCGCAGTCTGTTATCGGCGGCAGCGGTCAGCAGCGCAGCGCAAGTCTGGGATGCCGATGCGCTGAATTTGCTGGCGCAAGGACAGGTCCAGTTACCGAAAGATAGCGTGCTTACGCCTCATCCTGGCGAAGCCGCGCGTTTGTTGGGTATCAGCACGGCCGAGGTGCAGGCCGATCGTCCGGCGGCAGCACGTGCCCTGGCCCAGCGCTACCAGGCGGTTTGCGTGCTGAAAGGCGCCGGCAGCCTGATTGCTGCGCCAGACGGTGGTTTATGGTTGTGTGATCGTGGCCATCCGGTTATGGCCGGTGCCGGCTTGGGCGATGTATTGGCCGGTTTGATCGGCGCGCTGCTGGCCCAGGGGCTGCCTGCGCTTTCGGCGGCTCAGTTGGCGGTCTATCTGCATGCCTGCGCGGGCGAGCGGCTGGCGCTGCAGGGCCGCGGCCTGGCGGCCAGCGATTTGTGTGCGGTTATTCGTGAATTGTTGCAGGAGCAGTCTGCGTGTCTGAATTAGAACTGTTTGCCGCCGATGAAGAGGCGATGCTGGCGCTGGGCGCACGCATCGCCGAGTCGACCGGCGGCGTTGGCGTGATCTATCTGCATGGCGACCTCGGTGCCGGCAAAACCACCTTGTCTCGCGGCATTATTCGCGGCCTGGGGCATATCGGGGCGGTGAAAAGCCCGACCTTTACCCTGGTGGAACCCTACGAGATTGGCGCGTTACGTGCCTTTCACTTCGACCTCTACCGCCTGGTAGATGCAGAGGAACTGGAGTACCTGGGGATTCGCGATTACTTCGACGGCGATGCGTTGTGCCTGGTCGAGTGGCCGCAGCGCGGTGCAGGCGTTTTGCCAAAGGCTGACCTGGACATTACCATTAGCCCGCAAGGGGCTGGCCGGGCGCTGCGTTTGCAGGCGCAAGGCGAACGCGGCACCACCTGGTGCGCCGCTTTGGCCGTCGGGGCATGAATCAATTATGGGGTTGGCTATGCGCATAAGCGCGCGTTTCATCGCAATAGGAGTGGCATTGGTGGGCTTGGCCGCCGATGTAATGGCCGCTTCGGATGTGCGCAGTGTGCGGCTGTGGCGTGCTCCAGATAACACCCGTCTGGTGTTTGATCTGTCTGGCCCGGTGCAGCACAGCGTGTTTCTGCTGTCCTCGCCCAACCGCATCGTCATTGATGTCAGCGGTGCCAAGTTAGCCACCAGCTTTAATCAACTGACCCTGAGTAACACTCCGATCACCGGCGTGCGCTCGGCGCAGCGCACCCCCGATGACCTGCGCGTGGTGATTGACCTGTCAGCAGCGGTCACGCCAAAAAGCTTTACCCTGGCCCCCAATCAGCAGTACGGCCATCGATTGGTGGTTGATCTGTTTGACCAGGAAAGCGGCGCAACACCCAGCCTGCCAACCACCACCGTGGCCACTGCGCCGCAGGTGCCGGTGACACCAACCCAGGCCCCGCCGAAGCTGACGCCGATACCCAACGGCAAGCGCGATATCGTGATTGCCATCGATGCGGGCCACGGCGGCGAAGACCCCGGCGCGCTGTCTCCGGTCAAAGGCCAGTATGAGAAGCACGTGACCCTGGCGATTTCCAAGGAGCTGCAGCGGCAGATCAATGCCGAGAAGGGCTTCCGCGCCGAGCTGGTGCGTACCGGCGACTACTTTATCCCGCTGCGCAAGCGCACCGAGATCGCTCGCAAGAAGGGCGCTGACCTGTTTGTCTCCATCCACGCCGATGCTGCACCACGGGCTGCGGCATTTGGTGCCTCGGTGTATGCCCTGTCGGATCGCGGCGCCACTTCGGAAACCGCACGCTGGTTGGCTGATGCGGAAAACCAGTCGGACCTGATCGGCGGCGCCGGCAACGTCAGCCTGGACGACAAGGACAAGATGCTCGCCGGGGTATTGCTCGACCTGTCGATGACCGCCTCGCTCTCATCCAGCCTGAACGTCGGCAACAAGGTGCTGGGCAATATGGGGCGCGTCACTCCGTTGCATAAACGGCGAGTGGAACAGGCCGGCTTTATGGTGCTGAAATCACCCGATATTCCATCGATCTTGGTGGAAACCGGATTTATCTCCAATCCCAACGAAGCTCGCAAGCTTTCCAGCTCTAGCCATCAGCAAACGCTGGCCCGCTCGATCGTTACGGGCGTGCGGCAGTTCTTCCATGAAAACCCGCCGCCAGGCACTCACGTGGCCTGGCTGCGTGACAACGGCAAGATTACCCTCGGCCCGCGCGAGCATGTAGTCAGCTCCGGCGAAAGTTTGGCGCTGATTGCGCAGCGTTATCAGGTCAGCCTGGCCGTGCTGCGCAGTAGCAACTCGCTGAAAAGTGATGTAATCAAGGTCGGTCAGCGTCTGCAGGTCCCCGCGACTGCTCTGGCTGGGCAACCATGAGTGAAGCTGCGCGTATCCAGCTGCTCAGCCCGCGGCTGGCGAACCAGATTGCTGCTGGTGAGGTGGTCGAGCGTCCCGCCTCGGTAATCAAGGAACTGTTGGAAAACAGCCTCGATTCCGGTGCCAAGCGTATCGAAGTGGATGTCGAGCTGGGCGGCGTCAAGCTGCTTAAAGTGCGCGACAACGGCAGCGGCATTTCTCCGGATGACCTGCCCCTGGCGCTGGCCCGCCACGCCACCAGCAAGATCCGCGAACTGGAAGACCTTGAACAGGTGATGAGCCTGGGCTTTCGCGGTGAGGCGTTGGCGTCGATCAGCTCGGTGGCACGCCTGACTCTGACTTCGCGCACTGAAGGCGCCGAACAGGCCTGGCAGGTGGAAACCGAAGGCCGGGATATGCAGCCGCGGGTACAGCCTGCGGCACATCCGGTCGGCACTTCGGTGGAAGTACGTGACCTGTTCTTCAACACCCCGGCACGGCGCAAGTTTCTCAAGACTGAAAAAACCGAATTTGATCATCTACAGGAAGTAATCAAGCGCCTGGCCCTGGCGCGCTTCGATGTGGCCTTCCATCTGCGCCACAACGGCAAGACCGTTCTCGGTCTGCATGAGGCTCCAGATGAACAGAGCCGCGCGCGGCGGGTGGCTTCGGTTTGTGGTCCGGCGTTTCTTGAGCAGGCGCTGCCTATCGATATCGAGCGCAACGGCCTGCACCTGTGGGGCTGGGTTGGCTTGCCGACTTTTTCCCGTAGCCAGGCGGACCTGCAGTACTTCTATGTGAATGGCCGCATGGTGCGCGACAAGCTGGTCGCCCACGCAGTGCGCCAGGCCTACCGCGACGTGCTGTTCAACGGACGCCATCCGACCTTTGTGCTGTTTCTGGAAATCGATCCCTCGGTGGTCGACGTCAACGTGCACCCGACCAAGCACGAGGTACGTTTCCGTGACGGGCGTATGGTGCATGACTTCCTCTACGGCACTTTGCATCGCGCATTAGGCGAGGTGCGCCCGGAGGATCAGCTGGCGGCGCCAGCGACGGTCAACGAAATGCTGCGTCCTACCGGCCAGGCGGCGGGTGAGTTTGGCCCACAGGGTGAAATTGGCTTGGCCGCCAGCCTGCTGCAGCTGGCGCCCAGCAGCTCGGTGTGGCGTTCGCCGGGTGCTGGCTATCAGGGAGCTCGGCCAGAAACGGCCTTGCCTGCAGCGGAAGCCCAGGGCGCCTATCGTGAGTTTTTCTCGCCGATGGCTACTGCGCCGGCTCCCGCTGGCTTGCCGGATGCGCAGGGTGATATTCCGCCTCTGGGCTATGCGATCGCCCAGCTCAAGGGCATCTATATCCTTGCCGAGAACGTCCAGGGCCTGGTGGTGGTGGATATGCACGCCGCCCATGAGCGCATCACCTACGAGCGGCTCAAAGTTGCCATGGCCAGTGAGGGCCTGCGCGGCCAGCCGCTTCTGGTGCCGGAGTCGATTGCCGTAAGCCAGCGTGAAGCTGACTGCGCGGAGGAACATGCCGAGTGGTTCCAGCGTTTGGGTTTTGAATTGCAACGCTTGGGTCCGGAAACCCTGGCAATTCGGCAGATTCCCGCCTTGCTCAAACAGGCTGAGGCGACGCGTCTGGTTCAGGATGTGTTGGGTGATCTGCTCGAATACGGCACCACCGATCGCATCCAGGCTCACCTCAACGAGCTGCTCGGCACCATGGCTTGCCACGGTGCTGTGCGCGCCAACCGACGCTTGACCCTGCCAGAAATGAACGCCTTGCTACGCGATATGGAGCACACCGAGCGCAGCGGCCAGTGCAACCATGGGCGCCCGACCTGGACGCAGATGGGCATGGATGACCTGGACAAGCTGTTCCTGCGCGGCCGCTAAGCGCCGCGCCACCTAGAGATTTTTAAGCATGTCCGAGCGCCTGCCTCCGGCGATTTTCCTTATGGGGCCAACTGCGGCCGGCAAGACCGATCTGGCTATCGAGTTGGCACGGGTGCTGCCGTGCGAGCTGATCAGCGTCGATTCGGCGTTGATCTATCGCGACATGGACATCGGCACGGCCAAGCCGGATAAGGCCACGCTGGCTGAGTTCCCTCACCGTCTGATCGATATCCGTGACCCCGCGGAGAGCTACTCGGCGGCCGAGTTTCGTCGTGATGCCCTGGCCGCCATGGCCGATATCACCGCGCGCGGACGTATTCCGCTGCTGGTGGGCGGCACCATGTTGTATTTCAAGGCGTTGCTCGAAGGCCTGGCCGAAATGCCCAGTGCTGACGCGGCGTTGCGCGCCGAGTTGGAGGCGCGTGCCCAGACCGAAGGTTGGGAGGTGCTGCATGCCGAACTGCATGCGGTCGACCCAGAATCGGCTGCGCGTATCCACCCCAATGACCCGCAGCGCTTGATTCGCGCCCTTGAGGTCTATCGCCTGAGCGGGCAAAGCATGACCGTTCATCGTCAGCGCCAGGCGACAGAAAATACTGCCGGTGGCGCATCGGTGGCGCGGCAATTCCCCTATACTGTGGCGCAATTGGCCATTGCCCCGGCACAACGGCAGCTGTTGCATGAGCGAATTGCCCTGCGATTTCGCCTGATGCTGGAACAGGGGCTGGTTGCTGAGGTCGAACTCCTGCGCCAGCGAAGTGACTTGCACGTTGGCCTACCATCTATACGGGCGGTGGGTTATCGCCAAGTTTGGGATTATCTGGACGGCAATCTCGATGCCGAACAGATGCAGGAGCGCGGCGTTATCGCCACGCGCCAGCTGGCCAAGCGACAGTTCACCTGGTTACGTGGTTGGCAGCAGGATGTGCACTGGCTCGATAGCGCCGACTGCGACAATCTGCCGCGTGCCTTGAAATACCTGGCAGCGGTCTCCATATTGACCTGAGACCTTGCCGTTGGCCGTCTATCCTTGGGGGTATGACGGCTTTAAGCCGTTCGTTGGGTTACTAAAATTATTGAAAATTGATCCTTAAAGGAGTGCGGCACATGTCAAAAGGGCATTCGCTACAAGACCCTTACCTGAATACCTTGCGTAAGGAACGCGTCCCGGTTTCTATTTATTTGGTTAACGGCATCAAGCTGCAAGGCCAGATCGAATCTTTCGACCAGTTCGTGATTTTGCTGAAAAACACTGTCAGCCAGATGGTCTATAAACACGCCATTTCCACTGTGGTGCCTAGCCGTCCGGTGCGTCTGCCGAGCGCCAGCGAAACCGAGCAAGCTGAAGCTGAGCCTGGTAACGCCTGATTTAGGAGGCTGCATTGTTCTTCGAGCGCCATGAAGGTGGAGAGCGGGCCATTCTGGTACATCTGGACGGCCAAAATTCCGAGGCGCGCGAGGACCCGCAGGAGTTTCAGGAACTGGCCATCTCGGCTGGTGCTGAAACCATCGCGTTCCTCAGTGTTCCGAGTAATCGACTGACGGCCAAGTACCTGATCGGCAGCGGTAAAGTTGAAGAGTTGCGTGATCAGGTCAAGGCCGCCGAGGCTGATCTGGTTATCTTCAATCACGTGCTTACGCCGAGCCAGGAACGCAACCTTGAGCGGGCTTTCGAGTGTCGAGTATTGGACCGTACCGGTCTGATACTCGACATTTTTGCTCAGCGCGCGCGTACCCATGAAGGTAAGTTGCAGGTGGAGCTGGCCCAGCTCGACCATATGAGCACGCGGCTGGTGCGCGGCTGGACCCACCTTGAGCGGCAGAAAGGGGGTATCGGTCTGCGCGGCCCGGGTGAAACCCAGCTGGAAACCGACCGCCGCCTGTTGCGCGTGCGGATTCGCCAGATCAAACAAAAGCTCGAGAAGGTGCGCAGCCAGCGTGAGCAGGCTAGGCGCGGCCGTCAGCGGGCGGATATTCCTTCGGTATCGCTGGTGGGCTACACCAATGCCGGCAAGTCGACCCTGTTCAACTCCCTGACCACCTCGGATGTTTACGCGGCTGATCAGCTATTCGCCACCCTCGATCCCACTTTGCGTCGTCTGGAATTGGACGATCTGGGGCCGATCGTGCTGGCCGATACGGTGGGCTTTATCCGGCATTTGCCGCACAAGCTGGTTGAGGCCTTTCGCGCCACGCTTGAGGAATCAAGCAACTCTGACCTGTTGTTGCATGTGATCGACGCCCACGAGCCCGAGCGCGATCAGCAGATCGAGCAGGTGTTGGCGGTGTTGGGCGAAATCGGTGCCCATGAGCTGCCGATGCTTGAGGTGTATAACAAGCTCGACCTGCTCGAAGGTGTGGAGCCGCAGATTCAGCGCGATGCAGATGGCAAGCCGCAGCGGGTCTGGCTGTCGGCGCGCGACGGGCGGGGCTTGCCGTTGCTGCGTCAGGCTATCGCCGAGCTGTTGGGCGATGACCTGTTTGTCGCTACATTGCAGTTGCCGCAGCGCCTGGGGCGTTTGCGTGCGCAGTTCTTCGCCTTGGGCGCAGTGCAGAGCGAGTCGCATGCCGAGGACGGTAGCAGTTTGTTGGCTGTGCGTTTGCCGCGCATTGAGCTGAATCGGCTGGTCAGCCGTGAAGGGCTGAAGCCGCAGGAATTTATCGAGCAACACACTTTGCAATAAAGCCTGCGTCAGTGGCTTTGCCGCTGGTTGCATGCATTCTGTAGCATTGGCGGACGCGCCGTGGGCGCGTCTTTGCTTTATCAGATGGAGAGCGCTATGGCTTGGAATGAGCCGGGTGGCAACTCGAATAATCAGGACCCATGGGGTGGCCGTAAGAACGGTGATCGCAAGGGGCCGCCGGATATCGATGAGGCCTTCCGCAAGCTGCAGGAGAGCCTTAATGGGCTGTTCGGTGGCGGCAAGAAACGAGGCGGTGAGACGGGCTCGGGCAATGGCGGCGGCTTCGGCTTGCTGTTCGTGGGTCTGGGGCTGCTCGCTGCGGTCTGGCTGTACAGCGCGATCTATGTCGTTGATGAGCAGGAGCAGGCCGTGGTGCTGCGCTTCGGCAAGTATTACGAAACAGTCGGTCCGGGCCTGAATATCTATTTCCCGCCGATTGACCGCAAGTTCCAGGAAAATGTCACCCGTGAGCGTGCTTACAGTAAGCAGGGGCAGATGTTGACCGAGGACGAGAACATCATCGAAGTGCCGTTGACCGTGCAGTACAAAATCAGCAACTTGCAGGATTTCGTGCTTAACGTCGATCAGCCGGAAGTCAGCCTGCAGCATGCGACTGACAGCGCTGTGCGCCATGTGGTTGGCTCCACCGAGATGGACCAGGTGCTGACCGAAGGTCGTGAGCTGATGGCCAGCGAGGTCAAGGACCGTTTGCAGCGTTTCCTCGACAACTACCGCACCGGGATCGCCGTGACCCAGGTCAACCTGCAGAGTGCAGCCGCACCGCGCGAAGTGCAGGAAGCCTTCGATGACGTGATTCGCGCCCGTGAAGATGAGCAGCGTGAGAAGAATCAGGCGGAAACCTACGCCAATGGCGTGGTGCCGGAAGCCCGTGGTCAGGCGCAGCGTCTGATTGAGGATGCCAACGGTTACCGTGATGAGGTGGTTTCCCGCGCACAGGGTGAGGCGGATCGCTTTACTGCATTGGTGACTGAGTACCGCAAGGCGCCAGAGGTGACTCGCGAGCGTCTGTATCTGGACACCATGCAAGAGCTGATGACCAATACCAGCAAGGTGCTGGTGACCGGTGACAAGGGGCAGAACAACCTGCTTTATCTGCCGCTGGATAAGATGATCGATGGTCGCAGCACGTCTTCACCTAGCTCGATATCCGGCGCTGCGAACAGCGCGGATACTGGTTCGCGGGTCACTACCGATCCGCGTCAGGTTGAGCTGCGTACAAGGGAGAGCCGTTGATGAGCAATAAATCGCTGATCGCCCTTATTGTTGGCGTGGTTCTGGCGCTGGTCGCCTGGAACAGCTTTTACATCGTTGCGCAAACTGAGCGCGCGGTGCTGTTGCAGTTCGGTCGTATCGTCCAGCCGGATGTGCAGCCGGGCCTGCATGTGAAGATTCCGTACGTCAACCAGGTGCGCAAGTTCGATGCACGTCTGTTGACCTTGGATTCCACCAGCTCGCGCTTCTTGACCCTGGAAAAGAAGGCATTGATGGTTGATGCCTTCGCCAAGTGGCGAGTGCTGGATGCTGAACGTTTCTACACCGCAACTTCCGGTATGAAGCAGATAGCCGACGAGCGCTTGGCGCGTCGTCTAGAAGCATCGCTGCGTGACCAGTTCGGTAAGCGCACCCTGCATGAGTCGGTATCCGGTGAGCGTGATGCGCTGATGGCTGATGTAACTGCATCGCTGAACCGCGCCGCGCAGCGTGAGCTGGGTATTGAGGTGGTTGATGTACGCGTCAAGGCCATCGACCTGCCGAAGGAAGTTAACCGCAGTGTGTTTGACCGCATGAGTTCCGAGCGTGAGCGTGAGGCTCGTGAGCACCGCGCCAAGGGTCGAGAGCTGGCCGAAGGTATTCGCGCCGACGCCGACCGTCAGCGTCGCGTGTTGCTCGCCGATGCCTACCGTCAGGCGGAAGAGCTGCGTGGTGAGGGTGATGCCCAGGCTGCTGCGATCTATTCCAAGGCCTACGGCATGGACCAGGAGTTCTATTCGTTCTATCGCAGCTTGAGGGCTTACCGCGAAAGTTTCGCGGATAAGCGTGACGTGCTGGTGCTGGATCCGAAGAGCGACTTCTTCCGTTATCTAGAGAAGTCCAAGCCTTAAGTCATCACCCCGGCGGGCAGCAGTCGGGGTGATCCTTGTGGAAAACGTGGTATCATGCGGCAGCCGGGAAAATCCCGGCTTTTTTGCGTCTGCGGGAAGCATGTGGCAGGAATTAGGCATCGCGTTGTGTCTCGTGCTGGTGATGGAAGGCATCCTGCCCTTCCTGTGTCCGCGCCATTGGCGTGACACGCTTTTACAACTGATGCAGTTGTCTGACAGGCAGCTGCGTCTGCTGGGGTTGGCCAGCATGCTGCTGGGAACAACCGTCCTTTATTGGCTTCACTGAAGGCTTGTGCCGCCCGGTTCAAGAGGGGAATGGCGAAATGGCAACGGTAGACCGCTGGCTGCTGCCAGATGGCATCGAAGAAGTACTGCCACCGTACGCAGGGCGTATTGAAGTGGCGCGCCGCCAGGTGCTGGATCTGTTCCAGCGTTGGGGCTATGAATTTGTGGTCACTCCGCATATCGAGTACCTGGAATCGCTGCTGACTGGCGCGGGCCAGGACCTAGATTTGCGCACCTTCAAGGTGACCGATCCGCTGTCCGGCCGGCAGATGGGCTTTCGTGCCGACATCACGCCGCAGGTGGCGCGCATCGATGCGCATACCCTGCGCCGCGAAGGGCCGAGCCGTCTGTGCTACGCCGGTAGCGTGGTGCATGCCCAGCCGCGCGCGTTGACCACCTCGCGCAGCCCGATCCAGTTGGGCGCCGAGCTGTATGGCGACGCTAGCCCGGCCAGCGATGTGGAAGTGATCAGTCTGCTGGTCAACACCCTTGAGCTGGCGGCGGTGCCGGATGTGCACATGGACCTTGGCCATGTTGGTATCTATCGCGGCCTGGCGCGCGCCGCCGAGCTTTCTGGCGAGGTCGAGCAGCAGCTGTTCGATGCGCTGCAGCGCAAGGCGATGGATGAGGTCGTTGAACTGACCGAAACCCTGCCGGATGACTTGCGCAAGATGCTGCGCGCGCTTAGCGAGCTGTGCGGTGGTCGTGAGGTGCTGGACCTGGCTCAGGCTTGTCTGGTGGATGCGCCGGACGATGTGCATGCGGCGCTGGATGACTTGATGGCGATTGCCGATGCGCTGAGCTTGCGCTACCCGGAATTACCGCTGTACTTCGATCTGGGCGAGCTGCGCGGCTATCACTACCACACAGGTGTGGTGTTCGCGGCCTTCGTCCCGGGCGTGGGTTATGCCATCGCCCAGGGCGGGCGCTATGACGACATCGGCGCCGACTTTGGCCGTGCGCGGCCTGCAACTGGCTTCTCCACCGACCTGAAAACCCTGGTAAGCCTGGGGCAGATGCAGTTGGGTGAAGAGCCGGCCGGAATATGGGCGCCGGATAACCATGATGTGTTTTTGTGGCAGGCGATTGTGCGCTTGCGCCAGGACGGTCAGCGCGTGGTTCAGGCATTGCCTGGGCAGGTCGCGGCTGACGCCGAGGCTGCAGGCTGTGATCGTCAGTTGCTGTTGCGTGATGGCCGCTGGCAGTTGGCTGCGCTGACAGCCTAAGCGGTCGTGCGAAAAGTTTCCGTCGGCTATGGCCGGCATCAAGTTTGCGAAGAGGGTTAGTGTTATGGGTAAGAATGTCGTAGTCCTGGGCACCCAGTGGGGCGATGAGGGCAAGGGCAAGATCGTCGACCTGCTGACCGAACAGGCTGCAGCCGTCGTGCGCTATCAGGGCGGTCACAATGCTGGCCACACCCTGGTGATCGATGGCGAGAAAACCGTTCTGCACCTGATCCCCTCCGGCATCCTGCGCGAAAACGTGCAGTGCCTGATCGGCAATGGCGTGGTGGTTGCGCCCGATGCGCTGATGCGTGAAATCATCAAGCTGGAAGAGAAGGGTGTGCCGGTGCGCGAGCGCCTGCGTATCAGCCCGTCCTGCCCGCTGATCCTGCCGTACCACGTAGCCCTCGATCAGGCTCGTGAGAAAGCCCGTGGTGATGCCAAGATCGGCACCACCGGTCGTGGTATTGGCCCGGCCTACGAAGACAAGGTGGCGCGACGCGGCCTGCGCATTGGCGACCTGTTCCACCGTGAGCGCTTCGCCGCCAAGCTCGGTGAGCTGCTGGATTACCACAACTTCGTACTGGTCAATTACTACAAAGAGCCGGCCATCGACTTCCAGAAAACGCTCGATGAGTGCATGGAATACGCCGAGCTGCTCAAGCCTATGATGACCGATGTGACCGCCGTGCTGCACGACATGCGTCGTGAGGGCAAGGACATCATGTTTGAAGGCGCTCAGGGCTCGCTGTTGGATATCGACCACGGCACCTACCCCTACGTCACCAGCTCCAACACCACCGCGGGCGGCATCGCCACCGGTTCCGGTTTTGGTCCGATGTACCTGGATTACATCCTCGGTATCACCAAGGCCTACACCACCCGCGTTGGCTCGGGTCCGTTCCCGACTGAGCTGTTCGACGAAACAGGTGCGTTCCTCGCCAAGCGTGGGCACGAATTCGGCTCCACCACCGGTCGCGCGCGTCGTTGCGGTTGGTTTGATGCCGTGATCCTGCGTCGCGCCATCGAGATCAACAGCATCTCCGGTCTGTGTCTGACCAAGCTCGACGTACTCGACGGCCTGGAGACCATCCGTATCTGCGTTGGCTATAAAGACCAGAACGGCGACGTGTTGGTTGATGCGCCGACTGATGCCGACAGCTACCTGGGCCTGCAGCCGGTTTACGAGGAGCTGCCAGGTTGGGGTGAGTCGACCTTGGGCGCGAAAACCCTGGAAGAGCTGCCTGCGGCGGCGCGTACTTACATCAATCGCGTGGAAGAGTTGGTCGGTGCGCCGATTGATATCGTTTCCACTGGCCCGGACCGCAACGAGACTATTGTGTTGCGCCATCCGTTTGCCTGATAGTCACAGGCAGTGCACAGAGGGTCGCCAATTTGGCGGCCCTTTGTCGTTTATGGTCCACGTAAAAATATCCGAGCTAGCCTTCATAAATCGGTTTCCCCGCCGCTATAGCATTACTGTTGTCAGGAGTGTCTGCCGTGTTAGCCATTATTTCTGTGTTGCGCAGTCGCCTGCTGTTGCCGGTGTTTCTGGCGTTGGGCGTGGCCCTGTTGGTGCAGGTGGTTGTGGCAGTGGCATTGACGCGAACCACAGTGGCGACGCTTGAGGCGGATTTGGCCAAAGGCATGCAGGCCGATACGGCGCGTCTGGTTGGAGAGCTGACCAAGGCCGGAGATGAGGTGCGTGGCGGCCTGGACAGCCTTTCCGCCAGTACTCAGGCGCAGTTAGCCAAAGGCCTTTCCGCTCGGCTGGCCGAGGAGCAGGCGCAGATTCGCGGCGTGCTGGACAGCAACCTCAAGCGTTCCGCCGATGAGTTGGCGCAGCTGCTATCCGCTGTTGCGCCCAAGGCAATCTGGGACGCTGACGTACCCGCGCTGACGGAGTTGGTGCGTGGCGCTCACCGCAATCCGGCAGTGTTGTTTGCTGTGTATATCGATGCCCAAGGCGCGCGCTTGACGCGTCACCTCAATCGACAGGATTCCCGCGTCCGTACGCTGATGGCCAAGGGTGAGGGTGGTGGCGCATTGGATAAAGTGCTGCAGGCCGCCGCCAGTGATCCGGGTGTGTATATCGCCGAGGCGACGATCAGCCCGATGGGTTCGGATATCGGCAAGGTTCTTTTGGGGGTTTCCACGGCGTCGGTGGATGAGGAGCTGGCGAAGCTGGATCAGCGTTTCGTCAGCCTGATCGACAGCAGTGGGCAGTTGGTTTCCGACAGTTTGAGTGGTGCGGCCACCAGCAGTGCGGACGCCTTGGCGGCGCGGTTGAGCGTGGCGCGTGAGGCAGCCGGCGGCATGGAGCAGAGCAGTCGCGAGGTGGTGCAGCAAGCCGCAGCCGGTTTGCGCTGGAACATCAGCATGGGTCTTGTGGTGGTCGCGGTGGTGATTCTGCTGGTGTTGGCGCTGGTGCTGGGGCGGCGAGTGGTCAGCAAGCTGCATACCTTGATTGCGGTACTGAATGACTGGGCGGCGGGTGAGGGGGATCTGACGCGCCGGGTCGAGCTCAATAGTCGTGATGAAATTGGTGATATGGCGGCAGCGGTCAATCGCTTTGTTGCCAAGTTGCAGCCGATTGTGCGCGAGGCGGGTGAGGTAGCATCGCTCACCGGGCAGGAAATCGGCAGTCTGGCCGCGCGCAGTGCGGCGGCCGAGTCGGCTGCCGAGCGTCAGCGCGATGAGGTGGCGGGCAGTCTGCAGGCGCTGGCGGAAATGGCCGGTGAGGCGCAGGCGGAAAGTCACGCCATGCGCGAGGCATTGCAGCGCGTCGGCGCGATTCGCCAGGCGGCGGATGACAATGCCGCGATTGCGCTGCGCGTGGGTGGCTCGATCGAGGAGTTGGTGCGGCGTGTGGAAACCGGTGCAGCAGTCATCGAACGGTTGGCGAAGCAGAGTGAGCAGATTGAAGTGGTGCTGACGGTGATTCGCTCAATCGCCGAACAAACCAACCTGCTGGCCCTGAATGCGGCAATTGAGGCGGCGCGTGCGGGTGAAAGCGGTCGTGGCTTTGCCGTGGTCGCGGATGAGGTGCGCGCGCTGGCCAGCAAGACGCAGCAATCAACCGGTGATATCCAGACCCATATCGGCGCGTTGCAGCAGGGTGCGCGCGAAGCGGTTGAGGCGATTGGGCAGGCTGGCAAGCAGGCGGATCAAGGTCTGGCGGCATTGCGCGAAAGTGCGCGGGTGCAGCAATTGGTGCGTGAGGCGGTGGAAGAAGTGCACGGCGCAATCAACACCGCGACCGAAGCCGCGGCGCACCAGGCGGAGGGTGCGGACGCAGTGCGTGGGCGTGTCGAGGTGATTCATGTCGAGGCGCAGCGCGCGGCTGAGGCAGTAGCGGCGACGGCGAACAGCGGTCGGGTGCTGGATGGCTTGGCGAAGAAGCTCAAGGCCAGTCTGGGACAGTTTCGCGTTTAAAGCGATTCAGGGCAGGTGCGTCTAGTGCCCGCCCAGTTGGTCGCAGCTTGCCGGGTTAAATCGCAGGCAATAAAAAACCGAGCCAGTAGCTCGGTTTTTTTGAATTGGTGCCCAGGAGAAGACTCGAACTTCCACGACCGTAAGGTCACCAGCACCTGAAGCTGGCGTGTCTACCAATTTCACCACCTGGGCATTGATTGCAAAACTTGCTTATTTGCTATCAACTACAACTCGGTTAACTTCGTTTCCCGTCGTTGTGGCGCGCATAATACGGACCGTGTTTTTACTTGTAAACCCCTGTTGTTAAAAAATTTTATTCTGTGTGCCGGGCTGACCTGGACAGTGGTTTCGCGCTTCAATAGGCACATGGCAAACCGAATTTGTGTAGATAAGGTGAATTACCTCTAATGGCCGATTGGCAATCCCTCGATCCCGAGGCCGCTCGTGAAGCGGAAAAATACGAAAACCCCATTCCAAGTCGCGAGCTGATTCTGAAGCACTTGGATGAGCGAGGCTCTCCAGCAGCTCGCGAAGAGCTGGCCGATGAATTTGGTATGGCTACTGAAGAGCAGCTCGAAGCGCTGCGTCGCCGTCTACGCGCCATGGAGCGCGATGGCCAACTGATCTATACCCGTCGCGGCACCTATGCTCCGGTCGACAAGCTTGACCTGATTCTCGGTCGCGTCAGCGGGCACCGCGATGGCTTCGGCTTTCTGGTGCCGGATGACGGCAGCGATGACCTATTCCTGAGCCCAGCGCAAATGCGTCTTGTGTTCGATGGCGACCGTGCGCTGGCGAGGGTTTCCGGGCTCGACCGTCGTGGCCGTCGTGAAGGCGCCGTGGTTGAAGTGATCTCCCGCGCTCACGAAAGCATCGTCGGTCGTTATTACGAAGAAAGCGGCGTCGGTTTTGTCGTCGCAGATAACCCGAAGATTCAGCAGGAGGTGCTGGTCACGCCAGGGCGTAATGCCGGTGCCAAGCAGGGCCAGTTCGTTGAGGTGAAAATCACCCACTGGCCGACCACGCGCTTCCAGCCCCAGGGCGATGTGGTTGAAGTAGTTGGCAACTATATGGCGCCGGGTATGGAGATCGACGTTGCTCTGCGCAGCTACGATATTCCCCATGTCTGGCCCGAGGCCGTAGTCAAAGAGGCGCGCAAGCTCAAGCCGGAAGTTGAGGAGAAGGACAAGGAGAAGCGCATCGATCTGCGCCATCTGCCGTTCGTCACCATCGACGGTGAAGACGCGCGCGACTTCGATGACGCCGTGTATTGCGAGAAAAACGGCAGCAACTGGCGGCTGTTTTCCGGTGGCTGGAAGCTCTATGTCGCCATCGCCGACGTTTCCCATTATGTGAAGATCGATTCGGCGCTAGACGCTGAAGCCCAGGTACGTGGCAACTCGGTGTACTTCCCAGAGCGGGTTATCCCGATGCTGCCGGAAGAGCTGTCCAACGGCCTGTGCTCGCTGAACCCGCATGTCGATCGTCTGGCCATGGTGTGCGAGATCAGTATCTCGAAAACCGGCAAGATG
The DNA here is from genome assembly GCF_963970955.1 of Pseudomonas sp. EA_35y_Pfl2_R111. Classification (NCBI taxonomy): domain Bacteria; kingdom Pseudomonadati; phylum Pseudomonadota; class Gammaproteobacteria; order Pseudomonadales; family Pseudomonadaceae; genus Pseudomonas; species Pseudomonas sp. EA_35y_Pfl2_R111. The sequence continues at coordinate 1,331,616 of NZ_CAXAOM010000001.1, read as the reverse complement.
ACCGATTACCAGTTTTACGAAGCGGTGATCCACTCCCACGCGCGCCTGACCTACAACAAGGTCAGCGCCATGCTTGAGCAGCCCAAGGGTAGCGAAGGCAAGGCGTTGCGTGGCGAGTACAAAGAAGTGCTGCCGCACCTCAAGCAGCTGTATTCGCTGTATCAGGTGCTGTTGGCTGCACGCCATGAGCGCGGCGCCATCGATTTTGAAACCCAGGAAACTCGGATCATCTTCGGCGCCGGTCGCAAGATCGCCGAGATTCGCCCAACTCAGCGCAACGATGCGCACAAGTTGATTGAAGAATGCATGTTGGCCGCCAACGTGGCCACTGCCGCCTTTATGCAAAAGCATGAAATCCCAGCGTTGTATCGCGTGCACGACTGCCCGCCGCCGGAGCGTGTGGAGAAGCTCAAAGCATTCCTCACCGAGCTGGGGCTGTCACTGCACCGTGGCAAATCCAAGGACGGTCCGTCGCCCAAGGATTACCAACTGCTGCTGGAAAGCATCCGCGAGCGTCCGGATTACCATTTGATCCAGACCGTGATGCTGCGCTCGCTCAGCCAGGCGGTTTACAGCGCCGACAATCAGGGCCACTTCGGTCTGAATTATGAGGCGTATGCGCACTTCACTTCGCCAATTCGCCGCTATCCGGATCTGCTGATCCATCGGGCGATTCGCAGCGTGGTCCGTTCCAAGCTCGACACCCCGCACGTCAAGCGTGCCGGTGCGACGATCATGCCGCGTGCGCGGATCTACCCGTACGACGATGCGATTCTCGAGCAGCTCGGCGAGCAGTGTTCGATGTCCGAGCGCCGCGCCGATGAGGCGACCCGCGATGTAGTGAACTGGCTCAAGTGCGAGTTTATGAAGGATCGTGTTGGCGAAACCTTCCCAGGTGTGATCACGGCGGTGACTGGTTTCGGTCTGTTCGTCGAGCTGAAGGACATCTACGTCGAAGGCCTGGTGCACGTCACCGCCTTGCCGGGTGATTACTACCACTTCGACCCCGTGCATCACCGCCTGGCGGGCGAGCGCAGTGGTCGTAGTTTCCGTCTTGGCGATAGCGTCGAGGTCAAGGTCATGCGCGTTGATCTGGACGAGCGCAAGATTGACTTCGAGCTGGCTGAAGGCAAAACGGCAGTGCCTGCCGGTCAGCGCCGTGGTGGTTTTGAATCGGCAGCGGGTAAAACCGGTCGTCGTGGCGAGCGTGCTGCTCCGGGTAATACCGATGTAGAGAAGAGCCGTGCACTGAAGAAGTCGCTGCTCAGTGATTCGAAGGGCAAAACCAGCAAAGGTGCGGCCAAGGGTGAGTCGGCCAAACCGGCCAGCAAAGCTGGCAAGCCGGGCGCGCATCGCAAGGGGGCGCCTGCAGGTGGTGCGCCTGCTTCTGGTGGTGCACGCAAGCGTAAGGCGAAGTCATGAGTCAGCTGGAAAAGATCTATGGCGTGCATGCCGTAGAGGCCTTGCTGCGTCATCACCCGAAGCGGGTCAAGCAGATCTGGCTGGCCGAAGGGCGTAATGATCCACGGGTTCAGGTGTTGTTGGCGCTGGCGGCAGATGCGCGAGTTGCGGTCGGCCAGTGCGAGCGCCGCGAGATGGATGCCTGGGTCGAGGGTGGTGTGCATCAGGGCGTAGTCGCCGATGTCAGCCCCAGTCAGGTCTGGGGTGAGGCGATGCTTGATGAGCTGCTTGACCGTACCGAGGGTGCGCCCTTGTTGCTGGTGCTTGATGGCGTGACCGATCCGCACAACCTCGGTGCCTGTTTGCGTACCGCCGATGCGGCCGGTGCGCTGGCCGTAATCGTGCCGAAGGACAAATCCGCCACGCTCAACGCTACCGTGCGTAAAGTCGCCTGCGGTGCGGCTGAAGTGATTCCACTGGTGGCCGTGACTAACCTGGCGCGCAGCCTGGAGAAGCTCCAGCAGCGCGGGCTGTGGGTGGTCGGCACTGCCGGCGAGGCAGAGATGGAGTTGTACGAGCATGATCTGACCGGACCGACCGTGCTGATCATGGGGGCTGAAGGCAAAGGCATGCGCCGGCTGACCCGTGAGCACTGTGATTACTTGGTCAAGCTGCCGATGGCAGGCAGCGTCAGCAGCCTCAATGTGTCAGTAGCAACCGGTGTGTGCCTGTTCGAGGCATTGCGTCAGCGCAAGGCTGGCGGCAAGAAGTAACCCGGTGCGGGCGCCCACAAGGCGCTCGCTACGGTTGAGCTGTAATCGCATCTTTTCTGCTCAAGCATTCACACTGAGTTGTTCAAATAATCACCAGTTCACCTTGCGTGCCGCAGGGGGCTTCACTAGAATGTCGCCCCTTGCCGCGACGGCAGGTGCTTTTGCGCCTTTCTGTTTCAGCAAGACAAACAAGTGAACTTCACTCCTTGCCTGACCGTATTTAGCGGCAGGCTACAACCCGTAAGGAGCATTTATGCGTCATTACGAAATCATCTTTCTGGTTCACCCGGACCAGAGCGAGCAAGTCGGCGGCATGGTTGAGCGTTACACCAAGCTGATCGAAGAAGACGGCGGCAAGATTCACCGCCTGGAAGACTGGGGCCGTCGTCAGCTGGCTTACGCCATCAACAACGTCCACAAAGCTCACTACGTGATGCTTAACGTTGAGTGCACCGGTAAGGCCCTGGCTGAGCTGGAAGACAACTTCCGCTACAACGATGCCGTGATCCGTAACCTGGTCATCCGTCGCGACGAGGCCGTTACTGACCAGTCCGAGATGCTCAAGGCCGAAGAAAACCGCAGTGAGCGCCGTGAGCGTCGTGACCGTCCTGACAACGCCGATTCCAATGATGGCGATGACAGCGACAACAACGACAGCGACAACGCTGACGAGTAATCCACGGATCTATTGAGGAGCCACTCTCATGGCACGTTTCTTCCGTCGTCGTAAATTCTGCCGTTTTACTGCAGAAGAAGTGAAAGAGATCGATTTCAAAGATCTCAACACGCTGAAAGCTTACATCTCGGAAACCGGCAAGATCGTTCCTAGCCGTATCACCGGTACTAAGGCCCGTTATCAGCGTCAGCTGGCTACCGCTATCAAGCGCGCCCGCTTCCTGGCCCTGCTGCCTTACACCGACAGCCACGGCCGCTGAGACCGGGTCGTCGACTTAGGTAGGGGATTGATCGCATGCGCGCTTTAGCTGAATTCATTATGCGCGGCCGTATGCAAGCCACTTTGGTGGTTGTAGGTTCTGCAGTGTTACCGCTGTTGTTCTGGCTATGTGCTGCGTCGGGCAGTCTTGTTTTACTCCGGCGCGGTATGAGTGATGCTTTCGGTATCTTGGTTTGGGCATTGTTGCCTGCGCTTGTTTGGTGGTTTCTCGGTGATCCGAGCATCCTTCTAATCATGCTAGGGACCTTGATTTTAGCGCAGGTACTGCGTGTGACAGGGTCTTGGGCCAATACGTTGTTGGCCAGTGTTGTGCTGGGTGGGATGTTTGCGCTGATTTTGGCTGCTACATCCGCAGAGCTGATTGAAGTATTGGCGGACACGATCCGCAAGATGCTGCAGCAGTTTGCGGATGAAAGCCAAATGTCGGTCGAGCAGCTTGCAAACTTGCATGAGTCGCTGATCCCGCTCGTTACAGGGCTTTTGGCTTCCTCGCTGCAGGTGGCTTGTCTGCTCTGTCTCGTTCTAGCGCGATACTGGCAGGGCGTGTTGTACAACCAGGGTGGCTTCGGCCGAGAGTTTCGAGCGGTGCGTTTAAAGTGGCCTGTTGCGGTGGCGTTGTTGCTCGGTTTTTTGGTAATGCCAAAGCTGGGTGTACAAGCAGCCGTATTTGCACCTATCTGCACCGTTCCACTGCTGTTCGCTGGGCTCGCTTTAGGTCATGGGCTCATTGAAATGAAGCGTCTCTCCAGCTTTTGGCTGATAGGGATGTACGTAGCAGTGTTTATGCTTGGGAACCTGATCTGTCTCTTGGCTGTAGTTGATGGTCTGTTTGATTTTCGCGGTCGCCTTGCACGCAAAAGTGATGTTGGCTCGGGCCCCGCGAACGGTGAAGGTTAAAAGTTAAGAGGTTATTACCAAATGGAACTGATCCTGCTGGAAAAAGTCGCCAACCTGGGCAACCTGGGCGATAAAGTGAATGTTAAGGCCGGTTACGGTCGTAACTTCCTGCTGCCATTCGGCAAAGCAACTGCTGCAACCCCAGCCAACGTGGCTGCGTTTGAAGCACGTCGTGCCGAGCTGGAAAAACTGGCTGCCGAGAAGAAAGCTTACGCTGAATCCCGTGCTGCTCAGCTGGCTGAACTGGAAGTCACCATCACCGCTACTGCGGGCGATGAGGGCAAACTGTTCGGCTCCATCGGTACTCACGACATCGCTGAAGCCCTGACCGCCTCTGGCGTTGAAGTGGCTAAAGCTGAAGTGCGTCTGCCGAACGGCACCATTCGTCAACTCGGCGAATACGACGTAGCCGTGCACCTGCACAGCGACGTTGAAGCAACCGTTAAGGTTGTCGTAGTAGCAGCCTAATAAGCTCGCGACTAAGTGGACTTGCACTCAGGTGCCTGGCCGCTAACAATCAGGCACGACATTGCGCAAGCGGTGTCGTGCCTTTTGTTTTGTGAACACAGAATTTTGCCCAGAGCCTTATGAACGACATTAGCCTGCCCGAACAGTACGACCTGCAAACCTCCGCCCTGAAGGTGCCGCCGCACTCGATCGAGGCGGAGCAAGCCGTACTTGGCGGCCTGATGCTCGACAACAATGCCTGGGAGCGGGTGCTCGATGCGGTGTCCGATGGCGACTTCTATCGACACGATCACCGCCTGATCTTTCGCGCGATCTTCAAGCTGGCTGAGCGTAACCACCCCTTCGACGTGGTCACTGTCTCCGAGCAGCTCGATCAGGAAGGGCAGTTGTCGCAAGTCGGCGGCCTGGCCTACCTCGGCGAGCTGGCGAAGAACACGCCATCGGTGGCCAACATCAAGGCCTATGCGCAGATCATTCGTGAGCGCGCCACGCTGCGCCAGTTGATCGGTATCAGTGGTGAAATCGCCGACAGCGCCTATATGCCGCAGGGCCGTACCGGCGCCGAGATTCTCGATGAGGCCGAACGCCTGATCTTCCAGATTGCCGAGGCGCGGCCGAAGACCGGCGGGCCGGTGGGGATCAACGATATCCTGGTCAAGGCCATCGACCGCATCGACACCCTGTTTAATGCCGGCGACGCCATCACCGGCCTGTCCACCGGCTTTACCGACCTGGATGATCTGACCAGCGGCCTGCAACCGGCCGACCTGATCATCGTCGCCGGCCGACCGTCGATGGGTAAGACCACCTTCGCCATGAACCTGGTGGAAAATGCGCTGATGCGCAGCGACAAGGTGGTGATGGTGTACTCGCTGGAGATGCCGTCTGACTCCATCGTGATGCGTATGCTGGCGTCTCTGGGGCGCATCGATCAGACCAAGGTACGTGCCGGTCGCCTGGATGACGACGATTGGCCGCGCCTGACCTCGGCGGTCAACCTGCTTAACGACCGCAAGCTGTTTATCGACGATACCGCCGGTATCTCGCCCTCGGAGATGCGCGCGCGGACCCGCCGTCTGGCCCGCGAGCACGGCGAGATCGGCCTGATCATGGTCGACTACCTGCAGCTGATGCAGATTCCCGGCTCCAGCGGTGACAGCCGAGTCAACGAGATTTCCGAAATCTCCCGCTCGCTGAAGGCCCTGGCCAAGGAATTCAACTGCCCGGTTATCGCCCTGTCGCAGCTTAACCGCGGCCTCGAACAGCGCCCGAACAAACGCCCGATCAACTCCGACTTGCGTGAATCGGGTGCGATCGAGCAGGACGCCGACATCATCATGTTCGTTTACCGCGACGAGGTGTATCACCCCGAGACCGAGTACAAGGGCGTTGCCGAAATCATTATCGGCAAGCAGCGTAATGGTCCGCTGGGGACGGCGCGGCTGGCGTTTCTCGGCAAGTTCTCGCGTTTCGAGAACCTCGCTCCAGGTAGTTATCAGTTCGACGACGAGTGACACGGCCTGTTCTACCGCGATCTGCGGCGTTTAGCTGTTGTACAGCGGGGCGGTGGCGTGCTCGCCTATGTAGGGTTTGAGGTAGTCCTCCAGGCGTTGCCCCTCTACCGCTTCAAAGGTCTGCGCAAGGTCCTGCAGCTGCTCTACGCGGTCGATGCGGAAGTTGCGAAAGTCGTTGCGCAGCTCACACCAGCTGCACAGGGTCCAGGTTTGCCCCCAGAAGAACAGCCCTAGCGGCCAGACGCAGCGTTGGCTCGCTTCGCCGCGTTCATCGCGGTAACTGATTAGCAGTTTGTGGTGCTGGCGAATGGCCTGGCGCAGCCGACCGAGCCAGTGCACAGGGTACGGATTGGTTTCGGGGGCAAACAGCTGGTTGCGATTGAGCTCAGCACGCAGCTCGTTGGGCAACACGCTGTGGATCTTGGCCAGTGCCGATTCGGCGGCCCTTTGCAGTTGTGGATCCGCCCAGGCTTTGACCATGCGCGCGCCCACCAGCAATGCCTCTATTTCTTCGCGCTCGAACATCAGGGGCGGCAAATCCATCGGTTGACGCAGCACGTAGCCGACACCGGCTTCACCTTCCAGGGGAACTCCGGAAAGCGAGAGGTCCTGTATGTCGCGATAAATTGTGCGCACCGATACCTGCAGGCGCTCTGCCAACCACTGGGCGGTGGTCAGGCGACGGCTGCGCAGAAACTGCACGATTTGAAATAGACGGTCGGCGCGTCTCATGTTGTCTCAGCTGTTCTCGCTCTGGATTACCGGGCGCGCTGACGCACGCCCGGAATGCCGGTTTTAGGACATGCTGTGCAGGCCCACCTCATTACCTTCGCTGTCTTTTATCACAGCGATAAAGCCATGCGGCGCGATCGACATCTTGCTATGGATAATCACGCCTCCGGCCGAGGGCACTCGGTTTACCACGGCATCCAGTTGGCCCTCGACGTTTAGGTAGACCCGGGTGCCGCCAATACCACTCTGTTGCTCTGCAGACTCGCTCAGGCAGCCACCGACACCGCTGTCCTGTGCGTGAGGGAACAGGGCCATGCGCCCGCCCATGCCTTCCATTACTTCCAGGGGCGTAGCCAGGGCGCGTTCGTAGAAGCCACGGGCACGCTCGAAGTTGCTGACAAATAGTTCGAACCAATTGATCGCGTTCATTTTTCTCTCCTTGATGGTTGTGGGCGACAGGCATCGGCAGTATCTGACGGCGCGTTCTAGCCTGTGGAGCCCACTTTAGGGGAGTGCTACTGACAGCTTATTGTCAGTAGCTTTTGCCTCGGAGCAATTAAATATCAGTCGCTAGCTGCGGCATCGTAGGTATGTGACTTGTGCTGGGCTACCTGGAGCTTGCAGCCCAAGAGCTGAGGGTTAAGATGCTCGGCTTTAGCCTGCCGTGGAGCCCTGTCATGCGCCCTCTTGTTGCCACCATCGATCTGTCTGCCATTGCCCATAACTATGCGGTGGCCAAGCGCTGTGCGCCTGGGCGGCAGGCGTTTGCGGTGGTCAAGGCGAATGCCTATGGGCATGGCGTGCGTGAGGTGGTGACGGCGCTGCACGATATGGCCGACGGCTTTGCCGTGGCCAGCCTGGAGGAGGCCGCCGAGGTGCGCGCGCTGCATGGTGAGGCGCGGATTCTATTGCTCGAGGGCTGCTTCGAGGAGGACGAGTGCCAGTTCGCCGCGCAACTGGGTCTGGATGTGGTGCTGCACGGCGAGCAACCGGCGCAGCAGTTGCTCGCCGCCAGTCTGGCGCGGCCGGTGAATGTCTGGCTGAAGCTGGACAGCGGTATGCACCGCCTCGGTTTCAGCGCCGCTGCCGTGCGTGAATGGCACGGCCGTTTACGGGGCGCGGCGCAGGTGGCCGAGCTGAATCTGCTTAGCCACTTTGCCTGCGCCGATGAGCGCGGCAGTGAAACCACCGAGCTGCAGCTTGAGCAGTTTCTCGATTTGCTGGATCTGGATTTTGCCCAGCGCTCGCTGGCCAATTCGGCGGCGATTTTGACCATCCCTGCTGCGCATATGGATTGGCTACGTCCGGGCATCATGCTCTACGGCGCGACGCCTTTTGCCGACCTGGGTGTGGCTGAGCTGGGCCTGCGCCCGGCGATGAGTCTGACCGCGCAGCTGATTGCCTGCCGCGATGTGGCAGTGGGTGAAGCGGTTGGCTATGGCGGCACCTGGCGCGCCGAGCGGCCGTCGCGTATCGGCACGGTGAGTTGTGGTTATGCCGATGGCTACCCGCGTCACGCGCCGGCCGGAACTCCTGTGGTCATTCAGGGGCAGCGGGTGGCGCTGGTCGGGCGGGTGTCCATGGATATGCTGACGATCGATCTGACGGATCTGCCCGCTGGCGCTGTGGGCGATGCGGTCGAACTGTGGGGCGCGCAATTACCGGTGGATGAGGTGGCGCATGCTGCCGGCACCATTGGCTACGAGCTGCTCAGCAAGGTTACCGCGCGGGTGCCACGGCGCTATTGCAACAGCTGAGTCAGAGCAGGCCGCTGGGCACGCTGAGCACATCCAGATGCAGGCGCGCGCTGCTGCTCAGCTCGCCGTCCTCGCCGCATACGGCCGCGCCTGAGCGGCCGCGGGTTTTGACCCGGTAGAGCATCTCGTCGGCGGCCTTGTATAGCGCGGTAAAAGTGCCGGCGTGTTGCGGGTACAGTGCGACGCCGATACTGATGGTCACGGTCAGCCGCTCGGCGCCGTACATCACCGGCTTGGCCAGCTCTGCGAGCAGGCGATTGGCGATTTCCCTGGCGTGCTCTTCGGCATCGGCGCCGCACACCAGTACGGCAAACTCATCGCCGCCGAGGCGCGCCACGGCATCGCCTGCGCGCACATGTTCACGCAGGCGCAGGGCTATCTGCTGCAGCATCAGGTCACCGGCATCGTGGCCATGTTTGTCGTTTATCGGCTTGAAGTGGTCAAGGTCGATCAGCAGCAGGGCAATCGCTTCGCTGTGCCGACGGGCGTTGGCTAGTGCGGTTTCGCAGCGCTCGACCAGATAGCGGCGGTTTGGCAACTCGGTCAGGGGGTCGTGAAACGCCGCGTGTTGCAGAGCTTGTTCACGTTGGCGCAGGCGCTCATTGGTGGCGGCCAGTTCAGCGGTGCGCAAATCAACCGAGCGCTGCAGTTCGGCGGCATTGGCCTGGACCTGGGTCAGTCGTGCAGTTTTTTCGCGGTCGGCCTGGAGGATTGCGTCGGCTTTTTCCTGCTTGAGAATCTGGATGCGATAGGCCAAGGCGAAGGAGAACAGGATGGCTTCAGCCGCGACGGCCAGTGGGAACAGGTAGGCGGTGGACTCGCCCGGCTGTACCACGCCGGCTGCGCGCAGCACCAGAATTACAAAGCTCAGCAGCACACTGCCGTAGCCCAGCAGGTAGAACAACGCTGGGGTAAAGCCCTGTTTCCAGCGGATGGCCGCGCTTAGCAGTAAGGTGGGCACGGTGACAATCGGGATCAGCCCGATCAGCAGGCCCGTTTCACTGCGATAGCCAGCCAGATTAACCGCCAGGGCCAGCAGGTAAATCGCGATACAGCCATTGAGGATGTAGTGGGCAATACGCAGAGTGGTACGGGTGGATAGCAGTTCCTGAGCAAAACGCAGGATGCCCAGGCTGACCAGAATGGGCAGGGTGATGCGATCCAGCCAGGCGGGCACCGGGCCGCCGGGCCAGAGGTACTGGAAGCCGTGGCCACTCATGCTGGCGATAAACACCAGTGAGGCCGCCATGGTCAGTACGTACCAGAGGTACGCCGGGTCGCGCAGGGCTAGCAGGATAAACAGGTTGTACAGCAGCAGGGCGAGGATCACCCCGTAGATCAGGCCGAGCACCAGATGCTCGCGCTTGGCCAACTGCTCAAGGTCGTGCAGCTGCCAGATACGCAGCGGGAAGGAGTTTCCTGCCGGATCGTAGGTGCGCAGGTACAGGGTTTGCGGCTGCTCGCCCAGCGGCGGCAGGCTGAATACCGCGCGGCGGTAATCGTGGTCGCGGCCTTCGGCAAAACCGACGCGCTCACCGGCCTGGCGCAGCTGCCATTGACCTGTCGCGGTGGGTAGAAAGATTTGCAAGTCGAGCAGAGTTACTGCGCCGACTTCCAGCCACCACTGAGCAGGCGCATCACTGCTGCGTTGCAGGCTGAGTTTGATCCACCAGGGGTTGCTGCTCTGGCCAACGCTGGTGCGTCCGGCGGCTGGTTGAAAGCGACTTTGCACGGCGGGATCGGCCATATCGGCAATGCTCAATTGGCCGCCGACATCTTCCAGCAGTTCGATCTGGCCATTGAGCACGCTGCCGCTGCTTGGCGCGCTCAGCAGTACCGGGCTGGCAACGCTTAGGCGGCTAAACAGGCTCAGCAATAGGAGGGTGGCTAAGGTTAGGCGCTGCACTGCGGACTTCCTGATGTCGAGTGGCGTTTTTCGCGAGTATAGGCGCAGCTGTAAGATCGTTCACAGAAGTTGCCTGCCAGCAGGTCATTGAAAAACTACCTGCGTTGGCAATACGGCGTTAAAAACGGTCTCGGAATGCTCATTTACAGCTCGTAAACTCCGCTTCCTCGGCCCTTTTCGCCTTGTCTTGCCTGCCTCGCCTACGTTTTTCAACGGCCTGCCAGGCATTAGTTTGGCGATAACCGGGCCACCGCTACCTTTAAGTAATCAGCTCAGGCCACTGGGTACATTCAGCACATCCAGTTGCAGGCGGGCGCTGCTGCTCAACTCGCCGTCTTCCCCGCAAACGGCCGAACCAGAGCGGCCTCGGCTCTTGACCTTGTAGAGCATTTCATCGGCAGCCTTGTATAGCGTGGTGAAGTTGCTGGCGTGGCGCGGGTACAACGCCACGCCGATGCTGATGGTTACGGTAAGGCGGTCAGCGCCGTAGGCTACCGGCTTGGCCAGCTCGTTCAGCAGGCGGCGAGCGATGTCGCGGGCATGCTGCTCGGCATCTTCACCGCAGATCAGCACGGCAAACTCATCGCCGCCCAGACGCGCTACTGCATCACCCGAGCGCACATGCTCGCGCAGGCGCTGGGCGATGCTTTGCAGCATCAGATCGCCAGCGTCGTGGCCGTATTTGTCGTTGATCGGTTTGAAGTGGTCGAGGTCGATCAGCAACAGGGCAGTGGCTTCACTGTTCCGGCGAGCATTGGCCAGCGCCGCTTCGCAGCGTTCGACCAGAAAACGACGGTTGGGCAGCTCGGTCAGTGGATCATGGAAAGCGGCGTGCTGTAGCTCGACTTCGCGCTGCAGCAACCGTTCATTGGTGGCTGCGAGCTCGGCTGTGCGTTGTGCGACCGAGTGCTTGAGTTCTGCCGCATTGGCTTGCGCCTGGGCCAGGCGTGCGGTTTTTTCACGGTCGGCTTGCTGCAGGGCTTGGGCTTTTTCCTGTTTGAGTGTCTGGATGCGGTACGCCAAGGCGAAGGAGAACAGAATTGACTCGGCTGCCACGGAGAGTGGGAACACATAGGCATTCCAGGTGGCTGGTTGCACCAGGCCGGTGGCGCGCATCAGTGCCAGGCTGATGCTGCCGAGAATCAGGCCATAGCCGCAGAGATACAGCAGGGCGGGGAAGTAACCCTGGCGCCAGCGGATCAAGGCCGAGCCCAGCGCTGCCGGGATGCTGGTCAGCGACAGCAGGGCGATGATCCAGGCGGCGGTAGGCCGCTGGCCCAGACCGTCCAGGGCGACCGCCAGTACATAGCAGACGCAGGCCAGGCTCAGCAGGTGGTGGGCCCAGCGCACGTGACTGCGGGTTTGCAGCAACACTTGGGTGAAGCAGCAGGCGCAGAAGCCCCACAACGACGGCAGGGTGATGCGGTCCAGCCAGAAGGGCACGGGATTGTTTGGCCACAGGTACTGGAAGCCATGACCGCTCATGCTGAGGATCATCAGCAGGGCGCCGGCGGTGGTCAGCACGTACCAGAAGTAGGCCGAGTCGCGCAGGCTGAAAAAGATAAACAGGTTGTACAGCAGCAGGGCGGCGATGATGCCGTAGACCACGCCGAGGGCGAGGTTTTCTTCTGCGGCCGCCTGGGTCAGATGATCTAACTGCCAGGCGCGCATCGGGAAGGAGTTGCCGGCCGGGTCATAGCTGCGCAGATAGAAGGTCAAGGGTTGTGGATTCAGCTCCGGCAGCTTGAACAGCATGTGGCGAAATTCATGATCGCGACCTTCTTTGTGGCTGACCAGCTCACCTGATTGGCGCTCCTGCCAATTGCCATTCTGCCCTGGCAAGTAAAGTCGCAGGTCTAGCTGGGTGACCGAGCTGACTTCCAACCACCACTGGCTGGGGGCATCGCTGGTGCGCTGCAGGGTAACCTTGATCCACCAGGGGTTAAGGCTCTGACCTACGCTGGCGCGTCCATTGGCTGGCTTGAAGCGACTCTGGATGGCCGGATCGGCCATGTCGGCAATGGTCAGTTGTGCGCTGCTGTCTTCCAGCAGCTCGATTTCGGTGTTCAGGGACGTGCCACTGCTGGCGGGCGTTAGCGTGATGGCTGCGCTCGCCAGGCCAGGCAGCAGGGCTAGGCTCAGCATTATTAGGATTGAAAAAGCTAAGCGTTGCACCACGTTCACCCCTTGTCCCGGCTGCTGGCCGCCGATGTTATGCGCCCGAGTATAGCCGTAAGCCACTACGCTGCAGCTACAGCGTGGTAGCTATTTCAGCCATTTAACCTAGCGTCTAAGTCGGGTTTGGTTAAAATTTGTGCTATATTCCGCGCCCGCGATTTTCCATCCCTGTTCGCCTACACCGGTTACTTTCCATGTCCATGCAAACCGCCAAGCCGTTATTCGATTATCCAAAGTATTGGGCCGAGTGTTTCGGGCCGGCGCCTTTCCTGCCGATGAGCCGGGAAGAGATGGATCAGCTTGGCTGGGACAGCTGCGACATCATCATCGTCACCGGTGACGCTTATGTGGATCACCCCTCCTTCGGCATGGCGATTATTGGCCGGCTGCTGGAGTCGCAAGGCTTTCGCGTCGGCATCATTGCCCAGCCGAACTGGCAGTCGAAAGACGACTTTATGAAGCTCGGCGAGCCGAACCTGTTCTTCGGCGTCGCGGCCGGCAACATGGATTCGATGATCAATCGCTACACCGCCGACAAGAAAATTCGCTCGGACGACGCCTATACCCCCGGCGGCATGGCCGGTAAGCGTCCGGACCGCGCCAGCCTGGTGTACAGCCAGCGCTGTAAAGAAGCCTACAAAAACGTGCCGATCGTGCTCGGCGGCATCGAAGCCTCGCTGCGCCGTATCGCCCACTACGATTACTGGCAGGACCGCGTGCGCAACTCGATCCTGATCGACGCCAGCGCCGACATCCTGTTGTACGGCAACGCTGAGCGCGCCATCGTTGAAGTGGCCCAGCGCCTCTCCTACGGCCACAAGATCGAAGACATCACCGACGTGCGCGGCACCGCGTTTATCCGCCGTGATACGCCGCAGGGCTGGTACGAGGTGGACTCCACCCGCATCGACCGGCCGGGCAAGGTCGACAAGATCATCAACCCGTACGTGAACACCCAGGACACCCAGGCTTGTGCCATCGAGCAGGAAAAAGGCCCGCAGGAGGATCCGAACGAACCGAAGGTCGTGCAGATTCTCGCCAGCCCACGGATGACCCGCGACAAAACGGTGATTCGCCTGCCGTCGATGGAAAAGGTGCGTAACGACCCGGTGCTGTACGCCCACGCCAACCGCGTGCTGCACCTGGAAACCAACCCGGGCAACGCCCGCGCGCTGGTGCAGAAGCATGGCGAAGTGGATGTGTGGTTTAACCCGCCCCCCATTCCCATGACCACCGAAGAGATGGACTACGTGTTCGGCATGCCCTATGCGCGCGTCCCGCACCCGGCGTACGGCAAGGAGAAGATTCCGGCCTACGACATGATTCGTTTCTCGGTGAACATCATGCGTGGCTGCTTCGGCGGCTGTACCTTCTGTTCGATCACTGAGCACGAAGGGCGGATCATCCAGAACCGCTCGGAAGAGTCGATCATTCGCGAGATCGAAGAGATCCGTGACAAGGTGCCAGGCTTTACTGGGGTGATTTCCGACCTCGGCGGGCCGACCGCGAATATGTACCGCATCGCCTGCAAGAGCCCGGAAATCGAATCCGCGTGCCGCAAGCCGTCCTGCGTGTTCCCCGGCATCTGCCCGAACCTGAATACCGATCACTCGTCGTTGATTCAGCTGTATCGCAGCGCTCGCGCCCTACCGGGTGTGAAGAAGATTTTGATCGCGTCCGGTCTGCGCTACGACCTCGCGGTCGAGTCGCCGGAATACGTTAAAGAGCTGGTGACCCACCACGTCGGTGGCTACCTGAAGATCGCCCCGGAGCACACCGAGGAAGGCCCGCTAAATCAGATGATGAAGCCGGGCATTGGCTCGTACGACAAGTTCAAGCGCATGTTCGAGAAGTACTCGAAAGAGGCGGGCAAAGAGCAATACCTGATCCCGTACTTTATCGCTGCGCACCCAGGCACCACCGATGAGGACATGATGAACCTCGCCCTGTGGCTCAAGGGCAATGGCTTCCGCGCCGACCAGGTGCAGGCCTTCTACCCGTCGCCAATGGCCACCGCCACCGCCATGTACCACTCCGGTAAGAATCCGTTGCGCAAGGTCAGTTACAAGAGCGACGGCGTGACCATCGTCAAGAGCGAGGCGCAGCGCCGCCTGCACAAAGCCTTCCTGCGTTATCACGACCCGAAAGGCTGGCCGATGCTGCGCGAGGCATTGGAGCGTATGGGCCGTGCCGACCTGATCGGGCCGGGCAAGAACCAGTTGATCCCGCTGCACCAGCCGGCCACCGACAGCTACCAGAGCGCGCGCCGCAAGAACTCGACGCCGGCTGGCAGTCATAAGGTCGCCAAGGACACCACCAAGAGCAAGCCGATGCTGACTCAGCACACCGGCTTGCCGCCGCGTGACACCGGTTCTGCGGGTGGTAACCCCTGGGACAAGCGAGAGCAGGCCAAGGCGGCCGCGCAGCTGCGTAACCAGCAGGCGGCCAAGGAGCGCGCCGACGCCGCCAAGGGCAAAGGTAAGAAGCCGGTGAAAAAACCGGCCGTGCCGCGCTGATTCTGCCGGAATAAAAAACGCCAGCTTCGTGCTGGCGTTTTTTATGGTGGAGGCAGGGGCCGCTGTTCAGCTGTGTAGGGTGGATGGCGCTTTTCTCATCCACCACAGCGCCGCTCGCAGTGGATGGATAACGCGCCATCCACCCTACGGCCTTAGCCGTAACGCTTCTGCGCTTCGATGGCCAGGCCGCTGCCAATGCTGCCGAAGGTGTTGCCTTCCACATGGCGGGCGTTGGGCAGCATCGCCGCAACGCTCTGGCGCAAGGCTGGGATGCCGCTGGAGCCGCCTGTAAAGAACACCGTATCGACCTGAGCCACACTGACTCCGGCATCGCTGAGCAGTTGCGTGACGCTGGCGCGCACGCGCTCCAGCAGTGGCTCAATGGCGCCTTCGAACAGCTCACGGTTCAGCTCGGCGACCAGGCCGTCTTCCAGGCGGCTGAGGTCGATCGGGCGTGCGTCCTGCTCGGTCAGGGCGATCTTGCTTTCTTCTACCTGCATGGCCAGCCAATGGCCGTCGCGGCGTTCTATAAGCTGGAACAGGCGATCGATGCCAGTCGGGTCGACGATGTCGTAGCGCATGCTCTGCAGCTGGCGTTGCGATTGAGCCGAATACACCGCGTTGATGGTGTGCCAGGTGGCCAGATTGAGGTGCGTGCTGGTAGGCATCGGCGCATCGCTTTTCATCCGGCTGCCGTAACCGAAAAGCGGCATCACGCCGGCCAGGGAGAGCTGCTTATCGAAGTCGGTGCCGCCGATATGCACGCCGCCGGTGGCGAGGATATCGTTATGCCGGTCGGCCACCGCGCGGCGTTCGGGCGCTAGGCGTACCAGGGAGAAGTCCGACGTACCGCCGCCGATATCGACGATCAGCACCAGCTCTTCGCCGCTGATGCCCGACTCATAGTCGAAGGCCGCGGCAATCGGCTCGTACTGGAACGACACATCCTTGAAACCGAGCTTGTGCGCCACGGCCACCAGGGTGTTTTGCGCCTCCAGATCGGCGACCGGATCGTCATCGACGAAAAACACCGGGCGGCCTAACACCACTTCCTCGAATGCTCGGCCAGCTACAGCTTCGGCGCGGTTCTTCAGCTCGCCGATAAAGAAACCGAGCAAGTCCTTGAAGGGCAGGGCGCTGCCCAGCACCGTGGTCTCGCTTTTCAGCAGCTTGCTGCCCAGTAGGCTTTTCAGCGAGCGCATCAGGCGCCCTTCATAACCTTCCAGGTATTCCTGCAGGGCCAGACGGCCATACACCGGGCGGCGTTCTTCGAGGTTGAAGAACACCACCGAGGGCAGGGTGATCTTGCCGTCTTCCAGTTCGATCAGGGTTTCGGCGCCGGGGCGCAGCCAGCCGACGGTGGAGTTGGAGGTGCCGAAGTCGATGCCGCAGGCGCGGGCGGGCGTAGAAAAGGTCATGCGACGCGCTGTTCCTGAATAATTACCAAGAGGTTTTTAGGCATCGTCCAGCGATGGCCTGAGAATGCTCGTCATCGCGAGCATGAGCCCAAAAACGGCCGCGCATTCTATGCGAGTGCGCAGCGCAATGCTGCCCTGGCGAACCGCTGTTTGTCCGGTTTAGGGCAGGGGCGGATTATTCGGCGGTGTGCGCCGGCTTTGCCACTGCGTCCACTCGAAGCCGAGCACCACCAGCAGCGACAGGGCGAACGGCAGCAGCAGGTAAAAACAGCGGAACACGATCAGTGCGGCGAGTACATCTACCGCCGGCAGTTCGGGCATCGCTGCAAGGAAGGTCACTTCGAGTACGCCAAGACCGCCTGGGGCATGAGACAGCAGCGCCAGCGAGAATGAGGCGAGAAACACGCCGAACACCACCAGATAGCCAGGGTTGTTCTCAGCTGGTAGGGCGAAGTAGATGATCGCTGCGGCGCAGGCCAGCTCCAGCGGGCCGGCCAATAACTGGCGAGCGACAATCCCCAGGCGCGGGTACTCGATACGCAGTTTGCGCCAGTGCCAGGGTTTGAAGCGCCGCCAGGAGCCGAGTACATACAAGGCGACCAGCAGCAGCAAAAACACGCCGATGACTTCGGAGACCAGCGGGGAGACCTTGCCCACGCGGTGGATCAGGTCTGGCTGCAGCACCAGCACGCAGCCGCTGGCCAGCAGGGTACCAAGGACGAAGGTGAAGGAGCAGAAGACGATCAGGAGGCCGATTTCCTGAGGTGTCATACCTTTGCTGCGGTAAGCGCGATAGCGCACCAGAGCGCCGGAGAACACCGAGGCGCCGATGTTGTGAGCCAGCGCATAGGTGGTGAAGGAGCACAGGCTGATAAAGCGCCAGGGAATGTTTTTGCCCAAATGAGCCAGGGCGATGCGGTCGTACCAGGCCAGGGCGCAGTAAGCCCCGAGGGTAGCGCCTGCGGCCAGAAGCCAATCCAGGAGCGGAATGGCGCGCAGGCTGTCGGCGATTTCATCCAGCGAGATTGTGCGTACCTGGTGATAGAGCAAGTAGCACGACAGCAGCACGGCTCCGAGGCCCACCAGGGTCCAGATCAGGTCGCTCCTTTTCATCACGGGTGCAGTTCCACTGAGTTCACTCCTTCGCTCTGTGGTGCCTCGCACACGACCGGTGTGAAGGCTGCGCAGTATCGCGGAGGTTTCGCCGATGCTCAACCGCATGTGGGAGTGAGGTTACGGCCTATGTCGCACCTAGGTTAACTCAGCTCCAGCCCAGGGTCAGTGCTGCCAATACCGAATAGCGGGCGGTTTTTGCCAGGCTGACGATCAGCAGGAAAACCCACAGGCGTTCGCGCATTACGCCAGCCACAAGGGTCAGTGGGTCGCCGATAACCGGCACCCAGCTCAGCAGCAGCGACCAACGGCCGTAACGCGCATAGCCGCGCTGCGCCTGTTGCAGGCGTGCATCGCTGACCGGGAACCATGGCTTGTGGCGAAAGTGTTCGAGGTAACGGCCGAGCAGCCAGTTGAGCAGAGCGCCAAGGATATTGCCGGCGCTGGCCACGGCCACTAGGGCCCAGGGCGAATAGGCGCCGCTAAGCAGCAGTGCCACCAACACGCTTTCCGATTGCAGCGGCAGCAAGGTGGCGGCGCCCAGGGCTGAAATAAACAGGCCTAGGTAGGCAGAGAGCGTCAGCATCCCGAGTGCTTCGAGCCCGTTGGCTTAGGGCTGTTTTTCCTGCTCGGCATTGGCCATCACGTCTTCCAGCTTGAGGCCGGTGAGGCCGTGGATGGTGCGCCACAGGTAATAAAAGATGGCCATCAGCATGATCATCGAGGGGATTGCGATCATCGGGTAGCTGAGCAGATTCATCCGCCCGAGTTCAGCATTGAAGGCCTCGCTGCCGGCGGGGCTGATGACAATCCACTTGGCCAGAACGAAGTTCATCGCCGAGGAAAAGAAGAAGGTGCCGCTCAGCCAGTAGGTGGCGCGCAGCAGGCGCGTTTCGAACAGCTCGGTATTGCCGGCTTGTTCCAGACGCTCATGAATCTTGTCGACGTTGAGCACGGTCTTGTTGAACAGCATGGTGCGAATCAGCGGGAAACGGGTGCGGGTCGATATCAGTACCGCGATGCCAATAATGCCGGGGATTGCCGCTTCCTTGATCGCCAGCCACTGGTTGTCCAGCTTGAGTAGACCAATGCCACCGGTAAGCAGCACGCTGACCAAGCCGAGCAGGGCGATAAAGTTGAATTTGCGGTACTTGAGCAGCTCGAAACTGCCCCAGGCCAGCGGGAAGGCCAGCGCCAGCATCAGCGCACCATCGGCACCGAGCTTGGTCTCGCTGCTGAGCTTCATCAGAATCAGTGAGGGAATCAGGATGCTGACCAGTAAATCGATCAGCGGACGGGGCTTGTGCGTTGGCTGAGTGCTTTGCGTGGTATCGGTCATGTCATTCAAGGTGCAGGAAAGAAACACGATCATCGCCTGCTTGGGCGACAGCTGCCAGCCCAGCCGTCGCCTGGAGTGTGAAAAATAATTGCCGGCACGCATTTTCGCGTTGCGCAACAACCGCCCAGCGGTGCCCAGAAAAAACCGCTGGTCATAAAAAGCTGGGCGGATTGGCTGCTACTGTTTTGACTTACGGTTTTTTGGCAGATGACCGCTAGTCCTGTGCACAGCGCGGCTAATAGCCTGATGCTAAAGTGCTATTAGGCATTCTACGTTAACGCCTACGCCTGTTTTAAACGTCCATGGCGTGGCTTGATCTAGGAGTGATGCAGATGTCCAGCCGAAGCCAATCGAACTATTTACTGCTCTTTCTTCTGCTAAGCAGTTGGTCCACCCAAGCGATGGCAAAGGACTGTATCGGTGTGGTGGCAGCGGGGGCCACGCCCTTCTGGATGCAGGTAGAGGCGGGCGCGCGGCAGGCGGGCCAGGCGCTTGAGCTGGATGTGCATATCCGTGGACCAAACCGTGAGGGGCGGGTGGAAACGCAATTACAAATGATCAACTGGGTGCTGGCACATGGCTGCAAGGCATTGGTTATCGCGCCGAGCGGCCCCGAGATTGCGTCGCGAGTGCGGCAGTTGGCCCTCAGCGGAGTCGACACCATTTACTTTGATCGCAATCTGCCGGGCAGTGAGGTACGTGGTGTGGTTGCCACCGATAACTTCCGCGCCGGCGAGCAGGCTGGTCAGGCTTTGGCAGCGGCGCTGGGTGGGCAAGGCCAGGTGGCGTTGCTGCGTTTGCGAGCCGGTGTGCCGTCAACCAGCGAGCGTGAGCGAGGCTTTCGCCAGGGAGCGGAAGCCGGCGGCTTGAATATTCTGGTTGATGCCCATATCGGCGACGACAGCCAGGCTGCCGTGGAGGCGTTACGTGAGCAACTGCCACAGCTGGATGGCGTATTTACCCCTAACAGCACCAGTTCGCGCGCAGCTCTTGCAGCGTTGCGTCGGCTCGGCAAAGCGGGGGCTTTGCTGCATGTTGGCTTCGATGCTGATCCGCTGCTAATCGATGCGTTGAGCAAAGGCGAGATTCACAGCCTGATGGTTCAGCAGGCCCATGCTATCGGTTACCAGGCCGTCGAATTGGCGGCGAAAAGTTTGCGTGGTGAGCTGCCGTTGCAACCAGTAAGCGTCGCCTTGCAGGCCAAGCGGGTTAATCGCGATAACCTTGCGCAATGGCAGCGGATGCTCAAATTAGAGCTGTCCGCGAGCCCCTAGCCATCGTCCCGCTGCACCGCATAACTGGGCTGGTTGGTGGGCTGATGGCTGTTTATCATTCAGCCTCTTGCTCCATGATTCTTATGTTTTTCAGGTATTACCCAATGCGGTTGAAGTTTTGGCTCGGTGTGTTGTTGCTTGGTTGCGTTACCCCGGCTTTGGCAGCTGAGTTGCGTCTGTATACCGAGGAATACCGGCCACTGAGCTATATCAAGGACGGCAAGCTGACCGGCATGGCGGTGGAAGTGATCGAGCTGCTGATTCAGCGTACGGGGCAGGAAACGCGCATTGAATTGGTACCCTGGACTCGGGGTTATCACCAGGTACAACACGAGGCCAACAGCGGTTTGTTTTCCACGGTGCGTACCGCCCGGCGTGAGGCGTTGTTCCAGTGGGTTGGACCCATTGCCCGCGGGCACACCAGCTTCTATGCGCGGCGTGGTGCCGGGTTAAATGTGCGCACGTTGCAAGATGTTGAGCGCTTCAACACCCTCGCCGTCCCCAAGCAGTGGTACTCCTATGAATACCTCAGTGATCAAGGCCTGAAAAACCTCTATGGCGTGCCAACGCCTCAGCACATGATGAAGATGTTCAAGCACGGCCGTATCGAGTTGCTGCTGGCTAACAACCTGGCCCTGGATGACATGCTTGCTCAGCAAGGCATGCGCCGTGATGAAGTCGAATGGCAGTTCACCCTGATGGACAACAATTCCTATATCGCCTTTTCCAAAAGCACCGATCCAGCCCTGGTTCGGCAATGGCAGCAGGCCCTTGATGAATTACTGCGCGACGGCAGCCTGGAGCGCATCCATCAGCGCTGGTTTGCCCAGCCCTTCTCCATACCTGCGCCTGGCGAGCCGTTAGCGCATTAATGCGAACTTGCCCGGCTCTAGGCTAGTCTGAAGCCAGTACCGGGAGAACCTACTTTGCTGAAATCACGCGGCGCGCTGTTGCTTTTGCTGCTGGCCTGTTTGGCCGGGCCTGCGCTTGCCGATTTGCATTTGCTCACCGAGGACGCACCGCCGACCAGCTTTAGCCGCGATGGTGAGCTGCACGGTTTGGCCGTAGAGGTGGTGCGTGCGTTGATCGAACGTACCGGCGACTCCGGTGAGATTGAGTTGCTGCCCTGGACGCGCGCCTATCACCTGGCTCAGCTCGAGCCTGATACGGCGATCTTCTCCACCGTGCGCACCCCGGAGCGTGAGGCCAAATTTCAGTGGGTCGGCCCACTGCTGATCGGCACCACAAGCTTCTACTCGCTGAAATCGCGCAACTTGCATTTTGACAGCCTGCAGCAGGCTGCCGAAAGCGGCCCGCTGGCGGTGCCGAAACAGTGGTACACCTTTGAAACCCTGAATGCGCGTGGCTTCAAGAATATCTATGGGGTCACCAGCTCGAAGAATATGGTGACCATGCTCAAGCATGAGCGGGTGCAATTGATCGCTACAGAAGACCTAACCCTCAAGGAAGAACTGGCTACCGGAGGTTTGCGCCCAGAGCAGGTGCAGGCGCATCTGCCCTTTATGCGTTCGGCCTATTACATCGCCTTCTCCCTGCAGACCGATGCGGCGCTGGTTGAGCGTTGGCGGCGCGCCCTCGATGAAATGCACCAGGACGGCAGTTTCGCGCAGATATTCCGTCGCTGGCTGCCCCATGCCGAGTTACCGACGACCACCGAATAGTCCGCTGCTGCGTGCCACGCGGCCTGTTAGTCTGGCGTCTTTCGCGTCGTTCTCTCCTCGCTGAGCCTGCCTATGCCCACCTCACGTCCTGCCCTGCTTGATCTTGCTGCGCGCGCGCAGTTGTTTGGCCATCTGGCGGCCATGGAGAAAGCCGGTGTGCCGGTCGAGCGGGCGCTGCTCAGTGTACAAGTGCCGGCGCGTGCCAGGGCGGCGCTAGCCAACCTGCAAACACAGATCGCAGGCGGCGGCGATATGGCCAGTGCCGGGCTGCGCAGCGGCTTGTTCACCCAGCTGGACAGCACCTTGCTACACGCCGCTCAGGTCAGTGGCTGCTTGGCGGCGGTTTATCAGCGTCTGGCCGACCGTTACAACCATCGGGCGCAGCAGGCCGCCGCCGTAAAATCACGCCTGCTGATGCCGGCGGCGGTGTTGGTGCTGGCGCTGTTTATCCAGCCGCTGCCGGCGTTGGTCGGCGGTCAGCTAAGCATCGCCGGTTATCTGTGGGGCGTACTGGCGCCGTTGCTGGTGCTGGGGGCTTTGCATGGTCTGGGTCGTGGGCTTTATCTGCGGCGTGAGCACGCGCCCGCTGGCGCTGCTTCGCCGCTCGATGGTCTGCTGGCGAGCTTGCCGATCGTCGGCCCCGCGCTGCTACGGCGTAATCTGCGGGATTTCTTCGACAGCCTGGGACTGATGCTGGAGGCTGGCATGCCCATGCTTGAAGCCTTGCCGAAGGCCTGCGCGGTGATCAGCCATGCGCCGCTGCGCAGACGCTTCAGCAGCGTAAAGGTAGCAATTCAGCGTGGTCAGGGACTGGCTCAGGCATTGGCGTCTGTCGATTTTCCCGGGCAGGGGCTGGCCCTTGGTCTGATCCGCACCGGCGAGGCGAGCGGTACCCTGCCGGCGAGTCTGCTCAACTACGCCGGGGTGGAAACCCAGAAGCTGGATAGCCTGACCGAGCAGCTGGCTAGCTGGCTGCCGCGTCTGCTGTATGCCGGCGTGATGCTGTGGATGGCTTATGGGCTGCTTACTGGTGCCGGCTTTGGCCCGCGACTGCCGGTCGAACTGCAGTAGCACGCTGTTGTCGGCTACTGAAAGGCAAGCGCAAGGTTGCTGGTTGATAATGTAGTTTTACTACATAATTGCTTGTCCTGACCGACCCTGACCGATGGTGCATTTTATGCAAAGAGCCTCGCATCACGACCTCCGTGCGCAGTTCCGCGCGCTTCTTGCCGCAAATCGCTGTTATCACACGGCCTCTGTATTCGATCCCATGGCCGCTCGGATTGCGGCTGATCTAGGCTTTGAAGTCGGCATTCTGGGCGGTTCTGTAGCTTCACTACAAGTTCTGGCCGCACCTGATTTCGCCCTGATTACCCTCAGCGAATTCGTCGAGCAGGCCACCCGCATTGGCCGGGTCAGCCGTCTGCCAGTGATCGCCGATGCCGACCACGGCTACGGCAATGCGCTCAATGTGATGCGCACAGTGGTCGAGCTGGAGCGCGCCGGGATTGCCGCGCTGACCATCGAAGACACCCTGTTGCCCGCGCAATTCGGCCGTAAGTCCACCGACCTGATTAGCATTGATGAAGGTGTTGGCAAGATCCGCGCGGCCCTGGAAGCGCGGGTTGATTCGGAACTGGCGATCATCGCCCGTACTCACGCCGGGGTGCTGGAGGTCAGCGAGGTGATTCGCCGGACCCAGGCCTATCAGGCGGCCGGTGCTGATGCCATCTGCCTGGTCGGTGTCGAGGATTTTGCCCACCTGGAACAGCTTGCCGCCGCCCTGAGTATTCCGCTGATGCTGGTCACCTACGGCAACCCCAAGCTGCGCGACAACGCGCGCCTGGCCAGCCTCGGCGTGCGCATCGTGGTCAACGGCCACGCCGCCTACTTCGCGGCGATCAAGGCCACCTACGACTGCCTGCGCGAGCAGCGCGGCGTCGATGCCCGCGACCTTAGCGCCACCGAACTGACCCACACCTACACTCAGCCCGAAGACTACATCGTCTGGGCGCGCGAGTTTATGCAGGTCAAGGAGTAGGGCGACCGCGTGCTCTTGAGATTCGCCGGCAGACGGCGCATATCTACAGGAGCACACAACGGAGGACGAGGCTGATGGCCGGTGGCTGGGCAAATGACGGCGCGGTACAGGAGCAGATCGACAGCAGCATTGAGGACGCCATCCAGCGCGCCCGCCGCCAGCTGCCGAGTGGCGAAAGCCTGAGCCATTGCGAAGAATGTGACGCCGCCATCCCCGAGGCGCGGCGCAAAGCCATCCCCGGCGTGCGCCTGTGCGTGGCCTGCCAGACCGAGCACGACAAAGAACAGGCCAAATTCAACGGCTATAACCGCCGGGGCAGCAAGGACAGCCAGCTGCGCTGAACAAGCGATGCGGCACTTTCTGCTGGTTATGGCGGTCATAGCGGGGTGTATCGATGATCACGGAAGAGGTAACCCATGACAATTTTCGAAGCCTTGCGCATCAGCCACGACCGCCAACGTGAGTTGGCCGAAAAAATGGTGGCGACCAGCGGTGATAGTCCTGAGCGCGAGGCCCTGTTTGCCGAGCTTAAAGACGAGTTGGCAGCCCACTCAGTGGCCGAGGAGCGGCACTTTTATATTCCGCTGATGCAGGATGACCTGGGCGTCGACCTTTCACGTCATGCCATTGCCGAGCATCATGAGATGGATGAAATGGTTGAGGGGCTGGAAGAAACCGATCTCAGCAGCCCTAGCTGGTTGGTCCAGGCGAAGGCCTTGTCGGAGAAGGTGCACCATCACCTGCAGGAGGAAGAGCAAAAGTTTTTCCAAATGGCCGGCAAGTTATTGAGTGAGGCGCAAAAGAAACAACTCTCAGGTGCCTATCTCAGCACCTATGACGAACAGAAAGTCGCGGCAAATTGAGCCCCACGTGGCCCTCGCTTAGCGTACGGGCTTTGCCGTTTAAACACGCACTGTTTGCTAGCTTGGTCTGCCGGCTCGCGCATGACCGGCTTATACGATCAGGGCACTACAGAGTAGCCGCGCCCGCTCATGCAATTGATGTAGGCCTGCTGTGAATCGGCGCTGCTTTCGGCGTTACGACGATTCTCGCGGCGGTCCTGGCGCTGGCGCGAGCCGCCCACGGCCACACCAACGGCCGCCGCATCACGCGCCCTGTTTTGCCGATATTGTTGTTTTACGTCGTCATCCACGCGGTCATAGATCTCGTCATGTTGATTGCCGCGGATCTGTGCGGCCGTTGCGCCGACGGCGGCGCCCTTGGCTGCACCGCGTAGCCGCTCTCCGCCTACGGAGTTGCTGTCAGGTTGTTGTTGGCTACTTCCAGACTGCGCCTGACAGGCGGCGGTATCACTTTGAATCTGTTCAGAACTCTGGCCTTGCAGGGGCGTCAGTGTTTCCGCCTGGGCCAGTGGCAGGCCGAGCAGCAACAGGGCGCCGAGTAGGTAGCGAGTGGGCGCGTGCATAATGTCGGTCTCTCGGAAATGGGGTAAGCCGTCACTATAGCCCCGGCATAGACTGCGGCCATTGCAGTCTCGAGATTGCCGACGAGTGCAGCCGCCAGGCTTCAGAACAGAAAATAGCGCTGCGCCATTGGCAGCACGTCGGCCGGCTCACACCAGAGTAATTGGCCGTCAGCCTTGACCTGATAGGTCTGCGGATCCACGTCTATAGTCGGCAGGTAGTCGTTGTGGATCAGGTCGGTCTTTTGCACCGCGCGGCAGCCTTTGACCACGCCGATCTTCTTCTTCAAACCCAGCTGCTCAGGTACGCCGGCATCAAACGCCGCCTGGCTGATAAAGGTGATGCTGGTGGCATGCCGGCTGCCGCCGTAGCTGGCGAACATCGGTCGGTAATGCACTGGCTGCGGGGTGGGGATCGAGGCGTTGGCGTCGCCCATCAGGCTCGCGGCAATCGCCCCGCCTTTCAGAATCAGGGTCGGTTTGACGCCGAAAAACGCCGGGCGCCAGAGCACCAGGTCGGCCCATTTACCCACTTCGATGGAGCCCACTTCATGGCTGATGCCGTGAGTGATCGCCGGGTTGATGGTGTATTTGGCGATATAGCGTTTAACCCGGAAGTTGCTGTTGCCAGGGCCGTCGCCGTCCAGTGGGCCGCGCTGTTTGTGCATCTTGTCGGCGGTTTGCCAGGTGCGGGTGATCACCTCGCCGACACGGCCCATGGCCTGGCTGTCGGAGCTGATCATCGAGAACGCACCGAGGTCATGCAGGATGTCTTCGGCGGCAATGGTCTCGCGGCGGATACGGCTTTCGGCAAAGGCCACGTCCTCGGCGATGCTCGGGTCGAGGTGGTGGCAGACCATCAGCATGTCCAGGTGTTCGTCGATGGTGTTCTTGGTAAACGGCCGGGTCGGGTTGGTCGAGCTCGGCAGTACATTGGGGAAGCCGCAGGCCTTGATGATGTCCGGTGCGTGACCGCCGCCGGCACCTTCGGTGTGATAAGTGTGGATGGTGCGGCCCTTGAATGCGGCCAAGGTGGTTTCGACAAAGCCGGACTCGTTGAGCGTGTCGGTGTGAATCGCCACTTGTACGTCGTACTGGTCGGCCACGCTCAGGCAGTTGTCGATGGCCGCCGGGGTGGTGCCCCAGTCTTCATGCAGCTTAAGGCCGATGGCGCCGGCCTTGACTTGCTCGATCAGCGGCTCCGGCAAGGAGGCGTTGCCCTTGCCGGTAAAACCCAGGTTCATCGGGAAAGCGTCGGCGGCCTGGAGCATGCGCGCCATGTGCCAGGGCCCGGAGGTGCAGGTGGTGGCGTTGGTACCGGTGGCCGGCCCGGTACCGCCGCCAATCATGGTGGTGACGCCGCTCATCAACGCCTCTTCGATCTGCTGCGGGCAGATAAAGTGGATATGCGTATCTATCCCACCCGCCGTAAGGATCATGCCTTCGCCAGCGATTACCTCGGTGCCGGCGCCGATGGCGATGGTCACGTCGGGCTGGATATCCAGGTTGCCGGCTTTGCCGATGGCGGCGATGCGCCCGTCTTTAAGGCCGACGTCGGCCTTGACGATGCCCCAGTGGTCGATGATCAGCGCATTGGTGATCAGCGTGTCGACCACCTCGGCGGCGCACAGTTGGCCCTGGCCCATGCCGTCGCGAATCACCTTGCCACCGCCAAATTTCACCTCTTCACCGTAGGTGGTGAAGTCTTTTTCAACTTCGATCCACAGCTCGGTATCGGCCAGGCGCACCTTGTCGCCGACGGTGGGGCCGAACATATCGGCGTAGGCTTGGCGGGAAATCTTCATCGACTCGATCCTTCGTAGGGTGGACAACGCGAAGCTTGTCCACCGCGATTGGGTTCCGGTGGAAACGTCTTCGACATTTCCACCCTACGTATGAGCTGCGACTACAAGTCGCCCATCACCCGTCCGGCAAAGCCGAATACGCGGCGATGGCCGGCCAGGTCGACCAGTTCGACTTCGCGACTCTGCCCGGGCTCGAAGCGCACCGCAGTGCCGGCCGGGATATTCAGGCGCATACCGCGCGCGGCTGCGCGGTCGAAGGTCAGGGCATCGTTGGTTTCGAAGAAGTGGTAATGCGAGCCGACCTGGATCGGTCGGTCGCCGCTATTGGCCACAGTGACGTGCAGTGTGCGGCGGCCGGCGTTGAGCTCGATTTCGCCGTCCTGAATCTGGTATTCGCCGGGAGTCATGGGTGGGGCCTCGACAAGGTTTTGTAGTAGATGGCGTTTGCTCGGTACTGCCCGTCAGGCCCGCAGGCGTAGTCAGGTAGCCCGCCGATACAGATGTAGCCAAGTGCCTGGTAGAAGGTTTCGGCATCGCTGCCCGCTTCGGTGTCCAGGTACAGCAAACCGCGTTGCAGCTCGGCTGCTTCGCCTTCCAGGCGCTGCATTAGGCTGTTGGCGATGCCACGGCGGCGGGCGTTGCTGTGTACCAGGAGCTTCTGCACTTCGGCGCGGTTGAGGCCGTTGGGCTTCTGGCAAAGCACCAGTTGCACACTGCCTAGCACCTGGCCCTGCTCATGGGCCAGCCAGAGCAGGTGAGTGCCGGCGCGTATGCCAGCGAGGACTTGGTCGAAATAGATGTTGGCCGCGTCAATATCGAGATCGGCGAGAAAGCCCACCGAGGCGCCATGTGCCACGCAGTCCAGCAGCAGGTTCCGCAGGCCTTGGCGATACGACTCAAAATCTGCTGCCGCGAGGCGCGCGATGCTCAGCATCAGGACCCACTCCGCTCAGGGTTAAGCATCAGCTGCATAAAGGTCAGGTCCAGCCAGCGGCCAAACTTGCGGCCGACTTGCGGCATCTGGCCGCTGGTGACGAAGCCTAGGCGTTCATGTAGGCGGATTGAGGCGCTATTGCCGCTCTCGATGGCGGCGACCATAACGTGCAGTTCGGCTGCTCGGGCGCGCTCGATCAGCGCCTGCATCAGCCGCGGACCGAGGCCTTGGCCGCGTTGGTCGCTACGTACATACACCGAGTGCTCGACGGTATGGCGAAAGCCTTCGATGGCGCGCCAAGTGCCGTAGCTGCTGTAGCCGACGACCTCGCCAGCAGCATCGTGGGCTACCAGTACGGGGAAACCGGCGGCGTTGCGTTCGCTCAGCCAGGCCTGGCGGTTGGCCAGGTCGACCTGGGTTTCGTTCCAGATCGCCGTGGTGTTGAGCACGGCGTCGTTGTAGATGGCCAGGATGGCGGGCAGATCGTCAACTGTGGCTTCTTGGATCTTCATTGGCGGTTCCTGGAGTCCATTCAAGGTCGTTGCAAGCGCCGCTCAGGCGATAGGTTGGTGAACGGTTACCAGCTTGGTGCCATCCGGGAAGGTCGCTTCGACCTGGATTTCCGGGATCATTTCCGGGATGCCTTCCATCACCTGATCACGGCTCAGCAGGGTGGTGCCGAAGTGCATCAGCTCGGCCACGGTCTGGCCGTCGCGGGCGCCTTCGAGCAGTGCTGCGGAGATATAGGCCATGGCTTCCGGGTAGTTGAGTTTCACGCCACGGGCCAGGCGCCGTTCGGCCACCAGGCCGGCGGTGAAGATCAGCAGTTTGTCTTTTTCTCTCGGGGTCAGGTCCATCAGGTACTCCAGATACGTGGGGGCACGGCGGTGCGGCCGAGCTGGGCCGGGCGCAGCAGGTGCCAGAGTTCGATCAGCCAGGCGCGGGCGTGCAGGGCCTCGCTGGCCAGGCAGCGGGCCACCAGCAGGCCGGGTAATTGGCTCAGGTCGCCGCGCACCTGAGTGTTCAGGCTGCGGCAGTGTTCAAGCAGTTCGCTGTCGATTTCGCCGCTGATCAGCAGGGTGGCGAACACCGGTTTACCGTCCAGGCCGATGGGCGAGTCGAGCAGACCATCGCCGCCAACCACGCGCTGACGTTCGTGCCAGAGCAGTTGGCCGTCGCGGCGGATATTCAGCTGGGCCTGGAAGTGTCCGCTATCGAAGCGTTCACCACTGGCCGGGCGGCCGAGGGCAACGATGTCCCAGTAGAGCAGCTTGGCATCGCCGAGCAGCTCGATATCGGTGGTCAGTTCGGCCTGGGCGGCGGCGTAGACGATGGTTTCCTGCGGCAGCCATTCCAGGGTGGCACCGGCTTCGACGCGCAGCGTGAGGCTCTGGTAGGCCGGGCCGGCGGCGCGGTACCACTTGGCCGCGCCGGGGCTGGTCAACTGTGCCCATGCACCGCTGCCAACGCTGACCGAGATATCCAGACGATCACCGCCGGCGATGCCGCCGGGCGGGTGCACGATAATGTGTTGGCATACCTCGGGCCCTTCGGCGTACAGGTGCTTTTGCACGCGCAGCGGGCCATTGTGACGACGCAGGGTTGGTCGTGTGCAATCACCCTCGCGGCCATAGCCCAGCTCCAGCTCGGCATGCCAGCTGGGGGTAAATACGGTGGCGGGTGCGTTCACGCCGCTACCCCGGCACGGCGTTGCCGCCAGGCCTGAAATGCGGAGTAAGCAGTCAGCAGCACGAGCCCCAGGCTGACCACTAACCACCATTGCAAGTGCATGCTGTAGTAGGGCGGGGCATGCAGAATTCCTTGGATCCAGAACAGCGCCAGGCCCACGGCCAGCACACTGGCACACAGGGCGCGGCCCCAGGAACGGCAATAGGAGCGCGGGCGTAAAATCGCCAGCAGCAGGCCGCATTCGATCAGGACAATGGCGCAGAAGATCAGCACCGGCTTGAGCGGATAGACCGCTTCGCTGCCAACCGGCATGGCGCGCAGCATCCAGTAGTACGGCAGGCTGCCGGCCCAGATCACCAGTGCCATACCGGCCAGTGCGGTAAGCGGGAGAAGAAGCGTGCGCAGGGGTGGCATTAGGGCCTCGAGTCCATGAGCGAAAGCCTGATTATGCGCAAAGTGCAGGCGCGGCGTCGCCATTCAGATTGCGACCAGGCCACGAACACCGTCGGTTTCCATGGTCTCGCCACGGCCCTGCTGGACGATTTCGCCACGGCTCATGACCAGGTACTGGTCGGCCAGTTCGGCGGCAAAATCATAGAACTGCTCGACCAGCAGGATGGCCATATCGCCGCGCTCGGCGAGTTTTTTGATCACCACGCCGATCTCCTTGATCACCGAGGGCTGGATGCCTTCGGTGGGCTCGTCGAGGATCAGCAGGCGCGGCTTGCTGGCCAGTGCCCGGCCGATGGCCAGCTGTTGCTGTTGGCCGCCGGAGAGGTCGCCGCCGCGGCGTTGCTTCATCTCACGCAGCACGGGGAACAGCTCGTAGATAAACTCCGGCACCACCTTGGCTTCGCTGCCGGGGAAACGGGAAAGCCCCATCAGCAGGTTCTCTTCCACGGTCAGGCGGCCGAAGATTTCCCGGCCCTGGGGCACGTAGGCGATGCCGGCGTGTACGCGCTGGTGCGGCTTGAAACCGGTAATGGCTTTGCCTTCCCATTGCACCGCGCCTTCTTTGGCCGGGATCAGGCCCATCAGGCATTTCAGCAGGGTGGTCTTGCCTACACCGTTACGGCCAAGTAGGCAGGTGACCTCGCCGACCTTCACGTCGAACGACAGGCCACGGAGGATATGGCTGCCGCCGTAGTACTGATGCAGTTGCTTAACTTGCAGCATGTTCCGCCTCTCAATTCTGTGGAGTCTGGCAGTGCTTAGGTGGATGGCGTTTTATCCATCTACCGTGCGATGTCATTGGTGGATGAAAACGGCGTCATCCACCCTACGTCTTACCCATCAACGGCGACCGGCTCAGCGGCCGAGATAAACCTCGATCACCCGTTCATCGTTCTGCACCTGCTCCAGCGAGCCTTCGGCCAGCACGCTGCCCTGGTGCAACACGGTGACGTGGTCGGCGATAGAGCCGACAAAGCCCATATCGTGTTCCACCACCATCAGCGAGTGCTTGCGCGCCAGGGACTTGAACAGCTCGGCGGTGAACTCGGTTTCGGCGTCGGTCATGCCCGCCACCGGCTCGTCCAGCAGCAACAGTTGCGGGTCCTGCACCAGCAGCATGCCGATCTCGAGAAACTGCTTCTGCCCGTGCGAGAGCAATCCGGCCGGGCGATTGTGCGAGGCGTCGAGCTTGATCGTCTGCAGCACTTCATCGATGCGGTCTTTCTGCTCGCCGCTGAGTTTGGCGCGCAGGCTGGCCCACACCGACTTGTTGGTTTTCTGCGCCAGTTCGAGGTTTTCGAACACGCTGAGCGCTTCGAACACAGTCGGCTTCTGGAACTTGCGACCGATGCCGGACTGGGCGATTTCTACTTCGCTCATCTGTGTCAGGTCGAGGGTTTCACCGAAGTAGGCGACGCCGTTGTCCGGGCGGGTCTTGCCGGTGATCACGTCCATCATGGTGGTCTTGCCGGCACCGTTGGGGCCGATGATGCAGCGCAGTTCACCGACACCGATATACAGAGTCAGGTTGGTCAGGGCCTTGAAGCCGTCGAAGCTGACGTTGATGTCTTCTAGGGTCAGGATGGTGCCGTGACGAACGTTCAGACCCTTGCTGGCCAGGGTGCTGGCACCAATCGCATCGCGGCCGCTGCCGGCTCGATCAAAGGCGGGTTCGAGCATAAATTCGGGTACCGGAGTGGCGCGCATCACTGCTCTCCTTTCTTGCGTAACAAGCCGATCACGCCTTTAGGCAGGAAAAGCGTCACGACGATAAACAGAAAGCCCAGGGCGAACAGCCAGTACTCGGGGAAGGCCACGGTAAACCAGCTCTTCATACCGTTGACCAAACCGGCGCCGAGCAGCGGACCGATCAGCGTGCCGCGCCCGCCCAAGGCGACCCACACGGCGGCCTCGATGGAGTTGGTCGGCGACATTTCGCTGGGGTTGATGATGCCCACCTGCGGTACATACAGCGCGCCAGCCAGGCCGCACAGCACGGCGCTAAGCACCCAGATAAACAACTTGTAGCCGCGAGGGTCGTAGCCGCAGAACATCAGGCGGTTTTCCGCATCGCGCAGCGCCGTCAGCACCCGGCCAAACTTGCTGCGTGCCAGGGTCCAGCCCAGGTACAGGCTGGCGACCAGCAGCGCCACGGTGGCGAGAAACAGCACCGCGCGGGTGTGCGCCGAGGTGATATCGAAACCAAGAATGGTGCGGAAGTTGGTGAAACCATTGTTGCCGCCAAAGCCGGTTTCGTTGCGGAAGAACAGCAGCATGCCGGCGAACGTCAGGGCCTGGGTCATGATCGAGAAGTACACGCCCTTGATCCGCGAGCGGAAGGCGAAGAAGCCGAACACCAACGCCAGCAAACCGGGGGCCAGCACCACCAGACATAGCGCCCAGAGGAAGTTGCTGGTGCCGTACCAATACCAGGGCAGCTCGGTCCAGGCGAGGAAGCTCATAAAGGCTGGCAGGCCATCACCGGCCGCTTCGCGCATCAGGTACATACCCATGGCGTAACCGCCGAGGGCGAAGAACAGGCCGTGGCCGAGCGACAGCAGGCCGGCGTAACCCCAGACCAGATCGAGCGCCAGGGCGACGATGCAGTAGCAGAGGATTTTGCCGACCAGGGTCAGGGTATAGGCCGACACATGCAGGGCGTTGTCCGCCGGCAACAGGTGCAACAGCGGCATGGCGATCAGCAGGGTGAGTACCAGCAGGCCGATAGCGATGGAAACTCGCGGGCCGAGCTTGGCGCTGGCGCGCGCCAATAGCGTTTGGTTGAGTGGCATGGTCATCAGTTGATCACCCATCCTGTCGCGGCAAATGATTGTTGGCTTGGGCTGAGTTCGTCAGCCTGTAGGAGCGCGCCATGCGCGCGAACAATGGTGGCAACGCGGTCGCAGGCATGGCCAGCTCCTACGATTTCAATGCAGCTAATCTGGCTCAATCGATCACCCGTCCTTTCAAAGCAAACAGACCTTGCGGGCGTTTCTGAATAAACAGAATGATCAGCGCGAGGATAAGGATCTTGCCGAGTACGGCACCGATCTGCGGTTCTAGAATCTTGTTGGCGATGCCCAGGCCAAAGGCCGCCATCACGCTGCCGGCGAGCTGGCCGACGCCGCCGAGCACTACCACCAGGAAGGAGTCGATGATGTAGCTCTGGCCGAGGTCAGGGCCGACGTTGCCGATCTGGCTTAGAGCCACACCGCCGAGGCCAGCGATCCCTGACCCCAAACCAAACGCCATCATGTCTACGCGGCCGGTCGGCACGCCGCAGCAGGCGGCCATATTGCGGTTCTGGGTGACGGCGCGCACGTTAAGGCCCAAGCGGGTCTTGTTCAGCAGCAGCCAGGTCAGCAGCACCACAAACAGGGCGAAGCCGATAATCACGATGCGGTTGTACGGCAGCACCAGGTTCGGCAACACCTGGATGCCACCGGACAACCAGTAGGGGTTGGCCACTTCAACGTTCTGCGCGCCGAAGATCATCCGCACCAGCTGGATCAGGATCAGGCTGATGCCCCAGGTGGCCAGCAGGGTTTCCAGTGGGCGACCGTAGAGGTGGCGAATCACCGTGCGTTCCAGCGCCATGCCGATGGCAGCGGTGACGAAGAACGCCACCGGCAGTGCCACCAACGGATACAGCGCCAGGGCTTCCGGAGCGAACCGCTGGAACAGCACCTGCACCATATAGGTGGAATAGGCGCCGAGCATCAGCATCTCGCCGTGGGCCATATTGATCACGCCGAGCAGGCCGAAGGTGATGGCCAGACCCAGCGCGGCCAGCAGCAGGATCGAGCCGAGCGACAGGCCGCTGAATGCCTGGCCAAGGATCTCTCCGATCAGCAGTTTGCGTTTGACCTGGGCCAGGCTGGTTTCCGCGGCGGTACGCACTGTCGGGTCACTTTCCACGCTTGGGTCGAGTAGCGCTTCCAGGCGGGTGCGGGCCAGCGGGTCGCCGGTTTCACCGAGCAGGCGCACGGCGGCCAGGCGCACGGCCAGGTCGCTGTCGACCAGCTGCAGGTTGGCCAGGGCCAGGGTCAGGGCATCACGCACCGCATCGTCGGTTTCGCTGGCGACCTGGGCATTGAGCAGTTGCAGCTGCGCCGGCTTGGCACTCTTCTGCAATTGCTGAGCGGCAGCCAGGCGCAGCGCCGGGTCTTCGGCCAGCAGCTGGTGGCTGGCCACGGCAGTGCTGATCAGCCCGCGCAGTCGGTTATTCAGGCGCAGTTTGCGCGGTGCTTCAGTGGGCACAGCTTCGCCTTCGGCTGGCTGATAAACGCCACCTACTTCGATAAAGGCGGTCTTTGTGCTGTCGGCGGCGACGCGGCCTTGTTGCAGGGCTTCGAGCAGCGGTAGGCGTGCGCTATCGGGTGCGGCGGACCAGCTTTCCAGCAGACTGGCCTGCTTGGCCGGGTTGGCGGCGACAAAGTCCTGGGCATCACCTGCGTGCGCGGCCAGGGGCAGCAGCAACAGCAGGCTCAGCAAAATTCGGGTAAAGGCAGTGGGCATGGGGCAGTCCTTTGGAAATGCCATCCGCAGCACTGACGCTGCGGATGGCCAGCCTTGGCCCGGATGCGGTCCGGGCAGGGCGTTCCCGGATTACATCCGGGCTTACTGGCAGGTGCTTAGTTCGACTTGACCGCGTAATCCGGCTTCTTGTCGTTGCCTTCGATATACGGGCTCCACGGCTGGGCGCGGACCGGGCTGCTGGTTTCCCAGACCACGGAGAACTGACCGTCGTCCTGGATTTCACCGATCATCACCGGCTTGTGCAGGTGGTGGTTGGTCTTGTCCATGGTCAGGGTGTAGCCGCTCGGTGCGGCGAAGGTCTGGCCATAAAGGGCAGTACGCACTTTATCGACGTCGGTGGTGCCGGCTTTTTCCACGGCCTGGGCCCACATATGGATGCCGACGTAGGTGGCTTCCATCGGGTCATTGGTCACGGCCTTGTCGGCGCCGGGCAGGTTCTTGGCTTTGGCGTAGGCCTTCCACTTGGCGACAAACTCGGTGTTGACCGGGTTCTCTACCGACTGGAAGTAGTTCCATGCGGCCAGGTGGCCGACCAATGGCTTGGTGTCGATGCCGCGCAGCTCTTCTTCACCCACGGAGAAGGCCACCACCGGCACGTCGGTGGCTTCCAGGCCCTGGTTGGCCAGCTCCTTGTAGAACGGCACGTTGGAGTCGCCGTTGACGGTGGAGATCACCGCAGTTTTACCGCCGGCGGAGAACTTCTTGATGTTGGCGACGATGGTCTGATAGTCGCTATGACCGAACGGGGTGTAGACCTCTTCGATGTCTTTTTCAGCCACGCCTTTGCTGATCAGGAAGGCGCGCAGGATCTTGTTGGTGGTGCGCGGATAGACGTAGTCGGTGCCGAGCAGGAAGTAGCGTTTGGCCGCGCCGCCGTCTTCGCTCATCAGGTATTCGACTGCCGGGATGGCTTGCTGGTTAGGCGCCGCGCCGGTGTAGAAGACGTTCGGCGACATCTCTTCGCCTTCGTATTGCACCGGGTAGAACAGCAGGCCGTTGAGCTCTTCAAATACAGGCAGCACGGATTTGCGCGACACCGAGGTCCAGCAGCCGAACACCACATCGACTTTGTCCTGGGTCAGCAACTGACGGCCTTTCTCGGCGAACAGTGGCCAGTTCGACGCCGGGTCGACCACCACGGCCTCCAGCTGCTTGCCATTGACGCCGCCCTTGGCGTTGATTTCGTCGATGGTCATCAACGCCATGTCTTTCAGCGAGGTTTCCGAAATGGCCATGGTGCCGGACAGCGAGTGGAGGATGCCGACCTTGATAGTCTCGGCGGCCTGCACGGTCCAGGTCATGCCCATGGCGGCGATGGAAGCGGATAGGGTAAAGGCCTTGATCAGATTGCGACGTTGCATGGTGCGATCTCCATTCACGAACTTAAGTGTTTGAGCTGCTGGTTTTTAGTTGTTTGTCTGGCAGTTAAAACAGGTTCCGCCCCCTAGGGTCTTCACCTCAGGTCCTCACCTCTGGTGCCGGCATGGTGCGCTGACGCGCGCTATGCAGCATGTGCAGGGTGATCTTGCGCACTTCCGCCTTGCTGACCTCTATATGGGTCTTGAGCAATAGCTGTGCCTCTTCGCATCGGCGCGACAGAATTGCCGCGAGAATTTGTCCGTGTTCCTCGTAGGTGGCCGTCACGCGTGGGCCCTGGGTGAAGTCCAAGCGCCTGATAATGCGGATCTTCTCGCTCACCTCGGCGTGCAGGCGGGCCATTTCGCGATTACCAGTGGCTTCCACCAGCAGGCAATGAAAGCGCTCATCCAGGCGTGAAACCTCGCGGCCATCCTGTAAGCGCTGCTCGGGTTGCACCAACCAGGTGCGCTTGAGTTGCTCCAGTGCGGCGGATTGCTCGTCTTGGGGGCGTTCACACAAACGCCGCACGGCTTCCAGTTCGAGGACGATGCGCACCTCGTACAGCTCCTCGAAATGCGCGAAGTCGAACGGCTTGACCTGCCAGCCGCTGCGGAAATACACCTGCAGATAATCCTCTCGCTGCAGCCGATATAGAGCCTGGCGCACCGGCGTACGGCTGACCGCCATGCGCTCGGCGATCTCGCCTTCGGAGAAGCGATCACCGGGCAGCAGGCGGAACTCGAAGATGTCGTCCTTGAGCTGCTGGTAGATGCGCTCGGCGAGATTCTCCGGGCGCTCCTTGCCCGTGCCAGGTGTGCCGCTCAGCTGCATGGATTCAGCCCTGCTGCTGGCTGGCGATAAACGCGCGCCAGCCGCCGAAGCTGGTGATATCGCGGGCGCCAGCGAGCGCGTACGGCTCGCAGATAAAGCCTTTGACCCAGCGGCCATCGGCCAGCTGCAGATTGCCGATGCCCAGCGGCGCGGGGATTTCCGCGACAAATTCGCCAAAGCGCGCCTGGGGGATATCCCACAGCTCGACGATGATCGCCGCCCCGTCCTCAGTCACCCGCGCCAGGCCCGGTTTGGGCGGCACGGTGCCGGGCAGGGCATACAGGCGATACGTGGCGGCGCTGCTGGTTTGCTCCACCAGCACGGCGTCACGGCTGGTGAGTTGGAAGTTCAGCGGCATGCCGGTCAGGTGCGCGCCGACCACGGCTACACGCACGCTGCCGGGGGCTGGTTTGTCGCTCGGCGTTTGTGCGGGCAGCGCTTTGCCGGTTGCGCCCAACGGCAGGTTGAGCGCCTGCTGCCAGCGCTGGCCAAAGGCGGCGAGTGCCTGGTCGTGCCAGGCCGGAGCGATCAGGGTGATACCGGCGGGCAGGCCGTCGGCACGCATACCGGCGGGTACCGCCAGGGCCGACAGGTCGGCGAGGTTGGTGAAGTTGGTGTAGGTGCCGAACTGGCTGTTGAACAGCACCGGTTCTGCGTCCATCTCAGCGAGGCTGCGAATGGTCGGCGAGGTTGGCACGACCAGAGCATCGAAGCCGGTCAGGATGTCATTGATCTTCCGGCTCAGTTCGGCGCGGATATACTCGGCCTTGTAGGCATCGCAGGCGCTGTATTTATGGCCGTTCTTGACGATGCCGCGCACTACCGGGTTGATATGCTCGGGGTTGACGCCGTCCACCGCCACGGTGCGCTCGGCAACCCAGCTGCCGTAATAGAGCTGCTCGGCCAGTTGCTGGAAGGGCGCAAAGTCGATTTCCACCAACTGCACATCCAGCTCGCGCAGCTGGCCCAGGGCCAGCTCAAACACTGCCTGGTTCTGCGCGTCACCAAAGAATTCGAGGTTGGCCGGCACCGCAAAACGCGGCTTGGCCGGCATACCGACCTTGGCGCTGCACGGGTTCTTGCGGCTGTAAGGATCGGCTGCGTCATAGCCGCTGGCGATCTGCGCCACCCTCAGGGCATCGCTGACGGTCAGGGCAAAGACCGAGATGCAATCGAGGGTCTTGCAGGCCGGCACCAGGCCGCTGTTGGACAGCCAGCCCTTGCTCGGTTTGAGCCCGATAATATTGTTAAAGCCAGCCGGCACGCGGCCGGAGCCGGCGGTGTCGGTGCCCAGCGAAAAGGGCACCAGACCGCGCGCCACCACGCTGGCCGAGCCGGAGCTGGAGCCGCCGCTGACGTAATCCGGGTTAAAGCTGTTGCTCACCGCACCATAAGGCGAACGGGTTCCAACCAGGCCGGTGGCGAACTGGTCGAGGTTGGACTTGCCGATCAGGATGGCGCCAGCGGCGCGCAATTTGGCCACCACCGTGGCGTCGGCCGCAGCGGTGTAGGCGAACTCCGGGCAGGCGGCGGTGGTCGGCCAGCCAGCGGCGTCGATATTGTCCTTGATGGCAAAGGGCACGCCGTACAGCGGCAGCTTGCTTGGCTCGCCGCTGGCAGTGTCGAGTAGCGCTGACAAGGCATCGAGTTGAGCGTTGAGCTGCGCTTCGCTAGCCAGGGCGATCCAGGCATTGTCCTCTGTGCTCAGTTCGAGGCGCAGGCTATGCAGCAGCTCGGCGGGCGATTGGCCGTCGCGGTAGGTCTGCTGCCAATCGGCGAGGGTGAAGGCGATAGGAGCGCTGGACATGCTCTGAAATTCCATCTTGTATCCAAGTGATGGAGTGGCCAGAGCAAGCCCGGTGCCAGGTTTGCCAAGTTGATCTATTTCAATGAGTTAGCCGCGCGCTGCGGCTTTTTAGGGGGGGCGCAGGACGGTTTGTGCACCGCGGCGGGGCTGATTGCCAGCTTATGGTGCAGCCCGAACTGCATGGTGTCAGAGGGCGAGGTAGTTCTTTACCCCGGTAAAGATGATCTGCGCAGCCAGGGCGCAGACAAACAGCCCCATCAGGCGGCTGACGATCTGCAGACCCTGATCGCCGAGCAGGCGCTCGAACTGGTTGGACATATACAGCACCACGCCCACCGTGAGACTGGCCAGGGCGATGCCCAGCACGGCCACGGCCTTATCGCCCCAGTCGGGTTGGCTGGCACCCATCAGCAGCAGCGCACCGATGGTGCCGGGGCCGACCGTAAGCGGGATGGTCAACGGCACGATGGTCACGTCCTGCTGCACGTTATCGCTCTGCACCGCCGATTTGCCCTGGGCCATGCCTAGGGCCGAGATAAACAGTACGCTGCCGGCGCCGATGCGGAAGGCGTCGATGGTGATGCCGAACAGGGTGAAGATGTGCTTGCCGAACAGGTACAGCAGCACGCTGGCGATCAGCACGCCGAGCGCGACCTTCCAGGCCAGGCGCTTGCGCTCCTTGACCGTGTAGCCGCGGCTCAAGCCGATAAAACACGAGAGCACGAAGAACGGGCTATAGAGCACCAGCAGTTTCAAATACAGGCTGAACAGCGCGGACGCCATGAACAAGACTCGCTTGGCAAAAGAACAGGCAGGGTAAGAGGGTAGCGGCCCAGGGGCAACCCGGTCTGTCGATCAGGATGGTAGGGCGTCACGTTGGCGGCGGATTTCCCGCTCGACGACCCAGTGTTCGATCAACTCGCGCAGTTGCGACATTTCCACCGGCTTGGACATATGCCCGTCCATGCCGACCTGGCGCGCACGTTCTTTGTGTTCATTGAGGATATGCGCGGTAAGCGCGACCACCGGGGTGCGCGCGCGCTGTTCGGCGGCCTCCCAGGCGCGCAGCTGCTCGGTGGCGGAGAAGCCGTCGAGCACTGGCATTTCGCAGTCCATCAGCACCAGATCGTACTGCTGCGCCTTCATCGCGCTGAGGGCTTCTTCGCCGTTGCTAGCGGTGTCGGGCTGCAGGTTGAGCTTGCCGAGCATGCCGCGGATCACTTTGGTGGAGATGGTGTTGTCCTCGGCCACTAGGATGCGGAAATCATTGGGCACGTTCAGCGGCGGGCTCTGTGGCACCGGGTTGAACATTGGCGAATCACCTTTACCGCGCTGCGCCAGTTCATCGGCCAGGGTGGTTTTCAGCGTATAGCCGGCTACCGGCTTGGCCAGGATGCGCTTGATTCCGGCGTTGCGCGCGATGATCTTGCTCGGCGCATTGCTGATGCCGGTGAGCATGATCACCAGAATGTCGTGATTGAGATTGGCATCTTCTTTGATCCGCGCGGCCAGCTGCATGCCGGTCATGCCAGGCATGTGCTGATCAAGCAGTACGGCATCGAAGTATTCGTGCAAGTGCGCCTTGGTGCGCAGTAGGGCCATGGCTTCTTTGCCCGACGGCACGGCGCTGACCTGCATGCCCCAGGCGCTGCACTGCTGCACCAGAACCTTGCGGCAGGTGTCGTTGTCGTCCACCACTAGCAGACGCGCGCCTTGCAGCGAGGCGTCCAGGTCGGCGGTGGGTTGTTCCAGGCGCGTGGCGTCCAGTGGCAGGGTCAGCCACAGGGTCGAACCCTGGCTGCCGCCGCTCTGGATGCCGAACTCGCCTTCCATCAGGCGCACTAGCTGGCGGGCAATGATCAGGCCGAGGCGGCCGCCGAGTTTGGTCGCGGCGAGGAAGTCCTTGCTGTGCAGTTCGGCATTCAGCAGCGCATCGCGCTCGCTGGCATCCAGCGGCTTGCCGCTGTCCTGCACGGCAATGCGTAAGCGCGGCTGCTCGGTATTGGTGTCGAGGGCCACGACCAGAAGAATTTCGCCTTCGTCGGTCTGTTTAAAAGCGTTGTCCAGCAGGCTTAGCAGGGTCTGGCGCAGGCGCGTGGGGTCGCCGCTGATCACTCTTGGCACTTGCGGCTGCATAAAGCTGATCAGCTCGACCTTCTGCTGCTCGGCCTTGGCGCGGAAGATATCCAGGCAGTCTTCGATCAACGCATTGAGGTCGAACTGCACATCATCCAGCTCGATCTGCCCGGACTCGAGCTTGGAGATATCGAGGATTTCGTTGATCAGAGTGAGCAGCTCGTTACCCGAGCTGTGGATGGTCTGTACGTAGTCGCGCTGCTTGGCCGACAGCGGCGTGCCGAGCAGCAGTTCGGTCATGCCCAGTACGCCATTCATGGGGGTGCGGATTTCGTGGCTGATCTTGGCGAGAAATTCCGCCTTGGCTTTCAGTTCGGCGGAGCTGGCGGCGAGGGCGCGACTGGTGCTGAACTGGTCCTGCATGATGCGTCGCTGTCGTTCACTCAGCGCCATGCTGAGGATAAAACCGCTGGCGGTGGTCACGGCGAGCAGGCCGTAGGCCATCCACTCACTCTGCACCGCCCAGTAGCCAAAGAGGATCGGCAGAGCGCAGATAAAGGCCACACAGAACAGCAGCACCGCCAGGCTGAACAGCCGCGCTGGCTTGTAGCCGTGGCGCCAGTGAGTCAGCGATACCATGAGGATCGTCAGGCCAGCGACGGCGTTGAGCAGGTAGACCAGTTGATTGAACTGCAGATTGGTCGCCACCAGCAGGGCCACGCAGACCAGGCTGATCACTATCACTTCCCCGGTAAGCAGATGGTTCAGCGGCGTGCTCGGGCAGACCTTGTGGAAGAAACTGGCGGTAAAACACAGGGCGCAGAGCGCGGCCAGCAGCATCGACAGGTTGGCGATCTGTGGCTGTAGGCTTTGCCAATCATTGAGCCAGGGCGTGCTGATCCCCAGCAGGCTGACCACTGCAATCAGCTGACAGACCTGGGTAGCTGCCAGCCACAGGCCGCTGACTGCACGGGTGTAGGCAAAACGCACCAGGTTGTAAGCCACCAGCATGCCGAGGCAGCCGAGCAGCAAGCCAAACATCAGCGGGCGATTGTCATCAGCGACCATTGCCTGCGCGCTTTGCAGGGTAATGCTGGGCCGCAGCGAGTGTTCCGAGGCCAGACGCAGGTAGATATCCAACGGCTGTTCGGCCTTGGGCAGTGGCAGGAGGAAATCGCGACTAGCCAGCGGTCGGCTGGAAAACGGCAGGTTGCTGCCGGTGTGCGCCTGCTCGATCAGCGTGTCGCCTTGCAGTACATACAGGTCGAGGTAGGCCAGGTAGGGCGCAAATACTCGCAGCATCTGTGCGTCAGTGTTGGCCGGCATACGGTGATGCAGCCACAGCGCGCTGTTGCCGCCGGGGGTGTATAGCTGGGTGAGATCGGTGGAACGGAACTGCGCCTGACGCTCGGGGCTGCTGACATCATTGAATTGCAGCTCGGCGGTCGGGTCGGTGAGGCTTGACCAGGATGCCTGCGGCGCTGCCTGAGCCGACGCTACGGTGAGCGCCATCAGCAGCATGCTGAGTAGCAGTTGGGTGGCAATCCTCAGCCGGCGCACATTGAAGTCCCTTCAGAAATAAGTGGTCGGATTATAGCCAAGCTGTTCGCGAGGGAAATATGACAAAGGTGGCCAATTGGTCACCTTTGCCGGGTTTTACCCTCTATTTACCTTCACTTATCCCCGCGTTCGCGGGCAATGGCGCGGTAACCGATATCGTTGCGGTAAAAGCTACCGCTCCAGCTGATCTTTTCGGCCAGGCGATAGGCCTGTTGTTGGGCTTCCTCTACCGTACGACCAATGGCGGTGGCGCAGAGTACGCGCCCACCGGCGGTGACGATCTGACCGTCTTTCAGTGCCGTGCCGGCATGGAAGACTTTACCTTCCAATTGCGCAGCAGCATCCAG
This sequence comes from Pseudomonas sp. EA_35y_Pfl2_R111, assembly GCF_963970955.1. Lineage (NCBI taxonomy): Bacteria > Pseudomonadati > Pseudomonadota > Gammaproteobacteria > Pseudomonadales > Pseudomonadaceae > Pseudomonas > Pseudomonas sp. EA_35y_Pfl2_R111. The sequence goes on along the minus strand of NZ_CAXAOM010000001.1, from coordinate 1,288,829 downwards.
GCCTTCGATCACATCGCCCTTGGCGTAATCGGCCGGATATCCGCCGGCGGCAATCACCACGCCTACTGTCGGGCGCGGGTCCCAGGTGGCTTCAACCTTGTCCAGAGCCTTGGCCAATGCAGCTTCGACCAGCAGTACCAGGGAAGATTCCAGGCGGCACATGATCGGCTGGGTTTCTGGGTCGCCGAAGCGGCAGTTGAATTCGATGACCTTGGGCTTGCCGGCCTTGTCGATCATCAGCCCGGCGTAGAGGAAGCCGGTATAGACGTTGCCTTCGCTGGCCATGCCGCGCACTGTCGGGTAAATGACTTCGTCCATCACTCGTTGATGCACCTCGGCGGTGACCACCGGAGCCGGCGAGTAAGCACCCATGCCGCCGGTGTTCGGGCCGGTATCGGCATCGCCAACGCGCTTGTGGTCCTGGCTGGTGGCCATTGGCAGCACGTTCTCGCCGTCGACCATAACGATAAAGCTGGCTTCTTCGCCGTCGAGAAATTCTTCGATCACCACGCGCGAACCGGCCTCGCCAAAGGCGTTGCCAGCGAGCATATCGCGCACGGCGTCTTCGGCTTCTTGCAGGGTCATGGCGACGATTACGCCTTTACCGGCGGCCAGGCCGTCGGCCTTGATCACGATCGGCGCGCCGACCTTTTGCAGGTAGGCCAGTGCCGGCTCGACTTCGGTGAAGTTCTGGTAGTCGGCGGTAGGAATCGCGTGGCGGGCGAGGAAGTCCTTGGTAAAGGCCTTGGAACCTTCCAGCTGCGCAGCGGCGGCGGTAGGGCCGAAAATATCCAGCTTGCGCGCACGGAACAGATCTACCACGCCCGCCACCAGCGGTGCTTCTGGGCCGACGATGGTCAGCTGCACGTTCTTTTCAGCGAAGTCCGCCAGGGCGGCGATGTCTAGTACGTCGATGGCGACGTTTTCGCATTTGGCTTCGGTGGCGGTGCCGGCGTTGCCCGGGGCGACGAAGACCTTGTTGACGCGCTTGTCCTGCGCAACCTTCCAGGCCAGGGCGTGTTCACGACCGCCGCTGCCGATGATCAATACGTTCATGTTTCTCTCCCAATGGAGGTCGGCGTATGGCCGTTTGGTGGATAAGCGAAGCGTTATCCACCCTACAAATTTCGAGGTCGCGATCGGGCTGGTAGATGCAAGGCGTCTGGCCCTTCACCCAGCGGAGTTGCCTTCTGGCAATGAGCATGGGGGGGAGGGCCGGACAACGCCGCAGATGCCTGTCCGAGTGCGGCCGATTTTAGTGCCTAAAGTGACGCATACCGGTGAACACCATGGCGATGCCGGCTTCGTCAGCGGCGGCGATGACTTCCGCATCGCGCATCGAGCCACCTGGCTGGATCACCGCAGTGATGCCATTGGCCGCAGCGTTGTCCAGGCCGTCGCGGAATGGGAAGAAGGCGTCGGAGGCCATCACCGAGCCGGCGACCCGCAGGCCGGCGTGCTCGGCTTTGATAGCAGCAATACGCGCCGAGTTGACGCGGCTCATCTGGCCGGCGCCGACACCGATGGTCTGGCGGCCTTTGGCGTAGACGATGGCGTTGGATTTGACGAACTTGGCCACTTTCCAAGCGAAGATAAGGTCGTGCACTTCCTGCTCGCTTGGCGCGCGCTTAGTAACGATCTTCAGGTCTTCTGCCTTGATCATTCCGATATCGCGGCTCTGGACCAGCAGGCCGCCGTTGACGCGCTTGAAGTCCCAACCAGCGCTGCGCTCTGCTGGCCACTCGCCGCATTCCAGCAGGCGCACATTGGCTTTGGCGGCAACGATGGCGCGGGCTTCGGCGCTGATTTTCGGCGCGATAATTACTTCGACGAACTGACGCTCGACGATGGCCTGGGCGGTGGCACCGTCCAGCTCGCGGTTGAAGGCGATGATGCCGCCGAACGCCGACTCGGTGTCGGTGGCGTAGGCCAGTTCATAGGCCTGGCGAATGCCGCCTTCGCTGTCCAGGGCCACGGCTACGCCGCACGGGTTGGCGTGCTTGACGATCACGCAGGCGGGCTTGACGAAGCTCTTCACGCATTCCAGCGCGGCGTCGGTGTCGGCCACGTTGTTAAACGACAGCTCTTTGCCTTGCAGCTGGATGGCAGTGGCCACGCTGGCCTCACCTTTTTGCGCTTCCACGTAGAACGCCGCGCTCTGATGCGGGTTCTCGCCGTAGCGCATTTCCTGGGCCTTGATGAACTGGCTGTTGAAGGTGCGTGGGAAGGCACCGCGCTCTTCGGTGGACAGGCTGTCGCAGCTCTGGTCGATGGTGCCCAGGTAGTTGGCGATCATGCCGTCGTAGGCAGCGGTGTGCTCGAAGGCTTTCAGGGCCAGGTCGAAGCGCTGGGCGTAGCTCAGACCACCGGCTTTCAGCGATTCGACGATGCCGGCGTAGTCGCCAGCGTTGACCACGATGGCCACGTCTTTGTGGTTCTTCGCCGCTGAGCGGACCATGGTCGGGCCGCCGATATCGATGTTCTCGATGGCGTCGGCCAGGTCACAACCCGGCTTGGCCACGGTGGCGGCGAAGGGGTAGAGGTTGACCGCGACCAGGTCGATCGGCTTGATACCGTGCTCGTCCATCACTGCGCCGTCGATGGCGCGACGGCCAAGGATGCCGCCGTGGATCTTCGGGTGCAGGGTCTTGACGCGACCGTCCATCATTTCCGGGAAGCCGGTGTAGTCGGCCACTTCCACGGCGGCAATGCCGTTGTCCTTGAGCAGCTTGTAAGTGCCGCCGGTGGAGAGAATTTCCACATTCAGGGCGACGAGCTCGCGGGCAAACTCGAGGATGCCAGTCTTGTCGGAAACACTGATCAAGGCACGGCGAACGGGGAGGCGGGTGGTCTGGTCGGTCATTTCAGAGTCCATCAGAGCGGGGATATCAGCAAAAAAGGCGGCTCATGTGGGCCGCCCTTTTCGGGAGTTCGGGGTTACAGCAGGTCGTATTGCTTGAGCTTCTTGCGCAGGGTGCCGCGATTCAGGCCGAGTAGTTCGGAGGCCTTGGTCTGGTTGCCCTTGACGTAGTTCATCACGGTTTCCAGCAGTGGTGCTTCCACTTCGGTGAGCACCAGGTTGTACACGTCACTGACGTCTGCGCCCTCAAGATGGGCGAAATAATTGTGCAGGGCCTTCTCAACGCTGCCACGCAGGGTTTGCCCCTCTTCGCTTGGCGTATTGAGATGCTGCTTCAAACTGCTGTTGTCACTCACGGGAGCCATTCCACTCTCTAAGGTCTCAGTCAACATCGTCATGCGGCCACCCCTTCTCCATTGTTATGACGTTCGCTGAAGAACTCGCGAACGTTGGTGCACTGCGCGTCCGTACTGTCCAGACGATTGAATTGGGCGCGGAACTCCCTGGCGCCCGGCAAGGTTGCGAGATACCAACTGACATGCTTGCGGGCAATACGTACGCCCATTACATCGCCGTAGAAAGCGTGCAGTGCAGCCAAATGTTCAAGCAGAATGCGTTCCACTTCGAGCAGGCTAGGTGCCGGGAGCTGTTCACCGGTACGCAGGTAATGCTCGATCTCACGGAATATCCACGGCCGGCCCTGAGCCGCGCGACCGATCAGCAGGCCATCGGCGCCAGTGGCAGCCAATACCGCCTTGGCCTTCTGCGGCGAATCGATATCGCCATTGGCCAGCACCGGAATCGACACCGCCTGCTTGATCGCGGCGATGGTGTCGTACTCGGCTTCGCCCATATACAGGTCGGCGCGGGTGCGGCCATGCACGGCCAGCGCGACAATGCCGGCGTCTTCGGCGATCTTCGCCACGGCAATGCCGTTCTTGTTCTCACGGTCCCAGCCGGTGCGGATCTTCAGGGTCACCGGCACATCCACGGCGGCGACCACAGCCTGAAGAATCTCGCGAACTAAAACTTCGTCTTTCAACAGGGCGGAACCGGCGGCCTTGTTGCAGACCTTCTTGGCCGGGCAGCCCATATTGATGTCGATGATCTGCGCGCCCATTTCTACGTTGCGCCGCGCCGCTTCGGCGAGCATCTCGGGATCACCCCCAGCGATCTGTACCGAGCGTGGCTCGGGATCACCGCTGTGCATCATGCGCAGGCTCGACTTGCGGGTGTTCCATAGACGCACATCGCTGGTGACCATTTCCGACACCACCAGACCCGCACCCATACGCTTGCACAGCTGTCGAAACGGCTGGTCAGTGACACCCGCCATGGGGGCGAGGATCAGTGAGTTTGGCAATGTGTAGGGGCCGATGCGTAGCGCCGACATAGGGCTTCCCTGCTCAAGAGACCTGCTGTTGAACAAATAGGAGAGTGCGAAAAAGGGTGGGCATGATACCCGCTCTGGATGACCGGAGAAAGGCTGTTTTGAACAAATTCTGAACAGCTCTGGGCTTATCGCGAAGGGTTTGGTTGCGGCGGATTCTCAAGCAATCCGCTGCGTGCAGCCTATTCCGGCGAATGGAAGCTCAGGCTGTAGTTCACCGCCTGGGTACCTGGGTCGAGGATGTCCAGGGAGATATGAATAGGCGTCTGCGGCGGCATTTCTGAGTTGCCGGCCAGCTCTCCAGCAAGGTATTCGCTGGGCTTGAAACGACGGCTGGCGAGCAGCTGACCGTTGATGTCGGCAAAGCGCATTTCCAGCAGCGGGAAGGGCTGGGAGAACGCTGCGCGGTTGTAGAGGATGGCATCGACCACCAGTGCGCCGCTGAATTCCGGGTGGCTGCGCACCACCAGGTTGCTGCTCTTGACCTGGGTTATATCGACCTTGGATGGCAGCTGGCAGCCGACCGCCGGGCAGAGTTGCTCGAACCAGGGGCGGTACTGATCCTGGCGCGCCAGTTCATTGAAGTGATACATCACGTACTGCCCGGCAAGCGCGGTAGCACCCAGAAAATTCAGCAGCCCCCAGCCGATCCAGCGGCCCCAGGGCTTCTTCGGCTGTTGCCAGTCCAGTTGCAGTGGTTCGTCATCCAGCTCGAACAGGTGTTCGTCACGCAGTTCAGGCTCGCTGCGCGCGGCCTTTTTCGGCGCTGCTACGGCGGGCTCTTCATCTACTGGGCTGTCTGTCAGCGCGCTAAAGGGCTCGCGCTCGGCATGCAGCTCAATGTGCTCGATTTCCGGCTCGGGGTGGCGGCGGTCGATGCTGTTGAGGTCGAGCGACGGCTCGTCATCGGGCTCGTTGACTGGCTCGGGCGTTACCGGGGTTGGCGGCGTCGTCGGGCGTACTGGAGGCTTCAGCGGCTGAGGTTTGACACTCAGGCTGACGCTGGGCTTGCTCAGTTCATCCTGCAGCAGGGCTTCGGCCCAGCGCTCGTCGTGCGGGTCGTGCTCAATTGGTTCGGGCTGCAGAAAACTTTCGTTGTATTTCGGTGCGCTATCAATCGCCAGAAACTGCTTGGACAGCTGCTGTTCCTGGGCTTCGAGCTTGGCCAGCTCTTCATCCAGGTCGAGGCTGTCGAGATCCAAGTCGTCATGAATCCACAGCGTGTCGCTGGCTTTGTTGCTGGCCGGCGCGGCTGGTGTCGCAGGGCGCGCGCTGGGTACGGCTGGCTGCGGTAATGGTGGCGCGGACGGTTTGCTGGGTTGCGGCGCCGGCATTGGCGCAGCTGCTGGCGTTGCCGGGCCGGGCAGTTGCTGGCCCTGCTCGCGCAGCTGTTGTGCGGCATTGAACACATGCAGGCAGGCTCCGCAGCGCACGGCACCATGGGCGGCACCCAGCTGCGTGAGGTTCACGCGAAAGCTGGTGCGGCAATGGGGGCACTGGGTGACGAAGCTCTGGGTCATGCGGCGATCCGGCTAAACAAGGCGGCTAGTCTAACGCAAGTGCTTGGCAATGCAGCACTTAGCAGGTTGTTGAAAAAACGTAGGCGAGGCAGCCAGCGCAAGGCAAAAGCAGGCGAAAAAGCGGAGTTTACGAGTTGTAAATGAGCATTTTGAGCCTGTTTTTAACGCCGCGATGGCAACGCAGGTAGTTTTTCAGCAGCCTGTTAGCGGCGTACGCCGCTAATACGCACCCAGCCGTCTTTATCGGCGGTCGGGTCGAGAATAAAGGCCTCGTTATAGGCGGCGCGCACCTCTTCGGCCTGCTCGGCAAGGATGCCCGACAGTGCCAGGCGGCCACCTGTCTTGACCAGGCTGGTGATCTGCGGCGCCAGCGCCACCAGTGGACCAGCGAGGATATTGGCCACCACCACATCGGCCGGCTGTTGCGGCATATCGTTCGGCAGGTAGAGCGGGAAGCGCGCCGGGTCAATGTTGTTGCGTCCGGCATTGTCGCGCGAGGCTTCGATGGCCTGGATATCGATATCGGTGCCGACTGCTTGCGGCGCGCCGAGCAGCAAGGCGGCAATCGCCAGGATGCCCGAGCCGCAACCGAAGTCGATCACGCTGCAATCCTGCAGGTTCTGGCCGTCCAGCCATTCCAGGCACAGTGCGGTGGTCGGGTGGGTGCCGGTGCCGAAGGCCAGGCCCGGATCGAGCAGCAGATTGACTGCGTCCGGCTCCGGTGCGGCGTGCCAGCTCGGCACGATCCACAGGCGCTGACCGAAGCGCATTGGCTGGAAGCCATCCATCCAGCTGCGTTCCCAGTCCTGATCCTCTATTACCTCGGCATGGTGCTCGGGCAATTCGGCGCCAGTCAGCAGTTGCAGGTGGGCAAATACCGCGCTCGCGTCGGTATCGGCTTCAAATAAGGCGAGCAGGTGCGTGTGCGACCACAGCGGCGTGGTGCCCAGGTCCGGTTCGAAAATCGGCTGATCTTCGGCGTCCATAAAGGTCACCGACACGGCGCCGACTTCCAGCAGCGCGTCTTCGTAGGTTTCCGCCTGCTCCGGGGTGATGGCGAGACGGACTTGTAACCAGGGCATTGGTAAACCTCATGAACCTTGTGGCGGGATGGCGCAAATTGGCGCGCAGCTTACTTGAAGCGGTGGGGCGGCTGCCAGCATAGGCAGGGCGGAAACGACAAGGGCTGCCGAATGGCAGCCCTTGTCTGTGCGCTACGCCGAAGCTTAGTGCTTATCCATGCCTAGCTTTTTCTCTAGGTAATGGATATTCACGCCGCCTTTGCAGAAGCCTTTGTCGCGGACCAGATCGCGGTGCAGGGGCACGTTGGTCTTGATGCCGTCGACCACGATCTCGTCCAGGGCGTTACGCATGCGGGCCATGGCCTCATCGCGGGTGGCGCCGTAGGTGATGATCTTGCCGATCAGTGAGTCGTAGTGCGGTGGCACGGTGTAGCCGCTGTAGAGGTGCGAATCCACCCGTACACCGTTACCGCCCGGGGCGTGGAAGTGTTTGACCTTGCCGGGGCAGGGCATGAAGTTGTCCGGGTCTTCGGCGTTGATTCGGCATTCCAGCGAATGACCGCGAATCACCACGTCACTCTGCTTGAACGACAGCGTGTTGCCGGCGGCGATGCTGAGCATCTCCTTGACGATGTCGATGCCGGTAACCATCTCCGAAACCGGATGCTCAACCTGAACGCGGGTGTTCATCTCGATAAAGTAAAAGTTGCCGTCTTCGTAAAGGAATTCGAAGGTGCCAGCGCCGCGGTAGCCGATCTCGATGCACGCATCGACGCAGCGTTGCAGCACTTCAGCGCGGGCTTTTTCATCAATGCCCGGCGCCGGCGCTTCTTCCAGTACCTTCTGGTGGCGGCGCTGCAGCGAGCAGTCACGGTCGCCCAGGTGGATGGCGTTGCCCTGGCCGTCGGAGAGCACTTGAACTTCCACGTGACGTGGGTTGCCGAGGAACTTCTCCAGATAGACCATCGGGTTGCCGAATACCGAGCCCGCTTCGCTGCGGGTCAGCTTGGCCGACTTGATCAGGTCTTCTTCCTTGTACACCACGCGCATGCCGCGACCACCGCCGCCGCCAGCAGCCTTGATGATCACTGGATAACCGACTTCGCGAGCAATCGCCAGGGCGATTTCTTCGTCTTCCGGCAGAGGGCCATCGGAGCCAGGCACGACTGGTACACCGGCGCGCTTCATGGCGTCCTTGGCTGAAACCTTGTCGCCCATCAGGCGGATGGTCTCGGCTTTAGGGCCGATAAAGGCGAAACCGGAGTTTTCCACCTGTTCGGCGAAGTCAGCATTTTCCGCCAGGAAGCCGTAGCCGGGGTGAATGGCGGTGGCGCCGGTGACTTCTGCGGCAGCGATAATCGCTGGAATCTGCAGATAAGACAGCGCGCCAGAAGCCGGGCCGATGCACACCGACTCGTCGGCCAGACCAAGGTGCATCAATTCGCGGTCGGCGGTGGAGTGCACCGCGACGGTCTTGATGCCCAGCTCTTTACAGGCGCGCAAGACGCGCAGGGCGATCTCGCCGCGGTTGGCGATCAGAACTTTTTCCAACATCGCTGGCTCTCCGTGGATCAAACGATGGTGAACAGAGGCTGGTCGTATTCCACCGGCTGACCGTTCTCGCCCAGGATGGATTCGATCACGCCGCTAGTTTCAGCCTCGATGTGGTTCATCATTTTCATCGCTTCAACGATGCAGAGGATGTCGCCTTTCTTCACGCTCGAACCGACTTCGACGAAGTTCGCCGAGGTTGGGCCGGAGGCGCGATAGAAGGTGCCGACCATCGGCGAACGCACCACGGTGCCGTTCAGTTTGGCGGCAGCCGGGGCCGCAGCTTCGGCAGCAGCAGGGGCTGTAGCAGGTGCTGCAGCAGGCGCAGGTGCCTGGGCGTACATCGGCTGTTGCATAAAGGCCGGCTGCTTGCTGTGACGGCTGATCCGCACGGATTCTTCGCCTTCGCGAATCTCCAGCTCGTCGATACCGGATTCTTCCAGCAGCTCGATCAGTTTTTTGACTTTACGAATATCCATAGTGGTTTAACTCCCGGTGAGGTCAGGGGCGCTTAAGTTCAAGTTGTTCGAGTGCAGCCTCCAGGGCCAGTCGGTAACCGCTGGCGCCAAGGCCGCAGATCACTCCCACCGCAACATCTGAAAAGTAGGAGTGATGGCGGAAAGCTTCGCGTTTGTGCACGTTGGACAAATGCACTTCGATGAATGGGATGCTCACTGCCAGCAATGCGTCACGTAATGCGACGCTGGTGTGAGTAAAAGCGGCAGGATTGATCAGGATAAAGTCGACACCTTCGCCTTTTGCGGCGTGAATACGGTCAATTAGCTCGTACTCGGCATTGCTCTGCAGGTACAGCAGATGGTGGCCTGCCTCGCGCGCGCGGCGCTCCAGGTCGAGGTTGATCTGCTCCAGGGTGACGGCGCCGTAAACCCCTGGCTCGCGGGTTCCGAGCAGGTTGAGGTTGGGGCCGTGCAGTACCAGTAGGGTCGCCATGGGGTGCTTCCTCGTTTTTCTACTGCGCAGGACTATGCCGCGACAGCGCAGGACTGTCCAGTTCTCAGCAATAGTCGACACGATGACCGCAGATTGCGGCAGATATATGACTCGGGGCGTTAAAAACGTTCCCGTGCCGTGCTCAGGCGGGCAGCAAAGGTCGCCGCATCCACCTCACCTACGACACGCAGATCCAGCCATTCGTCACCCTTGGCGTCGAACAGCAGAATCGCCGGCGGGCCGAACAGCTGGTAGCGATCGAGCAGGGCGCGTTGCGCAGGGTTGCTTTCGGTGATGTCGAAACGCACCAGCTGATAGTCGCCCAGCTGGCGGCCGACTTCCGGGGCGCTGAGCACTTCACGCTCAATCACCTTGCAGCTGATGCACCAGTCGGCATACCAGTCGAGCAGCAGCGGCTTGCTGTTGTTCTTTGCGGCGAGCAGGGTGGCGTCCAGCTCGGCGGGGGTACTGATGGTTAGCCACTGGCCGGACTGCATCTGGGTGGCTTCCGCGCTGCTGACCATCCGCCCGAGTGGTCGTAGCGGGTCATCCTGGCCTTGCAGCGCGCCGACCCAGGCTACCAGCGCGTAGACCAGCAATGGCAGGCCGATTAGTTGCGCGAGCTTCTGGTGATGGGTTTTCAGCGTCAGTTCCAGCACCCCGAGCCACAGTGCGATACCTGCGGCGAGCAAACCCCATAACGCCAAGCTAACCGGGCCGGGTACCACGCGCTCGAGCAGCCAGATAGCCACGGCCATCAGCAATGCGCCGAACAGGTTGCGCACCGTAAGCATCCACGGGCCGGATTTCGGCAGCAAGGCGCCGCCACCGACGGCGAACAGTACCAGTGGTGCGCCCATGCCGAGGCCCAGGGCCAGCAGCTTGAGACCGCCACCGAGGGCATCGCCGCTGGCGCTGATATACAGCAGCGCGCCGGCCAGGGGCGCGGAGACGCAGGGTGATACCAGTACGCTGGACAGCACGCCGAGGGCCGCTGCGCTGAAAATCGTGCCGCCGTGCAGGCGTTGGCTCAGGCGCTGCAGCCGGCCGTCGATGGCGGCTGGCAGGCGCAGTTCAAGAAAGCCCAGGCTGGCCGCGCCGAACAGGGCGAAGAAGATGGCAAAGGGCACCAGTACCCAGGGCGACTGCAGGCGTGCCTGCAGATTCAGTTCTGCACCGAACAGCCCCATTAGCGCGCCGAGGATGGCAAAGCTCAGGGCCATCGGCAGTACATAGGCCAGCGATAACACCAGGCTGCGCATACCGCCCGGCTGGCCGCGCAGCACCACGCCGGTGAGGATCGGCAGCATCGGCAGTACGCACGGGGTGAAGGTCAGCGCCAGGCCGCCGAGAAAGAACAGTGCCAGATCGGTCCAGCTCCACGGTGTTGCAGCATCGGATACAGCGCTGCTGGAAGCTGCACCGCCGCCAATGGCCAGCACTTCGGTTTCCGGCGGGTAGCACAGGCCTTTGTCGGCGCAGCCCTGGTAGTTGACGCTGAGGTTGAAGGGGCGATTGTCCGGGTTGTCGACCGGCACCTCGACATCCAGCACCTCGTAGTACACCTCGACATCGCCGAAGTACTCGTCATGTTTGGCTTGTCCGGCCGGCAACACGGCCTGGCCCAGACGTATGTCGGCTGGCTCGCTGCTGAAACTGAAGCGGTGTCGATACAGGTAATAACCTTCGGCAGCGACAAAACGCAATTTCACCGACTCACTGGAGCTGCTGATCAGGCTCAGCTTGAATGCCTCGCGTACCGGCAGGAAGTCCGCGCTGTTGTTCAGTGGTGCGCCCAGTGGCGCAGGGGCAGGCGGCTTGTCGAACAGACCAGCGCTGGCCGGCAGTACGACCAGAAGCAAAAGTAGGCTGAGTAAACGGTGCATGGCAGGCTCGTGATGCGGGAATCGCCGCATCATAGCGGAGGCGGGCGGCTCAGGGCACGGCTCAGGCTGTAAGCGGTCTTGTCCGCAGGCTGAAGGGCGCGCGACAGATTGCCGCGCCAGCAGCCGTTAACCGTCTTTAAACCCTGAACGCCTGTACGGCGATATGCAGTTGGCCGCCGAGTTGTAGCAGCTGCTCGCCCTGCTGGCGCCCCTCGCCGATGCGTTGCAGGTTGTCGCCGCCAAGTTGATGGATGCGCTCGCTGTGCCCACGAATCTCGCTGACCGCGCCGCTCTGCTGCGCTGTGGCATCGGCGATGCGTTCGGCCATGCTGGCGATGGTGCGGATCGCCGCGACGATTTCATCCAGCGCGCCATCGGCGGCTTCGGCCTGGCTGGCAGTGGCTTCTGCATGTTCCACCTGAGTACGCATGGCCTGTACCGATTGCAGTGCGGCCTGTTGCAGGCGGCCGATCAGCTCCTGAATCTGCGCCGTCGCACCGCTGGTGCGTTGCGATAGCGAGCGCACTTCATCGGCGACCACGGCAAAGCCGCGGCCCAGCTCGCCGGCCCGCGCCGCTTCGATGGCGGCATTCAGGGCGAGCAGATTGGTTTGCTCGGCGATGCTGCGAATCACCGTCAGCACATTGCCGATGGTCGCGGTTTCTTCAGCCAGACGCTCGATGGCTTGGGCGTTGCCCTGTACTTCATCGACCAGCGAATGCAGGCCGGTAAGGCTGTGGCCAATCACCTGCTGGCCCTGTTCCAGGGCGCGGTTGGCGTCGCGGCTGGCATCGGCGGCCTGGCTGGCATCGCCGGCCACCTGCTGGATGGTGGCCTGCAACTCGCCGAGGGCATCGCGGATCTGCGCGGTGTCGCCGGCCTGGCGTTCGGCGCCGCTGTGCAGGCCGCCGCTGAGGTTGGCCAGGGTGCGGCTGGAGCCAGCCACCTGTTCGGCGTGCCGGCGAATGGTGCCGACCAGGTCGACCAGATAGGCACGCAAGCGATTTAGCGACTCTTCAATGTCGCGCAGCTCGCGGGTGCGTGAATTGAGATGGATATCATCGGCGAAGTCGCCGGCGGCCCAGGCTGACAGGGCTGGAACCAGGCGTTCAAGCACGCGGGTCAGGCGCCGCTGGAGGGTGTCGATGATCAGCGCGATGAACAGAATCAGGCCGATCATTAGGCCGAGGATCAGTTGCACCTCGCCCTGAATGCGTCCGTGCTCGGCCCGTACCAGAGGTTCCAGTGCGGCCAGTGCCTGCTGCACCTGGTCGATCTGCGTGCGCGTGCTGTTGGCCAGGGCTGCGCGTTGTTCGATCAGGTCGCGGGTGCGCTGCAGCTCGGCCGGGTATCGGTTGATCAGGTTGGCCAGGTCGCGTTTGAGGGTAATGCCACGGTCCTCGGCCTGGCTGCTCTCGCTGCTGGTGTCCAGGCCCAGCATGTCAGCAAACGAATCGCTGGACGACTGGCTGGCATCGGCCACGCCGAGCAGCGCCAGGTCACTGAGGGTTTGCGCCTGTTTGCCCAGGGCTGCCAGTTCGCGTTCGACTTCGCTGGCCAACTCGCTGCGGCCGCTGCGCACCAGCTTGTCGCGGGCATGCGCCAGGCGAGTGAGGTGGCGTGCTGCGCTAAAAAGCGGCCTACGGTAATTGGCGGCGGCATTGGCTTCGCCGCTGTTGGCGTACTGCGCGAGTTGTTCAAGTGCGGCGTCCATTTCCCGCTCGGCTTGTAGCAGTAAGCCTTGCGGGTCGGCGGAGAGTTTGCCGGCAGCCAGCAGCTCGTTGGCACTAAAGGCTTTGAGTTCGGCAAGGCTGGGACGTAGGTTGGCGGCCAGTTCTGCGGGCAGTTCAGTCATGGCCTGTTCGAGGCTGTCCAGCGATTTCAGGGCAGCGCTGTGGCGCAGGGCGTCGCCACTTTCCAGGTAGGCGCTGATGTTCTGCGCGGCTTCACCTTGAAATTGCTGGGACAGGCTTAGGTAGCGCGCCATCAGCAGATACGGGCGCTCCAGGGCGCGCTGCGACCACCAGAGGGTGACGGCCAGGGCCACGCAAACGGTGACCAGCAGCAGAGTATTGAGGTTAGTAAGGGATTTAAGGCGCATAGGGCTCGACCGACAACGAACGGTTCCGGCCGCCGACGGATGCGTCAGGGCGGCTGCTAAGCCTCAGAATTTATTGCTTTTTCGTGACCGTAATGTGACAGCGCCGACTGCGTCACAGTTTTCTGCAGGGGTGGTTGGTACCTGCGCAGTTGCTTCGGGGCGAGTCTCAGTCGCCCTGATAGATTGCCACCTGGTTGCGCCCGCCGTGCTTGGCTACATACAGCGCTTCGTCGGCCTGTTGCGAGAGCAGTTTGCCGTCCAGTTGCGGTGCCAGCTGGGCGATACCGCAGCTGAAGGTGCAGGACAGGTCATGCGGCTGCGCCGAATACTGGATTTCCGCGAAGCGCTGGCGGATTTCGTCGAGCACTCGGCGAGCGGATTCGGCGTCGGTGTCGGGCATCACCACGGCGAACTCTTCGCCGCCGTAACGGCCGATATGGTCGCTCTTGCGCAGGCGTTGCTTGAGAAACAGCGCCAGGCTCTTGATCACCCGGTCGCCCATGGGATGGCCGTAGGTGTCGTTGACCTTCTTGAAGAAGTCGATATCGATCATCGCAAAGCTCAGCGGCTGGCCGTCGCGTTCGGCACGGAAGCGCGCATCTTCGAGCAGTTGCAGGGTATGGGTGTGGTTGTACAGGCCAGTCAGGCTGTCACGCACCATGCGCGCCTTGAGGCTGCGCGCGCGGGCTGCTCGGTTGCGTACGGTGGCGATCAGGTGGCGTGGCTTGATCGGCTTGGTGAGGAAGTCGTCGCCGCCTTCGCTCATCGCATCGAGCTGCTTGTCGAGGTCGTCTTCGGCGGACAGGTAGATGATCGGCACGCTGACGTAACGGTCGTTGTGGCGAATCACCTGGGCCAGCTCCGGGCCGTTGCACTCGGGCATATACATGTCGAGGATGATCAGGTCTGGCTGAAAATCGGCAAGATGGCTCATGGCCTGGATCGGCTCGATCAGGGTGCGGGTGACGATGCCGGCGCTGTTGAGGACGCGCTCGGTGTGCGTCGCCTGAGCCCGCGAGTCATCGATGATCAGTACCTTGTAGGGTTCGTACTGGGCGACGTTGGTCAGCACCTCGATGCGCTCGAAAAGGTTCGAGGCATCCAGGCTGCCGGTGAAGAACTCCTGTCCGCCGGCGCGCACAGCGGACAGGCGGGTCATGGTGTCGGTATCTTCCGGGCTGAAGAACAGTAGCGGAATTGGGTGTTCCAGACCTTCCTGCACGCTTTTTGCCAGCAGCAGGCCGCAACCGGGGCCGGAGAAGTCGACTTCCATCAGAATCGCCGCTGGGTGGCGCTCGCGCATGGCGTTGCGAAAGGCATTGGCGCTATCCAGCGCAATGGCATTCATGCCGAAGAACTCCAGGCGCTGCACCAATTGCTCGGCGCGTTCCAAGTGCTGCAGGGCCAGGTATACCGGCTTGCGCAGCGGTGGCAGCACAGTTTGCTCGAAACGGTCGCCGTGGCGCAGGCCGGTGCGTGAAAGGCGCTGCAGCAGCTCGTTGAGTTGACTGATCAGCTGACTGTTGAGCCGGCCACGGTTGTCGGCCACCAACTGCAGGCAGTTATCGATTTCCTGGGCAAGTTGGCTGTGCTCGGCCTGATCGAAACGTTCGGCATAGCGCTGCAATAGCTGCGTCGCCTCGCTCAGCTCGCGCATCCCCGGCTCGCTCCACTCACTTCGCTGCAGGCGCTGCCAGACTTCCAGCACCTGGCGCGCCTGGTTGATCACGCGCTGGGCGAAGTGCTGCTTGAGGCGGTCGCGGCTGGGGTCTTCTTGCTCGATCATGGCCCGGTTTCGGTAAGTGCAGCGCACAGCTGCAGGTGATGGCTTAGTGCTAGCAATGCTAACACCCGTTTGATTTTTTACGAGTGCCGTCGATCTATTGGCGTCGGCCTTCTGTCTATGACATCACAGATACGTAATCGGCTTCACCGTCGGTAAGTTTGTCCTTCGCCGCTGCGCAGCCGGCCATGCTTCCCTTATAGTGCAAGGCAGTTGCGCAACCCTGCTTGAGGGTTGTGGTCGAATGAGCAGCCACCGGTTTGTACAGTCCGGTCGCCGCTTGCTACTTGGGTAACAAAAGGACATTGCCATGCTGGATTGGAAGAATCGAACTGCCGGAGCGCATGCTGACGCGGCAGGCGCCGCTAACACTTCACCAAGCAAATCCACCGCAAACCTGACTACGCGTCTGATCGTTGGCCTCGTGGGGCTCTACCTGATTGTCGCCTTGGTGGTGGGGTGGTACTGGAGTCAGGAGCCGGCGCAATTCTCCGTGCAGCAGCGCGCCGAGGCGGCTTCCCAGGCCCGCGGGCACAAGCTGGTGAATGGTTACACCACCGCCGAAACCCTCAAGCAGGTGGCCAACACCTTGCTCGACAAGCCGGGCGGTTACCTGTCCAACGACCTCGCGCCACCGGGCTTGTGGCTCGACAATATGCCGAGCTGGGAGTTTGGTGTGCTGGTACAGGTGCGTGACATGTCGCGGGCTCTGCGCAAGGATTTTACCCGTTCGCAGTCACAGTCCACCGAAGACCCGGATCTGGCCAAGGCCGAGCCGCGTTTCCATTTTGATAACAAAAGCTGGGCGCTGCCCGCTTCCGAGGCCGAATATGCCGAAGGCATCAAGTCGCTGGACCGCTACCTGGCGCGTCTGTCGGACTCGAGCCAGCCTAACGCGCAGTTCTACACCCGCGCCGATAACCTCAACAACTGGCTGGGCGATGCCGCCACGCGTCTGGGTTCGCTGTCTCAGCGCCTGTCGGCCAGTGTTGGGCGGGTACGCTTGAATACCAACGAGGTCGATCCAGTGCTGGCTGAGGGTATGGTGCAGGCCGATTTTGTCGAAGGGGTGGACTACGAAACACCTTGGCTGCAGATCGACAACGTGTTCTACGAGGCTCGTGGTCAGGCATGGGCGCTGGCGCACCTGCTGCGCGCCATCGAGGTGGATTTCGCCGATGTGTTGGCGAAGAAGAACGCCACCGTCAGCGTGCGGCAGATCATCCGTGAGCTGGAGGCCGCGCAGGAAACCCTGTGGAGCCCGATGATCCTCAACGGCAGCGGTTATGGCCTGCTGGCTAACCACTCGCTGGTGATGGCCAATTACATCTCGCGCGCCAATGCCGGACTGATCGACCTGCGCCAACTGCTGTCGCAGGGCTAAGCGATGGCTTGGTCCGAAGCCGAGGTGGCGCACCGCGCCGCCTCCGATGCCGAGCGCATCGCCTGGGTCGACGAAGACGATCGTCCGCTCGGTGGTGTGTTACGCAGTGAGCTGCGTGCGCGGCATCTGCTCGGACGTGGCACCTATATCCTGCTGTTCAATAGCGCCGGCCTACTCTGCGTCCATCGCCGCACCCTGAGTAAGGCGCTGTATCCCGGTTACTGGGACGTGGCGGCCGGCGGCATGGTGCTCGAAGGCGAAAGCTACGCCGAATCTGCCGCACGTGAGCTGGCTGAAGAGCTGGGGATCGAGGATGCGCCGCTGGTTGAGCATGCGCATTTTCTCTACGATGCCCCGGAAAGCCGCCTGTGGTGCATGGCCTATTCGGCGGTGTCCGATGCGCCGTTGCGTTTGCAGCCGGAGGAAGTGCTGGAGGCGCGCTTTATCTCCATTGACGAAGCTTTGGACGAGACTCAGCACCTGCCGTATTGCCCTGATTCGTTGGCCGCCCTGCAGCGTTATCTGGCGGCTATTGCGTAGGATGGGTTAGCCGTAGGCGTAACCCATCGCCTTGGCAGCATGGATATCGCTCGCCAACCCATATCCGGCCGTCACCGTCAGGCCCGCTAAAGCCGCGTGATTTATGGCTTTGTGCAGGATATCTGGACGTTTTGTTCGGCATCCCGCACAGCGTCGCCAATCCACCGATTAATGGCGCATTTTTACACTTAGCAGCTGCGGTTTTTGCCGTTACACTGCGCCGCCTTCAAGCCCTGGCCGTGTATCGCCAGGGTGCGCTGCCCCTGCATGAGTGGGGCTTCGCGGTCGACACCTAGAACCGTCTCTGATTTGCTGCGCTTCGGCGATACTGCGTTAAAAACAGCCTCGGAATGCTCATTTACATCCCGTAAACTCCGCTTCCTCAGCTGTTTTTGCCTTGTCTCGCTCTAGCTCGCGAGATCCGAAACAGGTTCTTAGCTGCACTGTCGACCAGTCGCTATCCTGACCCCTTCGAGGACAAACCGGTGGTCAAGAAAGCTTCCTCATTTGCCGCGCTCAGCGGCCTGGTGTATTCCACCGACAGCGGCCGGCATTGCCCGGACTGCAGTCAGCCGGTGGACGCCTGCATCTGTAAACAGACCCTGATTCCCGAGGGTGATGGCATCGCCCGCGTGCGCCGCGAAACCAAAGGGCGCGGCGGTAAGACGGTGACCGCCATCAGTGGTGTGCCATTGGCCGAAGAACCGCTGAAGGACCTCGTCAGCGCCTTGAAGAAACGCTGCGGTTGCGGCGGTTCGCTCAAGGATGGGGTGATCGAGATTCAGGGTGATCACGTCGAACTGCTGATCGCCGAGCTGATCAAGCACGGCTTTAAAGCCAAGAAATCCGGCGGCTAAGCCAGTCTTTCCTAAACTTCCTCAGCTGGACCTTGGTCACAGCTGAGCAATCGTCATTTCCAGACTTTAATCTGTACGCGTCTTGGCTGTGCCAAGGCCACTATCGCCAGCAAGGGAGACTTCGATGTCTGCACGACGCACACGCAAAGATGACGGCAGCCAGTGGACCGTAGCGGACAGCCGCAGCGTTTACGGTATTCGCCATTGGGGCGCGGGTTACTTCGCGATCAATGACCAGGGCCGTGTCGAGGTGCGCCCGAATGGCCCGCAAAGTACGCCGATCGACCTCTATGAGCAGATCGACGAACTGCGTTCCAGTGGTCTTTCGCTGCCGCTATTGGTGCGCTTTCCGGACATCCTGCAAGACCGCGTACGTCAGCTGACTGGGGCCTTCGACGCCAATATCGCGCGTCTGGAATACCAGAGCCCGTATACCGCGCTGTACCCGATCAAGGTCAACCAGCAGGAAGCGGTGGTGGAAAACATCATCGCTACGCAGAACGTTTCCATTGGCCTGGAAGCCGGCTCCAAGCCGGAGCTGATGGCCGTGCTGGCGCTGGCGCCGAAGGGCGGCACCATCGTCTGCAACGGTTATAAAGACCGCGAATTTATCAAGCTGGCCCTGATGGGGCAGAAGCTCGGTCACAACGTGTTTATCGTGATCGAGAAAGAATCCGAAGTGCAGCTGGTGATCGACGAAGCAGCCGAACTCAAAGTCGCGCCGCAGATCGGTCTGCGCGTGCGTCTATCCTCGCTGGCCTCGAGCAAGTGGGCTGACACCGGCGGCGAGAAGTCCAAGTTCGGCCTGTCGGCGGCGCAGCTGCTGTCGGTGGTCGAGCGTTTCCGCGCGGCCAAGCTGGATCAGGGCATCCGCCTGCTGCACTTCCATATGGGTTCGCAGATCGCCAACCTGTCCGACTACCAGCACGGCTTCAAGGAAGCCATCCGCTATTACGGCGAGCTGCGCGGGCTGGGCCTGCCGGTAGACCATATCGACGTCGGCGGCGGCCTGGGTGTGGATTACGACGGTACCCACTCGCGCAACGCCAGTTCGATCAACTACGACATGGACGACTACGCCGGTGTCGTAGTCGGCATGCTCAAGGAATTCTGCGACGCGCAAGAGTTGCCGCATCCGCACATCTTCTCCGAGAGCGGCCGCTCGCTGACCGCGCACCACGCCATGCTGGTGGTGCAGGTCACCGACGTGGAAAAGCACAACGACGAGATCCCCAAGATCGAAGACGTCACCAGCCTGCCGGAAACCGTGCGTTACCTGGTCGAGCTGCTCGGCCCAACCGATATCGAGATGGTCACCGAGACCTACTGGCGCGCCACCCACTATATGAGCGACGTGGCCACTCAGTACGCCGACGGCAAACTCAGCCTGACCGAGAAGGCCCTGGCCGAGCAGTGCTACTTCGCCGTGTGCCGTCGCCTGCATAACTCGCTGAAGGCGCGTCAGCGTTCGCACCGTCAGGTGCTGGATGAGCTGAACGACAAGCTCGCCGACAAGTACATCTGCAACTTCTCGGTATTCCAAAGCCTGCCGGACACCTGGGCCATCGGCCAGGTGCTGCCGATTCTGCCGCTCAACCGCCTCGACGAAGAGCCGCTGCGCCGCGCCGTGCTGCAGGATTTGACCTGCGATTCCGACGGCAAGATCCGCCAGTACGTCGACGAGCAGAGCATCGAAACCAGCCTGCCGGTGCACGAAGTGCGCGAGGGTGAGGACTACCTGCTGGGGATCTTCCTGGTCGGCGCCTACCAGGAAATTCTCGGTGATATGCACAACCTGTTCGGCGACACCGACTCGGTGAACATCTACCAGAACGCCGATGGCAGCGTGTACCACGCCGGTATCGAGACCCACGACACCATCGAGGACATGCTGCGCTACGTGCACCTGTCCCCGGAGGAGTTGATGACGCACTACCGCGACAAGGTCGCCAGCGCCAAGATCAGCCCGCGCGAACGCACCCAGTTCCTCGATGCGCTGCGTTTGGGGTTGACCCGTTCGTCTTACCTATCCTCATAAACTCGCACTGAATGCAAAAGGCCCCGCACTGCGGGGCATTTTGCTGTCTGCCGAGGTCATGAGGAGCCTGATGGTGGATGACGCTCTTTTCATCCACCATCAGGCATCAGAACGCAGGTGGTGGATGGGTGAAGCGTCATCCACCCTACGACTGTTGGCGGCGATTAAGCCCCCAATAGGCTTTGCCCGCATACGCGTAGCACTTGTGCGGTGGCGGCGCCTGAGCCGGGCTGGGCGAACCAGGCTACGGCTTCGGCGACATCCTGCGGTAAGCCGCCCTGGCCCATGGAGTTCATCCGCCGGCCGGCTTCGCGGATGGTCAGCGGGATGGCAGCGGTCATCTGGGTTTCGATAAAACCGGGGGCTACGGCGTTGATGCTGATGCCGCGCTTGGCCAGCATCGGTGCCCAGGCCTGGGCCAGGCCGATTATCCCGGCCTTGCTCACCGCGTAGTTGGTCTGGCCCATATTACCGGCGATGCCACTGATCGAGGCGATCAGCACCACGCGGCCATTGTCGTGCAGCTTGCCGGCGTCCAGCAGGGCTTGGGTCAGCACCTGCGGGGCATTGAGGTTGACGTTGATCACCGAGTTCCAGAACTCGTCGCTCATCTTCGCCAGGGTCTTGTCGCGGGTGATGCCGGCGTTGTGCACGACGATATCAATGCCGTCCGGCAGAGCCTCAATAAGCTGTACGGCGGCATCGCAGGCGCAGATATCCAGAGCAAGGCTACGGCCGCCCAGGCGTGCAGCCAGGGCATCAAGCGCGTCTTTGGCGGGCGGTACATCCAGCAGCACCACTTCGGCGCCGTCACGGGCCAGGGTTTCCGCAATGGCCGCGCCGATGCCGCGCGAGGCACCGGTGACCAGCGCCTTCTTGCCGGCCAGTGGACGGGTCCAGTCGTTGACCTGTTCGCCGCAGGTGTTCAAACGCAGCACCTGGCCGGAGACATAGGCGCTTTTCGGCGAGAGGAAGAAGCGCAGCGCGCCTTCCAGCTGCGCCTCGCCGCCCTTGCCGACATAGACCAGCTGCACGTTGCCGCCGCGGCGGATTTCCTTACCCAGGGAGCGGCTAAAGCCTTCCAGCGAGCGCTGCACGCTGGCGGCAATCGGGTCTTTCAACGATTCCGGGGCGCGGCCAAGGATCACCACGCGCGGGCATTTATCCAGGCCTTTGAAGGCCGGCTGGAAGAAGTCGCGCAGCTCGATCAACTGCTCGAAACGGGTCAGGTGGCTTGCGTCAAACACCAGGGCCTTGAGCTTGGGGCCATGCTCGGCAGTCCAGCGTGGCAGCTCGAACTGGCCTTCACGGGCGGCGAACAGGGCGTCGGTCAGTTTGTTGGCAAACGGCAGCACGGCGCTGGCCAGGCTGCCTTCGCCGCCAATCAGCAGCGCACCATCTACCGGTCGGCTGCGTCCGGCCATCCAGCGCTCCAGCAGCAGCGGGGCAGGCAGGCCGAGCGCGCTTACCAGACGGCGACCGGAGGTGGAGTTGGCAAAGGCGAGATAACGGTCGGACATGGGGCAGCTCCTGCACACAGATCAAAAGTGCGCCCACTCTACGCAGGCAACAGAAATGCGCAATTGACCGCATCGCCTGCTGCACTGGCAAGGCGGCCAATGCGACACTGCGGCGACAGGTTAGCCTGTGCGCCATTCACTTCAGACCCATTCCAACTCAGGAGTTCGCCATGACCCAGCCGCGTCGCGTCGCCATTGTCGGTGGTAACCGTATTCCGTTCGCCCGCTCCAACACCGTCTACGCCACCGCGAGCAACCAGGAGATGCTGATCAGCGCACTGGATGGCCTGGTCGAGCGGTTCAACCTGCATGGCGAACGCCTCGGTGAGGTGGTAGCCGGCGCGGTACTCAAGCATTCACGGGATTTCAATCTGACCCGTGAATGCGTGCTTGGCTCGCGTCTGGCCCCGGAAACCCCAGCCTATGACCTGCAGCAGGCCTGCGGCACCGGCCTGGAAGCAGCGCTGCTGGTGGCTAACAAGATCGCCCTTGGGCAGATCGAGTGCGGCATCGCCGGCGGCGTTGACACCACCTCGGATGCGCCGATCGGGGTCAACGAAGGGCTGCGGCAGATTCTCTTGCAGGCCAATCGCGGCAAAAGCACCGGCGAGAAGATCAAGAGCCTGCTGCAGATTCGCCCACGCCATCTGGCCCCGGCCATTCCGCGCAACGGCGAGCCGCGCACCGGATTATCGATGGGCGAGCACTGCGAGCTGATGGCGCAAACCTGGGCCATTCCGCGTGACGAGCAGGACCAACTGGCTGTGGCCAGCCACCAGAAACTCGCCGCCGCCTATGCCGAAGGCTGGCACGATGACTTGCTGACGCCATTCCGTGGCCTGACCCGCGACCAGAACCTGCGCGCCGATATCAGCCTGGAAAAGCTCGCCACGCTCAAACCCTGTTTCGAGCGCAGCCCGCGCGGCACCATGACTGCGGCCAACTCGACGCCACTGACAGACGGCGCGTCCCTGGTGCTGCTGGCCAGCGAGGACTGGGCCAAGGCCCGTGGTCTGCCGATTCTGGCTTACTGGAAGGATGGCGAAGCGGCAGCGGTGGATTTTGTCGGCGGCAAGGAAGGCTTGCTGATGGCCCCGGTTTACGCGGTGCCGCGCCTGCTGGCGCGCAACAAGCTGACGCTGCAGGACTTCGATTACTACGAAATTCACGAGGCCTTTGCCGCGCAGGTGCTCTGCACCCTCAAGGCCTGGGAAGACGTCGACTACTGCCGTGATCGCCTGGGCCTGGATGCGCCACTGGGTTCCATCGACCGCAGCAAGATGAACGTCAAGGGCAGTTCCCTGGCTGCTGGCCACCCCTTTGCTGCTACTGGCGGGCGCATCGTCGCCAACCTGGCCAAGCTGCTTTCGGTGGCGCAGGAAGGCCGCGGGCTGATCTCGATCTGCGCCGCTGGCGGTCAAGGTGTGACTGCAATCCTGGAAAAGTAATCAAACAGCAGTATCCGCACGCTGTGCGGGGTACTGATGTATGCAACTCCGTGATTTGGAGCGGCCCACGCAGGTGGCGCCGCTCTTTTTTTGTGGATCGTCACTCGACGGCCACGCGCTTTGTGGGAGCTGCTGGGCGGCACTCCGCTTAAGCCGCGACTTATAGCGACGCCAATATCTGTCGCGGCCAAAGCCCCTCCCACCAACGCTTTTCATCCAACCAACCGCTCAGGCTGAGGTGGACTATTGCGCCTGGCTTTCGGCCTCACTTTCAAGCAGCGCTGCCTTGCGTGCCAGGCCCCAGCGGTAACCGCTGAGGCTGCCGTTGCTGGCGATTACCCGGTGGCACGGCACCAGCAGGCCCAGCGGGTTGCTGGCGCAGGCGCGGGCTATGGCGCGTGGATGGCTGCCCAGTTGCGCGGCCAGTTCGGCGTAGTTACGCGTCTGCCCAACCGGGATCTGCTGTAGAGCGCGCCACACCTGTTGCTGAAACGCCGTGCCGCGAATATCCAGCGGCAGCCGGGCGGCGCGCTGCGGTTCGCTGATCTGCGCCAGCACGTGCCTCAAACTATCGCCCAGGTCTGTGTCATCCGCGTGCAGTTCAGCGGCGGCAAAGCGTTGCTGCAGTTCACTCAGCAGCAGCGCCGGGTCGTCACCAAACAGCAGCGCGCAGATGCCCTTCGCACTGCTGGCCAGCAGCAAGTGGCCGAGCGGGCAGGGCGCGATGTTGTAGCGCAGTTGCTCACCAGCAGCCTGTTTACGCCGTTGCGCCGGGCTCAGCGGCTCCGCTTGTTGATACAGCGCGCGGGTGCCGGAGTAACCGGCGCTTAGCGCGGCATCCAGCACGCTTTCTGCTGCCGGCAACTGCTGCTCTAGACGCGCGCGGCGTTGCGCTTCGCTCCAGGCTTTTGGCGTGAGCCCGGTGCGCGCCTTGAAGGCGCGCGCCAGGTGTGAGGCGGACAGGCCGATGCGCGCAGCCAATTGTTCCAGGGTTAGCGGTTGCTCGCTGGTGTTAAGCAGCCCGCAGGCGGCCACCACCAGTGTATCCAGCTGTTCGGCCGGGCTCTGTCCCTGTGGCGAGCAGCGCTTGCACGGGCGAAAGCCGGCCGTCGAAGCTGCGTCAGCATCGACATGAAAGCTGACGTTTTCGCGCTTGGGCCGCCGCGCCGGGCAGCTAGGCCGGCAATAGATACCGGTACTGCGCACGGCAAACACAAAGCGTCCATCCTGCGCGGCATCACGGTCGCAAACGGCTTGCCAGCAGCGGTCGGCATCAAGCATGGCGCGATCCTCAAGAAACATGGGCTGATTGTCGGCTGCGGCTGGCGGTCTGCCAATCCACATCTGACTTTCAAACTGCTGACTAAGCTGAAGAACACCTGATCGTCCGCAAGGATGCCGCCATGTCGCGCCTCTGTTGCCTGTTGCTGTTATGCCTGCTTCCGTCATTGGCAGCGGCGGTGCTGCCGCTGAACGAACAGCAGCGTGCCTGGGTCGCCGAGCATCGGGTGATCCGTGTGGGCGTTGAGCGCAGCGGCTGGCCGCCGTTCGATGTACTGGACAAGGACGGTCAGCATCGTGGCCTGAGTGGCGACTACCTGGCGCTGCTCGGTCAGCGCCTGGGGCTGCGCTTTGAACCGGTGCTGATGGATGACTGGGATACCGCGCTGAAAGCTCTGCGCAGCGGCCAGGTCGACCTGCTGCCTTCAGTGGCCAAGACCGCCGAGCGCGAAGCCTTTATGGCGTTCAGCGAGCCCTATCTGACCAGTAGCAGTCTGATCTTTACCCGCAGCGAGCTGGCGGTGCAGCGCATCAAGGATCTGGCTGGCAAGCAGGTGGCCATCGAGCGCGGCTATGTTTTGCAGCAGGCGCTGCGCGAGCGGGTGGCGGGCGTGCGCTTGCTTGAAGTGGCGGACACTGAAGCGGCCCTGCGCGCGGTGTCGTCCGGGCGCGCGGATGCCTATGTCGGCGACATGATCGTGGCCAGTCACCTGATCCGAGAACTCAATCTGACCAACCTCGAACTGCGCGGCGAAACCGGCTTGTCCAGCAGCGAGTTTCGCTTTGCCGTGCGCCCCGATTGGCCGCAGCTGGTCAGCCTGCTCAACCTGGCCCTGGACGATCTAAGCGACAGCGAGCAGGAGGCAATCAAGCAACGTTGGCTGCCGCCCTTGACCGCTTTCAACTGGCGGCGCCTGCTGGCCGTGGGTTGGCCCTACTTGCTCGGCCTGCTGGCGCTGGTGATTTTCGTTCTGGTGTGGAACCGCCGCCTGGCGGTGCAGATCGCCGAGCGTCAGCGCGCTGAGGCCGAAGCCAGCCGCCAGCGCAGCACCTTGCTGGCGTTGATCAACGCGATTCCCGATCCGATCTGGTTCAAGGATGTCGACGGCCGTTATGTTGGCATCAACCAGGCCTGCGCCACGCTGTTCGGCCGGCCTAGCGAGGAGGTGCAGGGCCAGCGTGACGAGGCGCTGCTCGATCCGGCCTGGGCCGCCTCGCGCGCCGAGCATGACCGTATCGCCAGAAGCCAGTCAGAGCCATTTGAAAGCGAAGGCTATTCGATCTATCCGGATGGCCGGCGGGTGATTTTCGATACGCTGCGCAGCACCTTTTATGACGAGCAGGGCCAGTTGCTTGGCTTGGTGGGCATCAGCCGCGACATAACCGCGCGCAAGCAGGCCGAGCAGGCCATGGCCGAGGCCAAGGAGCTGGCCGAAGAGGCGGCGCGCTTGAAATCGGACTTCCTGGCCAATATGAGCCACGAAATCCGCACGCCGATGAACGCGATTATCGGCATGTCGCACCTGGCCCTGAAAACCGAGCTGAACCCGCGCCAGCGCGATTACCTGGGCAAGATCCAGCAGTCCGGCCAGCACCTTTTGGGGATCATCAACGACATCCTCGACTTCTCCAAGATCGAGGCCGGCAAGCTGACCATTGAGCGCATCGACTTTGGCCTGCAGCAGGTGCTGGAAAACCTGGCCAACCTGATCGGCGACAAGGTCGCGGCCAAGGGCCTGGAACTCGTATTCAACCTCGACCCGCAGCTGCCGCAGCAACTGGTCGGCGATCCGCTACGCCTAGGGCAGATTCTGATCAACTACGCCAACAACGCGGTGAAGTTCACCGAGCAGGGCGAGGTCGAGGTGATTCTGCGTGTCGAGCAGCGCGACGCCGAGCAGCTGCTGTTGTACCTCGGCGTGCGCGACACCGGCATCGGCCTGACGCCCGAGCAGATGGGCCGGTTGTTCGAATCCTTCCAGCAAGCCGACACCTCGACCACGCGTAAATACGGCGGCACGGGCCTCGGGCTGGCGATCTGCAAAAGCCTGGCCGAAGCCATGGGCGGCAGCGTCGGGGTCGAGAGTCAGCCGGGGCAGGGCAGTCTGTTCTGGTGCCGGGTGCCGCTGGGGATTGCGCGTCAGCAAACTCCGCGGCTGTTGCCGCAGGCTGACCTGCGTGGACGCAAGGTGCTGGTGGTGGATGACAACGACAGCGCACGCCAGGTGCTGCACGACATGCTGGAAAGCATGAGCTTTCGCGTCGAAGCCGTGGCCTCGGGTATGGCCGCCTTGCAGCAAGTGCAACAGGCCAGCCGGCAGCGTGAGCCGTTCGAGGTGCTACTGGTCGACTGGCAGATGCCTGGCATGGATGGCATCGAAACCCTGCGCCGGGTGCGCGAACTCAACCTGCAACCGCCGCCGCACCTGTTGATGGTCACCGCTCATTGCCGCGAGGAAGTGCTGCTGGGGGCGGAGAAGGTCGGCGTCGAAGACGTGCTGCTTAAACCGCTCAACCCCTCGCTGCTGTTCGATGCGCTGATCCGCAGCCTGGCTGGCGACGGCCCGGCGCAGGGCTTTGCGCGCCTGCCGGTGGGTGAGCAGATTCCCAATTTCAGCTCATTGCGTGTGCTGCTGGTGGAAGACAACGAGCTGAACCGCGAAGTGGCCTGCGGCCTGTTGCAGGAAAGCGGCTTGCAGATCGATCAGGCCGAGCATGGTGGCATCGCTCTTGAGCTACTGCGCAGCCATGCCGACGGCTATTACGCCCTGGTGCTTATGGACATGCAGATGCCGGTGCTGGATGGCATCGCCACCACCGAGGCCATCCGCCGCGAGTCGCGTTTTGCCCAGCTGCCAATCGTCGCCATGACCGCCAACGCCATGCCCGCCGACCGCGAGCGCTGCCTGGCCGCTGGGATGAATGATCACCTGGGCAAACCGATTGAGCCGAACGAGCTGTGGCAGACCTTGTCGCGCTGGATGGTGGCCAAGGCCGAGCCGCTGGCTGAGTCGCCCCGCATAGCCGAAGCGGCCGTGGACTGGCAACTGCCAGGCGTGGATATCGACAGCGGCCTGCGCCGGGTACTTGGTAAGCGCGAGCTGTATCAACGCTTGCTCGGCAAGTTTGTCGCCAGTCAGGGCGATTTCCCGGCGCAGTTGCGCGCCGCGATGGCGGCTAATCAGCAGGAAAGCGCCGAGCGTCTGGCCCATAGCCTCAAGGGTCTGGCGGGTAACCTCGGCGCGATGGATCTGGCGGCCCAGGCGGCGGCTCTGGAAAGCGCGATCAAGGATGCCCGCCACGATGAGCTGGACGGCTTGCTGCTTGAGCTGGAACAGAGTCTGGCCACACTGGTAACTGCGATTCGCACGCAGTTTCCAGCGCAATCGCTTGGTACGTTGCAGGCCGTGGATGCCGAACAGTTGCAACAGCTGTGTCGGCAACTGCAACGGTTATTCGCCGAGGATGATCCGCGCGCCGGAAAACTCTTCGATGAGCAGGCCGAACTGCTGCGCAGCGCCTTTACTAGTGAGTACCCGGCGCTGGCTGCCGCGGTGCGAGGTTTTGACTTCGAGCAGGCGCTGGCGCTGCTGCAAGCCGCAGCCGGGCAACGGCAACTGACACTATGAGTGGGGAATGGTGATGGACAACATACTCGACCGGCCGGACCAGCCCTTGGTACTGGTGGTGGACGATACCCCGGAAAACCTTGAGCTGATGAGCGCGTTGCTACTTGATGATTACCGGGTCAAGGTCGCCAGCAGTGGCGTCAAGGCGCTACGCATCGCCGCTGGCAGCCAGCAGCCGGACCTGATCCTGCTCGACATCATGATGCCGGAGATGGACGGTTACGAAGTCTGCCGCCTGCTCAAGCTCAACCCGGCCACGGCGGATATTCCGGTGGTGTTTCTCACCGCCAAGACCGAGGTGGCTGACGAGCAGCAGGGCTTTGATCTGGGCGCGGTGGATTACATCACCAAGCCGATCAGCCCGCCGCTGGTGCTGGCGCGGGTAAAGGCGCAGCTGCAGCTCAAGGCCAGCGCGGATTTCCTGCGTGACAAGAGTGAGTACCTGGAGCTGGAAGTGCGCCGCCGCACCCGCGATATGCAGCGCCTGCAGGAGGTGACCATCGAGGCCATGGCCAGCCTTGCGGCCATGCGCGACAACCCTTGCGGCAAGCACCTGGCGCGCATCGAACCCTATATGACCACCCTGGCCACGGCGCTGGCCCATCAGCAGCCGGCGCTGGCCGATGAGCTGAACCGCGAACGTATCACCCAGCTGGGCAAGTCGGCACTGTTGCATGGCATCGGTAAGCTGGTGCTGCCGGATCGCATTCTGCTCAATCCGATCCTGCAGTTGGAGGGTGATGATCTGCAGTTGCTACACCGGCATACCGAAGCCGGGCGTGATGCCTTACTGGCCGCCGAGGCCAAGCTGGGTAATGTCACCGATTTCTTGCGCGATGCCCGCGATATCGTCTACAGCCAGCATGAATGCTGGGACGGCAGTGGCTATCCGCAGGGCTTGCTGGGTGAGCAGATTCCGCTGACAGCCAGGTTGATGGCGGTGGTCGGCGCCTATGAAGAGCTGACCAGCCACCACCTGTACCGGCCGTCTTGCAGCCACGCCGACGCGCTTAAACAAATCAGCGCGGCCAGCGGTACGCGTTTCGATCCCTCGGTGGTGCTGGCCTTTATCGAGGCCGCCGATGACTTCGCCAACATCGCCCAGCACCTGGCCGACGACGCAGCGGCGATTCATGCCGAACTGCAGCGCCTGGATGAGTCGCTGGGGGAGCGCATCGAACTGACCCTGCCGGCGAGCTGATCACTGCCAATCGAGGCTCAGCTCGGCCTGCCAGGCAAAGCGCTCGAAATGACTGGTGACGACCTTCTTTAGGCTTTCCAGGCCTTCATTGCTGGCGCTTTGCACGCTCAGGCGCAAACCGTCGGCCTCGGCCTGCAGCAGTGCCAGGCCGCTGTCGAACTCGATACGTCCCTGCTGCTCATCGAAACTCACCGGAATCTTGTGGGCGAAGTGTTTGCACAGCCGGCTGATATAGCGGGCCGGTGTGTCTGTGGCGACATAGGCGCTGGCGTTCAGTTGCATGGGGTTCTCCTTAATCGTGGGCGGCTTAATAGCCGACGGTAAAGCGCTGGCGCAGGTGTTGCGGGTGTTCCAGCTCATCGATGATCGCTACGGCGAGGTCTGCCACCGAGATCTGCGCCGGGGCATCGCCATTCATCAGCAACTGGTCGCCGCCGATGCGGAACTGCCCGCTGCGCGCGCCAGGCTGCAACAGGGCTGGCGGCGAGATAAAGCTCCAGGCCAGTTTGGTTTCAGCTTTCAGCAGGTTTAGGGTCTGCCGTGCGCCTTCGGCACCTTCCTTGTACTCGGCGGGAAAGTCCGGGGTATCGATCAGCTGTAGGTTTGGGGCGACATACAGGCTGCCCGCGCCGCCGACAACAAGCAGGCGCTGTACGCCGGCTTGTTTGCTGGCAGCGATGATCGCCTGGCTGCCCTGGATAAAGCGCTCGCGAATATCTGCCGTGCCCCAGCCCGGATTGAACGCGTGGATCACCGCGTCATGGCCCTTGAGTTGCTCGGCCAATGTCTCGGCGTTGTAGGCATCGCCGGCCACGGCGGTCAGCGCCGGGTGCTGCGGCAGTTTCGCGGGATCACGGACGATGCCGCTGACCTGGTGGCCACGGTCCAGGGCTTCTTGCAGAACAGCTGCGCCAACAAAGCCGCTGGCGCCGATCAGAGCGAGTTTCATGGGTATCTCCAGATGGGATTAAGTGCGAGAGATAATCGCAGCTGGATAAAGGTCAGAAAAATAGGCTAAAAAGGCTTTAACTATTAAGCAGGGCTTACGAATGGAGCAGCTAAAGCGCATGGCGGTGTTCGCCACCGTGGTCGACCGTGGCTCCATGGTGGCGGCGGCTGAGGTGTTGGGTATGACCGCATCGGCGGTCAGCCAGCAGATTCGCAAGCTGGAAGAAAGCACCCAGGTCAGCCTGCTGCACCGCACTACGCGCAAGCTGACCCTGACCGAGGCGGGCGCGACTTTTTATCAGAGCTGCGCACAGGTGCTGGCGCTGGCGCAGCAGGCCGAGCAGAGGTTGGCCGAGCTGCGTGATGCGCCAGTGGGTGAGCTGCGTATTGCCGCGCCCGTGGGGTTTTCCGGGCGGCGGCTCAGCGCTGCACTGGCGCCGCTGTTGCACGCGCACAGTGGCCTGAGCCTCAAGCTGTTTTTCCATGATGAGCAGATCGACCTGATTGAGCAGCGCATCGACCTCGCCATTCGCGTCGGCAATCTGGAGGACTCCAGCCTGGTAGCGCGGCATATCGGCGACTCGCGCATGCTGCTGTGCGCCGCGCCGGCGTACTTGCTGCGCAAGCCGCCGATCAATCAACCGCAAGACTTGGTCGGTCTGGACTGGTTGATTCTGCATGGTGATAACGCGTTCAACGTGCTGGAGCTGCACGGGCCGAATGCACAGGTGGAAAAGCTACGTGTGGAGAGCCGGGTGGGCTGCAATAACATCCTGGCGGTGCGGCATTTCACTTTAGCCGGCATGGGCGTGTCGCTGCAGCCGGAGCAGGAAGTGCGTGAGGAGTTGGTCAACGGCAGTC
Source organism: Pseudomonas sp. EA_35y_Pfl2_R111 (assembly GCF_963970955.1). Classification (NCBI taxonomy): domain Bacteria; kingdom Pseudomonadati; phylum Pseudomonadota; class Gammaproteobacteria; order Pseudomonadales; family Pseudomonadaceae; genus Pseudomonas; species Pseudomonas sp. EA_35y_Pfl2_R111. The sequence goes on along the minus strand of NZ_CAXAOM010000001.1, from coordinate 1,258,058 downwards.
TGCGTGAGCTGCTACCGCACTGGCGCTTGCCGCCATTCGGCATCTACCTGGTGACACCGCGCCGCGATGCGCAGCCGGCCAAGGTGCGCTATGCCATCGAGGCGCTGCGTCAGCATCTGCAGGGGTTCTGACTGCTATTGCCAGTCGAGGCTTATTTCGGCCTGCCAGGCAAACCGCTCGAAGTGCGCGGCGATCAGGTGCTTGAGCTTTTCTAGGTCCTGCGGGTTACTGCTAAGGGCCATGATATGCAGGCCTGTGCTGTCTGCGTGCAAGTGCGCGAGGCCAAAGTCGAACTCGATGCGGCCGTGATGCTCATCGCAACTGACCTGCAGCTTGTGCGCAAATTGCGCGCAGAGGCGGCTGATATAGCGCGCTGGCGTCGGCGTGGGGACATAGCTGGAGGCGATACAGGGCGCACCGATGCCGTTGCACCGGCTGGGGATGGCATGACGCTGGGCGGCAAGGGTGTCCAGTGTGGTGCGCGGGTAGAAAGCTGGCCTCTGGTTAAAGGTGCCGAGGCCAGATAGGGCGCGTTTCATCCTTGTATCCCCCAATCACTGCAGGCTCGGGCAAAGCGTCTTTGCAAAATCAAGATATGGTCCGGTGCGTTCAGGCATGGGTTACTGGCGAATATGTAGCCTATGGGACAGTCTTTAATCCCGTTTGGTTGCATCGATCGCTTGCCTGTAGCGCCCGGCTCGCTCCGTTTGGTCGGTTTTAGTGCGCCGCCAGTCGGCGTAATTGAGCGGCTCTTGTTGCGCCGGGCACGTCTGGGTGAGCACCAGTAATAGGTGGCGTGCTGACAGGAGGGTGGGCGCTGCGTAAAGTTTGCCGTATAACGGGCGGCAGATACGACTTGGGCAACACAGGACCCCTGATTAAAGCTGATGAAGACGCCAAAACGTATTGAGCCCCTGGTTGAAGCCGGGCTGGTCGATGAAGTGATACGCCCGCTGATGAGCGGTAAAGAAGCCGCGGTCTATGTGGTGCGCTGCGGCGAAGAACTGCGCGTTGCCAAGGTTTATAAAGAAGCCAACAAACGTAGCTTCCGTCAGGCCGCCGAGTACCAGGAAGGCCGCAAGGTGCGTAACAGCCGTGATGCCCGGGCCATGGCCAAAGGCTCGAAGTACGGCCGCAAGGGTCAGGAAGACGCCTGGCAGAACGCCGAAGTGGCTGCGCTGTTCCGCTTGGCAAACGCTGGCGTGCGAGTGCCCAAGCCATATGACTTCCTTGAAGGCGTGTTGCTGATGGAACTGGTCGATGACGGCGAGGGCGATGCCGCTCCACGCCTCAACGATGTTGACCTGCATCCGGACGATGCCCGCGAATTCCACGCCTTTATGATTCATGAAGTGGTGAAAATGCTTTGCGCCGGACTGGTGCATGGCGACCTGTCGGAGTTCAACGTGCTGCTTGATCCGGGCGGCCCGGTGATCATCGACCTGCCACAGGCGGTGGACGCTGCAGGCAACAACCATGCGTTCAAGATGCTTGAGCGGGATGTCGGCAACATGTCGGCGTATTTTGGTCAGTTCGCCCCGGAATTGAAGTTCACCAAGTACGCCAAGGAAATGTGGGCGCTGTATGAGGCCGGTGAACTGACTCCGGAAACCCCACTGACCGGCGAATTCGATGACCCGGAAGAAGAAGCCGATATCGATGCGGTAATGCGCGAGATCAAGGCCGCCCTGGCCGACGAAGAGCGTCGTCAGGCGCTGCTCAATGCCGAAGATGCGCCCAAGGGTGAGGAGCCGCCACCGCCCTGGGCGCAATAAACAGAGAGTGCGGCTGATGAAAATGCCGCTTACCTGATCAGGTGAGCGGCATTTTTTGTGTCAGTTATCCAGGCCTGCCAGTGTCCAGCTGTAGGGTGGATCGGGGCGCGTAGCCGACGCTTTTTTCATCCGCCATTCGGATGCGCAGTGGTGGATGGGTGGGGCGACATCCACCCTACTGGGGTAAGGCTAAAGTCGTGTGGCCTTAAAGGTGTCGCAACGACCGACATCACCACCGTCGAAACCGGTCTTGAACCAACGCACGCGCTGCTCTGAGGTGCCGTGGGTAAAGGAGTCCGGCACCACTTGCCCGCGCGCCTGTTTCTGCAAGCGATCGTCGCCGATGGCATTGGCGGCGTTTAGCGCCTCTTCAATATCGCCTGGTTCCAGCCAGTCATGTCGGCGCTGGCCATGGAAAGCCCACACGCCCGCCAAACAGTCGGCCTGCAACTCCTGACGTACCAATAGCCCGGTTGCACCTTCCACCCGCTCGCCACGTTGGCGGGCGGCGTTGACCTTGGCCGAGACGCCGAGCAGGGTCTGTACGTGGTGACCGACTTCATGGGCAATCACATAGGCCTGGGCAAAATCGCCGGCCGCGCCAAAGCGCTGTTCCAGCTCGCGGAAGAACGCCAGGTCGATATACACCCGTTGATCGCCAGGGCAATAGAACGGTCCCACTGCTGAATTGGCGAAACCGCAGGCGGAATTGACCCCGCCGCGAAACAGCACCAGGGTCGGGTCCCTGTACTGTCGATTGGCGCCTTGGAATATTTCCCGCCAGGTGTCCTCGGTGTCGCCGAGCACCGCGCGGACGAACTCCGATTGTTCGTCATTGGCCGCAGGCGCGGAGCTTTGCGGTGCGCTGACTGAACCGCCCTGCATGGCTTGCCCGGCCAGCTGGCCGAGAATCTGCATCGGGTCCTGGCCGCTGAGCAGACCGACGATCACCACGATGGCCACCCCGCCTAGAGTCAGGCCCTTGCCACCGCCCATGCGTGAGCCGCTGCCGCGCGCATCCACCACGTTGTCACTGCGTCTTCCGCGTTTCCAGCGCATCGCTATCGTCCTGTGTATGTCGAGCTTGAGTGTCGTCCGCTGGCCTGAGCTACGCCAGTGCAGGTGTTACCTATTCGATGCGCGGGTACTCGCTTATTACCTGTTCTGCGCCCTGCTTATCCAGGCCAATGACCTGATAGGCGTCGCGCACATTGCCGTATTCCATACCCGGCGAGCCGGCTGGCATGCCCGGCACGGCCGCGCCGAGCAGGTCGGGCTGTTTGCGCATTTTGAGGATGTCGGCGGCCGGTACATGGCCTTCGACAAACTGGCCGTTGATCACTCCGGTATGGCAGGACGACAGGCGCGGCGGCACGCCCAGGCGCTGTTTGACCGCGCTCATATCGGTTTCGACATGATCGACCACGTTAAAGCCATTGTCCTGCAGGTGACTGATCCAGGCCTTGCAGCAGCCGCAGTTGGCGTCGCGGTGCACGTCTATGGTCAAGGGCTCGGCGGCGAAACTCAGGCTGCTGACAAACAGCCCGGCGAGAACAAGTAGCTGGCGCATGGGGTGACTCCTGGCAGGTGAAAGGCTGAGCATAGCGCCGGGCAGCAGTGACTAACCACTGGCGATTTCCGAATCGGACGGGCGCGGCTTATGCTGCATGCTCGATTTTTTTGGGTGGGGTGTTGGTCATGCTGTTTGCACGCGTTGTACTGGTGATTCAACTGTTGGCTTTGGCGGGTCTGGGCCTGGCCTATTTTGTTCAGCCCCATGAAATGACCAATCTCAGCGGCATGCTGCTGATGTCGCCGGCGGCCGCAACCGATGTGCGGGCCTTCTATGGCGGGCTGCAACTGGGTCTGGCGGCGTTTATCGGCCTATCGCTAAGCCGGCTTGATTTCACCCGCGCCGCGCTGACCCTGCTGGTGCTGCTCTACAGTGCCCTGGCCTTAGCGCGCATCGGCGGTCTGTGGCTGGATGGCGGCGCGCAGCAGACCTTTAACCTCTACGCGTTGCTGCTGGAAGTAGTCTCTGCGGGGCTGAGCTTCTGGGCGCTGCGCGGTTTGCCGCGCGTCTGAGTCAGCGTGCGGTGGGGAAGTCCTCGAGGATCTTGGCTACGCCACGGTCGAAGTTTTCCTGGCTCATGTCCGGGTTGTGCAGTTGCCGGTTGATCTGTGCCTGGAACAGCACCGCCTGGGTCTTGCTATCGAGAATGCGCAGAGCCAGTCGCGCGCGCTCGTCTTCGGTGGCGCGGGTCTGGGTGTAGACCGTGCCGCCGACAGCCACCGGGGCACGTTCAATGCCTGTTTCCTGTTCCAGGCCGAGGGCATAAATGATTTGCATATCAGGCTGCGTTTCAGTGAAGCGGTAACCCTTGGCGCTGAGTGCGTTCTGCACCGCCTGGTTAAAGCGCTGCTCCAGATCCATACGATGACCGCTGGCCCTGACCGCCCGCACGCTGAAGGTCTCATACGGCGCAGTTTGCACAGGCTGCAGCACCTGTATCGACGGTTCTGGCGTGCTGGTGCAGGCGCTCAGCAGGGGCAGCAGCAGGGCTAATAGATAACGACGCATCGACGACTCCTTGGCGGATGGTTGCCAGGCACCTGGCCACCGCAGTCTAGGCCGGGTGGTGCAACCTTACGCCAATCCGCCGATGGGTCTGCTGCTTGCACCCGGTGTAGCTGTGGGTGGCGCGGTAACGCTAGCGACGCTCCAGCAGTACGCCCGACTCCATATGGTGGGTGTAGGGGAACTGATCGAACAGCGCGCAGCGCGTCACTTTGTGGGTGTCGCTGAGTTGGGCAATGTTGGCGGCCAGGGTTTCCGGGTTGCAGGAGATATAGAGGATGCGCTCGAAGCGTCGGGTCAGCTCGCAGGTGTCCGGGTCCATGCCGGCGCGCGGCGGGTCGACAAATACGCAGCCGAAGTCGTAGCTCTTCAGGTCGATGTCAGCCAGGCGGCGGAACGGCCGCACCTCATTCAGCGCTTCGGTCAGCTCTTCGGCAGACAGGCGTACCAGCGTGATGTTGTCCACACCGTTGTCGGCCAGGTTAGCCAGGGCGGCATTCACCGAGGACTTGCTGATCTCGGTAGCCAGCACCTTGCGCACGCGGGTGGCCAGCGGCAGCGTGAAGTTGCCGTTGCCGCAATACAGTTCCAGCAGGTCGTCCGTGCGTTCACCCAGCGCTTCGTAGGCCCAGGTGAGCATCTTCTGGTTCACCTCGCCGTTGGGCTGAGTAAACGCGCCTTCTGGTTGGCGATAGCTGAAGGTGCGGCCAGCGACCTGCAGTTTTTCCTCGACATAGTCCTTGCCGATAACGTGGCGCTTGCCCTTGGAGCGGCCAATGATGCTGACCTGCAGGTCTGCAGCCAGCTTTTCGGCCTCGGCCTGCCAGGCGGCATCCAGCGGGCGGTGATAGCACAGGGTAATCAGTCCGTCGCCGGCCAGGGTGGTAAGAAATTCGACCTGGAACAGTTTGAAACTCAGGGCGCTGCTGGCTTGCCAGGCGGCCTTCAGGCGCGGCATCAGCGCATTGATCTGCGCGCTGGCGATGGGGAAGTCTTCGAAGAAGATCGGGTTGAGGTTATCGCCTGCCTCGAACATCGCGTAATGGCGATCCTCACCTTCACGCCACAGGCGGAATTCCGCGCGCAGGCGATAGTGCTCGCGTGGCGATTCGAATACCTCGGGTGCAGGGGCGTTGAACGGCGCCAGCAGCTCGATCAGGCGCTGCTGCTTGTCAGCAAGCTGGGCGGCGTAGTTGGCGGGATCGAACTGGGAACGGCTCATGCGGGACTCTTTTCAAATTAGAAGCGGGTGAGTGATGACTCACCCGCAAGGTCATCAGGCGAAGTACGCCAGTTTGATCGCAAACAGCACCGAGAGCACCACCAGCGCCGGGTTGAGTTCGCGCCAGCGGCCGGCCAGCAGCTTGATCAGGGTCCAGGCGATAAAGCCGAAGGCGATGCCGTTGGCAATCGAGAAGGTCAGAGGCATGGCCAGGGCGGCCACGACTACTGGGGCGGCGACGGTAAGGTCGTCCCATTCGATCTGCGCCAGGCTGCTCATCATCAGCACCGCGACGAACAGCAGCGCTGGTGCGGTGGCATAGGCCGGTACGGCGCCAGCCAGCGGGGCGAAGAACAGCGCCAGAAGGAACAGCGCGGCCACCACGCAAGCGGTCAGGCCGGTACGCCCACCGGCACTGATGCCCGCAGCGGATTCTATATAACTGGTGGTGGTCGAGGTGCCGAGTGCGGCGCCGGCCATGGTCGCGGTGCTGTCGGCCAGCAGGGCACGGCCGAGCTTGGGCATCTTGCCGTCTTTGTCCAGCAGGTTGGCTTTCTGCGCAACGCCGACCAGGGTGCCGGAGGTGTCGAACAGGTCAACGAAGAGGAAGGCGAAAATCACGCTGACCAAGCCGATATCCAGCGCGCCCATGATGTCCAGTTGCATCAGAGTCGGCATCACCGATGGCGGCATGGACACCACGCCATTCAGCTTGGACAGCCCGAACAGAATGGACAGAGCGGTGATCAGCAGGATGCCGATCATCACTGCTCCGGTGACCCGGCGCTGCGCCAGCGCGGCGATCACGAAAAAACCCAGGCAGGCCAACAGTGCTCCGCCCTGAGTCATGTCGCCAAGGGTCACCAGGGTGGCAGGGTGATCGACCACGATACCGGCATTTTTCAACGCGATAATTGCCAGGAACAGGCCGATACCGGCGGCGATGCCGGCGCGCAGGGCCAGGGGGATGCTGTTGATGATCCACTCGCGAATCTTGAAGATCGACAACAGAAAGAAGATCACCCCGGAGAGGAATACCGCACCCAGCGCCACCTGCCAGGTGTGGCCCATGGTCATTACCACGGTGTAGGTGAAGAAGGCGTTGAGGCCCATGCCGGGCGCCAGGGCAATCGGGTAGTTGGCCCACAGGCCCATGATCAGCGAGCCAATGGCGGCTGCCAGGCAGGTGGCGACGAATACCGCGCCATGGTCCATGCCGGTCTTGGCCAGCATCTCCGGGTTGACGAAGAGGATATAGGCCATGGTCAGAAAGGTGGTCAGCCCGGCGAGCATTTCGGTGCGCACCGTGGTGTTATGTGCCTTGAGTTGGAACAATCTTTCCAGCATCTGCAACACTCCGTAACGGCTTTTGTGCCGTGAATATGCAAATCGAAAGCAAAGCACATCGGCGCGTGTGCGTGTGTTTTTGCTGGCGATCCGGGAAAAGGCGCGCATCATATCAGCTCGCCCCGAGGGGGTGAATTTATGACCAAATGGTCAGCTTGCATCGGCTATTTGTATAGGCAAGAAGGAGGCCAATATGACCACGCGAGCCCTGATCAGCGTCGCTGACGGCAATGAAGACATCGAGTGCGTGACCCTGATCGACGTGCTGCGGCGCGCCGAAATCGAAGTGGTGGTAGCCAGCATCGAAGAGCGGCGGATGATCACCTGCGCCCGCGGCACACGCCTGACGGCCGACACCATGTTGGTGGATGTGCTGGCCCAGGATTTTGACCTGATCGTGCTACCCGGCGGCATGCCCGGTGCCGAGCACCTGGCCGAGCATCAGCCACTGGCTGAGAAGGTGCGCGAGCAGGCCAAGGCCGGCAAGCTGTTTGCCGCCATTTGCGCAGCGCCGGCCGTGGCCCTGCAGCAGTACGGCGTGCTGAAGCAGCGGCGCATGACCTGTTATCCGGCGTTCAGTGATCGGCTGAGCGGTTGCGTGTTTGTCGATCAACCGGTGGTGGTCGATGGCAACTGCATCACCAGTCAGGGCCCCGGCACCGCCCTGGCGTTCGCTCTGACGCTGGTTGAGCAGCTGTGTGGCAAGGCGGTGCGCAAGCAGGTAGCCGAGGCCATGCTGGTCGGCTAACCCATCAGTCGTTGGTTCGCTCTGGGCCTTGCGGGTGCATATGGTCGCGCTTGGCCAATTCGGGAAATAGACGAATCCATATCCCGGTGACCAGAATCGCCCCTACGCCGCCGATCAGCACCGCCGGCACGGTGCCGAACCAGGCGGCACTGACCCCGGCGCGGAAGTCGCCGAGCTGATTGGACGCGCCGATAAACAGGCCGTTGACCGCGCCGACGCGGCCGCGCATTTCATCCGGGGTTTGCAGCTGCACAAAGGCGCCACGGATCACCATGCTGATCATGTCCGCCGCACCCAGTACGACGAGAGCGCTCAGGCTAAACCAGAGTGAGGTGGACAGGCCGAAGCCGATGGTCGCCACGCCGAAGATCGCCACCGAGCTGAACATCACCGGGCCGACCCGGCGCTCAATGGGAAAGCGCGCCAGCCACAGCGACATCAGCAGCGCGCCCACCGCCGGCGCCGAGCGGAGCAGGCCGAGGCCCCAGGGGCCGGTGAGCAGGATGTCCTTGGCAAACACCGGCAGCAGCGCAGTGGCGCCGCTGAGCAGCACCGCCAGCATGTCCATCGACACCGCGCCGAACACGGCGGGGCGGCTGCGGATAAAGCGAAATCCAGCCAGTAGCGAATCCAGCGAGACCTTCTGCTTCAGTGGCAACTGGCGCGCCGGCAGGCTGAGCATCAGGCTCAGGGCGCAGCCATACAGCAGCACCGCGGGACCATAGACCCACTGCGTGCCAACGGCATAGAGCAAACCGCCCAGTGCTGGCGCAATGATGGTGGCAGCCTGCATGGCCGAGGCCGACGCAGCTACAGCCGCTGGGAATAGCCCTGGCGGCACGATATTTGGCAGCAAGGCCTGGGTGGTGGGCATCTCGAAGGCGCGAGCGGTGCCAAGCAGAAAGGCAATCACGAAGATCATTTCGCGGCTGATACCGCCGGCGCTGCTGCCGAGCAACAGGCCCAGGGCTATCAGCCCCTGCGCGCCCTGGCAGAGCGCGGCCACCTTACGCCGGTCGAAGCGGTCGGCCACATGCCCGGTGAGCAGGATAAACAGGATCTTCGGTAGAAATTCGATCAGCCCGACTAGGCCGAGGTCGAGCACGTTGCCGGTCAGCGCATACATCTGCCAGCCAATCGCCACGGTAATCATCTGGAAGCCGCTGGCGGTGAATACCCGTGCGAACCAGAAAGCCAGGAATGGGCGCTGGTGACGTAAAAGCTGAGACATGGCCGAAAGAGCTCGCACGGTTGGCGGGAGGCGCAGCCTAGCATGCGCCCGCGTTAACAGTGCGCAGAAGGCCGGTTTAGAGCAGCAATGACAAATTTGTCTGACTTAAAAGACAGGTTTTTATTCTGTTGTAGCAATGACTTGGGTAGAATCTGACTTTCAGGTCAATAAATCTGTCGTCTACGCTGATTAATGCTCCGTGCTTGTTAAGCGGCGCGCCTGTCTCTCTTTTGTTCACGCAAATGGCCAAGCTGATCTGGCCCCGAGGAACGGACATGTCCACTCCTGATTTATCCCGCCGCGCCTTTCTGCAAGGCAGCGTCATCGCCGGCATCGGTATCAGCTTCGCGCCATTGGGCAGCAAGGCGTTCGCCGCCCTGTTTGAAGAGCGTGTTACGCGCATGCCGCTACCCTGGTACAACGCCAGCGGTAAGGCCGTGGCGCGTATTGATGGGGTGTCCAAAGCCGTGGGCGGCAAGGTGTTTGCCCGCGATATCCGCGCCAAGGACATGCCCGGTTGGCCGCAGCAGCAAGGTCATGCCCTGTTGCTCAAGGCCACGCGCACCGAGCAGCTGTACCAGGGGTTTGACCTGTCGCTGTTGCCGGCCGAGTTGCAACCGCAGCGGGTGGTCACCGCCAGCGATCTGCGCAAGGAGGGCATCAGCTTTCCTGATGGTCATAACCTCGATCCGCTGTTGCCCGAAGGCCAGGTGCCGATGTTTATCGGGCACCCGGTGGCGCTGTTGATTTGGCATGACTTCGAGCGCTATCGCCAAGCCAAGAACATCCTCAAGTTCAATGACAAAGTGATCCGCTATGGCGATCAAGCTCCGGCGTTCCAGAGCGACCCTTATGGCAGCTTCCGCTTCGTGCGCGTGGGCGGCACCACGCCGTTTGATCTGGACACCTTCTCCAGCCTCAAGGACAGCATGCTGTTTCCGCTGATCCATAACCGCAAACCGGCCTGGGGCGAGGGCAAGATCAGTGGCGACCTGACCCAGCAGGGCCTGTATCACGCAGAGCAGATGCTCAACCAACTGCAAACGCCGCCGGATAACTGGCTGGTGTTCGATGAGCGTTTCACCACCCAATCCATCGAGCCGGCTGCGCTGGAAGCCGACAACGGCAACGGCTGGTTCGATCCGGCTAGCGGCACCCTGCATTTCGTGGTCGCCACCCAGTGCCCGTTCGAAGTGGCCGAGCAGACTGCGCACATGCTTGCGCCGTCACGTTTCGCCGTAAAGACGCTGAACATGCACCCCGGTTACACCGTTGGTTACGGCTCCAAGGACAACAACATCTTCGTGTTCTACGCCGCCCTTGCGGCTATGTACGGCGACGGGGTGCCGGTGCGCCTGGCCAATGATCGCTACGAGCAGTTCCAGAGCGGGATCAAGCGCCATCCCTTCGACATGCATTACCAGCTGGCGGTGAACAAGCAGGACCACAGCTTCCAGATCTTTCGTGCGCACATGGATGTTGATGGCGGCGGCCGCGCCAACTACAGCTCATCGGTGGCTGCAGTCGGCGCCACTGCAGCGCAGTCGATCTACTACCTGCCGCGCAGCGATCTGGCGGCCACGGCCTATTACTCGCGCGGCGTGGAAGCTGGTTCAATGCGCGGTTACGGAACCCTGCAAACCATGGCAGCTACCGAGATGATGGTGGACGAAGTGGCCGGGCGGCTGAACATCGACGCCATCGAGCTGCGCAAGAAGAACGTGTTTCAGTCCGGCATGAAGAACACCCAGGGCGCGATCCCGGCGGGTGCTCTGCGTCTCGACGAAATCCTCGACAAGGCCGCGCAGCACGAGATCTGGAAGAACCGAGTCGAGCGCAAGCAGCGCTTCGATGCCGAAGACCCGGACAATCTTTATGGCGTTGGTTTCGCCATCTGCCAGAAGGACTTCGGTACCGGTTCCGAAGCGCCGATGGCCAGCCTGGAGTTCAGCGCCGACGGCCGCGTCAGCCTGCGTCAGATCGCCATCGACATGGGCACCGGCATGGCCACTTCGCAGGCCTTGCTGGTCGCCGATTACCTCGGTCAGCCTGCCGATGAAATCAAGACCGGCGAAACCGAGTGGAGCGAGCTGGCCCTGACCACCAGCGGCAACCCCTACATGATCAGCCAGGCCGAACAGGACGCGGCGCTGCGGAACCCGCGCTGGGTCGGCAAGCTGGCCTCGCCGTCGTCGGCGACCAACTCGTCCTACTACACCGGGCACTCCACCCGCGAGGCGGCGCGCCTGCTGTTTATTCATGGCCTGTGGCCGGCGGCCCTCGCCATCTGGGGCCGTGGTGAACATGGCGGCCTGGCCAACCCTTATGTGGTGCGCCGCGAGAATGCGCATTGGGTAGACGGCAAGCTGACCGCCGATGGCATGCCGCCGATTCCGTTCAAACTGCTGGCGCACAAGGCCCATGAGCTGGGTTTGGTCACCGGTATCAGCGTGCACGGCTTCAACCGCTGGAGCTGGGCCGAAGGCGAGTTCGAGATCAACGGCCAGCGCGAGCGTGTGCCGCTGGATGCCCTGGCGGTGAAATACGGTGACGGCGCAACCGCCGCGCAAAAAGCGCTGATGAGCCGCAACGGCTTCCACCTGCTCGACCGCGCCAGCATCAAGTACCCGGTGACTCAGCTGAACAACGCCATGGTCACCTACTACAGCCCGGTGGCCACCCTGGTCGAGGTCAAGGTCAACAAGGGCAGCGGCGAGGCGCGGGTGATCAACCATCACTCCTGGCTCGAATGCGGCCGGGTGATTGTCGAGGAGCTGGTGCTGGGGCAGCTCGAAGGCGGTATCGCCATGGGCATCGGCCATGCCCTGCTGGAGGAAATGCCGCTGTACGAAGGCGGCCCCGGCGACGGCACCTGGAACTTCAACCGCTACCAGCTGCCACGCGCCAAGGATTGCGCGGTGTGGTCGCAAAGCGCGGAGATTCTGCCGCCCCTATCACCCAGCGACCCGGCCAAGGGTATCGCCGAGGTGGTGATGATTCCGGTGGTCGGCGCCATCGTCAACGCGGTGGCCCACGCCACCGGCAAGCGCCTGCGCGACCTTCCTCTGACTCCGGCCCGCATCAAGGAGGCCCTCCATGGCTAAGCGCCTGCTCAGCATGATTATCAACAGCCAGGCAGTCGGCCCAATGGAAGTGGCCGACGACCTGATGATGATCGACTTTCTCCACGAATACCTGAACCTCACTGGCTCGCGTCTGGGCTGCGGTCAGGGTGTGTGTCACGCTTGCGTGGCAATCCTCGACAAGCTTGACGGCACCAGCGAGGAGATCCGCACCTGCATCACCGGCGCGCACTTCTTCGACGGCAAGCGCATCCGCACCATTGAGGGCCACGCCAAGCGCGATGCTCAGGGTGAGGTCAGCCAGCTCAACCCGATCCAGCAGAAGTTCGTCGATCAGTTTGCCTTCCAGTGCAGCTACTGCACGCCAGGCTACGTCAATGCCGCCACCGTGCTAGTGGAGAAATTGCAGCGTCAGCCGGTCAAACGCAGCGAGCTGGAAGGCGAGATCGAAGACGCCCTGGGCAAGCACATCTGTCGCTGCACTGGCTACGTGCGCTACTACAGCGCCGCGCGCGATGTGGTGGAGTCCCTCGGCCTGGTCAAGGAAGGTTAAGCATGAAGAGCATTCTGATCGCTGCCGCCCTGTTGCTGCCGTTGGCTGCCCAGGCGGCCGATAAGCAACTGATCGAGCGCGGCAAGTACCTGGCGCGCGCCGCCGACTGCGTGGCCTGCCACAGCATCGAGGGCGGCGCCGAATACGCTGGCGGCCTGCCTTTGGAGTCGCCGTTCGGCACCATCTACGGCACCAATATCACCCCAGACAAGCAGTACGGCATTGGCGAGTACAGCGCCGATGACTTCTACCGCGCGGTGGCCGAGGGCGAGCGGCGTGATGGCAGCAACCTCTACCCAGCGATGCCGTATACCTCCTATCACTTGCTCAAGCGCGAAGACTCCGACGCCATCTACGCCTACCTGATGAGCCTGGAACCGATCGCCAAGCCCAGCCCGCAGACTGACCTGAGCTTTCCGTTCAATCTGCGCTTCGGTCTGAGCTTCTGGAACATGCTCTACAAGGACAGCGTGCAGTTGCAGCCGGCTGAAGGCAAAAGTGAGCCCTGGCAGCGCGGTCAGTATCTGGTCGAAGTGCTCGGCCACTGTGGCGAGTGCCATACCCCGCGCAATGTCATTGGCGCATTGCAGCAGGACGAGCGTCTGCAGGGCGCTGTGATGCTCGGTTATGAGGCCCCCAGCCTGTTGGCAGACGACCTGGCCGCGCGCGGCTGGAGCACAGACGACCTGGCGACCTTCCTCAAACACGGCATCAGTGCCCAGGGTTCGATGTTCAACGAGATGTACCCGGTGTTTCACCACAGCACCCAGTACCTGCCGCTGGACGATCACAAGGCCATGGCCACCTACCTGCTTGGCGACCAACCGCCAGACCCGCGCAAAGTTGCCAGCGTGGCGCTGGACCAGCTCGGCGAGAGTGCTCAGCAGGGCCGTCAGCACTACCTCAATCTATGCGCCGGTTGCCATGGGGCGGCGGGCGAAGGTGTGCCGCATGTGGCTGTGGCGATGGATGGCAACACCACCCTGCGCCTGAACGAGGCCCGCAACCTGCTGCGGGTCATTGACGATGGCATCAAGGAGCAGCAGTTCACCGGGTTCGAGCGTATGCAGCCAATGCCGGGCTTCAGCGACAAGCTCGACGACGGACAGATGCGCGACCTGCTGCATTACCTGCGCCAGACCTGGGGTGGCCAGGCGGCCGAGCTGAGCCCACAGCAGGTTAGTCAGTTGCGCAGCGAGAAGGGCCATTGAGACCGGGTGAACCCTGATGCAGCACCTTGATCAGCAGGTGGTACGCCAGGCGCTGCAATGGTCGGCGGCGGGGCAGCGCGTTTGGCTGTGCACGGTGCTGGCCACCTACGGCTCGGCGCCGCGTGCGCCGGGTTCGCTGCTGGCCGCCACCGCTAATGGCGAGTGGATCGGCTCGCTGTCCGGCGGCTGCGTTGAGGATGAATTCCTTGAGCGCCTGGCCTCCGGTGCTTTTGCTGAAGCTGTCTACCTGCTGCGTTACGGTGATGGTAGCGACCCGCACTCGCAGATCAGTCTGCCCTGTGGCGGCGTACTGGAAGTTCTAGTGGAAAACCTGCCGGCCGATTGCGCCGTGCAGGCCCATCTGCGTGAGCTGGAAAGCGCTTTGGCGGGCCAGCGCCGGCTGATCCGCGAAGTGGCGCTACCAAACGGTGAGCGCCGCTTGCTGGCCGACAACACGCAGGGGCCAAGAGTTGAACGTCAGCCAAGCCTGCTGCGTTTGCGTGTTGGTGCGGCTCAGCGTCTGCTGTTGGCGGGTTACTCCTCGGTGGCGCAGGTCTGTGCGCAGTTCGCTCAGGGCCTGGGCTTTGAGGTAGTGCTCTGCGATCCCCGCGAAGAAGTGCTGCAAGGCGTCAACTTGCCAGGAGTGGAAATTCGCCGTGAGCTGCCGTCCGAGGTGATCCGTCTTGGCGGCTGCCATGCCGACACCGCTGTGGTGGCGCTGACCCATGACCCGCGTATCGACGATCTGGCGATGATCGAGGCGGTACGAACCGAGGCGTTCTATATCGGCGTCATGGGTTCGATGGCCACCAGCGCCAAACGTTTCGAGCGCCTGCGCCGGGCCGGCGGCCTGGATGATGCCGCGCTGGCGCGAATTATCGCGCCGATTGGTCTGAACTTGGGCAGCAAGACCCCAGCGGAAATCGCCCTGGCGGTACTCGCCGATATTCTGCGGGTGCGCAACGGCCTTGCACGGGACGCGCTCTAGCATGCCGCGCGTCCTGGCTCTGTTGTTGGCCGCCGGGCGCGGCCGGCGTTTTGGCAGCGACAAGCGCCTGGCCCGTTTGCCGGACGGTCGTGGCCTGCTCGCGGCCAGCGCCGAGCGCGCGCTGCAGGTGTTTGCAGAGGTGCATGTGTTGCTGCGCGATGAAGACGATGCGCAGGCGTTAGGGCTGCCGGCTGAGTGCCGGATTATCCGTTGCAGCGAGGCCGATCAGGGCATGGGCCATAGCCTGGCGGCTGGCGTGCAGGCTTTAGCGGGGGACCCCGCCGAGGCCATCGCCGTGCTGCTTGGTGATATGCCCTGGGTTGCCGCCGACAGCCTGCGCCAGCTCATTACTCAAGCGACGGCCGAGCGCATCGTCTATCCGCAGTACGACGGCCAGCGCGGCCATCCGGTGCTGTTTGGTCGTGCGTTCTGGCCGCAACTGCAGGCTTTGCACGGTGATCAAGGTGCACGTGCGCTGCTGCAAGCTCATCCAGTTGCCAGCCACAGCGTTGAGGTAAATGACCCTGGTGTACTGCGTGATGTAGATCGTCCCGAGGCGCTGTTATAAGTCAACAGCCCTTGTGGCAGCCGGTCGCGCGACAATCGACCACAGCTGAACTTACCCCGGCAAACGCTACTCTCTGTACATATCTTGACTCGCGTCAACACCTTCGGCGCGTGGTTGTGAGGGCTTTTTTTTCGGCTCGCTAGTGGTCCACCCAAAACAATAATTTCCCCGACTGATTTGCCCGTGACTGGCATGTGCGCCCGCGACCATGCCCCGTATCACCTGACAGAGGAAACGTCATGTTTGGATTGGAGGCTCTCGACCTCGCTCGGATCCAGTTCGCTTTCACCATCTCCTTCCACATTATCTTCCCGGCCATCACCATCGGCTTGGCCAGTTACCTGGCAGTGCTCGAAGGGTTGTGGCTGAAAACCCACCAGGAGGTTTACCGCGATCTGTATCACTTCTGGTCGAAGATATTTGCGGTCAACTTCGGCATGGGCGTGGTCTCCGGCCTGGTCATGGCTTATCAGTTCGGCACCAACTGGAATGCCTTCTCCGATTTTGCCGGGGCAGTCACCGGGCCGCTGCTGACCTATGAGGTGCTCACCGCGTTTTTCCTCGAAGCAGGTTTTCTCGGCGTTATGCTGTTCGGCTGGAACCGCGTAGGCCCGGGCCTGCACTTCTTCTCCACGCTGATGGTGGCGGTCGGCACGCTGATTTCGACCTTCTGGATTCTCGCTTCCAACAGCTGGATGCACACCCCGCAGGGCTTCGAGATTATCGACGGGCGGGTGATCCCGGTTGACTGGTTCGCCGTGGTGTTTAACCCATCGTTCCCCTACCGCTTGGCGCATATGTCCGTTGCGGCCTTCCTCGCCACCGCATTCTTCGTCGGCGCCTCGGCAGCCTGGCATCTGCTGCGCGGCCGCGACAATCCGGCGATCCGCAAGATGCTTTCGATGGCCCTGTGGATGGCGTTGCTCGTGGCCCCGATCCAAGCAGTAATTGGCGATTTCCACGGGCTTAATACCCTCAAATACCAGCCGGCGAAGATTGCTGCGATAGAAGGCCATTGGGAAAACCACGGCGCCGAACCGACTCCGCTGATCCTGTTCGGTTGGCCGGATATGGAAGCCGAGGAAACCCGCTTCAAACTTGAGATTCCTGCGCTCGGCAGCCTGATCCTGACTCACAGCCTGGACAAACAGGTGCCGGCGCTCAAGGAGTTCGCCAAGGAAGACCGACCCAACTCGACCATCGTGTTCTGGACCTTTCGGATCATGGTCGGCCTAGGCATGCTGATGATTGTTACTGGTCTCTGGGGGCTGTGGTTACGCGTGCGCGGCAAGCTGTACCAGAGTCGGCCGTTCCTGCATCTGGCAGTGTGGATGGGCCCGTCGGGGGTTATCGCCATCCTCGCGGGTTGGTACACCACGGAAATCGGCCGTCAGCCCTGGGTTATTCATGGCCTGATGCGCACCGCGGATGCTTCATCCGGGCACAGCTTCGCGCAAATGAGCCTGACGCTGGTGCTGTTCGTGGTGGTGTATTTCGCGCTGTTCGGCGCGGGTGTCAGCTATGTGATGCGCCTGGTGCGTAAAGGCCCGGTTACACACGAAGGCAAAGAAGAGGGCACTGGCGGCCCTGGCCAGAAACGCACGCCAGCGCGGCCGCTGTCCGCGGCGGACGAGGGCTTGGACGAAGGCCACGGCGACCAACTGGGCGAGAGGAATTAATCATGGACTTCGATCTTTCACTGGTGTGGGCCGCCATCATCGCCTTTGGCGTGATGATGTATGTGGTGATGGATGGCTTCGACCTGGGCATCGGCATCCTCTTT
Source organism: Pseudomonas sp. EA_35y_Pfl2_R111 (assembly GCF_963970955.1). Classification (NCBI taxonomy): domain Bacteria; kingdom Pseudomonadati; phylum Pseudomonadota; class Gammaproteobacteria; order Pseudomonadales; family Pseudomonadaceae; genus Pseudomonas; species Pseudomonas sp. EA_35y_Pfl2_R111. Next base: position 1,240,971 of record NZ_CAXAOM010000001.1, on the reverse strand, counting down.
CCCTTTGTGAAAAGTGAAGGCGAGCGCGATGTGATGATGAACACCGTAGCGCCGGTCTGGGATGGCAACGAAACCTGGCTGGTGCTCGGCGGCGCCGGCTTGTTCGGCGCCTTTCCACTGGCCTATTCGGTGGTGCTTAGCGCGCTCTACTTGCCGCTGATTTTTATGCTGCTTGGCTTGATTTTTCGCGGCGTGGCATTCGAGTTCCGCTTTAAGGCCAAGGCGGAAAAGCGGCATATCTGGGATAAGGCGTTTATCGGCGGTTCACTCACCGCGACCTTCTTCCAGGGCGTGGCGTTGGGCGCCTATGTTGATGGTTTTGAGGTGGTGGACAGAGTGTTTGTCGGCGGTTCGCTGGACTGGTTCACGCCATTCTCGCTGTTCTGCGGCCTGGCGCTGATCGCCGCCTATGCGCTGCTTGGCTGCACCTGGCTGATCATGAAGACCCAGGGCCGCCTGCAGCGGCAGATGCACGATATCGCCCGGCCGCTGGTGTTTGTGGTGCTCGGGGTGACTGGTGCGGTCAGCCTCTGGACGCCTCTGGCGCATAGCGCCATCGCTGAGCGCTGGTTCAGCGTGCCGAATATTTTCTGGCTGATGCCAGTGCCGCTGCTGGTGCTGGCGGCCACCTTCGCCCTGCTGCGGGCAATCGAACGCAACGCCAACTACTCACCATTTCTGCTGACCCTGACGCTGATCTTCCTCGGCTACGGCGGCCTGGGTATCAGCCTGTGGCCGAATATCATCCCGCCGTCGGTATCGATCTGGGACGCCGCCGCGCCGCCGCAAAGCCAGAGTTTTATGCTGGTCGGCGCGCTGCTGATCATCCCGCTGATTCTGATCTACACCGCCTGGAGCTATTACGTGTTTCGCGGCAAGGTCACTGAAGAAGATGGCTATCACTGAGGCTCGGCTTCCGGTCAGCTGCGCGTCGGCCCTGCGGCGTTAAAAGCCGGCTAGGAAAGCCGCTTGCGGCTAACGCGCTTTAGCGCGACCCGAAGGGCGAGTGAAACGAGTAATGCTCATTTACAAAAGCTCTCGCCTGCTTTGACCAGCCGGAGGCTGTTACTAACGTAGCGCCTTGCAGGACTCTAGCTCGCGAGACCTCGAATAGGTTCTGAGGCCGCAAGATGAAGGATGTAGAAGATAAAAAACCGCTGTGGCAGCGCCTTGGCTGGCTGGTGCTGATCTGGACCTGCAGCGTGCTGGCCTTGGGTGCGGTGTCCTATCTGCTGCGCCTGTTTATGCGGGCGGCGGGGATGGGCACGCCGTAACGGCGGACCCTTTTGTAGGGTGGGTCGGGGCGCGTAGCTGACGCCTTTTTCATCCACCGTGCCGACGCCATGGTGGATCGGTGACGCGTGATCCACCCTACGGTCCGGGGCTTATTTGATCGCTTTAAGCACCACAAACTTCGGTGTGGCCGCTACCTGTTCTACGCCGCGGAACAGACGTTTCAGCTTGGCGTGATAGCCCAGGTGGCGGTTGCCGACTATCCACAGTTCGCCGCCGGTCACCAGCGCGGCGCGAGCCTGCTGGAACATGCGCCAGGCGAGAAAGTCGCCAACTACCTGCTGCTGGTGAAAGGGCGGGTTGCACAGCACCAGGTCCAGCGAATCCTCTGCCTGCTCGGCCAGGCCATCCCCCGCGCGAATTTCCACCGCGCGCTCGCCTAGCGCCATTCGCCAGTTTTCCTCGGCCGATTGCACCGCCATATACGACTCATCCACCAGTGTCAGTTCGGCCTGCGGGCTGCCCAGAGCGTAAGCAATCCCCAGCACGCCATTGCCGCAACCGAGATCGGCCACGCGCATGCGGCTGAGGTGTTTGGGCAGGTGCGGGAGGAAGGCGCGGGTGCCGATATCCAGGTCTTCGCGGCAGAACACATTGGCGTGGTTGCGCAGCTCGATGGCTGGTTTTTCCAGGCGATAACGCGTGGGGTAGGGCGATACAGGCGCGGCTTTGATTTGCGGTGTGGCAAACAGCAGGCGGGCTTTTTTCACTGCTAGTGAGGCCTGCACAGGGCCGACATATTGCGCCAGCAGATCACCGGCAGCGCGCGGCAGGTGTTTGACCATCGCTGCTGCGATCACTTGCGCGCCGGGCGCGAGCTGGCCGTGTAGGCGAATCAGTTGCTCTTCCAACAGCGCCAGGGTTTTCGGCACGCGGATCAACACGACATCGAATGGCCCTTGCGCAACAGCGGACGCTGAGACAAATGTCACGGCATCCGCCGACAACTGATTGCGCTGCAGATTGACCTGCAAACCCAGGTGGCCGAGGTGCGAGTCGCCGCTGCTGGTGACCTGCGCATGTCCGGCAAGACTGGCCGCCAGTGCGCCAAAGCTGTCATTCAGCACCAATACCCGCGCGCCGTTCGTCATCCCTTGTGCATGCAGATGGTTGAGCAGGTACTCGTCCGCCGCATCGAAAGCCTGCAGCGGCTCGTGAGGCTGGTCGGGTTGGCGGATCAAATCGAGTTGGGCGAACGGGTTGCTGAACACAGGCATGGAAAACTCGGGTAGCAGGCCGCAAGGGCGCGATAGAAAGTGCAATTGGTCGCTATTGTCGGTGCAAGTGGCGGAAAAGTCTCTGAACTGAGAGCTGGTTCAGCAAATCGCGGTTGTGCCGCGCACGGCTTTGCCGAAGAATGCCGCCCCCTTGCAGATCTGCTCAGTCGTGTCTGATACCCACGAGTCAGCAAGCATGAGTCAGCAAGGCCCGCATTCAAATAATAACCAGGCCCCGAGCGTTATGCCCGGCTGCGATCTGGTAGCGCCTGATGATCAGGATTGCGCCGCTGCTCTGCTGCGTCTGCCGGATCATCCATAGCCCACACCCCCACTCAATGAGGCCTGCTTATGCAGGCTTCACGGCGTTCTATTTGCAAAAAGGTATGTTCATGTTCAAGTCCCTGTTGTCTTTAACCTTCACTGCGTTGCTGGTTGCGGCAAGCCCGGCCCTGGCGGAAGGTAAGGCTCCAATTGTTATCAAGTTCTCCCACGTGGTGGCCGAGAACACGCCCAAGGGCAAGGGCGCATTGCTGTTCAAGAAACTGGTGGAAGAGCGCTTGGCTGGCCAGATTTCGGTCGAGGTCTACCCGAACTCGACGCTGTTCGGTGATGGCGAGGAGATCACCGCGCTGCGCGAAGGCAAGGTGCAGATGCTGGCGCCTTCGCTGTCCAAGTTTGAGGCTTACACCAAGCAGCTGCAGGTGTTTGACCTGCCGTTTCTGTTCGATGACCTGGAAGCGGTCAAGCGCTTTCAGAAGCGTGACAAAAGCCGCGAGCTGCTGCACTCCATGGCCAATCAGGGCATCTACGGCTTGGCTTATTGGAATAACGGCATGAAGCAGATGACCTCCAGTCGTGAGCTGCGCAAGCCAGCAGATGCTAAGGACCTGGCCTTCCGCATCCAGCCCTCGTCAGTGCTGGAAGCGCAGTTCGGTCAGCTTGGCGCCAAGACCGTGAAGATGCCGTTCGCCGAGGCGTTCAAGGCGCTGCAGGCCGGCACCATCCAGGGCACCGAAGGCCCTTGGTCGAATATCGCCAGCCAGAAGGTCGACACCGTGCAGCCGTTTATCAGCGAGCTCAACCACGGCTCGCTGAGCTATATGCTGATCAGCAGCAAGGAGTTCTGGACCAGCATCCCCTACAAGACCCGTACCGAGCTGGAAGCGATCATCGAAGAGGTTTCTTTCTCGGTGAACAAGGACGCCGAAGCGCTGAACAACAATGATCGTGAGCGCATCATTGCCGCAGGCAACGCCAAAGTGGTCACCCTTACGCCCGATGAACGCGCCGCCTGGCGCACTGCGCTGAGCCCGCTGTGGAAGACCTATGAAGCTGAAATTGGCGCCGATGTGTTGCGCGCCGCGCAGGCCGTCAACCGTCGCTAAGAGCCGGTTCTAAGGGCGCTGGCCAAGAGTCCCCAGCTTTTGCCGGTGTTTGTCTGGCCGGTGTTGCGCCACACTGGGTTTGTGCAATCCGCATAAACCCGGTGTTCGCATGATCGATGACGACAAGTACACCCGGCAAACCCTTACCTCTATTCAGGTCTGGTCACCCAGCCTGTTCAGCCTGCGTTGTACGCGCGATGCGGGCTTTCGCTTTGGCGCTGGGCAGTTCGCCCGCCTGGGTGTGCAGAAGGCCCATGGTTCGGTGGTCTGGCGTGCCTATTCGATGGCCTCGGCGCCCCATGACGAGTTTCTCGAGTTCTTCTCCATCGTCGTGCCTGGCGGCGAGTTCACCTCCGAGCTGAGCCGGCTAAAGGTCGGCGACAGCTTGCTGGTGGAAAAGCAGGCCTTGGGCTTTCTTACCCTTGATCGCTTTGCCGATGGCCGCGACCTCTGGCTGCTGGCGAGCGGCACGGGGCTCGCGCCGTTTCTGTCGATCCTGCAGGGCTTGGAGGTGTGGCAGCGTTTTCAGCGCGTGGTGTTGGTGTACAGCGCGCGCACGGCCAGCGAGTTGGCTTATCAACCACTGATTGACGGGCTGATGCAGCAGGAACATCTGCTGGAATACGCCGAGCGCTTTGTCTACCTGCCGCTGGTCACCCGCGAGCAGGTGCCCGGTTGCCTGCATGGGCGCATCACCACCTTGCTGGAAAGTGGCGAGCTGGAGCGGGCGGCGGGATTACATCTGGACCCGGCGAACTCACGGCTGATGATCTGCGGCAATCCGCAGATGATCGACGATACCCGCGCGTTGTTGAAGCAGCGCGGTCTGCAGCTCAGCCTGACCCGCCGGCCGGGGCAGGTTGCGGTGGAGAACTACTGGTAGCCATTGCCGCAGGCAAACGAAAGGCACCTGAGGGTGCCTTTGTGCGTTGTTGCCGGGCTATTCCTTGGTTTGCTGGGCCTTGAGCAGGTCACGGATTTCGCTGAGCAATACCTGATCCTTGGTTGGTGCGGCGGGGGCCGCCGGCGCGGCCTCTTCTTCGCGCTTGAGTCTGTTGATGACCTTGACGCCCATAAAGATGGCGAAGGCAACAATCACAAAGTCGATAATCGTCTGGATAAATTTGCCATATGACAGGGTCACCGCCGGGGCTTCGCCTTCGGCGGCTTTCAGCACAATGGCCAGGTCGGAAAAATCCACGCCGCCAATCAGCATGCCCAGGGGTGGCATCACCACGTCACCGACAAAGGACGAGACGATCTTGCCGAAGGCCGCGCCAATGATGATGCCCACGGCCATGTCGACCACGTTGCCTTTGACTGCAAAGGCTTTGAATTCACTGAGTATGCTCATGCTGCGTTCCCTGGTAGGTGAGGTTGGGCTGAGTGTAATCCAGCGCGCGCCGCTTGCCAGCTACTTCTCAGGCCGGGTAGTGGACCTCGGGCAGCGACTCGAAACTCGGTTTGGCCAGCAGGTAACCCTGAAACAGCTCCACCCCCATGTCGCGCAATGCATGCAGTTCACCGAGGCTTTCGATGCCTTCGGCAATCACCCGGATATTCAGTTTGCGGCACATCTGCAAGGCGGCTTCGACCAGAATTTGCCGCACGCTGTCCTGCTCGATATTGCGGATCAGCTGCATGTCCAGCTTGATCAGGTCGGGCTGAAAGTCGGCCAGCAGATTGAGGCCGGCATAGCCTGCGCCGAAATCATCAATCGCCGTCATAAAACCTTGTTTACGGTACGCGCGCAGGATGCCGGTAAGGTGGTCGACATCCAGTACCTGCTCCTGTTCGGTGACTCGAAGATGATCCGCTGCAGAGGAAAGTTGAAGCGTTTGGCCGCCTCCAGCGTGGCGCGGATACAGGTCTCGGGTTTGTACACCGCGTTGGGCATAAAGTTGATCGAGACCATGGCCGGCACCTGCAGCTTGGCGGCCCATTCCAGGGCGGTAATCCGGCAGGCCTGGTCGAACGGGTAGAGGTTGTCCGCGTTGAGCTTGCTCATCAGGCTGCCGGCGGATTCGCCGGCAGTGCCGCGAACCAACGCTTCGTGGGCGAATATGGTGCCGGTGCTCAGGTTGATAATGGGCTGAAAGGCCATGCTGATGGGAAAGCCCAACCCTTGGCCGTCACGGCACGCCGAACATCCTGATGTTGTACTCATAACCTGTTCTCATTAGTGGCTCCTGACGCTTGGGGAAAGATAGCAGAAGTCGCCTGGCGCCCGTGTTGCAAGCGTTTCGGCAGAGCCGGCGTGACTGGGCTAGGCTCAATGGAGGCCCGCCATGAGGATGCCGTTATGCCACTGGAACATCATCCGCTGCACCGCGAGTTTCCAGAATTCAAAACGCAGCTGCACGCCTTGTTGTCCAGTGATGGGCATTTCGCCCGGTTGGCCGAGGAATATGAAGAGCTTGATAAGCGCATCTATGAGGCGGAAAGCGGCCGAGTTGCCATGGATGAGATGTTGCTGCTGGGCCTGAAAATGCAGCGCGTCAGCCTCAAGGACGAACTGGCCGGCTTTCTCGGCGGTGCGTCATAGCGTCATTGGGCTTGATCCGGGTCAAGTGTTGACCCCGGCTCAGGGGATAGTCTGCAGACAATGACTATCCCAGAGGAACGCCCGCATGCATGTTGAACACCATCCGCTGATCAAGGACTTCCCCGAACTGCGCGGCGCGCTGCATGAGCTGCGCCAGGGCGACGCCGACTTCGCCCGCCTGGCCGACACCTACGAAACCCTGGATAAACGCATCTGCCGGATTGAGGCGGGCGGCGAACTGCTGGCTGACGATGCACTGCTTGCCCTCAAGCAGGAACGCGTTGGCCTCAAGGATGATCTCGCGCGCCGGCTTAAACGCTCCGCAGGGCAATGTTGTGGCTGTGGCAACGGCTGCAAATCGTAGGTGCGCGGGACTGTAAATATATCCAGCTATTTCGTATGATCCGGGCTCAGCGTTTATAGGAGTCCGGCATGGCCAAGGCCAAGCGCATGTATGGCTGCACCGAGTGCGGCGCCACCTTCCCGAAATGGGCCGGCCAGTGCGGCGAGTGCGGGGCTTGGAATACCCTGGTCGAAACCCTGCTCGAAGCCAATGCGGCCACTCCCAGCGGGCGTGCTGGTTGGGCGGGTGATCAGGTACAGATCAAGACCCTGGCCGAGGTCAGTGTTGAGGAAGTGCCGCGTTTCTCCACTGCCTCCGGCGAGCTGGATCGGGTGCTCGGCGGCGGCCTGGTGGACGGTTCGGTGGTGCTGATTGGCGGCGACCCCGGTATCGGCAAGTCGACCATCCTCTTGCAGACCCTGTGCAATATCGCCACGCGCTTTCCCGCGCTGTATGTCACTGGTGAGGAATCCCAGCAGCAGGTGGCCATGCGCGCACGCCGCCTGGGTCTTCCGGAAGACAAGCTCAAGGTGATGACCGAAACCTGCATTGAAAGCATCATCGCCACCGCACGGCTGGAAAAGCCCAAGGTGATGGTGATCGACTCGATTCAGACCATCTTTACCGAACAACTGCAATCGGCCCCCGGCGGCGTCGCCCAGGTGCGCGAAAGTGCGGCGTTGCTGGTGCGCTTTGCCAAGCAGAGTGGCACGGCGATCTTCCTGGTTGGCCACGTGACCAAGGAAGGTGCTCTGGCCGGCCCGCGTGTACTCGAACACATGGTCGATACCGTGCTGTATTTCGAGGGCGAGTCTGATGGTCGTCTGCGCTTGCTACGCGCGGTGAAGAACCGCTTTGGTGCGATCAACGAACTGGGCGTGTTCGGCATGACCGACAAGGGCCTGAAAGAGGTCACCAACCCCTCGGCGATCTTCCTCACCCGCGCCCAGGAAGAAGTGCCGGGCAGCGTGGTGATGGCTACCTGGGAAGGCACCCGGCCGATGTTGGTGGAAGTGCAGGCGCTGGTCGACACCAGCCATATGGCCAACCCGCGCCGTGTCACCCTGGGGTTGGATCAGAACCGTCTGGCTATGCTCCTGGCCGTGCTGCACCGGCATGGCGGCATCCCGACCTATGATCAGGACGTATTCCTAAACGTGGTGGGCGGGGTCAAGGTGCTGGAGACCGCATCGGATCTGGCGCTGATGGCCGCGGTGATTTCCAGCCTGCGTAACAAGCCACTGCCGCATGATCTGCTGGTGTTTGGCGAGGTGGGGCTGTCTGGCGAGATCCGCCCGGTGCCGAGCGGTCAGGAGCGTCTTAAGGAGGCGGCCAAGCACGGCTTCAAGCGCGCCATCGTGCCCAAGGGCAATGCGCCGAAAGATCCGCCGCCGGGTTTACAGGTGATTGCCGTAACGCGCCTGGAGCAAGCGCTGGATGCGTTGTTCGAGTAAGAACCTGTTTACGATCTGCTGCGCGTCGGCCATCTGGCGTTAAAAACAGCTTCGGAATGCTCATTTACAGCTCGTAAACTGCGCGTGATTCGCTTCGCTCACCCTGCGGGTCAGCCGTTGGCTGTTACTCCGCTGCGCTGCGTTTCTCGGCTGTTTTTGCCTTGTCTGGCTCTAGCTCGCGAAATCGTAAACACGTTCTAAACCCGCGCAGGCAGGATGAAAAAAGGAGGCCTCGGCCTCCTTTTGGTTTACTCGTCGTCTTCGCCTAGGGCAGCGAGTTCGCGCTCCAGCAGGCTGTCATCGCCGAGGTTGAGCTCGACTAGGCGGCGCAGGTGGCTGATCGAGTCGAGGTCGATATGCCGGCAGACAAAGCCGAGCAGGTCGGCCTGGGTGCGGGTCAGCACCACCTCCATCAGCACGCGGGTGTCGTCGGCCAATTGGATATTGGCTTCGAATGGCTGATTTGGGTCGCCATTCCAGCCGTCGGGGCGCTTGATCAGCAGACCTTTCAGCGATACGTCATGCAGTTCGACCGCCCAGCGCCGCTCCCCTTGCACTATCTCGGTGGGGGCGTCAAAAGCGATGCGGTGAAAGCGCCGACGCTCATTGGCTGTTTCGCTCATGCAAAGAAACTCCTGCGAGGTTTTATCCACTATAGCCAAGGCTGCTGGCGATGGCTTGATTTTATCTGTGCTTGAGAGCTACCTGGCAGATATAAAAAAGCCCGCCAGAAGGCGGGCTTTTCGACAGCGGTTCAGAGACTTAGTTGCCGTAAACCGGGAACTTGGCGCAGACCGCTTTGACCTGCTCGCGCACGCGCGCTTCAACCGCGTCGTCGCCCAGATTGGCGAGGATCTCGCAGATCCAGCCAGCCAGTGCGCGGCACTCGTCTTCCTTGAAGCCGCGGGTGGTTACGGCTGGGGTGCCGATACGCAGGCCGGAGGTGACGAACGGCGAGCGCGGGTCGTTCGGCACGCTGTTCTTGTTCACAGTGATAAAGGCGCGGCCTAGGGCGGCGTCGGCGTCTTTACCAGTGATGTCTTGCTTGATCAGGCTGAGCAGGAAAAGGTGGTTCTCGGTACCGCCGGAAACCACGTCGTAGCCGTTTTCGATAAACACGCTGGCCATGGCCTGGGCGTTCTTGATCACTTGCTGCTGGTAGGCCTTGAACTCAGGCTGCAGGGCTTCTTTGAAGCACACGGCCTTGGCGGCGATTACGTGCTCCAGCGGGCCACCTTGGCCGCCTGGGAATACCGCCGAGTTGAATTTCTTCTCCAGCGCTTCGTTAGCACGCGCGAGGATCAGGCCGCCGCGCGGGCCGCGCAGGGTTTTGTGGGTGGTGGTGGTGACCACGTCGGCGAACGGCACCGGGTTCGGGTACACGCCAGCAGCAACCAGACCGGCTACGTGAGCCATGTCGACGAACAGGTAAGCGCCGACTTTGTCCGCGATGGCGCGGAAGCGTGGGAAGTCGAGAATCTGCGAGTAGGCGCTGAAGCCGGCAATGATCATCTTCGGCTTGTGCTCAACGGCCAGGCGCTCGACTTCGTCGTAATCGATCAGGCCGGTGACGTTGTCGATGCCGTACTGCACGGCGTTGTACATCTTGCCGGAGAAGCTGACGCTGGCGCCGTGGGTCAGGTGGCCGCCGTGGGCCAGGCTCATGCCCAGTACGGTGTCGCCAGCTTCCAGCAGGGCCATATACACGGCGCTGTTAGCTTGCGAACCGGAGTGCGGCTGGACGTTGGCGTAGTCGGCGCCGAACAGTTCCTTGGCACGGTCGATGGCCAGCTGCTCGACGATGTCGACGTATTCGCAACCGCCGTAGTAACGCTTGCCTGGGTAGCCTTCGGCGTACTTGTTGGTCAGTACCGAACCCTGGGCTTCCATCACCGCTGGGCTGGTGTAGTTCTCCGAGGCGATCAGCTCGATGTGATGTTCCTGGCGCTGGGCTTCTTGCTCCATCGCGGCAAACAATTCGGCGTCATAACGGGCGATAGTCAAATCACGGCTGAACATAGCATTCCCCTGAGAAAATCAGCTGGGCGGTAGAAAGAGGGGGCGAATTCTACCCCATCCGTGAGAAACAGGCATATGAAGCGTGGTCATCTGGCGGACAAGCGGGGCTCATGCGCGGGCGCACATCAGCCGAGCATAAACAGCGCGGAGCCGGTAAACAGGGCGGTGAACTGGTGCGCTGGCATTGGCCTGCCGAGCAGGAAGCCTTGCACTTCGTCGCAGTCGTGGCCGCGCAGGAAATCCAGCTGGGCCAGGGTTTCCACACCTTCGGCGATTACCGTGAGGTTGAGGCTGTGAGCCATGGCGATGATCGCGCGCGCGATTTGCCCGTCCTGTTCGCCGTGGGGCAGGCCATCGACAAAGCTGCGGTCGATCTTTAGCACGTCGATGGGGAACTGCTTGAGGTAGTTCAGCGAGCTGTAGCCGGTGCCGAAGTCGTCGATGGCGATGCATACGCCGAGCTGCTTGAGGCTGCTGAGGGTTTGCATGGCGTTGGCCACGTCCTCCATCAGAATGCTCTCGGTCAGCTCCAGCTCCAGGCGGTCGGCGGGAATGCCGCTGTGTTCGATGATCTGCGCCACGCGCAGGTGCAGATCGCCTTCGGCAAACTGGCGCGCCGAGAGGTTGACCGATATTTTCGGTACGCGAATCTTTGCCTGGTGCCATTCGGCCAGTTGCCGGCAGGCTTCGCGCAGGACCCAATCGCCGACCTGTACCACCAGACCCAGTTCTTCGAGCACTGGAATAAAGTCGTTCGGCGGTACCAGGCCGCGGGTAGGATGCTGCCAGCGCAAGAGCGCTTCGGCCCCGGTCAGGCGCTTGCCGTCACCGGAGAATTGCGGCTGGTAATAGAGCCTGAATTCGCCCTGTTCGAGGGCATGACGCAGGTCGCTTTCCAGCTCCAGGCGTTGCAGCGCGCTGGCGTTCATGTCGGCCTGGTAGAACTGGAAGTTGTTCTTGCCGCGTTCCTTGGCGTGATACATCGCCGTGTCGGCGTTTTTCATCAGCTGACTTAGCTCGTTACCATCCTGCGGGCTCAAGGCGATGCCGATACTGGCGGTGACGAAGAACTCGCGGCCTTCGAGAACAAACGGCTGTGCCAGGCTGGCGAGTATTTGCTCGCCGACGTGGATCGCGCGGGTCAGAGCGATTTCACGCTGGCTCTGGGATTGCAGTAGCAGGGTGAATTCGTCGCCGCCCATGCGTGCCACGGTGTCGTCACTGTCAACGCAGGCGCACAGGCGGACGGCCACTTCCTTGAGCATGCGGTCGCCGGCGGCGTGACCGAGGGAGTCGTTGATCGGTTTGAAACGATCGAGGTCGAGGAACATCAGCACCACCCATTCCTGGTGCCGTTCGCCATGCTGCAGGGCGCTGTGCAGGCGATCTTGGAACAGCGTACGGTTAGGCAGCTGAGTCAGGGCGTCGTAGTAGGCCAGGCGGTGGATGCGCTGTTCGCTGGCCTTGCGCTCGCTGATATCGCTGAAGAAACACACATAGCTGACCAGGTCGCCTTCATCGTCCTTGACTGCGGTGATGCCGACCCAAGCCGGGAATTTCTCGCCGCTCCTGCGCTTGAGCCACACTTCGCCTTCCCAGCTGCCTTGCTGGTTGAGCTGTTTGACCACATAGGCCAGGTGGCTGGCTTGCTGGGTATCGGCGGTGAGCATGCTCGGCAGCTGGTCGAGAATTTGCTTGGAGCTGTAGCCGCTGACCCGGCTGAAGGCATTGTTGACCTGAACGATATAGCCGGCCGGATCGGTGACCAGAATCGCCGCCGTGGAGTGCTCAAAAACCGTGGCAGCCATGCGCAGGTCTTTCTCCGCGCGGCGTTGCAGGCTGATGTCGCGGCCCACGCCCAGCAGGCCTTCAAAGCGTCCGCTGTCATCCCACATGGGCACCAGGCGCAGCTCCACCGGAATCTTCTGGCCATCGGCGCGCAGGGCGTCAAAAACGAATAACTGCGGGAGAAACTCCGCACGCAGTTCAGCCAGTCGTTGCGGATCACCGAGCGCATTACGCACGCGGTCGAGCAGGGCGTAGAAACCGATCAGTTGGCGCGGGTTGGTGGCCAGATTCTGGAAGCCGTTGGCCAGTGCCCACTCGCTGTCATAGCCGAGCACCGGCATCACCGAGGGACTGACGTAATTGAGCTGCAGGTCGCTGCCGGTTGAGAAGATCACGTCGCTGATGCTCTCTGCCAGCAGGCGATAGCGTTGCTCGCTGGTGCGCAGGGATTCGCTGTGGGTGATCTGCTCGGTGATGTCCTTGGCCACGCCGATCAGCCGGCTGACCCGACCCTTGGTGTCGCGCGAAAGGGCCTGCTCGCGGATATCAAACCAATGCCAGCTGCCATCGCGGTGCCGCCAGCGCAATTCGAATTGCATCAGCAGGCCATTGCCCTGCACTTGCTGAATATTGCGCATGCGCTGATACAACTCGACATCGTCAGGGTGGAGAATTTTCTCCCAAAGCCGCTCGCCGAACTGAAGCATTTCCGCCTTGCTGTAGCCCAGCTGCGGGCCGAGGTGGTTGTTGCTGTACATCACCCGTTTGCCGGCGATGTCGTGCACATAGATGGTGTCGGGCACCGCGCTGACCACATCGGACCAGAAGCGCTCGCGTTCGATCAGCGAGGTTTCAATGCGCTTGCGGTTGGTGATGTCGCTGATGCTGAGGGTTACGGCCTGCAGATCGTCGATGCTTTCCGGCAGGTGCATCAGCAACCAAAGATGGCGTTCGTGGCCTTGCGGGGTGCAGATCTGCCGTTCCATCTCCAACTGGCCGCCACCGCTCAGGAGGGCATTGACCAGCTGCATGCGGAAGCCTTCCGGGCGCAGCGGGCCGCTGTTGAACAGGTGCTGCCAGGCTTGCTGATTGGAGTCGACGCCAAGCAGTTGCAGGGCTACATGGTTGGTTTCGGTCAGGCGCATACGCTGACAGAGCTCAACATGGTGCTGCGGGTCGGCCTCCAGCCAACGCTGCAGGCTTGTCATGCTGCGCAATTGCTGCTGTTGCAGATAGCGCTGCAGCTCGGCCAGGTCGAGCACGCACAGCGCAGTGCCGGTACCGTCGAAGATGTCCTGATAACGCCGGCGGGTTTCCTGCAGCACCTGCGAGGCGTGCTGTTCTTCGGTGACATCGCGCAGCACCCAGACAAAACCGGTGCGCTTGTTGTCCTCGCTGAGGTCGCTGCGGCTGATGTCGTACAGGTGAACGACGCCGTTCTGCTGGATCTCCACCAGGTCGGGGCCGAGATCGTTGTGCAGGGCGGTGTCATGCAGCAGCAGCGGGTCAAGGCGCGGCAGCAGCTTGAGCAGATGCCAGTCGCGCGCCTCGTCGTTGCTCAGGCCGAACATCGCCTCGGCCTGTGGGTTGAGGTATTGCAGCTGGCCGTTGCTGTCGGTGACCAGCACGCGCTCTTCGATGGCGCCCAGCACACTGGCGGCTTGCTGCAGCGAGCGCCGTGAAGCGGTGTTTAGCGCATGCAGGCTGCGCTGCTCATTCAACAGGCGATACAGGGCCAGCAGCGTAAGGGTGGCGCAGAGGATAAACAGCAGCAATTTGCTGGCCTGTTGCGGCAGTTGTTGCGCACGTACCTTGCGCTCATTGAATAGCGCGCGCAGCTGCCAGTCGCTGCCCTTGAGTGGCGTCTCCAGCATGCTCTGGTCGAGGTTTTCTGCGGTAACCGGGGGGGCCACTGATGAGGTGCCGGAAGCCTGCGAGCTGTTGTTGGCAATGACTCGCTGCACGTTGCGGTCTTCCAGCTGCCATTGGTGCGGGCTTTGATGGTGTTCATGCAGCCAACTGATCAAGGCTTTGTTGGTCAGACGCAACACCCAGAAACCGCTGGCGGCGCTGTCGGGGTTATGTCGCAGCAACAGATAGATGCGGCCATGGTCGTTGGCGCTGAAGGTATAGAAGAAGCTTTCACGGGCGCCACGCTGCAGCAATTCAGCCAGGTACAGCGCATCTTCGGTTGGGGTATGGCTGTCGGCGACAATGCGGCCCTGGCCATTCAGCCAGGCCAGGCTGCGTAGGGTTGGGAATACGCCGCGCAACGTATGTAGCAGCTCTTCCAGTTCATCTGGGTTCTTCGGCGGCAGTACATGGGGTTGCAGAAGGGCCTGGCCGGCGCTGGCCTTGAGCGCCATGTTCAGGCTCAAATGGTTGGCCAGCTGCGAGCTGTAGGCCAGGCCAAGTTGGCGTTGATTGTCCAGCAGTTGCTGGGATTCCTGACGCAGTTGCCAGAGCAGCAGCACCAGCATGCTCAGGACCAGCACCACCAGTGCGCCGCGGGTCGGCCCACGCATCGCCTCAGCCGGCGGGGCGCCAGGAGTACGCGGCGTGGTTGGGGGCGTGACTGTTGGCAAAGACGTACATCCTGGGGGCTTGGCGGCAATGTGCGGGTCCCTGGCGGGTGCGCGAAACGGCCGGCAGCCAAGGGGCGGCTAGCATGCCATAAACGTGGCAAAGTGCCAGTGCGGCCGACGAGCGTCGTTTGCGAACCCGGGTTAGTGCCAGCGATCCGCCAATCAGCTCTTCAATTGATTGGCGAACTGGCCGACAGCATCGACCACCTTTTGCGCGCCGTCTTGGATTTCAACGATTACTGCTCCGGCCTCGTTGGCCAGGTGCAGCCCTTGTTCCGCCTGCTCGCGGCTACTGGCCATGCTGTCCACTGCCGTTTGCGCCAGGCTCTGGTTTTTTTGCACCACCTCGACGATCTCCTCGGCCGCCTGGCTGGTGCGTCCGGCCAGTTGCCGGACCTCATCGGCCACCACCGCGAAACCGCGACCCTGTTCGCCCGCTCGGGCCGCCTCAATGGCCGCGTTGAGTGCCAGCAGGTTGGTCTGGCCGGCAATGCCGCTGATGGTCTTGATGATCGAGCTGATCAACTGCGATTGCTTATCCAGTGCCTCGATGCCTTGCGCCGCTTCCTGCACCTGATCAGAGATGCGGCGCATCACTGTCACGGTCTCGCTGATCACCGCAGCGCCTTTCTTGGCGGTGGCGTCAGTCTGCTGCGAGGTGCCGTAGGCGATGCTGGCTGCGGCCGCCACTTCTTCCTCCCGCTCCACCTGGTCGGTGATCACCGTGGCAAATTTCACCACTTTGTAGAGTTTGTTGTGGGCGTCGTGTACCGGGTTGTAAGAGGCTTCGAGCCAAACCACGCGGCCCATGGCGTCTACACGCTTGAAGCGGTGGGCGACGAATTCGCCACGGTTGAGCTGAGCCCAGAATTCGCGGTAAGCGGGGGAGTTGTACTCCTCTGGCTCGCAAAACATGCTGTGGTGCTTGCCCTTGATCTGTTCCAGGCGATAGCCCATGCCCTGGAGGAAGCGGTCATTGGCGGTCAGCACCTCACCCTTGAGATTGAATTCGATGACGGCGGTTGAGCGCAGCAGGGCATTAATCAGGCCCTCATGCTCCTTCGAGGTCTCGATGGTGCGGGTCAGGTCATTGGCGCACAGGGTGAAGCCCGTGGCCTGGCCCTTGCTGTTTTTCAGCGGCTGCCAGATCGAGCGCAGCCAGGCTTCCTCGCCATTGGCGCGCAGCATGCGGTAGGCACCGCTAACGTGCTCGCCGCGCGCCAACGCGGTCTTGAGCTTGCTGTAGTTGGCTTCGCGGCGGAAAGAATCTGGGATGAAATCTTCTATCGAACGGCCGATCAGGTCCTCGCGGCGGTGCAGCATTTCCCGGACGAAATGCTCGTTGGCGAAGATGATATGCCCACGCGCGTCCAGCTCCAGCACCAGCATCTCCGCATAGATCGATTCCTTGATTTGCTGGTTCTTGGAATTCTCTTCCCGAAGCGCTTCCAGTTCCTTCTTTAAATGCGTGTTGAACATGACGGGAGACTCGCTGGTTAGTGGACGGCCATTCAGATAGTCGGCGTGCCCTGGGGATTCTGAAGTGTAGTTACACAATATTCCTGGGGCTTGGTGACGGTTTCGCCGGTAGCGCGTTACCTCGTCGAGTAGCAAGGTTGTTGTGGCTTTCGGCCCGTCGACAGGCCCAAACCTGCAGAAACCTTCCGCGCGGAAGGGCGGCGAACGGGTGCCATCACCACGCACGGTGCCAGGCGTCCCTGGCGCGTCGGTTGTGCGCCGCTCAAAGAGTCTGAACTCATTATTGCGACGGCCAGTCACACACGAATATTGGGCGAGGAAACCGCCGTCCAGGCTTGTGAACGTAAAGTCTCAAGGAGAATTACGATGGCTCGCAAAACGATTGAAGACCTGTTCGTCCATGAACTTTCCGATATGTATAGCGCCGAGAAGCAGATCACCAAAGCGCTGCCGCGCATGGCCCGCGCCGCTACCAACCCCTTGCTGGCCGATGCCTTCACTGCACACTTGGAAGAGACGCAAGGGCAGATCGAACGAATCGATCAATTGGTCGAACTGGCCGGGCTCAAGCTCAAACGCATGAAGTGCGTGGCGATGGAAGGGCTCGTTGAAGAGTCCAAGGAGTTGATGGAAGAAATCGATAAAGGTCCAGTGCTCGATGCCGGTCTGATCGGTGCCGCGCAGAAGGTCGAGCATTACGAAATCGCCAGCTACGGCACGTTGATCGCCATGGCCAAGCACATCGGTTTGAAGGTCGCCGCCATTCAACTTCTCAAGGACACCCTGACTGAAGAGAAATCCATCGATGAGAAGTTGACCAAGATCGCCGAACAAGGTGGTAACCAGGCCGCCACTATGAACTCCTGATGCTGCGCGCCGTTGCCGACAGGTACTCTTGCTGGCAGCGGCTTACCCAGCTTGCCGCGCAACGCTGCTTCTGGCGCCGCGGTGGGCGGTTGGCAGAACCGGCCCCGTCTGCGGTAACAGAGCGCTAATGGCTCGGCGCCGAGATAGTGCTGATCTACTCCCTGTATCGCGGTAATGAACGTGTCCAGAATCATTTCTTCCGAGAACCCCGCCGTCGACGCAAACCCAGCATCCGATCCACTGATGTTCGGTACGCCGAGAGAGCGGTTGGATTTCTACCGCCGGGAAATCCAGTACGAAACCAGTCTGCTGGCCAATCGGACCAATGCCTACCTGTCGGCGCAGTCGTTTCTGGTGATTGCCTATGCCTCTTCCATGGCTAACCTCAACACGAAATGGGGCGATCTTTTCACCCTGGTGGTGCCGGCCCTCCTGGCGCTGTTGGGTATCGTCAGCTCACTGCACGCCTGGCCAGGTATCAAGGCGTCGGCAAACATCATCGGCCACTGGCATTTCAAGCAGGACCACCTGCTGCGCAGTGATCCCAAGTTCGGCCACGCCTACGATGACTCGCCATTGTTCAGTGAGCAGGAGTCGAACAAGGACAGCTATTACAAATCGCTGCTGTTCTCGCTGCGCTCCCCCTGGCTGTTCGCCGTGTTCTGGGGCGTGCTGGGGGCGTTTTCGCTGTGGTTGCAGTTGAGTGCGGTGAAGCTTTAACGGCCTCAGGGGTGTCAGCGTAGCCGCGAATGCCTCAGCGCGGGCGACCAGCTGCTGTGATCACAGCGCACGCAGAGGGTGTGCTGCTGGCCTTCGACGAGTTGCGTGTTCCCGCAACGGATACAGGCATAGAGATCACTAGCAGGCACACGCTCATACACTGCCCGGTGTTCGGGAGGCAGCACTGAAAGCCCCGGTCTGGTTTCCTCGGCAGCGTAGAAATAGAGGCTGATATCGCCATCGGTTTCAAGGATGCCGAGGCGAACTTGGCCGAGGTGGTCGACGCTCTGTTGGCGCAGCTCCATGAAAAACTCATCGGAAGAAATATTCAGGCGATCCAGGCTGCTCAGTTCATACAGCCCGTCTTTGATGATCGTCACGGGCTTGCCTTCCAACCAGTTCGAAAGCCGTGTGCTATGGCTCATCAAGAGAACGGTGGTTCGATAAAGTAGTAGAAGCGTGGCGAACACCACGGCCACCGGTAGCAGCGGTACATCTTCGTAAAACGATACGTCACCAGCTGCCGAACCCAGCGTTAGGATCATGACCAGCTCGAACAGCGACAACTGGCGGATGCCACGGCGACCGCTGACCTTGAGAAACAGAAATACGACAACGAAAGCGAAGAGCGCACGGAGCGCGACCTCGCCCAAGAACAGCACGGAAAAATTATCCATCAACATGCGTTGCCAATCGAAAGCGGTCATCCGCAGCTCCACTGAGCGATTCACTTATCGTTGAGACCGTGGGCGCGGCGAATGGGTCAGTTCCAAAGCTGCGCTGAAAGGCGTATTTCTTCACGCCTCATCGACTCGAGAGTTTCAGGCTTCTCACTTCATTGACAGGCCAATGAGGGCGATCAGTGGCTTGCTTGGCTGCCTTAGCGATTGCTTCGATATGTAAATGGTCGATTCACCCCTATCTGTCATAAGATGGGCGCAATTTTTTTACGTTTTTTGCGAGGTATTCAGTTTGGCTCAGTACGTCTTCACCATGCATCGACTCGGCAAAGTGGTGCCGCCGAAGCGGGAAATTCTCAAAGACATCTCCCTGTCGTTCTTCCCTGGCGCGAAGATCGGCGTACTCGGCCTCAACGGTTCGGGCAAATCCACCCTGCTGAAAATCATGGCGGGGGTCGATACCGAGTTCAATGGCGAAGCCCGGCCGATGCCGGAGCTGAATATCGGCTACTTGCCGCAGGAGCCGCAGCTCGACCCGAGCAAGACCGTGCGCGAAGTGGTGGAAGAGGCCGTCAGCCATATCAAGGACGCCCAGGCGCGTCTGGATCAGGTGTACGCCGCTTACGCCGAGCCGGATGCCGACTTCGACAAGCTGGCCGCCGAACAGGCCAAGCTCGAAGCCATCTTGCAGACCAGCGACGGCCATAACCTTGAGCGTCAGCTGGAAGTTGCCGCCGACGCCTTGCGTCTGCCGGCCTGGGACGCCAAGGTCGCCGTGCTTTCCGGTGGTGAAAAGCGTCGTGTGGCGCTGTGCCGCCTGCTGCTCTCGGCCCCCGACATGTTGCTGCTGGACGAGCCGACCAACCACTTGGATGCCGACTCGGTGGCTTGGCTGGAGCACTTCCTCCATGACTTCCAGGGCACCGTGGTGGCGATTACCCACGACCGGTACTTCCTGGATAACGTCGCCGGTTGGATTCTTGAACTCGACCGCGGCGCCGGTATTCCGTACGAGGGCAACTACTCCGGTTGGCTGGAGGCTAAATCGAACCGTCTGGCCCAGGAATCCAAGCAACAGTCGGCTCATGAAAAAGCCATGAAGGAAGAACTGGAGTGGGTGCGCAAAGGCGCCAAAGCCCGCCAGTCGAAATCCAAGGCACGTCTGCAGCGTTTCGAAGAGATGCAGTCGCAGGAATTCCAGAAACGCAGCGAGACCAACGAAATCTATATCCCGGTGGGCCCGCGTCTGGGCGACAAGGTCATCGACTTCGTTAATGTCAGCAAGGGCTACGGCGAGCGCGCGCTGATCGACAACCTGTCGTTCAGCATGCCCAAGGGTGCCATCGTTGGTGTGATCGGCGGTAACGGCGCCGGTAAGTCGACCCTGTTCCGCATGCTGATGGGCAAGGAACAGCCGGACTCGGGCAGCATCGAGATCGGTGAAACCGTGCAGCTGGCTTGTGTCGATCAGAGCCGCGACGACCTCGACGGTAGCAAGAGCGTGTGGGAAGCCGTGTCCGGCGGCTCCGACATGATCAAGATCGGCAACTATGAAGTGCCGTCGCGCACCTACGTCGGTCGCTTCAACTTCAAAGGCGGCGACCAGCAGAAGTTCGTCAAGGACCTCTCCGGTGGTGAGCGCGGTCGCTTGCACCTGGCGTTGACCCTGAAAGAGGGCGCCAACGTATTGCTGCTCGACGAACCGTCCAACGACCTCGACGTGGAAACCCTACGTTCGCTGGAAGAGGCGCTGCTCGACTTCCCAGGCGCGGCGATTGTGATCTCCCACGATCGCTGGTTCCTGGATCGCGTGGCGACCCACATCCTGGCGTACGAAGATGACTCGCATATCGAGTTCTTCGAAGGCAACTACACCGAGTACGAAGCTGACCGTAAGAAGCGTCTCGGCGATGCTGCTGCACAGCCGCACCGCGTGCGTTACAAGAAGCTGGCGCAGTAAGCCACGCTGTTCAACAGAACGGAGCCGCAAGGCTCCGTTTTTGTTTCTGGGTTTTAGCCAACAGCCTGCCTGGGCGCACGTTGCGCGAGCTCTTGTGCGTTGCGCGCAGGCGTACGTGCACAGGATCGCGCTTATTGGCTTGTGGAGCGCGGCCGATGCGGCCATGATTTCCACCAGGCCCCCGTCCAAGGATTTCCAATGCCAGACTCCGTCGCAGCCCATTTGCGGTTGGCACCTGAAGCACTTACCCGTCCGTTTTCTCCTGAGCAGTTCAACTTCACCAATACCGAAGACCTGGAACCCTTCCGTGGTGTATTGGGTCAGGAGCGCGCCGTCGAGGCGTTGCAGTTCGGCGTGGCCATGCCGCGCCCTGGGTATAACGTATTTGTCATGGGCGAGCCCGGCACCGGCCGCTTTTCTTTCGTCAAACGCTACCTCAAGGCTGAAGCCAAGCGCCTGGAGACCCCGGCTGACCGGCTGTACGTCAACCATTTTGATGAGCCGCGCGAGCCGCGTGCGCTGGAGCTGCCGTCTGGCACTGCTGGCGAGTTTCTTGCTGACATCAACGGCCTGATCGACAATCTGCTGGCGACCTTCCCGGCGGTGTTCGAGCACCCCTCGTTCCAGCAGAAGAAGAACGCCATCGACCGCGCCTTCAACAAGCGCTACGACCAGGCGTTGGATGTGATCGAGCGCCTGTCGTTGGAAAAAAGCGTGGCGCTGTACCGCGACAGCAGCAATATCGCCTTCACGCCGATGCTTGATGGTAAGGCGTTGGATGAAGCTGAGTTCGCCCAGTTGCCAGAAGCCGAGCGCGAGCGCTTCCATGCCGATATTGCCAACCTGGAAGAGCGCCTCAATGAGGAACTGGCCAGCCTGCCACAGTGGAAGCGTGAGTCGAGCAACCTGCTGCGCCAGCTTAATGAAGAAACCATAACCGTTGCCTTGCAGCCGCTGCTCGCACCACTGTCGCAGAAATACGCGGAAAACGCCGAGGTCTGCGCCTATTTGCAAGCGATGCAGATCAACCTGCTAAAGACCGTGGTTGATCAGCTGGTCGAAGTGGAGCGTATTGACGCCCAAACCCGCAAGTTGCTTGAAGAACAGTACTGCCCGAGCCTGGTGGTCGGCCATCACGCCCAGGGCGGTGCGCCCGTGGTGTTCGAGCCGCACCCGACCTACGACAACCTGTTCGGGCGCATCGAATACAACACCGACCAAGGCGCGCTCTACACCAGCTACCGTCAGCTGCGTCCCGGTGCGCTGCATCGCGCCAACGGCGGCTTCCTGGTTCTTGAAGCGGAGAAGATGCTTGGCGAGCCGTTTGTCTGGGATGCGCTCAAGCGCGCCCTGCAATCGCGCCAGTTGAAGATGGAGTCGCCGTTGGGCGATCTCGGGCGCATCGCCACCGTGACCCTCAATCCTCAGGTCATCCCGTTGCAGCTCAAGATGTTGATCATTGGCTCGCGCCAGCTGTATTACGCGTTGCAGGACCACGATCCGGACTTCCAGGAAATGTTCCGCGTGCTGGTCGACTTTGATGAGGACATCCCGCTTGCCGATGACAGTCTGGAGCAGTTCGCCCAGCTAATGAAAACCCGCACCTCGGAAGAGGGCATGGCGCCGTTGACCGCGGCTGCCGTGGCGCGCGTGGCGACCTATAGCGCGCGACTGGCTGAGCACCAGGGGCGTTTGTCGGCGCGTATTGGTGATCTGTTCCAGCTGATCAGCGAAGCCGACTTTATCCGTAGTCTGGCCGGGGACGAGGTGACCGACGCCGGGCATATCGAGCGTGCGCTAAAGGCCAAGGCCACTCGCACCGGCCGCGTCTCGGCGCGGATCATCGACGACATGCTGGCCGGGATCATCTTGATCGACACCGCCGGTGCCGCGGTGGGCAAGTGCAACGGCCTGACCGTGCTGGAAGTCGGCGACTCTGCCTTCGGCGTGCCGGCGCGGATTTCCGCCACGGTCTATCCGGGCGGCAGCGGCATCGTCGACATCGAGCGTGAGGTCAACCTTGGCCAGCCGATTCACTCCAAGGGCGTGATGATCCTCACCGGTTATCTCGGTAGCCGCTATGCCCAGGAGTTCCCTCTTGAAATCTCCGCGAGCATCGCCTTGGAGCAGTCCTACGGCTATGTCGACGGTGACAGCGCCTCGCTCGGTGAGGTCTGCACATTGATCTCGGCCTTGTCGCGCACCCCGCTCAAGCAGTGTTTCGCCATTACCGGCTCGATCAACCAGTTCGGCGAGGTGCAGGCGGTTGGCGGGGTCAACGAGAAGATCGAAGGCTTCTTCCGTCTGTGTGAGGCCCGCGGCCTGACCGGCGAGCAGGGTGCGATCATCCCGCACTCCAACGTCACCACCCTGATGCTCGACGAGCGCGTGCTGCAGGCGGTACGGGCCGGGCAGTTTCATATCTATGCGGTGCGTCAGGTCGATGAGGCGTTGAGCCTGCTGGTCGGCACGGATGCCGGTTCGCCCAATGAACAGGGGCAATTCCCGGCGGGCAGCGTCAACGCACGGGTGGTTGAGCGCCTGCGCGATATCGCTGCCATGGGGATGGAAGAGGACGACAAGGAAGAGCCGAAGAAGGAAGAACCGGCTGCTGCGGTCAAGGAGAAGAAGCCGCGGACGAAAAAGCCCGCTGCTGAATGACCGACCGGCTGCGACAATTCGCCCGGTGGCTGGTCAGTCACTGAGCGAATTGCGCCGCCGGCCCGTGCGACTGGCTCGGGCCGGCTTTTCCTCACTTCATCCACACAGTTATCCACAGCAAGCGGGGATAACTGTTGGCTTCCCACTGGCGGTTGCTCGGGTGTAGGCTGAAGGCCTGCTCCTGAGAGGGTCGTCGCCATGTCGCGCAGCCTCAATCTCACTCGCCACTGTCTGGGCCTGGATACTCGTATCGAATGCGTGGTGTTGCCGCTGGCCGGCAACAATGGCCTCTGGACACTGATCTGCGCCGCCGGCATGGCCGGTGCGCAGCCTTCTACGATCAAGGCGCAGGGCCCATTTCACGGGGCTTTTGCTGCCGAAAGTATCCTCACGGATATCGCTGAAAACCTGCGCGGTATGGGCTACGAGCAATCTACCGATGTGCCCATCTGGCGGCTGCATATCCAGGCCGAGCTGCGTCGTTTGAATGGCGAACGCGGTCATCACCTGGGTGATTACCAGTTTCAGCCGGAAACCTGAGCGGGCGTTTGTCGAGTATTTGACCAGGTGCACCCAACCCTGCAGACGACTGGCTTGCAGCCATTGATCCTGAGCCTGCCCACAAGGTTATCCACAGTTGTCGGGGATAACCTGCACGGTCATCGATTGCCACACTCCAGGGTTGTCTGAGCGAGGGCGCTGGGTATACTCGCCGGCAGTCTTGAACCCTGAGTGAGCCCTTATGGAACGCTTTATCGAAAATGCCATGTATGCCTCGCGCTGGCTGTTGGCGCCTATCTACTTTGGCCTCTCGCTGGGTCTGCTGGCACTGGCGCTGAAGTTCTTTCAGGAAGTCTTCCACATTCTGCCCAACGTCTTCGGTATGGCCGAGGCGGATCTGATTCTGGTGATCCTCTCGCTGATTGATATGGCGCTGGTCGGCGGCCTGTTGGTGATGGTGATGATTTCCGGTTACGAGAACTTCGTTTCCCAGCTGGATATCAAAGAGGGTACCGAGAAGCTCAGTTGGCTGGGCAAGATGGACTCCAGTTCGCTGAAGATGAAAGTGGCGGCCTCCATCGTGGCGATCTCCTCGATCCATCTACTCAAAGTGTTTATGAATGCGCAGAACATCCCCGACAGCAAGTTGATGTGGTACGTGATCATTCACATGGCCTTCGTCCTCTCGGCCTTCGCCATGGGTTATCTGGATAAGCTGACCAAGTACGAATCGAGCTGATCCTTCACTAATGCGTCCTCGCCGCCCGGCCGTTGCAAAACGGACGGGCGGTTTGCGTTGTGCCTTGTGCTTTTCTGTTGTTGTACAAAAATTGTATTTGTATAGATTTTTGTATAGCTTTGCTTGCCCGAGGATATCGCCATGAATCTGCAAGACTTGTCGCTACACGCCCATGCCGGGCATATCGACGCACTCAACCTGATCTCCATCGAAGGTGGCATCTACCTGCTGGAGGCGCACATGGATGGCTGTGCCCACCCGCTTACTGATGGTCATGGCAAGACCCTGCACCTGCGCTCGGTCGAGCATGCCCGCGACCTGCTGCACGACCTGCCGCGCGTGCCGTTTCATCTGGTGCATGCGGTGGTGCATGACGAGATGTGCGGCATGCAGGACGGCACCCAGGACACCTTGCGCGTGCCGATTTCCTTCAACTCTTCCTGGTAACGACCCCATCTATGGCTATTCGCCGGCTTGCCCTGGTACTGGGTGATCAGCTGTCTTTCGATCTGCCCAGCTTGCAGGCCATGGATCCGCAGCGCGATGCCGTGCTGCTGGCTGAGGTGGCGGCGGAAACCGACTATGTGCCGCACCATCCGCAGAAGATCGCCCTGATCTTCAGTGCCATGCGCCACTTTGCCGAGGCCCTGGGCGAGCGTGGCTGGCGCGTGCATTACGTCAAGCTGGACGATGCGCAGAACAGCGGCTCGCTGCCGGGTGAGTTGCAGCGCTGGGCTACGCAGGTGCAGGCGGCTGAGGTGCATCTCACCGAATGTGGTGAGTGGCGCCTGGAGGATGAGTTGAAGCGCAGTGGCCTGCCGATCACTTGGCATGCAGACAGTCGCTTTATCTGCGCTCGTGACGAATTCGCGCGCTGGGCCGAAGGGCGTAAGCAGCTGCGTATGGAGTTCTTCTATCGCGAAATGCGCCGCAAGACTGGCTTATTGATCAATGGCGACGGCACTCCGGTGGGCGGGGCGTGGAACTTCGATGTGGAAAACCGCAAGGCGCTGCCCAAACAGATCAAGGCGCCGATGACCGCGCGTTTCCCGGCGGACGCCATTACCCGGGACGTGCTGAAGCAGGTGGCCGAGCGTTTCAGTCACCATTACGGCAGCCTGGGGTCTTTCGATTACCCGGTGACCCACGCCGAGGCCGAGGCGCTGTGGCAGCATTTTCTCGATTTCGCCTTACCGGCTTTTGGCGATTATCAGGACGCCATGGCCATTGGTGAGCCGTTTCTGTTTCATGCGCGGATCAGTGCGGCGCTGAATATCGGCCTGCTGGATGTGCGCCGTCTGTGTGCGGATGTCGAGGCGGCCTACTGGCGCGGCCAGGTGCCACTAAACGCCGCTGAGGGATTTATCCGCCAGTTGATTGGCTGGCGCGAATACGTGCGCGGCATCTACTGGATGAACATGCCCGAGTACGCCGAGCGCAATGCCTTCGGCAATACCCGGCCGCTACCTGAGTTTTACTGGACCGGCAAAACCCGCATGAAGTGCATGAGCCAGGCCATCGGCCAGACGCTGGAACATGCCTATGCCCACCATATCCAGCGGCTGATGGTCACCGGCAACTTCGCCCTGCTGGCCGGCATTGCGCCCAGCCAGGTCTGCGACTGGTATCTGGCGGTGTATATGGATGCCTTCGACTGGGTCGAGTTGCCCAACACCCTAGGTATGGTCATGCACGCCGATGGCGGGTATCTGGGCTCCAAGCCCTATTGCGCTAGTGGTCAGTACATCAAGCGGATGTCCAATTACTGCGGCGGCTGCGCCTACAAGGTCACCGAGAGCGTCGGTGAGCAGGCCTGTCCGTTTAATGCGCTGTATTGGCATTTCCTTATGCGCCACCGCCAGCAGCTGTCGGGTAACCATCGGCTGGGCATGATTTACCGCGGCTTGGACAAGATGAGCGAGGCCAAGCAGCAGGGCTTGTGGGCGCGCGGCGAGCAGCTGCTGGCGCGGCTGGATGCTGGCGAGGTGCTGTGAAAAAGGCCGAGCTGCCGGTCAAGACCTGCGCGGTCTGCGGGCTGCCCTTTACCTGGCGCAAGAAATGGGCGCGCTGCTGGGGTGAGGTGAAGTACTGCTCCGAGCGTTGTCGGCGCAATCGCCAGGGCGCGGCAGGCGGGTAGGGCGGGCAGGCGGTTTGTGCTAGGCTGGCCGACCTTTTTTAGCCTCCAGCGGAGCAGTGCTATGTCCGATATCAATCTCTCGACTGACGAAACCCGCGTCAGCTACGGCATCGGCCGTCAACTGGGTGGTCAGCTGCGCGACAACCCGCCGCCGGGTGCCAGCCTGGACGCCATCATCGCCGGTATCACTGATGCGTTCTCCGGCCAACCAAGCCGCGTCAGCGAAGCTGAACTGACCGCCAGCTTCAAAGTCATCCGCGACATCATGCAAGCCGAAGCAGCCGCCAAGGCCGAGGCCGCTGCCGGTGCTGGCCTGGCCTTCCTCGCCGAAAACGCCAAGCGCGACGGCATCACCGTATTGGCTTCCGGCCTGCAGTACGAAGTGCTGACCGCAGGCGAAGGCGCCAAGCCTTCCCGCGAAGACAGCGTGCGTACCCACTACCACGGCACCCTGATCGACGGCACTGTGTTCGACAGCTCCTACGATCGTGGCCAGCCAGCCGAGTTTCCGGTTGGCGGCGTAATCGCCGGCTGGACCGAAGCCCTGCAGCTGATGAATGCCGGCAGCAAATGGCGTTTGTATGTGCCGAGCGAGCTGGCTTACGGCGAACAAGGCGTTGGCAGCATCCCGCCGCACAGCGTGCTGGTGTTTGATGTGGAGCTGCTGGACGTTCTCTAACGTCTCAGGCGCTTTCCTTCGCGGGCATGGCCCGCTCCTACGAGGTTCCAGCAAGTCTGGTGTAGGAGCGGCGGGGACGCCTAGTCCATGCCCGCGATGCGTTTCAGGGGCGCAACGCCCGTGCGTAGCAATAAAGAAACAAATTACGCACCAACTCCTTAAGCACCAGCGGCTCGCTGGAGTTCAGCTCGTGCAGATCCAGATCGCCCTGGTCACGCAGCTCATCCAGGGCATCTTCCTTAATCAGGGCGCAGACTTCGCCGGTGTTGCGATTGAGAATGCGTAGATACGGCTGCGGGCGGTCCAGCCAGGCATCGATCAGATAGGTCATGACTCATCTCCCTTTCAAGTGGTTAGATGAGAATAATTCCTATTATATTTATAGCAAGGATTAATCGCTGCCTTTCGTCGCGTGGTGTGATTGCTGTGGATCGCAGGCAATAAAAAACCCGCCATATGGGCGGGCTTTTATTTGTCGCGGTAAGCCTTAGTGCGTGCGGGCTACGGCAAAGCGGCTGAGCTCGATCAGTGCGTCGCGATATTCGCTAGCGGGCAGCGCATCCAGGCAGGCAATGGCTCGGTCAGCATAATCGCGCGCTAGCTGGGCGGTGTAGTCCAGCGCGCCAGCGGCTTCCACAGCGTTGCGGATGCTTTCCAGATCCTCAATGCCGCCTTTCTGGATTGCCTGGCGTACCAGTAAGGCCTGCTCGGGCGTGCCTTCGCGCATGGTGTAGATCAGCGGCAGCGTCGGTTTGCCTTCGGCGAGGTCATCGCCGACGTTCTTGCCCAGGGTGGTGGCGTCGCCGCGGTAGTCGAGCAGGTCGTCGACCAGCTGGAAGGCCACGCCGAGGTGGTCGCCAAAGGTGCGCAGGGCTTCGGTCTGTTCGATGTTGGCGCCAGCCAGTGCGGCGGCGCTATGGGTCGAGGCCTCGAATAGCATGGCAGTCTTGCCGCGGATGACTTCCATATAGGTTTCTTCAGTGGTGCTGGCGTCACGGATCTTCGACAGCTGCAGCACTTCGCCTTCGGCGATCACCCGGGTGGCCTTGGACAGGATCTTCATCACCGGCATGGAGCCTAGTTCGACCATCATTTCGAAGGAGCGCGAATAAAGGAAGTCGCCGACCAGTACGCTGGGGGCATTGCCCCACTGGGCATTGGCGGTGCTGCGGCCGCGGCGCATGTCGGACATGTCGACCACGTCGTCGTGCAGCAGGGTGGCGGTGTGCAGAAATTCGATGGTGGCGGCCAGTAGGCGCAGATTGTCGCCTTCAATGCCCAGGGCCTTGCCGCTGAGCAGAACCAGCAGCGGGCGCAGGCGTTTGCCGCCAGCGGAGATAATATAGTCGCCGATCTTTTCGACCAGAGGGACTCGCGACACCAGTTGCGCGCGGATGATGCCGTCGACGGCGGTAAAGTCATCCGCCACCACGCGGTAGAAAGCCTGGGGTTGCATCGCTTGCACCTGCTACTCATGGGTTGCGCGGCATGCTAGGGGGCAGGGTAGGGGCTGTCAAGGCAAGCGCTTGGCGCACTTGCATGGTGTCGATTGCTTGCGTACAATCGCGCACCCTGAACTTCCCCCTGGGTATTTCCCTGCCTTACGCAATTGCAAGGGTGTCCTTGAAGGCCCCAAGCAGCCATGCCAGCCGACACTTATTCCTATAAAGCGCTGGGTGAGCAGGATTAACGGAGATTTACCATGTACGCAGTAATTGTTACTGGTGGCAAGCAATACAAAGTCACCGAAGGCGAATTCCTCAAGGTCGAAAAAATCGAGCTGGCCACTGGCGAAGCTGTGACTTTTGACCGTGTTCTGCTGATCGGCAATGGCGACGACGTTCAAATCGGCGCTCCGGTTGTTGAAGGTGCCAAAGTTGTTGCTGAAGTGATCGCTCAAGGCCGTCACGACAAGGTCACCATCATCAAGTTCCGTCGTCGTAAGCACCACATGAAGCGCCAGGGCCACCGTCAGTGGTACACCGAGATCAAAATCACCGGTATTCAGGCTTAATTCGTTTAGCGCTGATCCCTTTATAGGAGTATTGAACTCATGGCACACAAAAAAGCTGGCGGTAGTACCCGCAACGGTCGCGACTCAGAAGCCAAACGCCTTGGCGTGAAGATGTATGGCGGCCAGAAAATCATTCCTGGCAACATCATCGTGCGTCAGCGCGGCACCCAGTTCCACGCCGGTTACGGCGTAGGCATGGGTAAAGATCACACCCTCTTCGCGAAAATCGAAGGCGTGATCAAGTTTGAAGTAAAAGGCGCGTTCAACCGCCGTTACGTGAGCGTCGTTGCGGCTTAATAGCGCGACTGCTGGGAAAGCCCCGTCCATGCGACGGGGCTTTTTTGTTTCTTAGGGTTCTTGCCAAACTGTCCTGGGTGTTAGCGTTCGATTTGAATGCAGGTCAATTTTGCAAGAACCTAGTGTTTCTCGGTTTAGATGACCCGCGTGATTGCGGGAGGCGTAAAAATGAAATTCGTCGATGAAGTATCGATTTTTGTAAAAGCCGGCGACGGTGGTAACGGCATGATGGCTTTTCGTCGTGAAAAGTTTATCGAAAAGGGCGGCCCTAACGGTGGTGATGGCGGCGACGGTGGCTCGGTTTATATCGAGGCCCAGGAGAACCTCAACACCCTGGTGGACTATCGCTATACCCGTCGCTTCCAGGCGCAGAATGGTGAGAAAGGTGGCAGTACCGACTGTACCGGCGCCAAGGGCGAGGACCTGATCCTGCCGGTGCCAATCGGTACCACGGTGATCGATGCCGGTACCCAGGAAGTGATTGGTGACCTGACCCGTGCCGGTCAGCGTTTGCTGGTGGCGCAGGGCGGTTGGCACGGTCTGGGCAACACTCGCTTCAAGTCCAGCACCAACCGTGCTCCGCGGCAGACTACGCCAGGCAAGCCAGGCGATGCGCGCGACCTTAAGCTGGAGTTGAAGGTGTTGGCCGATGTCGGTCTGCTTGGCTTGCCGAATGCCGGCAAGAGCACCTTTATCCGCTCGGTGTCGGCCGCCAAGCCGAAAGTCGCCGACTATCCCTTCACCACCCTGGTGCCAAACCTGGGTGTGGTCAGTGTTGATCGTTACAAGAGCTTTGTGATTGCCGATATTCCGGGGCTGATCGAGGGTGCTTCTCACGGTGCTGGCCTGGGTATTCGCTTCCTCAAGCATTTGTCGCGTACCCGTCTGTTGCTGCACCTGGTTGATATGGCGCCGCTGGATCTGACCGATCCGGCTGAGTCGGCCGCCACCATCATTGATGAGCTGACCAAGTTCAGCCCGTCGCTGGCCGAGCGCGAGCGCTGGCTGGTGCTGAACAAGGCTGACCAGATCCTCGATGAGGAGCAGGAGGCGCGTATCGCCGAGATCGTTGCGCGGATCGAGTGGGCTGGGCCGGTTTATGTGATTTCTGCCCTGGCGCGCCAGGGTACCGAGAAGCTCTGTTATGACATCATGGACTTCCTTGAGGCGCGCGCTGAGCGCATTCAGGAAAACCCAGAGTACGCAGCCGAGCTGGCCGAGTTGGATACGCGCATCGAAGACGAAGCGCGCGCTCAGCTGCAGGCACTGGACGACAAGCGTGCGCTGCGTCGTTCCGGGGTCAAGGCGGTCGGTGATATCGATGAAGACGACAGCTTCTGGGATGAAGAAGACGAAGATGATGGCCCGGAAATTATTTACGTCCGGGATTAAGCAACTACAAAACGCCGCTTAATTGCGGCGTTTTTGTAATCACAGGTCGCCGCTAAGGTTGGAAGATCATGCGTGACAAGGTAACCGGTGCGCAGCGCTGGGTGGTGAAGATTGGCAGTGCGCTGTTGACCGCCGATGGGCGTGGTCTGGATCGTGCGGCCATGGCCGTGTGGGTTAGGCAGATGGTCGCGCTGCGCGAGCAGGGCGTTGAGTTGGTGCTGGTGTCTTCTGGCGCGGTGGCGGCGGGCATGAGCAAGCTAGGCTGGGTTGCGCGACCGAGTGCCATGCATGAGTTGCAGGCAGCCGCAGCGATCGGCCAGATGGTGCTGATTCAGGCGTGGGAGTCGAGCTTTGCCGAGCATGGCCGGCGCACGGCGCAGATTCTGCTGACCCACGACGACCTATCTGATCGCAAGCGCTACCTGAACGCGCGCAGTACGCTGCGCACGCTGGTGGATCTGGATGTGGTGCCGGTGATCAACGAGAACGACACGGTGGTGACCGATGAGATCCGCTTTGGTGATAACGACACCCTGGCGGCGCTGGTGGCCAATCTGGTCGAGGCCGACCTGCTGGTGATCCTCACCGATCGCGACGGCATGTATAACGCCGACCCGCGGCATAACCCTGGTGCTGAGCTGATCTATGAGGCGCGCGCCGATGATCCCGCGCTGGATGCAGTTGCTGGCGGTGTGGGTGGTGCGCTGGGGCGTGGTGGTATGCAGACCAAGCTGCGTGCGGCGCGCCTGGCTGCGCGTTCCGGTGCGCATACGGTGATTGTCGGTGGGGCGATCGAGCAGGTGCTGGCGCGGCTCAAGACGGGCGAGCGCTTGGGTACGCTGCTGGCGCCTGAGCGCGGCATGCTGGCGGCGCGCAAGCAGTGGTTGGCCGGGCATCTACAGACCCGCGGCACCCTGGTGCTGGATGACGGCGCGGTCAAGGCGTTGGCAACCGGCACCAAGAGTTTGCTGCCGGTTGGCGTGAAAGCCGTGCAGGGCAGCTTTCGCCGCGGCGAGATGGTGGTGTGCGTCAGTGCGGATGGTCGCGAGATTGCTCGTGGGTTGGCCAACTACAGTGCGCTTGAGGCGCAAAAAATCATCGGCCAGTCGTCGGATGCCATCGAGAGGCTGCTGGGTTATGTTGATGAGCCCGAGTTGGTGCATCGGGATAATTTAATCCTGATTTGAAAACCTACACAAAGCCTGCTGCGCGTCGGCCCTGCTGCGTTAAAAACAGGCTCAGAATGCTCATGTACAAAAGTACACTCCGCTTCCTCGCTTGTTTTTGCCTTGCATGGCTCTAGCTCGCGAGGCTTTGAATGGGTTTTGAGGGAAGGCTGATGCGAGTGGTAAAGGGATTGTTGGGTGTGCTGGTGTTGCTGCCTGTGTTGGCGGTTGCCGAGCAGATCGGTGAAGTGTCGACGGTATTCAAGCTGATGGGACCGAACGACAAGATCGTGGTCGAGGCCTTCGATGACCCTAAAGTCGAGGGTGTGACCTGTTATCTTTCGCGGGCCAAGACCGGCGGCGTCAAGGGCGGCCTGGGTTTGGCTGAGGATCGGGCTGAGGCCTCGATTGCCTGTCGCCAGGTTGGGCCGGTCAGCTTTGTAGGCAAGCTCAAGGAGGGCGAAGAGGTCTTTCGTGAGCGCACCTCGCTGGTATTCAAGACCATGCAGGTGGTGCGATTCTTCGATCAGAAGCGCAATACCCTGGTTTATCTGGTCTACAGCGATCGGGTAATCGAGGGTAGTCCGCAGAATGCGGTGACAGCCATTCCGATTCTGCCCTGGCCACAAAAGCCCTAAACAAAAAGCCCGAAGCGATTCGGGCTTTTTGTTGATGGTCATTTTGCGGGCAATAAAAAAACCGGCGATTAAGCCGGCTTTTTTAAGAACAGTCAGCTTGTCGCTAACAGCTTAGGCAGCTGCAGCTTCGCCCAGGGCCTTGATGTGGCCATTCAGGCGGCTCTTATGACGAGCGGCTTTGTTCTTGTGGATGATGCCTTTATCGGCCATGCGGTCGATAACTGGCACAGCCAAGGTGTAAGCAGTGGTGGCAAGAGCTACGTCTTTGGCTTCGATAGCCTTGACGACGTTCTTGATGTAGGTACGGACCATCGAGCGCTGGCTGGCGTTATGGCTACGACGCTTCTCAGCCTGTTTTGCGCGTTTTTTGGCAGAAGGTGTATTGGCCACCGTCAAGCTCCTCGAAAAAATTCTGGGGGTTACAAACAAATAAGGCCGCGAATCATGCCGATATGAGGGAGTGCTGTCAAGCCTGATGGCTTTTCCCTGTGCTGGCCTGACCAGTGGCAGACCGCTACACTCGTCGCTTTTGCGCGCCAGTGCTTGTTTGCGGAGCCGGGATACTACATGAATTTGCTCAAGTCGTTGGCCGCCGTTAGTTCCATGACCATGCTTTCGCGTGTATTGGGCTTTGTGCGTGACACCATTATCGCTCGCATCTTTGGTGCTGGCGTGGCTTCGGACGCCTTTGTGGTGGCGTTCAAACTGCCCAATCTGCTGCGCCGGATTTTTGCCGAAGGCGCGTTTTCCCAGGCCTTTGTGCCGATTCTGGCCGAATATAAAACCCAGCAGGGTGATGAAGCTGCGCGCACGTTTCTGGCTTACGTCATCGGCCTGCTGACCCTGGTGCTGGCGCTGGTGACCTTTATCGGGATTCTTGCTGCGCCGTGGATTGTTTGGGCGTCTGCTCCTGGTTTTGCCGATGAGGCGGAGCGTTTTGAGCTGACCACCGATCTGTTGCGGATAACCTTTCCTTATATCTTGCTGATCTCCCTGTCCTCGCTGGCGGGGGCGGTGCTCAATACCTGGAACCGGTTCTCGGTGCCGGCCTTTGTGCCGACGCTGCTGAACGTCAGCATGATCGTCTTTGCCCTGTTTCTGACGCCCTATTTCGACCCGCCGATCATGGCGCTGGGCTGGGCGGTACTGGTGGGCGGCTTGGCGCAGCTGCTGTTTCAGCTGCCGCACCTGCACAAGATCGGCATGCTTGTGCTGCCGCGCCTAAACCTCAAAGACACTGGCGTCTGGCGTGTGGTCAAGCAGATGGGGCCGGCGATCTTTGGGGTGTCGGTCAGCCAGATTTCGCTGATCATCAATACGATCTTTGCGTCCTTTCTAATCGCAGGTTCGGTGTCCTGGATGTATTACGCCGACCGCCTGATGGAGCTGCCGGCCGGTGTGCTCGGCGTGGCGCTGGGGACCATTCTGCTGCCGGCTTTGTCGAAAACCCATTCCGGCGCCAACCGCGAGGACTACTCCAAGTTGCTCGACTGGGGCTTGCGTCTGTGTCTGGTGTTAGCGCTGCCCAGTGCGGTGGCGCTGGCGGTTATCTCCGAGCCGCTGATCGCTTCACTGTTTCAGTATGGCAAGTTCACTGCCGACGACACCTTGATGACCCAGCGAGCTTTGGTTGCTTACTCGCTCGGCTTGGTCGGGATTATTCTGGTGAAAATTCTTGCTCCAGCCTTCTACGCCCAACAGAACATCAAGACACCGGTGCGTATCGGGCTGGTGACGCTACTGGCGACCCAGGCGATGAATGTGCTGTTTATCTTCGTGATTCCCCTGGCCCATGCCGGCTTGGCGCTGGCTATTGGTCTGGCTGCCTGTCTGAATGCCGGGCTGTTGTACTGGCAGCTACGCAAGCGCGACATGTTCCAGCCGCAGCCGGGTTGGGCGCTGTTTTTCGGTAAATTACTGCTGGCTCTGCTGGCGATGGTGGCGGTGCTGCTGCTAACCATGCAGCAGTTGCCGGCCTGGGCGGATGGGACCATGCTCTGGCGTTTGCTGCGTCTGGGTGGGCTGGTTGGCGTGGGCATGCTGACCTACTTGGCCGTACTGGCGCTGCTGGGTTTTCGTTTGCGGGACTTTGCGCGGCGCAGCTCAGTCTGACTGAGGCTGATTTGTTGCCTGTTGTCCGTTGCTCGGTGTGCGTATAATCGGCCACTTTATGAGCAAGAAGCGCGTTATGCAGCTGGTTCGAGGCCTACACAATTTGCGGCCCCAGCATCGGGGCTGTGTCGCCACTATCGGTAATTTCGACGGCGTCCATCGTGGTCATCAGGCCATTTTGGCGCGTTTGCGTGAGCGCTCCGCCGAGCTCGGGGTGCCCAGCTGCGTATTGATTTTCGAGCCGCAGCCGCGCGAGTTTTTTGCTCCCGATACCGCACCGGCGCGCTTGGCGCGACTGCGCGACAAGCTGGCCTTGCTGGCGGCCGAGGGCGTTGATCGGGTGCTGTGCCTTAGCTTCAACCGCCGCCTGCGTGAGCTGAGCGCTGCTGAGTTCGTGCATCGCGTGCTGGTGGAAGGCCTGGGTGTGCAGCATCTGGAAGTGGGTGATGACTTCCGTTTCGGCTGCGACCGCGCTGGCGACTTTGCCTTCTTGGCCGAGGCCGGCGAGCGCGAAGGCTTCAGTGTTGAGGCCGCGACCACGGTCGAACTGGATGGCATCCGGGTCAGCAGTACGCGGGTGCGTGAAGCCCTTGATGCCGGTGACTTCGCCTTGGCGCAGCACTTGCTCGGGCGGCCCTTCCAGATTGCTGGGCGGGTGTTGCACGGGCAGAAACTGGGTCGCCAGCTGAATGCGCCGACCGCCAACGTGCAACTCAAGCGCAAGCGGGTACCGCTCAAGGGCGTGTACCTGGTTAGCACCGAGATCGACGGCCAGACTTGGCCGGGTGTGGCCAACATTGGTGTGCGCCCGAGCGTGGCAGGTGATGGCCGCGCTCATCTGGAAGTGCATTTGCTGGACTTTGCCGGTGATTTATATGGCCGGCGTTTGACGGTGGCTTTCCACCACAAGCTGCGCGATGAGCAGCGTTTCGCCTCCCTTGAGGCATTGAAGACGGCCATTGCTGCCGATATTGCTGCCGCCCGTGCCCATTGGCGCGTTTAAACCCCCGGTTTCAATGCTGGGTGCCAATCGCTTACGAAGAGCCTGAAATGACCGATTACAAAGCCACGCTTAATCTGCCTGACACCCAATTTCCGATGAAGGCCGGCCTGCCGCAGCGCGAGCCGCAGATTCTGCAGCGCTGGAACGAGATTGGCCTGTATCAGAAGCTGCGCGCGCAGGGCGAAGGCCGGCCGAAGTTTGTTCTGCACGATGGCCCGCCCTATGCCAACGGCAGCATTCACATCGGTCATGCGGTCAACAAGATCCTCAAGGACATCATCACCCGTTCCAAGACCCTGGCCGGCTTCGACGCCCCTTATGTGCCGGGTTGGGACTGTCATGGCCTACCAATTGAGCACAAGGTCGAGACCACATTCGGCAAGAATCAGCCGTCCGACCTGACCCGCGAGCGCTGCCGTACCTACGCAGGCGAGCAGATCGAAGGGCAGAAGGCCGACTTTATCCGCTTGGGCGTGCTCGGCGACTGGGACAACCCCTACAAGACCATGGCATTCGCCAACGAGGCCGGGGAGATTCGTGCTCTGGCCGAGATGGTCAAGCAGGGCTTCGTGTTCAAGGGCCTGAAGCCGGTCAATTGGTGCTTCGATTGCGGTTCGGCACTGGCTGAGGCTGAAGTTGAGTATCAGGACAAGAAGTCCGATGCCATCGACGTTGCCTTTGTGGTTGAAGATGCCGATAAGCTGGCCGCCGCGTTTGGCCTGGCCAGCTTGCCGAAACCGGCGTCCATCGTGATCTGGACCACCACGCCCTGGACCATTCCGGCCAACCAGGCGCTGAACGTCCACCCCGAATTTACCTACGCGTTGGTCGACACCGGCGAGC
Source organism: Pseudomonas sp. EA_35y_Pfl2_R111 (assembly GCF_963970955.1). Classification (NCBI taxonomy): domain Bacteria; kingdom Pseudomonadati; phylum Pseudomonadota; class Gammaproteobacteria; order Pseudomonadales; family Pseudomonadaceae; genus Pseudomonas; species Pseudomonas sp. EA_35y_Pfl2_R111. The sequence goes on along the minus strand of NZ_CAXAOM010000001.1, from coordinate 1,204,451 downwards.
GCCTGCTGCTGCTGGCTGAAGAGCTGGTGCAAGGCTGCCTGGCCCGTTACGGCCTGCAGGGCGAAGTGATCGCCACCGCGCCAGGCGCCGCGCTGGAGCTGATCCGTTTCCGCCATCCGTTCTATGAGCGCTTCGCACCGGTTTACCTGGCCGAGTACGTCGAACTGGGCGCCGGTACTGGTGTGGTGCACTCGGCCCCAGCCTATGGCGAGGACGACTTCCGCTCCTGCAAAGGCTACGGCATGAGCAATGACGACATCCTCAGCCCGGTGCAGAGCAACGGCGTATATGTCAGCGAGCTGCCGTTCTTTGGCGGCCAGTTTATCTGGAAAGCCAATCCGGCCATCGTTGCCAAGCTGGAAGAAGTCGGCGCGTTGCTCAAGCACGAAGCTATCCAGCACAGCTATATGCATTGCTGGCGCCACAAAACCCCGCTGATCTACCGCGCCACCGCGCAGTGGTTCGTCGGCATGGACAAGCAACCCAACGAAGGCGACACCCTGCGTGAGCGCGCGCTAGCCGCCATTGAGCAGACCGCATTCGTTCCCGCCTGGGGCCAGGCGCGTCTGCACAGCATGATCGCCGGTCGTCCGGACTGGTGTATCTCGCGTCAGCGCAACTGGGGCGTGCCGATTCCGTTCTTCCTGCACAAGGCCACCGGCGAGCTGCACCCGCGCAGCGCCGAGCTGATGGAAGAGGTGGCCAAACGTGTCGAGCAGCAGGGCATCGAGGCTTGGTTCAAGCTGGACGCTGCCGAGCTGCTCGGTGACGAGGCGGCGGACTACGACAAGATCAGCGACACCCTGGACGTCTGGTTCGATTCCGGCACCACTCACTGGCACGTGCTGCGCGGCTCGCACAACCTGGGCCATGCCAGCGGCCCGCGTGCCGATCTCTATCTGGAAGGTTCCGACCAGCACCGCGGCTGGTTCCATTCCTCCCTGCTCACCGGGGCTGCCATCGATGGCCATGCACCGTACAAGGAGCTGCTGACCCACGGTTTCGTGGTCGATGAGAACGGCCGCAAGATGTCCAAGTCCCTGGGCAACGTGGTGGCCCCGCAGGAAGTCAACGACAGCCTGGGCGCCGATATCCTGCGTCTGTGGGTGTCGTCCACCGACTACTCCGGCGAGATGGCCGTATCCAAGGTGATCCTGCAGCGCAGCGCCGACTCCTATCGGCGCATTCGTAACACCGCGCGCTTCCTGCTCTCCAACCTCAGCGGCTTCGACCCGGCGCAGCATCTGCTGCCGGTCGACGAGATGCTGGCGTTGGATCGCTGGGCGGTGGATCGCGCTTTGCTGCTGCAACGCGAAATCGAGGAGGCCTACGACAGCTACCGCTTCTGGAACGTGTACCAGAAGGTGCACAACTTCTGCGTGCAGGAGCTGGGTGGCTTCTACCTCGACATCATCAAGGACCGTCAGTACACCACCGCCGCCGACAGCGTGGCGCGGCGTTCCTGTCAGACCGCGCTGTTCCATATCGCCGAAGCCCTGGTGCGCTGGATCGCTCCGGTGCTTTCGTTCACCGCCGATGAACTGTGGGAATACCTGCCGGGCGCGCGTAACGAGTCGGTGATGCTCAATGGCTGGTATCAGGGCCTGAGTCCACTGCCGGAAGGTTTCGAGCTGGACCGTGCGTTCTGGGAGCGGGTCATGGCGGTGAAGGTCGCGGTAAACAAGGAAATGGAAAACCTGCGCGCGGCCAAGGCCATTGGCGGCAACCTGCAGGCGGAAGTGACTCTGTACGCCGAAGACAGCCTGATCGCCGATCTGAACAAGCTGGGCAACGAACTGCGCTTTGTGCTGATCACCTCTACCGCCAGCCTGTCACCGCTTGCCAGCGCGCCAAGCGATGCCGTGGAAACGGAAGTCGCTGGCCTCAAGCTGAAAGTGCTGAAATCCGGCCACGCCAAGTGCGCGCGCTGCTGGCACCACCGCGAAGATGTCGGGGTAAACCCGGCGCATCCGGAAATCTGTGGTCGCTGCGTGGACAACATCGAAGGCGCGGGCGAGGTTCGTCACTATGCTTAGTAACGGCACGCCTAACGTCAGTCGTTTCGGGCGCTTGGCCTGGCTGTGGCTGAGCCTGTTGGTGTTTGTGGTCGATCAGGCGAGCAAGTTCTGGTTCGACAACAATCTGAGCATGTACCAGCAGATCGTGATCATCCCCGATTACTTCAGCTGGACTCTGGCCTACAACACCGGTGCGGCCTTCAGCCTCCTGGCCGATGCGGCGGGCTGGCAGCGCTGGTTCTTTGCCGCGATTGCCGTGGTGGTGAGCGGAGTGCTGGTGGTTTGGCTCAAGCGCCTCAAGCCTGGCGAAACCTGTCTGGCAGTAGCCCTAGCCTTGGTGCTCGGCGGCGCGCTGGGGAACCTGGTGGACCGCGTGGTGTTTGGCCATGTAGTCGACTTTATTCTGCTGCACTGGCATCAGCAGTGGTACTTCCCGGCTTTTAATGTGGCCGATATGGCCATTACCGGCGGTGCAATCCTGCTGGCGCTGGATATGTTCAAAAGCGAAAAGTCCGGAGAAAAAGCTCATGACTGACGTACGTATCGGTCCGGACAAGGAAGTGACCCTGCATTTCGCCCTCAAGCTGGACAACGGCGATGTGGTCGACAGCACCTTCGATAAAAAGCCCGCCACCTTCAAGGTCGGCGATGGCAACCTGCTGCCGGGCTTTGAACAGGCCATCTACGGGCTGAAAGCCGGCGATAAACGCAGCCTGTCGATCAGCCCGGAGCAAGGGTTTGGTCAAGGCAATCCACAGAATATCCAGGTTATGCCGCGCAGCCAGTTTCAGGATATGGACCTGTCTGAAGGCCTGTTGGTGATCTTCAATGATGCGGCCAATGCCGAGTTGCCCGGTGTGGTCAAAGCCTTTGACGACAGCCAGGTAACCATCGACTTCAACCACCCGCTCGCCGGCAAGGCGCTGAGCTTCGATGTGGAAATTATTGAGGTTAAAGCGCTCTGATCAGCGCAATAATTTTGTAGGGTGGGTTAGCCGCACAGGCGCAGCTTGAGTTTGCAGCATGTTGTTTGGCGCGGCGTAAACCACCATGGCTCATATGTCGGGCGCCGTGCTGTTTGGCTAGATGGCATCGTGGCTTACGCCGCAATGTGCCACTAACCCAACCGACGGCAACTTTCGTTTACGCGCGCCGAGATAATCAGCATGTATATCAAACTCGCCAATCCCCGTGGCTTCTGTGCCGGTGTCGACCGCGCCATTGAAATCGTCAACCGCGCACTGGAAGTCTTTGGTCCGCCGATCTATGTGCGCCATGAAGTGGTGCACAACAAGTTTGTGGTCGAAGACCTGCGTTCACGTGGCGCGATCTTCGTCGAAGAGCTGGATCAGATTCCTGACGACGTTATCGTCATCTTCAGCGCTCATGGTGTATCCCAGGCGGTACGCAACGAAGCTGAGCGGCGTGGGCTGAAGATCTTTGATGCCACCTGCCCATTGGTGACCAAGGTGCATATGGAAGTGGTGCGCTACAGCCGCGAGGGGCGTGAGTGCATCTTGATCGGCCACGAAGGCCACCCCGAAGTTGAAGGCACCATGGGCCAGTACGACGCCAGCAACGGCGGCGCCATCTACCTAGTGGAGGACGAAACCGACGTCGCCGAGCTGCAGGTACGCAACCCAGAGGCGCTGGCTTTCGTCACCCAGACCACTCTTTCGATGGACGACACCAGCAAAGTCATCGACGCCCTGCGCGCCAAATTCCCCGCCATCGGCGGCCCGCGCAAAGACGACATCTGCTATGCCACCCAGAACCGCCAGGACGCGGTCAAGCAACTCGCCGCCGAATGCGATGTGCTACTGGTGGTCGGCAGCCCCAACAGCTCCAACTCCAACCGCCTACGCGAACTGGCCGAGCGCATGGGTACGCCTGCCTATCTGATTGATGGGGCAGAAGACCTCAAGCAGGAGTGGTTTGCGGGTGTGGCAGGTATTGGTATTACTGCGGGTGCATCGGCCCCGGAAGTGCTGGTGCAGGGCGTGATTCAGCAGCTGAGTGAGTGGGGTGCGGCTGGTGCGCAAGAACTGCTGGGGCGGCCGGAGAACGTGACGTTTTCTATGCCGAAGGAATTGCGGGTAAAGGCGCTCTAACGTACTGCTGAGTTGGCCGTCAATCATCACTCGGAAGAGGGCGTGCCCCAATATATACGGTGCCCATAGACAACACCGCGCTCTGTAAGAGCGCGGTGTTTTTACTTAGTAGATGTGGCGGCAGTTACCAGCCGCACTTCCCGGTCAGCGAGCCACCATGCGTGCTTGCTGCTGTCAGCGTCATGTTGCCACTGATACGGGCTCCTGAGGTGGTGGAGGCGGTCAGCGTGTAGTCCGTCGCGCTGACATTGCTGGCGGCTATGCCGAATACTTTGGTGCTGCTATTAAGAGCGGTATTGGCGTCGTACTTGCCTCCGTTCTCGGCCCTACGCCGTTCCATTTGTTGGGCGGCGCTATTTAGTAGCGCCTTACCGTCCTCGCACTGAGCCTTCTCCACATAACTGATGTAGCTGGGCAGCGCTATCGAGGCAAGGATCGCCAGGATAGCCACGGTGATGACCAGCTCAAGCAGGGTGAAGCCGTTTTGCTTATTCATCTATCTGCTCATTCGTCTTCTGGTTTATCGGTCCAGTACAGCCGGCTCTTGCTGGCCATGTCATAGCCTTTCGGCGGGCTTGGGCAGTTCGGACCGGTGCATTGTGGTGGGTTGGGTGGTGTTTCGGCCAGCTGTGACGGGTCGTTATAGGCCCAGCAGGTGTCGCCCTTGCAGTAGACCTGTGGGTTGGACGGTAGAGTGGCCCCCTTGAGCACGCTGAAACGTGTGTCACCTACAGCTGTGCCATCCAGAAGGTTCACTCGGTAGCCACGGGATACACCCAAGTTAGCGCGGCAGGCGCTTTGCGCGAGCACCGGCTGGTAGGTGTTGAAGTACAGTTCGCCGCCAATGACCATCGTGCTCGACAGTACCTTCTCACCATCGCGGGTCAGGTTGATATACCAGCCACTCTTATCCAGCAGTGCCTTTTGTTTGGCCTCGTCGCTTGCTGTTTCCACTTTCAGCAAGTCGGTAGCGTTGTACAGATCGCCTTCTACCAAGGTTGGGCCGAATTTGTTCAAGTCTTCGGTGCGGAAAGAGTAGAAGCGATCCTGAATCACTTTGTCCAGTGGGTGGCCACGGTAACCGGAGCCGATGCTTACACTCAGGTTGAGCTTGTTCTTAGCGTTGACCAGAGTAACTGCTGGTTCGCTGTAGAAACGTCGTGCGCTGGCTGCATCGGCTCCAGCCACACTAGCAAGCACCTTGCCCGAAGCCAAGCTGTTACCGCTGCCGCCATTATTGATAAGGAAGCGCCAGACCTGGCCTCCCATGTCGCCAACGAAGAGCTGTGTAGCCAGCCCATCCGAGTTGATTGTGGGTTGATTAGCTGCATTTACCTCCAGGCCGATAACGCTGACCTTGCTCGGTATGCTGTATTTCATGTCGACACCAGATGCGGACGCGGACCAGAGCAGTGCGCCGGTTTCTGCATTAACGATAAACAGGTCATTGCCTTGGCCGTCGGCGCGACGGACATTATCCGGTGGGAGCAGCTTGTCTTGGTTTGGGTCATAGCCACCGCCGAAAATCAGCACGTCGGTGATGCTGCTGCCGACCTTGATCTTGGTCTTGATCGGTGCTGACCACGTTTGACCCAGGCGAGTGAAGTTGCCGCTGCCGCCTTGGATGAGCCACTTGAGTTTGGGTGATGTGCGATTGGTGATGTCCAAGGCGTAGAGATTGCGTCCGCCACGGCCCATACTAGCGTAGGCGTAAACAAAGTCGCTGCCATCGATTACTCCATTTTTGCTCTTGTCCTCTGCCCATACGGTCACGCTGTTGTCCATGCCGTAGAGGTGGGAGCGATCCCCGATATTTTCGTTATCAGCTAGACGTCTGAGATTTGCCAGCAGTTCCTTGGGCATGAAGGCGAACTGCTCAACCCCCGTTTTGGTGTCGAACATCTGCACGAAGCCTTCGTTGGTGCCGATGATCGCGCTCTCTATTTCGTCGGTGCATTCACCTTGGGCATTCTTGGCGTTGCAGCCATAAGTCACCACGCTAGGGGTGGAGTGAATGGGGTCACCGATGGTTTGACGCAGATTATTGGTTCCTGTTTCAAAGCCACGGATGTAGTTGATCAGTTCGTCGCGTTCGGTGTTGTTCGTCGCGCCAATCTGGGCGGCGGTCAGAGTGGTATCAAGCTTGTTGAGAGTTGTATCGCCCGCGATATTGACCCACAGGTTGCGGCTAGCTGGAGCTGGTAGCTTACTGGCGGTTCCCCCTGCAGTGACGTTGCTGCCATCGTTGGCAGTGGACCACCAACTGCGGGCGCTTGTGCGAAACACCCCGGTATTGGCGTCGATAGCAGGCGCGCTGTCCTGGTCGAGGATCAATGGCAGGCCATTACTGATGCCCATGCGGTAGCGCTTAAGGTTTCCGGACCAGCGATCCGTGCTAGCTGGGCGGAACAAGGAGAAATACAACTGATCCTTGTGATCCTGACGGTTGAAGGAGTTTACCGGTGCGGTGGCGCTGACGAACGTGGTGTCGCTTGCCAATGCTTCTTGAATGATGGCGTTGAAAGCGTTGGCCAAGTCACTGGCGTCGTCGGCGGTATAGGCCTTGCCTCCGCCTGCTGTTGCTACATCGGCGAGGAACTTCTTGGCTCCGGTGCTAGCCTGCATGGCAAAGCCTACAGTGTGTGTTGTGACCAGATTTTTTTCATCCAGGCTGTTGGACTGGTCGGTTTCGTTCAGCCATTTGGCGATTTCCACACCGCATGTTTCGCCATCGGTTTGTTCGCCACTGTTACGACTTACGCAGCCGCCACCGGTCAGCGATTTTGCATTATTGATGATGGTAGTGCTGTTGCCGTTGGCCTGGCCGTCGCTCATTAGTACTAGGTAGTTGGCCTGGCAGCTGCTTTCTATAGGAGTGGACGGCCCTTTGTGCTTGCCCGGCAGGGCCGTGTAATAGCTGCCAGCTTGGTAAAGCAGGTTGACCAGCGGAGTACCGCTATTGGCCCTCATGTCGCTGACCACACCCTTGAGGTAGTCACGCACCTTGTAGGTGTTGTCGGTGAGGTCGCTGGCCTTGTCCAATGTAACCTGCAAACGAATGGCATCCGCTTTGCTGGTTTCAAAGGCCCGCAGGCTAAGGGCGGAGGAGGCGGAGGTCTGTTTGATCAGCACACTCAGGGCGTTGCCGTCTTCCCAGCCGCTGCGCGCCAGTACGTTCTGCAAGGCGGTTTTCAGCCCTGGAGCGTCGCAGTACACCGGGATGCCAGGCCCCTGGCTAGTTAGGGTACAACTGGTCTTGGCACTCGCGGTGCGTTGGCCAAGGTTGTCGTTGCTAGCGCTGAAGGCCGCCGAGTCGTCGGCGTTGTCGAAGTAGACGTCGGCGGTGACGGCGCTATTTTGGGCGCTGCTGGGGGTCACTATCAGACGCACGTCCTTGATGGTAGCCCCTTTCTTGAAAGGCACCTTCTGGAAACGTGCACCGATATAAACGTTGGTGTCGTCGAACGACACTGTGCTTTCGCTGACGCTTACGGTTTTGGTGTTCCATTTGTCGGTTCTGTACTGGCGGGCGTCGTCCTTGTCCTCAAGCAGGCTGAGATCGACGATGGGGGTCATGCATCCGGATTCGCCGCCCGTATAGCTGATGCTGAGCGTGGGTTTAAAGCCATCATTGCCGTCCAGGCTGACTGCAGTGCGGCTGCCAGTGCCACCGCTGGGCGTGAGGGTGAAGGCCATGGCGTTGTTGCCACACCAGCCTGCACGATTGACAACGGCCTGCACCTGAGTGGTGACATCTGCGCCGTTTGCGGTATGCACCGGCGGATTTTCCGTCCGCCAGGGAGCAGGTGTCCAGGGGGTGGCGGCAGTGGTTGCGCGGGCGGTGAAGTCTCCACCGCTGAAATCGCTGGCGTTGTCGCTGTTCTCTGCGGCGACGCTGAAGCTGACCGTGCGGTCGTCCGAACTGGCGGGAACGAAGTTCAGGGTGGCACCGGTGATGATGGCTCCTTGCGGCACGTTCACTGTCTGGAAGCGCAGGCCAGTGGTGCGAGGGGTATTTTCGCTGCCGGTATAGGTGATGGTCAGTAGCGGTGCGTTAGCTACGTCACCCACGGCGTAGTTGAAAGTGGTTCTGCTGGTTGCACGCAGGCGAATGGCCAAGTCGCCGATAGGATTGTGGGTTGGGCTAAGGTTCTGCTGCGCCTGCATCAGGTCAGTGATGTCGAGCTGGTGTACGCCAGCGATCACCGTACTGGGCTTGGAGCTGTTGGCGGTAAAGGTGCTGGCCAATACAGAGCTATGGTTAAAGGCTTCCGGAGTCTTGGAGTTGACCCGGCTAATGTTGAAAGTGGTGCTGGCCACATTGCTCGTTGGGGTGATTGCGAGAACGGCGCTGGTAATGCTCACTCCCTTGGGAATGTTCAGGTTGCGAAACAACAGCAGACCATCGCGGCCGGAGGTGCCAGAGCCAGAGTTCAGGGTGGTTATCTTGTCATCCGGACACTCGGTGGTGGCATCCATCTTCACTGAGCAAGTGTAGGTGTTGCCGCCGCTGGTACGTAGGTAATAGGTGCTGTTGTTGTTGGAGTAGACATTAGGTTCGCCCAGGCTGCGGATGATCGGGCTGCCGGGATCGTTGACATAGCCCATGACCAGAGCCTGGTCATTAATGTTGTTGCTACCATTGTAGCGGCTCGCATCGTCTGCGCTGGTCTTGATTTCCGGGCTGGAAACTCTGACGTTGATCGGGGCGTCTATGTCTTCAACCTTTTGCAGCAGGCGCGGCACGCTGGCATCGCTTGGTGTACCGGCAGAGTTGTTCAACACCATCAGGCCGACGTTGACGCCGCTGGTGGTGTTGAGCAGGTTGGTCATGGTGTCCTTGAGGACCTTCATCCGATTGCTGTTGTTATTGCATGTGCTGTTGCTATTGAGACACCAGCCCATGGAGCCGGAGTCGTCGAGGATGAACAGTACGTTGGGCTGAATGCCATTATCCGGTTTGGTGCCGAAGAAAATTTCGGTGTCGTCTGCGGTGCTAATGGCGCTATGCAAGAGCAGTGTGCCGGCCAGGCCGAAGGCGCAGGTGCGGCGCAGGAACTGGAATGGATTCATTGTGTAGGCCCTATTGGCTCGACGGTGGAAAGTGCTTGGTGTGTTCACAGGATTTCTCCTCGGCGCTGCCCGCCCTGGCGGTGGCTGGTGGTTACCGAGCATGTTCCGCCGTCGCAGACGCTACCGCCTTCGACGTTCAGGTCGAAGCAGTCCATTTGGGGAGAGCCTGGGGTCAGGCCGGAGCCGGGGCAGGGTACGTCCCAGCGGGATTTGCTCCCGGCGACATTGAATTGGGTTGTACCAATGGTGCCGGTACTGGGGAGGACGGCCTGTTTGTTCAGGTAGGCGCCGACCCAGCTGGATATACCGGCTTCCGCCGCTTGAAAGGCCATATTGCGCTGCTCGCTGTTGGAGGAAATACGCAGTTGCAGGGTGGCCTGGTTGGAGGCAGTGATCGCGATCAGGGTCAGCATCAGTAGAAGGATCAGGCTGACCAGCAATACCATGCCTTGTTGTTTGTTTGTGTTCATGGGTCAGTCCCGGGCAATGAGTCGGTTCTTGAATTCATAGGTGGAGCTGAAATCACGTGCAGTAAAATTGGCCTGAAGACTTTTCACCTTGACGGCAATCAGTACTGCATTGGCCGTTTCGGGGGTGCTGTTGGCGGGCAGCAACGTGAATGTGCCGTCTACATCGTCGAGCAATGTCTGTGCCGTGCCGCCGTTCTTCGCCTGGGTCAGGCCGTTGCTGGCGAAGGTGTAAGTAACACTTTGTATGTCATCGGGGTCGCATGTTGGGGAGAAGCTCAGGGTCAGACTTTTCAGTGTGCTGGTGAGCGTAACGGCGTCCGTAAGAGGCTCTTTTGTCCAGTTGTCCGATGTGCAACTCTGGAGGCCAGCGAGGCGGGCATCGGCGCCGATAATTTCCATGGCCAGGCGGCCGTTTTCCTGTACGCGGGTCAGCTCCGAATTGCTGCGTCCGGACATGAAAGCGCTGTTGAACAGATCGGTGACGCCTAGGATAAGGATCGAGCTGATGACTACGGCTACCATTACTTCAATTAAGGAAAGGCCAGTCTGTTTATGCATGTTCATAGAGTAGTCACCACTTCAACATACTGCGTCTGGTTTTCCTGACCTGCACTGTTGTCCTGCCACTGGATTTTTACGGTGACGGTAGCGATGCCGAAGTCCTTGAACTGCGTCCCTGTCTGGAATGAAACTTTGGTGTTTGCTGCGTCCACACTAGGTAGGCTGGATTTGAGGGTCGCGCACCAAGCAGCGATGTCGTAGCTGGCTCGGCTCGCTCCGCCAGCTGGAACCGCCCCGCTTGGTGCGCTGCAGTTGGGTAGGCTAGCCAGTGCGTAGGTGCCTGTGTTGCCTGCTGTCTCATTGCTGCTGGGATCGGTGACGAACAGCACCTTGTAATTCTTGCCTGTGTCCTCGGGATCTACCACGTTGGAGCGCATGCGTTCGACGAAGTCATAGGCCAGCAGGGTTGCCTGACTGCGCGAATAGGCACTTTCGGTGGATTTTTGGCTGTGTGCCATCAGGCTGGCCATGCCGAGCAGGCCGACGGCAAGTATGACCATGGCGACCATGACCTCGATCAGGGTGAAGCCGCGGTGGCGTGAGCGATGCGTTTTGTGCATTGTCATGTCCCTGTCAGTTGATCTTGGCGTGGCCGATGATGTTGATCGAGATGGTCTTGCCGCCTGTCACGCTGATGCTGCTGGCGGTAGTGGTGCCATCGTTCTTGAACGTGATGGCATTGCCGCTGATGGTTACGTCAGGGGCCGCGGGAATACTGCGCAGCAGAGTGGTGTCGTCGAGCACCACGCCGCCGGTGCTCCAGTCGGTGCCGCTGCAAGTGCTGCCGTCGGCGCTGGCGCACACTTTCACCTTGTTGCTGCGGCGGATGACCGCTTCGCTTCGGGCGAACTGCAGTGCTCCGAGCAAGTTGTTGGTTGCAGAGGTCTTGCGACTCGCATCAACGCTGCTCTGGTAATTGGGGATGGCAACAGCAGCAATAATGGCAATGATGACAACGACGACCATGGCTTCTATCAAGGTGAAGCCTTGGTTTCGCGCCCGCTGCAAGTATTTCGCCCGGTGGATGGACATGGGGTATGGCTCGTGGATTGGGATGGTTTGAATCTTAGGGCGGGTGCTTTCCAGTTACCACCGGAGGCGGATGAGCGTAGCAAAAACGCGATAAGCGACTTAGTTGCAGGCGGCCATTGCTGTTGGCGCCTGGTGGCGAATGCGTCCGACCAGGTTGATGATAATCTGCCGTTTTGGTTGTCCGGCCTTGCACAGCGTTAGAGTGCCATTCGCTGCGCGTGAGGTTCCATCGGCCTCGAAGGTTACGTGAGAGAGTTTGCGGAAGCTCGCCCAGTACCAGTTGTAGCCGTCAGACAGGGTTTCTTCGCGCAGCATGAACTCATCTGGTTCGCGCCTGCCATTGGCATTGATATCATGGAAAATAATCAGGCGTTGTGCCCAGGCAGGTGAGCCGTCGCAGTCGGCTTGTCCGGCGCAGAGACTGGTGTTCATGCGACTGAAGACAGCGGCGCTACGGGTATAGCCAAGCGCGCCGATCATCTGGTTCAGGGTCTGAGTTTTGCGTTGGTTCTCGAGCAACTGTTCTAGGGCGGGAATGGCAATGCTGGCTGTGATGGCGAGAATCGTTAAAGCAATCAACAGTTCTACCAGGCCATAGCCGCATGTTTTTTTCATCACTTCGGGCATCCTTGCTGAAGTTAAGGCATCGGAATTATAGGATGGTTTCTCAATATGCAAGCCAAATTTGCGCTCAATGCCGTGGTAGTTGGGGGGGGGGCGCTTGGCCTGCTCAGCGCGCTGGCTCTGGCCGGTTCAGGCGTGCACGTGGTCCTGCTGGAGCGTCAAGTAGCCGGTCGCGAGTCGTCCTGGGCCGGTGGCGGTATCGTTTCGCCGCTTTATCCTTGGCGTTATAGCCCCGCGGTGACCGCGTTAGCGCATTGGTCGCAGGATTTTTATCCGCGGCTGGGTGAGCAGTTGTTGGCGCAGACGCAGATTGACCCGGAAGTGTATGCCACAGGCTTGTATTGGCTGGATCTTGATGACGAGGCTGATGCGCTTGCCTGGGCGCAGCGTGAGGGTCGGCCGTTGCAGCGTGTGGATGTTGCGGCGGTAGAGCGGGCGGTACCGGCCTTGGCCGAGGGCTTTGGACGAGCGTTGCAGATGGCGGATGTGGCGAATGTGCGCAATCCGCGTTTGGTCAAGGCGCTACGTGCGGCATTGCAGCAGATGCCTAATGTGACCTTGCATGAGCATTGTGCTGTCAGCGGTTTTATTCGTGAGGGTGGGCGCGTCACAGGTGTGCATACGGCCCGCGGAGACATACACGCAGATCAGGTAGTGCTCGCAGCGGGGGCCTGGAGCGGTGAGTTGATGAAAACCCTCGGCATCAAGTTGCCGGTGGTGCCGGTCAAGGGGCAGATGATTCTATACAAGTGCGCCGAAGACTTTTTGCCTGCCATCGTGTTGGCCAAAGGGCGTTATGCGATTCCGCGACGTGATGGACATGTTCTGATAGGCAGCACGCTTGAACATGCCGGTTTCGACAAGACGCCGACCGACGAGGCGCTGTCCAGCTTAAAAGCTTCCGCTATCGAGTTGTTGCCGGCGCTGGCGTATGCAGAGGTCGTGGGGCATTGGGCAGGGCTGCGCCCCGGCTCACCTGAGGGCATTCCGTTTATTGGGCCGGTGCCGGGGCATGATGGGCTGTGGCTGAACTGCGGGCATTACCGCAATGGACTGGTGCTGGCGCCGGCATCATGCCAGTTGCTGGCGGACCTGATGCTCGGGCGTGAGCCGATCGTGGATCCTGCGCCCTATGCGCCGGCTAGGCGGTTGCGTGCGGTTGTTTGAGTCGACTGGTTGTGAGAAGAGTTTCGCGGTGACAGCTCTTCCCGTAAGTGCTGTGTTGTGACGAGAGTTAGTCGATACCAAGCTTCTTTAACCGATAGCGCATGGAGCGAAAGCTCAGACCCAGACGCTGCGCGGCAGCCGTGCGGTTCCAGCGGGTTTCTTCCAGGGCCTGCATGATCAGTTTGCGCTCGATGGCTTCGAGGTAGTCTTCCAGATTGTCGATCTGCGCGAGGTTGGCTTCGCCGTTCTCGCTGATCGGTACACTGTCGGCCAGGCGCAGGTCGCTGGTGGTGATGCGGTCGTCTTCGCACAGGGTGTAGGCGCGTTCGAGCATGTTTTCCAGTTCGCGCACGTTGCCCGGGAAACGGTAGCTCTTGAGTTTTTCCAGTGCGTCTTCATCCAGCTTGGCCGGACTGAGGCCGGTGCCGTCGGCCAGGCGCTTGAGCATGATGTCGGCCAGTAGGGCGATGTCTTCGCGGCGCTCGCGTAGAGCGGGCACGCGTAGTTCAATTACGTTAAGGCGGTAATACAGGTCCTGACGAAAGCGCCCGGCAGCGACTTCTCCGGCCAGGTCCTTGTGGGTGGCGCAGAGGATACGTACATCGACGATCAATTCTTGCTGGCCGCCCACGGCGCGTACGGCTTTTTCCTGAATTGCGCGCAGCAGTTTGACCTGCATCGGCAATGGCAGATCGGCTACTTCATCGAGGAACAGGGTGCCGCCATTGGCCGCTTGGAATAGCCCTTGTTTATCCTCGATGGCGCCAGTGAAGCTGCCTTTCTTGTGACCGAAGAACTCGCTTTCCATCAGTTCAGTGGGGATGGCGCCGCAGTTGACCGGGATAAAGGGTTGTTCGCCGCGTGAGCCCTGCTCGTGGATCAGGCGGGCGACCAGCTCCTTGCCGCTGCCAGATTCGCCGCTGATGTACACCGGTGCCTGGCTGCGCGCCAGCTTGAGAATCTGTTTGCGCATCGCCTTCATCGGCGGTGAATCGCCGAGCAGGCGGCTGTCCACCGGCAGCTCTTCACCATCGGCGCTGCGCAGGCGCAAGGCGGCGGCAACTAGTTCGCGCAGGCGGCCGAGGTCCACCGGTTTGGTCAGAAAGTCGAACGCGCCGGCTTTCAAAGCGTTGATCGCGGTATCCAGGCTGCCGTAGGCGGTGATCATCGCCACCGGCACTTGTGGGTGACGCAGCAAAATATGTTGTACCAGCTCCAGTCCGGTTCCGTCAGGCAGGCGCATATCGGTCAGGCATAGGTCGAAGGGTTCCTTCGCTAGCCACTCGCGGGCTTCCTTGACGTTACGCGCGCTGCGGGTGTCGAGCTTCATGCGCCCCAAGGTGATTTCCAGGAGTTCACGAATATCGGGTTCGTCATCGACGATCAGGGCTCTCTGGCGGGTCATGGTCAGCTCAGTTTGCGCGGGTGGGCGAAGGTGATACGCAGGCAGCTACCGCCACCTTCACGAAGTTTATAGTCGAGGCGGGCCTGATTGCTTTCGCACAATTCACGGGAAATATACAGACCCAGGCCGGTGCCCTTGTTTTCCGTGGTGTAGAAGGGCTCGAACAGGTGATGCAGCTGTTCTTCGGCAACGCCGGGACCGTCGTCCAATACCTCGAGTACCGGTAGCTCGCTTTCCGGATCGCGGAATAGCTTCAGCCAGACTTGTCCGTGTTTATTCTTCTGTGCGCTGTAGCGCAGGCCGTTTTCCACTAGGTTGCTTAGCACCTGGGTGAGCTGGTGCGGATCCATGCGGGTTTGAATACTGCCGCTGCTGGTTTCCAGGTGCAGGGTCTGGCCGGGGCCGGCGCTGCTGCGAAACTCGCTGGCAAAGCGGTGCAACCAGTATTTCAGGTCGAGCAGTTGTGGTTCCGCCTGGCGGCGTCGCGACAGTTGCAGCACGTTCTCTATCACCAGGTTCATCCGCCGCGAGTGGTCCTGAATGATCTGCGCCAGGCGTAGGTCCGGACCTTCCAGCTCTTCCGACTCCTGCAGCAGTTGTGCGGCGTGGCTGATTGCCCCCAGTGGATTGCGAATCTCGTGGGCGATACCGGCCGTCAGGCGGCCCAGCGAGGCGAGCTTGAGCTGTTGCGCCTGCTGAGCGATCTGCGAGATGTCATCAAGAAAGATCAGCGTGTGTTTTTGCTCGCCGCGCTGCAGGGCAATAAAGCTCGGCTGCAACACGCGCCCATCGGGCGCCGCTTGTAGGCTGGAAGGTCGCAGGCTGGGGTTGTGTGACCATTGCTGCATGCGCTTGATCAGTTCGGGGCAATGTGGGTCAAGAATCTTGCCCGTCAGGTCGACATGACCAAGCAAGTGGTTGGCCCCCTGGTTGGCCAGTAGTACGCGGTGTAATTCATCCAGCACCAGAATGCCGGTGCGCATGCGCTGGAGGATCAGTGCGTTGAGTGCTTCCAGGTTGGCCACGTCGGCAGCGCGCTGCTCGGCCAGGTTTTCGCTGACCTGCAGGCGACGCGTCAGCCCCTGTACAAACAGTGCTGCGGCAAAGCACAGCGCGCCAAGTGCGCCGGCTTGAACGTACTGCGCTGCAGCAGCGGGCCGACTAAGACTGAGGTAGAAGGTCAGGTAGATCATGCCCGTTGCGGCGACTGCGGCAATCAGCAGGCCGATACGCCCGCGCAAGAGGATGTTGGCGATTGCTACAGCGACAATCAGCAGGTTGCCAATGCCGCTAGGTGTGCCGCCGGCGGCATAGAAAAGGCCGGAGAGCAGAATCACATCGACCAGAGCCAGGCTGAATATCTGTGCTAGGCGCTTGGGGCGGCGCACGGTAGCGATGACAAGGACGTTGAGTGCCAGATACAGCCAGCTGCCATTGCGAAACAGCGTCGGGTGCATCATGTCGAGCAGCTGGGCGTCGAGGTCGCTGGAAATCAGCAGTGCCAGGGTGATGCCGATAACCAGGCGGTAAAGGTGATAGAGCCGCAGGATTCGCCAGCTTTGCTCCCCGCTCAGGGAGAAATCAGCGCTCACCGGATTGTGGGCCTTGTTCTAAATGCGCCTGGCTGCAGAACCACTGTTCACCCTTCGCCAGCGCATGATCGCGCGGTACATGGGTGCCGCAATGCTCGCAGCGCACCATGGGGGCTGCCGTGGTGTCGCGGTCTTCGCTGCGAGGCGCAGCAGGCCTGGTGAAGCGTCGCCACAGCCAAAACGCGGCCGCAATTATGGCAATCCAGAACAGTAAGCGGAACAAGCCCATGGCGCTCTCTTTCTATCGGTAAGCGGGCAGTTTAGCTAACCCGTCTGTGCGCGCCCAGCGCTGAAACAGTGTGCGGGCCGTTGTTTTCCGCTGCTTCGAGCGATAAGCAGGGTTTTGTGGTTGGTCGCTAGGGTGCGGCCAGACCTGGCATCGCCACTTGGCCAATAAAAAGGGAGGCCTCTGGCCTCCCTTTCTCAGTGCTTTGCCGGCTTAGTCGAAAAGACCAAAGGTCAGGTAGCTGAACCAGGAACGGCTCGGCTGTTCTTTACCGGAGTCGGTCTTGAGTTCGTCCGGAATCTGCTCCTCAGCATCTTCGTACTGACGAATCACGTCTTGGCTGGCGCGGGTTTCGCCCGGTGGTAGCGGCGTATCGGTTTCGATCAGGCCCAGGGTGGCCTTGGCCAGCCAGGAGCGGCTATCAGCTTCTTCTTCGCGTGGGACGAATTGGTCGTCGACCAGGCTTGGGTGATCCGGGTAGTTGAGCTTGAGGGTTTCCAGGCTGGTGGCAGCCAAGTCATCCAGAGTCAGGCGCTGATAGGCTTCGGTCATTACCGCCAGGCCGTCACCGACTGCTGGGGTTTCCTGAAAGTTTTCCACCACATAGCGGCCACGGTTGGCGGCAGCCACGTAGGCGTTGCGGGTCAGGTAGTAGTGCGCCACGTGAATTTCGTAAGCGGCCAGCAGGTTGCGCAGGTAGATCATGCGTTGCTTGGCATCCGGCGCGTAGCGGCTGGTGGGGAAGCGGCTGGTGAGTTGAGCGAACTCGTTATACGAGTCGCGGGCGGCACCTGGGTCGCGCTTGGTCATGTCCAGCGGGACAAAGCGGGCAATCAGGCCGCGGTCCTGGTCGAACGAGGCGAGACCTTTGAGGTAGTAGGCGTAATCAACATTGGCGTGCTGCGGGTGCAGGCGGATAAAACGGTCCGCTGCGGATTTGGCAGCTTCCGGCTCCACATTCTTGTAGTAGGCGTAGATCAGCTCCAGCTGGGCTTGTTCGGCATAGCGGCCGAATGGATAGCGCGATTCCAATGCCTTGAGCTTGGCCACCGCTGCGGTGTAGCTACTATTGTCCAGGTCGGCTTGTGCCTGCTGGTAGAGCTCGGCCTCGCTGAGGTTTTCGTCGACCACCTGTTTCGATGAGCAGGCGGCAGTGAGGGCGAGGATTGCGATCAGCAGCAGGTGTTTCACTTGCATGGCGGCTTGCGTCCCTGTGACGGCGGCTGTCTTGAGCAAAGCCGTCCTGTTATGATGAGCGCCCCCGGTACCCCTGGGGCAAAGACGCCGTATTTAACCACAAGCGTGTAGCCGAAACCAAAGGCTAGACCCCCTCTGTTGCCGAGCATGTCCTCTATTAATAAGCAGATTATTGAACTGAACGCCGAGGTGCCCTATGAAATGGGCGGTCAACGCCTCGATCAAATCGCCGCACTCCTGTTCGCCGAGCACTCGCGTTCGCGTCTGTCTGCCTGGATCAAAGAGGGTCTGCTGACCGTCGATGGTGAGGTGTTGCGTCCGCGCGACATCGTCCATGGTGGTGCGCTGCTGGCGCTGAAGGCCGAGCAGGAAGCCCAAGGCGAATGGGTTGCCCAGGATATCGCGCTGAATATCGTCTACGAAGACGAACAGATCCTGGTCATCGACAAACCCGCCGGTCTGGTTGTGCACCCGGCTGCCGGGCATGCCGATGGCACCTTGCTCAACGCCTTGCTGCACCACGTGCCGGACATTATCAATGTGCCGCGTGCCGGTATCGTCCATCGCCTGGACAAGGACACCACTGGCCTGATGGTGGTGGCCAAGACCATCGAAGCGCAGACCCGTCTGGTCGATCAGTTGCAGAAGCGCTCGGTCAGCCGCATCTACGAATGCATCGTGATCGGTGTGATTACCTCCGGCGGCAAGATCAACGCACCGATCGGTCGCAGCTCCTCGCAGCGCCAGCGCATGGCAGTGAGCGATGGCGGCAAGCCTGCGGTCAGCCACTACCGGGTGCTGGAGCGCTATCGCTCGCATACCCATGCGCGGGTCAAGCTGGAAACCGGCCGGACCCACCAAATCCGCGTACATATGAGCCATATCGGCTATCCGCTGGTAGGTGATCCGGTTTACGGCGGGCGTTTCCGCATTCCGCCAGCGGCAAACCCGAGCATGGTGCAGACCCTCAAAGAGTTCCCGCGCCAAGCGCTGCATGCGCGTTTCCTAGAGCTGGACCACCCGATTACCGGTGAGCGGATGAAATGGCAGTCGCCATTGCCGGACGACTTTGTCTGGCTGCTGACGCTGCTGCGTCAGGATCGTGAAGCTTTTATCGGCTGATAACGGTCTCTGGCTAACACAAGTGAGTAACAGGGAGCAGGGTGACAGGATGCACGACTGGCTAACGCCGCAATGGCCCGCACCGGCAAGAGTAAAAACTAGCGTTACTACTCGTTCAGGCGGCGTGAGCCTTGCACCGTTCGACAGTTGCAATCTCGGCGAGCACGTTGGCGACGACCCAAAGGCAGTGCTGAAAAACCGTCAGCGGTTGGTCAGCCTGCTCGGCTGCAAGCCCGCCTGGTTGCAACAGGTGCATGGTGTCGCGGTGGTTGAGGCCGATCCTGCCTTAGTACTTGAAGCTGACGCCAGTTGGGCGAGTAATCCAGGTATCGCCTGTACGGTGATGACCGCGGACTGCCTGCCCGCATTGTTCTGTGACCGTGCCGGCACCCGTGTTGCGGCGGCGCATGCTGGCTGGCGCGGGCTTGCAGCTGGGGTGCTTGAAAACACCCTGGATCAATTGGCGGTGCCGGCTGATCAGGTGCTGGTCTGGCTGGGCCCGGCAATTGGGCCGCACGCATTTGAAGTGGGCGCGGAAGTGCGTGAGGCCTTTGTCGCCCAGCATGTGCAGGCCGCAGCGGCATTCCAACCTGGCGTCAATGCGGGCAAATTTATGGCTGATATCTACCAGCTGGCGCGTATTCGCCTGGCCGCCTGTGGCGTTGATGCGGTGTACGGCGGCGATTTTTGCACGTTCAATGATCCACGTTTCTTCTCCTACCGCCGTTCGGCGCAAACCGGGCGCTTTGCCAGCATGATCTGGTTAGGCAACTGATCCTCACGTGCCGCGCCTGCGGCAAATGATCCAGGTCAACGCCGCTCGGCTTGAAACCCGCACAATCGTCCTCATCTACTCTTCATCTCGTAGGCTTTCTGTTTGGGTGCGATTCAGTGCGCCGGCCTGCCACCACCACGAGGGTTGATTGTTTATGCGTATTGATCGTTTAACCAGCAAGTTGCAACTCGCGCTATCCGATGCGCAGTCCCTGGCCGTTGGTCTGGACCATGCGGCGATTGAGCCGCTGCACCTGATGCAGGCCTTGCTCGAGCAGCAGGGCGGCTCGATCAAGCCGCTGCTGATGCAGGTCGGTTTTGATGTCAACAGCCTGCGCCTGGCTCTGGGCAAGGAACTCGATCAGCTGGGCAAAATCCAGAATCCGTCCGGCGACGTCAACCTGTCGCAGGATCTGGCGCGCCTACTCAATCAGGCCGATCGCCTGTCACAGCAGAAGGGTGATCAATTTATCTCCAGCGAGCTGGTGCTGCTGGCTGCGATGGATGACAGCACCAAGTTGGGCAAGCTGTTGCTCGGTCAGGGCGTCAGCCGCAAGGCGCTGGAAAACGCCGTGACCAACCTGCGCGGCGGCGATGCGGTAAATGATCCGAACGTCGAGGAAAACCGCCAGGCGTTGGATAAGTACACCGTCGACCTGACCAAGCGTGCCGAGGAAGGCAAGCTCGATCCGGTGATCGGCCGTGATGACGAAATTCGCCGCACCATCCAGGTGTTGCAGCGCCGCACCAAGAACAACCCGGTGCTGATCGGCGAGCCGGGCGTGGGCAAGACGGCGATTGCCGAAGGCCTGGCCCAGCGCATCGTTAACGGCGAAGTGCCGGATGGCTTGAAGGACAAGCGCCTGCTGTCGCTGGATATGGGCTCCTTGATTGCTGGCGCCAAGTTCCGCGGCGAGTTCGAGGAGCGCCTGAAGGCGGTGCTTAATGAGCTGAGCAAGCAGGAAGGGCGGATCATTCTGTTTATCGACGAGCTGCACACCATGGTTGGCGCCGGCAAGGGCGAAGGCTCGATGGACGCCGGCAATATGCTCAAGCCCTCCTTGGCGCGCGGTGAGCTGCATTGCGTCGGCGCGACCACGCTCAACGAGTACCGCCAGTACATCGAAAAAGACGCGGCGCTAGAGCGGCGTTTCCAGAAAGTGCTGGTCGATGAGCCGAGCGAAGAGGACACCATCGCCATCCTGCGTGGCCTCAAAGAACGTTACGAGGTGCACCACAAGGTGGCCATCACAGACGGCGCGATTATCGCCGCGGCCAAGTTGTCGCACCGCTATATCACCGACCGTCAGCTGCCGGACAAGGCCATCGACCTGATCGACGAAGCGGCCAGCCGCATTCGTATGGAAATCGACTCCAAGCCTGAAGTGCTGGACCGCCTTGAGCGGCGTCTGATTCAGCTCAAGGTTGAAGCTCAGGCGTTAAAGAAAGAAGACGACGAAGCAGCGATCAAGCGCTTGGCCAAACTCAACGAGGATATCGCTCGCCTGGAGCGCGAATACGCCGATCTGGAAGATATCTGGAAATCGGAAAAGGCCGAGGTACAAGGTTCGGCGCAGATTCAACAGAAGATCGAGCAGGCCCGTCAGGAGCTAGAGGCGGCGCGGCGCAAGGGCGATCTCAATCGTATGGCCGAATTGCAGTACGGGATTATTCCCGATCTGGAACGCAGTCTGCAGATGGTCGATCAGCACGGTAAGAGCGAGAACCAGCTGCTGCGCAGCAAGGTCACCGAGGAAGAAATCGCCGAAGTGGTATCGAAGTGGACCGGTATTCCGGTGAGCAAGATGCTCGAGGGCGAGCGCGACAAATTGTTGAAGATGGAAGGCCTGCTGCATCAACGGGTCATCGGTCAGAACGAAGCTGTAGTCGCCGTGGCTAACGCCGTGCGGCGCTCTCGTGCTGGGCTGTCCGATCCCAACCGGCCGAGCGGTTCGTTCCTTTTCCTCGGCCCGACCGGGGTCGGTAAAACCGAACTGTGCAAGGCGCTGGCCGAGTTCCTCTTCGATACCGAAGAGGCGTTGGTGCGTATCGATATGTCCGAGTTTATGGAGAAGCATTCCGTAGCGCGGCTGATTGGTGCGCCGCCGGGCTATGTCGGTTACGAGGAGGGTGGCTATCTGACCGAGGCCGTACGCCGTAAACCCTATTCGGTGATCCTGCTGGATGAGGTGGAGAAGGCCCACCCGGATGTGTTCAACGTGCTGTTGCAGGTGCTGGAAGATGGGCGTCTGACCGACAGTCATGGCCGCACCGTGGACTTCAAGAACACCGTGATCGTGATGACCTCCAACCTCGGCTCCACGCAGATTCAGGAGCTGGTCGGTGATCGCGAGGCGCAGCGCGCGGCGGTGATGGATGCGGTGGGCACGCACTTCCGTCCGGAATTTATCAACCGGATCGACGAGGTGGTGATCTTCGAGCCGCTGGCTCGCGATCAGATTGCGGGTATTGCGCAGATCCAACTGGGCCGCTTGCGTCAGCGCCTGGCTGAGCGTGAGCTGAGTCTTGAGTTGTCCGATGAGGCCTTGGACAAGCTGATTGCCGTGGGTTACGACCCGGTCTACGGCGCTCGCCCGCTCAAGCGCGCGGTGCAGCGCTGGATCGAAAACCCCTTGGCGCAGCTGATTCTGGCCGGCAAGTTTGCCCCTGGCACTAGCGTGACTGGCAGGGTTGATGGCGATGAGATCGTATTCGGCTAAGCGCTGTCGGTAGCATTAAGGCTGCCGAATAAAAACACCCCGGTTCAGTTTGCGCTGACCGGGGTATTTTTATGAAGCTGGATTACAGGTGCTTGAGCAGGATCTCCAGTGCGGCCGCCTGGTCTTCGGCCAGATCAATGATGTGAAAGCCGGCCCAGCAGTGCTGGCCGTCGGCGCCAGGGCGGCTCCACAGGCAATCGGCCCCCAGGGTTATTTCGCATACGCCTTCAATAACCTGTTCGCTGACCAGGCGGCACTCCACCAGCTCGTCGGCGGTCAGCGGCGTGTCGCTGAACAGCATAAAGCCATCGGCGGACAGATCGACCACGCGGCCCAGGCGCTGACCGGTGTGTAAGTCGAAGACTTCCAGCTGCACGTCGGCGTTATGCCGGTTGTGCAGGCGACGTTCGTCATCCATAGGAGTTCCTTATTCTTGGGGCTCAGCCGTGCGTCCGGTGAAACGCTGGAGCACGCGGTAAATGGCGGTAAGGGCACGGTCCACCAACGGTGCGCCTCGTTCGGGGGTGACGATGCGCGCCAGCCCTTGTTCCATTTCAGTGGCCAGCTGAGTGAGTGGCTTGATTGCCACACGCTGGCCGCTCTGGTCGACAAACATATAGTTGCGAGTTGTTGGGCTGAACCAGGACAGCTTGAGTGTGCGCACCTGCTGGCCATTGACGAACTCGAACCAGGTACCGAACTCAATATGCCCCAGCTCTTTGGCCAGCGCCTGGGCGCGTGCCGAGAGTGTCGATTCGCGCGGTGCCAGGGTTGCCAGTGCGGCGTCTTCGCCGAGCATGGCTGCCAGTGGGCTCTCTGGCAGTGTTGGTTTGAGCTGGGCGGCCACCTGTGGCTGTTTGGCCTGTACAGCGTGTTGGCAGGCCACCAGGTCTTGCAGCAGGCGGCGGATGCCGTCCTCGTGGTAACCCCCAAGCAACTCCAGGCCTTTGCGTAGGTCCTCGAGTAGCGGCACGCGCAGTTTTTGTAGGCGTTCACGGCCTGCTTCATCGAGCAGCGTTCCGCTCCAGGCCAGCTGCTCAGCCGCTTCACAGGCGCGTTGCCATTCCGGGCTCTGTTCGCCATTGCGCAGCAGCACGAATACCAGTACATCGGCCCAGGTCAGCTCGAGGAAGTTGCGGATGATCGTTGGTGGCTGACGACTATTCAGGCTGTTGGATATCACCTCGACCGCATGCTGGCGTGCGCCGAGTAGTTTGTCGCGACCTTTGGCGGCTTCCACTGCGCGGCGTTCGCGCAGTTCGACCTTGTGCCTGAGGGTGGCAACGAATTCGTTGAACTCCTCCAGCAGGCTTTCAAACAGCTGCAGGTCGCCGAAGAAATCATGGATAACCCGCTCGACCACCCATTGCATCTTGGCTAGCAGGCCGCGCTCATCGCCTTCGCCGCCATACAGCACGCCAGCCTGGGCCATGGTGTTGAGTAGGCGGCGGGCCGGGTGGTGGTGTTGGGTGAACAGCGCTTTGTCCAGCAGCGCCACTTTCAGGTAGGGCGTATGTAAGTGGGACAGAGTGGTCTTGCAGCTGTCCGGTAGATTGTCGTCATCCAGGATAAAGTCGAACAGCATGCCGACCAGGTCGATCACGTCGGCTTCCTGATCGGAAACCTTCTGCTGGCCAGGCAGCTCGCTGTGGGCTTCCAGCTGTTGCTGTAGATCCGCTTTCAGGCCTTCTACCTGCTGCGGGCGATGCAGGCGTTGTGACAGGTCGTTGGCCGATTGTTGCTGCATGCGGTTGAGCGCATCCAGCAAGGCGGAGGCGCTGTAGGTGCTGGTCGCCTCGCGCGGAGTGAAGCTGGCAATGCTGCGAGTGCCGCCAAGGAGCGGCGCGTCAATGTCGCGCTGGCGGTGTTCGCCCAGCAAGGTTGCCAGGCTACCGAGTAATTCCTGCGGATCGCTCGGCGGTGGGCCGCTCAAGTCTGTGCTGCCGGCGCTGTAGGGTTGTCCTGCCGGTTGCATAACTGCTGTAGTGCCCTGCTTTTTGCTGCTGCTGGCGTTGCTCTCGGTCGTTTGTTCGGCCGGTGCGGAGGGCGTCGACTTGGGGCGTTCGGGCGGGTTGTTGCGTTGTGCGGTGTACTTCAGATTAGGCAGTACGCCAGCATCAATCAGGCGCTGATTCAACGCGGCATAGATGCTGTCCAGGCTCTGCATGACGTGGGTGTCAAACAACGTATAAAGGATGACTTTTATACGCAGCGGAAACGGGCAGGGCGTCAGGGCATCGCGAAAGGCTTGGGCAATCATCTGCGGGCCGAAGGGATTGATGTCCTCGCCGAGCTTCTGACCGTTATTCAGCAACGCCAGGCGTTGCTCCAGAGCAAACAGCGGTTGCGCGCAGCGTGCCTTGACCCGGCTGACCATGTTGGTGACTTGCAGGCTTTCTTCATAATCCTCGTTCTGCACCAGGGCCATGTGTTCCGCGTCCAGTTCACTGGCGCTGGGCGGCGGCTTGAGCTTGCCATCGAGGAAATCGGAGAAGTTCTGCGCGATCTGCTGGTGGTAGCTGCGCTCTATCTGTGGGCGCTGCCTGCGGATCTCGCGCATGTTGTCGAAAAACAGGGTCTGTACCTGATTGTTCTCGGCCTTTTCGGCGCACTCAAACAACGTGTCGTCGACTTGGGCGAAGACTCCGGTCAGGTGTTCGGCCAGACGGTTCATCACCAGTTTTCGACAGCTTTGCACCAGGTCACCGAAGCGCGGCTGGATACCTCGGCTCGCAAGGGTGTGCGTTGAGCCGGGTGAATTTGGCGGTATGCCCTGGTTACTCATGGACTTTCCTGGCTGGAGCCTTGCGGCTGATGCGTCCTGCAATGAATACAGGCATAGGGAAGATATAGCAGCCGCTCACTCAGCTGCAAATCATTGTACTAAAAGCAATTTAAGGGGTTGACAGGCGCGCGCGGAAACGTAAAATGGCGCGCCTCAGACACGGGAAACGATTTAACAACCGGTTCCAGTTTATGAGAAAGGAAGCAAGTAGTTCCGCGATAGCTCAGTCGGTAGAGCAAATGACTGTTAATCATTGGGTCCCAGGTTCGAGTCCTGGTCGCGGAGCCAATCTTTCATCGGGGTATAGCGCAGTCCGGTAGCGCGCCTGCTTTGGGAGCAGGATGTCGGGAGTTCGAATCCCCCTACCCCGACCATTTTTGGGTCGTTAGCTCAGTTGGTAGAGCAGTTGGCTTTTAACCAATTGGTCGTAGGTTCGAATCCCACACGACCCACCATTTCAAGCATGCTTGAATGATAAAAAACCCGCCTAGTGCGGGTTTTTTATTGCCTGCTAGTTACGGCGGTAACCTTTCTGGCGCGCAAATAAATGTAGGAGCGGCCCATGGCCGCGAGCATAGCTTCGCGGGCATGGCCCGTTCCTACGGGCTTTGCAGATATATCTCAGTGCAGCTTAAGGCGCGGTTCGGTGCTGCGGCCGATGCGGTCGCCGAGCATCATCAGCAGCGTGCGGGTTACGCCATACAACGCGATCTGGTGCATCCGGTAAAGCGACACGTAAAACATCCTGGCCAGCCAGCCTTCGAGCATAACGCTGCCGGTCAGGTTGCCCATCAGGTTGCCCACCGCCGAGAAGGTCGACAGTGATATCAGTGAGCCGTAGTCGCGGTAGCGGTATTCCGGCAGGGCTTTGCCCTCAATGCGCAGCTTCAGCGATTTGGCCAGTAGCGATGCTTGTTGGTGCGCCGCTTGTGCGCGTGGCGGTACGTTGCGTCCTTCGCTGCCAGGTTGTGGGCAGGCGGCGCAGTCGCCGAAGGCAAAAATGTTGTCGTCCAGGGTGGTCTGCAGCGTCAGGCGAACTTGCAGCTGGTTGATGCGATTGCTTTCCAGACCGTCCAGCTCTTTAAGGAAATCAGGTGCGCGAATTCCTGCCGCCCAGACTTTCAAGGTGGCGGGGATAACTTGGCCCTGCGCAGTATGCAGCGCCTCGCGAGTCACCTGGCTGACGGCGGCGCCCGTGAGTACGGTAACACCGAGCTTTTCCAGGGTTTTGTGTACGGGCTGGCTAATGCGCTCCGGCAGGGCCGGCAAGACCCGTGGGCCGGCTTCGATCAGGGTGATGCGCATGTTTTCTGGGCTGATCCGGTCCAGGCCGTAGGCCGCCAGTTCGCGTGCGGCGTGATGCAGTTCGGCCGCCAGTTCAACGCCCGTGGCGCCTGCGCCGACGATGGCGATGTTGATCAGCTCGGTGGTCGCGCTTTGGCTGGCGT
The DNA here is from genome assembly GCF_963970955.1 of Pseudomonas sp. EA_35y_Pfl2_R111. Taxonomy (NCBI): domain Bacteria; kingdom Pseudomonadati; phylum Pseudomonadota; class Gammaproteobacteria; order Pseudomonadales; family Pseudomonadaceae; genus Pseudomonas; species Pseudomonas sp. EA_35y_Pfl2_R111. Next base: position 1,178,126 of record NZ_CAXAOM010000001.1, on the reverse strand, counting down.
GGGCGCGTAGGTAATGGCTGAGCAGTTGGCGATGGAAGCGCTCGGCCTGTTCGCGAGTGTCGAGAAACAAGCAGTGTTCGGCGGCGCCGGCGGTGCCGAAGTCATTGGTGGTGCTGCCCACGGCGATGACCAGGCTGTCATAACTCAGCTCGCGCGCAGGCATCAGCACCTGGCCGTGGTCGTCCAGGGTGGCCGCCAGGCTGATGCGTTTTTCTGCGCGGTTGAGATCGCACATCCGGCCCAGCTGGAACTCGAAGTGATTCCACTTGGCCTGCGCCACGTAGTTCAGTTCGTCGCCGGAGGAGTTCAGCGAGCCAGCGGCCACTTCATGCAGCAGCGGCTTCCAGATGTGCGTCAGGTTGGCGTCGACCAGGGTGATCCTGGCCTGGCCGCGTTTACCCAGGGTTCTACCCAGGCGGGTGGCAAGCTCCAGTCCGCCGGCGCCGCCGCCGACAATTACGATTTGATGAGTCATCAGACACGCTCACAAGGCTTTTAAGAAAAAGTGGCGAGTCGCTGTGGGCGAGCGCTAAGCAGCTCATAGCACCAGTCGACTCAGAAGACGGCTCAGCACGCCCAGGCCAATCGTGACCATCACGATGATCAGCAGCAGTCGCCAGACCTTGAACGGCTGACGCTCGACCTGATGTTGCGGAGCGCTAAGGTATTGCTCGACACGTTTTTGATCATCAGGGTTCAGGCGACTGGACATGCGTGCCTCGAATTAAGGGGCCGGTTGGCAATTGATGGGATCGATTGCGGGCTGAAGTGCTGGGCATTCTAGCCGCGCGGCTTATAAAGGCTCAACGCGCAGGGCGTCATTCAGGCGAATTATGCCCCCTTGTAGCACGCGCGCAGTAATTCCGCCGTGGCCGCGCATGGCCTGAAAGGTGCCAAGCCCCAGGCGTTCTTCCAGTTTTGCGCAGGGTTGGCACCAGCCAGTGGTTTCCAGAATCGCCTGGCCGAGGCGAAAACGCCGGCCTTTGAGGCTGAACAGGTTGATGCCGCTGATGGCGATATTGCGGCGTAGTTCAGGCGCGCTGATTGGCTGTTCGGCAGGTCGGCCCATCAATGCGCTGATCACCGCCAAATGTTCCCACTGGATCAGGGTGACCTGCCTGGCATTGCGTGGCCCTGGCCGGCTGTGGTCGCCGGTGAGGCCGGCTTCGCGGCGCGCTTCGACGGCCTCCAGCTCGATCATGTCTGCGCGCGAGGCGGGGCGCACGCCAATCCAGCGAACGCAGCCTTGTTGCGGCACGGCTGCGAGCAACTCATGCAAAGGGCTCACAAGCTGATGCCTACATCAAACAGCACCGAGCGACCAAGGTTATTGCGCAGGAAATCTGGCGCATCTGGGTGGGCAAATAACACGCGGGCGAAGGTCGGACCGACCAGAGACAACGAGCGCCAACCCTGGCGGAGAAACTCGGTCGGTGGCGGGAAGTGGCTGTTGAAGTCCGGCACCGCGCGTTTCAGGTTGACGTAGGCGAGCAGGTCTAGCTCGCCCAGGTCGAGGCCGCGCTCTTTATAGTTGTGGGCTTTCTTGCGCAGGGTTGGCGTCAGCCGCTGTTGCAGTTCGGCTGCGGCTATACGCCGTGGTTTGGCCTCGCGGCGCACCAGTTGGCTGAGGGAAAACGCGCTGCGGCGCCGCTCCAGTTCGGCGCGCCATTCATCATTAAGGCGGCGACCTTCGTCGAGGACGAAGAACACTTCAAAGCTGGCCTCACGGAACAATACGTCAGGCGGTTCATGGTCGGCGGCGTTGAACTCGTCCAGGCGGTGGCTGACATTCAGCGCTTGCAGCAGGCGTTGGCAAACCCAGCGCTCGCGCTCCCACTTGCGCGCGTTGGAGAGAAAGGCGTTGGCTTGTTCGGCCTGATGCGTCAGCAGGCGTAGGTAATCTGAGTCGTCCATGAGCTCAGCTTAGCCTGCGCGGTTGGGTTGTTGGTACCCCTCTGCGACGCTTGTTGCGGGCTTTTCATGCGTTGCTGGAGGCGGCAGTTGTAGACTGCGCAAGTCGGCCACGATGGCTTGGAGGTTGTTCCACATGATTGCTGCGCACGTATTGTCGTCTACCAGTCAGATACTGGGTTGGCTGATTTATCTACCGCTGCTGTGCTGGGCGATCTGGCGTGCGCCCTGGGTCGAGTTATGCAGTGATCTGCGCCGCCAACATCTGCTTTGCGGCACGGCGCTGGCGCTATTTGTGCTGTGGCTGGTGCGCCGCGATTTCGACTCGGGCTTGTCCTATCACTTTATCGGCATGACGGCGGTCACCCTGTTGCTGGATTGGCCGTTGGCCATGCTGGTGGGGCTGATTGCCCAGCTGGGATTGCTGGCGCTGGGCCGGCAGGACTTGGCCGCGCTGGGCGTCAATGGTGTGCTGCTGGTGGTCATTCCTGTGTGGGTGACCGAGGCCTGCGCGCTTTGGGTTGAGAGAAAGCAGCCGCGCAATCTGTTCGTCTACATCTTCTGCAGTGGCTTCTTCGCTGCAGCACTGGCGGCCTTGCTGTGTATTGCGGCCGCCTTCACCTTGCTCTGGATAGATGGGCTGTTTCCAATGCCGCCCTGGCTGGAGGATTTTATCGGCTACCTCTGGCTGGTGATTTTCCCCGAGGCCTTTATCAACGGCATGCTGGTTACGGCGCTGGTGGTGTTCTATCCGGATTGGTTGGAAACCTTCAATCGCACACGCTATCTGGCCGCGCCCTGGAAGGATGATGATCTGCCGCGCTGATGGCGTGCCCTTCAGCGTTTCGATTGCGTTGCGTGGGTTGATTCAGATCAAGCTGCGCGAACGGCTATCCGCGATCTTTCACCTATCAATAGGGAGGGCGTGAGATGGGTGTGCATCAATGGGCAAGGCAGGCAATCGAGCAAAGCTTGCAGGGCGTCGAGGCGCAGGGTTTTGATCAGGCTATGGCGCTGCGGGCATTGCTTAGCGCCGTGGTCGAACGTAGCCGGGCAGGGCGCAGCGCGGCGGATCTGGCCGCAGAGCTGCAGTTCCTCGCTGACAATCTGGATGACGAGCGCGATTACAGCTTTATGCGGCCGTGAATATCAGTGCTCGCGCGGCGGCAGCTCGCCAGAGAACAGATCGTCTTCCAGCGGGTTGCCGGCAATCGCGTGTTCTTCCGAAGCCCAGGCGCCGAGGTCGATCAGCTTGCAGCGTTCAGAGCAGAATGGCCGACTCGGGCTTTGCGGGCCCCACTCGACGGGTGCGTTGCAGGTGGGGCAGGCGACTAGGGTTGGCGTACTCATGCTTGGCCTCCGCGTAGGTTCAGGTAAAAGGCGTGGAGTCGTTCCACTTCGGCTCGCAGCCAGGGCAAGTCTTGATCATTAACCAGCACATCATGAGCGTGGCGCAGGCGCTCTTCACGGCTGGCCTGGGCTTTGAGAATGGCTTGCACCTGCTCGCTGGAGCTCTGGTCCCGGGCCATGGTGCGCTGCATTTGCAGTTGCTCAGGGGCGTCCACCACCAGTATGCGCTGGGTCAATTTGTGCTGGCCGGATTCAACCAGCAGCGGCGAAACCAGAATGGCATAGGGCGATTCTGCACGCGCCAGGTACTGGATGATTTCCTGGCCGATCAGTGGATGCAGCAGGGCTTCGAGCCAGCGGCGCTCGGCGGCGTCGGAAAAAATCCGGCTGCGCAGCGCCGCGCGATCAAGCTGGCCGTCGGCCTGCAACACATCGCTGCCGAAGTGCTCGGCGATCTTTGTCAGCGCCGGCTTACCAGGCTCAACCACCCAGCGTGCCGCATGGTCAGCGTCAACCAAATGCACGCCAAGATCAATAAAGTGCTGGGCCACAGCGCTCTTGCCGCTGCCAATGCCGCCGGTAAGGCCAAGAATCCAGGGTTTTTTCGTCAATGTGCGCGCTCGTGTCGGTCATCCAGGGGCGCGATTGTAGTGCAGCTGCCTGGCTGCTGGCGAACGGTAGGGCCGGGCCATGCCCGCAAGGCGTATGGGGTTTCGACGTGTCGTTGTGAGTTACAGCAGTTCGTAGGATAGGTTAGGTGCATGTCGGCGGGCTGTCACGTTGTGCGTGGTCGGGCGCGCTGCAACCCATCAGCGGTATAGGCTGATTAACGCATGATGGGTATCGCTGCGCTCAACGCCATCCTACGGGTGTTGACTCATCACAAGCCACAAACCTAGAACCCGGCGATCTGCAGATAGCTGGAAGTGATTTGCTCACCCCAAAGCAAGGCAATCCAGCCGGCAATCGCCAAATAAGGGCCGAAAGGGATAGGCGTGCTGGTTTCAGCGTTACGCAGGCGCAGCATGACCAGCCCCAACACTGTACCAACCAATGACGACAGCAATATTGTCAGCGGCAACACCTGCCAACCACCCCAGGCACCGAGCATGGCCAGCAACTTGAAGTCGCCATAACCCATACCTTCCTTGCCAGTTACCAGCTTAAACAGCCAGTACACAGACCAGAGGCTCAAGTAGCCAGCAATAGCGCCCCATAGTGCATCCTCCAAGCTGGTAAATAAGCCAAAGCTATTGGCAATCAAGCCGAGCCACAGCAGTGGTAGCACCAGCGAGTCTGGCAGCAGCTGATGATCAATATCGATCAGGCTCATCGCCAGCAAGCCCCAGGTCAGCAGCAACATCGCGCCCGCCTGCCAGGTAAAACCGAAGTGCCAGGCAATAAAGGCCGACAACAAGCCGCAAGCCAACTCAATCAGTGGGTAGCGCATGCTGATAGGCGCTTTACAGCTTGAGCACTTACCACGCAGAAACAGGTAGCTGATAACCGGAATATTTTCCCACGGCTTTATTTCATGGGAGCAGTGCGGGCAGCTTGAATTGGGTAATACCAGATTGAATGGTGCTGCCGGGGGCTCGTCGGACAGCTCCAATATTTCACGGGCCTGCTCGCGCCAATCGCTCTGCATCATTTTGGGCAACCGATAAACCACCACATTGAGGAAGCTGCCAATCAAAAGACCCAGCAGTAGACCTACACAAACAAAGGCCGGCAAATTGCCGGCCAGAAGATTAGTAAGGGTCATCAACTATCCGCCTACTACTTGGCCGAGTTGGAAGATTGGTAGATACATGGCGATAATCAGGCCGCCCACCAGTACACCCAATACCGCCATTATCATCGGCTCTATCAGCGTGGCCATGTTATCGACCATGTTATCCACATCGTCTTCATAGAAGGTGGCCACCTTGTCGAGCATGGCATCAAGTGCTCCAGATTCTTCACCAATGGCGGTCATTTGCACTGCTAGGCTCGGAAATACTCCGGTTGAGCGCATTGCAAAGTTCAGTTGCACGCCGCTGGAAACATCTAGCTTGATCTTATTGACTGCGTTTTTGAAGACGATATTACCGGTTGCGCCGGATACCGAATCGAGCGCTTCCACCAAGGGCACTCCCGCAGAGAAGGTGGTGGACAACGTGCGGGCATAACGTGCGACTGCTGATTTATAGAGAATGTCGCCAACAACCGGTAATTTCAGCAGTGAGCGATCCAGCCAATTGCGAAAGCCCTCTGAACGCTTGCGCGCTTCTTTAAAGATAAAGGCAAAGGCAAACAGGGCGACCGTGATCAAAAACCACCATTTTTGTAACCCTTTCGATAGAGCCACGACCATCTGAGTAAAGGCGGGTAGTTCAGCGCCAAAGCCTTTGAATACATCTTCAAACGCTGGCACAACCTTGAGCAGCAAAATGGTGGTGACAATAACCGCGACTACGATGACCGAGATCGGGTAGGTCATGGCCTTTTTGATTTTGGCTTTAAGGGCTTCGGTTTTCTCTTTGTAGGAAGCTACTCGCTCGAGCAGTGTTTCCAGTGCGCCGGATTGCTCGCCGGAGTCCACCAAATTGCAGTATAGGTCATCGAAATATTGCGGTTGTTTGCGCAGAGCTGAGGCAAAGGAGTTACCGGCGGCCACCTGCTGTTTCAGGTCGTCCACAAGCTTGCGCATATTGGGGTTCTCAAAACCTTCGCTGATGATGTCGAAACTCTGCAGCAGCGGTACGCCGGCCTTCATCATGGTGGCCATTTGCCGGGTAAACAGGGCGATATCCAGCGGTTTGATCTTTTTCCCGGCGCTGAACAATGAGGCAGCTTTTTTGCGCACTTTGGTTGGGTTGACGCCCTGCTTGCGTAACTGTGCCTTTACCAAGGCTGGGTTTGCGCCGCTTAACTCTCCCTTGACTTTCGCGCCTTGCTTGTTAGTGCCTTCCCAAACGAAGGTGCTATTTTTTAGTGTATTTGTCGTCGCCATGGGTTAGTCCTTGGTCACGCGGTTGACTTCGGCGAGGCTCGTTACGCCCTGCATGGCCTTTAGCAGCGCCGAGGTTCGTAGGTCATTAAAGCCGTCTTTGCGCATCTGGATGGAAATATCGATAGAGTTTCCTTCCTCCATGATAATCCGTTGCAGGGCTGGCGTGTTTTTAACCACTTCATAAATCCCGACACGACCTTTATAGCCGCCATTGCAGTTTTCACAGCCTGCGGGTTCGTAAATCTTGAATTTGCCGATTTGGTCTTCCGGGAAGCCTTCTTCAAGTAGGGCTTCCCGAGGGATATTGATTTCCTTCTTGCAATTGCTGCACAGCTTGCGCGCCAGACGCTGGGCGATGATCAGGTTGACCGACGTGGCGATATTGAAGGAGGGCACGCCCATATTGCGTAGGCGGGTCAGGGTTTCTGCCGCGCTATTGGTATGCAAGGTAGACATCACCATATGCCCTGTTTGCGCGGCTTTAATGGCGATGGATGCGGTATCTAGGTCGCGAATCTCGCCAACCATGATGATATCCGGGTCCTGGCGCAGAAAGGATTTCAGGGCGGCGGTAAAGTCCATACCTTGCTTGGGGTTGACGTTGACCTGGTTAATGCCCTCTAGGTTGATCTCGACCGGGTCTTCCGCTGTAGAAATATTTACGTCCACGGTGTTGAGGATGTTGAGGCCGGTATAGAGGGATACTGTCTTGCCCGAGCCGGTAGGGCCGGTGACCAGGATCATGCCCTGGGGTTGTTTGAGAGCAGTCATATACAGGTCTTTTTGCGACTCCTCATAGCCCAGGGCGTCGATGCCCATTTGTGCGCTGGCAGAGTCGAGAATTCGCATCACAATTTTCTCGCCCCATAGGGTTGGGCAGGTGCTGACGCGAAAATCGATGGATTTAGTCTTGGATATGCGCATTTTAATGCGGCCATCCTGCGGGCGGCGGCGCTCGGAAATGTCCAGTCCTGCCATCACTTTTAGTCGTGCGGAAATACGTGGAGCTAACTGGATCGGTGGGCGGGCAATCTCTTGTAGGATGCCGTCGGTGCGAAAGCGTACTCGGTAGGTCTTCTCATATGGTTCGAAGTGCAGGTCGGATGAGCCCATCTTGATCGCATCCAGCAGCATCTTGTTGACGAAACGCACCACCGGGGCATCGTCTGCCGAGTTGCCATCACCGGCGTCTTGGCCATCGTCATTAACCGCTTCTACATCAAGCCCATCCAGGTCGACATCACCCAGGTCTTCCATGCCGCTATTGGCACTGTCGAAAAATTTCTCGATGGCTTCGCCGAGTTTGTCATCCTCGACCAGAATGGCCTCGGTATTCATCCCGGTGCTGAACTGGATATCGGTAACCGACTGGTGGTTGGTGGGGTCGGATACGGCTAAGAATAGCTTATTGCCGCGCCGCCAGAGTGGTAGTGCTCGGTGTTGGCGTACCAGCTTTTCCGCAACTAAATCCTTGGGTTGGCTATCTTTGTCGATCGTATTTAGGTCGATAAAAGGCACGCCAAACTGTTCGCTAGCCAGATCGGCCAGCGCCCGGCTTTTAACCAGCTTGTTCTGCACCAGATAAGTCACTAGCGACAGCTTATTGCGCTGGGCCTGTTGTTGGGCTTGTTGGGCAGTTTTTTCATCCAGTAGCTCGGCCAGCACCATTTGCTTGGCCAGGCCTGTAAGGGTGACGTGATCGTTCATCGCAGGCTCCATAACAATGCCTGCGTTATAGCCTAGTTGCCTTAGGCTGCCAAATACGGCGGATGCGGGTGACGAAAAATGGCAGTTAGTGCCTTGCCTGTGCGTATGTGACGCTCTAGCTAGTTATGCCAGGGCTTGGCCGGCAGACTTGTAGAAGTTGGCATGTTGCCTGCATTGCATGATGCAGGTCGCTGGACCTGTCCATATTTCGGAGAGAATGATTATGAAAGCTCAAGCTCAAAAAGGTTTTACCCTGATCGAACTGATGATCGTGGTGGCGATCATCGGTATTTTGGCTGCTATCGCACTGCCGGCTTATCAGGATTACACCAAGTCGGCTGGTAACAAAGCCTGTCTGGCTGAAGCCAAAGGCCATTCTGGCGCTGTACTGGTTTATCTTTCCAATGGCAGCACGGGTACCGCTCCAGTGCACACCGCGCAAGCCTGCAATTCGCAAATTCCTAACACCTCTGCAGACTTCACCGTTGTTGCCAAGGCCCCAGGTGATGCAACTATTACTTGTACCGAAAGCGCTTCCTGCTCCCTGCCATAATCGGATCGGATTGATTTGTAGAGTGGGGTCGCCTAAGGCGCTTCCACTCTATGCCGGTTATAAAAAAGGCCTCGCTTTATGCGGGGCATTTTTTTCAGTCACGTTAAAGGGCGTCCTGTCTCTCGCAGCCTGATGCCTATTGCTTCAAGGAGATGCACATGCAGGATCAAGTGCAGAAAGGTTTCACCCTTATTGAATTGATGATCGTCATTGCGGTTATCGGTATCTTGGCTGCTATTGCACTACCGGCCTATCAGAACTACACCGTCAAATCGGCAAACAATGCCTGCCTGATTGAGGCAAAAGGCTATGCTAATGACGCTCTGGTGAGATTGAATAGTTCCGAAAGCCCCGCAGTTGCCGTTAATGGTGCCTGTTCTGCCTATGTTGGTGCTGGCGCTACCTTGACCCTGGTCGGCTCTTTTACAGCTACTCCCCGTACTCCCGGCACTGGTACAGTAACCTGCAATCTAGCCTCCGGTGGAGCCTGCACTCATAACTGAAGCTTTTTCTTGCGCAATAACGAGGTTGCATAGGGCCGGGCGACGAAAGTGCGGCCATGCTGCCCGTTAATCATCTCAGAGGCTTAGCCGCATCGACAAATCCACCGCCCTGACATCCTTAGTCATTGCGCCAATCGACACGTAATCTACCCCGGTCTCGGCAATCCCCCGCAAGGTACTTTCATTCACTCCGCCCGAGGCTTCGAGTTTTGCCTGGCCCTGAGTGAGCGCGACAGCTTCGCGCATCTCGTCCCGGCTCAGTTCATCTAGCATGATGATATCAGCTCCGGCATCCAGTGCCTGGCGCAGCTCCCCTAGGCTTTCCACTTCGACTTCCACCGGCTTGCCGGGGGCAATCTTGTGGGCGGCGGCTACTGCTTGGGTAATACCGCCGCAGGCGGCGATATGGTTTTCCTTTATAAGGAAGGCGTCATACAGGCCGATGCGGTGGTTGTGGCAACCGCCTTGGGTTACGGCGTATTTCTGCGCCAGGCGCAGGCCGGGTAGGGTTTTGCGGGTGTCGAGCAGTTTGACGGCGGTGCCTTGCACTAGGTCGGCATAGTGCTGGCAGCGGGTGGCCACGCCTGAGAGTGTTTGCAGAAAATTCAGGGCGCTGCGCTCGCCGCTGAGCAGGGCGCGGGCGGGGCCTTCGAGTTCAAACAGTACCTGATTGGGTTCGGCGCGTTGGCCGTCCTGGATATGCCAGTGCACGGCGACCCGTGGGTCGAGTTGGCGAAATACCGCGTCTACCCAGGCGGTGCCGCAGATTACCGCGGACTCGCGGGTGATGACCTTGGCATGCGCCAAGCGCTCGGCGGGGATCAGTTGGGCGGTGATATCGCCGCTGCCAATATCCTCTGCCAGTGCACGGCGCACATTGGCCTCGATTTCGTTGGCGAGGTCGGCGAGGATAAGGTTAGGCATGATGAGCTCCAGTCAGCAGAATGCGCCGATTATAGGGATTGATAGCTGTTTGCGCAGTGTTCTCTGGCGGCTGTGAGGCTATGCTGGTGAAGGTTCTTCGTTGGCTGTATGCGCCGATATGTATAGGATTGTTGCGTTGGTCGTATGCAGGTAGCCGTTGGGAAGCTGTGGTGCTGCATCTGTGACGCGGGTCATGTCTGAAGGAAAAGTCCGCTTGGTATGCGCGCGCGCATCCCTATAATGGCTTTACTTTTTAGAATTGTTGACGCCAGGCCTTTGACGTTACGGATGACGCTCAGTTGATCGCTGTGCAGATCGGTTCGCCCAAGAGGGGCAGTCTGCAGGAGACTCGCAATGAAGACTGATGCGAACGTGGTTCACCTGAATAAGGTGGCCTCTGAGCAATCGCCCACCTCGCCGGTAGGAAGACTGCCTGTGGCGCTGACAAATGTGCGTGACAAAGCGGCGCAACAGCTGAAAACGGCGTTGCAGGCGCTGTTCGACAATGCGGACGATACGCTGTTCGAGATGGCTGATCGTGCCACCAGCAATACCGAGCAGAATGCTTTCTTTGAGGCGATGCGCGATCTGCGCTTGAAGCGCAAAAATATCGAGCGTGGCTTTCTGCAGAAGGTCTTCGAAGCCTTCGCCACCCTGAATCAATATGAGATCGGCAAGCCTGCACCCTTAGATGCGGTGTCGTTTGACAGCCTGTCGCTGGTGCAGAACGACGCGCTGGAAGAATCGGTGGCGCTGGATTCTATGGTCGCCAAGGTCATGAGCCGAGATGCTACGGCGCTCGGTCACCTGACAACGCGCTTCAACGCCATGGTCAGCAAGAAGCTGGATGACAAGACCAATCCCGTCGGTCCTGCCAGCCTCTGCGAATTCTTCCTTGATGCTTGCAGCAGCCTGGGTGTCGAGATCCGGGTCAAGCTGATCATCCTTAAGCTGTTCGAGAAGTATGTACTTAGTGACCTCGATCAGCTGTATGCCGAGGCCAACCAGGCATTAATCGCGGCCGGTGTGTTGCCTGAGCTTAAATCCGCCCCTGCGCGGCGTAATCCTTCGCGCGCCAGCGCATCGACCAGCAGCAGCCGGCAGGACGCATCGCCAGAACTATCGGCGGAGTTTGCCGATGAAGGTGTGCAGGAGGTATTCGGCGCATTGCAGGAGCTGCTGTCCCAGGCTCGCGGCACGCTGGTGCCTCGACGCAATCGGCCGGCGGACGCCATGCCGATCTCCAGCAATGACCTGATGCGCCTGCTCTCGCATATGCAACAGCGTGCGCCCGCGCAGGTCAGTGATGACTTTGATTTGCGTGAGCAGTTGGAAGGTTTGCTGACCCGTGCCAGTGCCAAAGCCGGCAAGGCGCGGGTAGTCGGTGAGGTTGATGAAGACGTTATCAACCTAGTGTCGATGCTATTTGAATTTATTCTCGACGACCGCACCTTGCCGGACTCGCTCAAGGCGCTTATCGGACGCTTGCAGATCCCGATGTTGAAAGTGGCGGTGATCGACAAAACCTTCTTCAGCCGCGGCAGCCACCCGGCCCGCCGTTTACTCAATGAAATTGCTTCTGCTGCCCTGGGTTGGGGTGAGCAGGACGATGCGCAGCGCGACAGCCTGTATCAAAAGATCGAGCAGGTGGTGCAACGTCTGCTCAATGATTTTGTCGATGATCCGGTGATCTTCTCCGAACTGCTGGCAGAGTTCCTGGCATTCACCGGTGATGAGCGCCGTCGTAGCGAATTGCTTGAGCAGCGCACCCGCGATGCCGAAGAGGGCAGTGCCAAGGCTGCATTGGCGCGGCGTGAAGTCGAACAGGCGCTGAATGAGCGTTTGCTCGGCAAGACCTTACCGGAAGTAGTGGTGCGTCTGCTGCAGGAAGCCTGGAGCAAGGTGCTGATGTTGACCTGCCTGAAGCACGGCATTGATTCAGCCGAGTGGCAGGCTGCGCTGACGACTATGGACGATCTGGTCTGGAGTGTTGAGCTGCACGAAGAGCCGGAAGCGCGTATGCGTCTGTTGGAGATGGTACCGGGGTTGCTCAAGGCGCTGCGTGAAGGTATGGCCAGCGCCGCTTTTGATCCGTTCTCCACCGGTGAATTCTTCAGCCAGCTGGAAGCTTTGCATGTGCAGGCCTTCCAGCGCTTCAAGCGCAGCCTGCCGGAAGAAAACCCACAAGGCGATGCGCCAGCGCTTGCTGAAATCGATGAAGAGCAGCGCGCTGCTTTGGCCGAGGCCGGTATCGAGTTGCCATTGCTGGAGCTGCCGGCGGCGGAAGTGGTTGAAGAGCCAGCGATGGTCGAGGTAGTCGAAGAGATCATTCTGCTGGCGCCTGGCGAACTGCGTGCCGCTGAGCCGGAAGCTAGCCTGCCGGATGACGATGAGTCGCTGCTGCAGGTTGATAACCTGCGGGTCGGCAGCTGGGTCGAGTTTCAGGAAGATGAAGAGCATAAGCTGCGTTGCAAGCTGGCGGCGGTTATCAAGCCAACCGGCAAGTACATCTTCGTCAACCGTACCGGTATGAAGGTGCTGGAGAAAACCCGTATGGGCCTGGCCGTGGAGTTCCGCCGCAGTGCGATTCGCCTACTTGATGATGCGCTGCTGTTTGATCGGGCGCTGGAGTCGGTGATCGGCAACCTGCGTAAGCTCAAAGGCGCTTGATCGACTTGCCTTGATGCCACGACAACGCCGCCGGGCTTATTGCCTTGGCGGCGTTTTTGCTTCTGCATGTTTGCTCGGGTATTCGCCCTTGGCCTTGAGCAAGCGCTGCACTAGAGTGGTGGCTCGTTCAAGGAGTCTTTATGCAGTTAGATCCTTCCAGTGGCTGGTGCGATGGTATTCAGCGCTGCCCATCGCCGAATTTCAACCAGCGGCCGCTGGGGGAAGTTTCTCTATTGGTCATCCATAACATTAGCTTGCCGCCGGGGCAGTTCGGCACGGCCAAGGTGCAGGCTTTTTTTCAGAACCGCCTGGATGCGCATGAGCATCCCTATTTCGAAAGCATTGCCAGCCTTCAGGTATCCGCACATTTCTTTATCGAACGTGATGGCGTCGTAACGCAATTCGTCTCCTGTAACGAGCGCGCCTGGCATGCTGGTGTTTCGCGGTTTGCCGAACGGGAGAACTGCAATGATTTTTCCTTGGGTATTGAACTTGAAGGCACCGATGATCTGCCGTTCACGACCGCCCAGTATTCGTCTCTGATTAAGCTGATCCGCCAGCTGCAAGCTGCTTACCCGGCCATCACCCTGCAGCGCATTTGTGGCCACAGCGATATCGCGCCAGGGCGCAAGACCGATCCCGGCCCAGCATTCGACTGGCAGCGTGTGTGCATGGCATTGCAGCAAGACAAGGAACTGACATGAATTTTCTGGTGCTACTGCTGGTGCTGTGGATAGAGAAGTTCTCGTCCTGGCGTAAACCCATTCAACATGATGGCCCTTGGCTGCGCTTGTTGGTCGCAGTTGAGGGCAAGCCGCAGTGGGCTGAGCGGCCCTGGCTGACGCTGGCGTTGCTGGTGCTGTTGCCGCTACTGGCGTTGGGGCTGATTCTGCTGATGCTGGAGTCCGTGGCGTACGGCTGGTTAGCCCTGCCAGTGCATCTGCTGGTGGTGATTTACAGTCTGGGGCGTGGTGATTTGCTGACGGCGCTGGGGCCATTCCGCGACAGCTGGCGCCGTGAGGATAGCGAAGCCGCGTATCTGGTGGCGCGTCGTGATCTGGCTCTGGAGGCGGACGAAGAGGGCGAGTTGCTGCAGCGCGTGCAGGGGTATCTGGTGTGGCAGGCCTACCAGAGCTTTTTTGCGGTGATTTTCTGGTACGCGTTGCTCGGGCCGCTGGCGGCGCTGGCGTATCGGTTAATTGCCCTGGTTAGCGAGCATGCGACTCTGCCTGCTTTACGTGATGCCGCCGTACAGGTGCGTCACGGCTTCGACTGGCTGCCAGTGCGTGTGTTGGCTGCCAGCTTTGCCTTGGTGGGCAATTTTGCCGGGGTTAGCCGGACCTTGCTGCATGAGCTGCTCAGCTGGGATATCAGCGCTGCGCAGTTGGTGATCATTACCGCGAGGGCTGCTGGCGAGACGCCGGAGCCGGTGATTGGCGAAATCGGCGTCAGCAGCCTGGACGGGCTTTGGCAGTTGTTGGTGCGTGCCGCAGTGTTTTGGTACGCGGTGTTTGCCGTGTGGACCCTGCTCATCTAAGGCGTTTTATTCATTCCACAGCCAGGCCGCGCCCCGCACACCGCTGGAGTCGCCATGCCTGGCCTGCAGCAGGCGCGTGTTGACCTGATCGGAAAATACATAGCGCTGCAGCTGTGGCGCTACCTGGGAATAGAGCGCGGCGCTGTTGGACATCCCGCCGCCCAGCACAATCACATGCGGATCAATCAGGTTGATTACTGACGCCAGGCCGCGGGCCAGCTGGTCGCAGTAGCGGGCAACGGCCTGCTGCGCTGCTGGATCGCCCGCTTCTGCAGCGCTCACCAAGGCGCTTGCATCCAGGCCAAGATTGCTACGCGCCGCCCAGCCCGGACCGCTGAGAAAGGTCTCGATGCAATCCTCCAAGCCGCAATAACAGCGCCGGCTCGGACCATCCTCACTGCGGCGCCAGGGCAGCGGGTTGTGCCCCCATTCGCCGGCGATGGAGTTAGGACCGCTGAGCAGTTGCTGATGCACGACCAGACCGCCGCCGACGCCAGTACCAAGAATTACCCCGAAAACACTTGCGGCACCTCGGCCCGCGCCATCGCAGGCTTCCGAGAGAGCAAAGCAGTCGGCGTCATTGGCCAGGCGCACCGGCCGTTGCAGGCGCTGCTCAAGATCGGCCTGCAGGTCCTTACCGATCAGGCACTGCGAGTTGGCATTTTTAATTCGTCCGTGGTCGGGGGAGCGGGTGCCGGGTATGCCGACACCGACGCTGCCACGGCGACCCAGTTCGCGGTCGCAATCTTCAACTAAGCTGGCAATCAGTGCGACGGTTTTCTGGTAGTCGCCCTGCGGTGTTGGGGCGCGGCGGCGCAATACAGGCAGGCCATCTTCCAGTGCAATTATTTCGACTTTGCTACCACCCAGATCAATGCCGAGCTTTAGTGGGGTGCGCATCATTAACCTTAAGTTACAGAGGTTGAGGTCGATAAGAGGTATACATGGCGCCATGCTCGGCCGTTATTTTGTGACATTGCTCACGTTAATCTGCCCGTATTTACTCCGTTGATGCAAATGCCACAGGTCGAGCAGCAAGGGACATGCAGTCCGCCGTTTGAGATTCTGCGCGGCCGTTTTGTAACCTTACACGACAATAATTAGAACTGGAGACGTCCTGTGAAGAGCGTGTTGTATCCGGCCATCGCGCTAATGAATCGCCTCAGCTTCGGCATGAAGTTCAGTCTGATCAGTGTTCTTTTCTTTCTGCCCATGCTGGTCACCAACTTCTATCTGGTGCGTGATTCCTATCGGCAGTTCGTCAGTACCCAGGCGGCCCTCGAAAGTATTGATCTGCTCGGTCAAAGCCTGACGCTGCGGCGTAATCTTGAAGACTTCGTCGACCTTATTGAGATCAACGCGATGATTGGCCAGTCCGGCCAAGCGGGTGACCTTGTGGCGCGTCTGGTCAAGGTGCAAGACGGCCTCGGCGAAACGCTGCAAGCTATGGTCGCGGTCGTGCGCGAACCTGAGCAGGTCGAGGAATTCAACAACCAGCGTGATCAGCTGATTGCTGAGCTGGGCGCGGTGCAAGCCGAAACCTCGTTGCAGGGCAAGATTGCTTTGGCCGAAAAACTGTTGGGCAGCTCTCAGGTGTTTATCAAGCTGGTCGCCGCGCAAGCCGGTCTGAGCCAGGACCGTCAGGGCGCCGTGCGGCAGATGATCGAACTGATCACAGTGGACACGCCCAAAGTCACTGTGGCGCTTAGTGAGGGCCGTGCGGTGGGGGCCTATTCGCTAGCCCAGGGTTTTCTCAATTCATCGGCAAGTACCACATTTGACGAACTGCTGCTGGAGCTGGAAAAGCTGCATGCCGAGTATGGTTTGAACCTGCAGGCATCACTCAACAGCAGCGCGCAGGCCCGCACAGAGCTCGCCAGCCAGGCCGCGAGCAGCCTGGAAACCTTGAAAACCACAGCCGTGCTGTTTGAAGACAAGGTGGTTATCGCCGACTCGCTGGATACGCCCTGGGCGCAGTTCTACGCTGATGTCAGCGGAGCCATGGCGCAGACCTATCAGTTAAATGATGCAGTGCTGGTATTCCTCGACAAGCAATTGCAGGTACGCCTGGAGGAAAACCGTACGCAAATGGTGCTGCTGGTCGCCGCCCTGGTCGTGGTGTTCCTGCTGATTGTCTACCTGTACGGCGGCTTCTACGTATCGATTCGCACCACGTTGAAGAAGCTCGGCCAGGTAATGAATCAAGTAGCCGCCGGCGATATGACCGTAACCTTCAAGGCGCAGAGTCAGGATGAACTGGGCGAGCTGGGTCAGGTATTTAACGAGACGGTGAGCAAGATTCACCAGTTGATCGAGCGCGTAGGCCAGACCGTGGTTGAGGTCGAGCGCCAGGCGGACCGCGTGCAACAGGTCTCCGGTGAGAGTAACCAGGCGGTCGCCGGACAGCGTGGACAGATAGACCTGATCGCCACCGCAATGAATCAGATGTCAGCGACCGCACAGGAAGTGGCGCACAGCGCCGCTGCGGCGGTGGGCAGCGCGCAGAGCGTGAATGATGAAACGGTCAGCGGTCGCGCGTTGGTTGAGTCCCAGGTAGGCAGCATTCAGCGCCTGGCCGGTGAGATCGATCAGTCGGTGGCGGTGATTAACAAACTGGCCAGCGACAGTGCGTCGATCAGCCAGGTGTTGGATGTAATCAAGGGCATTGCCGAGCAGACCAATCTGCTGGCGCTCAACGCCGCAATTGAGGCGGCGCGTGCTGGTGAGCAGGGCCGCGGCTTTGCTGTGGTGGCTGATGAGGTACGCAATCTGGCCAAGCGTACGCAGCAGTCCACTGAGGAAATTGAGTCAATGATCGCCAAGCTGCAAAGCGGTGTTGGTGCGGCGGTTAAGGCGATGAACACCAGCCATCAAATGGCCGATAGCACGGTCAACGAGTCGGGCAAGGTACAGCAGGCGCTGGAGAATATCCTCGGCGCGGTGGGCATGATAGTCGATCAGAACCAGCAGATCGCCACTGCTGCCGAAGAGCAGACTGCCGTGGCGCATGATATCGACCAGAACATTGTCGAAATCAGTCAGGCGGGCGAGCGCACTGCCGAAGGTGCTAGCCAGACCGAGCAGGCCAGCCGTGAATTGTCCGGGCTGGTGGCGCGCTTGAAGCAGCTGATCGGCGCATTCCGCGTCTGATCTCGGTTGCAACACCAACAAAGCCCGCCATTTGGCGGGCTTTGTGCTTTCTGTGCTGTCGGTTGCGGCTTAAGCGATGAAGTCCAGGGGCGGCGTCAGCGGATAGATATCGCCGGATTGCATCCGGGCTACTGCGTTGCGTCAGCATTCCAGGCGAATATTTCGACTGCGTTGCGGCTGCTGGCACAGGCAAGCTCATCGGCGCTGATGCCGCGGAGTTCGGCCAGGGCTGCGCAGATGTCCGGCAGGTGTTCCGGGCTGTTGCGCTGGTTAGGGTGCATGGCAGGCGCCATGTCGGGTGAGTCGGTTTCCAACACGATCGCCTCCAGTGGCAATTGCGCCACCACCTTGCGCAGGCGCAAGGCCTGCGGCCAGGTTGGGGCACCGCCCAGGCCGAGTTTGAAACCGAGCTTGAGGTACTCGCGAGCTTCTTCGTAACTGCCGGAAAAGGCATGGATGATGCCGCCGCGCACGGGCTTGAGACGTTTTAGCGTGGCAATGGTCGCCGCGTGGGCACGGCGCACGTGCAGCAGCGCCGGAAGTTCGAACTCAATGGCGAGCTTGAGCTGCGCCTCGAACAGCTGTTGTTGCCGCTCACGATCAAGCTGTTCGAGAAAGTAGTCCAGGCCGATCTCGCCCACCGCGCAGAGCTTGGGGTGACCGGCGCAGCGTGCCAGCCAGTCATGCAGTTCACCTAGGTGCTCGGGCTGGTGTTCATCTAGGTAAACCGGGTGCAGGCCGAAGGCGGCATACAGGCTGTCTTCGGCCTGTACCAGATCCCACAAGCGCTGCCAGTTGGCTTGATGTACACCCAATACCACCAGGCGCTCGACTCCTGCGGTGTGGCAACGGGCCAGCAGCTCGCTGCGGTCCGCATCGAAGTCGGGGAAGTCGAGGTGGGTGTGGGTGTCGGTCAGATGCATGGTCTAGTGTTTGCTCAAACAGTGGGCTTTGCAGGGAGCAGGGTAGCTTATGGGCGGGCTGATGAGTGAGCGTGCCAGAACGCTGCGACGTGAGATGACCGAGGCAGAGTGGTGTCTTTGGTATCAACTGCGCGCCCATCGCTTTATGGGGCTGAAGTTCAAACGGCAAAAGCCGTTCGGTTGTTACATCGTGGATTTCGTTTGCCAGGAGAGGCGACTGATCATCGAACTAGACGGCGGCCAGCATGTGCAGCAGGCGGCCTATGACGAGCAGCGTGATGATTGGCTACGGGCGCAGGGCTTTGACGTTTTGCGTTTCTGGAATCATGAGGTGTTGCTGCAAACAGATGCGGTGTTGGAGCAGTTGCGCTTGTGGGTAGAGCAACAGCGGCCCTCTCCCCCGGCCCCTCTCCCGCAAGCGGGCGAGGGGAGTTGACCGCGTAGCTTGTTGGATTAGTGATTCAGCCAATGGTCAAGGCGTTGCTAGCGCATCTACGGCCTGCTGCGTTCGGCTCCCTCTCCCGCCGGCGGGAGAGGGTTGGGGAGAGGGTGTATGGCTTAGTGATGCTCGCGCGTCGCGCGGAATTTCACGTCCGGCCAGCGTTCTTCCATCAGGCTCAGGTTGACACGGGTCGGAGCCAGGTAGGTGAGGTGGCCGCCGCCATCCAGGGCGAGGTTTTCCACGGCCTTGTTGCTGAATTCCTCAAGCTTCTTCTTGTCCGCGCAATCGATCCAGCGCGCCGACCACACGGTAATCGGCTCGTAGGCACACTCGACCTTGTATTCCTCCTTCAGGCGGCTGGCGACCACATCGAACTGCAGCACACCGACGGCGCCGAGGATGATGTCGTTGCTGCGCTCGGGGAAGAACACCTGGGTTGCGCCTTCTTCGGCCAGCTGTTGCAGGCCTTGGCGCAGTTGCTTGGATTTCAGCGGATCTTTCAGGCGTACGCGGCGGAATAACTCTGGGGCGAAATGCGGGATACCGGTAAAACCCAGCACTTCGCCTTCGCTGAAGGTGTCGCCGATCTGGATGGTGCCGTGGTTGTGCAGGCCGATGATGTCGCCGGCGTAGGCCTCAACCAGCATCTCGCGCTCGCTGGAGAAGAAGGTCAGGGCATCGCCAACGCGCACATCCTTGCCGGTGCGTACGTGGCGCATTTTCATGCCTTGCGAGTACTTGCCCGAGCAAATGCGCATAAAGGCAATACGGTCGCGGTGCTTGGGGTCCATGTTCGCCTGGATCTTGAACACGAAGCCGCTGAACTTCTCTTCCACCGGCTCGACGGTGCGCTCGTTGGCAACCCGCGCCAGCGGCTTGGGTGCCCAGTCGACCACGGCGTCGAGTACATGGTCGACGCCGAAGTTGCCCAGCGCGGTGCCGAAGAACACTGGGGTCAGTTGGCCGTCGAGGAACTCTTGCTGGTTGAACTCGTGGCAGGCACCCTGGACCAATTCCAGCTGTTCAACAAAACGCTCGTACTCATCGCCCAGGTGGGCGCGGGCCTCGTCGGAGTCGAGCTTCTCGATGATTTTGGTTTCGGTGCGTTCGTGGCCGTGGCCCGGGGTGTAGACGATGATGTAGTCGTCAGCCAGGTGATACACGCCCTTGAAATCGCGGTAGCAACCGATTGGCCAGGTGATCGGCGCAGCTTTGATCTTCAGTACCGCTTCGATCTCGTCGAGCAACTCGATCGGGTCACGAATATCGCGGTCGAGCTTGTTGATAAAGCTGACGATGGGCGTGTCACGCAGGCGGCACACGTCCATCAGGGCGATGGTGCGCGGTTCCACACCCTTGCCGCCGTCGAGAACCATCAGCGCGCTGTCCACCGCAGTCAGGGTGCGGTAGGTGTCTTCCGAGAAGTCTTCGTGGCCGGGGGTGTCGAGCAGGTTGACCATGTGCTCGCGGTAGGGGAACTGCATCACCGAGGTGGTGATGGAGATGCCGCGTTGCTTCTCCATTTCCATCCAGTCGGAGGTGGCATGGCGGTCGGATTTACGCGACTTCACCGTGCCGGCCACGGCGATCGCCTTGCCCATCAGCAGGAGCTTTTCGGTAATGGTGGTTTTACCGGCGTCGGGGTGGGAAATGATCGCGAATGTGCGGCGTTTGCCGACTTCGATGGCCTGGGTGGTCATTGTGCGGGAACCCGTCGACTGAATAGTCGGTCTGTCAAAAAAGGCGGCGATTATAACGGTAAACGTCGATCAACGCGGCGACCTGTAGTCAGAGGACAGAATCACCGTTTTTTCGCTCTTTGTGCAGCATTCCTGACGTTTTGTTTTGAATATAAAACGTTCAATCAATATGGCGACAGCGAGGATCAAAAGCACGGCATTTTTGATTGATCTCAGCCCCCCATGGCCCTAAAGTTCGCGCCCGAACGTCCATGCTGGCAACGATCCATCCGGCTCAAGTACTGACGACGAGAGACCCGCAGGGTGCTCGGCGACATGCCTTGGGAAGTAGGCGAACCAAAGTGGGGAAACTGATCAGACGTTCTGCTTGTGCGGTCATCCGCCGAGCCTCCCTAGATGATGGGCAGCGGTCTGCGAGTGCAGCGCTTGCCTGACTAAACTGTTTTAACTGGTTCAGCCACTGGAGTCCGAGTATGTCGATCAAGGTCGAAGATTATTACGCACCCGCCACTTTTCAGCGCATGAAGGCGTTCGCCGACACCCAAGAAACCCCGTTCGTGGTGATCGATACCGCGATCATCAGCCAGGCTTACGATGACCTGCGTGCCGGTTTCGAGTTTGCCAAGGTGTATTACGCGGTCAAGGCCAACCCAGCCGTCGAAATTATCGATCTGCTCAAGGAAAAAGGCTCCAGCTTCGATATCGCCTCTATCTACGAGTTGGATAAGGTCATGAGCCGTGGTGTTGGCCCAGAGCGCATCAGCTACGGCAACACCATCAAGAAATCCAAGGACATCCGCTACTTCTACGAGAAGGGCGTGCGCCTGTTTGCCACCGACTCCGAAGCCGACCTGCGTAACATCGCCAAGGCTGCGCCGGGTTCGAGAGTCTATGTGCGCATTCTCACAGAGGGCTCGACCACGGCCGACTGGCCGCTGTCGCGCAAGTTCGGCTGTCAGACCGACATGGCCATGGATTTGCTGATCCTGGCGCGTGACTTGGGTCTGGTGCCCTACGGCCTGTCGTTCCACGTAGGCTCGCAGCAGCGTGATATCTCTGTGTGGGACGCGGCAATTGCCAAGGTCAAGGTGATCTTCGAGCGCCTTAAAGAAGAAGACGGCATCGAACTCAAATTGATCAACATGGGCGGCGGCTTCCCGGCTAACTACATCACCCGCACCAACAGCCTGGAAACCTATGCCGAGGAAATTATCCGTTTCCTCAAGGAAGACTTCGGCGATGACCTGCCGGAAATCATCCTAGAGCCGGGCCGCTCGCTGATCGCCAACGCCGGCATCTTGGTCAGCGAAGTGGTACTGGTTGCGCGCAAGTCGCGCACCGCCGTGGAACGCTGGGTGTATGTCGATGTCGGCATGTTCAGCGGCCTGATCGAAACCATGGGCGAGGCGATCAAGTTCCCGCTCTACACCGAGAAGAAGGGTGAGATGGAAGAGGTGGTGATCGCCGGCCCGACCTGCGACAGCGCCGACATCATGTACGAGAACTACAAGTACGGCCTGCCTCTGAACCTGGCCATTGGTGACCGTGTGTACTGGCTCTCGACCGGTGCCTACACCACCAGCTACAGCGCAGTGGAGTTCAACGGCTTCCCGCCCCTGAAGTCGTTCTACCTGTAACAGCCGACGTCCGACTGAAAACCCCGCTAATGGCGGGGTTTTTTATGCCTGCGATTCGCCGCTTGGAAACCGCCTGCCGACAACATTTCGAGGAAGACAAACAGCGATGCAAATAGTTCTCAACATGTATTGCTGTATTTGTTGTTAATAATTATCATCCGCGCGCTTTCAGAATTATTCGCTCTTACGCAGCATTTGCGGTGGGCGGAATACCTTTAGATCCGGGGAAAAACCATGTCCATTCGTAGCCGCAAGCATTACAAGAGCAGTCATCTGGCGCTGTTGATCGCCGCAGCCGTTCCTGGCATGGCATGTGCCGCCCAGAATGGCGCTGCGCAAGAGGAACTCAGCTTGCCGGCTACTACTGTGACAGCCAAGACCGAGGTGCCTTACAAGGCCAACAAAAGCGCCAACAGCAAGCTGACCCAGCCGCTGCTGGATACGCCGAAAACCATCCAGGTGATCAAGAAGGAAGTATTGCGCGAGCAGGGTGCCAACAGCCTGATGGAAGCGCTGCGCAATACTCCCGGTATCACCATGCAGCTGGGTGAGAACGGTAATACCTCGGCCGGCGACACCTTTATGATGCGCGGTTTCTCCACGCAGAACTCGACCTTCGTTGACGGTGTGCGTGACCTCGGTGCAGTGAGCCGTGACGTATTCAACCTCGAGCAGGTTGAAGTGGTGAAAGGCGCTGCCGGTTCTGATATCGGCCGCGGTGCTTCGTCCGGCTATATAAATCTGATTTCCAAGCTGCCGACCCTGACTAACGAGGTCTTCGCGACCGTCGGTTACGGCACTGCGGATAAGAGCAACCTCACTGCCGATATCAATCAGCAACTGGGCGACAGCTCGGCCTTCCGTTTGAACCTGATGCGTCGCGATGGCGATGTTGATGGCCGCGATTATGTCGACAACAGCAGCTACGGCGTGGCGCCGTCGATTGCTTTTGGCCTGGATACGGACACTCGCGTTTACGTCTATTCCCAGCATGTTCGCCAGGACAACACTCCGGATGGCGGCATCCCCACCATCGGCATGCATGGCTTCTACAACGCAGATGCTGCGTTGAACTCCGGTCGTAAAGTCGATACTGACAATTACTATGGCGCCAAGGGTGACTCCGAGCGCATCGACGGTGACATGTTCACCCTCAAGGTCGAGCACGACGTCAATGACGCTCTTACCATACGCAACCTGTCGCGTTGGGGCCGCAGCAATAACGACCGTACTCTCACCGGGATAAACGGCCTGGCCACCAATGCCTCGGCTGACCCTGCGAACTGGACCGTTGCTCGTTCGCGCCAGGTGGTCGATCAGGAAAACGAAATTCTTGCCAACCAGACCAGCCTGAACGCCGAGTTCGACACCTTCGGCCTGCGCAACGAACTGGCCGCAGGCCTCGAGCTGATGAGCGAGAAACAGCTCAATCGCAGTTACGCCACGGCTGCTCAGGTTATCGACGGTGTGGCTTACCCTGCTGTACCGCTCCCTCCTGGCAATCTCTATGATCCGAGTGCGCACGACGGCCTTGGCGATCCTTACAAGACCGGCGCCAAAACCGACGGTGAAACCAAGACTGCGGCGCTTTATCTGTTCGACACCCTGCACCTGAACGAGCAGTGGGCGCTTAATGGCGGTGTACGTTTCGAGCACTTCCGCACCGAGACTGACAGTGTTGCCATTACCTCTGGCGCTCGTGTTCCGGGCAAGGGCTATGAGTCGGGTGATTTAACCAGCTGGAATACCGGCGTGGTGTTTAAACCCCTAGAGAACGGCAGTATCTATCTGTCCTATGCCAACTCGCTAACGCCTCCAGGCAGTGGCAACTTCAACCTGGCCGCTAACTCTGCAACGTCCTCGTCCAATGAGCAGGAGGGCCTGGACCCGCAAGAAACCGAGCACGTCGAACTGGGCACCAAGTGGGATCTGCTGGATGAGCGCCTGGCACTGACTTTGGCGGCCTACCGCACGGAGAACGAAAACCAGGTCAGCTACGACTCCTTCACTGCCACCTATTTCCAGGAAGGCAAGACCCGTGTTGACGGCGTCGAGCTGGGTCTGGTTGGCCAGCTGAGCAACTTCTGGCAGGTGTCGGCGGGTATCGCGCATATGGAAACCAAGCAGATCGACCAAGCCAGCCGCAATAACTCGGGCGTGGTTAGCGAGAGCACTGGCGTGCGCTGGTCGCCGGACCTGACCGCCACCCTGTGGACGTCCTATACCATGGGTGATCTGACCTTGGGCGGCGGCGCGCGCTATGTGTCTGAGCAGGATCGAGTGATCACCTCTGGCACCGACCTGGCGACCCAGAACATGCCGGAAATCCCATCCTACTGGGTTGCGGACGCCATGGCCGCTTATCGCGTCAACGATAATGTCAACCTGCGGGTGAACCTGTACAACCTGTTCGACGAGGAATACATCGAGTCGCTAAACAACAGCGGTGCCCGTGCCCGTATGGGCGTTCCGCGCTCGGCGATGTTTACCACCGAGCTCAGCTTCTGATAGAAACAACCAGCCGTACCTGAAGCCTGCGCGCAAGCGCGGGCTTTTTGCATTTTGTATTGATGGGAGAAGGTCGATGCTGCTGCATATTCCCCAGGTGTTGAGTAAGCAGGAAACCATGGTGCTGCGTGCCGAACTGGCGGCCCATGACTGGGTCGATGGCGTGCAGACCTCCGGCGCGCAGGCGGCGAGCCTCAAGCAAAATCTGCAGTTCCCGGCGGACTCGCCAGCTTTCGCTGGGCTGGCGCAGCGCGTGGCCGATGCCCTGGCGCGTCACCCGCTATTCGTTTCCGCGGTGCTGCCACGGCATATGCTGCCGCCGATGTTCAACTGCTACCAGGCCGGCGGGCGCTATGGCAACCATGTAGACAACGCCCTGCAGCGTGACCGCTTCAGTAATGATCAGCTGCGCACCGATGTTTCCACCACGGTGTTTCTCAGCGAGCCGGACGAGTACGACGGCGGCGAGCTGATCGTCGAGGACACCTACGGCGAGCACGAGATCAAGCTGGAGGCGGGCGATGCGATCATCTATCCTGCGACCAGCTTGCACCGCGTCGAACCGGTGACCCGTGGCGCACGTATAGCCTCCTTCCTTTGGACGCAAAGCCGGGTACGCGATGCCTGGCAACGCAAGATGCTCTTCGATCTGGACATGACCATCCTTAAGCTGCGTCACGAGCTGGGCGACAGTGCCGAGGTGGTGAGTCTGACTGGCACCTATCACAACCTGCTGCGCCAGTGGGCGGACTGAGATGGCCTTGCGCGAACCTCAGAGTGCGATCCCGGCCGACCTGGTCGCGGCCTGTGATTATCAGCGTTATGCCCTGGAGCGGCTGGATGCCAATGCCCTGGCCTACCTGCAGGGCGGTGCGGCGGATGAGCTGACCTGCCAGGCCAATCTGGATGCCTGGCGCGACTGGGCAATCGTGCCGCGCCTGTTGCGCGATCTGCGTGGTGGTCATACCCGTTGTCAGTTGCTGGGCGATGAGCTGCAGCACCCCATATTGCTCGCGCCGGTAGCCTATCAGCGCCTGTTCCACGCCGAGGGCGAATTGGCCACTGCTCTGGGTGCCGGGGTGATGGGCGGTGCCGCGGTGTTGAGTTCGTTCGCCTCCACGCCGTTGGAAGAGGTCGCCGAGGCGGCGCCTGGCCCGCTGTGGTTTCAGCTGTATTGGCAGGGCGACGGGCCGGCGACCCTGGCCCTGGCGCAACGCGCCGAGGCGGCGGGCTATCGCGCGCTGGTGCTGACGGTGGATGCGCCGGTGTCGGGGCTGCGCAATCGCGAGCAGCGTGCAGGTTTTACTCTGCCGGAAGGCATCGCCGCAGTGAATATCGCAACGCCGCCGGTTGTGCCGCAGGTGCCGCCCGGTGGCAGTGCGGTATTCGACGCCATGCTGGCCATCGCACCGACCTGGGACGATGTGCGCTGGTTGTGTCGGCAGACCCGTTTGCCGGTGCTGCTAAAGGGCATCTTGCATCCGAGCGATGCGCGCTTGGCCATGGAGGCGGGTGCGGCAGGTGTGATCGTCTCTAACCACGGCGGCCGCGTGCTGGACTCGCAGTGGCCGGCGCTCAAGGCCTTGCCCGGCATTCGCGATGAATTGGGTGCAGAGGCACTTATTCTGGTGGATGGCGGTATTCGGCGCGGTACCGATGTGTTCAAGGCCCTGGCGCTCGGCGCCGATGCTGTGCTGATCGGTCGACCTTATATTTACGCCTTGGCCGCGGCCGGGGCTTTAGGTGTGGCTCATCTAATCAGGCTGCTGCGCGAGGAGCTGGAGATGACCATGGCGTTGAGTGGTTGCCGCACTCTGAGCGAGATAACTGCGGATTTGCTGTGCCGCGCCGGTGACTGGCCCTTCGCACCTAAATAACCAGCGCGGTGATCTATGCGGATTCAGACTTCGCGATCCTCAGTACAAATCCCGCCGATAGCGACCGCTCTGGCTTAGCTGTTCCAGCTGCTCATCACCCAGCAACTGACGCAGGCACGTATCGACGTCGCGGCCCATGCCTTCGAGGCTGCCGCATAGGTAGATGGCCGCGCCGTCTGCAAGCCAGGTGTGCAGAGTGGGGGCGGCATCGCGTAGGGCGTCCTGCGCATAACGCTGTGGGTTGCCGTCGCGCGAATAGGTGAGGTCAAGGCGTGCGAGGTGGCCGCTGTGTTGCCAGGCGCGCAGTTCGTCGACCAGCAGGGCGTCGTGGGCGGCGTTACGTTCGCCAAATAGCAGCCAGTTGCGTGAGTGTGGATTGGTGGCGCGCTCCTGCAGGTGCGCGCGCAGGCCAGCGAGGCCGCTGCCGCTGCCGATCAGAATCATCGGCGTGGCGGCGTCCTGGCCATGGAAGCCGGGGTTACGGCGGATGCGCAGGTCGAGCGTGCCGCCCACTTCGGCATGCTCACATAACCAGCCCGAGCCCAGGCCGGGGCTGCCATCGGCCTGGTATTGCAGGCGCACCAGCAGATCAAGCGAGCTGCCGTAGCTGGAGGCAATCGAATATTCGCGGTGGGGCAGGGGCGTCAACTCCGCCAGCCACTGTTCTATGCCGTTCTTATCAGGGCTGGTTGTGGGCAGATGGAGTTTGCTTAAGGCATCGCTTAGCAACTGGCCGTTAGCCAGGCGAGTGCGCGGTTCAAGGCCGAGTTGCTGTAGGCAGTCGATTACCCGTTGCGGGGCATGGCGTGGGCCGATTTCGGCAATGTCGCCGGCGCGCCGGTCGACTGCTTCTGTGCTGCTCAGGCTCAGGTGGAAGATCGGTGCTCCGATGCTGCTGGGGTTAAGGCAGTTGCGTCGGTCTAGCCGCCACGGGTGGTAGTGCGCGGGCTGCCAGTCGACAAAATCGCTGTTGCCACTTAGGTGGCCGAGCTGTTGCTGCCAGTGGCGCAGGGTGCCGGCATCCAGGCAATCGACGCTGAGCAGGTCGAAAAGCGGCTGTGCCTTGAGTGCGTGCAAGCGCTGTTGCAAGCGTTGGCCAAAGGCGCAGAACTGCGGGTAGCTGCTGTCGCCCAGGGCCAGGATGGCGAAGTGCAGTTGCGGTAGCGCCTGTTGGCTGAGCAGCATGCGCTCGAAGCGTGCGGCGTTGTCCGGTGCTTCGCCGTCGCCGTAGGTGCTGACCACCAGTAGCAGGCGTTCGAGGTTTTTCAGCTGCGTGCTGCTCAACTGGTTGAGGGCGATGCAACGTGCTGGCATGCCGCTGGCGAGTAATTGCGCGCAGCTGCGTTCGGCCAAACGCTGGGCTTTGCCGCCCTGGCTGGCGTAGGCGACCAGCAGTTCGCCGGTCTGCGCCTGGCGACGCTGCGGCCAGCAATAATGCAGGCACAGCGCGAGATAGGTGACGCTGATCAGCCCAGCGCTGAGTTCGCGCGCCGGTTGCAGCCACAGCAGCAGTCCGGCCAGTAGCAGGCAGGTCGGCAGGGGCCAATGGAGCAGGGCGTGAAGTCGCGGGGTGGTGATCAAGTCGAGTATTCAGCTAATGAGGTAGGAAGCGCTGTCGCCGGGCGGCGACAGCGTTCGGGCTGGTATCAGGGCGCCAGAACTTCCAGAGTCGCGCTGTAGGAGGCGCGGCGTTCGGTGGCGGGGGCGCTGATGCCTTCGCTGGTTTTCAGCTCGGCTTCCAGCCAGTACATGCCGGCGTTCGGCCAGGTGATGCTGATCTTGCCGTTGGCGTCGCTGGTGGTTTTGATCTCGCCCAGTTCGTCGCGGTAACGGTTGCCACCGGGAATCACGCTGACTTCCACACCGGCGGCAGGCTTGCCATCGAGCAGCAGGCTGAACTCGGCTGCTTCACCGGCGAACAGGTCGTTGGGGTGGGTGATCGGTGCCAGCTCCAGGCCCACGCCGGTGGTTTTCAGCACGCTGGTGGTCGGGTTGCCGGAGGTGACGAAGACCTCCATGCGGCTGCTGTTCTGCGCCACTTTCAGCTCGGCGGCGTTGGCCGGCACTTGCTTGGCGAAATCTTCGGCCTTGCCCATCCAGCGCTTGTTTTCCTTGCCTTCCTTCCAGCTGGCGAACAGGCCGCTGTTGGCGATGGCCAGTTTGTAGGTGCCTTTCTCGGTCAGGTGCAGGTCGAAGGTGCTGCGGTAGCGGCCGATGGCACCGTTCTGCGGCTTCACTTCGCTGCCATCCGGGGCGATCACGCGTAGCGTCGCGGCCTGGCGTGCGCGCTGGCCGGCGGGTTGGGTGCTGACGTCACCCACGCCCGCGATGTGCATGGAGAAATGCTCGAAGTAGAACAGGTCGTTGGAGATGGCCGCGTCCACGGTCACCCACGGGTCTTCACCGGACAGTACGGTGGCCGATGGCAGCATCCAGGCGCGGTGGGCCTGGGCGGATAGCGGCAGGCAGATGGCCAGGGTCAGGGCGGTCCATTTTACGAGTGGGTGCATGGCAGGCTTCCTTAATAAGTTGGGTCTGAAGTTCAAGGCTTGAGTCGCAGGTTGATCTGGCCCAGCTCGCTGCTGCCCTGGGCGCTGTGGCTGGCGGCTTGCTGTGGTGGCCAGGTGAACGGCAGGCGCAGCAGTTCGCGGCCGCCGACTTCACGGGCGGCTTCCACTACCAGGCGATACTCGCCAGGTGCCAGCTGCTTGAGCGGCGCATCGGCACTGTTGAAGCTCAGGCTCTGCTTGCCCACGGCGCGGGTCGCACCGCTGACGCCATCGACCGGCATCTCCAGGCTACGGCCGCTGCGCCGCCACCATTGGCGCATGTCTTTCAGCCATTTCTCGCCTTCCTTGTCCTTGAGCTTCTGGTCGTACCACACGGCCAGGTTGGCGACGTGTTTCTGGTCCGGTTGCTCCAGCCAGATGGCGACGTAGGGACGGTGATACTCGGCGACCTGCATACGCGGGATTTCCACCTCAAGCTGCAACTCAGCAGCCAGAACGGGCGTGCTCAACAGGGCGCACAGGGGCAACAGCAAGCTTTTCGGCATAAGGATGTCCTTAGTGAATAAACAGCAGAGCCAGCAGAACAGGGAGTACCAAGCCGAGGCCGAGCATCGGCCAGGTACTGGGGCGGTTACCGGCGTAGCGTTGCAGCAGCAACAGGCCGCTGAGGCAGAACACCACGCTCAGGACGGCGAATGCATCGATAAACCAGGACCAGGCCGTACCGGTATTGCGGCCCTTGTGCAGGTCATTCAGGTAGGCGATCCAGCCGCGGTCGGTGGACTCGAGCTCCAGCGTGCCGGATTCGATATCCAGGCTTAGCCAGGCATCGCCGCCGGGGCGCGGCAGGCCGATATACAACTCGCCATCCGACCATTCGGCGTCGCGGCCATCCAGGCGAATCGCCAGTTCCGCTTCCAGCCACTGGCGCAGATCTAACGGCAGGCCCTGGCTTGGCTGCTTGTCTTGCAGCGCAGCCTGTAACGCCTCGGGCAACTGCGCCTGATGGTTGATCACCTGCGGCTTGGCCTCGATCTGCGCGGCATGGTTGAGGGTGATACCGGTGACGGCAAACAGCAGCATGCCGGCCAGGCACAGCGCCGAGCTGATCCAGTGCCATTGGCGCAGGGTGCCGAGCCAGGGGAGAGCGTTCATAGGCTTCGCGAGGTCAGGAAAGAAGGGGGATTCTATAAAGGCTTGGATGCAAATACTAAATATTTACAAAGGCTATACATTCTCGATAAGTATGTCGCCCATACCGTGCCCTGTATTTGCCACGGTTAGGGCGAGAGCTGAGGCGTCTAGCGCTTTTATCCTGGTTGCGAACCGAGGGCGGTGGTTCGGCATATCGCGCGCGTTGATATCTTGATACAAGCGCTAATGCAAGCTATTCGCAATTGATGTATTGTGCGCGCCCCTGATGCGTTCCCTGCGCAATTCCTTCAAGAGGCCGCCCCCTGTGTTCTACCGTTCTCCCCTCTGTCTGAGCATTTCCCTGGCCTGTCTCGCCTTGCCGGGTGTTTCTGTATTTGCGCAAGAGGCGGTCGAGCTGGAGGCCGTGACCATCAGTGCCACCCGCGCCAAGAGCGAGGCGGGCAAGACGCCGCAGAAGATCACCGTGATCACTCGCGAGCAGATCGAGCAGCAACTGGCGATCACCTCCGATCATGGGCAGATCCTCAGCAACCTGATTCCGTCCTATTCGCCGAGCCGGCAGAAGATGAGCAGCGCCGGCGAGACTTTCCGTGGGCGCTCGGCGTTGGTGCTGATCGATGGCGTGCCGCAGTCCACGCCGCTGCGCGATAGCGCCCGCGACGGTTACACCATCGATATGGCGATGGTCGAACGCATCGAGGTGATCCACGGTGCCAGCGCCGAACACGGCCTGGGCGCCACTGGCGGGATCATCAACTACGTCACCCGTCGTCCCCAGGGCGGTACGCTCAAGCAGCATGCCGGAGTCAGCTTTGACGCGCCGACTGACTATGAATCCGCCGGCTTGGGCTACAAGCTGGATTACCGGGTTGAAGGCAACGAAGGCAGCTGGGATTACCTGGCCGCCGCCAGCTGGCAGACCCGCGGCATGTCCTACGATGCCAACGGCACGCTGATCGGCGTCGACGACACCCAGGGCGACATCATGAATTCGGTCAGCAGCGACCTGCTGCTCAAGCTCGGTTACTGGTTCGACGCCGACCAGAACCTGGAACTGATGGTCAATCGCTTTCAGATCGAGGGCGAGCACGAGTACGTCAATGTGCCGGGCAATCGCGCCGCGGGTACGCCGGCCACCTCACGTAAGGGCAGCCCGCCGGGTGAAGCGCCGCAAAACGAGGTGCTGGCCACCAGCCTGAGCTACAAGCATGACGACCTGTACGGCAACCGTCTGAGCGCGCAGCTCTACAGTCAGCGCTTCCGCGGGCGTTTTGGGGGTAACAGCCTGGCATCTTTTCAGGATGCCTCGATTGCGCCGGTCGGCACCCTGTTCGATCAGTCGCAGAATGAGTCGGACAAGTACGGCGGCAAGTTCACCCTGAGCCGCGATGGCCTGTTCGACAACCACCTGATGCTCACCGGTGGTCTCGATGTGCTGCAGGACACCACCAGCCAGATGCTGATCGCCACCGGCCGAGAGTGGGTGCCGGAAACCCGCTTCCGCAACTTCGCACCCTTTCTCCAGGCGGAAATCCGCGCCCACGAGCGCCTCACCCTGCACGCCGGGGTGCGCCACGAGTATGCCGAACTGGAGGTGGGCAGCTTCCACACCATCGCTTCGACCACCACGCCGCGCGGTGGGGTAAGTGTCGAAGGCGGTAGCCCGACGTTCGAGGAAACCCTGTTCAACACCGGCCTGGTGTTTGAGCTCACCGACTGGGCGCAGCTCTACGCCAACTACTCCGAAGGTTTTGGCATGCCTGATGTTGGCCGTGTGCTGCGCGGCATCAGCCAGCCGGGTATGAGTGTCGACAGCTTTCTTGATTTGCAGCCGATCGTCACCGACAACCGCGAGGTTGGCCTGCGTTTCAACCATGGTCCGTTCGATGCGGAAATCGGCTACTTCGAATCCAATGCCGACCTGGGCGCGCGCCTGGAGAATGTCGGCGGGGTCTATCAGATTCGCCGCGAGCGCAGCGAAATCGACGGTATCGAGGCCACGGCCGGCTGGCAGATCACCCCGGTGCATCGCATGCAGGCCACCTATGCCCAGGTCAATGGTCAGTCCGACACCGACGGCGACGGCAAGGTCGATACCGATCTGGATGGTGCCAACATCTCCCCGGACCGTTACGGCGTCAGCTGGCAGGCCAACTGGACCGACAAGCTGAACACCCGCGTGCAGGCCAATCACTACGCCAGCCGTGGCTTTGACGACCCGGATCTGGACTTCGACGGCTACAGCTTGGTTGACGCCTCGCTTGGCTATCGCCTGCCGGTCGGTGAGGCCAGCCTGGGCATCGAAAACCTGCTGAACAAGGAATACCTGAGCTACTACGCCCAGGCTGCCAGCAAGCGTGACGATCAGATGTTTATGGGCCGTGGGCGCACTGTGACTCTGGGTTATCGACTCAGTTTCTAAAAAGCCGCTTTTAAACCATCGCGAGCCCAAACCGGGCCGTTACTGAGTCGGAAAAATGCTGAAGAAAGTCCTCTTCCAACTGCACTGGTTTTTCGGCATCACGGCCGGGTTGGTGCTGGCGCTGATGGGCGTGACCGGCGCGGCGTATTCGTTTCAGGACGAATTGCTGCGCGCGTTTAACCCCGAGGTGTTGCAGGTTGAAGTGCGTGCCAGCGGCGTGCTGTCGCCTGACGTGCTGGTGCCGCGGATTGAGGCCGCCAGCCAGCAGCGCGTAGTACGCCTGAATGTCGAAGCGGATGCCGAGCACGCCGGACGAGTAGGCTTCGCGCCGCCTGTGGGCGAACGGCGTGGCGAGTCGCGCTATTTCAACCCTTACACGGGCGAGCTGTTGGGCGAACCGCGTGGTCAGGGTTTTTTCGATTTGATGGTGGAGCTGCACCGCTTTCTCGCCATGGGCGAATACGGTAAGCAGATCACCGCTGCCAGCACCCTGGCGCTGATCTTTTTCTGCCTCTCCGGCCTTTACCTGCGTTGGCCACGCCAGGCCTTGAACTGGCGCGCCTGGCTGACTCTGGACTGGGCCAAGCGCGGCCGTGCATTCAATTGGGATCTGCATGCGGTGGCCGGCACTTGGTGCCTGATTTTCTACCTGTGTGCGGGTCTGACTGGGCTGTACTGGTCCTATGACTGGTACCGCGAAGGCCTGACCGGCCTGCTTAGTAGCGAGCCTGCCGGTGAGCCGCGTAAGCGCGGTGGCCGGCCAACTGCCGGCGCTGTGCCAGAGGTGAATTACCCGGCGCTCTGGTCGGGTCTGCAACAGGCTGCCGGCTCGCAGCTGACCGGCTACAGTTTGCGTTTGCCGGCTAGCGCCGAGGAGCCGGCGACGGTGTTCTATCTGCGGGCCGATGCGCCCCATGAACGTGCCTTTAACCAACTCAGCCTGGATGCGCAAAGCGGCGCGGCGAAGCAGCACAAACGCTATGACCAGCAGGCATTTGGCGATCAGTTGCTGACCAGCGTGTATGCCCTGCATGTGGGCAGCTACTTCGGCCTGAGCGGGCGCATTCTGATGTTCCTCGCTAGCCTGAGCATGCCACTGTTCGCCATCACCGGTTGGCTGCTCTACCTCGACCGTCGGCGCAAGAAGCGTGCGATGTTGCATGCGCGTGGTGCCTTGCAGCCGAGCACAGGGCAGGGCGATGGCTGGTTGATCGGCTTTGCCAGCCAGAGCGGCTTCGCCGAGCAACTGGCCTGGCAAACCGCCGGGCAGTTGCAGGCCGCCGGCCTGGCCGTCAGTGTGCAACCCTTGGCCAAACTCAATGAACAGGTGCTGCGCCAGGCCAACAACGCGCTGTTTGTGCTCAGCACCTTTGGCGACGGTGAGGCCCCGGACAGCGCGCGCGGCTTCGAGCGCAAGTTGCTCGGCCAGGCCCTGGATCTACCGCAACTGCGTTACGCCGTGCTCGCCCTTGGTGATCGCCAGTATCAGCACTTCTGCGGCTTTGCCCTGCGGGTGCAGGACTGGTTAGCGCGGCAGGGCGCACGCAGCCTGTTCGATGCGGTGCAGGTAGATGCCGCCGATACAGCGGCGCTGGCCAGCTGGCAGCGCCAACTCAGTGAGCTGACTGGCGCCCAACCGCTGCATCAGGGCGAAACACCCTATGGCCTATGGACGCTGACGCGCCGCGAACTGCTCAACCCTGGCAGCCAGGGCGCACCGACCTATCTGCTGGCGTTGCGTGCTGAACAGCCGACTAACTGGAATGCCGGCGATATTCTCGAAGTGCCGCCGCGTCACAGCGACGCCACCGTGCAGGCCTGGTTGCAGGCCCATGCGCTGGACTGCAGCCAGACGGTCAGCCTCGATGGCCTGACGCAATCGCTGCAGCAGGCGCTGCGCGGCAAGCAGCTACCCGAGCAGTTCACCCATCTGGTCGGTCTGCACGCCCAGGCTCTGCTCGATGCACTGGTACCGTTGGCCGCTCGCGAATATTCCATTGCTTCCTTGCCCAGCGACGGCGAGCTGGAACTGATCGTGCGTCAGGAGCGGCATCCCGACGGCTTGCTGGGCCTCGGCTCCGGTTGGCTGACCGCAGGCGCGGCGCTGCACGGCCAGTTGCTGGCGCGGGTGCGGCGAAATAGCGCTTTCCACGCGCCGGAAGATGCGCGGCCACTGATGCTGATCGGCAATGGCACTGGCCTGGCCGGGTTGCGCAGCCTGCTCAAGGCGCGGATCGTCGCCGGACATACCGCTAACTGGCTGCTGTTCGGCGAGCGCAATGCGGCGCATGACTTCTATTGCCAGAACGAGCTGCAGGGCTGGCTGGCCTCAGGCGAGCTGGCGCGCCTGGACCTGGCCTTCTCCCGCGATCAGGCGACCAAGGTCTATGTGCAGGATCGCCTGCGTGAGTCCGCCGAGCATTTGCGCGAATGGTTAGCCGAGGGCGCGGCGATCTATGTCTGCGGCAGCCTCGATGGCATGGCCGCCGGGGTGGATCAGGTGTTGCATGAGCTGCTCGGCGAAGCCGCAGTCAACACGCTACGCGAAGAGGGCCGTTATCGCCGCGACGTTTACTGAGTGGAGTGACGTGCTGCGTGGCTTTTTGCTTGCAACAACAGGATGTTTTAAATCAATCAATGGAGTGTTTTGCATGAAAGTAGCCGTCACCATAACCCTTAGCGCTGTTCTTCTTTCTGGCTGCTCAAGCCACTCTGTGAGCCCTGAGTCAGCCGACGAACTGGCCCGGCAAGGCCACAAACTGGCCGAGCAGGGACGCACTCAGGCTGCGGCCAGGGTGCTTGATCAGGCCTTGGCGCTCGATCCGCAGCACGCCAGCGCGCGATTCGACCGGGGGCAGATTCTGCTGAGCCTGGGTCAGGTGCAACAGGCCCTGGCCGATCTCGATCACGCTGTAGCGCGGCAGCCAAATAACCCACGCTATCTTGGCGCGCGCTGTGTCGCGCGGGTTGTTGCAGCCCCCGCCAGTGCGGACTTGGCCGATTGCAGCAAGGCGCTGGCACAGCCCGGTAAGCAGGGGAACGCGCTGGTTGCTCGGGGGCAAGCGTATCTAGCGCTGCAGCGCAATGAGGATGCCTTGGTAGATTTTGAGGCTGCATTGACGGAAAACCCGATAAATATGCGCGCGTTGTACGGGCGTGGCGTGGCACGCCAGCGTCTGGGCGACAACCAGGGGCTGGATGATCGACAGCTGGCCATCTCTCGCCTGCCGGGGGCGGGTAGGGAGTATGGCGCTCCTGCATTGCAGTGAGACATTGCTCTGCCGAGGCTTGCTGATCGCATCCGTGCTTATACTTGGGAATGCATCAGACCAAACGGCACCCGGGCTGGTGCCGTTTGTCCTCCGGCTCTAAGCTTGTGGGCATGAAAAGAATCCTGCTGAACTGCGATATGGGTGAAAGCTTCGGCGTGTGGAGCATGGGCGATGACGTGCATGCCATGCCGCTGGTTGATCAGGCCAATCTGGCTTGTGGCTTTCATGCTTCCGACCCGATGACTATGCAACGCACCGTCGCCCTGGCGGTGCAGCATGGGGTGAGCATTGGTGCGCACCCGGCCTATCCGGATCTGCTCGGTTTTGGCCGCCGGCATATCGCCTGCTCGCCGGAGGAGGTCACCGCGCTGGTGCTGTATCAGCTTGGCGCTCTGGATGCCTTCTGTCGCGCGGCCGGCACCCAGTTGGCCTACGTCAAACCCCATGGCGCGCTGTACAACGATCTGGTACGTGACGATGCGCTGTTCAACGCGGTACTGGAGGCCTGCGCCAGTTACCGCAAAGGCTTGCCGCTGATGGTGCTGGCGCTGGCTGACAACAGCCGTGAGCTGCAGCTGGCCGATACGGCCGATGTGCCGCTGATGTTCGAGGCCTTTGCCGACCGCGCCTACCTGGCCGATGGTCAGTTGGCGCCCCGACGCCTGAGTGGCGCGGTGCACCATGATCCGCAACGGATCTTGCAGCAGGCGTTGTCGATTGCTCGCGGTGAGCCGTTCGCTGATATTGACGGCAAGCCGCTGCAGCTGCGCGCCGACAGCCTGTGCGTGCATGGCGATAACGCCGACTCCCTGGCCGTACTGCGGCGTTTGCGGGCCAGCCTGGACGCCCTATGATCCGCCTCGAACCGGCCGGTGCCGAAGCGCTGCTGCTGGTGCTGGCCGAGCAGCCGGATGCGCAGCTGCCGCAGCGTATCGCCCTGCTGGCCGAGCGCATCCGTGGCGAGTTGGGTGAGGTGCTTACCGATCTGGTGCCGGGCTGGACCAGCCTGCTACTGCACTACGACCTAATGCGCGCGGATCACCTGGAGCTGGCCGAGCGACTCAAACCGCTGCTGGAGCGCTGGCTGGACGAGCCTTTTGTCGCGCAGGCCGGGCGGCTGCATGAAATCCCTATCTTGTATAACGGTGAAGACCTCGCCGAGGTCGCGCTTCTGTGTCAGCTCAGTGTCGCTCAGGTGATCGAACTGCATGCGGCGAGCGAGTACCGCGTTGGCGCGATTGGTTTTGCCCCAGGCTTTGCCTACCTCGGCGAGCTGGACGCGCGCCTGGCGTTGCCGCGTCGCACCACCCCGCGTATCGCCGTACCGGCCGGTAGCCTGGCGATTGCCGAGCGGCAAACGGCGATCTACCCGCACAGCTCGCCCGGCGGCTGGCACTTGATCGGCCGTTGCCCCTGGTCGCTGTTCGATGCCGCGCGAACCCCGCCATGTCCGCTGGCGCTGGGTGATCGGGTACGTTTTCGCAGCATTGATGAGCGTGATTTTATCCGCGAAGGCGGTCAGCCATGAGCGGCCTGCGGGTGCTCAAACCAGGGCCGCAAAGCCTGCTGCAGGACGCCGGGCGGCAGGGCTGGCAACACCTGGGCGTATCACCAGCCGGGCCGCTGGATTGGCATGGTGCGGCCTGGGCCAATCATCTGCTGAACAATCCCTGGGGCACGCCGCTGCTGGAAATCGCCCTGGGCGGCGTCGAGTTGCAGGCCGAGGTCGACACCTGGGTGGCGGTTTGCGGCGCCCAGGTGCCGCTGAGCCTGGATGATCAGCCGCAGCCGTTGTGGACGCGCTTGCCGCTGCGCAAGGGGCAGCTGCTGCGTCTGGGCTTTGCCCGCAGCGGCCAGCGCGCCTATCTGGCGGTGGCCGGCGGCTTCAATGCGGCGCCGGTGCTGGGCAGCGTCAGCGTGCAATTGCGTGAAGGGCTGGGGCAGGCGTTGCAGACTGGGGATCTGCTGGCCTGCCGGCCCGCACATTTCACTCACGCCGCCAGCATGCCCTGGCCTTATCTGCCGGATTACCGCTGCAAACCCTTGTTGCGGGTGATTACCGGCGGCGATGCGGCGAGTTTCGAGGAAGGCCAGTTGCAGGGCTTTTTCGCTCAGACCTGGCAGCTCAGCCCGCACTCCGACCGCATGGGCGCGCGGCTGCTCGGCGAGGCCGTGCAACCGCCCGTGCGGCAGTGGTCATTGGGGGTTGGCCGGGGGGCGATTCAGGTGCCTCCGGATGGCCAGCCGATCATCCTCCAGGCCGACCACCAGAGCATGGGCGGTTACCCGCTGCTCGGTTGGCTGCATCCCCTCGATCAGGGTCGCCTGGCGCAATGCCCGGCGCACCATCCGCTGCGCTTTACCCCGGTCAGCATCGGCGACGCGCAGGCTGAGCTGCGCGAGTTCTACCGATTCTTTCGCCGTTAAAGGGTCTTGGCCATACGGCTGGCCAGCAACGCCCAGGCGAATAACAGCAGGCAGATGATCAGCATGGGCCAGCCGCGCCAGTACAGGTAAGGCGTGAGGCCCTGCATCGGTTGCACCTGGCCATACAGCACCGCCTGTTCGAACTGCGGCAGTTGCGTGGTGATCTGGCCTTGCGGGTCGATCAGCGCGGTGACGCCGTTGTTGGTCGCGCGGATCATCCAGCGGCCGGCTTCCAGGGCGCGCATCTGCGCCATCTGCAGGTGTTGCAGCGGGCCGATGGAGCGGCCAAACCAGGTGTCGTTGCTGATGGTCAGCAGCAGGTCGCTTTGCGCGGCCAGGCCGGCGGAAAACTCCGGGTAGACCACTTCGTAGCAGATAAACGCGGCAATCGAATGGCCCTTGGCCTGCAGCAGGCTTTGTTCGGCGGAGCCACGGGCGAAGTCGGACATCGGCAGGTCGAAGAAGGCGATCAGCCCGCGCAGCACTTCCTGCAGCGGCACGTATTCACCAAACGGCACCAGCTTCTGCTTGAGGTAATCACCGCTGCCCTGGCCGACCACGCTGATGCCGTTGTAGTAGCGCTGTTCGCCGCGCTCGTTGCTCTGGCGAATCGGTACGCCGGTAATCAGCGCAGCATTTCGCTCATTGGCGAAGCGATTGATCATGCCCAGGTAGCCCTGGGCGCGGTCCTTGAGCACGGGGATGGCGGTTTCCGGCCAGACGATCAGGTCAGTCGGCTTGGCGCTGAAGGTCATGTCGCGGTACAGCGCGAGCTGCGCGTTGAGCTGCTCGGGGTCCCACTTCATGTTCTGTTCGATATTGCCCTGCATGGCCGACACGCTAAGCGGCTCGCCCAGCGGCTGGGTCCAGGCGTGACCCTTGAGGGCGATACCTGCAATCCACGGGGCGATTAGCAGCACAACGCCGATGGCGAGAAACACCTTGCGCGTGCGCAGTTGCGCCAGATTCACCAGCAGCGCGGCGCTTAGTGCCAAGGCAAAGGACAGCAGCCACACGCCGCCCACCGGGGCCAGCCCGGCCAGCGGGCCATCCAACTGGCTGTAACCGGCATACAGCCAGGGGAAACCGGTGAGAAACCAGCTGCGGAAGGCTTCCTGCGCCAGCCACAGGGCGGCGAAGGCCAATGCGTCGGCCAGCGGCGCTTCGACCCGGCGCAGCCAGCGCGTCCAGACCCAGGCGCTGAGGGCGAACAGTAGACCGAGGCCGCCGACAAACAGTAGGGTCAGAAGGACCGCCAGGGGCGGCGAGGCCGCGCCGTAATCGTGGATGCTTACGTACACCCAGCTGGTGCCGGCGGCGAACATGCCAAAGCCATAACTCCAGCCACGCAGCACTGCCTGGCGCGGCCTGAGGTCACGCAGGCCGAGGTAGAACAGGGCGATGGAGAGGATGGCCAGCGGCCACAGGTCATAAGGCGCCAGCGCCAGGGGCGTGATAGCGCCAGCGAGCAGCGCGATCAGGTTGCCGGGCCAGCCAGGTCGGGTTATCCAGTGCATTGCATGCAGGTCCTTGGATTGAGGTGGCGCAAGGGTAAAGCGGTAGAGCAGGCGGGGGAAGTGTTGCGAACCGGCCACCCTGAAGGTGGCCGGTGGCTGTTAGTTGCTAACCGGGCTCAGGCGCAGCAGATGGATGCGGCGACTGTCGGCATTGAGGACGCGGAAGCGGAATTCGCCGATCTGGGTGACTTCGTTGCGCTTGGGCAGGTGGCCGAAGGCGCTCATCACCAGGCCGCCGACGGTGTCGAATTCGTCATCGGAGAATTCGGTATCGAAGGCTTCGTTGAAGCTTTCAATCGGCGTCAGCGCCTTGACCAGAAAATCACCTGAAGGCAGTGGTTTGACGTAGCTGTCTTCCTCTACGTCGTGCTCGTCTTCGATATCGCCGACGATCTGCTCCAGCACGTCCTCGATGGTCACCAGGCCAGCAACGCCGCCGTACTCATCGATCACCACGGCCATGTGGTTGTGGTTGGCGCGGAACTCGCGCAGCAGCACGTTGAGGCGCTTGGACTCGGGCACAAAGGTGGCCGGACGCAGCAGGTCCTTGATATTGAAGTTGGGCTGTTCGCCCGAGAGGATCAGCGGCAGCAGATCCTTGGCCAGGAGGATGCCGATAACATCGTCGAGGCTCTCGCCAACCACCGGGTAGCGCGAGTGCGCAGCCTCGATGATCGAGGGCAGAAATTCTTTGGGCGTCTGGTTGGCCTTGATGCTCATCATTTGTGAGCGCGGCACCATAATGTCGCGAACCTGCAGGTCGGCGACCTGAATTGCACCTTCAACGATGGCCAGTGCTTCGCTGTCGAGCAGCTTGTTCTGATGCGCTTCGCGCAGCACTTCCAGCAATTCCTTGCGGTTTTTCGGCTCATGAGCAAAAGCCTGGGTCAGTCTGTTAAACCAGGACTTCTGCTCGTTGCTCGATCGGTCTTCGCTCATGGTGGTTACTCAGGAACCTTTTGTATTTTCGTTGAGGGGATTATTCGTGGTCGGCGTAAGGGTCGGGGTGACCCAGTTCGGCGAGCAATTCTCGTTCCAGCGCTTCCATCTCTTCTGCTTCTTCATCCTCGATGTGGTCGTAGCCGAGCAAGTGCAGGCAGCCGTGGATCACCAGGTGCGCCCAATGCGCTTCGCTGGTTTTGGCTTGTTCCTGTGCTTCGCGCTCAACCACCGGCGCGCAGATCACCAGATCGCCGAGCAGAGGAATATCGAGCAGCGGAGTGCCGCCCACCTCGTCCGGTACATCGGCAGGGAAGGATAGTACGTTGGTGGCGTAATCCTTATGACGCCAGGTGTGATTGAGTTCGCGGCCCTCGGCTTCATCCACCAGGCGAATGGTCAGCTCGGAGTCGGCGCTGCGCTGGCGCAGGGCAATTTCGCACCAGGCGCGAAACTGCGCTTCGCTCGGCAGGCTGGCAGCTTCACTGGCAATTTGCAGGTCGAGTTCAAGCATTGTCGTCTTGCTCGTCGACAAGCTTGCCGTGCATGCGGTTGTCGTAGCGCTCGTAGGCTTCGACGATGCGCTGCACCAGTGGGTGGCGCACCACGTCCTTGGGCTTGAAGTGGGTAAAGCTGATGCCGGGGACGT
Source organism: Pseudomonas sp. EA_35y_Pfl2_R111 (assembly GCF_963970955.1). Taxonomy (NCBI): domain Bacteria; kingdom Pseudomonadati; phylum Pseudomonadota; class Gammaproteobacteria; order Pseudomonadales; family Pseudomonadaceae; genus Pseudomonas; species Pseudomonas sp. EA_35y_Pfl2_R111. The sequence goes on along the minus strand of NZ_CAXAOM010000001.1, from coordinate 1,136,848 downwards.
CACGCAGCACGTCGATCACGTGGGTCAGACCGCTTTTGGTGCCGCGCGGCAGGTCGACCTGGGTGATATCGCCGGTGATCACCGCGGTCGAGCCGAAGCCGATGCGGGTGAGGAACATCTTCATCTGTTCCAGGGTGGTGTTCTGGCTTTCGTCGAGGATGATAAAACTGTTGTTCAGCGTGCGGCCGCGCATATAAGCCAGCGGCGCGACCTCAATCACCTGCTTCTCGATCAGTTTGGCCACCTGCTCGAAGCCGAGCATCTCGTAGAGTGCGTCGTACAGCGGGCGCAGGTAGGGATCGATCTTCTGCGACAGGTCGCCAGGCAGGAAACCGAGCTTCTCGCCGGCCTCTACTGCCGGGCGCACCAGCAGGATGCGGCGAATCTGCTCGCGCTCCAGCGCATCCACCGCGCAGGCCACGGCCAGGTAGGTTTTGCCGGTACCGGCCGGGCCGACGCCGAAGTTGATGTCGTGGTCGAGAATGGCTTTGACGTAGCGCTGCTGATTGGCCCCGCGCGGACGAATCATGCCCTTGCGGGTGCGCAGGGCGACGCTGGCTTCGACGGTCGGGTTGCTCATTTCCTCGATCCCGGACTCCTGCAGAAACAGGTGCACCAGCTCGGGCGACAGTTCGGTGTTTTCGGCTTCGCGATAAAGGCGGTGCAGCAGCTGCTCGGCGGCGCGGGTCTGGCCGGCTGTGCCGACCAGTTCGAACTGGTTGCCACGGTTGCGAATTTCGATGGCCAGGCGCTGCTCGATCAGGCGCAGGTGCTCATCAAATTGGCCGCACAGGTTAGCGAAGCGGCGAGCCTCAAAGGGTTCAAGGATAAAACGGAGTGGTTCTATGGATGCGTTCAAGGTCGTGTGATGGCCGCCAGTCGGCTGGGGTAGTGAAACGAAGAATAGCGCTAGCGGCCGCGAGGGGGAAGCTCGGGCCGCCAGCAACCTGTTGCAGAGCCGTTCGCGTAGGGTGGATGACGCCTCACCCATCCACCAATCACGCAGCCATGGTGGATGTAAAAAACGACATCCACCCTACAGCAATGTGCCGCGCAGCGAGTTGGGCATTGCTTCGTCGATATGCACGTCGACGAACTGGCCGATCAGGCGTGGGTTATCACTGCGGAAGTTAACCACCCGGTTGCTCTCGGTGCGGCCCTGGAGCATGCCGGGGTCCTTCTTCGAGTAATCGTTGACCAGGATGCGCTGCACAGTGCCCGCCATTCGTCGGCTGTTTTCGAAACCCTGCTGGGTGATGCGGTGTTGCAGCAATGCCAGGCGCTGTTTCTTCAGCTCCAGCGGCGTGTCGTCGGGCAGGTCTGCTGCCGGGGTGCCGGGGCGCGAGCTGTAGACGAAGGAGTAACAGAAGTCGAAACCGACATCCTCGACCAGCTTCATGGTCTGCTCGAAGTCCTTCTCGGTTTCACCGGGGAAGCCGACGATAAAGTCCGAGCTGATCAGGATGTCCGGCACGGCGGCGCGCAGCTTGCGGATGCGCGACTTGTATTCCAGTGCGGTGTGGTTGCGCTTCATCGCCGCGAGAATGCGGTCGGAGCCCGATTGCACCGGCAGGTGCAGGTACTTCACCAGCTCGGGAATCTCGGCGTGGGCCTGGATCAGTGCGTCGGAGAACTCCAGCGGATGGCTGGTGGTGTAGCGGATGCGGTCGATGCCATCGATGGCGGCCACGGCGTAGAGCAGCTCGGCGAAGTCGGCGATCTGCCCATTCTGGGTCGCGCCGCGGTAGCCGTTGACGTTCTGCCCCAGCAGGGTGATCTCACGCACGCCGTGTTCGGCCAGGTGGATGATTTCACCCAGTACATCGGCCATCGGCCTACTGACTTCTTCGCCGCGCGTATAAGGCACCACGCAGAAGGTGCAGTACTTGCTGCAACCTTCCATCACCGACACGTAGGCGCTGGGGCCATCGACGCGCGGTTCGGGCAGGCGGTCGAATTTCTCGATCTCGGGGAAACTGATGTCGACCTGGGCGATCTTGGTGGTGCGCGCGGCGTCGATCATTTCCGGCAGGCGGTGCAGGGTCTGCGGGCCGAAGACCACGTCGACGTAGGGCGCGCGATCACGAATCGCCGCGCCTTCCTGGCTGGCCACACAGCCACCGACTCCAATCACCAGGTCGGGATTGGCAATCTTCAGTTTTTGCCAGCGGCCGAGTTGCGAGAACACCTTGTCCTGTGCTTTTTCACGGATCGAGCAGGTGTTGAGCAGGATGATGTCAGCGTCTGCGGCCTTCTCGGTGACTTCCAGGGCTTGATGTTCGCCCAGCAGGTCGATCATGCGCGAGCTGTCGTACTCGTTCATCTGGCAACCGTGGGTTTCGATATAAAGCTTCTTGGTCATGCGCGCTCAAAAAGGGTGATTCGAAGAACCGCGCATTATAGGGAGCTAGTGCCAGGGTTCCTAGCGTTGGCTGCTAGGCGGCTATGCTATGATCCGCGCCCTTTCAATTAACCCATCGGTACGAACTGCATAGCCATGAGCAAGCGCGAACCCATCTACAAGGTGATTTTCCTCAACCAGGGTCAGGTGTACGAGATGTACGCCAAGCAGATCTTTCAAAGCGATCTGTGGGGCTTTCTGGAAGTAGAAGAGTTCGTCTTCGGCGAGCGCACCCAGGTGGTCGTCGACCCCAGCGAGGAAAAGCTCAAGGCGCAGTTTGACGGTGTGGTGCGCAGTTTTATCCCCATGCACGCGATCATCCGCATCGACGAAGTCGAGCGCTTGGGCACGCCAAAGATCAGCGAGGCCAAGGGCGGCGGCAATGTTATGCCGTTCCCCATGCCGATGCCGGATAAGTAAGGGTTTCGTCTGGTATGTGGGCGTAGGGTGGATGTCGCTTTTTACATCCACCACTCGTTGTCAGTGCGTAGGATGGGTTGAGCTTGCGATACCCATCATCAGGCCGCATGGGTATCGCTTCGCTCAACCTACGCGGCCCGACCCATCCTACGGCAGCGGCGCGAACGGCGAGGTAAGGGCTTCGGCGTTCTGCAACTCCAGCAGGTAGTTGCGGAAGATCTGCCCGAGCACCTGGCTGGCAATTTCCAGTTCATTGCGGGGCATCTGCGCGGCGATCAGGTCGGCGCTGTCCATGGCTTCGTCCGAACCATTCACCGCCGCCATCTTCAGCACGATATAAGCCTGCACCGTATTCGCCGGCACGCCTTCGCCGCGGAAGAACATCATGCCCAGGCGGTACTGCGACTGCGCATGGCCTTGCAGCGATGCCTGCTCGAACCATTTCAGCGCCAGGTCTAGATCGCGCTCGACACGCTTGCCGTCGTAATAGAATTCGCCCAGCTCGAACTCCGCCTGCAGGTCACCATTGAGCGCAGCCTGCTCGCAGGCCTCAAGGGCAGCGGGCAGTTCTTCGGGGGCGGTGTTGAGTGAGCAGCTGCCAAGCGCGGGGATCAGCAAGGAGTTGCCGCTCGCCGAGGCGAGCAGTGGCAGCAGGAGCAACAGGCAGCCCAGGGACAGGGTGCGGCCGGTGCGTTTCATGAAAATCCGTTTACCTCGGGATGCACAACAGGCGATGTGCCTGGCCGCCGTAACGCGACAGCCATCGCATTATGAAATAAGCAGCGGCGTTCTTACAAAGTCTTTACCGGGTTTTCTTCTGTGCGGCCACGTTTTGCACTGCCGGGCAGGCTCAGCAGCAGCCAGGCCAGTAGCGGATAGGCCGGTGTCAGCAGCGCGTGGAACAGATCAACTCGGCGTAACGAGCCGATAAATCCCTGAGTGCCGACAGCCAGTCCGGCCAGCAGAAACAGCCCGACCACCGCGACGGCAGCTGCAAGGGGCGCACGCTTAGGCCACTGCACGGCGCCGGCGTAGAGGATCAGCAGCAGGGTCGCCAGATTGAGCAGCAGGCGGTAATCCTCCAACTGATTCATCTGCCGGAACAATTCGAAGAAGGCGCACAGCCCTAGCAGAATGCGTCCCCAGTTGGCGCGGCTCCATTGCCAGCCGCGGCCCAAAGCCAAGGCGGCGGCGCCGAGTAGCGGCAGGCCTAGAAAGCTGCTGGCCTGGCTTAGCCACAAGTGCGCGGCCTGTGCGCTGGGGTCGATACCAAAGCGAATCACCCCGACGGCAGCCGCTGCGGCCGGCAGGAGAAACCCCAGCAGGGCGCAGAACAGCGCCGGTTGGTCAGCCTCACCATAGTGCTTGCGGGCTTTGCCGATAGCGATTGCACAGGCCAGGCAGGCCAGCGCCAATACGCCATCAGACAACGCGGTGCTGTACTGCATCAGGCTTTCTTCAGCTCGGTAAAGGCACGCTCGGCGGCGTCCAAGGTGATTTTCAGCTCGGCATCGCCATGGGCGATCGAGGTGAAGCCGGCTTCGAAGGCGCTTGGTGCCAGGTACACGCCGCCGGCCAGCATCAGGTGGAAGAAGCGCTTGAAACGCTCGGCGTCGCTGGCCATCACATCGTCAAAGGTGACGATGTCGTCGGCGCCGCTGAAATACAGGCCGAACATGCCGCCTGCCTGGGTGGTGACGAATGGAATGCCAGCCGCATCGGCGCGGTCTTGCAGGCCCTGCAGCATGCGGCTGGTGTAGTCAGTCAGCTCGGCGTGAAAGCCCGGGCGTTTGATCAGGCGCAAAGTAGCCAGGCCGGCAGCCATGGCCAGCGGGTTACCCGACAGGGTGCCGGCCTGATACACCGGGCCGAGCGGGGCGATGCAGTGCATGATCTCGCGCTTACCACCGAAGCAGCCGACCGGCATGCCGCCACCGATGATCTTGCCGAAGGTGGTCAGGTCCGGGGTGACGCCGTAATGGGCCTGGGCGCCGCCGAGGGCAACGCGGAAGCCGGTCATCACTTCGTCGAATATCAGCACCACGCCGTGTTTGTCGCACTGCTCGCGCAGGCCCTGCAGGTAGCCCGGCGCAGGCGGCACGCAGTTCATATTGCCGGCCACCGGCTCAACGATGATGCAGGCGACGGTCGAACCGACTTCACTGAGCATCTGCTCGACGGCGGCCAGGTCGTTGAATGGCAGGGTCAGGGTGTGTTTAGCGAAGTCCGCCGGTACGCCAGCGGAGCTAGGAACGCCCTGGGTCAAAAGGCCAGAGCCGGCTTTGACCAGCAGGCTGTCAGAGTGGCCGTGGTAGCAGCCTTCGAACTTGATGATGTTGTCGCGGCCGGTGTAGCCACGTGCCAGGCGAATGGCGCTCATGGTCGCTTCGGTGCCGGAGCTGACCATGCGCACCATTTCCATCGACGGCACCAGGCTGCACACGAGGTCGGCCATCTCGGTTTCCATGGCGGTCGGCGCGCCATAGGACAAGCCGTGCTGCAACTGATTGCGCACCGCGTCGAGTACGTCCGGGTGGCTGTGGCCGAGGATCATCGGGCCCCAGGAGCCGACGTAGTCGACATAGCGCTTGTCGTCTTCATCGGTAACGTAGGCGCCTTCGGCGTGTTTGAAGAACAGCGGAGTGCCGCCGACGCTTTTGAAGGCGCGTACCGGCGAGTTGACGCCGCCAGGGATGTGCTTTTGCGCGTTGGCGAAGAGGGTTTCAGAACGGGACATGGCAGGGCCTCTCAAGCTGGAGCCGGGGCGAGCCGTGTCGCCCCTGATAACGATTAGTTAGAAACAAACAGGGCGCTAAAGGCGCGGGCGCGGCGCTCGACTTCTGCGGCCGAGTCGGCACCGAACAGGCCGTGCACCACGGCAACCATGCTGGCGCCATGGGCGATCAACGTGGGGGCGTTGTCCAGGGTCACACCGCCGATGGCAACCATCGGCAGGTTGACCTTGGCTTTCGCCGCAGCCAGCAGCTCGAGGTCAGCTGACGGAGCGCCAGGTTTGGTGGTGGAGTTGAAGAAGCGGCCGAAGGCGACATAGCTGGCGCCTTCCTTGGCGGCGGCCTCGGCCAGCTCCAGCTGGGCGTGGCAGGTGCCGCCGATGATCGCCTTGCGTCCGAGCAGTGCGCGGGCGACGGACAGCGAGCCGTCGGTTTGCCCCAGGTGCAGGCCGACGCCTAGACGCGCGGCCAGTTCGGCGTCGTCATTGATGATCAGCGCCGCGCCATAACGGTTGCACAGTTCGCGCAGGGCTTCGGCCTCACGTAGGCGCCGCGCTTCATCGCTGGATTTGTCGCGGTATTGCAGCAGCGTCGCACCACCCTTGAGTGCAGCCTCGACGTAGGGCAGCAGCTTGCCCTTGAGCAATTCGCTGTCGGTGATGGCATACAGGCCACGCAGTTTCATTGGAAGCGCTCCATCAGCTGCTTTCTATTAATAAGCATCCAGCGGCAGGCGGCGCGGAATGTACTGGCCGTGGCCAGGCTGCTCGGCGTCGCGCAGGGTGCGCCAGGTGTAGTCGAGAGCAAATTGCACGGCGCTGACCAGTTCCTGGCCTAGGGCCAGGCGGCCGGCGAGGGTGCTGGCCAGGGTGCAGCCGGAACCGTGGTAGCTGCCAGGCAGGCGCTGGCAGGTAAAGGTATGGCGGCTGCCGTCGCGGCTGTAGAGGCGGTTGTGCACTTCGTGCTCATCGCCATGGCCGCCGGTGATCAGCAGGTGCTGGATATACGGCAGCAGTTTTTCTGCGCACTCATCGGCGCTGCCGTCCGGTAATTCGGCGAGGATGCGCGCCTCCGGCAGGTTTGGTGTGGCGATGGTGGCGACGGGCAGCAGACGCTCGCGCATGGCATAGCCGACTTCATCCTTGCCCAGCGCGCCGCCGCCGCCGGCACGCAGCACCGGATCACAGACCAGCGGGATGCCCGGCAGGCGCTGCATGATCTCCAGCACGGTTTCGACCATCTCCACCGAGCCGAGCATGCCGAGCTTTACTGCTTCAACCGGCAGGTCGCTGATCACCGCATTGGCTTGGGCCAAGACCCACTCGCGGTCGAGTACGCGAAAATCGGACACATTGACGGTGTCCTGCACGGTCAGCGCGGTCACGGTTGGAGCGGCGTGACAGCCTTGGGCGAGCAGGGCTTCGATATCGGCTTGCAGGCCGGCACCACCACTGGGGTCATGACCGGACAGGCACAGCACTACGGGGCGAGAGGTAGGCGTTTTCATGGTGCGCGAGCTTACCACCAAACCACGGCTTACAGACCTCTAAACGGCAGGAAAGCCCGCCCGGCAGACGACCTGCTGTACGGTTAAAAGTCCTCCAGGCGCAGCGTCTCCCTGCTCTCAGCCCGTCGGAGCCTATGCTAGAGTGCCGACCTTCCGAATAGACCGCACCGGCGGCGCGTCATGGCGTCGCGGGCATACCCTGGCTGAGCTGCATGCACTACATCCTTCTCTGTTTCTTCATGCTGGTGCCAGGCTTGGCCGGGGCATTGGTTTTTGACGAAAACACCCGCAGCCTGCCGCTCGGCAAGGCCATGTCGGTGTTCGAGGATGTACGCGGCGATGCCAGCATCGAGGACATCACCTCGCCGGCCTTGCAGGCCAGTTTTCGTCAGCACGACAAGGGTGTACTGAACGCCGGTTATTCGCGTTCGGTGTTCTGGCTGCGCCTGGATTTGGAATACCGACCGCAGCAGGTCACGGGCGTGCGGCCCTGGCTGCTGGAGCTGGCCTATCCACCGCTCGATCATGTGCAGCTGTATCTGCCCGATGCGCAGGGGCGATATCAGCTGACCCAGCACACCGGCGATGCCTTGCCGTTTTCCAGCAGGGAGATCAAACAGCACAATTATGTGTTCGAGCTGAAGTTACCGCCGGCGCAGCGGCAAAGCGTTTACCTGCGCCTGGAAAGCCAGGGCTCGATTCAGGCACCGCTAACCCTCTGGGCGCCCAACGCTTATCTGGAAGATCAGCCGGCACGCATCTATGTGCTGGGCATCATCTATGGCGTGCTGCTAGTGATGCTGATCTACAACCTGTTTATCTTCCTCAGCGTGCGCGACACCAGCTATCTGTATTACATCCTCTATATCGCTTCGTTCGGTTTCTATCAGCTGTCGGTCAACGGCGCGGCTATTGAGTATTTCTGGCCCAGCAGCCCCTGGTGGGCAAACGCCGCCACGCCCTTTCTGATTGGTGCTGCGGCGCTGTTTGGCTGCCAGTTCGCGCGCAGCTTTCTGCATACCGCCGAGCACAGCCCCTGGGTTGATCGCGCACTGTTGCTGATGATGGCTTCCGGTGTACTGGTGATGACCTTGGCATTGACGGCCAGCTATGGTCTGTCGCTGCGCCTGGCCACTTACCTAGCATTGGGCTTTACCGTGGTGATTTTCAGCGCCGGTATTCTTGCCTGGATGCGCGGCATGCGCGTGGCGCGTTATTTCATCATCGCCTGGACCGCCTTTCTCGCCGGCGGAATGATCAACACGCTGATGGTGCTGGGCTACCTGCCGAATATGTTCCTCACCATGTACGCCAGCCAGATCGGCTCGGCGCTGGAAGTTGGCCTGCTGTCGCTGGCCCTGGCCGATCGCATCAACGCAATGAAGGAAGAGCGCACGCGCATCCTTCAGGAGGCCGGGCTCAAGCTCGAAGCCTTTAACCAGGAACTGGCCAACAGCAACCGCCTCAAGGATGAATTCCTCGCCACCGTCACCCACGAACTGCGCACGCCGATGAACGGGGTGATTGGTTCGCTGGAGCTGATGCAGATGCTTGAGATCGACGGCGAGCTGGCGCACTACCAGCGCACGGCCGCCAGCTCCGCCCGCGACATGATGCGCATGGTCAATGACATTCTCGCCCTCACCGAGTTGCAGGCTGGTCGTTTGTACCCGCGTCGTGAGCCGTTCAGCCTGCGCGGCCTATTCGATGGCCTGCGTGCGCAATACGCTCCGCGCGCCGAAGAAAAGGGCTTGCGCTTTGTACTCGAGTTGGATGACAGCCTGCCCGATACCCTGGAGGGCGACGCCAGCAAGCTGGTGCAGAGCCTCAACTGCCTGCTGGATAACGCCATCAAGTTCACCCTACATGGCGAAGTACGGGTACGCGTTGCTCGCGGCGGCACGGTCAGCGACATCCTGCCGCTGCGCATCGAGGTGATCGACACTGGCATCGGTTTCGCGACACCGGCCGACGGCAAGCTCTATCAGCGCTTCCAGCAGCTGGATGGTTCGATGACCCGCGAATACGGCGGCCTGGGCATTGGCCTGGCGATCTGCCGACAACTGGTCGACCTGCTCGGCGGCGACCTCAGCCATGAGTCCCAGCTGGGGCAGGGCAGCTGTTTCCGCCTGGAACTGCCGCTGGCCTTGCCGGTGCAGATGACCACTCCAGCCGCAGTGGTGCTGCGTGCCACCGGCCCGGCATTGCGCGCGCCTGAGCAGTGCACGGTATTGATCGTCGAGGACAACGCGATCAACCAACTGGTAACCCGCGGCATGTTGCTCAAGCTCGGATATCAGGTGCGTACCGCCGACAACGGTGCCGAAGCGCTGGAAGTGCTGCGCAGCGAGACCGTCGACGCGGTGCTGCTGGATTGCCAGATGCCGATAATGGACGGTTTCGCCACCTGCCGCGCGCTGCGCAATCTGCCAGGCTGTCAGCTGCTGCCGGTACTGGCGATCACTGCCCACAGCCACAGCGGCGACCGTGAGCGTTGCCTGGCCGCCGGTATGAGCGACTACCTGGCCAAGCCGGTGAAGTTCGAGCAGCTGCGCAATCTGTTGCACGACTGGGTGCTCTGCCGCGAGTCCTGATCTACGATCTGCTGCGCGTCGGCCCTACTGCGTTAAAACAGGCCGGGACGCGGCGTCTCGGAATGCTCATTTACAGCTCGTAAACTCGTATGCGAGCCCAGTCCGCTTCCTCGCCGCTTTGACCAGCCGAAGGCTGTTACTACGTAGCGCCTTGTATGGCTCTAGCTCGCGAGATCGTAAATTTATTATTGAGTTGTATGCGCCAGCAGCTGACCAATATGCCCGCTGTTGTGCCCGGAATCGCCCTTTAGCCAAACTCTGAATCCTGATTCACTTAAGCGATAGTGAATCAGGATTCAGACCATGGCCTATCGCACCACTGCACTGCGTATCGACCGCGACCAGGCGCTGCGTGAGCGCATCATCAGCGCCGCTCTGGCGCGGGTTGCCGAGGGCGGTTTCGCCGCCTTGACCATGCAGGCGCTGGCGGAAGATGTCGGGATTGCCACCGGTAGCCTGTACCGTCACTTCAGCAGCAAAGGCAGCCTTGCGGCCGAGGTGTTTGCCGTGGCCAGCCAGCGTGAGGTCGATGCCCTAGCGGCCACCGTGCGTGGCCCCGGCAGCCCGGTGCAGCGTTTGGCGGCAGGGCTTGAACGCTTTGCCGCGCGGGCCTGGGACAGCCGTCGTTTGGCCTTTGCACTGATCGCCGAACCGGTCGATGCAGAGGTCGACGAGCAGCGCCTGCTCTACCGCGAAGCCTATGCCGATCTGTTCGTCGAATTGCTGCAGGAGGGCGTCGACCAAGGCTTGTTCCATGTGCAGCAGATCAACCTGGTCGCAGCCTGCCTGGTCGGCGCCATTGCCGAAGCCCTGGTCGGGCCGTTGTCGCCGCCTGCGCGTGCCGCCCGTGAAGCCGGATACCCCGCCCCCAGCCTGGCTGAAGTCAGCCAGGCCCTGGTCACCTTTTGCCTGCGCGCCGTGGGCGCCGTGGGCGCCAAATTGCCTGAAGAGGAGCCTCAGCCATGAATGCCAGCCAACACGCCGAAACCCATGAAGTGTTCAACCAGGTGCCGCCGCTGGATGGCGCCAACCTGTACCGCGTTGACCTGCCGCTGCAGGAGTGGGCCAAGCGTTTCGGCGGCGGCTGGGCCGAGCAGCGCCTGGATATATATGGCGGCCTGGCGGGCGGCGAGCTGATGGCCGCAGGCTTTCTCGCCAACGAAAACAAACCGGTGTTCAAGAGCCATGACCGCTACGGTCACCGTGCCGATCTGGTGGAGTTTCACCCGGCTTATCACCAACTGATGAGTGCGGCCATTGAACACGGCCTGCCGTCCATGCCCTGGACCGATCCGCGCGCGGGCGCCCAGGTGGCGCGCGCCGCCATGAGTTACCTGCACAGCCAGGCCGAGGCCGGTAGCGGTTGCCCGCTGACCATGACCTTCGCCAGCGTGCCGGCGCTCAAGCTGCAGGCCGATGTGGCCGAGAAGTGGCTACCGAAAATCCTCTCGACTCAATACGACCCGCGCAACCTGCCGATCGAGCAGAAAACCGGCGCGACCATCGGCATGGCCATGACCGAGAAGCAGGGCGGCACCGATGTGCGCGCCAACACCACCCGCGCTTATCCAGTCGGCCTTGGCGGCCCGGGCCAGGTCTACGAGTTGGTCGGCCACAAGTGGTTCTGCTCGGCGCCGATGTGCGATGCCTTCCTGACCTTGGCTTACACCACTAAGGGCCTGACCTGCTTTCTGCTGCCGCGCCACCGCCCGGACGGCATGCGCAACGAGTTCTATATCCAGCGCCTGAAGAACAAGCTGGGCAACTGGTCGAACGCCTCCAGCGAGGTGGAGTTCCGCGGCGCCCTGGCCTGGATGGTTGGCGAAGAGGGCCGTGGCGTGCCGACCATTATCGAGATGGTCGCGTTGACCCGCTTCGATTGCATGATCGGCTCCAGCGCCCTGATGCGTCAGGCCCTGACTCAGGCCGCGCATCACTGCGCCCATCGCCAGGTTGGCGGGCGCGCACTGAGCGAACAGCCGCTGATGCAGAACGTGTTGGCCGATCTTGCCCTGGAAAGCGAGGCGGCCTTGGCGCTGACCATGCGCATGGGCAAGGCGCTGGATAACGCCCATGACGAGCAGGAAGACAAGTTCGCCCGCCTGGTCACCGCCGTGGGCAAGTATTGGATCTGCAAACGCGCGCCGGCGATGATCAACGAGGCCGCCGAATGCATGGGCGGTGCCGGTTATGTCGAGGACACCATCCTGCCAAGGCTGTACCGCGAAGCGCCGGTCAACTCGACCTGGGAAGGCTCGGGCAACGTGCAGTGCCTAGACGTGCTGCGCGCCTTGTCCAAGGAGCCGGGCGTGCTTGATGCGCTGTTTACCGAACTGGGCGACGGCCATGGCGATGCGCGGCTGAAAGCGCATATCACGCAACTGCAGGCGGATTTCCGCGACACCGCCGATATCCAATACCGCGCCCGTCAGCTCACCGAAGATGTGGCGCTGGCGCTGCAGGCCAAGCTGCTGCTGGAAGCCGGTAATGCGGCAGTGTCCGATGCCTTTATCGTCAGCCGTCTGGGCGGGCAGGGCGGTCGGGTTTACGGTACCTTGCCGCGTGGCGTGGATGTCGAAGCGCTGGTGGCGCGCAGTACGCCGCACCTGATCTGAGGCCTGAATATGCACGCCACTCTCTTTGAACAGTTACAGGCCTGGCTGGCCGGTGATATCGGTGCGGATTATGGTATCTCCCAGCTGCAGGCCGCAGCTGGGGTGGCGAGCTTCAGCAGTCAGCCGCCGGCCGTGCACTTTAATCCGCTTGGCGGTGTGCATGGCGGCTATACCGCCACGCTGTTCGATGCGGCGCTGGGGTTGGCGGTGTACTCGCAGGCCAGTGCCGAGGAGGTCTACGTGACCGCCAGCCTGCAAGTGAATTACCTGCGCCCGGTGGGGCTGGCGGCCTTGCCGCTCCATACCGAAGCTTGCGTGCAGCAGCGCGAGGGGCGACAGGTATCTGCGCAAGCCACTTTGCATGATGCTCAGGGGCAGCTGTGCGCCAACGCCAGTGCCGTATTTACCTGCTTGCGTCATACGGCGTCAGGCTCTCTTCCGTCTGTTGGCGCGCCTGCGCCATAAAATGCCGGGTCTGTCATTTCTCTCTGCCGCCGGGTAAGGTGGCCGCCGATGGTTCCAGCTCGTGTTAAGCGACTGGATGAAAAGGGAACATGGAAAGCACCGCAACCGGTGCTGAAGCCATGGCTGCCCCCGCAACTGTAAATGGTGAGCAACGCCCAGATGCCACTGGCCGCAAGGTCGGGAAGGCGGGCGAAGCGTCAAACCGTGAGCCAGGAGACCTGCCATCGAAGCCGGGCGCTTATGCCCATCCCCCTCAATCCAGATCATCGCGCGGTGGGCGCGGTACAGGAATTTCTATGCACATCGAACCAGAAGTCGTCACTGGCGCCAAACTCTTCCTCAGCTATGCAACCGCCGCCGGTGCCTTCGGCCTCACGGCCAAGCTTGCCCTCGACAGCGTGCGCGATAACGGTGGCTCCGCCGCCCTAGCGCTACGCAGCCTAATCACCACCGCCTTGGTGTTCTGCTTCTTTGAAGTCTTTCCGCATCAGGCGGTTGGCGTTTCTGAAGTGCATCTGATCCTCGGTTCAACCTTGCTGCTGCTGTTTGGTGCTGGTGCCACGGCTATCGGTTTGGCGCTCGGCCTGCTGCTGCAAGGGCTGCTATTCGCTCAGTTCGACTTGCCGCAGTACGGCATGAACGTCACCACCTTGCTGGTGCCGTTGTGGGGCATCAGTCTGCTGGCCAAACGCCTTATCGCGCCCGGCACTGCTTATGTGGATCTCTCCTATAAGCAAGCGTTGGCACTGTCGACGGCTTATCAGGGCGGTATCGTCGCCTGGGTAGGCTTCTGGGCGGTCTACGGCAACGGCTTCTCCGGCGAGAACCTGGCTGCCGTCGGTAGCTTCGGCCTGGCCTATATGAGTGTGATCCTGATCGAGCCACTGGTCGATCTGGGTGTGCTGGCCGCCGCCAAGGCGCTGTCGGCTTATAGCCGTGGGCCGCTGTTCAACTCGCGTCTGCACCAGCCGGCCTGATTGATCAGCGCCGCCGCTGCCAGATCAGCTTGCCGGTATTGCTTTCAGTGACCAGGTACTGGTCACTGAAACGATAGTAGGCGGCAGGCTGATAATCACTGCTGCCCTGCATCTGCACTTCCAGCAAGCCGTTGTTGCTCTGCCAGCGTCCGCTGTATTGCAGCTCGCCAGGGCTGTCGTAGTTCCAGTCTGAGCCGCCTGCCACGTTGCGCGTCCACTGCGAAACGCTGCCGTCATCACTCAGTTGCAGAATCATCTGGGTGGTCATGGAGGCGAAATTGGCGCCGCCGCTATTGATGATCTTCTCGTGCACCCAGGTGCCGATCAGTGCCGGGTCGCGTGTTGCGCTGCTGCTCGGGCTGCTACTTTGCGCGGCGGCTGCAGTGCTAAGGTTCTGCCGGTGGAACAGTGCCTTGCGTTCCAGGGTTGCCCCGGTAGTCGGATTGCGTGCAGCGATATGAGTGTTAAGCACGCCATTGGCGTAGGTGGCATTCATATTGGCGATCAACTGCCCGGACTGCGGCTCGCTAATTTGCGCACTGAGCAGTTGGCCGTCAAAGCTGCCGCTAATCTGCAGGCGCAGCCTGCCACCCTCCACATATTCCCCTGTGACCTGCTGGCCCTGGCTGCGCAGGTGCATTTCGGTTGGCTGGCCATCCAGCGTGGTCAGGTAGTGGCCGTCCAGGCTATCGGCCAGTATAAAACTGGGTAACAGACACAGCACAAGTGTGAGCAGGGAGCGCGGCATGAGTTTTCCTTAGGGAGTTGGCTGACTGAAGATTAGCAACGGATGCTTGACCTGGGGGCCGCCCCACACTTGCAGACTGGCGACACAGCCTAATAGAGGAGCGTTGCCATGACCCGCGAACAAGCTTTCTGGCAGGAATACCAACTGGCCCGCGCTCAGCGCGGCATTGACCCTGCTGCCGAGCTGCGCCATCTGGAGCGCGCGCATATTCTCGGTCAACGATATTTCAGTGAACATCTGCGCAGTCATCTATGGATGCTCGCCTGGGCTTGGCACCAGCGCGATTGGGCTGAGGGCCTGGCACAACTGCTGCGCATCCCCGGTAGTCTGGGCTCGCTATTGGGGGTGTTCCCGCGGGGCAATCCGGGCACACGGCGCGTCGGTCCGCTGACCCCGCAGGCGGTGCCCGAGGACCTTCAGGCGCTGCTCAAGTAGCCTGCGCGGGTAACGTCGCGCTATCGCAAACGCGGCGGATCAGGGCAAGATAGAGCCATTCCGATCAGCCAGGAAGGTGCCTTGTGAACCCTTGTTCCGATGACTTTATTGTCGCTAACACCGCTGAAGAAGCGGTGGATCGTCTGGCCGCCTTGCACCTGCAGGCGACCACGGGCTTGAGCCAGGCGCTCAAGCGCTATCTCAAGGAACGTATCAAGCCGGATGCCGAGGAACAGTCGCGTTTTCGCTACCCGGAGCTGCGCCTGATCTACCTGTGTCAGGGCGAGGTGCCGACCACCGTGCGCGCCTATGCCAAGGTGCAGGTGCCGGGCACTTACAGCGTCACCGTCACGCATCCGGCGGCGTTTCGCAAATACCTGCTGGAGCAGCTGCTCCCGTTGATGAACGATTTCACCGTGCGCGTGGAAGTGGGCATCAGCCAGCAGAACATTCCTTATCCGTACGTGGTCGAGCAGGGCGATGAGCTGGCCGGCTCCGGGGTAACCGCCGCCGAATTGGCGCGGGTGTTCCCCAGCACCGACCTGTCCGCCGCTACTGATGGCACCGCCGATGGCCTGTATGACTGGGAAAACACCGACCCGCTGCCGCTGGCGCTGTTCGATGCTGCGCGGGTGGATTTTTCCCTGCGCCGTCTGGTGCATTACACCGGCAGCGATTGGCGCCATGTGCAGCCGTGGATTCTGCTGACCAACTACCACCGTTATGTCGACCAGTTTATTCGTCACGGTCTGGACATGCTGGTGGGTGACTCGCGTTTCACCCGTATGGTGTTGCCCGGCAACGTAGTTATCAGTCGCGGCATGGCCGAAGGTGAGATGCAGGCGATCATCGAAACCGTGGTCTGGCACCGTTACCAGATGCCGGCTTATCACCTGCAAGGTGAAAGCGAGGGCGATGGCATTACCTTGGTTAATATTGGCGTCGGCCCCTCCAACGCCAAGAACATCACCGACCACCTGGCCGTGCTGCGTCCGCATTGCTGGCTGATGATTGGCCACTGCGGCGGCCTGCGCCAGTCGCAGACCATCGGTGACTATGTACTGGCCCACGCCTACATGCGTCGCGACGGCATTCTCGACCGTGTATTACCGCCGAATATCCCGCTGCCGGCCCTGGCCGAAGTGCAGCAGGCGTTGCAAGAAGCAGCCAGGCAGGTGACGGGCGAGCAGGGCGATGAGCTGAAGAAGCGCCTGCGTACCGGCACCGTGCTGACCTACGACGACCGCAACTGGGAACTGCGCTGGGCCCAGGAGCGACCACTGATCAACCTGTCCCGCGCCGTGGCGGTGGATATGGAAAGCGGCACCATCGCAGCCCAAGGCTATCGCCTGCGGGTGCCTTACGGCACGTTGCTATGTGTTTCCGACAAACCGCTACACAGCGAAATCAAACTGCCCGGCGCGGCGGGTGCGTTCTACGAGCGTGCGGTGACCCAGCATTTGCATATCGGCATCACTGCGCTCGATTTGCTGCGTAACCAGCTCAACTCGCTGCACTCGCGCAAACTACGCAGCTTCGACGAGCCGCCGTTTCGCTAAGCTGCCAGGCCTTTGTGGGCTTGTGCACAACCTGAGTGCCTAAAACGAAAGTGGGCGCACAGCTGGGTTAGGCTGTGCGCCCGAAATTGATGACAAGGAGTGTTGCATTTATGGACCAGGCTCAGGTTCTGCTCGAAGGGTTGTGGGAGCCTTTCAGTTTCATTTCTCTGTTTGGCTATATCAGCCTTGGCATTTTGCTGGGAGCTCTCTTTGGTCTGCTGCTAGCGCTGTTCCTGCATCGCCGCGGCTGGTTGGCGCGGCGCAAGCGCTGGCACCACTGGCTGCTCAAGCTGTACTTCCTCATATTGCCACTCTGCGGTGGCCTTCTCGGTTCCCAAGGCGGCATGTTGTACGGGGGGCAGCAGCAAGTGCATCGTCATATGGAGTCCTACGTCCCGTTAGTTCAGGTGGTTGCCGGTAGCGTCTGGTTGGAGTTCGAACGTTTCTTTGAGGCACAGGATCAGCAGGCTCTGGGGCAGCAGCTGCAGCGCATGAGTGTGCAGGAGGTACTCAACCAGTTGGCTGCACAATATTTGCAGGCGCAGTTACTGGCCCATGCGCCGCAGCTCGATGGTGCTTCGCTTAGTGAGCGCATTGCCCTCAAATTGTTTGAGCAGCTGCAACAGCAACTGCTGACAGTGGCTGTCAGGGACGTGGCGGTGGAGCAGGCCGGCAAATATACCGGGATGAAACCGCAGGTGATTCTGGATGTGCTGGATGCGCGGGTCGAGCAGCTGTTCCATGCAGACTTCCTGTTGGGTCTGCTCAAGCAGCAACTTAGCCAGGTGCTCAAACCGTTCTACCTGACCTTGTTGGTGCTGTTTATCCTGATGTTGGCACTGATCGGTGTCGAGTTGCTGTTGTCACGCCACCTGCGTCAGTGGCGGGTCGAAGAAGCTCACAATCTCACTACAGCGAAGGTGCAGATGCAGTAACAGAGAAGTTGATCGGCATCGCCGTGCTGGGCCTGCTGCGTAGCTTCGACGAGCCACCGTTCCACTAGCGGTCCGCGTTGCATAAAAAAGCCCGAGGTTTGTGCCTCGGGCTTTTCTATTTCAGCTCAGTTTATTTGCTGGCATCCAGCACCACGCGGTAGCGCGCTTTACCGGCGCGCAGGTGGTCGATGGCCTCGTTGACCTTGCTCATGGGGAAGTGCTCGACCTGCGGCAGGATCTGATGGCGGGCGCAGAACTCGAGCATTTTCACCATATTGGCGGGCGATCCGACCGGGGAGCCGGACATGCTCTTCTGCTTCGGAATCAGATTGAACACATGCACCGGGATCGCGCTCGGTACGATGCCGACAAAGTGCAGACGACCTTTGCCGCGCAGGGTGCCGATCATGGCGTTCCAGTCCAGGTCCGCGCTGGCGGTGACCAGCAGGAAGTCCAGACTGGCGGCAATGGCTTTCAGCGCAGCGCTGTCGGTCGATGCCACCACCTTGTGTGCGCCCAGGCGTTTGGCTTCGTCCTGCTTGCTCAGCGATGAGGTGAAAGCGGTAACTTCGCAGCCCCAGGCATTGAGAAAGCCTAAGGCGAGGTGACCGAGACCACCGATGCCGACCACGCCGACTTTATCGGTGGGTTTTACATCGAAATCCAGCAGTGGGCTGAACACTGTGGAACCGGCGCAGAACAGCGGGCCGACCAAGGCTGGGTCGAGACCTTCCGGCAGCGGTACGGCCCAGGCCCAGTGGCTGCGCAGGCGGTCGGCGAAACCGCCGTTGCTGCCAACAATCGTCGGCTTCACCGTGCCGCAGAGTTGGTGCGCACCTTCCATGCACGAGCTGCAATGCATGCAGCTGCCTTTGTACCAGCCGATGCCCACCCGCTGGCCGAGCTTGAGGCCGCGGGCCTGCGGGCCGAGGCGCACCACGGTGCCGACCACCTCATGGCCGGGGATAAAGGGGTAGCGCGCATTGCCCCATTCGTTGTCAATCATCGACTGGTCGGAGTGGCAGATGCCGCAGTATTCCACTGCCACTTCCACCTCTTCGGCGCCCAGCGGGCCGGGGTCATAACTATGCGGTTCGAGGGGCGCACCGGGGGCTTTGGCAGCCCAGCCGGTAAAGGTTTCGACGATGGATTCGGACGAACTCATAACAATGGCCTCGGGGCGGGAAACACAATCTTGCCAGCATAGCCCGCTACGTCGGTGAAGGCTGCGCGGATCACTCAGCCTGATAGTCCAACCTTGGCCTCGGTTACACTGGCCGCTTCGTAACCTGCTGCTGGATCACCTATGTCACGCCCACCTCGCCCTGCGTCCTCTCGTCCGCACAGCGGCAAACCTGCCGTGCGCCGTGTGGCCAAGGCGCCACCCGCCGAGCCACGGTTGTTGGTGCTGAACAAGCCCTTCGACGTGCTGACCCAGTTCAACGACGAGCAGGGCCGCGCCACCCTCAAGGATTTTGTCGATGTGCCCGGCGTCTATCCGGCTGGCCGGCTGGATCGTGATAGCGAAGGCTTGCTGCTGCTGACCAACGACGGTGGCCTGCAGGCACGCATCGCCGATCCCAAGCACAAGCTGGCGAAAACCTATTGGGTACAGGTTGAGGGTGAACCGAGCGAAGCGCAGTTGCAGCAGCTGCGTGAGGGCGTGCAATTGAATGACGGCCCGACCCTGCCGGCTGAGGCGCGTCTGCTAGATGAGCCGCAGTTGTGGGATCGCAACCCGCCGGTACGCTTTCGCAAAAGCATCCCGACGGCCTGGCTGGAGCTGGTGATTCGTGAAGGACGCAACCGTCAGGTGCGGCGTATGACAGCGGCGGTTGGCCTGCCGACGCTGCGCCTGGTGCGGGTGCGTATCGGCTCCTGGAGCCTGGACGGCTTGCAGCCTGGCGAGTGGAAAGAGGTAGAGGCGCGTTTGTAGCCTAAATGGGTCGATCAGCCGTGAATGCCGCGGCTCGCTTCGATGATGTAGGTGATGATCGGTTTGGCCAGAAAGGCGAACAGACACAGACCCAGGCCCAAGAACAGGATCGCCGTGCCCATGCGGCCGGCCTTGGAGGTTTTCGCCAGGTCCCAGATGATGAAGAACATAAACACCATCAGTCCGCCGACCAGCGCGTACATCATCAGGGATTCGAACTGTTCGGTTTCCATTCGGGCCTCGTGAACCTGCAGGTGCTCGGCTGGGTGCCGAAAATCGATGCGTAGGCGGGCGCGGTGACGCTCGCCAGAGGGGCGCGATTATACGCGCCGGGGGAGGCCCTGCCAGCCGCACATGACGAGGGTGCGGCGATCAGCCGCGCAAATGCTGCAACGGCAGCTGGGTGCTGGAGAGGATTTGCTGCAACACAAAGCTGGAGCGCACGCTGGAAACCCCCTCGATACGGGTCAGGGTGCCCAGCAGCAGCTGCTGGTAGTGATCCATATCCGGCACCACTACTTTGAGTTGATAGTCCGCGTCCATCCCGGTGACCAGGCAGCATTCGAGCACTTGCGGGCATTTGCGGATTTCTTCCTGAAAATGCTCGAAGCGTTCCGGGGTGTGTTTGTCCATGCCGATCAGCACGTAGGCGGTCAGCGTTAGGCCGAGCTGCTTGCGGTCGAGCAGGGCGACCTGGCCGAGGATATAGCCGTCATCTTCAAGCTGCTTGACTCGGCGCGAACAGGGCGAGGGTGACAGGCCGATGCGTTCGGCCAGGTCCTGGTTAGACAGGGTCGCGTCGCGCTGCAATTCGGCGAGGATATTCAGGTCGTAACGATCAAGTCTGTTCATCTTTGTCGTGCTTTCGTTATTTGATTGTTATGAATGATGCACTTGTGGTGATTAATTGCGCAAGTGGTAGTGTTGTCAGCAATATTCGCAATCTTTCACTGCCTCGGCGGGCGTAAGCTTTACCTCAACTTCAAGGCCCGGACGACACGTCCAGCCGCCTCGCCCAATCAGGTGAGCGGTCGCCGCCGATCCCACCGGATCGTCACGGCACCCGGGTTCGCACTGCCCAACCAGGTAGGCGAAGAAAAGGCGTTACCATCGCCACAATGACGGACACGCAAAAAAGGGGAAGGCCTGCAGGCCTTCCCCTTTTTTGTGTCCGCCATCCTTGGCGGACCTTCGCAGCACGACGTCAAAATTGCTCCAGGCAGTTTTTTGTTGCCTGCTAGTTGCTTTTACGAGGCCGTCGCCGGTTTCACCACGTTGCTGGGGTCGGCATGCACCAGTACTTCGGCGCGGGGGAATTCGCTGCGGATCGCCGCTTCAACCTGATCACACAGACTGTGCGCCTGCTGCAGGCTTAGCTCACCCGGCAGTTCCACGTGTAGCTGCACGAACCAGTGGGTACCGGACAGCCGTGTGCGTAAGTCATGCACACCCAGCACGCCTGGTACGGCGCAGGCCAGGCTGTACATCTGCGTGCTGATTTGCGGGTCGAGCTCCTTGTCCATCAGCACGGTAGCGGCTTCGCGGACGATGGTGATGGCGCTCCAGAAGATATACAGCGCAATGCCGATGCCGAAGATCGCGTCCAGTTGTGGCCAGCCATAACTGGCCAGCAGCAACGCCACGAGGATGCTGCTGTTAAGCAGTAGGTCCGAACGGTAGTGCAGCGAGTCGGCGCGAATCGCGGTGGAGCCGGTCAGCCTCACCACATAGCCCTGGAACAGCAGCAGGGCGATGGTTACCGCCAGCGACAGTAGCATCACTGCGATGCCCAGGGCCGGTGCGCCAATTGGCTCGGGGTTGAGTAAGCGGTCGATGGCGTGGCTGCCCACCAGCAGCGCGCTGGCACCGATAAATAGCGCCTGGCCCAGTCCCGCCAGGGCTTCGGCTTTGCCGTGACCGTAGCGATGATCCTCATCGGCCGGGCGCAGGGCGTAGTGCACGGCGATCAGGTTGAGCAGCGAGGCGGCGCCATCGAGCAGCGAATCAGTCAGCCCCGCCAGCAGGCTGACCGAGCCGCTGAGCCACCAGGCGATGGCTTTGGCCAGCGCCAGAGTGAGGGCAGCCGCCAGCGCGGCGAAGGTCGCCAGGCGCATCAAACGGGCGTGTTGCGGCAGTATGTTCACGGGTTATCCAGAAGGTGCCTGTAAAAGGGCGGAGCCTGCTTTTGACGCAGCAGGGCCGACGCGCAGCTGATCGTCGGCAAGTTACTAGGCTGCTGGGCGCAGACCGTAGGCAGCTAGTTGCTCGGCACTGCCGCTGTGCTGGATCAGGCGTGGGTCATCCAGTGGCAGGCTGTGGCCCGTCTGCACTTCGATCAGCGCCTTGAGCTTGGCTGCGTCGATCTTGCCGTCAGCATCCACCACATTCTGCAGGTCTTGTGGGGCAACCTGCGAGGTCAAACCGCCGGGCAGGTAGATCGCGCCGGTGGCGAAGTCGATACCAAAGGCGATCAGTCCCGGGATCACATAGAAAAGGATGCCGATAGCGTTGAGGCCGGCCACCATGGGATCAATGCGGCCTTCGATCTGGCCGCGGCGATCCGGGAAGAACAGGGTGCCGCAGGCGGTCAGTTGAGTGAGCAGCGCGGCGACGATAAGGCCACCGATAACGCGGGTTTGGGTGCGCATTGAACATCTCCATGGAAAAAGTGGCGCAACTATACCAATGCCTGTATTGCAATGCCGCTGCGTCAGGCGCTGCCAGCGCTATTTCGCGCAGCCATACCTAACACTCAGACAGCGCCAATGCTCCACAGGTTCGCCGTTATAATCGTGCGCCTTGAATGGAGCCCGCATGAATTCCCTGCCAATCGATGTGCTGCTGCCTGAGCTGTGTCAGGCCCTTGCCCTGCGTGATGAGGCGGTGCTGGAAGCGCCGCCCGGTGCCGGCAAGACCACCCGTGTGCCGCTGGCGCTGCTGACCCAGCCTTGGCTGGCCGGGCAGACCATCATCATGCTCGAGCCACGGCGGCTTGCTGCGCGGGCGGCGGCCGAGCGCCTGGCCAGCGAGTTGGGTGAAACGGTGGGGGAAACCGTCGGTTATCGCATCCGCCTGGACAGCAAGGTCGGCCCGCGCACCCGTATCGAAGTGGTCACCGAAGGCATTCTGGCGCGGCGGCTGCAGGATGATCCGGCGCTGGAGGGTGTCGGTCTAGTCATTTTTGACGAATTTCACGAGCGCAGTCTTGACGCTGACCTGGCGCTGGCGCTGTGCCTGAATGGCCGGGCAATGTTTCGCGGGGCGGATTCCGGCGAACTGCCGCTGAAAGTGTTGCTGATGTCGGCGACCCTGGAAGGCGAGCGGTTGGCGGGTTTGCTCGGCGATGCACCGGTGCTGCGCAGCGAAGGGCGGATGTTCCCCGTGGATATCCGCTGGGGCGCGCCCTGGCAGACGGGCGAGTGGCTTGAGCCAAAGGTGCTGCAGTGTGTGTTGCAGGCGCTGGCCGATGAGCCGGGTAGCCTGCTGGTGTTTTTGCCGGGGCAGGCGGAGATTCGCCGGGTCAATGAGCAGCTGGCTGAGGCCCTGGCCGGGCGTCGCGACATTCTGCTCTGCCCGCTGCATGGCGAGCTGGACCTCAGCGCCCAGCGCGCCGCCATCGAACCCGCACCGCCGGGCCTGCGCAAGGTGGTGCTGGCGACCAATATCGCCGAAACCAGCCTGACCATTGATGGCGTGCGGGTGGTGATCGATGCCGGCCTGGCACGGGTGCCGCGTTTTGACCCGAACAGTGGCATGACCCGCCTGGACACCCAGCGTATCTCTCGCGCTTCCGCCACCCAGCGCAGTGGGCGGGCCGGGCGCTTGCAGCCGGGGGTCTGTTATCGCCTGTGGTCGCAGGCGCAGCATGAGCAATTGGCGGCCTACGGCACGGCGGAAATGCTCCAGGCCGACCTCGCCGGTCTGGCCCTGCAACTGGTGCGCTGGGGCATGCAGCCGGCCGAGCTGGTCTGGCTCGACCCGCCACCGGCGGCTGCCTATGCCCAGGCTTTGGAGCTGCTGGCGCGATTGGGCGCGGTGGATGCCCAAGGCAAATTGACTGCTCACGGTCAGGCCATGGCCGAGCTGCCAACCCATCCGCGCATTGCCCATCTGCTGCTGCGTGGCCAGGAGTTGGGTCTGGGTCCATTGGCTTGCGATCTGGCGGCCTTACTCGGCGAGCGCGACATTCTGCGTGGTGCGGGCGCCGATCTGCACAGCCGCCTGGCCCTGCTGGCCGGTGAGTCGCGGGCCGCTCGCGGTGCGCAAAGTGGCGTGCAGCGCGCCCGGCAACTGGCCAGGCAGTTTCAGGGTTACCTCAAGCGCAGGCCCAGCCCGCAGGTGGTCAGTGATCCCGAGCATCCGCGCTGGTTGGGCGCGTTGCTGGCCTTCGCCTACCCGGATCGCATCGCCCAGCAGCGCCGTGCCGGGGGCGCTGAATATCGTCTGGCCAACGGTCGGGCGGCGCTGTTTGCCGAGGTCGATGGGCTGATGAAACACAGCTGGCTGGTGGTGGCTGACCTAGGCAGCCGTCAGGGCCAGCGTGAAGAACGCATCTACCTGGCCGCCGAGCTGGAGCCGCAGTTGTTCGAGGGCGTGCTGGCCGAGCAGGTCAGCAACCTGGACGTGCTGGATTGGGATGAGCGCGAAGGCGCTTTAAGGGCCGAACGCCAGCGCAAGGTCGGTGAGCTGGTGTTGTCGCGTGAGGCACTCACCGGGCTCGATGCACAACAGCGCAGCCGCGCCATGCTTGGCCTGGTGCGACGCAAGGGTTTGGCGCTGCTGCCCTGGACGCCGGAGCTGCGCCAATGGCAAGCGCGGGTAGCGTTGCTGCGTACGCTTGATCTGGCCAGTAAGGACGTCAGCGAGTGGCCAGATGTCAATGATGCCACCTTGCTGGATACGCTGGAGAACTGGCTGCAGCCCTATCTGGATAACGTCACCCGGCTTAGCCATTTCGCCAACCTAGATTTACCCAGCCTGCTGCTGAATCTGCTGCCCTGGCCGTTGCCGCAGCGTCTCGATGAGCTGGCGCCGCGCAGCGTGCAGGTGCCTTCCGGTTCGCGCATCAGTCTGGATTACAGCGAACAGCCGCCGGTGTTGGCGGTGCGCTTGCAGGAGTTGTTCGGCCTGGCTGATACGCCGCGCATCGCCGGCGGCCGCCAGGTGGTCAAGTTGCACCTGCTGTCGCCAGCGCGGCGGCCGGTGCAGGTGACCCAGGACCTGGCCAACTTCTGGCGCAGCACCTATGCCGAGGTGAAGAAAGACCTTAAGGGCAGGTACCCAAAGCACTACTGGCCGGATGATCCGCTGATCGCCGAACCGACGGCGCGGGCCAAGCCGCGCAAGTAGGCTTTAGGGCAGGCGCAGATCCTCGCCAGCCGCCGTAAGTTCAGCATAGGCCCGATCCAGCGCATCGCGCAGCGCTTCGGCACCTGGCGCATGGCTGGAGACGATCAGCTTGAGCGGGATGCGTTGCAGCTGAATATAGGGCAGCTCGGACATGCCCAGGCGTTTGCGCGCCTGCTCCACGGGGGTCTGGTAGTCGAGGAGAAAATCACCGCGACGGCGCTGGAGCATTTCCAGTGCAGCGGTGTGGGTGCCGGTGCGATGTTGCTCTACGGCCAGCTGCGGGTCGTTGAGCATTTCGTTGATCGGCTGCCAGTAGGTGTAGCCGCTGATCATGATCACCCCGCGGCCCTTAAGGTCCTCGGGCAGGCGCGGCATCAGGGTGTCGCGGCGGAAATACAGGTTGAGCACGATCTCGCCGAGCCGGGTGTGGGTTTCCAGGGTGTGCTCGCGCAGTTCCACTTTGCCCGGCGCGCCCGGCCAGATTTGCACGCTGCCATCCTGCAGGCCGTTATATAGCCGCGCGCTGGGGTAGGAGCGCAGCTCGGCGCGGTAGCCGGCGTGTTCCAGCAGGCGCTTGCTCAATTGCAGGATGGCGCCTTTGGGGCGGCCCCGACTGTCGGTGTAGGAGTAGGGCGGAAACTCGTAATAACCCACCTGCACCAATGGTCGTGGATCATTGGCGGGGGCGGCGAAGCTGGCGCTGCAGTAGAGGGCTGCAGCCAGCGCGAGGCAGAGGAATCGTGGCATCACATGGGCACGTACTGCGGCTATCTGCCGTCTTTTCGTTATGAAAGTGTCACATTGAGCGAGCATGGCTAACTGCCAGCAGCTTTGTCCAGTGGCTTACTGAAAAAGCTTAGTCCAGCGTCGGCAGCAGCAGGCGGGCGAGCACCGGCAGGTGGTCGGAAACCCCTAGGCTGTCGTGCTGACGCACCTGGCTGTCGAGTAGCGTCAGCTGTGGGCTGTGGAACAGGTAGTCGAGGGTGCGATCCGGCCCGGGTACTGTCGGGTCGTTGGGGTAATGGGTATACCAGCGCTGCTGGTCGATACCGTTGGCTTGCTCCAGGCTCGGCACCATCGGGTAGTGCTCGGCCAGTTGTTGCAGCTCACTAGCAGGGCTGTACCAGCTGCGCTGGTTCTCGGGCAGGCGTTGGTACTGGCCGGGCGGCAGCAGGTTGAAGTCGCCGCCGATAACCCAGGGCGTGCCATCGGCCTGGAGCTGATCAAGCAGGCTGCTGGTCATGGCCACTTGGCGCTGCATGGTGTCATTGCCCTGGGCGAAGGCATCCAGATGAGTGTTGATGGCGACCAACTCGCCGCCGCCACGCACGGGCAGGTGGCTGACCAGCAGGGCGCGCTTGAGGTTGAACTGGCGGCTGATCGGGTTGGCGGGCATCAGCGGCAGTTGCAGGCGTTCGGCGCGGGCGATTTGAAAGCGGCTCAGGGTGCCCAGTTGCATACCGACGCTGCCGAGAATCTGCGGATGCGGCACAAATGCGGCCTTCCAGTAATAGGCCTGGGTGCTGCACGGGTAGATGTCGCTTAGGTGCTCATGCAGTAGCGCCAGCTGGTTCTGGTAGTCGGTGGCCTTGGCACCGTTGTGCAGCTCCTGCAGCAGAACGATATCCGGCTGCTCGTCACGCAGGATGCGAGCCACCTCATCAAGGGTAAATGCCAGGTCTTCCGTGCTAGGGCGCTGGTCGGGGCCGCTGCCGTCCGCCAGGTCGTACCAGAACACATAGCGCTTGCCGGCCAGGTATTGAATGTTCCAGGTCATCACTTTCAAAGCCTGACCCGGCTGCAGTTGCGGCGCATTGGTCTGGCAGCTCACGGGGGCGGCTTCGCGGGCGGCTGGGTGCCAGGTCAGGCTGTAGATCAGCGCGCCCAGCACGCAGAACAGGCTGGCCAGGCTGAGCAGGGAAAGGCGCATGAGTCGGGGCAGAGGCATAAACAGGGTCGCCGGCGGGTGAACTATGCTGAGGGAGCATACCGGAGATGCAGGGCGATGCCGATGTTGCAGCGCCTTGCGCGGGTGCTTCAGGAGGTCGCATGAATACCCCAACGATTGCTCAGCGCAGCCCCTATGCGGTTGCGGTCACGGCCGGCAACGACTACTTCTGGTGCCGCTGCGGGCTGAGCGCGGCGCAGCCGTTCTGCGACGGCAAGCATAAAGGTAGCGGTTTTACCCCGCTGAAATACCACGCGGACGAGGACGCCACCCTGTACTTCTGTGGCTGCAAGCACACGCAGACGCCGCCCTGTTGCGATGGCAGCCATAACAGGTTGTAGTAACGGCTTTTTGCAGTAACTGGGTCGGGGACAGGTTATGTACCGCAAGGTGTTTGCCAACAAGGTATTCGACCGCAAGGTTGTGGTGATTACGGGCGGCTGCGCCGGCATCGGTCGGGCGCTGGCCATGCGTTTGGCACAGGCCGGTGCGCGATTGGTAATCTTCGATCTGCAGCAGCAGGCGCTCGACAGTCTGGTGCAGCATCTGGCCGATCACCACAACGCCGAGGCCCTCGGTGTGCTCTGCGATGTGGCCGATGCTGCGGCGGTGGAGCGAGCGATGGCGCTGACCGTCGAGCGTTTCGGCGGCATTGATGTGCTGGTCAACAACGCCGGCATTACCCACCGCAGCAGTTTTGCCGACACCGAGCTGGCGGTGTTCCAGCGGATCATGGCGGTCAACTATTTTGGCGCGCTGCACTGCACCAAAGCCGCGCTGCCCAGCCTGATCGCCCGCAGTGGGCAGATTATCGTGCTCAGCTCGCTGTCAGGCTTTGCCCCGCTGCTTTACCGCAGCGCCTACAACTCCAGCAAGCATGCCCTGCATGGTCTATTTGAAACCCTGCGTTATGAACTGAAAGGCTCCGGGGTCAATGTGATGCTGGTGTGTCCCGGCTTTACTGCCACCGACCTGCGCAAGAATGCCTTGGTTGGCGATGGCTCGGTGGCCGCGCAGCCGCCGTTGGCGATGGGCAAAGTCGCTTCGCCGCAGGATGTTGCCGAGGCGATTTACCACGGCGCTTTGAAACGCCGTCGGCTGCTGGTGCTGTCGAATGTCGACTGGCGTGCGCGGGTGCTGGCGCGGTTCTTCCCGCGGTTGTTCGAACGGGTGCTGTTGCCGCGCCTTTCCGGCTTGAAACCGCAGCGTGCGGGACGTTCCTGATGCGCCACACATGGCTCGGTCTGCTGCTGTTGCTCGGGATGCCGCTGCAGGCCGAGGAGCCGCCTGCGCTGTTGGTGATGACCGATATTTGGCCGCCTTTTCGTATGCAGGAGGACGATGGGGCGCTGAGCGGGTTGGATATCGATTTGCTCGATCAGCTCAGCCAGCGTACCGGGCTGCGTTTCGAGGTGCAGCGCGCTCCCTGGGCGCGCGGCTTGGCGGCGTTGCAGAACGGCAAGGCCGACTTGATGACCGGCCTGGCGAAAACCCCCGAGCGGGAAGGTTATATCGATTATCTGCAGCAGCCCTATTACGCCTGTGCACCGCGTTTCTATGCGGCCCCCGCACAGGCCAAGGCGCTGCAGCGCTACAACCAGTTGGCCAGTCTGACGATTGGCCATGTGCTGGAGTCGGCGTATTTCGAGCCGTTTGATTCGGATCAGCAGCTGCGCAAAACCGCGGTCAACACGGAGAACCAGTTGTTGGAAATGCTGGTGCGCGGACGCCTGCAAACGGTGATCGGCACCGATTGCCAGGTCGACTATGAATTGCGCGATGCGCGCTGGAATGGCCGTATCGCCAAGGCGGCCTTTCAGCCCGAGGCGCGTACCGACTTGTATATCGGCTTCTCCCGCCAGCGCGGCTTGCAGGCGCAGTATCAGCAGGTAAGCGAGGCCCTGGCGCAGATGCAGGCCGAAGGCTGGATTGCCAAGGCGGCGCAGCGTTATCAGTCCGCCGCGCCTTGAGCTGCACCGCCGTTAGCCATCAGTGCTCGTGCGGCTCGATATACACCTCGTAGATCATTTCCAGGTCCCAAAACGCCGCTTCGATCTTGTGTCCGTCGAGGTCGCGGACAAAGCAGCCGTAATAGGGTTCGCCATATTCTGCGCGTGGGCCGGGAGCGCCTTCATCGCTGGCGCCAGCTTCAAGGGCGGCCTGGTAGAAGTCGTGCACGGCGGCCTTATTCGACGCGACAAAGCCGAAGTGGCTGCCATTGCCGATACTCGCCGGCTTGCCGTTGATCGGGGTCTGTACCCAGAACTCCGGATATTCGCGGCCATAAGCGACTGCGCCAGGGTGGGCGAGGATGCGTTTACAGCCGAGGGTGGCGAGGACCTGATCGTAGAAGGCGGTGGCCTTGTCGAACTGATTGGTGCCGATGGAGATATGCGAAAGGATGCTGGGGTTGGCGTCAGCCATGGGCCTGTCCTCCTTGGGTGGTCGCTGGCGTTCACTCGACTTCGGGCTGGGCGCTGCGCAGCATAAATAGACGAAACAGCACTACGCTTGAGAATAGTTGTAAAAAGCGACTTGCGCAGTCCAGCAGCAGGCTGGCCAGGGCGTTGTCGGCGAAGGTTTCGCTGGAGTGGCTCCAGCCGTCGAGCAGCCACAGCGGCAGCATGACAATCAGGATGCAACCGAGCATGGGCCAGAAGTAACCGCTGCTCAGTTGGAAGCTCTCGTGCAGCGCCTTCATCGGGCTCAGACCGCGCAACACCAGCAGGTATTCGGCAAACGCCAGTTTGACCATCAGCCAGATTCCCGGCAGCACGAACAGCGATGCGCCGAGCAGAATCGCCAACGTATTGAGCCCCGCCAGCAGAGCAAAACTTGGCCACAGTCGTAGGCTGGCGGCCAGCAGATCGCGAGCGCGCGGCTGCAGGCCTTGGCTGCGTGCGTCGAGAAATAGGATCAGTGCGGCGCTATACAACGGGTAGAACAGCAGGCCGGCGAGCAGGCGCCAGAGGGTGGCGGATTCGGCGGTCACCAGGCTGGTGACCTGCTGCAGCAACAAGCCTTCGAGCACGATCAGCGGCAGGCACAGGCGGGCAATCGCCGCCAGGTTGTGACTGAAGAAATACCAGGAGTCGCGCAGGGCGGAGAGCATATTCATAGGGGCAGGTCGTACTCGAATTCAGGCTCGCACTCTAGCTGATCCTGCTTGCCGCACCCAGTAACGCGGCAAGCAGATCCGCACTGGTAAGCACCTCGGCATATTCATCGCGCAAGTTCGCCATGGCCATGGCGTGCACTTCATCGGCGCTGCGCAGCTGCCCGTAATAGTCAGTCTTGTCGAAGGTGTAGCAGGCATCCGCCACCACTTGGGTGATAAAGCCCAGATTGCTGGCGCTGCGTGCGGTGGCTTCGACCGAATTCTCACTGGCCACCCCGACTATCACCAGGCGGCGGATAGCGCGGGCATGTAGCCAGCGCTCAAGGCCGCTGTGGGTAAAGGCATCGGTCACGTTCTTTTCGAACACTTGCTCGGTATCCCGTGGCGCCAGTGCGGGTTGGAAGAGGGCGCCACTTTGCCCTGGGGCAAACACCGAGTCGGCCTGACGGGAAATATGGCGGATATGCACCAGCGGCAGGTCCGCACTGCGCCAGTACTCAAGCAGCTGGGCGATGCAGGCTTCGGCGCTAGGGTTGTTGCGTGGTGTGCTAACGCGCTGGATGCCTTGCTGCATATCGATAATCAGCAGTGCTGGGGTTTCTGGCGTATTGGCGGGGCTTGGATGCATTTCGACCGTCCATGGCTGTTGGCTGGCATACTGCGCGCTGACTTTAACCTGAGGGCTTTCTGCCCGTCAGCCGCATGATGAGGATTACCGGTGAAGAAGATCGCCGTATTCGCCGATGTACAGAACCTCTATTACACCGTGCGTCAGGCCTATGGTTGTCATTTCAACTACGCCGCGCTGTGGGCCGATATCAGCCAGCATGGGCAGATTGTCGAAGCCTACGCCTACGCCATTGATCGTGGTGATCAAAAGCAGCAGCAGTTTCAGCAGATCCTGCGCAACCTCGGTTTTACCGTAAAACTCAAACCCTTTATCCAGCGCAGCGACGGCTCGGCCAAGGGCGATTGGGATGTCGGCATTACCATCGATATCATGGACGCCGCGCCGCGTGTCGACGAAGTGGTATTGGCCTCCGGGGATGGTGACTTCGACCTGCTGCTGGACAAGATTCGCGGCAGCTACGGCGTCGAGGCCGTGGCCTATGGCGTGCCGGGGCTGACCGCACAATCGCTGGTGCGTGCCGCCAGCCGTTATGTGCCGATCGACGGCGCACTGTTGTTGAGAAACTGATCGATGCTTGCCGACTCCATCGCCGTACTCGATTTTGAAACCACTGGCATGTCGCCGGCCCAGCAGGCGCGCGCCACCGAAATCGGGGTAGTCATAGTCGAGGGTGGGCAGATTGTGGCGCGCTACCAGAGCCTGATGAACAGCGGCGCCTGGGTGCCGCCGTTTATCGAGCAGCTCACCGGTATCAGCAACGCCATGCTGCGCACCGCACCGCCTGCCGCGCAGGTGATGCAGGAAGTGGCGGAGTTTGTCGGCGAGCGCCCGTTGCTTGCGCATAACGCCAGTTTCGACCAGAGGTTCTGGGATGCCGAGCTGGCGCTGATTCGCCGTCGACGCGTGCAGCCATTTGCCTGCTCGCTGCTGTTATCGCGCCGCCTGCTGCCCATGGCGCCCAGCCATAAACTGGGCAATCTCAATCACTGGATCGGCCTGCCGGATACCGGCAAGGCGCACCGGGCGCTGGCTGATGCGGAAATGGCCGCCAATCTGACCTGCTTTATGGCGGCACTGTTGCGCGAGCGCCACGGCATTGTCGATATTTCCCATGAGCTGCTGTGCAACCTGCAGCGGGTGCCTGCGGCGAAGATGTCGCTCGCGTTGCAGAAAATCCGCGATCACGCGTTTGGCTGACGGCGTTTAAGTAGCTTGTTACATCTGCGCTCCGAGTCCGGTGCGTGGCTAAATTAAGCGGGGCAGGCACCTTCCGGGGCTCTTTGTAGCATGTTCGGTTTGTTTAAAAGTGATCCCGCCAAGAGGCTACGCAAGCAATACAGCGCCAAGCTGGAAGAGGCGATGCAGGCGCAACGCAACGGCGATATTCGCAGCTACTCTATGCTGGCGGAAGAAGCACAGGCGTTGTGGGCGCAGTTGGAGCCCCTAGAGCGAGCTAAGCAATAATTTGCCAATGCAAGAATGAAAAAGGCTGCCCGTAGGCAGCCTTTTTTGCGTTTCAGCTGGGCTCAGTTGTTCGCCAGCTTCTGCTCGTACTGGGCGAGCATCTTCTGCGCATGGGCCACTTCCAGAGCTTCCATGGCGTTTATCGGCTTGATTGCCACAGCGCGCTTGAGGTGTTGCAGGGCCTTGGCTTGTTCATCGTCGCCGTACACGTAGGTGAGAGCGTTGGCGTATTCGTAATGGCCGATGGGTAGATTGTCCTGGGCTTTGAAGCTGCGGCTGAAGTACTTCTCCATATTGTCGGCGCTGACACCGTAGGTCATGCGCCCGACCATCTTGCCGACTTTGCGGATCACGCCAGCCTCATAGCCGCCATACAGGGCCAGGGCGAAGGGTTGGTTCGGTTGTTTGGCCAGTAGGGCTTTCAGCTCTTCAGGTATCTGCGAGGTATAGCCGCGCTTGAGCACCACCGGTACCGACAGCTCTTCCCCGAGGCGCGCCTTGGCGTAAACCCGGCCGAATTGCGCAACGGTATCCGCCTGCACCAATTCACCGGCCTGGTCGGTGTAGGTGATCACCTCTTCCAGCAGTTTGTGCTTCTCGGCCTGCTCGGGCACCAGAAACATGGCGTAGACCACCTGGGCGAACATCGCCGGAATCTGCCCGCCGACGCCCAGGGCGAGGCCTTGCTTCTTCGCTTCGGCGAAGTCACCACGGAACATCAAGCGCCAGACGTCCTGCAGTTTCTCCGCGTAAAGCTCAGCTTCCTCCGGTTTGCCGGTAAAGCCGGTGTTGGCCAGTACGGTTTTTTCCAGCGCCTGAGGATGTGTGGTGGCCATGGTCACCACCCAGTCGGCGTCGGGGAAGGGGTAGTCGGCGCCGAAGCCACGGGTCAGTTGCGGCCAGGCCTGGCGCAGCTTGTCGCCCGAATAGTCGTAGGCGCTCTGGTCGTAGGGGAAGGGCTTCCAGTTATCGGCGGCGACAGCGCTGAAGCTGCAGGCGGCAAGTAAGGCAATCAATGTGCGGCGCATGACGGTGACCTGATTGTTGTAGGTATGCGTCGATGATAAAGCGCTGCCGGTCGCGGCCCACCCATCCAAGGATGAGTTGCGCGATTTTTCAGGTCGTTGAGTGCGCGTCCGTGCCGACCTTAAGCATGGCTGTCCTTGTGCTGGAACTGGCGGCGGTACTGATTGGGTGACAGTTCCGTGTGCTGACGAAACAGCCGGGCGAAGAAGCTGGCATCGTCGTAACCCACTTCGTAGCTGATGGTCTTGATGCTTTTACGGGTGGCGCTAAGCAGCCCCTTGGCGGTTTCAATGCGCAGGCGCTGCAGGTAGTGCAGCGGTTTATCGCCAGTGGCGGTCTGGAAACGGCGCATAAAATTGCGGATGCTCATGCCGTGCTCGCGCGCCACGTCCTCGAAGCGGAACTTGTCGGCGAAGTGATCTTCCAGCCATTGCTGGATCTGCAGGATGGTCATGTCGTGGTGCAGCTTCTGCCCGCCAAAGCCGATGCGACCGGGGGCGTAGTTGCGTTGCACTTCATAGAGGATGTCGCGGGCCACGCCCTGGGCCACGCTGGCGCCGCAGAAACGTTCGATCAGGTAAATGTAAAGGTCGCAGGCCGAGGTCACGCCGCCGGCGCAGTAGAGATTGTCAGCATCTGACAGGTGCTTTTCCTGATTGAGCAGCACCTTGGGGAAGCGCTCGGCAAACTCGTTGAAGAAGCGCCAGTAGGTGGTTGCCTCCTTACCATCGAGCAGGCCGGCCTGGGCCATCCAGAACACCCCGGTAGCCTCGCCGCAGATCGCGCTGCCAGCGGCGTGGCGCTGTTTCAGCCAGCTGAGTACTTGTGGGTGGCGTTGGCACAGCGCGTCGAAGTCATCCCAGAAAGCGGGCAGGATAATTACGTCGGCATCTTCCAGGGCGCCATCGACCGGAATCAGCACGTCACTGAAACTGCGCACCGGCTTTCCATCGGGGCTGACCAGGTGGATTTCGAAGGTCGGCGTCAGGCCCAGACCCTGCTGTTTGCCGTAGCGCAGGCTGGCCATGTGGAAGAAATCCTTGGCCTGCATCAGCGTTGAGGCGAACACGCCTTCGGTGGCAAGAATGCTGACGCGGTGTAGCGGCGCTGGTGACTGAATAGGCATAGATATTGTTCTTATTAAGGCTAAGTGGTCATGAGCTGGCTGGATCGTCTTATTTTTTGGCGCTTGTGTCCAGTGTGACCAAGCGTTTGCTTGGCTAAAGTCGAGGCCACTTTAAAACCGCTCTATCAAGCAGGTGTTGCCATGATCCCTAGAACGATTTTCAGCTCCGAACACGAACAGTTTCGCGACAGCGTGCGCAAGTTCCTTGAGCAGGAAGCCGTGCCTTTCCATCAGCAGTGGGAGAAGGATGGTCACATCGACCGTGCGCTGTGGAACAAGGCGGGTGAGGCGGGGATGCTCTGCTCGCACATCCCGGAAGAATACGGTGGCATGGCGGCGGACTTCCTTTACAGCACCGTGGTGATCGAGGAAGTCGGTCGCCTGGGTCTAACTGGCATCGGTTTCTCCCTGCATTCGGACATCGTCGCGCCTTACATCCTGCATTACGGCAGCGAGGCGCAGAAGCAGCATTACCTGCCCAAGCTGGTGTCCGGCGAGATGGTCACCGCCATCGCCATGACCGAACCGGGCGCCGGTTCCGACCTGCAGGGCGTGAAAACTACCGCCGTGCTGGATGGCGATGAGTATGTGATCAATGGCTCGAAGACCTTTATCACCAACGGCTTTCTCGCTGACCTGGTGATCGTGGTGGCCAAGACCGATCCGAAAGCTGGCGCCAAGGGCACTAGCCTGTTTCTGGTTGAAGCCAATACACCCGGTTTCTCTAAGGGCAAGCGCCTGGAAAAGGTCGGCATGAAGGCGCAGGACACCTCCGAGCTGTTCTTCCAGGACGTGCGCGTGCCCAAGGAAAATCTGCTGGGCCAGGCCGGCATGGGCTTCGCCTACCTGATGCAGGAATTGCCGCAGGAGCGTCTGACCGTTGGTATCGGTGCGCTGTCCTCTGCCGAGGCGGCGCTGCAGTGGACGCTGGAGTACACCCGCGAGCGCAAGGCGTTTGGCAAGCCGATTGGTGACTTCCAGAACACCCGTTTCAAGCTGGCGGAAATGGCCACGGAAATTCAGATCGGCCGGGTGTTTGTCGACCGCTGTCTGGAGCTGCACCTGCAGGGCAAGCTGGATGTGCCGACTGCAGCCATGCTCAAGTACTGGGGCACTGACCTGCAGTGCAAGGTGCTCGATGAGTGTGTGCAGCTGCACGGCGGTTACGGCTATATGTGGGAATACCCGGTGGCGCGCGCCTGGGCCGATGCGCGGGTGCAGCGCATCTACGCCGGTACCAACGAGATCATGAAAGAGATTATTGCCCGCTCGCTGTAGCAGGCCGTTGAAAAACTACCTGCGTGGGCAATCCTGCGTTAAAAACGGCCTCGGAATGCTCATTTACAGCCAGTAAACTCCGCTTCCTCGGCCGTTTTTGCCTTGTCTTGCCTGCCTCGCCTACGTTTTTCAACGACCTGTAGGCGCGTTTCGCGGCTATGCGATAACAATCGGGCGAACTTGGGCGCGGTGCCAGCGCTCCAAGACGAAAACGTCTGGAGATTGTTATGGCATCGCTTTCAGAGCTCGTTGCTGCGCCCTTTTCAGGTTGGGATGGCAGTGTTGTTGCGGCCCGCGAGATGCAAAAGCGCCTGGCGACGCAGGTGAGGCTGGAGGACGATTATCCGCCGTTGCGCGTAATTGCCGGTGTGGATGTCGGCTTCGAAGAGGGTGGCGCTATCACGCGTGCGGCGGCGGTTCTGCTAGATGCCGATAGTCTCGAACCGCTGGCCGAGTCTGTCGCGCGTATCCCCACGAGCATGCCCTACGTGCCCGGCTTATTGTCGTTTCGCGAGTTACCGGCATTGCTTAGCGCGTTGGCTGGGTTGCCTCAGGAGCCTGATCTGATCTTCGTTGATGGGCATGGCATTGCCCATCCGCGAGGTTTGGGCATCGCTGCGCACCTCGGTGTAGTCAGTGGCTTGCCTACCATCGGCGTGGCAAAAAAGATTCTTACCGGAAGCCATGTTGAATTGCCTCAGCAGCGGGGCGCGCGCGTGCCGTTGCTGGATCGGCGCGGTTCTGCAATTGGCTGGATGCTGCGCAGCAAGGGGGCGGTGCGTCCGCTGATAGTCTCGCCCGGTAATCGAGTCAGTCTTGATAGCGCCGTGGAGCTGACGATGGCCTGTGTAAGGCGTCATCGTCTGCCGGAGCCCACGCGCTTAGCTGATCGTCTGGCATCGCGGCGCGACGCCAGACGCGATCAACAGTCCCTCTTTTAAGGGGCGGGGTTGGGCTGGGCTTGGTGAATCACCTCAATGCCAGCCATTATTTCGGCGGTGAGCTTTAGTTCGCTGCTGGCCAGGTTGCTGTTGAGCTGTTCCAGGCTGGTCGCACCGATGATATTGCTGGTGACAAAAGGTTGTGCGGTGACAAAGGCCAAAGCCATCTGCGCCGGATCAAGGCCATGCTCGCGCGCTAGGGCGACATAGCGTGCGCAGGCGGTTTCCGACTCTGGGTTGGTGTAGCGCGAGAAGCGGCTGAACAGGCTGAGACGTGCGCCGGCAGGGCGTACGCCGTTTTCGTATTTGCCGCTCAGCATGCCAAACGCCAGGGGCGAGTAGGCGAGCAGACCGCATTGCTCGCGCAGGGCGATTTCCGCCAGGCCCACTTCGAAGCTGCGGTTGAGCAGGTTGTAGGGGTTCTGAATCGACACGCTGCGCGGCCAGCCGCGTTGTTCGGCCAATTGCAGGAACTTCATGGTGCCCCAGGGTGTTTCGTTGGACAGGCCGATATAGCGGATCTTGCCGGCCTTGACCTGCTCATCCAGTGCTTCGAGGGTTTCCTCCAGTGGTGTGAACTCGTTGTCCTGATGGCGATAGCCGAGCTGGCCGAAATAGTTGGTCGGGCGCTCTGGCCAGTGCAGCTGATACAGGTCGATCCAGTCGGTCTGCAGGCGTTTGAGGCTGGCATCCAGCGCTGCAGTGATATGCGCGCGGTTGTGTTTGAGCTGGCCATCGCGGATATAGCCGATACCGTTGCCCGGGCCGGCAATCTTGCTGGCCAGCACCCAGTCGGCACGATCACCGCGCTGCTTGAAGTAGTCGCCAATGATCTGTTCGGTCTTGCTGTAGGTCTCGGCGCGCGGCGGCACCGGGTACATCTCGGCGGTATCGATGAAATTTACCCCGTAGGCCTTGGCGCGTTCGATCTGGGCGAAGCCCTCGTCAGCGCTGTTTTGCTCGCCCCAAGTCATGGTGCCCAGGCACAGGCTGCTGACCTTGAGATCGGTGCGGCCGAGTTGACGGTAATCCATTGCTAGCTCCTTGAAAAAACCGGTTGGCATAATCGTGTTGAAATTCTCCGCGCAATCTGCATAATTGCGCACCTCTTTCTGCAGTGGAAGTGATGCGCCGCCTGCCGAAGAATCTTGCCGTATTACGGACGCGCTGACCCGAGCCCCCGATAGCGCCTGTTTTCGGCTGCCTTTGACCTTGTCAAAGTACGCACTATTCAGTAAGATCCGCCGTCTTATTTATCAGGGCGGCCCCTGAGGCTATAAAGAATGAAAACTTTTACTGCTAAACCGGAAACAGTTAAGCGCGACTGGTTTGTCGTCGACGCTGCAGGTCAGACCCTGGGTCGTCTGGCTACCGAAGTTGCAAGCCGTCTGCGTGGCAAGCACAAGCCTGAATACACTCCGCACGTTGATACCGGTGACTACATCGTCATCATCAACGCTGAGCAGATTCGCGTTACCGGTGCCAAGACCACTGACAAGATGTACTACTCCCACTCCGGTTTCCCGGGCGGCATCAAGTCGATCAACTTTGAAAAGCTGATCGCTAAAGCCCCTGAGCGCGTGATCGAGACCGCGGTTAAAGGCATGCTGCCGAAGAACCCGCTGGGTCGCGACATGTATCGTAAGCTGAAAGTGTATGCGGGCGCTGCTCACCCCCACACTGCTCAGCAGCCCCAAGAACTGAAGTTTTAACGGAATAGTTCATTATGTCGGCGACTCAAAATTACGGCACTGGCCGTCGCAAGACCGCTACCGCTCGCGTTTTCCTGCGTGCAGGTACTGGCAAAATCTCCATCAACAACCGTACTCTTGACGGTTTCTTCGGTCGCGAAACTGCCCGCATGGTAGTTCGTCAGCCGCTGGAATTGGTTGAGATGACCGAAAAGTTCGATATCTTCGTTACCGTTATCGGTGGCGGCGTAAGTGGTCAGGCTGGCGCAATCCGCCACGGTATCACCCGCGCCCTGATGGACTACGACGAAGCTCTGCGTCCTGCACTGCGTAAAGCTGGCTTCGTGACTCGCGATGCCCGTGAAGTTGAACGTAAGAAGGTTGGTCTGCGTAAAGCGCGTAAGCGTCCGCAGTACTCCAAGCGTTAATTCGCTACCTGCGTTCCAAAAAACGCCCAGTTTCCTTTCGGAACTGGGCGTTTTTTATGGGTGATGATTTGGTCTGCGGCATCATGCCGCAGCAGTGGGTGCCGTGATTTGCAAGGCGTTGCGTCCCTTATGGCTGGGTAATTACCTTGTCAGTAAAGGGGCTTTTCTTTACCATTCGGCAACTTTTTGTGCGATCTGAAACTTACCGAGTATAGGCCTGCTTAAAAGGCCATAAAGCTGATGGGAGACGACTGAATGAGCAATGACGGCGTGAATGCAGGCCGGCGTCGCTTTCTGGTAGCGGCCACCTCTGTGGTGGGCGCTGCAGGAGCGGTGGGTGCCGCGGTCCCGTTCGTAGGGTCCTGGTTCCCAAGCGCCAAGGCTAAAGCTGCCGGGGCACCTGTAAAGGTGAACGTCAGCAAGATCGAGCCTGGTCAGCAGATGGTTGCCGAGTGGCGGGGGCAGCCGGTGTTTATCGTGCGCCGTACCGAGGAGATTCTCAGTAACCTGGTGAAGATCGAAGGTCAGCTCGCTGATTTCGACTCCAAGGCCTCCGAGCAGCCGAGTTATGTTGATCCGAAAACCCGCTCGATCAAGCCTGAAGTGCTGTTGTTGGTCGGGCTGTGCACCCACCTGGGTTGCGCGCCGTCCTTCCGTCCAGAAGTGGCGCCTGCGGACCTCGGTGCTGATTGGGTCGGCGGCTATTTCTGCCCATGCCACGGTTCGCGCTATGACCTCGCAGGTCGCGTGTACAAGGCTCAGCCTGCACCCTTGAACCTGCCGGTGCCGCCGCACACGTACGAGACGGATGATGTGATCATCATCGGTGTGGATCAGGAGAAAGCATGATGAGCAAATTCATGGAATGGGTTGATGCGCGCTTTCCCGCGACCAAGATGTGGGAAGACCATCTGTCCAAGTACTACGCGCCAAAGAACTTCAACTTCTTCTACTTCTTCGGCTCCCTGGCGCTGTTGGTACTGGTCAATCAGATCGTTACCGGTATCTGGCTGACCATGAGCTACACGCCGTCGGCTGAACAGGCGTTTGCCTCGGTCGAATACATCATGCGTGATGTGGAGTACGGCTGGATTCTGCGCTATCTGCACTCCACCGGTGCGTCGGCGTTCTTCGTGGTGGTCTACCTGCACATGTTCCGCGGTCTGCTCTACGGCTCTTACCAGAAGCCGCGTGAGCTGGTGTGGATCTTCGGCATGCTGATCTATCTGATGCTGATGGCAGAGGCCTTTATGGGTTACCTGCTGCCGTGGGGCCAGATGTCGTACTGGGGTGCTCAGGTGATCATCTCGCTGTTCGGCGCCATTCCGGTGATCGGTGCTGACCTGACTCAGTGGATTCGCGGTGACTACCTGATTTCCGGGATTACCCTCAACCGCTTCTTTGCCCTGCACGTTGTGGCGCTGCCGATCGTAATTCTCGGCCTGGTAGTGCTGCACATCCTGGCGCTGCACGAAGTCGGCTCGAACAATCCGGACGGCGTCGACATCAAGAAAAACAAGGACGAGAACGGTATTCCGCTCGACGGCATCGCCTTCCACCCTTACTACACCGTGAAAGATATCGTCGGTGTTGTGGTGTTCCTGTTTATCTTCTGCTTCGTGATCTTCTTCTTCCCGGAAATGGGCGGTTATTTCCTCGAGAAGCCGAACTTCGAAGCGGCTAACCCGTTCAAGACGCCTGAGCACATTGCCCCGGTTTGGTACTTCACCCCGTTCTACGCGATTCTGCGTGCGGTGCCGGACAAGCTGCTGGGTGTAATTGCCATGGGCGCGGCTATCGCTGTGCTGTTCGTCCTGCCGTGGCTCGACCGTAGTCCGGTCAAGTCGATGCGTTACAAGGGCTGGATGAGCAAGGTCTGGCTGCTGATCTTCTGCGTATCCTTCGTGATTCTCGGCGTGTTGGGCGTACTGTCGCCAACCCCAGGCCGTACGCTGTTGTCGCAGGTATGTACCTTCCTGTACTTCGCGTATTTCATCCTGATGCCGTTCTATACAAAACTCGAGAAGACCAAACCGGTTCCGGAAAGGGTGACTGGCTGATGAAGAAGCTATTTGCTGCACTCGTTATTGCTGCAATGCCGGCTCTGGCCTTGGGCGCTGGCAGCGGTTATCCGCTGGATAAAGTGGATATCGATCTGACCGATAAAGCGGCTCTGCAGGATGGTGCGCGTACGTTCGCCAACTACTGCATGGGTTGTCACTCGGCGCAATACCAGCGCTATGAGCGTGTTGCTGATGATCTGGGCGTTCCGCATGAAGTCATGTTGGAGAACCTGGTGTTCACTGGCGCGAAGATTGGCGAGCACATGAATATCGGCATGAAGCCAGCTGATGCCAAGGCCTGGTTCGGTGCCGCGCCGCCCGACCTAACTCTGGTTGCTCGTGTGCGTGGTAACGACTGGCTGTACACCTACCTGCGTACCTTCTATGACGATCCTACTCGTCCGCTGGGTGCCAACAACAAGGTCTTCCCGAACGTCGGCATGCCGAACGTGCTGGTGGGGCTGCAGGGTAAGCAGGTGATTGGTTGCAAGCAGGTACAAGTGGTTGAGGAGGGTAAGAAGCTGTTCGATCCACTGACCGGCACGCCAATCACTCACGAAGCCTGTGACCAGCTGACTGTTGAGCCGAAGACCGGCACGCTGAGCACTGAAGAGTTCGACGAGAAGATCCAGAACCTGGTGACTTTCCTCGCGTACTCGGCGAACCCGGTTAAGTTGAAAAGTCAGCGCATCGGTACCTACGTTCTGCTGTATCTTGCCTTCTTCTTCGTATTCGCCTATCTGCTCAAGCGCGAGTACTGGAAGGACGTGCATTAATCCGTTGCATCTCCGCTGTTGACCTGCGCGCCCCTTTGGGCGCGCAGGTCTTTCTGCTTCACATAACTTTATAAGCGAGGAGGACCGCCATGGGCGTGACCAATCGGTTGGCCTGTTACTCCGACCCCGCCGACCACTATTCCCACCGCGTACGCATTGTGCTCGCCGAGAAGGGTGTCAGCGCCGAGATTATCAGTGTCGAGAAGGGCCGTTATCCGGCCAAGCTGCTGGAGGTTAACCCCTACGCCAGCCTGCCGACCCTGGTGGATCGCGATTTGGCTCTGTATGAGTCGACCGTGGTGATGGAATACCTGGATGAGCGTTACCCACATCCGCCATTGCTGCCGGTATACCCGGTAGCCCGCGCCAATAGCCGCTTGCTGATTCATCGCATCCAGCGCGACTGGTGTGCGCAGGTTGATCTGATTCTTGACCCGCGCAGCAAAGAGCCAGCCCGCGCTCTGGCGCGCAAGGAGCTGCGTGAGAGCCTGACGGGCGTATCACCGCTGTTTGCCGACAAGGCGTACTTTCTCAGTGAGGAATTGAGCCTGGTGGACTGCTGCCTGCTGCCGATTCTTTGGCGTTTGCCGATTCTGGGGATAGAGTTGCCAAAACCGGCCAAGCCGTTGCTGGACTATATGGATCGTCAGTTTGCTCGTGAAGCGTTCCAGGCCAGTTTGTCGCCTGCCGAACGTGATATGCGTTAACCCGAGGAGGTAGAGATGAAGTCGAGTCGTCCTTATCTGGTTCGTGCCCTCTATGAGTGGATCGTGGACAACGACTGCACCCCGCACTTGCTGGTCAATGCCGATTTTTCCGGTGTGCAGGTGCCGGCCGGTTTTGCCAGCGATGGGCAGATCGTGCTGAATGTCTCGCCGACAGCGGTGCGTCATCTGCATATGGATAACGAGGCAGTGAGTTTTGAGGGGCGTTTTGCCGGCGTGCCGCAAAGCCTGTATATCCCCGCCCCTGCCGTACTGGCGATCTATGCGCGGGAGAATGGCCAGGGCATGGTGTTTGATGCGGAGTCGTCGATGCTTGACGGTGACGAGATCGAAGATCCGGATGAGCAGAGCCCTCCGGATGATGAGCCGCCACGTCCCAGCGGCAGGCCCAGCCTGAAAGTGGTTAAGTAAATAAAAAAGGCGATCCGAAGATCGCCTTTTTTATTGCCGCCACGCAGGTGGTGCATGGATAGTGTTATCAGTTGGTGTACTGAAACAGCTTCACCACTTTCTGCACGCCAGACACGCTTTGCACAAGATTGGTGGCGTGGCTGGCTTCGGCTTGCGAGACCACACCGAGCATATAGACGATACCGTTCTCAGTGATCACCTTGATGCGCGTACCAGGCACAGCGCTGTCGGCAAGCATCTGGGTTTTGATTCGACTGGTCAGCAATGAGTCGTTGCTGCGTACCAGTAGTGAGGTAGGTTGCAGAACTTGCAGCTCGTTGTGTACCTTTTTCACGTTGTTTACCTTGCGCGCGGCTTGCTCGGCCATGGCCTTGAGGTCGCTGCGTGGCGTCTGTCCGGCCAGCAGCACTACGCCGTTGTAGCTGGTGACAATGATATGTGAGGTCGGGCTGGTCAGATCAATATGTGCGCGGGCTACGCTGGAACTGACCTCGGAGGGGATGAACTGGTCGTCGATCTTGTTGCCGACGCTGCGGTTGCCGCAGCCGGCCAGAGCGAGGGTCAGTGCCAGGGCGGCGAGGATCAGTGGTGAACGGGTCATTCTTCACTCCCAAACAGTTGGCTGTCGATCAGGTCGCACAGGCAGTGGATGGCCAGCAGGTGGACCTCCTGAATGCGTGCGGTGACTTTCGAGGGCACACGGATTTCCACGTCTTCTGGCAGC
Source organism: Pseudomonas sp. EA_35y_Pfl2_R111 (assembly GCF_963970955.1). NCBI lineage: Bacteria > Pseudomonadati > Pseudomonadota > Gammaproteobacteria > Pseudomonadales > Pseudomonadaceae > Pseudomonas > Pseudomonas sp. EA_35y_Pfl2_R111. The sequence goes on along the minus strand of NZ_CAXAOM010000001.1, from coordinate 1,093,825 downwards.
AGCAGTGATGCCATGCCGCCGCCATCGCGACCGGTCAAGGCTACGACAACCATTTCTCGATCATGTGCGGCTTGGATGGCTTGGATCACATTGGCAGAGTTGCCGCTGGTGGAGATTGCCAGCAGCACATCGCCGGGTTGGCCGAGTGCGCGAATCTGTTTGGAAAACACCTCGTTGTAGCTGTAGTCATTGGCAATCGAGGTGATGGTCGAGCTGTCGGTCGTCAGGGCGATCGCTGGCAAGCTCGGGCGTTCGCGCTCGAAGCGGTTGAGTAGCTCAGACGAGAAGTGCTGGGCGTCGCCGGCTGAGCCGCCATTGCCGCAGGTGAGGATCTTGCCTTCACTGAGCAGTGCCTGGACCATGGCCTGGCTGCCTTGCTCGATAAAGGGGATGAGCACTTCCATGGCCTGCTGCTTGGTTTCAATGCTGGCTTGGAACAGGTGGCGAATACGGGCTTGCATATCCATTGGAGATATAACCTTCAGTGTGGCGTCTGTTCAGGTATCAAAGGCGTTTTGAATCCAGTTCAGTTGCGCGGGGGCTTGGCTGTCGGCGTTTATGGCTATCACATCAAAACGGCATGGGTGCTTGGCCCAGCGCGATTCTTGTTGCAGGAAGTGCTGAGCGGCGCGGCTGAGTTTCTCACGTTTGCGTGCATCCACGCTCTCGACTGCGCCGCCCCAGGCGCTATGGCGCCGATAGCGAACTTCTACGAATACTACTGTATCGGCGTCGAGCATGACCAGATCGAGCTCACCGAGACGGCAGCGCCAATTCTGTGCCAGTAGGCGCAGGCCATGCTGTTCGAGATGCTGCCGCGCCTGGGCTTCGGCAGCGTCTCCGCGTTGTTGAGTGCTGATGCGCTCGCTCAATTGATGCTGTCGGGCAGTGGCTGGACCTGGCCATCGCGGAACTCAGCCCAAGGCAGTTGCCGCTCAATGCGTTGGCTGGGGTTCATGCTCAGGTTGCCCGAGAGGCCTTGCAGGCGCGTATCGGGCAGGGCCTTGAGCTGGTTCAGGCGCGGCGCCAGCTGGTAGGCATCAGCGCCCATTGCGTACAGGCGGCCGAGGCTACCGCCAGCTTGTGGCCATTGTGTAGTGGCTTGCTGGCGCAGCGGGTCGTTGACGTTCAGCAGCCAGGGTGTTTCACAGAACATGATGCCGTTGAGGTCGATGTACTGCGCCTGGTTGTAAATGCCGGTGAACAGGTGCGAAGTGGCATACACCGGTACATCGCCGGCGTACTGGAAGGCCAGGGTCGGCTTGATCTGCTGAGCCTGCTGTGGGGTGGCGGCGAGGAAGATAAAGTCGACATCACGGCGGCGCGATGGAGCGGCCGCAACCGAGGTGCCCAGGGTGTTTTGCAGGCGCTTGCTGCGCGCTTCACTTTCGCGCAGTTGGAACAGGTCGGCAATCTGGCGGGCCAGCTCGACCGGCTGATCAACATGTTCGGCAGCGATCAGGGTGCCGCCTTGGGTCTGCCAGCTCTGGCGGAAGGCGGCGAGGACGCGGTCGCCCCATTCGCCATTGGGCACCAACGCTACGGCCCGGCGCATGCCGTCAGCCCAGGCGCGGCGGGCGACTTCGCGGGCTTCGTCCTCGGCGGCGAGGCCGAACTGGAACAGCTGTGCAGGGCCTTCCTGGCTGCCTTCGCTGTAGTTGAGGGCGAGTGTGGTGATCGGCAGTTGTTCACGGCTGTTCAGCTGGCTGACGAGATTCTTCTCCAATGGGCCAATCACCAGTTGCACGCCGGCGGCCTGAGCCTGGGCGTAGAAGGCGTCCATGGAGCCGATACGCGAGCTGTCGAATATTTGAATATTGGCTGGGTTCTGTCCGGCTTGTTGCGCCTGATAATGAGCGGCCAGGAAGCCATCGCGCAGGGCGCGGGCTACGCTGGCCAGCTGGCCATCCTGTGGCAGCAGCAGGGCGATCTCAGTCAGTGGCTGGGTGGAGAGCTTTCTCAGCTCGACCAGGGCCTGCGGCAGTTGCTGCGCGGCAGGGTGCTGCGGGTTGGCTGCAATCCAGTTGTCGATAGCGTTTTGCTGCTGTTCTAGGGTGCCGGCGCTCTTGGATGCACGGGCCAGCTCCAGCCAGCCATCGAGATCAGCATCGCCGCTGGCTTGCAGTTCGCTCGCGGGCAGGCTGGCAACCAGCGTCCAGATGGCTTCCTGGTTGTGTCCGGCGCTGGCACCACTGAGCAGTGGCGCGATATAGGCACGTTCGCGGGCGGCGGCGAGAGTCTGGCCGGTGGCTTGCAGGGCGTTGGCGCGTACCAGCTGACTGCGCACCTGCTGTTCAACCGGCAGTTCGCCGAGGCGCTCCATGCTCGAGTGACTGAGGGCGAGCAGGGCGGCTTTGGGTTTGTCGCGACTCATGTCCAACTCTGCGCGCAGGGTGCTGGCGTAGATCTGTGGGGCTGGCTTCAGGTTTTCCAAAGGCACCTGTTCCAGAATGCTGCTGGCGCGGACCAAGTCCTTCTGCTTATAGGCTAGATCGGCCGCCGACAGGCGCAGCGCTACAGCTTGCTCGGTGGGGCTTTCGGCTGCTTGCTGCAGCAGCTGTTCGATGCTGGCTTGCGGGGTGCGCGGCAGTTCGCCAAGGGTTGAAGAGGGTTGGCTGGCGCAGGCCGCGAGCAGGGCGGCAAGGCAGATGGCGGTGAGCGGGCGCAGGCAGGCGATCATGTAAGCGTTCCTGATACTTGATCAAATTGAGCGTTGAATTGTACCCAAGCCCGCCGAGTGACGCGATGTCGAAGGTTGGAAACGGGCTACAATGCGCGCTTTGCTGATTTTGAGAGGCCTGTGCTGTGACCACTTACGCTGCTGCGAATGCGCCTTTGGGCAGTCTTTATGTGGTTGCTACGCCCATCGGCAACCTGGATGACATCAGTGCGCGGGCGCTGACTATCCTGCGCAGCGTTGCCCTGATTGCTGCAGAAGATACCCGCCATTCCGCGCGGCTGATGCAGCACTTTGGCATCGGCACGCCACTGGCGGCCTGCCATGAACACAACGAACGTGATCAGGGCGGGCGTTTTCTCGCGCGGCTGCTGGCCGGTGACGATGTGGCGCTGATCTCCGACGCCGGCACGCCGCTGATTTCCGATCCCGGTTATCACCTGGTGCGCCAGGCGCGCGCTGCCGGCATTGCGGTGGTGCCCGTACCGGGCGCCTGCGCATTAATTGCTGCGCTGTCTGCTGCGGGCTTGCCGTCGGATCGCTTTATCTTTGAGGGCTTTCTGCCGGCCAAGGCGGCAGGGCGTCGCGCGCGCCTTGAGCAGGTAAAGGAAGAGCCGCGCACGCTGATCTTCTACGAGGCGCCGCATCGCATCCTTGAGTGTCTGCAGGATATGCAGGCGGTATTTGGCGATGAGCGCCCAGCGTTGCTGGCGCGTGAGCTGACCAAGACCTTCGAGACGCTCAAGGGTATGCCGCTGGCCGAGCTGGCCGCTTGGGTGGCTGCTGACAGTAATCAGCAGCGCGGCGAGTGTGTCGTACTGGTTGCCGGTTGGCAGGCGCCGGTGGGTGAGGAGGCGGTAAGTAGCGAAGCTATGCGTGTGTTGAATCTGCTCTTGGCGGAGATGCCGCTGAAACGCGCGGCAGCGCTGGCGGCGGAGATCACTGGGGTGCGCAAGAACCTGCTCTATCAGGTGGCACTGGAGCAGCAGAAAGACGTTTAAACCTTGTCCTATAGGGCGCGGGCCGTTAACCTTGCCCGCGGAGAGTCGATCGGACAGTCGCTGCCGTGTTGCGTTCTGCGTAATGCGGGGGAGGAAAGTCCGGGCTCCATAGGGCGGAGTGCCAGGTAACGCCTGGGAGGCGTGAGCCTACGGAAAGTGCCACAGAAAATAACCGCCTAAGCGCTTCGGTGCCGGTAAGGGTGAAAAGGTGCGGTAAGAGCGCACCGCGCGACTGGTAACAGTTCGTGGCTAGGCAAACCCCACTCGGAGCAAGACCAAATAGGGTTCCATTGGCGTGGCCCGCGCTGGAACCGGGTAGGTTGCTAAAGGCGTGCAGTGATGTACGTCGTAGAGGAATGACTGTCCTCGACAGAACCCGGCTTACAGATCGACTCTCCACCTTCCTCATTTATCCGCATCACTGTTTCGCCTCCTTTCTAAGACCAAAAAAATCTTACTCTTAACAAATCACTTTAACTTCGTGGTTCAACGCGCTGCTTAAGCTCATTTTTAAGTCTATATCTTCGCGTTATTTCTCCGTTTTGCCCTTCTCGAAGTTCGCTAAATCGCCGTTCTATAAGGATTTTTCCCGCCAAGCGTGCCTTGACGGTGGGGGGCGTGCGTTCCTATAGTGTGCGCGAGTGGTAAGAAGTGGCAGAAAGTGGGTTTCTTGGGCATGGATAGCTAATAAAAAGGGGAAGCGCGATCGTGTTTCGCGGAGCAAACGCCATCAGTCTCGACGCCAAAGGGCGACTCGCGATGCCAAGTCGGTATCGGGACGAGCTTGTGTCGCGTTGCGCCGGTCAGCTCATTGTCACGATTGATGCCATCGACCCATGCCTCTGCGTCTATCCACTGTCCGAGTGGGAGCTGATTGAAGCCAAGCTCCGCGAACTTGCCTCCTTCCGTGAAGAAAATCGCCGCCTGCAGCGTCTGCTGATCGGCAACGCTGTTGACCTCGAGCTGGATGCCAGTGGTCGTTTCCTGGTGCCGCCACGTCTGCGCGAGTACGCCAAGCTGGACAAGCGCGCGATGCTGGTCGGCCAACTCAATAAATTCCAACTGTGGGATGAAGATGCCTGGAACGCTGTGGCCGATGCCGATCTGGCCGCGATCAAGCAACCGGGTGCTCTGTCCGACGACCTACGTGACTTGATCCTGTGACCATGACCAGCAACTACCGCCATATCACCGTGCTACTCGACGAGGCTGTCGAAGGGCTCGCTGTGCGCGTCGATGGTTGCTATCTGGATGGCACCTTCGGGCGCGGCGGGCATAGCCGGCTGATCTTGGAGAAGCTCGGGCCAGATGGTCGCTTGCTAGGGTTTGATAAAGATCCCCTGGCGATTGCGACGGGGAATGCGCTGGCGGCCGAAGACGGCCGCTTTGTCGTTGTGCAGCGCAGCTTTGCCGAGCTGGGCGACGAGCTTGCGCAGCGCGCGCTGGGTGGGCAGGTCAGCGGCATTCTGCTTGATCTCGGTGTGTCGTCACCGCAGCTGGATGACGCCGAGCGCGGCTTCAGCTTTATGAACGATGGCCCGCTGGATATGCGTATGAATCCGGATGCTGGTGTCAGCGCCGCAGATTTTATCGCCAGCGCTGCCGAAGAAGACATTGCCCGGGTGTTCAAGGAGTACGGCGAAGAGCGTTTTGCCAAGCGCATGGCCCGTGCCGTAGTGCTGCGCCGCGCCGAGCAGCCGTTTACCCGCACTGCTGACCTGGCTCAGGTGCTGACCGTGGCCAATCCTGCCTGGGAAAAAGGCAAGAACCCGGCAACGCGCGCCTTCCAGGGCTTGCGCATCTATATCAACAACGAGCTGGGTGATCTGGAAAGCGGCCTTGATACAGCGCTGGAAAACCTCGCAGTGGGCGGGCGCCTGGTGGTGATCAGCTTCCACTCGCTGGAAGACCGCATCGTCAAACTCTTTATGCGCAAGCATGCCAAGGGCGAGATGGACAAGTTGCCACGCGACCTGCCGATCATCCCGAAAGCTTTCGAGCCGCGCCTGAAGTTGATCGGCAAGCCGGTATTCGCTTCAGAGGCTGAGCTTGCCGCCAATCCGCGTTCGCGCAGCGCCGTGATGCGCATTGCCGAGAAAGTGCGATGAGCGCGCCCTTCGCCAAGCCATTGCCCGGTGGCAGCCTGCTGATGCTGCTGTTGTTTGTGGCTGTACTGGTGTCTGCGGTGGGAGTTTCCTACAGCGCGCACTGGAACCGTCAGCTGCTCAATGAGCTGTATGCCGAACTGAGCGTGCGCGACAAAGCGCAGGCTGAGTGGGGCCGGCTAATTCTTGAGCAAAGCACCTGGACCGCGCATAACCGCATTGAAACCCTGGCCAGCGAACGCCTGAGCATGCGCATTCCGGATGCCGCCGAAGTGCGCATGGTGGCGCCATGATGGGGCTCGAGGGTGCACTCTACCCTTGGCGTTTCCGCCTGGTGCTGCTGCTGTTGGCACTGATGGTGGGCGCGATTGCCTGGCGCATTGTCGACCTGCAAGTGTTTGACCAGAGCTTCCTGCAGGCCCATGGCGATGCGCGCAGCGTGCGCCATATTCCTATTCCGGCGCACCGTGGCCTGATCACCGACCGCAATGGCGAACCGTTGGCCGTCAGCACACCGGTGACCACTCTGTGGGCCAACGGCAAGGAACTGCAGAGCGGCAAGGCCAAGTGGAATGAACTGGCGGCTGCATTGGGGCAGGACGCCAAGACCTTCTCTGCGCGCCTGGCTGCGGCCCACGAGCGCGAATTTATGTATCTGGTGCGCGGCCTGACGCCCGAGCAGGGCCAGCGCATTCTCGACCTGAAAGTGCCAGGCGTGTACGGCATCGAAGAGTTCCGCCGCTTCTATCCGGCTGGTGAGGTGGCCGCCCATGTAGTGGGCTTTACCGACATTGATGACCGCGGCCGCGAAGGCATGGAGCTGGCCTTCGAGGATTGGCTGGCCGGCGTGCCCGGCAAGCGTCAGGTGCTCAAGGATCGGCGCGGGCGGCTGATCAAGGACGTCCAGGTTGCACAGAATGCCAAGGCCGGTAAGACCTTGGCATTGTCGATTGACCTGCGTCTGCAATACCTGGCGCACCGCGAGCTGCGCAACGCTGTTACCGAGTTCGGTGCCAAGGCCGGCAGTCTGGTGTTGCTCGACGTGCAGACAGGTGAAGTGTTGGCCATGGTCAACCAGCCGACCTACAACCCCAACAATCGCCGCAACCTGCAGCCAGCGGCCATGCGTAACCGGGCGATGATTGATGTGTTCGAGCCAGGTTCGACCGTCAAGCCGTTCTCTATAGCCGCCGCCCTCGGTTCTGGTCGCTGGACCCCGGAAATGACCGTGGATACTGCGCCCGGCAGCCTGCGCATCGGCCGCTACACCATCCGTGACGTGTCGCGCGGCGGCGTGCTCAACCTGACCCAGATTCTGATGAAGTCGAGCAACGTAGGCATCAGTAAGGTGGCCTTCGATATTGGTGCCGAGCCGATTTACGCCGTTATGCAGCAAGTCGGCCTGGGTCAGGACACTGGCCTGAGCTTCCCTGGCGAGCGCGTCGGCAATCTGCCCAACTACCGCGTCTGGAAGCAGGCCGAGACCGCCACTCTGGCTTATGGCTACGGCCTTTCGGTGACCGCGGTGCAACTGGCGCACGCCTACTCGGTGCTGGCCAACGACGGCAAGAACGTGAACCTGTCCATGGTACGCCGGGACCGTCAGCCGGTTACGACCCAGGTGATCGATGAGCAGATCGCCAAGACTGTGCTCGGCATGCTTCAGTCCGTCGTTGAAGAGCCGGGCGGCGGCGGTGCGCGAGCCAAGGTTCCGGGCTACCACGTCGGCGGCAAAAGCGGTACCGCACGTAAAGCCGCCGTCGGCAGCAAGGGTTATGTCGACAAAGCCTACCGCTCGTTCTTCGCTGGCGTTGCCCCTATCGATAACCCACGCATCGCGGCGGTCATCATGATCGATGAGCCAGGTGAGGGCGGTTACTACGGCGGTCTGGTCGCGGCGCCGGTGTTTGGCAAGGTTATGGCTGGTGCGCTGCGGCTGATGAACGTCGCCCCGGATAACCTGCCGGAGCCCGAGCCAGTCAAGGTTGAAACCGCAGCCGTTGATCCTCTTAAAGGAGGGCGCATCTGATGCCTATGCCCCTTAATCAGTTGCTGCCGGAAGCCGCCAGCTCCACCCTGATTCGTGAATTGACCCTGGATAGCCGCAAGGTACGCCCGGGCGACCTGTTTCTTGCCGTGCCGGGCACCCAGCAGGACGGTCGCGTGCATATCGCTGATGCGGTTGCCCGTGGCGCCACTGCCGTGGCCTATGAAGCCGAAGGCGCTGCGGTCATGACTGCGCAAAGCGCTGAGCTGGTTGCTCTGAAAGGCCTGGCCAATCAGCTGTCGGCGATTGCCGGGCGCTTCTATGGCGAGCCAAGCCGTGGTCTGCATCTGATCGGCATCACCGGCACCAACGGCAAAACCAGCGTCAGCCAGTTGCTGGCTCAGGCGCTGGATCTGCTTGGCGAACGCTGCGGCATTGTTGGCACTCTGGGTAATGGCTTCTACGGCGCGCTGGAGCAAGGCCGCCACACCACGCCTGATCCAATCGGCGTGCAGGCGACCCTGGCCGATATGAAAAACGCCGGTGCTCGCGCCGTGGCCATGGAAGTCTCGTCCCACGGTCTGCATCAGGGCCGTGTTGCTGCCTTGGCGTTTGATGTGGCGGTGCTGACCAACCTATCGCGCGACCATCTGGATTACCACGGTTCGATGCAGGCTTACGCCGAGGCGAAAGCCGCGCTGTTCGCCTGGTCGGGCCTGCGTTGCCGTGTGCTCAATCTGGACGACGCCTTTGGTCGAGAGCTGGCCGCTGCCGAGCACGAGTCGCGGCTGATCAGCTACAGCCTGATCGACGCCGACGCCTACCTGTATTGCCGTAATACGCAGTTCGACGAGCAGGGCGTGCGCGCCACGCTGGTGACGCCGCGCGGTGAAGGTAGCCTGCGCAGCTCTTTGCTCGGCCGCTTCAACCTGAGCAACCTGCTGGCTGTGGTCGGTGCGCTGCTCGGACTGGATTACCCGCTGGATGAAATTCTCAAGGTGCTGCCACAGTTGCAGGGCCCCATTGGCCGTATGCAGCGTCTGGGCGGCAACATTTCGGGACGAGCCAAGCAGCCGCTGGTGGTGGTGGATTACGCACACACACCGGATGCCTTGGAAAAAGTTCTCGAAGCCCTGCGTCCGCATGTTAAAGGCCGCCTGCTGTGCCTGTTCGGCTGCGGCGGTGATCGTGACAGCGGCAAGCGTCCGCTGATGGCGGCGGTGGTCGAGCGTCTGGCCGATGCTGTGTTGGTGACTGATGACAACCCGCGCACCGAAGCGCCCGCACAGATTTTCAGTGATATTCGCACCGGCTTTGCCGCGCCAGAAGCCGTGCAGTTTGTCCATGGCCGTGGCCAGGCGATTGCCCAGCTGATTGCCGCTGCCAGTGCCGATGACGTGCTGGTGCTGGCCGGCAAAGGCCATGAGGACTATCAGGAAATCAACGGCGTGCGTCAGCCGTTCTCCGATCTGGTCGAAGCGGCCAACGCTTTGGCCGCATGGGAGGTGGCGCATGCTTAAGGCGCTGCGGTTGAGCGAAGTGGCTGCACCATTGGCTGCCCGGGTGATCGGTGCGGACGTGGCATTTAGCGCCGTCAGCAGCGACAGCCGGGCGATTCAGCCGGGCCAGCTGTTTGTCGCCCTGGCCGGCCCGCGCTTCGATGGTCATGACTACCTGGCTGAAGTCGCAAGCAAAGGCGCAGTGGCCGCTTTGGTTGAGCGTGAAGTCCTTGGTGCGCCATTGCCGCAACTGCTGGTCGCCGATACCCGTTTGGCCCTCGGCCAATTGGGCGCGCTCAATCGTCAGGCGTTCAACGCGCCGCTGGTGGCGATTACCGGTTCCAGCGGCAAGACCACCGTGAAAGAAATGCTCGCCAGTATCCTGCGTGAAGGCCTGCAAGGCCCGGTGCTGGCGACTCGTGGCAACCTGAATAACGACCTCGGCGCGCCGTTGACCTTGCTGGAACTTGCCCCTGAGCATGTCGCCGCAGTGATCGAGCTGGGCGCTAACCATGTGGGCGAAATCGCCTACACCGTCGGCCTGACCCAGCCGCAGGTGGCCATCATCAACAATGCCGGTAACGCCCATGTCGGTGAGTTCGGCGGCCCGGAAAAGATTGTCCAGGCCAAAGGCGAAATCCTCGAAGGCCTGAGCGGCAGCGGCGTGGCCGTGCTCAACCGCGATGACAGTGCTTTTGCCATCTGGCAGCAACGCGCCCAGGGCCGTGCAATCAGCAGCTTCGCTCTGCGTAATTCAGCGGCTGACGTTTATGCCAGCGAGCTGGCCCGTGACGCCCGTGGCTGCTCGGCCTTTACCCTGCACTGCGCCAGCGGTCAGGCACGTATTCAGCTCAACCTGCTCGGCGAACACAATGTAGCCAATGCCCTGGCCGCTGCTGCTGCTGCCCTGGCGCTGGGCCTTGCCCCTGCGGCGATCAAGGCTGGGCTGGAAAGCCTGCAGCCGGTCAAAGGCCGCGCCGTTGCGCAGATTGCGCCGAACGGTTTGCGGGTGATCGACGACAGCTACAACGCCAACCCGGCATCTGTCTGCGCCGCCATCGATATCCTCGCCGGTTTCCCTGGCCGCAGGGTGTTGGTGCTGGGCGATATCGGCGAGCTGGGCGAGTGGGCCGAGCAGGGCCATCGCCAGGTCGGCAGCTATGCCTTGGGTAAGGTTGATGCGTTGTATGCCGTCGGCCCACAGATGGCTCACGCAGTGGCCGAGTTTGGCGCGGCGGCTCGGCATTTTGCCGACCAGGCCAGCCTGATTGCTGCGCTGCTTTTAGAACAAAGCGCCGAGCAGGGCGACACCACCCTTCTAATTAAAGGTTCACGCAGTGCGGCGATGGAAAAAGTCGTCGCGGCGCTGTGTGGCACATCCGGGGAGATTCACTAATGCTGCTGCTGCTGGCGGAATACCTGCAACAGTTCCACAAGGGTTTCGCAGTGTTTCAGTACCTAACACTGCGCGGCATCCTCGGCGTGCTGACGGCGCTGGCCCTGTCGCTGTGGCTCGGCCCATGGATGATCCGCACCCTGCAGATTCGCCAGATCGGCCAGTCGGTGCGCAACGACGGCCCGCAGTCGCACCTGTCGAAGAAGGGTACGCCGACCATGGGTGGCGCGCTGATTCTCTCGGCGATTGCCGTTAGCACCCTGCTCTGGGCTGACCTGACTAATCGCTATGTCTGGGTGGTGTTGGCCGTAACCCTGCTGTTCGGGGCCATTGGCTGGGTTGATGACTACCGCAAGGTGATCGAGAAGAACTCGCGTGGCCTGCCGAGCCGCTGGAAATACTTCTGGCAGTCGGTGTTCGGCCTCGGCGCAGCGTTCTTCCTTTATACGACTGCGCAAAGCCCGGTGGAAACCACCCTGATTCTGCCGATGCTCAAGGATTTCAGCCTCGAGCTGGGCCTGGGCTTCGTGGTGCTGACCTACTTCGTCATCGTGGGCTCGAGTAACGCGGTAAACCTCACAGACGGCCTCGACGGTCTGGCCATCCTGCCTACCGTGATGGTCGGCGGTGCGCTGGGGATCTTTTGCTACTTGTCAGGCAACGTGAAGTTCGCCGAATACCTGTTTATTCCCTACGTGCCGGGCGCGGGTGAGCTGATTGTGTTCTGCGCCGCCCTAGTCGGTGCGGGCCTCGGTTTTCTCTGGTTCAACACCTACCCGGCCCAGGTGTTTATGGGCGACGTCGGTGCGCTGGCACTAGGTGCAGCCTTGGGCACCATCGCGGTGATCGTTCGCCAGGAAGTGGTGCTGTTCATCATGGGCGGCATCTTCGTGGTGGAAACCCTGTCGGTGATCATCCAGGTCGCCAGCTTCAAGCTGACCGGCAAGCGCGTGTTCCGCATGGCGCCGATCCATCACCACTTTGAACTGAAAGGCTGGCCTGAGCCACGTGTGATCGTGCGCTTCTGGATCATCACCGTGATTCTGGTGCTGATCGGCCTTGCCACCCTGAAACTGCGTTGAGGACTGAGGACTTATAACAGCATGACCCTGATCGCTTCTGACCACTTCCGCATCGTTGTCGGCCTCGGCAAGAGCGGCATGTCACTGGTTCGCTTCCTCGCGCGCCAGGGCCTGCCGTTTGCCGTGGTCGACACCCGTGCCAACCCGCCGGAGCTCGCCACCTTGCGTGAGCAGTTCCCGCAGGTTGAAGTGCGTTGTGGCGAACTGGATGTGGAGTTCCTCTGCCGCGCCAGTGAGCTGCTGGTCAGCCCGGGGCTGGCCATCGCCACCCCGGCGCTGCAGGCGGCTGCTGCACGTGGGGTCAAGTTGTCCGGTGATATCGATTTGTTCGCCCGTTATGCCAAGGCGCCGATCATTGCCATCACCGGCTCCAACGCGAAAAGCACCGTGACCACCCTGGTTGGCGAAATGGCTGCAGCGGCCGGCAAGAAGGTCGCCGTCGGTGGCAATCTCGGTACGCCGGCGCTGGACCTGCTGAATGATGAGATCGAGCTGTACGTCATGGAGCTGTCGAGCTTCCAGCTGGAAACCACCGACCAGCTCAACGCTGAAGTGGCGACCTGCCTGAACATCAGCGAAGACCATATGGATCGCTACGCCGATCTGCCGGCTTATCACCTGGCCAAGCACCGCATCTTCCGTGGCGCGCGGCAGGTGGTGGTTAACCGCGACGACGCGCTGTCGCGTCCGCTGGTGGCTGATCAACTGCCGTGCTGGTATTTCGGCCTGGGCAAGCCGGACTTCAAGCGTTTCGGCCTGCTTGAAGAAAATGGCGAGAAGTCTCTGGCTTATCAGTTCGCTGCACTGCTGCCGGTGCGTGAGCTGAAAATTCGCGGCGCACACAACCAGTCCAATGCCCTGGCGGCCTTGGCCCTTGGCCATGCCGTGGGCCTGCCGTTCGAGCCGATGTTGGCAACCCTCAAGCAGTTTGCTGGCCTGCCGCATCGCTGCCAATGGGTTGGCGAGCGTAATGCCGTGAGCTACTACGACGATTCCAAAGCCACCAACGTCGGCGCTGCCCTGGCCGCTATCGAAGGCCTGGGCGCGGATATCGCCGGCAAGCTGGTGCTGATCGCCGGTGGCGACGGCAAGGGCGCGGATTTCTCGGCGCTGAAAGCACCGGTCGGCAAGTTCTGCCGCGCCGTGGTGCTGCTGGGGCGGGATGCCGAGCTGATGGCTGACGCCCTAGGCGACGCCGCTCCGCTGATCCGGGTCAAGACCCTGGAAGAAGCCGTTCAGCGCGCCGCCGAGTTGGCTGAGGCTGGCGATGCCGTGCTGCTCTCACCGGCCTGCGCCAGCCTGGACATGTTCAAGAATTTTGAAGAGCGCGGGCGCCTGTTTGCTCAGGCCGTGGAGGGGTTGCAATGATGCTTGCCCGCCTGCTTGCCTTGCCTTCGCCGCTGCATACCCGTCGTGGTATCGATCTGGACTTCCCGCTGCTGGCCGGTTGCCTGGCGCTGCTCGGCCTGGGCCTGGTGATGATTGCCTCGGCTTCCTCGGAAGTGGCTGCGGTGCAGTCGGGTAACCCGCTGTATCACATGATTCGTCACCTGATTTATCTGACCATTGGCCTCGGCGCTGCGCTGGTGACCCTGCTGGTGCCGATGGCGCTGTGGCAGCGTTACAGCGGCATGCTGCTGCTGGCGGCGGTGGTGCTGCTGATTCTGGTACTGCTGCCGGGCATTGGTCGTGAGGTCAACGGGGCCAAACGCTGGATCGGCCTGGGCATCTTCAACCTGCAGCCGTCCGAACTGGCCAAGCTGTTTAGTGTGATGTTTATTGCCGCCTACCTGGTGCGTCGCCAGGAAGAAGTGCGCGAGAAGCTCACCGGCTTTATCAAACCGATGCTGGTGCTAGGGCCGATTGCCGCGCTGCTGCTGGCCGAGCCGGACTTCGGCGCCACCGTGGTACTGGTTGGCGCGGCCATCGCCATGCTGTTCCTCGGTGGGGTCAACCTGCTGCGCTTTATTCCGCTGGCGGCCTGCGTACTCGGCCTTGGCGTGCTGGTGATGACCAGCCAGGCCTATCGTCTGGAGCGGTTGACCAACTTCGTCGACCCCTGGGCTGATCAGTACGGCGCCGGTTACCAGCTGAGCCAGGCGCTGATCGCCTTCGGCCGTGGCGAATGGTTCGGCGTCGGCCTGGGCAACAGCGTGCAGAAGCAGTTCTACCTGCCGGAAGCACATACCGACTTCGTGTTTGCCGTGCTGGCCGAAGAGCTGGGCATGGTCGGCGCACTGATTACCGTCGCCCTGTTTGTCTTCGTCAGCGTGCGCGCTCTGTATATCGGCCTGTGGGCAGAGAAGGCCAAGCAGTTCTTCTCGGCTTATGTGGCCTACGGCCTGGCGTTTCTGTGGATCGGTCAGGTGCTGATCAATATCGGTGTGAACGTCGGCCTGTTGCCGACCAAGGGCCTGACCCTGCCATTCCTCAGCTACGGTGGCAGCTCGCTGGTGATCTGCTGCGTCAGCCTGGCGCTGTTGCTGCGCATCGAGTGGGAGCGTCGCACCCAACTGGGCAGCGAGGATGTCGACTTCAAGGAATCGGATTTCTTCGAAGGCCAGTCCGCCGAGGAGGTTCAGCATGCGCGGTAATGTGCTGATCATGGCCGGCGGCACCGGCGGGCACGTATTCCCGGCGCTGGCCTGCGCCCGCGAGTTCAAGGCGCGTGGCTACAGCGTGCATTGGTTGGGTACCCCGCGTGGTATCGAGAATGAATTGGTGCCGGCTGCCGGCCTGCCGCTGCACCTGATCGATGTCACTGGTCTGCGTGGCAAGGGCAAGCTGTCGCTGCTGAAAGCACCGTTCCAGCTGATCAAGGCGCTGTTCCAGGCACGCAAGGTGATGCGCGAGCTGCAGCCAGTATGCGTGCTGGGTATGGGCGGTTATGTCACTGGCCCCGGCGGCCTGGCCGCGCGCATGAGTGGCGCGCCGCTGATCATCCACGAGCAGAACGCCGTGGCCGGTACAGCCAACCGCAGCCTGGTGCCATTCGCCAGCCGCGTCTGCGAAGCCTTCCCGAATACCTTCGGCAACAGCGACAAGCGCCGCACCACTGGCAATCCGGTGCGTGAAGAGCTGTTCCTGGAAACCCCGCGTGATTCGCTGCGCGGCCGTCAGCCGCGTTTGCTGGTGCTGGGCGGTAGCCTGGGCGCCGAACCGCTGAATAAATTGCTACCTGAAGCCTTGGCGCTGGTGACTGCCGAGCTGCGCCCTGAAGTGTTCCATCAGGCCGGCAAGCAACATGATGCAATTGCCGCTGAACGCTATCGCGCAGTTGGCGTCGAAGCGCAGGTCGCGCCGTTTATCAAGGACATGGCGCGGGCTTACGCCTGGGCCGATCTGGTGGTGTGCCGCGCAGGCGCCTTGACCGTCAGCGAACTGGCCGCCGCTGGCCTGCCGGCCTTCCTGCTGCCGCTGCCGCATGCGATCGATGATCACCAGACCCGTAATGCCGATTATCTGGCCAGTGCCGGCGCTGCCGTACTGCTGCCACAACGTTCCACTGACGCCGCCAAGCTGGCCGCGCAGCTGACCGAGGTTTTGATGCACCCCGAACAACTCACTCAAATGGCGCAGACGGCTCGTCGTCTGGCCAAGCCCGATGCAACCTGCACCGTTGTCGATATCTGCCTGGAGGTGGCCCGTGGCTAAGTCTCCCGCCGCTGCACGTTCGGAAATCCGCCGTATGCGCCGCATTCGCCGTATCCACTTTGTCGGCATCGGTGGTGCCGGCATGTGCGGTATCGCCGAAGTGCTGCTCAATCTGGGTTATGAAGTCTCCGGTTCCGACCTCAAGGCCTCGGCCGTGACCGAGCGTCTGGAAACCTTCGGTGCGCAGATCTTTATTGGCCACCGCGCCGAGAACGCTGAACAGGCCGATGTATTGGTCGTGTCCAGTGCGGTAAACACCAGTAACCCGGAAGTCGCCACCGCCCTGGAGCGTCGCATCCCCGTGGTGCCGCGCGCCGAGATGCTCGCCGAGCTGATGCGCTACCGCCACGGCATCGCTGTCGCCGGTACCCATGGCAAGACCACCACCACCAGCCTGCTGGCCTCGGTGTTCGCCGCTGGCGGCCTGGACCCGACGTTCGTCATCGGTGGCCGGCTGAATGCAGCCGGCACCAACGCGCAGCTGGGCAGCAGCCGTTACCTGATCGCCGAAGCCGATGAGAGTGACGCCAGCTTCCTGCATCTGCAGCCGATGGTCTCGGTGGTCACCAATATCGACATGGACCACATGAGCACCTATGGCGGTGACTTCAACAAGTTGAAGAAAACCTTCATTGAGTTCCTGCATAACCTGCCGTTCTACGGTCTGGCGGTGATGTGCGTGGATGACCCGATAGTGCGTGAGATTCTCCCGCAGGTGGCCCGTCCAACCGTGACTTACGGCTTTGACGAAGGTGCTGACGTCCGTGCGATCAACGTGCGACAGCAGGGTATGCAGACCTTCTTTACCGTGCTGCGCCGTGACCGTGAGCCGCTGGATGTGTCGGTGAACATGCCGGGCAACCACAACGTCTTAAACGCTTTGGCCACCATCGCCATTGCCAGCGACGAAGGCATTAGTGATGAAGCCATCGTCCAGGGTTTGTCGCAGTTCCAGGGTGTGGGTCGACGCTTCCAGGTGTATGGCGAACTGCCGGTGGACGGCGGCAGCGTGATGTTGGTCGATGATTACGGCCACCACCCGCGCGAAGTCGCTGCGGTGATCAAGGCCGTGCGCGGTGGTTGGCCGGAGCGCCGCCTGGTGATGGTTTACCAGCCGCACCGTTTCAGCCGCACCCGCGACCTGTATGACGATTTCGTGCAGGTGCTCGGCGATGCCCAGGTGCTGTTGCTGATGGAGGTCTACCCGGCCGGCGAAGCGCCGATCCCTGGGGCTGACAGCCGCAACCTGTGCCACAGCATCCGTCAGCGTGGCCAGCTCGATCCGATCTATATCGAGCGCGGCGTGGATCTGGCGCCGATGGTTAAGCCGCTGCTGCGCGCTGGTGACATTCTTCTTTGCCAAGGTGCCGGCGACATCGGCGGCCTGGCTCCGCAACTGTTGCAAAGCCCGCTGTTCGCAACGGCTGGCAATGAGCCGGACGGCGAACTGAAAGGGGAGGCGAAATGAGTGCTGCCAGCCTGCAATCACAATTTCCGGTCAGCGCCTTTGGGCGCGTGGCCGTGCTGTTCGGCGGCAAGAGCGCCGAGCGTGAAGTCTCGCTGAAGTCCGGCAATGCCGTGCTACAGGCGCTGCTGGCTGCTGGTGTGAATGCCTTTGGTATCGATGCTGGCGATGACCTGCTGCAGCGTCTGACCGCCGAGAAAATCGACCGCGCCTTTATCGTGCTGCACGGCCGTGGTGGCGAAGACGGCTCGATGCAGGGCCTGCTCGAGTGTGCTGGCATTCCTTACACCGGTAGCGGCATCCTGGCTTCGGCCTTGGCCATGGACAAACTGCGCACCAAGCGCGTGTGGCTGAGCCTCGGCCTGCCGACACCCGCTCACGCCGCACTGGTCAGCGAAGCCGATTGCCATACGGCAGCTGCCGAGCTGGGCTTCCCATTGTTCGTTAAGCCGGCCCATGAGGGCTCGAGCATTGGCATGGCCAAGGTCAATGATGTCGATGCGCTGATTGCTGCCTGGAAGGACGCCAGCCGTTATGACTCGCAGGTGCTGGTCGAGCAGATGATCGCCGGCCCGGAATTCACCATCGCCATGTTGCGCGGTCAGGTGCTGCCGCCGATTGCGTTGGGCACGCCGCACAGCTTCTACGACTACGACGCCAAGTACCTGGCCAATGACACCCAGTACCGCATCCCGTGCGGTCTCTCGGCGGAGAAAGAAGCCGAACTGATGGACCTTACCGCCCGCGCCTGCGAAGCAGTCGGCACCCAGGGCTGGGCCCGGGCCGATGTGATGCAGGACGCCGATGGCAAGTTCTGGCTGCTGGAAGTCAACACCGTGCCGGGCATGACCGACCACAGCCTGGTGCCGATGGCGGCCCGTGCAGCCGGTCTGGATTTTCAACAACTGGTGTTGGCGATTCTTGCCGACAGCCTTGAGGCGCGGGGTTAAGTCATGACGGTCACCTTGCGTCACCAGCCAGGCTCGAACCGCGCGCCCCTGCGCGGTAAGCCTGCGCAGCGCGGCGCCAGCCGTTTGGTGGCGAAGGAGCCTATTAGCCTGCGGATGAGCCTGCCGAAAGCCCGTTTCACCGGCATGGGTAGCTGGCTGAAGCGCCTGAGCTGGCCGCTGTTGCTGCTCGCCCTGGGTTACGGCACCTATGAATTGTCGCTGCGTGCATTGCCCTATGCCGACCAGCCGATTGCGCGTATCAGCGTCGAGGGCGATCTCAGCTACATCAATCAGCAGGCCGTGCAAGAGCGCATAGCACCTTATGCCAGTGCGAGCTTTTTCAGTGTTGACCTGCTCAGCCTGCGCCGTGAGCTGGAATTGATGCCGTGGATCGCCAGCGCCCAGGTGCGCCGTGTATGGCCGGATCAATTGGTGGTGCGTTTAGAAGAACAATTGCCGATTGCCCGCTGGGGCGATGAGGCGCTGTTGAACAACCAGGGCGAGGCGTTCGCGCCACAGCAGTTGGGTGATTACCCGCATCTGCCGCAGTTGTATGGCCCCAAGCGTGCTCAGCAGCAGGTGATGCAGCAATACCAGGTACTCAGCCAGATGCTGCGGCCGATGGGTTTTTCCGTGGCGCGCCTGGAGTTGCGTGAGCGCGGCAGCTGGTTCCTCTCCACCGGGCAGGGCATCGAACTGCTGCTGGGGCGTGACCATCTGGTGGAAAAAATGCGGCGCTTCACGGCCATTTATGACAAGGCCCTGAAAGAGCAGCAAACGAATATTGCGCGGATCGATCTGCGTTATGCCAACGGCCTGGCCGTGGCATGGCGCGAGCCGGTAGCGCCCACGGCGGCACCAACCGCTGTCGTGCAGTGAATCAGGAGAAGGCAAGAGCCATGGCAAATGTGCAGAGCGGCAAGATGATCGTCGGCCTCGACATAGGTACCTCCAAGGTGGTGGCGCTGGTCGGTGAGGTGAACGCGGACGGCCAGCTGGAAATCGTCGGCATTGGCACTCATCCGTCGCGTGGCCTGAAAAAAGGCGTGGTGGTGAATATCGAATCCACCGTGCAGTCGATTCAGCGCGCGGTCGAAGAAGCCCAGTTGATGGCCGGCTGCCGTATTCACTCGGCCTTCGTCGGCGTGGCCGGCAACCATATCCGCAGCCTCAACAGCCACGGTATCGTCGCTATTCGTGATCGCGAAGTGAGCCCTGCGGACCTGGAGCGTGTACTCGACGCCGCCCAGGCCGTGGCCATTCCGGCGGATCAGCGCGTGCTGCACACCCTGCCTCAGGACTATGTGATCGATAACCAGGAAGGCGTGCGTGAGCCGCTGGGCATGTCCGGCGTGCGTTTGGAAGCCAAAGTGCACGTCGTCACCTGCGCGGTAAATGCCGCGCAGAACATCGAGAAGTGTGTGCGCCGCTGCGGTCTGGAAGTCGACGACATCATCCTCGAGCAGTTGGCCTCGGCCTATGCGGTGCTGACCGACGACGAGAAAGAGCTGGGCGTGTGCCTGGTCGACATTGGTGGTGGCACCACCGACATTTGCATCTTCACCGAGGGCGCGATTCGTCACACCGCGGTGATCCCGATTGCTGGCGATCAAGTGACCAACGACATCGCCATGGCCCTGCGTACGCCGACCCAGTACGCCGAAGAAATCAAGATCCGCTACGCCTGCGCGCTGGCCAAGCTGGCCGGTGCCGGCGAGACCATCAAGGTTCCGAGTGTTGGCGATCGTCCGCCGCGCGACCTGTCGCGTCAGTCCCTGGCCGAAGTGGTCGAGCCGCGTTACGACGAGCTGTTCACTCTGATCCAGGCCGAGCTGCGTCGCAGCGGCTACGAAGACCTGATCCCGGCGGGCATCGTCCTCACCGGCGGTACGGCGAAGATGGAAGGCGCGGTGGAGCTGGCCGAAGAGATTTTCCATATGCCGGTGCGCCTGGGTATGCCCCAGGGCGTCAAGGGCCTGGCTGATGTGGTGCGTAACCCGATTTATTCCACAGGCGTGGGCCTGTTGCTGTACGGACTGCAGAAGCAGGCCGACGGCATCTCAATGTCCGCGCTTGGCAGCTACAACGATGAACCCAAACAACCTGTGCTGGAACGGCTGAAGCGCTGGGTCCAGGGCAATTTCTGATTTTGCAGTAGGCGTTACAACTAGAAAGTAAAGGAGAGGGAAAATGTTTGAACTCGTAGACAGCGCACCAGCAAGTGCAGTCATCAAGGTCATTGGCGTGGGCGGCGGCGGCGGTAATGCGGTCAACCACATGGCGAAAAACAACATTGAAGGCGTCGAATTCATCTGCGCCAACACAGATGCTCAGGCACTGAAAAACATCGGCGCACGTACCGTGCTGCAACTGGGCACTGCGGTGACCAAGGGCCTTGGTGCAGGCGCCAATCCGGAAGTCGGCCGTCAGGCGGCCATGGAAGACCGCGAGCGTATCGCTGAAGTGCTGCAAGGCACTGATATGGTCTTTATCACCACCGGCATGGGCGGCGGTACCGGTACTGGTGCTGCGCCTGTTATCGCTCAAGTGGCCAAGGAAATGGGCATCCTCACCGTTGCGGTGGTGACCCGTCCGTTCCCGTTCGAAGGCAAGAAGCGCATGCTGATCGCCGAAGAAGGTATCCGCGCGCTGTCGGAAAGCGTTGACTCGCTGATCACCATTCCGAACGAAAAATTGCTGACCATCCTCGGAAAGGACGCCAGTCTCTTGTCGGCTTTCGCCAAGGCTGACGATGTACTGGCCGGTGCCGTGCGCGGTATCTCCGACATCATCAAGCGTCCGGGCATGATCAACGTCGACTTCGCCGACGTGAAAACCGTGATGAGCGAAATGGGCATGGCGATGATGGGCACTGGCTGCGCCAGCGGTCCTAACCGCGCACGTGAAGCCACCGAAGCGGCAATCCGTAATCCTCTGCTGGAAGACGTCAACCTGCAAGGCGCGCGCGGCATCCTGGTGAACATCACTGCCGGTCCTGACCTGTCCCTGGGTGAGTACTCTGACGTGGGTAACATCATCGAGCAGTTCGCCTCCGAACACGCCACCGTTAAGGTTGGCACCGTGATCGATCCGGACATGCGCGACGAGCTGCACGTGACTGTAGTTGCCACTGGTCTGGGTGCGCGTATCGAGAAGCCGGTTAAGGTTATCGACAACACCGTGCAGGTTTCTACTAACACTGTAAGTGGCTCGAACAGTGCGCCAGCCCCGGCCCGTGCCGAGCAGAGTGTTAACTATAAGGACTACGAGCGCCCAACCGTCCAGCGTCAAAGCCACGGCGGCGCTGCTACTGCCGCTAAGCTGAACCCGCAGGACGACTTGGATTATCTGGATATTCCAGCCTTCTTGCGTCGTCAGGCCGATTGATGAAATGTATCAGGAGCATTGGGGCGATTGGTGTTCAGCAAAGGCCGGTTCTGCTATTATCGCCGGCCATTGTTGAAAACAATTCGCAACTAGCGCTATAGCGGCCAAAGCCATGATCAGACAACGCACCCTGAAGAACATTATCCGCGCCACTGGCGTCGGCCTGCATTCCGGGGAAAAGGTATACCTGACCCTGAAGCCGGCTCCCGTGGACACCGGTATTGTGTTCCGTCGTACCGACTTGGACCCTGTCGTGGAAATTCCCGCGCGTGCAGGCAATGTCGGTGAAACCACCATGTCGACCACATTGGTCAATGGTGATGTCAAGGTGGATACGGTAGAGCACCTGCTTTCGGCCATGGCTGGCCTGGGCATCGATAACGCCTACGTCGAGCTCTCCGCGTCCGAAGTACCGATCATGGATGGCAGTGCGGGTCCCTTTGTATTCCTGATTCAATCTGCTGGTTTGCAAGAGCAGGACGCCCATAAGCAGTTCATCCGCATCCTTCGTGAAGTGACAGTTGAAGAGGGCGACAAGCGCGCCACCTTCGTGCCTTTCGAAGGGTTCAAGGTGACCTTCGAGATCGATTTCGATCATCCGGTGTTCCGCAATCGCACCCAGTCGGCCAGCGTGGACTTCTCCAGCACCTCGTTTGTGAAAGAAGTCAGTCGCGCTCGCACCTTCGGTTTTATGCGTGATATCGAGTTCCTGCGTTCACAGAACCTGGCGCTCGGCGGCAGCGTAGATAACGCCATCGTGGTAGATGAGTTCCGCGTGTTGAACGAAGACGGCCTGCGTTACGAGGACGAGTTCGTCAAACACAAGATTCTCGATGCGATCGGTGATCTCTACCTGCTGGGTAACAGCCTGATTGGCGAGTTCAAGGGTTTCAAATCGGGGCATGCGCTGAACAATCGCCTGCTGCGCACCCTGATCGAGCAGCCTGATGCATGGGAAGTCGTCACCTTTGATGATCCCAACACTGCGCCAATCTCATACATGCGCCCGGTTGCGGCCGTGTAACGCAATACCCTCCTTACTTTGCTTTTCGAGGCCACCTTCGGGTGGCCTCTTTTTATCTGCGAGTAATTGGGTGATGTATTTATTCGCTGGGTTTGCCGTGCTTGGCCAGGCGCTCCAGCGCGGCGCGCAGTTTGGGATCGCTGATGCCGTCGGCGGTGGCCTGAATGTTTTCCGCAGCGCTGCTGGATAGGCAAATTGTGCGACTTGGTGCATGCCTTTCAGCAGTCGGAGGTTGCACCTTGAACAGGATCTTCGTTAAGGTCGCGAATTCTTCGAGTGCCTGCAGCTGTTTCAACAAGCGTTTTTGTTGATAGCGCAGGCGCGTGGCCCAGTGGCCATCGGTAATTATCAGCAGCAGGCAGCCCTCGCGCCACGACGCTACATGGCAGTGTTCGCGAGCGGCGGGCTGCAGCTGGCTTTCCAGCAGGTGCTGTAGGCGATCAATGCGCTGCGCTTGATTGAACAGTGCCTTCAGGGGTTTCGCTTCGCGCAACAGTGCGGCGGGAGCCCGGGCTGGCAAAGGACGAAAAGTCATGGCAGGACGCCTGAAAAAGTGAAGCCGCCATGGTAGCAGAATCGCTGCTGCCGACTGGCGGTTCACCACTAGGGGAACGCCTTGCACATCATTCTACTTAGTCGGCATCACGGTGCCGCACGCTCGCTCAGCCTGGATCTCCGCTGGTTAATGTTGGCGTTACTGCTGGCGCTCGGCGCGTCGTTGGCCGGTGGTGTGGCCGTTGGCGCCTGGTGGGCGCCGGCGACAGTTGAGGTGCATGACGACACCCAGCTCAACTTGGCTATGGATCAGCAGCGCGCCGAGGTCGGTGAGGTGCGCCGTAATGCACAGCGTCAGCTGGATGCTTTTGCCGTGCATGTGGCCGAATTGCAGGCGCGCCTGACCCGCCTGGATGCGCTGGGTGCACGCCTGACCGAGCTGGCAGATTTGGATGCCAGTGAGTTTGATTTCTCTCTTAATGTCGGTCAGGGCGGTGCTGAAGATGCGCTGGGTGATGCCGCGTATGCGCCGCCGCCGTTTATGGATGAGCTTGATCGCCTGAGCCTACGTCTGGATAGTCGCGAGCAACTGCTTGAGGTGCTGGAGCAACTGATCGGTGAGCGTCAGTTGAGCGAGGCTGAATACCTGTCCGGCATGCCGGTGCGCCATGGCTACATGTCCTCGCCATTCGGCCGCCGCGTGCACCCGTTGACCGGGCGCAATACCCAACATAAAGGTGTCGATTTTGCCGCCAAGCCGG
The DNA here is from genome assembly GCF_963970955.1 of Pseudomonas sp. EA_35y_Pfl2_R111. Lineage (NCBI taxonomy): Bacteria > Pseudomonadati > Pseudomonadota > Gammaproteobacteria > Pseudomonadales > Pseudomonadaceae > Pseudomonas > Pseudomonas sp. EA_35y_Pfl2_R111. The sequence goes on along the minus strand of NZ_CAXAOM010000001.1, from coordinate 1,070,342 downwards.
GCAGTGATGTGGTTGCCGTCGCGGCTGGCGTGGTGAGCTTCTCCGGGGTCAAGTCGGGTTATGGGCATACCGTAGGCATCAGTCATGCGGATGGCTATACCACGCTTTATGCGCATAATCAGAGCAATCTGGTGCAGATCGGTGATCTGGTGCAGCGCGGGCAGACCATTGCCAAGGTCGGTCGTAGTGGTCGCGCCAGTGGTTACCACGTGCACTTTGAAGTCACCAAGAATGGCCAGGTGGTCAATCCAGCCAGCTACATAGCCCGGGTCAACGACGTCGAATAACGCCGCTTTCCTCGTTTGCGTTTCCGGGTAGAATGCCCCCTTCGCACGCAGCCCTAAAGGCTGCATGGGTCGCTGTTCAGCCGCCCTCAATCCATACGCCTGGAAGATCCTGTCGATATGTTTGCGCCTTTGTTGAAAAAACTCTTTGGAAGCAAGAACGAGCGTGAAGTCAAACGCATGCTCAAGGCGGTACAAGCCGTCAATGCCTTCGAGGAGCAGATGCTTGCCCTTTCCGATGAGCAACTGCGTGCCAAGACGGAGGAGTTCAAAGCCCGTCTGGCCAAAGGTGAGACCCTCGATCAGCTACTGGCCGAAGCCTTTGCGGTAGCCCGTGAAGCCGGCAAGCGTGTGATGGGCATGCGCCACTTCGATGTGCAGTTGATTGGTGGTATGACCCTGCACGAAGGCAAGATCGCCGAGATGCGCACTGGTGAGGGTAAGACCCTGGTGGCGACTCTGGCGGTGTACCTCAATGCACTGTCTGGCAAAGGCGTACACGTGGTTACGGTCAACGATTACCTGGCCCGCCGCGACGCCAACTGGATGCGTCCGCTGTATGAATTCCTTGGCATGAGCGTGGGTATCGTTACCCCCTTTATGCCGCCGGAAGAGAAGCGCGAAGCCTACGCCGCCGATATCACCTACGGTACCAACAACGAATTCGGTTTCGATTACCTGCGCGACAACATGGCCTTCAGCCTGGAAGACAAATTCCAGCGTGAGCTGAATTTCGCCGTAATCGACGAAGTTGACTCCATTCTGATCGACGAAGCGCGCACCCCGCTAATCATCTCCGGCCAGGCCGAAGACAGTTCGCGTCTGTACACCGAGATCAACAAGCTGATCCCGCGCCTCAAGCTGCATGTTGAGGAAGAAGAGGGCGTGGTCACCCAGGAAGGCCACTACAAGGTCGACGAGAAGGCCCGCCAGGTCGAGCTGAACGAAGCTGGCCACCAGTTCGTGGAAGAAATGCTCACCGAGGTCGGCCTGCTGGCCGAGGGCGAGAGCCTGTATTCGGCGCACAACTTGGGTCTGCTGACCCACGTTTACTCGGGCCTGCGTGCGCACAAGCTTTTCAACCGCAACGTTGAATACATCGTGCAGAACAACCAGGTGCTGCTGATCGACGAACACACCGGCCGCACCATGCCCGGTCGTCGTCTGTCCGAAGGCCTGCACCAGGCGATCGAGGCCAAAGAAGGCCTGCCGATCCAGGCCGAAAGCCAGACCCTGGCCTCGACCACCTTCCAGAACTACTTCCGCCTCTACAACAAACTGTCCGGCATGACCGGTACGGCCGATACCGAAGCGTTCGAGTTCCACCAGATCTACGGCTTGGCGGTGATCGTGATCCCGACCAACCGTGCCCTGGCGCGTAAGGACTTCAACGATCTGGTCTACCTGACTGCGGAAGAGAAGTACGCCGCCATCGTCACCGACATCAAGGAAAGCATGGCGCTGGGCCGTCCGGTGCTGGTCGGTACGGCCACCATCGAAACCTCTGAGCACATGTCCAAGCTGCTCAATGAGGAAGGTATCGAGCACAAGGTGCTCAACGCCAAGTTCCACGAGAAGGAAGCGGAAATCATTGCCCAGGCCGGTCGTCCGGGCGCGCTGACCATTGCCACCAACATGGCGGGTCGCGGTACTGACATCCTGCTGGGCGGCAACTGGGAAGTTGAAGTTGCCAACCTGGAGAACGCCACACCTGAGCAGATCGCGCAGATCAAAGCCGATTGGCAGAAGCGCCACCAGCAGGTGATCGAGTCGGGCGGTCTGCATGTGATCGCCTCCGAGCGCCATGAATCGCGGCGTATCGACAACCAGCTGCGCGGTCGTTCCGGCCGTCAGGGTGACCCGGGTTCCAGCCGTTTCTACCTGTCGCTGGAAGACAGCTTGATGCGCATCTTCGCCTCGGATCGGGTGAAGAACTTTATGAAGGCCCTGGGCATGCAGTCCGGTGAAGCCATCGAGCACCGCATGGTCAGCAACGCCATCGAGAAGGCCCAACGTAAGGTTGAAGGGCGCAACTTCGACATGCGTAAGCAACTGCTGGAATTCGACGACGTGGCCAACGAGCAGCGCAAAGTGATCTATCACATGCGCAACACGCTGCTGGCTGCCGACAACATCGGCGAGACCATCGCCGAGTTCCGTCAGGAAGTGCTGGATAACACCATCAACGAACATATCGCGCCGCAGTCGCTACCCGAGCAGTGGGATATCGCCGGCCTGGAAGAGGCGCTGTACAGCAGCTTCAACCTGCGTCTGCCGATCCAGCAGTGGCTCGACGACGACCACAAACTGTATGAAGAAACCCTGCGCTCGCGCATTCTCGAAGAGCTGGTCAACGCCTACAACGAGAAAGAGAACGAAGCCAGCGCCGAAGCGCTACGTACCTTCGAGAAGCAGATTCTCCTGCGTGTGCTCGACGACCTGTGGAAGGACCACCTGTCGACTATGGATCACCTGCGTCACGGCATTCACCTGCGCGGCTACGCGCAGAAGAACCCGAAGCAAGAGTACAAGCGCGAGTCCTTCACCCTGTTCCAGGAGCTGCTGGATTCGATCAAGCGCGACACCATCCGCGTGCTCTCGCATGTACAGGTGCGCCGCGAAGACCCAGCCGAAGAAGAAGCCCGTCTGCGCCGCGAGGCCGATGCCTTAGCCGAGCGCATGCAGTTCCAGCACGCCGAGGCGTCGGCATTGCAGTCGCAGGCCAGTGATGAAGAGGGTGACCAGGCGGTTGCCGTAGCGCCGGTGCGTACCGAACCGAAGATTGGCCGTAATGAACCGTGCCCTTGTGGTTCCGGCAAGAAGTACAAGCATTGCCACGGTCAGGTCAACTGAGCCTGCCGTGTACCGAGGGTTGAGCCGACAGTGAAGTTGGCTATGCTTGACCCAGCTTGATTAACGCCGCGAACGGTCTGACCGCTCGCGGCGTTTTACCATCGCAATAAGTCCTACCACCTTAAGGAGCGTCTCTATGGCTGTTGGTCTTGGCCCGTTGTCTACCCTGCACCCGGTTCCAGGTTTCGAACTGGGCATCGCTTCGGCGGGCATCAAACGCCCAGGGCGCAAGGATGTGGTAGTGATGCGATGTGCCGAAGGCTCCAGCGTAGCGGGAGTGTTTACCCTCAATGCGTTCTGTGCCGCGCCGGTCATCCTGGCCAAGAAGCGTGTGCTCGGCGGTGTGCGCTACCTGCTGACCAACACCGGTAACGCCAACGCCGGTACCGGCGAGCCGGGCCTGCAGAATGCCATGCGCACCTGCGCTGCCCTGGCGCAGCTGACTGGCGTGGATGAAGGCGCCGTGCTGCCGTTCTCCACTGGGGTAATTGGTGAGCCGCTGCCGGTCGAGAAGATCGAGGGCGCACTGCAGGCGGCTCTCGACGATCTGTCCGAGAACCACTGGGCCGAAGCCGCCACCGGCATCATGACCACCGACACCCTGCCCAAGGGCGCCAGCCGCCAGTTTGTTCACGATGGCGTCACCGTCACTGTGACCGGTATCAGCAAGGGCGCCGGGATGATCAAGCCGAATATGGCGACCATGCTGGGTTATATCGCCACCGACGCCAAGGTTGCCCAGTCCGTGCTGCAGGATCTGCTGCGCGATGCGGCGAACAAGTCGTTCAACCGCATCACCATCGACGGCGATACCTCGACCAACGATTGCTGCATGCTGATCGCCACCGGCAAGGCAGCCTTGCCGGAAATCACCCAGGCCAGCGGCGACCTGTTCGCCAAACTCAAGGAAGCGGTGTTCGGCGTGTGCATGGAGGTGGCCCAGGCCATCGTGCGCGACGGCGAAGGCGCGACCAAGTTCGTCACTGTGCAGGTCAACGGCGGTGCAACCCATCAGGAATGCCTGGACGTCGGTTACGCTGTGGCCCATTCGCCATTGATCAAGACCGCGCTGTTTGCCTCTGATCCCAACTGGGGGCGCATTCTCGCCGCCGTGGGCCGTGCGGGCGTGGCGCAACTGGATGTCAGCCTGATCGACGTGTTCCTCGGCGACGTATGCATCGCCAGCCGTGGTTGCCGCGCTGCCAGCTACACCGAAGAGCAGGGCGCTGCCGTGATGGCCAAGGAAGAGATCACCATCCGCATCGAACTGGGCCGCGGTGGCTGTAGCGAGACCATCTGGACCACAGACCTGTCCCACGAGTACGTGAAGATCAACGCCGAGTACCGCACCTGATCCGCCACGCACCAGCTGTTTGACGACCCGCATTCCCGTTGTTTATGCCCCCATAAACAACGGGAATTTGCTATTGCGGGAGTCGCCTTTTAAGGTCATTCGACCTTCCCGCATCGAGCGCAGCCCATGTCACTTACTCTGGTTATCGGCGACAAAACCTATTCGTCCTGGTCGCTGCGTGCGGCGCTGGCCTTGGAACTGACCGGCGTGCCCTATGCCGAGCAGCTGATTACCCTGAACCGCGCCGATACTCGCGCGCGAATTCTGCAGCACTCGCCGACCGGCAAGGTACCGTTGCTGCTCTGTGATGATGGCGCGATCTGGGACTCTCTGGCGATTGGCGAATACCTTGCCGAATGTTTTCCCGCTGCTCAGCTATGGCCACAGGCGCGGGCCGCCCGTGCGCTGGCGCGCAGTGTCTGCGCCGAGATGCACAGCGGATTTGTCGCGCTGCGCAGCCACCTGCCGATGGACCTCAAACGCAATCAGGCGCTGACAGAAATACCGGCCGAGGCCGTGGCCGATATTCAGCGTATCTGCGCCCTGTGGGCTGAGTGCCGACAGCGCTTTGGTCAGGACGGAGGCTTCCTGTTTGGTCAGCCATGCCTGGCGGATGCCTACTTTGCCCCGGTGGCGGCGCGTCTGCGCAGCTATCAGGTGACGCTATCGGCAGAGGCTGCCGCCTATGTCGAAACCATCTATCAGTGGCCGGCGTTTCAGCGCTGGTACCAGGCTGCTCAGGAGGAACATCTGGCGTGAAGCGTATTCATGTAGCCGCCGCGGTCATCCGCGGTGTGGATGGGCAGATTCTGCTCGCCAAGCGCCCTGATGATAAGCATCAGGGCGGCCTATGGGAGTTTCCCGGTGGCAAGGTCGAGGCCAGCGAGACGGTGCAGGCAGCCCTGGCGCGTGAGCTGGAAGAGGAGCTGGGCATTCGCCCCAGGGCCACGCGCCCGCTAATTCAGGTGCGTCACGATTACCCGGACAAACAGGTGCTGCTGGATGTCTGGGAAGTCTCGGCTTATGTCGGTGAGCCCCATGGCGCCGAAGGCCAACCGCTGGCCTGGGTCAGCCCACGGCAGTTGGGCGACTATGAGTTTCCCGCCGCCAACCGCCCGATTGTCGCGGCCGCACGTTTACCCGAGCGTTATCTGATCACCCCGGAAGGGCGGAGCGGACCTGAGTTGCTACGCGGTATCCAGACCGCGCTGAAAAGTGGCATCCGTCTGCTGCAACTGCGCGCTCCGGCGATGTTCGATGCGCAGTACCGCGATATTGCTGTGGATGCCCTCGGCCTCTGCGCGGGCAAAGCGCAGTTGATGCTCAAGGGGCCACTGGAATGGCTGGGGGATTTTCCAGCAGCGGGCTGGCACCTGACGGCGCAACAGTTGCGCGAATTGAGCGCTGGTGGCCGACCGTTTCCGCCGCAGCGCTGGCTGGCGGCCTCCTGCCACAACGTGCAGGAGTTGCAACTGGCCACGCAGATGGGCGTGGATTTCATCACCCTGTCGCCCGTAGAAGCCACCCAGACTCATCCCGATGCACAGCCTCTGGGCTGGGCGCAGGTTGCCGAGCTGCTGCAGGGCTTTAATCAGCCGGCCTATTTGCTCGGCGGTGTTACCCCTGCTGACGTAGAACGGGCCTGGCAGGTTGGCGCTCAGGGCGTGGCGGGGATTCGCGCGTTCTGGCCGGAGTAGCTGCCACCTGCGGACAAAGGGCGTTATAGTCGCGCCCTTAAATGGTGCGTTACAGGTGAGCGGTTGAGGGTGCAAAGCATCAAAGCGTGGTTGAAAGGCTTCTGGCCGGCGCCCATGGCGGTCAGTCTGAGTGAGCGGACGTTGAGCTGCGTGGGCGCGGTGCTGGGACTGCTGTTCAGTGGCTGGCTTTGCCATGAGGTGCTCGGCAGTGCGAGCCCTTGGCTGATAGCACCTATGGGGGCGTCGGCGGTGCTGTTGTTTGCCGTGCCGGCCAGCCCATTGGCGCAGCCTTGGTCGATTCTCGGTGGCAACCTGATCTCCGCTCTAATTGGCGTGACCTGCGCCACTTGGTTTGGTCACGACGCCTGGGTGGCCGCGTTGGCCGGTGGCCTGGCGATTGCCGGAATGTTTGCCCTGCGCTGCCTGCACCCGCCGGGTGGGGCAGTGGCGCTGACGGCAGTGCTGGCCGGGCCGGAAGTGGCCCAGCTGGGCTATCACTTCGCCCTCTACCCGGTGGGGTTGAACTCGATCGGTCTGCTACTGATTGCGTTGCTGTTCAATAACGCCCTACGCCGACAGTACCCGCACCGCCCCCTTGAGCATGGCAACGTGCACAAGACTCGTGATCCGATTCCTCGTGATCGCCTGGGTTTCACCCCGGCGGATCTGGATGCAGTGCTCAAAGCGCGCGGCGAGTTGCTCGATATTTCCCGCGAAGACCTGGAAGATATTCTGCTGCAAACCGAGGCGCGGGCTTATCAGCGCCGTTTTGGCGAAGTGCGTTGCGGCGACATCATGTCCCGTGATGTGCAGACGCTGGTGGAGCACAGCAGCCTTGCCGAAGCGCGTTTGAGCCTGCATGAGCATCGGCTAAGCGCTATGCCGGTGCTTAACCCACAAGGCGAATTGCAGGGCATGCTGAGCCTACACGACCTGTTGCTGGCCGACGTCGATACGCAAACCGTCAGCCAATGTATGCAGCGCCAGGCACCGACCTGCCGCGCCGACTGGCCGGTGACCTACCTGCTGCAGATGCTTACCGATACCGACGTGCATCGGCTGCCCGTTGTGGATGAGCACCATCGCTTGCTGGGTATCGTCAGCCAGTCCGACCTGCTGGCAGCGCTGTTCCGTATGTCACTGCAGTGTCCCGCACCGGGCGCGGGTTAAACCTGGGCCTGGGTTATCCTGTGTGCTTCCGCTGTCTGGCTGTTGAGTGTGTTCATGCCTATTGAAGCCCGTTCCCCCTCGAATATGCGCCCCAGCACTCTGCACTTGCCGCGTGGCAGCTGGGCGACGGTGTTCGAGTGCCTGTGCGCGCATTTCCCGGCGATTGCGCCAGCGGTGTGGCAGGAGCGGATCGCCCGTGGTCGGGTGTTGGACGCTCAGGGGCAGCCGCTCGGCATGGCGGCGATTTATCGCGAAGGGCTCAAGGTGCACTACTTTCGTGAGGTGCCAGCGGAGACGCCGATTCCCTTCGAAGAAGCTCTGCTGTACGTCGATGAGCATTTGCTGGTGGCCGACAAGCCGCATTTTCTGCCGGTGATGCCGGCTGGCGAATACGTCGAGCAGACCCTGCAGGCACGCCTGGCCAAGCGCCTGGGCAATGCTGACCTGGTGCCGCTGCACCGGATTGATCGGCACACCGCCGGCCTGGTGCTGTTTTCCACCAATCGCCAGAGCCGTGCCCAATACCAGGCGCTGTTTCGCCTGCGGCAGATGGACAAGTGCTACGAGGCGCTGGCAGCGGCTTTGCCGCAGTTGGAGTTTCCGCTGCTGCGGGCGACGCGGCTGGAGGGCGCCGAGCCGTTCTTTCGTATGCAGGAAGTCGTCGGTGAGGCCAATACCGAAACGCGCATCGAAGTCGCCCAGCGTCTCGGCGAGCACTGGCTGTACCGGCTCTATCCGGTAACAGGCAAGAAGCATCAACTGCGCGTGCACCTGGCCGCGCTGGGCGCGCCGATCCTCAATGACCCGTTCTATCCCGAGGTCACCGATGCTCCCGATGCGCCGGATGACTACAGCAAGCCGTTAAAGCTGCTGGCCAAGCGCCTGAGTTTTATCGATCCGCTAACCGGTGAGCGGCGCACATTCGAAAGCCAGCTTAGTCTGCTCTGAATTCGTAGGGTGGATGGCGCTTTATCCATCCACCGACCCGTAATGGTGGAGAAAAACAACGTCATCCGCCCTACGCGGCTACACGATTAGCTTTGTGATTCTTTGGCAGCAGCCTGCCATAGCACTTCAGCGATCCCTTGGCGTTTGGCGATCAGCCGCGCAGCGACAAACAGCAGATCAGACAGTCGATTGACGTAGGCCAGGCCAACGCCGCGAATCGGCTCCACGGCGTTCAGGTGTTGGCAGCGCCGTTCGGCGCTGCGGGCCAGGCTGCGGCACATGTGGGCCTGGGCAATCAGGCGCGAGCCCCCGGGCAGGATAAAGTTTTCCAGCGGGCCGACTTCTTCGTTCCAGCGGTCGATGGCAGCTTCCAGTCGCTCGATTTCCGGAGCCTGCAGGGCCTGGTAATCGGGCATCGCCAGTTCGCCGCCGAGGTCGAACAGGCGGTGCTGACAAGGCGCGAGCACCTCGATGACTTCCGCAAGCCCAGGCCATCTACTTTGTTGTTCGGTAAGATCGGCCAGCAGCAGGCCGATATGGCTGTTTAGCGTATCCACCTCGCCAATAGCTTCCACTCGTGGGTGGTCCTTTCCGACTCTGCGGCCATCGGCCAGGCCGGTTTCGCCAGCGTCGCCGGTGCGCGTGTAGATTTTCGAAAGGCGGTAACCCATGTTCAAAGTCCTGTGTCAGGAGTGGCGATGGCCAGTGGTAGGCGCAGGGTGAAGCAGGTGCCTTGGCTGGCCTTGGACTGCACCTCCATCTGCCCTTTGTGATTGTTGGTGACGATGAAGTAGGAGACCGACAGGCCAAGCCCGGTGCCCTGGCCGACTTCCTTGGTGGTGAAGAACGGCTCGAAGATGCGCTTGCGTACGGGTTCGGGCATGCCGACGCCATTGTCCTCCACCTGGATTTCCGCCCAGGGCGGCGCCAGGCGTACGCGCAGGGTAATCTGCCCAGGCGTCGCGCTGCCATCGCGCTGGTGGATGGCCTGGGCCGCGTTTTTCAATAGGTTGAGCAGCACCTGCTCCAGCTCGTTGGCGGTGGCTGGTACGGTGGGCAGGTCGGCTTCGAACTCACGCTGGATGTTCAGGCTCTTGAAATCGAAGCTGTCGGTCAGGTCGAAGTCGTTGCTGGCGATTTCCACGGCCTGGTCGATCAATGCGGGTAGGTTGCAGGGTGCCAGTTGGCGGTCGCTGCGCCGGCTGAAATTAAGCATATGGCTGACAATCTTCGCTGCGCGACTGCCGGCTTGCTGGATGCCGTCGAGCAGGCGTGGAATCTCTCGGGCATTTAGGTAGCGGTCAATGTCTTCGAGGCAGATGCCGGCTTGCTCGGCTTGTTCACGGTTCTTTGCCAGCTCCGGCGATAGGCGCCTGCGGATGTTCTGCACGTTATGCAAGATGGCGCCCAGCGGGTTATTGATCTCGTGCGCCATGCCGGCGGCCAGACCGCCGACCGAGAGCATCTTCTCTGATTGCACCATCATCTCTTCCAGATTGAGGCGCTGGGTGATGTCGTCGATGCGTATCACCACACCGCGGCCGCTGCCGCCCGTCAGCGGGTAGAAGGTCAGGGCGAAGTGATGCGGTTGCTCGTTGCTACCCCAGGTGACCCGTTCGATCTTTTCCACCTGATGCTGCTCGACAGTGCGCCTTAGCTGCGGCAGGAAGGGCTTGAGCGGCGGGAAGGCGAGGAAGATCGGCTGGTTCAGAGCCTCGTCCAGGCGGGTGCCGGAGAGGCTGCTGGCCTCCTGGTTCCACTGGGTAACGTAGAGCTGCTCGTCGAGGGCTATCAGCGCCGAGGGCATGGAGTCGATGATGCTGTTGAGGTACTTCTGAAAGCCGGTGAGCTTCTTCTCGATCTTGCCCCGCACCTGCACTTCCAGCTCCAGCTTGCGGTTGGAGTGGCGGGTTTCTTCGGCCAGGTGATGGGCCTGGTCGAAGGCTTCCTGGGCATCGTCACGGGCACGTTTGAGCTGCTGCTCGCGGGCCTCGATGCGTACCAGCATGGTGTTGAAGGCCTCGGCCAAACTGCCAATCTCGTCGCGGTTGCCGCGGCGCGCGCGTAGGGCGTAGTTCTCTTCGCGCGTGACCTGGCGTGAGAGCTCTTCCAGGCGGCGGATCGGTCGGGTGATCAGGCGGCGCACCTGGCGCGAGACGATCAGCCAGAACAGTACGCTCAAGGCCAGAATCACCAGGCTGGCAGTTAGGGTGCCGGTGTAGAACACCCCCGGCAGCTCGCTGGAGGCTACCAGCAGCAGGTGGCCAGAGCTGCCCGTGGCTTGTGGCAATTCGACCAACTGGTTGATACGAAACTCGCTGTGACGCCAGGATTCGACTTCCTCGACACGCTGCGGCAGCTGCAGTTTGGTGCCGCGCTGTAGCTGCGCAAGGTTCAGACCCTCGGCGTCATAAATCACCGCAGCGCGTAGCGGTGCGTAGTCATCCAGGCGCCGCAGCAGCGCTTCGGCGGCAGTGGGGGAACTCAGTGCTTCCTTGCTCAGCGGCGGGCTGGCAATCAGCCTGCCGAGTGTATGCAAGGCCTGAGGCGCCACGCTTTCCTGAGAAATCCAGTAGGCCGCGCTGATAAAGGCTAGGTTGGCCACCAGCAATACGGTGGCGAGCAAGGCCAGCAGGGCGACCAGCAGCTTGCGGCCGACCGGTAGGTTTTCGAGGCTTTGACGCAGGGGCATGGCGGGCTGTCGCGGTGGCGGAAGTGCAGGCAGGTTAACGCGGGCCTCAGTGGCGGGGCAATCCGCGTGCATCAAGGTGGGCCAGCAGCTGGCCGTGCAGTGCCTGAAGATGTGGCAGCACCAATTGGTGACGTTGCGCAGCGTTGCAGGCGTAACCCAGCAGGTAGGCGATTTCCGTGCGACGGCCCTGGCTAACATCCTGGTGCATGGAAGAGTAATTGGAGGCGGTGGCCTGGATTACCCGTAGTACTTCGTTGTGCAAGTCCTCGGCGGCGGCGCTGTGGCCGCATGTATGCAGCAGTTCGCTCAGCTCGCTGCATAGGCAGGCGATCTGCGCTGGATGATCACGCAAGCCGCCATTGCGGCAATCATGCAGCACGGTCAGCGGGTTGATCGCACAGTTCAGCGCCAGCTTGCGCCATAGGCGGCTGAGGATATTCAGGCTCCAGTCATGGGCAATGCCGGCCTGGCGCAGGTCTGTCAGCCAGTTGGGCGATTGCAGGTCACGCGGGTCGCCGAGCCAGGTATGGCCATGGCCGGCAAACACCACCTGAAAATCCGCCTGGCGAAACGCGCCTTCGGTGCTGGAGGCAAAAATGCAGCGCGCCTGCGGTGCGACGCGGGCGACTTCGTCCTGGCTGCCCAGGCCGTTCTGTAGCAAGAGGATTTCGGCGCCAGATGCAAGGCGCGGGGCCAACTGGCTCACGGCGGCGGCGGCGTCATAGGCTTTACAGCTCAGTAGCAGGCGTTGGATCGGCTCGGAGTTATCCGCCGTTTGCGCTGGGATGGCGTAGTGCTGCGCCTGGCCCTGTTCAACCAGGGTCAGCCCGCCGGCCTGTTGGTAGCTGTGCAGGCGCGCTGAGTCGCGCAGGATCAGTTGCACTGGCAAACCCGCGCGCGCCAGGCGCGCCGCCCACAGGGTGCCGAGGCTGCCGGCACCGAGGATATGCCACATATGTTGTGCGGCTTATTGCGGCAAGGACAGGCGCAACGCAGTCACCAGTCCAGTGCTGTGCGATTCAGGCAATAGCCTGCTGGCGTGATCGGTGATCTGTTCCGGTGTGATGGGTAGGCCTTTGGCATCCAGACCAACCAGGCTGATCCCGGCTTTGAGGCTAATAAAGCCTTCGCTGGTCTTGAACGCTTTGAGGTTAATCCCTTCGTGCAGGCGCTTGAAACTGCTGGGCGAGCATTCGTGCAGGTCCGTTAGCAGGGTGATCAGGCCGAAGTGGTTTTCATCCAGGCGCACCAGTACATCCAGTGGCCGCACCAGCTGTTGCAGGCGTCGCGCCACGCCGGTGAGCAGTTCGTTATAGAAAGCATCGCCATATTGCTGGTGCAGCTCGGGCATGTCTTGCAGGCCGATCATCAAGTAGCACAGCGCGCCGCCGCGAGATTCGACCTGGCGCAGGCTGTCGAGCATCTTCTGGTGCAGGTAACGGTTATTGCCCAGGCCCGTAAGCGGGTCGATCAGGTTACGTTGCTCCAGGCTGGCAATGTTTTCGGTGAGCAGACGGTTTTCCTGCAACAGACGCTGCAAGGTGTTGCACAGGCGATCAGCGGCATAGACCCGCGGCACCAGTTGCTCGTTCATCGCCGCTTTGCTGATGAAATCATCGACGCCGCTATCGAAGGCTTCGCCCAGTACGTTTTCGCCTTCCTTGCCGGTGAGCAGGATGACGTAGGTGTAGTGGTGGGCCATTTCATCAAACTGGCGTACCTGCACGGTCAGCTCCAGGCCGTTCATCTCCGGCATCAGCCAGTCGGCAAGCAAGACGCTGGCGGGGCGTTGCTCGAGCAGGCTGATGGCTTCGGCCGCGCTGCTGGCAAAGCGTAAGTCTTGGTAGCCCGCCTGGCTCAGGGCGCGCCCGATCATGGCGCTGGAGAACTTGGCGTCATCGACGACCAAAATACTCAGGTGGGGGTTGGGCATGGGCAGGCTCGCTAGGGGGAAATCATGTGGGCCCGGTACATCGCCGGGCAGTGTGTGTTGCTACCGCTATATAATGGCCGGGTTTTTTTACCGTCAAGCCAGGTGTGCCCCATTCGTGATGCAGGGCGCGCCGTCTATCAGGAGTAAGCCCATGCCCTCGTTCGACGTGGTGTCCGAGTTGGACAAACATGAAGTTACCAACGCCATCGACAGCGCCATCAAAGAGCTGGACCGTCGTTATGACCTGCGCGGTAAAGGTAGCTTTGAGCTGAAAGAGCTGACTGTCAACCTGACAGCCGATGCGGATTTTCAGTTGGAGCAGATGGTTGAGATTCTCAAGCTCTGCCTGGTCAAGCGCAAGATCGATGTGCAGTGCCTAGAGTTCAAGGACGCCTATGCGTCGGGTAAGAGCGTCAAGCAGGAAGTCATTCTGCGTGAAGGCATTGAAAAGGACTTGGCGAAGAAGATCGTCGCACACGTCAAGGACAGCAAGCTCAAGGTGCAGGCCGCCATTCAGGGTGAGCAGGTGCGTATCACTGGCAAGAAGCGCGATGACCTGCAGGAGGCCATCGCCGCCCTGCGTGGCAAAGACTTCGGCATGCCGCTGCAGTTCAATAACTTCCGCGATTAAGGTGTGAGCCTTGTGCCGCTCAGTCGGCGCAACGGGGTGATGCAGTAACGCCACGGCTGGCCGTGGCGTTTTATTTTCAAAGGTTTACAAGGATTAGCAGATGGACATGAACATCGAACAATTAGTGGAAATGTCAGAGGCCTGGATGCCGGTCCTGCTGGAATACGGCGGTAAGCTGACACTGGCCTTGATCACACTGCTGATTGGTTGGTGGCTGGTTGGCAGGCTGACGTCGAGCATTGGCCGCTTGCTCAATTTGCGTCAGGTCGACCGGGTGTTGAGCAGTTTTATCTGCAGCCTGGTCAGTATTGTGCTGAGGGTTTTGTTGCTGATCAGCGTTGCCTCGATGATCGGCGTGGAAACGACTTCATTTATCGCCGTGATTGGTGCCGCCGGCTTGGCCATCGGTCTCGCGTTGCAGGGAAGTCTGGCAAATTTCGCCGGTGGCGTGCTGATCATGCTGTTTCGCCCGTTTCGCGCCGGCGACTGGATCGAGGCTCAAGGCGTATCGGGTAGCGTCGACAGCATTCAGATTTTCCATACCACGCTAAAAACCGCTGACAACAAAGTGGTGATCGTGCCCAACGGCAGCCTGTCGAATGGTCATATCACTAACTACTCGCGTGAAACCATGCGGCGCGCCGATATCAATCTGGGTATCGATTACTCGAGTGATATCAAGCAGGCTCGTGAGGTCTTGCTGGACATCGCCAAAGACCCGCGCGTGCACCAGGAGCCGGCTCCGGTGGTGTTTGTTACTGGCTTGGGTGACAGTGCGATCAATCTGTCACTGCGGGTCTGGGTAGCTACACCGGATTTCTGGCCTGTCACCTTCGCCTTTACCGAACTGGCCAAGGAGCGTTTAAGCGAGGCGGGTATCGGTATTCCATTCCCGCAGCGGGTGGTGCATCTCGTGCAACAACCCTCTGCGTGACAGAGCGGTATTAGTGGCTGGTCGCGTTATAGAGCGTTTTGAGCGTGCGGCCCATCGCCAGTTGGTAGTGGCCGATCAGGTTTTGCCAATCGGCCTGATCCCAGGGTGAGTGGCGCCGCAACTGCAGCATGTCGTGCAAAGCGGCCTGCTTGCGGGTTAGGCGCCTGCGGCATTTCTCCAAGTCGAGCAATGCCACCTCGCAAGTCAGTGTCTGACCTTCACCGCTGACGCGCACAAAAATATGTTTGATATAGATGCAGCCATGTTGCCAGCGCGCGCTATGCAGGCTGGCCAGGCTTTGCGCCACTTTCTGCAGCAATTGCTGATGCAGAGTTTCGCCGTACTGCTCACGGCCGTTACCTGCGTACCAGTCATCAAGGGGCTGAAAGCCTTCCAATGCCTTGGTCACTAGCAGCGCACGCCAGCCTTGGGTGTTGTGCTCGGCGGCGCAATAGACAATTTCCGGGACGGTTACGCCTGCTTTGCGGGCACCCAGCAGCGCATCTCGCTCGCGCAGCACCGTAGGGCGGCCAAAAGGATGCAGCAGGCTGCGGTGGATATGCCCCGTTTGACGCTTGGCATAGAGCAGCGTGTCGTCCTTCCTGATGCGTTGGACGCCACTCTGTCCGCCGCGACGATCATTGGGCTCTTCGACCCATTCGCCCTGGATCTGCCACCAGCTATCGAGGCTGGCCGGGCTAAAGAAACTGCTGACGTTACTGAATGCTACGGTCATGGTCTGCCCTTTTGTGAATATCACAATAGAGCAAGACTCTTGCCAGTTTGTTCAGTCAGGCTGCTGGGCGGTACTTGCCGAGGTGACATCGTTCGCCAGAGGCCGCTCGCGCCGCCATTGCAGAAGGATCAGGATCAGCGTCGGAATGCCCAGCAAGGCGGTGATCAGAAAGAACTGGGCGTAGCCGTAATTTTCCACCATCACCCCAGAGTATCCGCCGATCAGGCGTGGCAGCAGCAGCATGATGGAGCTAAGCAGGGCGTACTGGGTGGCGGAGAATTTCAGGTTGGTCAGGCTCGACAAGTAGGCGACAAATGCGGCAGTAGCGAGGCCCGCGCTGAAGTTGTCGGCGGAAATGGTCACGATCAACATCTGCAGATCCGCGCCCATGCCGGTGAGCATAAGGAACAGCAGGTTGGTCGCGGCCGAGGCGGCGCCACCGATAAGCAGGATCGGCATAATGCCGAAACGCACAATCAGCAGCCCACCGAAGCCTGCGCCAATCAAGGTCATCACCAGGCCGAACAGCTTGCTGACGCTGGCGATCTGATCCTTGGTAAAGCCCTGGTCGATATAGAACACGTTGGCCATCACGCCCATCACGGTGTCTGACATGCGGTAGGTGGCGATCAGCCCCAGCAGCAGGAAGGCCTGCCAGCGGTAGCGCACGATAAAGTCATTGACCGGAGTCAGTACCGGCGCCAGGCCGCGGCGACCCATGGTGGAGAGACATAGGCTGGTGAGGATGGTGTAGAGCAGGGCGCGCAGGAAGGCGCGGTCTTCCAGCAGCAGGTCAAGCAGGCTTGCTTCACCGTTGACCAGGCTGGCGAAGTCGGTGTGGTAGAACTGGGTAAACATCGCCGGCACTGAGACCAGCAAAACAATCAGTACCAATACCGAAACAATTTGATGGCTGAAACCATAACGAGCAGCGTCCAGCTGGGTACGCAACGGCACATCCGGCTCGCGCATCCATAGGCTGGTCAGCAGGCCGGGCAGCATCAGCAGGGCGAACAACAGGTAAGTGCCGGCCCAGGCACCGTGCTGATAGAGCAGCGCAGTGGAGCCAAAGCCTTCGGCGAAATACAGGGCACCGGCGGTAGCCAGGAGGGCAGCGACGCGGTAGCCCGCCATATAGCTGGCGGCGAGGGCCGCCTGGCGGGTGTCGTCGACGATTTCCAGACGGTAGGCATCGACGGCGATGTCCTGAGTGGCCGAGGCGAAAGCCACCAGCACGGCCAGGGAAATCAGCCAGGTCAGATGGGTTTGCGGGTCACACAGGGCCATGCCGGCCAGGCCGATGGCGATCAGGATCTGCGACAGCACCAACCAGGAGCGTCGGCGGCCCAGCTTGCCGAGCAGCGGTAGGCGCCACTGGTCGAGCAGTGGCGACCACACCCACTTAAAGGCATAGGCCAGGCCGATCAGGCTGGCAAAGCCAATGGTGTCGCGCGCAACGCCGGCTTCGCGCAACCAGACAGAAAGCGTGGAGAACACCAGCATATAGGGCAGGCCAGCGGCGAACCCTAAAAGGAGCAGCACCAATGTTGAGGGGCTGGAGTAGGCAGCAATGGCGTCACGCCAGCTTTTACGGGGCATTGAAGGGGTATCAGCCTGAGTTTGACCTAATAAAGGGCGCACTCTAACCGCTGTGCTCCATTGGGCGCCAGCCATAGCGGGCTATATCCACCCGATCGTTATGGATTTGCACGCCTTCCTCACGCAGACGACTGCGTTGCTCGGCGCCGGAGAGGCTGCCCGCAGGCAAACTGAGCCGCCCGCCTGCGGCAATTACCCGGTGCCAGGGCAGGGTGCTGCCGTCCGGCAGTTGGCTGAGGGTGCGCCCGACCCAGCGTGCGGCACGGCCTAAACCGGCGTATGCGGCCAGCTGGCCATAGCTCACCACGCGCCCCGCAGGCACCTGAGCCAGCACGCCATAAAGTACTGTGCGGCGTTCCCCTTGGCTTGCTGTCGGTATGCTCGGCGCGGCATGCTGCGGCACCTGTCCTGGCTCGCTATCTGGCTCTCCGATCATGCTGCTACGCACCCTGCTGTGTTCTCTGGTTCTTGCTCTGGCCGTGCCTGCATGGGCGGACACGGTGTGGTTGAACAATGGTGACCGCCTGAGCGGCGAGATAGTTCTGCTTGATGGCAGCAAGCTGGCCTTGAAAACCAAGTACGCCGGCCAGGTGCTGATTGCCTGGAAGGATATCGACACCCTGCGTTCGGAGAAACCTTTGTTGATGCGCCGCCAAGGTCTCGATAGCGAGCACAGTAACCGGCTGGAAGCGGCCGGCAAGGGCATGGTCCGGGTCGTCAATGACAGCACGCAGACCGTGCCGCTTTCCAGCATTACACGCCTGATTCCGCCGCGGCCGGTGCTGCAGGACCGCATTTGGGAAGGCAATCTCGACGCCAAGCTGGATATGGAACGCAACGAGGATGAAACCGACGAGTGGAAGCTCAAGGGCAATACACGTATCGAGCATGGACGTTGGCGGCATGTGCTGGCCGGCGAGCTGGAGCGCGAGACCAAAAATGGCAACAAGATCGATGACAACTGGCAGCTGGAATACGATCTTGACCGCTTTCTCACGGACCACTGGTTCTGGCGAACCGGTGTTGAGCAGCAGGAAGACGAGTTTGAGCAGGTTAACCGCCAGCGTATCGTCGGCACTGGGCCGGGGTATCGCTTCTGGGACAATGAATTGGGCCGTTTTGAACTGATCAGCCAATACAATCGCGTGCGTTTCGAAACCGCGCAGGCTGACCTTGAGTTCGACACCTACTCCCTGGCGTGGGATTACAAGCGCCTGCTCTGGGGGACGCGGCTGGAGTTCTACACCAATGCCGAGTTGCAACTGCCGGCGATTGAGGAAATTGACTACGCCCTCGACAGCGAAATGGGCCTGCGTTACCGCCTGAATGACTGGGCGCGGCTGTCGCTGTTGTATGAGTTGGATCAGGTGCGCGGGCTAGGACAAACCATCAGCGAGCGGCGCTATCTCTTGGGACTTGGCGTGGGTTGGTAAGGGTGTGTGGTCGCGCTGGCTGAACTCGCGGTGATTCTGTCGGTCACTGCTTGCTCTGGCGTCGTGCTTACGGATAATGCGCGACCTTTCGCGAATCCGAAGTAGACAAGCTATCCCTATGTTTTCCAGAACTCTGCTATGCCTGGCCATTTCAGTGGCTGCCACCTCCGCGCTGGCGGATACCGTCTGGCTGAAGAACGGTGACCGCCTGACCGGCAAGATCAAATTCTATGATGGCGGCAAACTGCTGCTGGAGACCGACTACGGCGGTGCGATTGCCCTTGATTGGAGCAAGATTGCGACCTTGGAAAGCGATCAGGAGCTGTTGGTCAAGGAGAGCGCAATTGCGGGCGAGCGCGCCAAATCCCTGCAGCCGGCCGATCCGGGTAAGGTAATCCTGGCTAATGGAGATGCGCCCAAGACGGTCGAGCTGGCCAGCATCAAACAGATTCTCAAGCCCAAACCCTTGGTCGAAGATTTTCTTTGGAAAGGCAATATTGATGCGTCGTTGGATTACAAGCGTGCCGAGCGTGACACCGACGACTATGACGTCAGCCTCAAAACCCAGGCTCGCCATGGCCTATGGCGACACAACGCGCAAGCCGATTACAACCGCGAGTTCCAAGATGACCTAGTCACCACGGATAACTGGGGTGTGGAATATGCCCTCGACCGTTTTCTGACCGAACATTGGTTCTGGCAGGGGCGCCTGGAATACAAGCGCGACAAGATTGAGGACCTGCGCCGTCAGCGCACCGTGGGTACCGGTCCGGGTTATCAGTTTTGGGATAACGAACTGGGCGCCTTCTCTGTGGCCGGTCTGATCAACCGCACTGACTATGAATATGCCAATGGTCTGAACGACAACTTTTATGCCGTGAGCATGAAGTGGGACTACAACCGTTACTTGATTGGCAAGAGTGTCGAACTGTTCAGCGATGGTGAGGTGGGTAAGCCGCTGGCCAACGCGGCGGACTACACCCTGGACGCCGCTGTGGGCCTGCGTTACAAGCTGACCGACTGGGCGTCGCTGAACATGAAGGCCGAGAAGGACCTGGTCAGCGGCTCGGAAGGCGAGCTGGACGAGACCCGTTATAGCCTGGGGTTTGGCGTCGGCTGGTAAGCGTTTGGCCGTCGATCTGCTGCGCGTCGGCCCTGCTGCGTTAAAAACAGGCTCGGAATGCTCATGTACAACAGTACACTCCGCTTTCTCGCCTGTTTTTGCCTTGCAGGTCTCTAGCTCGCTAGATCTTGAAAAATTAAGAGCAAAAAAAGCCCCGCATTGCGGGGCTTTTTGTTTGCAGCGTGTCGATCTAGCCGATCAGAGACGCAGACCGCCATCCAGCTCCAGAACGCGACCGGTGTAGTAGTCGTTTTCCAGGATATAGGCCACCGAGTGAGCGATCTCGGCTGGTTTGCCCATGCGGCGCAGCGGGATGACCGAGGTCATGCGCTCCAGCGCCTCGGGCTTCATGCTGGCAACCATTTCGGTTTCGATAAAGCCCGGCGCCACGCCCGCAACGCGGATGCCGTAGCGCGCCAGTTCCTTGGCCCAGACCACGGTGTCAGCGGCCACGCCAGCCTTGGCGGCGGAGTAGTTGGCCTGGCCGATATTGCCCGCGCGGGAGATGGAGGAGATGTTGATGATCGCGCCTTCGTTCTTCAGTTCGATCATCTTCGCCGCGACTTCACGGGTGCAGAGGAATACGCCGGTCAGGTTGACGTCGATCACCGATTGCCACTGGGCCAGGCTCAGTTTGGTGATTTCGCCGTCCTTGACCTTGATGGTCAGCCCGTCACGCAGGATGCCGGCATTGTTGACTAGGCCGTTGATTGCGCCGAAGTCTTCGGCAATCTGTGCCACGGTTTGGGTCACTTGCTCTTCATTGGCGACGTTGCACAGGT
This sequence comes from Pseudomonas sp. EA_35y_Pfl2_R111, assembly GCF_963970955.1. Lineage (NCBI taxonomy): Bacteria > Pseudomonadati > Pseudomonadota > Gammaproteobacteria > Pseudomonadales > Pseudomonadaceae > Pseudomonas > Pseudomonas sp. EA_35y_Pfl2_R111. The sequence goes on along the minus strand of NZ_CAXAOM010000001.1, from coordinate 1,050,173 downwards.
AAGCGCGGGCTTCTACGCCCATGGCCTTGCAAGCGGCCACGGCTTCGTCGAGTTTTTCCTGGTTCAGGTCGACCAGTGCCAGCTTGGCGCCTTTGTCTGCCAGGTACTCAGCCATGGCGCGGCCCAGGCCCTGACAGCCGCCGGTAATGATGATGACCTTGTCTTTAAGTTGCATCGCGTGTCCCCTCAAATGGTGTCGTGTGGCCCTGCCGGCGGTTAATCTAGGCGCCTCCCGTTCTGTGACGGATTTTGTGCAAGGAGTCATAAGGTGAGCGTGAAAGCCGGCAAGCATGCCCGAGAATTGCTGCTCAAGGAATACCGCGGCGTGCTCAGCACCCATTCCAAGGCCATGCCGGGTTTCCCTTTCGGATCAGTGGTGCCCTATTGCCTGGATGCTGAGGGCTACCCGCTGATTCTGATCAGTCGCATCGCCCAGCACACCCATAACCTCAAGCAGGACGGCAAATGCTCGCTGTTGGTGGGCGAGCGTGGCGCGGAGGATGTGCAGGCGGTCGGCCGCCTTACTTTGCTCGCGCACGCGCGACAATTGGATGACGAGGTGCAGATCACTGCGGCGGCGCAGCGCTATTACCGCTATTTCCCTGACTCACGCGGTTATCACCAGGCCCATGACTTCGACTTCTGGCGCCTGGAGCCGGTACGCTGGCGCTATATCGGTGGGTTTGGTGCGATCCACTGGCTGGATCAGGTGGCCCTGGCCAACCCCTTTGCTGGCGAAAGTGAAAACAGCATGCTCGAACATATGAACAGCGATCATGCCAACGCCATTGCCCACTATGTCGAACTGACCGGTTTGCCTGCTCATGCGCCAGCCGAGCTGGTCGGCATAGACAGCGAAGGGTTTCATCTGCGCATTGGCCAGAGCCTGTATTGGTTGGCCTTTCCAACATCCTGTAACAGTCCTCTGGAGGTGCGCCAGGCCCTGGTGGCACTGGCCCGCGCCGACGGCTGGCCTACCGGTGATCAGACTTCAGCTTGAATTCAGTTCAACACCCCATACTTCAGTCTCATAGGAAGCTGATCTTCCGTTAAGGACCCTTTGATGCGTGCATTTCTGTTTCTGTTTTTGCTGTTTCCGTTCATTGAGCTGGCTCTGCTGATTCAGGTGGGCAGCGCCATCGGCGTATTGCCGACCCTGTTGCTGGTCATCGGCACTGCCATCCTCGGCAGCGTTTTGCTGCGTGTCGCGGGTGTTGCCACGGCCTGGCGTGCGCGGGAAAAGCTTTCCCGCGGTGAGTTGCCCGAACAGGAAATGCTCGAAGGCCTGCTGATTGCCGTGGGTGGTGGTCTGCTGTTGCTCCCTGGCTTTATCAGCGACATCTTTGGTGTGTTCTGCCTGATCCCCTTCACCCGCCGCCTACTGGTTAACAAAGTACGCCTGCGTGCCGCCGAACAGGCCATGCGTCAGCGCGCCTTTTTCGACGACCAGGCCGCGCGCTCCGGGCAAGTCCGCCCCAATGTGCTGGAAGGCGAATACGAACGCCGCGATTGAACCTGGCCGCACCTACAGGCCTCGTTTTGGCAGCGTTGATCGCAAAAATAATCATCCTCTGCCCTTGAAATCCTCTTGTGCGCCCTTATGTAGCGGTCACCGCAAGGTTTTCTGTCGTCAGACAGATTCAGACTTCAGCGTTGCGCCTGGCGCAACGCAACCGGCCTCGCCGGATTTTGCTAACCCGCCGGTGAATACACCGGCCGAAAAACCACCTATTGGGAGAGATCGACAATGAAGCTTCGTCCTCTGCATGACCGCGTCGTAATCCGTCGCAGCGAAGAAGAAAAGAAAACCGCAGGCGGCATCGTGCTGCCAGGTTCCGCTGCCGAGAAAGCCAACAGCGGTGAAATCCTCGCTGTCGGTACCGGCCGCGTGCTGGACAACGGTGAAGTGCGCGCCCTGGCCGTCAAAGTCGGCGACAAAGTGGTGTTTGGCCCTTACTCCGGCAGCAACACCGTGAAAGTTGACGGTGAAGACCTGCTGGTAATGAGCGAGAGCGAAATCCTCGCTGTCGTTGAAGGTTGATTTCAGCGCCCCGTCGCTACGAATTCCGCTCTATTTGAACGAATTAAGGAATAACCATCATGGCTGCTAAAGAAGTTAAATTCGGCGATTCCGCCCGCAAGAAAATGCTCACTGGTGTCAACGTTCTGGCTGACGCGGTAAAAGCGACCCTCGGCCCAAAAGGCCGTAACGTGATCATCGAGAAGAGCTACGGTGCTCCGACCATCACCAAAGACGGCGTTTCCGTTGCCAAAGAAATCGAGCTGAAAGATCGCTTCGAGAACATGGGCGCTCAGCTGGTTAAAGACGTTGCTTCGCGCGCTAACGATGACGCAGGCGACGGCACCACCACTGCGACCGTTCTGGCTCAAGCCATCGTCAACGAAGGCCTGAAAGCCGTCGCTGCTGGCATGAACCCAATGGACCTCAAGCGCGGCATCGACAAGGCGACTATCGCCATTGTTGCCGAGCTGAAGAACCTGTCCAAGCCTTGCGCTGACACTAAAGCCATCGCTCAGGTCGGTTCGATCTCCGCCAACTCCGACACCTCCATCGGCGAAATCATTGCCGAAGCTATGGAAAAAGTCGGTAAAGAAGGCGTGATCACCGTTGAAGAAGGTTCGGGCCTGGAAAACGAACTGTCGGTTGTTGAAGGCATGCAGTTCGACCGTGGCTACCTGTCCCCATACTTCATCAACAAGCCGGACACCATGGTTGCCGAGCTCGACGCTCCGGCGATCCTGCTGGTCGACAAGAAGATCTCCAATATTCGCGAACTGCTGCCAGTTCTCGAAGCTGTGGCCAAGTCCGGTCGTCCGCTGCTGATCGTGGCCGAAGACGTTGAAGGCGAAGCCCTGGCGACTCTGGTTGTGAACAACATGCGCGGTATCGTTAAAGTCGCTGCCGTCAAGGCGCCAGGCTTTGGTGACCGTCGCAAGGCCATGCTGCAGGACATCGCTGTGCTGACTGGCGGTACCGTGATCTCTGAAGAGATCGGCCTGAGCCTGGAAAGCGCTACCCTGGAGCACCTGGGTAACGCTAAGCGCGTGATCCTCAGCAAAGAGAACACCACCATCATCGACGGTGCAGGCGTTCAAGCGGATATCGAGTCGCGCGTACTGCAGATTCGTAAGCAGATCGAAGACACCTCGTCCGACTACGACAAAGAGAAGCTGCAAGAGCGTCTGGCCAAACTGGCTGGCGGTGTTGCCGTAATCAAGGTCGGTGCTGGTACCGAAGTTGAAATGAAAGAGAAGAAAGCCCGCGTTGACGACGCCCTGCACGCGACCCGCGCAGCCGTTGAAGAAGGCGTGGTACCTGGCGGTGGCGTGGCTCTGGTACGCGCTCTGCAGGCCATAAGTGAGCTGAAAGGCGACAACGCCGATCAGGACGTGGGTATCGCTCTGCTGCGTCGTGCTGTTGAAGCACCGCTGCGTCAGATCGTTTCCAACGCTGGCGGCGAGCCAAGCGTAGTGGTCGACAAGGTCAAGCAGGGTTCGGGTAACTACGGCTTCAACGCCGCAACCGACACCTACGGCGACATGATCGAGATGGGTATTCTCGATCCGGCCAAGGTTACTCGTTCGGCGCTGCAAGCTGCAGCTTCGATCGGCAGCCTGATGATCACCACCGAAGCAATGATCGCTGAAGTGGCTGAAGACAAGCCTGCTGGCGGCGGTATGCCGGACATGGGCGGCATGGGTGGCATGGGCGGCATGATGTAAGCCAGCCTGGCCCCTCGCAGGCCGCCGCCCGGCGGCTTGCACGCTGTAAAGAAAACCCCGTGCCTGTCACGGGGTTTTCATTTTTCTCGGTTATAACAGTCCCTCGCGGCAAAGCGGTACGCCAATTGCTTTGTGTGATGCGCGCTCCCGGACTGGAGCCTGTCAATTTGCGCTGTGCTGCTGGTCAGCATTGCCGCCTCCGTGTTTTGACCTCACCTGGATGTGCTCTAGCATGCCGCTTTTGCCGTGTGGCTGGGGGTTGTACCGGTTACGGTTTCGCCTGCGGCTGTTTTAAGACCGCAGGTTCTATGTCGCACCATGCTGATGCAGTTGGGCAATTAGGTGACTTCTAGATTGTTACCCTCAGGTGTATGCACGCGCCCACCAATCCTTGGTTTGTTCGAGGATGGAACCATTGGTGCGAATGTGGTTCGAAGCCTGGCCGCTAAATGGCTTGCTTGTGGATCAGGATGATCTGGATGGAGTTGTCGGCAGAGTCCGGCAGTAACGACCGCTGGTCGCAAAGCGCGACGCTGCGGTATCAGTGATCTAGGGTCTATAAACAGCGTTTGGCAGCGCTATCAAGAGGTTGCAGTGATGAAGCTAGAAATCGCACGAGGTTTATTCTTGGTGACCGCGCTCAGCGTGGTCTCGCTCGCAGCGGCTGCCTGGCAGGAGGCCAGCCCTCAGGTCATCACCCTTAACGAGCAGTTGGGTTATTGCCCATTACCGCGGCAGGAACGAACGGCCGAGATCGTGCGCCCGGATCATGATTTGTTGCTGCTGATGTTCAGCCTGTCCCAGGGGGCAGGTGTGCAAGGTTAATCTTCTTTAATTCTTACTGACGCACATAAAAAAGCCCTGCAATGCAGGGCTTTTTTATGTGGTGCTGAGGCTGTCAGTGGGCGTTAGCCGGCTTATTGGGAGCGTCGGGTTGTGCCAGCAGGCTGTATACGCAGGGCAGCACGAACAGGGTAAACAGCGTACCAATCGACATCCCGGTGGCGATCACCAGCCCGATATCGAAACGGCTCACTGCGCCGGCGCCGGTTGCCAGAATCAACGGCACCATGCCAAACACCATAGCAGCGGTCGTCATCAGCACCGGACGCAGGCGAATTGCCGCCGCTTCTTCGACCGCCTCACGGCGTGACAGGCCTTTCTCGCGGCGCAGCTGGTTGGCGAACTCGACAATCAGAATGCCGTGTTTGGTGATCAGGCCAATCAGTGTCACCAGGCCCACCTGGGTGTAGATGTTCATGCTCGACAGGCCAAGGAACAGCGGAATCAAGGCGCCACAGATCGACAGCGGCACCGTGATCATGATCACCAGCGGGTCGCGGAAACTCTCGAATTGCGCCGCCAGCACCAGGAAGATTAGCGCCAGGGCTAGGCCGAAAGTGATGTACAGCGCGTTGCCTTCCTGCACCAGTTGGCGCGACGCACCGGCGAAGTCGTAGGCGTAACCTGCTGGCGCTTCCTCCCGCATGATCTGCGTCACCGTCTCGACGGCTTCACCCATGCTGACGATTGGCACGCCCTGGATGATCGCCGAGTTGAGCTGCTGGAACTGGTTGAGCTGGGTCGGCCGCGCGCGGTCGCTGACCTTGACCAGGGTCGACAGTGCGAGCATCGCACCGCTTTCGCTTTTCACGTAGTAGCTGCCCAGCCACTCCGGATTGTCGCGGTAGGCGCGCTCGACCTGGGCAATCACCTTGTAGCTGCGCCCGTCGATGGTGAAACGGTTGATTTCACCTTCACCGAGCAGGCTGGCCAGGGTCAGACCGAGGTCTTCCATGGATACGCCCATTTGCGCGGCTTTCTCGCGGTCGATTTCCACCACCACTTCCGGTTTGTCGAAGGCCAGGTCAACATCGAGGAAGGCAAATTTTCCTGACTCCACGGCCCGTTTCTTGACCTTCTCAGCCACCTGCAGCAGTGACTGATAGTCATTAGGCGTGTTGATCACAAACTGGAACGGCAGGCCCTCACCGGTGCCCGGCAGGGACGGCAGGTTGAAGCCGAAGATCTGCAGGCCGGCGATCTGCGACAGGCGACCCTGTACCTCCGGCAGAATCTCCATCTGCGTGCGCTCGCGCTCGTTCCACGGCGTCATCAGAAAGCCGCCGATACCCGACTGCACACCGTTAAAGCCGTTGATCTGGAACGAGGAGTAGTACTCGGGGAACTCCTTGAAGATGGTCACGAACTCATCGGTGTACTTGTTCAGGTATTCCAGGTTGGTCGGTTGCGGTGCGCTGGCCATCATAAAGATGATGCCCTGATCTTCTTCCGGGGCCAGTTCGCTTTTGGTGAACTTGAGCAGCACCGGGATCAGGCACATGACGATTACCGCAAACACCAGCACCACCGGACGGGTATCCAGGGTTCCATGCAGGGCGCGCTGATAGCGTTGCTTGAGATTGTCGAAGATCTGATCGAGCTTGTGCGCCAGGCCCGACGGATTCTCTTCATGACGCAGCAGCTTGGCGCACATCATCGGCGACAGGGTCAGCGCGACGATGCCAGAGATGATCACCGCGCCGGCCAGGGTCAGGGCAAATTCCTTGAATAGCGCGCCGGTAAGGCCTTCCAGGAAGCCGATAGGCGCGTACACCGCCGCCAGGGTGATGGTCATCGACACCACCGGTACGGCGATCTCGCGCGCGCCCTCGATGGCTGCATCGAACGGCGTTTTGCCTTCCTCGATATGCCGGTGGATGTTCTCCACCACGACGATGGCGTCGTCCACCACCAGACCGATGGCCAACACCATGGCCAGCAGAGTTAGCAGATTGATCGAGTAGCCCATCAGCTGCATAAAGAACATCACGCCGATCATCGACAGCGGGATGGTGATCACCGGGATCAGCACCGAGCGGAACGCGCCGAGGAACAGGAACACCACCACGATGACGATCAGCACTGCTTCGCCGAGGGTCTTCACCACTTCGTCGATCGAGGCCTGGATAAACAGCGTGGCGTCATAGGCGATGGAGACTTTCAGGTTCGGCGGCAGCTGCGCTTCCAGGTCCGGCAAAACCTTGCGCACTTCCTTGATCACGTCCAGCGGGTTGGCCCCCGGCGTGCCCTTGATGGCGATGTACACCGAGGGTGTGCCATCGAAGGAGCTGATCGAGTCGTAGCTTTCCGCACCCATTTCCACCCGCGCCACATCGCGGATCAGCACGCGGCTGTCGCCCACGGTCTTCAGCGGGATGGCAGCGAAGGCCTCGGCCGACTTCAGGTCGGTTTCGGCGTTGATGCTGGTGACCACGTATTCGCCTTTTACTTCACCCGCAGCTGCGAGGAAGTTGTATTTGCGCACCGCGTCATTCACATCGCTGGCGGTCACGCCATAAGCACCCATCTTCACCGGGTCGAGCCACAGGCGCATGGCAAACACTTGATTGCCGAGAATCTCGGCCTCAGCCATGCCGGGCAGGGTGGCCAGCTTGGGCTGGATCACCCGCGACAGGTAGTCGGTAATCTGCGGGTTGCTCAGCTCCTGGCTGTAGAAGCTGATGTACATCAGCGCCGTGGAGTCGGCGGCCTCCTTGCTCAGCACCGGGTCTTCGGCGTCCTGCGGCAGCTGGTTCTTCACCTCGTTGGCCTTGGCCAGCAGTTCGGTGAACAAGCGGTCGCTGTTCGCGCCGATACGCGCATAGATCGAAATGATCGACACGTTCTGCCGGCTCACCGAGGTCATGTAGTCGATGCCGTCGGCGCTGGCCAGGCTCTGCTGCAGCGGCTGGGTGATATAGCCCTGGATGGTTTCGGCATTGGCCCCGGGGTAGGCCGTGGTCACCGTGATCAGGGCGTTTTCCATCTGCGGGTATTGGCGGATGGTCAGTTTGCTGAATGCCTGGAAGCCAAGCAGGATGATCAACAGACTGACCACAGTCGCCAATACCGGGCGACGGATAAAGGGATCAGTAAAAGCCATAAATATATTCCTTTACGCCTGCGCGTTTACTCGGCGCTCGGCTTGGCCTGGGCATTGGCGATGCTGACGTGGGCGCCGCTATCCAGCTTCAGCTGGCCGGCGGACACCACCTGCTCACCGGCCTGCAGACCTTTGTTAATCACCACTTGGCCGTCGCGGCGCTCACCGGTTTCGACAAAGCGGCGTTCGACTACCAGCTCGGCCTGGTCTTTGTCGTCTTTGACCGGCTGGCCTTCGTCAGCTTTTTTCTCGCCGATCACGTATACCGAGTTGCCATACAGGGTGTAGGTGATGGCGGTTTCCGGGACGACAATCAGGTTCTGCTCGCCGGGCAACAGCACTTCCAGGTTGGCGAACATGCCGGGCAGCAGTTTGTTGTCCGAGTTGACCAGCATGGCGCGCACCTGCACGTTGCGGGTGGTGTCTTCGACCTTGGGGTTGATCGCAACGATTTCGCCCTCGAACACCTCGTTCGGGTAAGCCGCCACGCTGAAACGCACACGCTCGCCGATGGCCAGTTTGGGCACCGCCTGTTCTGGCAGGAAGAAGTCGACGTAGAGCTTGCTCAGGTCCTGCAGGGTGGCGATGGTGGTGCCCGAGGATAGGTAGTCCCCGACGTCGACCTGACGGATGCCGATGGTGCCGGCAAACGGTGCATTGATGCGCTTCTTCGCCAACATGGCTTTCAGTTGAGCAACGCTGGCGTTGGCCTTTTGCAGGCTGGCGGACAGGCGGTCAAACTCGCTTTTCGAAATGCTCTGGCGGTTGACCAGGCTGCGGCCGCGCTCGAATTCGACGCGGGCTAGGCCCAGTTCAGCTTCGGCGGTGGCCAGGCTGGCCTGTTCAACGTCGCTGTTCATCTGAATCAGCGGTTGCTGCGGGGTGACCTGCTCGCCAGAGCGGAACAGCACCTGTTGTACGGTGCCGCCGACCTCCACGGTCAGGTCAACGCCCTGGAAAGCCTTGAGCGTACCGATGGCTGGCAGGCGACCCTGCCACGGGCGTTCTTCTGCCGTTGCGGCATCGACGCTGATGGCGGGCTGCGGTGCCGAGAACATCTGCACTTGTTGGTAGATGGAAAAGCCTTTGTAGGCGGCGAGGGCGAGTACCACGACGAGTACTGCGCCGAGCATGATCAGCATGCGGCGGAGCAACATATTCCGGTTCCTTGGCAAGGCGGTTGAATAGCCTGGGAATAGGCAAGAGGGGCACCTTAGACCGCGCGCCAAGGCCTGTCAAAGATTCGCATTTGCAAAATGTTGTTGTGCAAAAGTTGCCTGATTGATCAAGTGCTTTTTAAGCAAAATGCCAGCATAAGCTGGCATTTTGTGTGTTGCGCTGTGCTGCTCAGGCACTCAGGCGTTGGGTCACTTCGTTGAGTTGGCCAGAGAGGACTTGCAGGTTTTGCCCGGCGCTTTCGGTGCGCTGCACGTTCTCCTGGTTGGCGGTGGCGATGGCGGTGATCTCGGTAAGGTTGCGCGAGATGTCTTCGGCCACGGAGGTCTGCTCTTCGGCGGCGGTGGCGATCTGCCTGTTCATATCGCGGATCGCTTCCACCGCGCTGGTGATCAGCTGCAGCGTCGCGCCGGCCTCGGTGACCTGAGTCACGCCTTCCTCGCTGCGCTGCTGACCGCTTTCAATGGCGCGTACCGCATTCACCGCGCCGGTTTGTACGGTGTCGATGATCTGGTGGATTTCTGCGGTGGACTCGGCGGTACGCTGCGCCAGGGTGCGCACCTCGTCCGCGACTACGGCAAAACCGCGGCCTTGTTCGCCGGCGCGGGCAGCCTCAATGGCGGCATTGAGCGCCAGCAGGTTGGTTTGCTCGGCGATGCCGCGAATTACTTCCAGTACCTTGCCGATGCGCCCGCTATCGGCTTCCAGGCGGCGAATCACCTCCGAGGTGTTGCTGATTTCGCCGCGAATATCGGTAATGGTTTTGATGGTCGCCTGCATCACCGTTTCGCCCTGACGCGCCGCGCTATCGGCAGCATCGGCCGCGCCGGCGGCTTCGGCAGCGTGGCGTGCGACTTCCTGAGCGGTGGCGGACATTTCGTGCATGGCAGTGGCGACCTGATCGGTACGCGAGAACTGTTCGCGTGTGCCCTGGGCCATCAGGGTGGCGATGGAGTTGAGTTCGCCACTGGCGATGTCCAGGTCCGCCGTGCTGCGTTTCAAGCGGGTAAAGGTGTCGGAGAGGAAGTCGCGCAGAATATTCGCGGCAACGGCCAGATTACCCAGCTCGTCCTGGCGGGTGGAGTCGACGCGCTTACCGAAATTACCCTGGCTAAGTTGCGCAATATGCTCGATCAGCTCGCGGATTGGATTGATCAGGTTGCGGTTGATCAGCCATAGGCTGAACAACGCGATCACCACGGTAGCGCCGAGCATCAGCAGGGTGCCGAAGGTAATGGTGCGATCTGCCGAGGCGTTGATCAGGTTGGCCTGCTCCAGGCTCTGCTCATGCAGTTCGCTGGACAGTGCCTCCAACTGCTGCGTGGTGTTGCGGTCAATGCCGGAGACTGCCTTGTCGCCGACCGCAGCGTCACCACCGGCGGCGACAAAAGCATCACGGCCCTTGCGGTAATTGGCGCCGAGTGTCTGATGCTCACTGCGCAGCGCGTCGACCTTGGTTTTCAGTGCACGGTCGGCGCTGGCCAGTTCGCTCAATTTGCCCAGTAAGTCCTGCACCTTGCGCTCCTGCGTTTCAAACTGGCTCCAGTATTTGTCCAGTTGGGCTTTGTCGCTGCCACGCAGCAGCACGTTCTTCCATTCCTGCACTTGGGTCTTGAAGTTCAGGTTGGTCGATTCGATCAGCGTCGAAGCCGCCAACGGTCCTTCAAGTAGGCCCCGATAGGACTGCATGCCGTTGGAAAGGAAGCTGAAGCAGGCCAGTGCCGTGACCAGAATCAGCGCCAGGCTGCCGCCGAGCAGGGCGAGGATTTGCGCGCGCAAGGATTTTTGCAGAAACATGGGTCATACCCCTGAGTGTGGGAGGCGGGATGCCAGTGACGCTGAACGCGCCCGAACTGCGAAGATCCCTATCGACTGGTATCAGCTGGGCCGGATTGCCGAGAAGCAGCGGCTCGCTAGGAGTATAGATCGGCTCTGCGGCAGCGTTCTTTAACGTGCCGCAGGCGTGTTACAGATTCAGCGGTGGGGCGGTCTAGGCCAGGCGCAGGTGGTTGTCCCACAGGCCTGCGGGGAGTTGTAGCGGCAGGCTGCTGATCTCGGCGCTGCGGCAGTCATATAAGCGGCAACGGCCGACGCCACTGCTGACCACAAAGCCTTCGGCTACCGCGCCAACGCCGGCGCAGTCGGCCAGGGACGCATCCAGGCGTAGCTCGGCACTGTCCAGATCCCAGATAAACACCCGGTTGCCGCGCGGTGCGGTCAACGCTAGCAGACGCCGCTCGCTGTGGATCGCCACGCTGGCGGTGTACTGGCTCATCAACTGGCGCTGTGCCTCGGCTACCGGGAAGTGCTGGAAGGGCTGGCCGGGGCGTTTGATCGCCAGCAGTGGCACCACATCGCTGGCCTCGCCCATATATTGCTGACCGCTGACCAGGGTGCCGTCGCTGGCTACGGCCATATGCCGCACGCTGTTCATCCGTTCGGGCAGCTGCTCCTGGCTGATCAGGCTGCCGTCGCGGCGCAGCAGCACCAGGCTGGACTGCATGGCATCAAGGTTCATTTCCACCCGGCTGTCGGCCTCGGTGCGGATGCCGCCGTTGGCCACCGCCAGGGTTTCACCGTCTGGCAGCCAGAGTAGCTGGTGCGGCCCGATGCCGTGGGTCGACAGTTCGCTGCTGCGCAGCAACTGTTCACCTTGCAGGCGATAGACACCGAGTACGCCGCGACCGGGGTCAGAGGTGTCGTTCTCGGTGGCGTACAGCCATTCGCCGTCCTTATGGAACACCGCATGGCCATAGAAGTGGCGCTGGTTGGGTGAATTCAGGGTCTGCAGCAGGCGGCCGTCACGGGTGTCGATCAGGTAGCTCTGGGTGCTCGGGCGGCGGCCGACAAACAGTGCCATCGGCAGAAACGGATGGCCAATCACATCGTGGCAGCGCTCGCTGACCTGGGTGGCAAATACCTGGCTGCCATCCAGCCTATAACCCACTGCGAAGTGCTTGCCGGCGCTGTCGTTGCGCGCCGATAGCAGTAGCGGCTGCGCGCTGTTGTGCATCAACGTCCAGCCGCCGTAAGCGCCGGCGGCCGCTGCCGTAGCGGCAACAGCAGCGATGCTCAGCCCGAGAAAGGCGCGGCGATTGATCTGCATGCTTCAGTCACCGTCATGGGCGTTAAAGCCCAGTTGGATGCCCAGGGTCTTGGCCAGCTCGGACTCATGCAGGCGATGCAAAACATTCAGGCTGTCATATAGCGCATTGACCTCAACACGACCGGCTTCGTCGCTAAGCAGTTCGCCGAGCGGGCGCTGGGCCGCGGCCAGGCGCTGGCGGGTGTCGCTGTAGGCGGCATTAATACGTTGTTTCAGTGCGTCTTGATCACTGTCGAGCAGTGCTTGAATGCCATTCTGCTCGGCACCCAGCCAGATGCGTTCGGCACTGGCCAGGCTGGCGGCGAGGTTGGCCAGGCTGGCCTTGCTGCGCCAGGCTTCGGCCTGGTAGGGCTGCGGCTGGCCTTTGCTCTGGCGGCCGAGTGGCGTGCCGAGCTTTTTCTTCAGTCCGTCGAGGGCGCTGACCTGGGTGCGCAGCAGTTCTGCAACTGCTTCCGGGGCTTCGGCGTAGCGGGCGTTGGGGAAGTCCTTGAGCAGCGCGGCCATACCGTCTTTGGCTTGCCACTGTCTCAGCACATCGGCGGCCAGCGCTTGCTGGTGCTGGCCGATGGCGACGATCAGCGGGCAGTAGCGGGCTTTCTGTTCGGCGACGCCCAGGTCGATGGCTGGGTCGAACAGCAGGTATTCATAGGCGGTCAGGCCCTGCACCACGACGCTGGATTTATCCAGATCGGCTGGGGTCAGCTCGGGCTTGCTGTTGACCAGCGCCTCGACCTGACGCGCCACGAGGTTCTTCTTGTCCGGCCAGAACTGTACCTGCCAGGCGCGGTTGCCTTCGGCTAGCGGGCCGAAGGCCACCGGTTGCACGGCGGCCCAGGCGCTTTGCGCGCTGCTGAATGCCAGGCGGGCGTCGGTCAGACTCTGTTGTCCGCTGCAGAAAGCTTGGCCGCTGACGGCCAGCTGTCGGTCAGCTTCGCTCCAGGCACTGTAAATCGGCAGTAACACGCCATCGGTAAGCGCGCGGCTGACCTGCTGCTGCGGATTGCTTGGGCTGCAGGCAGTGAGCGTGAGGCTAAGCAGGGCGAGCGTGAGGGGTGAGCGGATCATCTGCGGCTCCTTACAACGAATTCAGAAACGCCAACAGCGCGTCGCGCTCGTCGGCATTGAAAGTCAGCACCTGCTGCTTGGCCGCCTCGGCCTCACCGCCGTGCCAGAGGATGGCCTCCAGCAGGTTGCGCGCGCGACCGTCATGCAGGAACTGGGTATGGCCGTTGACCGTTTCCGTCAGGCCGATGCCCCACAGCGGCGGGGTGCGCCACTCACTGCCGCTGGCGAGAAATTCCGGGCGGTTGTCTGCCAGGCCTTCGCCCATGTCGTGCAGCAGGAGGTCGGTATAGGGGCGAATCAGCTGATTGGCCAATTCAGGCTCGGCAGTATCGGCAGCGGTGGTGAATTGCGGGGTATGGCAGCCCTGGCAGCCGGTCTGGTGGAACAGGTTTTTGCCGGCGAGCACCTGCGGCGTATCGGCGCCGCGTCTTGCCGGCACGCCGAGATTGCGGGTGTAAAACAGCACGCTGGCAAGGATGTTGTCGCTGACCTCGGGCTCGCCGCCGTGGGGTGCGTTGCCACAGTCGGTTTGCGCCATTGTGCAATTGTCATGGGCAATCAGCGTACTCGTCAGGCCCATATCGTTGGCAAAGGCTTCGGCATTTTGCTGGTTGAGCGTCGGCTGGCCCGCCTTCCAGCCGAAACGGCCGAGCACCGTGCGTTGCTGCTCGCGGTCCCAGACCTGGTTGGCGCGCCCGGAAATGCCATCGCCATCGCCGTCCTCGGGGTCGGCATTGGCCAGGATGGCCGCTTCGGGGATCGCTTCGAGCAGGCCGAGGCCAATCATCGGCGGGGCGATGCGCGCGGAGACCAGCGTGTCGGGATGCAGGGCGCCGTAACCGAGCTGGCTGATTTCTAGCTTGGGCTTGCGCAGCTCGACCTGATGACCATCGGCAAAGTTGACCAATTGTGTGCTGTAACTGACGCGCACCTTGCCTTCGGGCGCGACGCCCGGGTTGGCCATGTCCTGCAGCTGGCCGCCATAGGTGGGTTCGGCCAGTACGCCGAGGCGTTGGATGATTTCGGCGTGCTCGCTGCCCGATGGAATCGACAGGCGTACCAGCATCGACGCTGCGCTCTGCGCATCAGGCGCCGGCGGATGGCCGCGGCCGTCCTTGATATGGCAGTTCTGGCAGCCGTTGGTGTTGAACAACGGGCCGAGGCCGTCACGCGCGGTAGTGGTTGCTGGTGCGCTGACCCAGGGGTTGCGAAAGAAGCTGTTGCCGACACTGAAATCCAGGCGCCGTAAGGGCGACAGATTGGCTGACGGCAGGGAGAAGGCGTTCTGATCTGCCTTGCGCACGGTGGTGCTGCCCGCAGACAAGGCTTCGCCGGGCTCGGCCTCAGTGAACTGTGGATTTTTATCGCAGGCGACCAGGCTCAGGCTCAAGGCCAACAGCAGCGCAATGCGATGCGGCGCAAACATGAAAGGACATCCGCAGGAAAAAACAGGCGGCGATCTTAACAGTCTGATCAGTTTTAAATAAGACGGATTTGCATTATCGGTGGTGGTCAAAGGTCGCAGGCTATAAAAAATCGCCCTAAGCGATTCTTGGCATCGCGTAGCGTCGGCCCCGCAGGTGGGCTCGCGAGGACGTGCAGACCACAAAAAATTGCCGGGAGCGATTTTTGACGTCACGTAGCGACGGCCCCGAAGGTGGGCTCGCGAGGAAGTGCAGGTCACAAAAAATTGCCGGGAGCGATTTTTGACGTCGCGTAGCGACGGCCCCGAAGGGGGGGCCGCCAGGGATGGCAGGCCACAAAAAAGCCGCAACTCCGTTAAGGAGTCGCGGCTTCTTATGTACTACCAATTTTCGGACTTCGCGAGTTGCAGCAAGTCCTAAATTGTTTAGAAACTGTGGTCAGCGGTATCGGGGTTGAGATCACTGATCCCCAGCTTGCCGGCTGCCTGCTCGATTGCACCGGTCTGCTTGACCAGTGCCGCGATGGCGTCACGAACGATCTGCTGGCCTTCGGCGTTGTCGGCGGCGATCAGTTGATCGAAGTGCTTGCCGTTGTCAGCGCTGTCGACCAGAGCCTGCAACTTGGCTTCGCTGGCTTCGAGGTCGGCTTTCAGGGTGCTGTCAGCGTCGGCGTCAACCTTGGCCACCAGCGACGACAGGCTTGGGCCCGTCAGGGTGGTGCCATCGACCTTCTTGTACTCACCCAGGTAAACGTTGCGAATACCTTTGCCGTTGTAGAAGTGCGAGTTATGGGTATTGTCGCTGAAGCAGTCGTGCTCGTCTTCGGTTGAGTTGGCTTCCAGCGCGACCTTCATGCGCTCGCCGGCCAGTTCGCCGAGGGACAGGCTGCCCATGCCGAAGAGCATTTTGCGCAGGCCGTTTTCAGCCGATTCGGCTTCCAGCGTGGCGCGGTAGTTGTCGGCGTTGCCGGCTTGCCACTGCACAACCATGGCGTCGAGGTCGCTGACCAGCAAATCAGCAGCGGCCTTGATAAATGCACGGCGGCGTTCATTGTTGCCACCGGTGGCGCCTTCGCCCACTACAAAATCGCTAGCTGGACGCTCGCCGGCGCCTGGGTTGGTGCCGTTCAGGTCCTGACCCCAGAGGAGGAATTCAATAGCGTGGTAGCCGGTGGCGACGTTGGCTTCGGAACCGCCCAATTCGTTCAGGCTGGCCAGCAACTCCGGGGTGATGCTGGTGACGTCGAGCTTGTCTTCGCCGACCTGCAGTTCGGTGTTGGCGATGATATTGGCGCTGGCACCTGGGTTGCCCAGAGCGTGCTGGTAGTCCTTGGCGACGTAGTCGATCAGGCCTTCGTCCAGCGGCCAGGCGTTCAGCTGGCCTTCCCAATCGTCGACCACGGCGTTGCCGAAGCGGAATACTTCAGACTGCATGTAAGGCACACGGGCAGCCAACCACGCTTCGCGGGCGGCTTTCAGGGTGTCGTCATTTGGGTTAGCGAGCAGGGCATCGATGGCACCTTGCAGGGCTTTGCCTGTGCTGGCGGCATCGTTGAATACGGCCAGGGCCAGGTCTGCGTAGTGGCTGACCACCGCTTTGCTGGCGGCTTCATCGACTTGGCTGGTAGCCGCTGCCGGGGCGCTTACGCTGCTGGCAGCAGGTGCGGCAGCTTGGGTGGCCGGCGCTTTGTCTTCACCGCAACCGGCGAGTGAAATGGCGATGGCAAGCAGGCTGGCAGAGGCCAGGGGCATACGGAGCATGGCGGAATCCTTTGCTGGTGAGAGTGGGCACCCACGCACGCGGGTACAAAAACCGAAACATAATGCGAAAGATTTTCATTTTGCGCAAAGGGTCAATGTGGATTTTTCACCGCGAGCTGTGGGCAAAGTCTGCGATTGAGCCATTCGATAGGGCTAAAATGCCACTACAGCTGCCTTCAAGCACCATTCAGGAGTTCCGCATGAGCCTTACCAGTGTTGTCATCATTGTGCTGTTGGTCCTGCTCGCGGCGTATGCCGTGATGCTTTACAACGCGCTGGTGCGTTTGAAGCATGGCGTGAGCAAGGCCTGGTCGAATATCGATGTGATGCTCAAGCAGCGCCATGAGGAGTTGCCCAAACTGGTGGAAACCTGCAAGCAGTACATGCAGCACGAGCGCGGTACGTTGGAAGCGGTGATTGCAGCACGCCAGGCGGTTTCCAGTGCCCAGGCCAAAGGTGACATGAATGCCCTGGGCAAGGCCGAGACGGGCCTACGCGCAGGGCTGGGGCAGCTGTTCGCCCTGGCGGAGAATTACCCGGAGCTGAAAGCCAACGAGAGCTTCCAGCATCTGCAGCAGCGCATTAGCGGCCTGGAAAACGGCATTGCCGACCGCCGCGAGCTCTATAACGAGGCGGTTAATCTGAACAACGTGCGTATTGAGCAGTTCCCCGACGTGATCGTCGCTCGCGCTTTCGCTTTCAAGGAGGCGGCGCTGCTGGAGTTCAGCGAGGGCGAGAAAGCCGATGTCGACCTCAAGTCGCTGTTTGGCTAAGCCGTGGAAATTCAAGGGCAGCTTGTTGGCTTGGCTTGCAGCGTGGCGATCAGTGCGGGTGGCGCGTGGTGGTTCGTGCAGCGTTTTTCCCAGGCGCGGCATTTGCTCGATACGCCGACTTCAAAGATTCGCTCGGCGGCTCAGGGCTATGTCGAGTTCTACGGTGTGTTGAGCGATAGCTCCGAGCCGCAGCTGCTTGGGCCACTGACGAATACGCCCTGCCTGTGGTGGCGTTACAAGATCGAGGAATACACCTCAAGCGGCAAGAAACGCAGCTGGCGCACTCTGGAAAGCGGCAGCAGCGAGGCGTTGCTGCAACTTGACGACAATACCGGCAGTTGCTTGATCGACCCACGTGGTGCTCAGGTGCGGCCACTTACTCGTGAGGTCTGGAAAGGCAGTTTGCGCCATCCCTTGGGCGTGGCGAAAACCGGCTGGCGCGCGCTGTTCAGCAATGATGGGCGTTACCGCTATACCGAGGAGCGTTTGCATACCGGCCAGCCGCTGTATGCCATCGGTGATTTTCGCAGCAGCGGTGGCGGTCGCCAGGGGCTGGATCTGCCGGCCGCTCAAGGCGCGGTGATTCGCGAGTGGAAGGGCGACTTTGGCGGCCTGCTGCAGCGCTTCGACAGCGACGGCAATGGTCAGTTGGATGAGCGTGAATGGCAGCGGGTGCAATTGGCCGCAAGCCTGGAGGCCGAGGATCGGCATCGCCAGCAAAGCGCTCAGCCGGCGCAGCATCATCTGGCTAAACCGCGTGAGGCGCAGCCGTTTATTCTTTCCTGCGCTGGTGAGGATGAGCTGGTGCGGCAGTTCTACTGGCAGGCAGCTGGCGGTGCAGTGTTATGCCTGGCCGGCGCGCTGGCAGTGGCATGGTTGCTCGGCATCAACAGCTTTTAGGTAAAAGCGCTGTGCATGAAAAAGCCCGCCAATTGGCGGGCTTTTTCATTTGCGTCTGGCGTCAGAGCGTTGCGGGGTTGGCGGCGCTGTTCAGCCGTCGCGCCTGCTTCAGGTAGGCAGTCAGCTCACGCGCGGGCAGCGGCTTGCTGTACAGGTAGCCCTGACCCTCGTTGCAGCCCTGGGCGATGATGTAAGCCTCCTGCTCGACGGTTTCCACGCCCTCGGCGATAACCTGCATGCCGAGGCTCTTACCCAACTGGATAATGGCGCGCACGATGGTGGCATCGTCTTCGTCTTCCAGCAGGTCCTGCACGAAACTCTTGTCGATCTTGATCTTGTCCAGCGGCAGGCTCTTCAGGTAACTCAGTGAGGAGTAGCCCGTACCGAAGTCATCGATGGCGATCAGCGCACCGGAGCGGCGCAGGCTAAGCAGGTGCTGGGCAGCGGTGTTGATGTCTTCCATCAGGCCGGTTTCGGTAACTTCCAGCTCCAGGCTGCGCAGTGGTAGGCGGTAGACCTGCATCAGGTTGTTCACCACCCGTGGCAGCTCGGCGTGGTGCAATTGCACGGTGGACAGGTTGACCGCCATACGCAGCTCGGTGAAGCCCTGGTCGTGCCATTCGCGCAGCTGGCGGCAGGTCTGGTCGAGGATCCATTCGCCAATCGGGATGATGGTGCCGTTCTGTTCCGCCAGCGGAATAAACAGGTCCGGTGGCACGAAACCGTGTTGCGGATGTTGCCAGCGCAGCAGTGCTTCGACGCCGACCACGCTGTGATCGCGGTAATCCACCTGCGGTTGGTAGACCAGGTGCAGCTGATTCAGGGCCAGGGCGTCGCGCAGGTCTTTTTCCAGCTCGCGGCGGCGGCGCATTTCGCTGTCGACGCTGGCGATATAAAACTGGTAGCGGTTGCGCGAGCGGCTCTTGGCCAGGGTCATGGTCTGTTCGGCTTTCTGCAGCAGCTTCTCGGTGCTGTCGCCATCTTCCGGGAACAGAGTGATGCCGATGGTGGCGCGCAGACGCACTTGTTGCTGGTCGAGCATAAAGGGGTTGTCGAGGTCGTCGAGTACGCTCTGCGCCAGTTCGGCCGCCTCGTAAGGCTGCTCGATATCGGCCTGGACCAGGGCAAACTGGTCGCCGCCCAAACGGGCTAAGGCGCCGAGACGCCCACTGTGGCTGCGCAGGCGGTCAGACAGCGCCAGTAGCAGCTGATCACCGGTCTGGTAGCTGAACTGTTCGTTGATCCCTTTGAAATCATCCAGGCCCACGCACAGCACGGCCACGCGGCGTTGCAGGCGGCCGGCGTCTTCGAGAATCTGGTCGAGTTGTTGTTGCAGTTGCTGACGATTTGGCAGGCCAGTGAGGAAGTCGTACTGGGCCATGCGCAGCAGGCTGTTTTCCGCTTCACGGCGCAGGTTGGTGTTGCGTTCGATGGAGGAGAGTAACTGGTTGGCGGTATTGATCCACAGGCCCAGCTCGTTCTTCTCGTTGCCCTTGAGCATCGGCAACTTGTGCTCGCTAGGCCGGTCCGGGTTGATGTTGGTCAGGTGCTCGATGATCTTTGATAGCGGTTTGGTCAGCAGCCAGTGATAGACCAAATACAGCACCAGGCCCATGGCCAGGGCGCGCAGCACGCCGGAGATAAAGATAATCACCGAGTTGGTGACAAAGTTTTCACCGTAGGGTGCCGTGTCGAGGGTAATGCTGAGGTCGCCGTAGTATTCGCTGTAGGGGCCGCGCCCAACCAGCTGGGTGGTGAAGTTTTGCTCTTTGCCGAGGATCGGGTCGGTCAGCCAGCGAGTAGGTATGTCGACTTGCTCGCGGGCTTTCTCCGCCAGCATCGGCTCGTTGGGGTGGCCGATGGCGGCCATGCGCACCGACTCATGCTGGAACAGCCCTTCGATGACCTGCATGCCCATTTCCCGGTCCAGGCTGTAGACCGCCTGGGTGGAGGGATCGCGGAACATGCCGAGAATGCGATGTGCATCGTTGGCCACCGCCTGACGTGTTTTGTAAACGTCGAAAACAATCTGCGCGAGACTCAAGACTACGCCGACGATCAGTGCTGATAACAGCACTACGCGGAGCAACTTAAGTGACAAGCTGTTTTTGAGTTCCAGCTTCAAATGGTGGTTCCTTGTTCGAGGCCTTCGGCGTCAGACGCTAGTGAGTATTGGCAAAGTCGCGCTTGCAGTCAAAGGGCCATTATCAAACTTTGTCGAACAAATTATCTGTGCGGCAATGGCGCGGACGCTGGCAGCGTGTTGACTGCGTGCATTGTGTCGGTGCGAGTTGCTTATGGCTTGAGTGCCGTTGGGCGGTTTTTCTTCGGGGTGAGAGTTGTCCTGCCTTACGCACTCATGTTTATAGAGAGGAGCGGCGATCAATACTCGCTTGTTAAGGATGGCTGCAGGCGAGGTTTCGCCCTGGTCCGGGCGGCCAGCGATAAGGCGCTCAACAGCGCTTCGCGGGAATGCGCTAGTCGCGGGCCTAGCACGTGTCCACGTGACGAGGAGACGTTATTTGGACTGCACGCGGTGGCGGATCCTTGCTCGCAAAAACAAGAAACCCGGCACTGGGCCGGGTTTCTTGTGGGTAACGCAGGTACTTAGGCGGCGTAGTTTTTCGCTACGAAGTCCCAGTTGACCAGGTTCCAGAACGCCTCGACGTACTTCGGACGCAGGTTGCGGTAGTCGATGTAGTAGGCGTGTTCCCATACGTCGCAGGTCAGCAGCGGGGTGTCGCCGCTGGTCAGCGGGCAGCCGGCGCCGATGGTGCTGGCCAGAGCCAGGGAGCCGTCAGCCTTCTTCACCAGCCAGCCCCAACCGGAACCGAAGGTGCCGATGGAAACTTTGCTGAACTCTTCCTTGAACTTGTCGAAGGAACCGAAGGCCGCGTTGATCGCGTCAGCCAGGGCGCCAGTCGGCTGGCCACCAGCGTTTGGCGCCAGGCAGTTCCAGTAGAAGGTGTGGTTCCAGACTTGAGCGGCGTTGTTGAAGATGCCACCGGAAGAGGTCTTGACGATCTCTTCCAGGGTTTTACCTTCGAACTCGGTGCCTGGGACCAGGTTGTTCAGGTTCACGACGTAGGTGTTGTGGTGCTTGTCGTGGTGGAACTCCAAGGTTTCCTTGGAAATGTGCGGCTGCAGGGCGTCATGTGCGTAGGGCAGCGGCGGCAATTCGAAAGCCATGGTTTATCTCCTAATCAGGTCAGGGGCGGTGTGCGCGAAGCCGATCACGGGCGGCTATCTAAGCGGCGTGAGTTATCTCTTTGCGCCGCAGGTCTTGGATCATAGCACCGGCACTGCGCCTTAAACACGCGGCAACTGTGTGGAAAACCACCTCGGCGCGTCGCTGCAGGGCCGTTTTAGAGCATCCCGGGGTTGCTCAACAGTTGCCAGGCAATGCTGAACATCATCAAGGCCACGCCCAGGTCGATAAAGCGCCAGGTGCTCGGGCGCGCCAGCCACGGCGCGAGCCAGGCCGCGCCAAGGGCCAGGCAGAAAAACCACATTAATGAAGCGCTGGCCGCGCCCAGGGCATAGGCGCCGGGCACCGGTTGCTGCGCGCCGAGTGAGCCGATCAGCAGTACGGTGTCGAGGTACACATGCGGGTTGAGCAGCGTCACCGCCAGGGCTGCCAGCAGCACCGCCTTGCGTGAGCGTGGGCCGCTGTCGCTAGCCTGATTCAGCGCCTGCGGACGACTGGCGCGCAGCAGCGCCTGGGTTCCATACCAGAGCAGAAAGGCCGCGCCACCCCAGCGCGCCACACCCAGCAGAATCGGGTTTTGCGCCAATACGGCGGCCAGGCCGAAGACTCCGGCGGTGACCAGCAACGCATCGCAGACTACGCAGAGCAATGCCACTGGCAGGTGATGCTCGCGGCGCAGGCTTTGCGCCAAGACAAAAGCGTTCTGCGCGCCAAGGGCGATGATCAGCCCGGCGGCGATCAGTAATCCGTTGCTATAGCTTTGCCACATCTCGGTTACTCCGCTTGCTCACTGAGCTGTTGCAGCACGGCCAGCGCGCGCGGCCCATCGACGTGGGCGACGAACAGGTGGTCGTGGTAGAAGCCGGCGATCACGTTGCAGCTGATCCCGGCTTGCGCCAGTGCGCTGGCGACGGCAGCCGTCAATCCAACTGCTTCCAGAGCCGAATGCACATGTAACGTCAGCCAGGCGGCCACGTAGCTG
The DNA here is from genome assembly GCF_963970955.1 of Pseudomonas sp. EA_35y_Pfl2_R111. NCBI lineage: Bacteria > Pseudomonadati > Pseudomonadota > Gammaproteobacteria > Pseudomonadales > Pseudomonadaceae > Pseudomonas > Pseudomonas sp. EA_35y_Pfl2_R111. The sequence goes on along the minus strand of NZ_CAXAOM010000001.1, from coordinate 1,028,089 downwards.
TAGGGCAAGCGCAGTTGTTCGGCCTGCTGGCGCAGCAGGATCACCGTGAGGCCTTCGGCCTCCTGAAAGCAGCCCAACGGCTGCACACCGTCCAGCTGCGTGGCATCGCTCAGGCTGCAGAACACGTAAGCACCATCGTTCAGTTGTGGGCTCATGCTGCGCAGTAAGGTTGTCAGTGAGGTTTCGCCGGCCATGTGGATTGCCTTGTTCAGAGTGGTGATGCTGGTCAGTCTGCTGTGCCTGGGTATATAAGAGAAACCAATAATCCTGATTGCTCATTAGGAAATCTTATTTTGTTGGATTACAAACTTCTCGCCGCTCTAGCCGCGGTTGTGGAACAGGCCGGGTTCGAGCGTGCGGCGCAGGTGCTGGGGTTGTCGCAATCGGCGGTGTCACAGCGGATCAAGCTGCTGGAAGCACGGGTCGGCCAGCCGGTGCTGGTGCGTGCGGTGCCGCCGGCGCCGACGGAAATCGGCCGGCGTCTGCTTAACCATGTGCAGCAGGTGCGTTTGCTGGAGCGCGATATTCAGGCGCAGGTGCCGGGGCTGGATGAGGGCGGCTTGCCGGAGCGTCTGCGCATTGCGTTGAATGCCGACAGCCTGGCCACCTGGTGGGCGGGTGCCGTGGGCGCCTTCTGTACCGAGCAGCGCTTGCTGCTGGATCTGGTGGTGGAGGATCAGGAGGTCGGTCTCAAGCGCATGCGCGCCGGCGAAGTGGCGGCCTGCGTGTGTGCCAGCGAACGCCCGGTAGCTGGCGCTCGCGCTGTGCTGCTGGGGGCGATGCGGTATCGCGCCATGGCCAACCCGGCGTTTATCGCTCGGCATTTTCCGAATGGAGTAACGGCGCAGGCGTTGGCCCATGCACCGGCTATCGTGTTCGGCCCGGATGACCTGTTGCAGCACCGTTATCTGTCCAGCCTGGGCGTCGAAGGTGGTTTTGCCCACCATCTGTGCCCGTCATCCGAAGGTTTTATCCGTCTGGCTCAGGCCGGGTTTGGCTGGGGGCTGATCCCCGAGCTGCAGGTGCTGGGGGAGTCAGCCCGTGGCGAGCTGGTTGAATTGATCAGCGACCGGCCAATCGATGTGCCGTTGTACTGGCATCACTGGCGCAATGGCGGCGAGTTGCTTAATCAGCTGACGCGCCACCTTACCCAGGCCGCAGGCCACAGCCTGGTGACGCTTAGCTGATAACCACCTTGCTCGAGCCCGGCAGCTGTTCCACGCAGCGCTCGCCGAGCAGTTTGCTGGGGGTGAAGTAGCCGCCAGGGCCGTTGTAATCGAGCAAGTGCCGCACGGCCAGCAAGGCACCGTGCACGGTGACGTCATAGCCGTTGGCGGTTTCCAGGCGCGCGGTTTTCACCGCGCCCGCAGCATTGCGTGCCTCGCCCCACAGCCAGGTGCGTTGGCGCGTACGACTGGCTTCATCTGGGCCGCTGACACGCTTTTCGATCAGCCGCTTGAGCCAGTTCTGAACCGCATCCAGGCCCAGTAGGGCGCGTAGCGGGTCGATCAGGCGCATCACTATTGCGGCCGCTGTCGGCGTCGGCAGATACACCTCGATATTGTCGATGCCGGTGGAGTGGTAGGCGGTGGAGACATCGCCCCAGGGAATCGTCACGGCGGTTTTCTCGCCGCGGCCAAAGTTGATGGTGCGGCGTTTATAACCCAGCGGCACATCGGTGATAACGCCTGCGCGGCGTACCTTGCCGCCAAACTTCAGGCCTTCCACCGAGGTTTTTGCGGTGCCGGGCGATAGCCCGCTACCACTGTCGAAGCCCAGCGCCAGGTGCGTGGCATCGGGCAGAGCCTGGTGCAAGCAGGCGGCCAGGCAATCGCTGGGGATCACATCGAAACCCACGCCGGGGCAAACCACCACGGCCAGTTCGCGCGCTTGTTGATCGCGTTGATGGGCCGCCTCGAATACGCTGATTTCACCGGTGATATCGACGTAATGGGTGGCGCTGGCCAGGCAGGCGTCGAGCATCGGCGCGCTGGTGGCAGAGAACGGTCCGGCACAGTGGGCGACCACGGCGATATCGGCCAGGGCTTCCTTGGCCCGCTGCGGCTGATGGATATCGAATATCCGGCACTCCAGGCCCAGCAGGCTGCCCAGGGCGTGTACGGCGGCCGGGTTGCGCCCAGCCAGAATGGGCGTGAGGCCCTGGCGCTTGGCCTCGGCGGCCAGCAGGTGGCCGGTGTAACCATTGGCTCCGTAAATCATCCAGTGCGTCGCCATCCCGTGCTCCTTCTTTGTTATTAGGTTTGCGTTTGGCAGCTTAGCCGCTGTGAGCGGGCGTGTTGGCCTATCGCAGGGTGTGTGCAGTCGTTGTTCTGGCTTGCAATGCCACGGCAGCGGCCGGCGTGCGCTGTTAGAGTGGCCTGCAATCAAGGCAAAGGGGGCGGCAATGAAGATTCTGGTAACCGGGGCCAGTGGCTTTATCGGTGGGCGTTTCGCCCGCTTTGCTTTGGAGCAGGGCTTGAGTGTGCGGGTCAACGGCCGCCGTGCCGAGGGCGTTGAGCATCTGTGCTCACTTGGCGCGGAGTTTGTGCAGGGCGATCTGTCCGACCCGGAGCTGGTGCAGCAGCTGTGCCAGGATGTTGAGGCGGTGGTGCACTGCGCCGGCGCTGTCGGCGTCTGGGGGCGTTACGAGCACTTCTATCAGGCCAACGTCACGGTCACTGAGAACGTGGTGGATGCCTGCCTGAAACAGAAGGTGCGGCGCCTGGTGCACTTGTCGTCGCCGTCGGTGTATTTCGATGGTCAGGCGCATATCGGCCTGCGTGAAGAGCAGCTGCCCAAGCGTTTTTCCGATCACTACGGCAAAACCAAGTTTCTCGCCGAGCAGCAGGTGTTTGCCGCCCAGGAGTTCGGCCTGGAGGTGCTGGCGCTGCGTCCGCGTTTTGTCACCGGGGCGGGCGATACCAGCATCTTTCCGCGCCTGATCAATATGCAGCGCAAGGGACGGTTGTCGATTATTGGCAACGGCCTGAACAAGGTCGATTTCACCAGTGTGCATAACCTCAACGAGGCGCTGATGAGCTGCCTGCTGGCGACCGGGCCAGCGCTGGGGCAGGTCTACAACATCAGCAATGGCGCGCCGGTGCCGCTGTGGGACGTAGTCAATTATGTGCTGCGCAAACTCGACCTGCCGCCGGTGACCCGCCATCTGCCCTATGGCCTGGCATATGGCGCGGCGGCGCTGAATGAAGGCGTCTGCAAGCTGCTACCCGGTCGCCCGGAGCCTACCCTGTTCCGCCTAGGGGTGGCGGTGATGGCCAAGGATTTCTCCCTGGATATCAGCCGCGCGCAGCAGTATCTGGAGTACGAACCCAAGGTCAGCCTATGGAGTGCGCTGGATGAGTTCTGCGCCTGGTGGCAGGCGCATCACCCGAGCTGACAGCGTATAAACCGGTGTTAGGCGTAGACGCGCTGTCCGCGATACATCCTTACCGAACCACTGGTGGGTGGGCGTTGGGCTAGGTCTTCCACCAGCAGCGGGTGGCCGGCCTGCATACGTGGCGTGGTCGCGGGCTCGCCGAAGGGGCGGTCGCTGTATTGGGCCAGCAGTTGTCCCAGTTGACGGGTTTCTTCGTTGCTTGAGGTAAGGCAAGCGCTGAGCATGCTGTTGATCGCATCAGGCTGGCTCATGCGAATGTCCACCGTCAGTTCTTCGCGCAGCCTGCGGCGCAGGCTCATCATGCAATCCAGTACTTCTCTGTTCAGCTCCATGGATCTTTCCCCCTAGCTATTACAAGTGGGCAAGTGGGCTGGGTGTCATCCATCCGCAATGCCACCCGCCTGGTCACGCCGCGTTTCCCGCGTGCGGATCGCGCCTGCAGCACCTTTGCTCCCTGGTGCTACGAAAACGTCGCAAATAGACAACTGCAAAGCGCATACCAGTTCACATTCTGTGGAGCTGCGCAGGCTGCAGCGAGTCGATGGCCTGTGTCATGCCCTTCGTCGGTGCGCCTCGCACTGGCATGGCGCGACACTGAAGCGCTGCGCGCGAACCGTTATACTGCGCGGCAATTTGCACCCCCCGCGCTTTCTTGAAGGTTGACCCATGCGTAACGATGCCCACGACGAACTCGATCACGTGCCCAGCCTGCGGGCTGATCAGCGCGATCACGATGACTACGCCACCGATCACCCGGAGCCTGCGCGCGGCAACACTTATGGCCGCGCGCCGGCCGCTGCACCGGTTAAGTCGGCCAGTACCGGTCCACTCTGGGCGCTGGTCGGTGCATTGATGATTGCCCTGGGCGGGCTCGGCTGGTGGAGCTTTCAGCAGATCAGCCTGATGGAGCAGCAACTGGTGGCCACCCAGGAGAGCTTCGCGCGCATCAGCGAGGAAGCGGCTGGGCGGATTCAGGACATTTCCGGGAAGGTGGTGGCCACTGAATCTTCAGTTACCAGCGGCAGTGAAGCGTTGAAGCTGCAGGTCAAGCAGCTGGAAAGCAAACTGGCCGAGCTGAGCAAGCAACAGCAGGGCGCCGCCAGCCAGCAGAGTGAGCAGAGCAAACGCCTTGAGCAGCTGGCCGTACAGCTGAAGGGGCAGGAAGGCGGCGGTGAAAAGCTCGAAGCCACTCTGAAGAAACTTAACGCCGAGCAGGCAACGCTGAAAAGCGAGCAAGCCACCCTGAAAAGTGCTTTGGCTGGGCAGAGCAAATTGGACGAGAAGCTTGCCAGCTTGAGCGGCGAGATCGATGCGCTGAAGAAACAGGGCAACCCCAACCAGGCCATCGCTCGTGTCGAGCAGGACTTGCTGGTGCTGAAAAGCGATCTGGAAACCCGTTCCGCCGGCAGCAGCACGGCTGAGTTCGACGCCTTCCGCGCGCAGATGACCCGCAATATCAGCACCCTGCAGGCGCAGGTGCAGAACTTGCAGCAGCAGATCGACGCACGCTGAGTAAGTCGCAACGGAAAAGCCCGCCAATTGGCGGGCTTTTTTGAGGCGTTTAAACCTTAGGTAGATACTGGCGAGCCTCTGTGGGAGGCGCTTTAGCGGCGAACGTTCGATAACGCAATCGCGGCTAAAGCCCCTCCTACGACAGAGCGGCAGCCTCCGGCTTACAGCATCGGATAGTCGATATAGCCGACCGGGCCTTGGCCGTAGAAAGTTTCCGGGTGCGGAGTGTTCAGCTCGGTATCCTGTGCCAGGCGCGCCGGCAGATCCGGGTTGGCGATAAACGGGATACCGAAGGCCACCGCATCGGCCTTGCCTTCTGCCAGCCAGGCATTGGCCTGCGCCTTGGTGAAGCGCTCGTTGGCGATAAACACGCCGCCGAAGGCTTCTTTCAGGCTTGGCGACAGGCTGTCGTCAGCTTCCTTTTCACGGGCGCAGATAAAGGCGATGCCGCGTTTGCCCAGCTCCTGCGCCACGTAGGTGAAAGTCTCGGCGCGGTTGGCGTCGCCCATGTCGTGGCTGTCGGCGCGTGGCGCGAGGTGCACGCCAACACGGCCTGCGCCCCAGACTTCGATTGCCGCATCGGTGACTTCCAGCAGCAGGCGCGCGCGGTTTTCCAGGCTGCCACCGTAGCGGTCGCTGCGCTGGTTGGTGCTGCTCTGCAGGAATTGATCGAGCAGGTAACCATTGGCACCGTGAATTTCTACGCCATCAAACCCAGCCGCTTTGGCGTTTTCGGCGCCCAGGCGATAGGCATCAACGATGTCGGCGATTTCTTCAGTTTCCAGCGCGCGCGGGGTAACGAAGTCCTTCATTGGACGTACCAGGCTGACATGCCCGGCTGGCTGGATGGCGCTCGGTGCTACCGGCAGTTGGCCGTTGAGATAGATCGGGTCAGAAATGCGTCCAACGTGCCACAGCTGCAGAACGATCTTGCCGCCAGCAGCGTGCACGGCTTTGGTGATATTGCTCCAGCCGCGCACCTGATCATTCGACCAGATGCCGGGGGTATCTGGGTAGCCGACGCCCATCGGGGTCACGGCGGTGGCTTCGCTGATGATCAGCCCTGCGCTGGCACGTTGCACGTAGTACTCGGCCATCAAGGCATTGGGTACGCGGCCTTTATCGGCGCGGGTGCGGGTCAGCGGCGCCATGATGATGCGGTTGTTCAGTTCAAGGTCACCGATTTTGATCGGGTCAGAAAGCGTAGCCATGGGGCGGTCCTCTCAGGTTATTCGTTGAGTGCAAGTTCAGGTGCAGGAGTGCGGGTACTGAAGGTCAGCAGGGTGGCAAGCAGCGCCAATATGGCCAGGGCTGCCGCTGCCAAGGGAACGCGGGTCAGGCCAAAGCCTTCGGCAATTACCAGGCCGCCAACCCAGGCGCCAAGGGCATTGCCGAGGTTGAAGGCGCCGATATTCAAGGTCGATACCAGGTTCGGTGCGCCGCTGCCAAAGGCCACCACATTGACCTGCAAGGCAGGCACGGCAGCGAAGGCGGCGGTGGCCCAGAGGAACAGGGTGATTTCGGCTGGGATCAGCGCTTGGCTGGTCCAGCTGAACAGGGTGGAGATCAGCGCCATGGCGACGAACACGCCGACCAGGGTGGCTTTCAGGCTGCGGTCGGCCAGGCGGCCGCCGAGTACGTTGCCGAGAGTCAGGCCGAGGCCGATCAGCAGCAGGGTCCAGGTCACACCGTTGGGTGATACGCCGGTGACATCACCGAGCAGCGGCGCGATATAGGTGAATAGGGCAAACATCGACGCGGAGAACAGTACCGTGGTGCTCAGCGCCAACCACAGGCCAGCACCGCGCAGGGCACGTACTTCGCTGGCAAAGTCGGCCTTGGTTTCATCGGTTTTGTTCGGCAGTACGCGCCACAAACCGATCAGGGCGATTACGCCAATCAAGGTCACTGCCCAGAAGGTCGAGCGCCAGCCAGCGTACTGACCGAGCGCGGTGCCCAGCGGTACGCCGAGCACGTTGGCCAGGGTCAGGCCGGTAAACATCAAGGCTACGGCCGAGGCGCGGCGATTGGCCGGCACCAGGCTGGCGGCAACCACCGAGCCGATGCCGAAGAACGCACCATGGCAGAGGGCGGTGATCACCCGGGCGAGCATCAGCATCTGGTAATCGCTGGCCAGGGCGCAGAACAGATTGCCGGCGATAAAGATGCTCATCAGCGTCAGCAGTGAGGCCTTGCGCGGCCAGCTAGCAGTGGCCAGGGCCATAAAGGGCGCGCCGATGGCGACGCCCAAGGCGTAACCGGTAACCAGCCAGCCGGCACCGGGGATCGACACGTCGAGGTCGCCCGCCACTTCCGGCAGCAGGCCCATGATGACGAATTCCGTGGTGCCGATGGCAAACGCGGACAAAGCGAGGACGAGAAGCGCTGCAGGCATGCCGTCAGCTCCTGAAAAATGGTGGATGAAAAGTTTGCTTTAGAGCGCTTGGCTGATGTGGTTGAGGAACGCCTGGATGGTCTCTTCATTGCGTTTGAAGAAGTTCCACTGGCCAACCTTCTTGCTGCTGATCAGGCCGGCGCGCTGCAGGGTTGCCAGGTGCGCTGAGACTGTTGATTGCGACAGGCCAGTGCGCTGGTCGATCTTGCCGGCACACACGCCGATTTCCAGCGGATGGTCCTGATCGGCGAAATACGCCTGCGGGTCCTTCAGCCAGTGCAGGATGTCGCGCCGCACCGGATGGGCCAGTGCCTTGATCACTTCATCGATGTCGAGTTGCATGCGGGTTATCCCCTGTGCGCTGTAACGTCATATCGCGATGAGGCGAACCTTATATCGGTTGCTGACGATATACAGATCGTTCGTGGCGATAGTCATCATCACGCGTGCTGATGTGTAAGCTGAGGCCATGAACTACCTCGCGCATTTACACCTCGGCGGTGACGCGCCGGCTCAATTGCTGGGCAGCCTGTATGGCGATTTCGTCAAAGGGCCGTTGGCTGGTCAGTGGCCGGCGGATATCGAGGCGGCGATCCGCCTGCACCGTCGCATCGATGTATTCACCGACAGTCACCCGTTGCAAGCGCAAGCACGGGCGCGTTTTGCCATTGAGCGGCGGCGTTATAGCGGCATCTTGCTGGATGTGTTTTTCGATCACTGCCTGGCGCTGAATTGGGGCGACTATGCCGCCGAGCCACTGCCGCGTTTTACCGGGCGGGTGTATCAGGTGCTGGCTGACGAACCGCGTTTGCCCGAACGCCTGGCGCTGATCGCACCGCGCATGGCCGCGCAGGACTGGCTGGGCAGTTACCGCGAATTTGCCGTGCTGGAGCGGGTGGTTGCGGGGATCGACCGGCGTCTGTCGCGGCCTGGGTTGTTGGCGGGCGGTGCGGCCGAGCTGGAGCGGCTGTATCAGCCGCTGCTGGAGGACTTTCGCCAGTTCTATCCTGAGTTACAGGCCTTCGTGGCTCGTGAGCGTGGGCTCGCCGATTAGCAGGCCGTTGAAAGACTACCTGCGTTGGCAATACTGCGTTAAAAACAGGCTCGGAATGCTCATTTACACCAGTAAACTCCGCTTCCTCGCCGTTTTGACCAGCCGGAGGCTGTTACTGGCGTGGCGCCTTGTCTTGCCTGCCTCGCCTACGTTTTTTCAACGGCCTGCTAGGCCGCCTGGCTTTCTGTTTGCGTGCCTGCTGTTTCAGCTGCGTCTGCCGCGCCAAACAGCGCCTGGCTGATCGCCTGCTGCGCCGCGCGGGCCAGGGCATTGCGGTTCAGCTCGCTGCTGGCAATCGGCGTCAGCAGCTGGATCTGCACTTCGCTCAGCTCGCTGCCGAGCAGGCGCAGCAGGTGCGAGAGCATGTCGTCATCACCGATAAACGGCGCCACGCTGCACGGCTGGCCATTGCGCAGGTAACGGATGGCCACCGGCTGCACAGACACACCGCTGTCGATCGCACTGCTCAGCAAGCGGCCATGAAAGGTGCGCAGGCCGAGGCCATCGGTGGTGGTGCCTTCGGGGAAGATCAGCAGGTTGCGCCCGCGTTGCAAGTGGTTGCCCAGCTGCTGGCTGAGCAGGCCGCTATCACCTGAGCCGCGGCGGATAAACAGCGTGCCGGCCTTGTGCGCCAGCCAGCCAGCCACCGGCCAGGTACGCACCTCGGCCTTGGACAGAAAGGACAGCGGGGTGAGCATGCCGAGCAGCGGAATATCGGTCCAGGACACGTGATTGCTGACCCACAGCATCGGCTGACGTGGCAGCTCGCCCTGTACCTGCAAGCGGAACGGCAAGGCCGCCGCCAGGCGCGCGAGAAACCAACGGGTCAGGCGTTGCCGAGTCGGCATCAGGTCATGCCGCACCAGGCGTTCGAGCAGGGTGATAGCCGCCGCCAGCAGGGTGCCGAAGCTGATCACTAACAGCAGGCGCGCCAGGCGCAGGTACAAACGCACTTTCTTCATCGAACTCTCTCGCGGCAAAAACACAAACGCCGGCACTGTCTACAGAGTGCCGGCGAGTTGCGCAACATTACTCCGACCTGCTGTTAAACAGCGGCTTTGAAATGCCGTGCATAGCGCGGGCAGAGTTCGTCGCGCTTGAGCAGGATAAATACGTCGGCAACCTGGAAATCCTGGTCCCAGCATGGCTCGCCGCAGATCTTCGCGCCTAGGCGCATATAGGCCTTGAGCAGTGGCGGCATTTCGGCGATCACGTTACTCGGCACATCCAGCGCCGGCAGCGGGGTTTTCGGCTCGGCGCGCAGGTGTTCGTTGCACAGGTAGCGCTCACGTAGGCGCTGCATGATTGCCTGGGCCTGAATGCCGCCGTCTTGCATGGAGATGCTGGCGCAGCCCATTAGGTAGCGGTAACCACCTTCGTTGAGCACTTCGGCCAGCTCGCCCCAGAGTACGGCGATGGTCGCGCCGTTGCGGTAGGCGGCGTCGACGCAGGTGCGGCCGATTTCCAGCACCGGCCCTTCGAGGTGCGGCAGGCCGTGCAGGCTGAATTCTTCTTCGCTGTAGAAACGCCCGAGACCGGCTGCGGCTTGATGGTCGAGCAGGCGGGTGGTGGCTACTAGCTCACCGCTATTGAGGTCACGCACGCCGATGTGTTGGCAGTGAATATCGTAGTCATCCATGTCCAGGCCCTGCTCGGCACCTTTGAGCTTGGCATCGAATTCGGCACTGAATACGCGAAAGCGCAGCGCCTGAGCTTCGCGCAGGGCGGCAGCGCCGTGTAAGCGCTCGGCCTGCAGGCGACGAGCGGGGGTGGTGCGGTCGCGGGTGATTGCCATCTGGGTCATGCCGTCATCTCCGTTAGCCGGCTTTTTGCCTTGCAGCCGGTCGATCTTGTTGGGCAAGCTCAGGCTAGGTAGCGGCGGTGTCACCTCCGTGAATCTTTGGTGATGCTTGTGTGACAGTGCTTTCAATAACCCCTACAAGGAGCAATGCATGCCCTGGCAACAGCTGTTGAGCCCGCAAGCGCGTCTGCCGGTCGCGGGACTGGAGGAGTGGTACGCCAGCCTGCTCGAACGCATCGGCAACCCGCTCCCGTTGCAGCTGGCTCTGCTCGGCGGACGATTGGCCGCGACCCCGGGGCTGGCGTTTCTTGCCGGTTATCAAGGCGCATTGCGCGCGCTCTGGCCGGCTGCGCCCTGGACTTTGGGCGCGCTGTGCGTGACCGAGAACCGCAGCACCCGCCCGGCGGATATGAATACGCGGATCGGCGCGCTGACCCTTGAGGGCCGCAAGGATTTCGTCACCGCTGCCGAGGCCGCCGACTGGCTGCTGGTGGCTGCTCGCGAGGAGGCCGACGGCGCGCCGGTGCAGCTTGCTCTGGGGGTGGTGCGCAATGGCGCGCCGGGTGTGCAGATCGAGACACTGCCGGCGTTACCCTTGATGCCGGATATCAGCCATGGCCGCCTGCATCTGCAAGACGCGCAGTGCGAGCGGCTGCCTGGCGATGGCTGGGATGATTACGTAAAGCCTTTCCGCACCCTGGAAGACACCCATGTGCTGGCGGCGCTCACCGCCTGGCTTATCGGGGTGGGTCAGGAGTCGGCCTGGACGCAGGCTTTACAGTTGCGCCTGCTTGGTCTGTTGGCCGGCTGTGCGGAGGTGGCGCGGCAATGCCCGAACTCGGCTTCGGGCCATCTGTTGCTGGCCGGGCTGTTTGCCCAGTTCGACAGCTTGCGTACCGAACTCGATAGCGCTTTTGCCACTGGCGAAGCGCGCTGGGCGCAGCTCTGGCAACGCGACAAAGGCCTGCTTGTGATTGCCGGCAGCGCGCGCAGCAAGCGTTTGCAGAAGGCCCAGGCGGTGCTTGGCGTCACTCTCTAAATCGATTGCTGCACGTAGCCCGGATGTAATCCGGCAGCGGTTGCATAGGCTGAGGATTGCCCTGAAGTGCATCCGGGCTACGGGTCTAACCGGTGTATGTCGGCCGGCTTGATCCAGATCAGTAAGCCGATTACGGCAGGTGGTTAAGCTCGCCGGCTTTCGGGAGAGAGCCTGCCATGCGACGCGAGCCCATAGTGCTGTTCGATAACGGCGAGCATCAATGCATGATGTTCGATGATCTGGTCAGCGGGGAGGGTGTGCAGTCCAATCAGTTTCTGATCACCGACAACGAGCAGTACTTGCTGCTCGACCCGGGTGGTGATCTGACCTATACGCCGCTGTCGCTGGAGCTGTCCAAGCATATTCCGGTGCAGGACCTGACCTATATCTTCGCCTCGCACCAGGACCCGGACATCATAGCCTCGCTGGATAAATGGCTGCTGCACACCCGCGCGCGAGTGATCTGCTCCAAGCTCTGGGCGCGCTTTCTGCCGCACCTGACGGCCAACTACCTGGCGCTGAGTCGCGGCATTAATACTTTCGACCGGATTATTGCGCTGCCGGATCGTGGTCAGGCGTTTGCCCTGGGCAAATGCACGCTCAAGGCGGTGCCTGCGCACTTTCTTCACTCGGTTGGCAACTTCCAGCTGTATGACCCGGTGAGCAAGATTCTGTTTTCCGGCGATATGGGCGCCTCGCTGGTCGACGACGCGCATCCGGTAACGGACTTCATCAACCATGTGCCGAACATGCTCGGTTTTCACCGACGCTATATGGCTAGCAACAAAGTTTGCCGACTGTGGGCGGCGATGGTCCGTGAGATGGATGTGGCGATGATCGTGCCACAGCACGGCCGGCCTTTTGTCGGCGCGGAAATGATCAATGCCTTCCTCTACTGGATCGAGAATCTGGAGTGCGGCATGGATTTGATGGGGCCGGAGGATTACCGTCTGCCGAAATAGCGGCCTAAGTTTGCGCAGTGACTTTTCGCGCCGAATCACTGGGTAAACCGGCGTGTTCGGCGCTTTTTGTCGGCGTCAAACGCATGCTAGGGTGCCGCCTCCGATCCCGCAGAGGCTGTGCAATGTCCTTCAATCTCTTTCCCGCACGGCGGCTGATTCTGGCGTGTGTCATCGGCTTGGCTTGCGTAACAGCGCAGGCCGAAAACTGGCCAGGTGAAGACTGGGACAGCCAGTTGGCCGCACCCAACGCTGCGCTGAGCGAACTGGAAAACTACGCCTTCCCGACCCGTGATGATGCGACCCGTAAGGGTGTGCGCACCGACGCCCTGCTGGTGGTCCGCGATGGTCACGTCGTTTATGAGCGCTACGCCGCGCCGACGACTGCTGCTACACCGCATCTGACTTGGTCGATGGCCAAGAGCCTGCTCGCCACCACCATGGGCGTGGCCTACGGACAGGGCCTGTTCAAGCTGGATGCACCGGTGGCCGATTACTACCCGCCGTTTGCCGCCCACCCGCAGGTCAAGGTCGGTCATCTGCTCAACTGGGCCTCGGGTCTGGACTGGCAGGAGGATTATGAATACGCGCCACTGCAATCCTCGGTGGTGGCGATGCTCTATACCCGCGGCCGCAGTGATATGGCCGCTTTCACCGCCGCGCACAGTGCCGATGCCGTACCAGGCAAGCGCTTCCGTTACTCCAGTGGTGACAGCAACGTGCTGTCCGCCGCGCTGAAGAACATGGTTGGCGCCGAGGCTTACGCTGATTACCCCTGGACCGCGCTGTTCGACCCGCTGGGGATCAAGACTGCCGTGTGGGAGCGCGATGCGGCGGGCACCTTTGTCGGTTCCTCGTACGCCTATATGAGTGCCCGCGACCTGGCCCGCGTTGGCCTGCTAATGCAGCGCGATGGCCGTTGGGGCGAGCAGCAGTTGCTGCCGAAAGCCTGGGTCGAGTTCAACCGTACGCCCTTTGCCAATTACCAGCTGCAGGCCGAGCTAGCCGGTGAGGCGGTGCCTGGCGGGCACTGGTGGCTTAACGCTGCGGTGGCTGGGGCGAGCAGGCCCTGGCCGGATGCGCCCGAGGACACCCTGGTGGCGTCCGGGCATTGGGGGCAGGGACTCTATGTGATCGCCAGCGAGAACCTGTTGATCGTGCGCTATGCCGATGACCGCGATGGCAGCTTTGATCGCAACCATTTCCTCAAGCTGGTTCTCGCCGCGTTGGCCCAGGAGGTGCAGCCATGATCCGCCGTCGTCCATTCAGTAGTCTGTTGCTGCTTCTTGCGCTGTTGCTCGCCGCGCTGGCCTGGCAGAACCGCACGCACCTGCAGGCCTTCCCAGGCATCGTCGGTGCTTATTCGGCCAAGGAGTATTGCTCGTGTCGCTATGTGGTGAACAACCCGGCCGACTACTGTGAGGCGTATGTGGCGCAGTATGTTGCGCTTTCAGGCTTCTTCGATGATCAAGCCAATAAACGCGTGACGGCGCGCGGTCTGGGCAGCACTCAAACTGCGCAGTGGCTGGGGCCACGTCAGGGCTGCCAGTTGCTGCCGCAAGCGGCTGCGTTGCCCGAGTCCTGAGGGTGAGGCCTGGCAGGGTTTGCAAGGCTCTGCCGGGCCGCTATGGTGGCGTCTCCTATTCACGATGCGTGAGACGCAATGCCCAGAATGAATGGTTATGCCGCATAACGTCTTTCCCTGGCGGCGTGGTAACACGCTGGCGCTGCTGATCGACGGGCCGCAGTTCTTTGTGCAGATGCTGGCGCGCATCAATGCGGCGCAGAAGCAGATCGAACTGGAGCTTTATCTGGTGGAAAGCGGCGCCTGCGGCAGCGCTTTGCTTGATGCCTTGTGCGCTGCCGCCCAGCGCGGCGTTGCCGTGCGATGCCTGTTGGATGCCTTTGGTGGGCAACGGTTGTACAGCGCTGATCGGCAGTGCCTGCAGGCAGCCGGCGTGCAGGTGCAGTGGTACAACCCGCTGCGCTGGAAGCATGGCCTGCGCAACTTTCACCGCGATCACCGCAAGTTGTTATTGGTTGATAGACAGTTTGCTTTTATCGGTGGCACGGGCGCGACGGATGAATTTTGGCATCCGGAATACCCCAGCAGCCGTTGGCACGAGGTCATGGTGGAAATCAGCGGGCCGCTGGTGGCCGACTGGCAACAGTTATTTGAACGCCAGTGGCAGGCGGGTCAGGACTGGATCGTCTGGCGACCCCGTATGCCGTTGCGCTTGAAGAGCTTGCCGGCATTGCCTGCTCTGGGTCAGGGCTTGGGGCGCGTGGCCTATGCCGACGCCTCGCAGCATCGCGACATACTGCTCTCGCTGGTGCGTGCATTGCGTGGCTCCAAGCAGCGTATCTGGCTGGCGACGCCTTATTTTCTACCCACCTGGCGCGTGCGCCGCACCCTGCGCCAGGCTGCAAAGCGCGGCATTGAGGTGCGTTTGTTATTGGCCGGGCAACACACGGATAACCCAGCGGTGCGCTTTGCCGGCCAGCGCTACTACCCCACGTTGCTCAAGGCAGGGGTGCGCATCTTCGAGTATCAGCCGCGTTTTCTGCACCTGAAAATGGTGCTGGTGGATGATTGGGTCAGTGTTGGCTCGTGCAATTTTGATCACTGGAACCTGCGCTTCAATCTGGACGCCAATCTGGAGGCGCTGGACCCGCAGTTTACCGCCAGTGTGGCGGCAAGCTTTCAGGCTGACTTTGCCGAGAGCCAGGAAATCACACTGGCCGACTGGCGCGCCAGACCCTGGTGGCGGCGGCTGCAGCAATCGGTATGGGGCGCTTTGGATCAGTTGGTGGTCAATGTGCTTGACCGTCGCCGCTGACCCGCACTTTTGTCGGGTGTAGGCAGTGTCAGGCAGGGTTATGCTCGGCCGATTACACCGATAAGGATGCTGCCGATGCGTGCTCTGCCCTGGCTTGCTGTGTTGCTGATTGCCTTGAGTGGTTGCTCGACCCCGGGGGCGTTTTTTGGCGCAACCGAGGGTGAGGCATTCCGTGAGCATGCGCTCAGTGATGACAACCATGCGTTGGTCTACCTATACCGCCCACAAAGTGACTGGGCCGATCAGGAAATGGAAGCGCCTGCGCTGTTTCTGAATAACGCGCGCATCGGCAGCCTGCCGAGCAATGGTTATATGGTGCTGGAGTTCGATATCGCCAGTTACCAGCTGGAGATGCGCCGGCCGCTGTTTGGCACGCACTGGACCTTCTTCGCCGATGGCCCGCTGGACTTCACCCTGATTAGCAGTTTCACCCTGGATGCCGAAGCCGGCGGTATCTACTACCTACGCTATGACGAGCTCAATCCACCACCGGTTAACGAGCAGGCGCCCAGCCAGGGCGATGGCCCGTTACAACTGGTAGCCAAGGCAGTGGCAGATACGGAAATCGGCGCCACCCATGAAGTGCAGCCCTTCGAGCGGATTGCCGCCAGCGGTGAAACCGAGCGCATGCAACGCAGCTTCTGGCGCAAGGTTGGCAAGTCGCTGGATAAGATCGGCATCTAAAACACAACGGGCCCGCACAAGGCGGGCCCGTTACTGCAGCTTGAACTGGCCATTGCGGCCAGTGTGGATTTTTTTAGATCAGCTCAACCGCTACCGCCGTCGCTTCGCCGCCACCGATGCACAGCGAAGCGATGCCGCGCTTGCCGCCGGTGTTTTTCAGCGCATTGATCAGGGTCAGGATGATCCGCGAACCAGTGGAGCCGACCGGGTGGCCTTGGGCGCAGGCGCCGCCGTAAACGTTAACCTTGGCGTGATCCAGGCCGTGTTCACGGATGGCCAGCATGGTGACCATGGCGAAGGCTTCGTTGATTTCGAACAGATCAACCTCGGCCTTGTCCCAGCCGGTTTTCTTCAGCAGGCTGCTGATCGAACCAATCGGCGCGATGGTGAACTCGCTTGGGTCCTGGCTCTGGGTGGCATGCGCAACGATCTTCGCCAGCGGCTTGAGGCCACGCTTGGCGGCTTCTTCGGCAGTCATCAGCAGCAGCGCCGAGGCCCCGTCGGAGATCGAGCTGGCGTTGGCCGCGGTGATGCTGCCGTCCTTGCGGAAGGCCGGTTTCAGGCCGGGGATTTTCTCCAGGTTAGCGTTCAGCGGCTGCTCGTCATCCTTGACCACGACATCGTCCTTACGGCCGCTGACGGTGATCGGGACGATTTCCGCATCCAGCGCGCCGCTGGCGATGGCCGCCTGGGCACGTTTCAGCGATTCGATGGCGTAGGCATCCATCTGCTCACGGGTGATGCCGTACTGGTCGGAGGTTTCCTGGGCGAATGAGCCCATCAGGCGACCGGTGCGCGCATCTTCCAGGCCGTCGAGGAACATATGGTCTTTGATCTCGCCGTGGCCCATGCGCAGGCCCGCGCGGGCTTTGCTCATGATGTAGGGCGCGTTGGACATGCTTTCCATGCCGCCGGCGATCATCACGTTATTGCTGCCGGCCTTGAGCGAATCAAACGCCATCATCACTGCTTTCATGCCCGAGCCGCACAGCTTGTTGATCGTGGTGCAGCCGGTGGCGGCGGGCAGGCCGGCATTCAGCGATGCCTGACGGGCCGGGCCCTGTTTAAGGCCGGCGGGTAGTACGCAGCCCATGATCACTTCCTGCACGTCGGCAGGCGCAACACCGGCGCGCTCAACTGCAGCACGAATGGCGGCCGCACCCAGATCAACCGCAGCAATGCTCGACAGGCTGCCT
Source organism: Pseudomonas sp. EA_35y_Pfl2_R111 (assembly GCF_963970955.1). Classification (NCBI taxonomy): domain Bacteria; kingdom Pseudomonadati; phylum Pseudomonadota; class Gammaproteobacteria; order Pseudomonadales; family Pseudomonadaceae; genus Pseudomonas; species Pseudomonas sp. EA_35y_Pfl2_R111. The sequence continues at coordinate 1,011,212 of NZ_CAXAOM010000001.1, read as the reverse complement.
TGAAAACCACCCATCGGCGTACGTGCGCCGCTGACGATGACGATATCGGACATCAGGAAACTCCTCGTTTTTGTAGTAGATCGCGGGCCAAACACATCGAACGCGATCCGTCGATTCTACTGCGTGACTAAAAATGCCCAAAGAGTCACGCGGAAAATCATTCTTTGGGCTGATTTGAGCAAGCGGTTGGCGCTCTAGATTGGCCGCACTGAAAAAACCAACAATAAGGTACCGCCATGCTGCAGACCCGTCTGATCGCCCCCGCCGACAATGCCCACCAAGCGCCGCTGCTGATCAAGCGTCTGCTGCTGTCCGGTATCCGCTACGAGAAAACCCGCGAAATCGTCTACCGCGACCAATTGCGCTACAGCTACGCCACCCTTAATGAGCGCGTGGCGCGGTTGGCCAATGTGCTCACCGAAGCCGGGGTCAAGGCCGGTGACACCGTAGCCGTGATGGACTGGGACAGCCACCGTTACCTGGAGTGCATGTTTGCTATCCCGATGATCGGCGCGGTGCTGCATACCATCAACATCCGCCTATCGGCTGAGCAGATTCTCTACACCATGAACCATGCCGACGATAAGTTCGTGCTGGTCAACAGCGAGTTCGTGCCGCTCTACAAAGGTATCGAAAGCCAGCTGACCACGGTACAGAAAACCATTCTGCTGACCGACGCAGCCGAGAAAACTGCTGATATGGGCGGCATGGTCGGTGAGTACGAAAATCTGCTGGCCGCCGCCAGCCCGCGCTACGACTTCCCGGATTTCGACGAGAACTCGGTCGCCACCACCTTCTACACCACCGGCACCACCGGCAACCCCAAGGGTGTGTACTTCAGTCATCGCCAGTTGGTGCTGCACACCATGGCCGAAGCCAGCGTGTTGGGCAGCTTGGACAGCATCCGTCTGCTGGGCACCAATGATGTGTATATGCCGATCACCCCGATGTTTCACGTGCACGCCTGGGGTATCCCGTATGTGGCCACCATGTTGGGGATCAAGCAGGTCTATCCCGGCCGTTATGAGCCGGACATGCTCTGCCGCCTGATCAAAGAGGAGAAGGTCACCTTCTCTCACTGCGTGCCAACCATTCTGCAAATGGTGCTGGCCGCCCCTGGGGCTCAGGGTCATGACTTTGGCGGGCTGAAGATGATTATCGGTGGCAGCGCGCTGAATCGTTCGCTGTATGAGGCAGCCAAGGCGCGCGGCATCCAGCTGACCGCTGCCTACGGCATGTCGGAAACCTGCCCGCTGATCTCCTGCGCACATATCAATGATGAGCTGATGGCCGGCAGCGAAGATGAACGCACCACTTACCGGATCAAGGCTGGTGTGCCTGTGCCTCTGGTGGAGGCGGCGATCATGTCCGCCGATGGCACGCTGTTACCGGCTGATGGCGAAAGCCAGGGCGAACTGGTGCTGCGTGCGCCGTGGCTGACCCAGGGTTACTTCCGCGAACCGGAGAAGGGTGCTGAGCTTTGGGAACACGGCTGGCTGCACACTGGTGACGTGGCGACCATCGACGACTTTGGCTTTATCGATATCCGCGACCGCATCAAGGATGTAATCAAAACTGGCGGTGAATGGATCTCCTCCCTGGAACTGGAAGATCTGATCAGCCGTCACCCTGCGGTACGTGAAGTGGCGGTGGTGGGAGTGGTTGATCCGCAGTGGGGCGAGCGGCCATTTGCCCTGCTGGTGCTGCGCGAAGGTCAGAGTCTGGATGCCAAGGGCCTTAAGGAACACCTCAAGCCTTATGTCGATCAGGGCAGCATCAACAAGTGGGCGATACCGTCGCAGATCGCCCTTGTTACCGAAGTTCCCAAGACCAGCGTCGGCAAGCTGGATAAGAAACGCATTCGCCTGGATATCGTCCAGTGGCAGGCCGCAGGCAGCCCGTTTTTGTCCACTGTCTAAGGGGCTGAGACACGGGTGAGGCGCAGGCTTCGCCCGTTTTCGCGTTTGCCTTTCAATAGCCTGAAAGCCTTTTGGATAAAGGCTTTCAGGCGATTTAACAGCGTTCTCTGAGGGTGGCTTGCATAACGCTGCGGGGTGTTCAATTCGCGCCAAGCCAAGTCGTTTTTGGTGACTGATCAGTCAAACAAGCGTTTGGCTTGCTAATTGCTCATTCCAAGCCATTCTTGGCTCTGCCGGCCGTGCCAAACACGCCGAAACCAGCGAGCCAGAGTGCCTGGGGGCTGCAAATCACACTTTAGAGGGATCAAGCAGAAGTACCCGCTGGCTATAGTCCGCACCATCCATAACAAAAAACACATGGAGTAGCGTCGATGACAAAAACAAAACAAACCTGGCGCCTGGCAAAACTGCCACTGGCCGTCAGCCTCGCATCCACCCTCGCCGCACCTGCATTCGGCGTTACTTTCAATATCGGTGAAATCGAAGGTCAGTTCGACTCTTCGCTGTCGGTTGGTGCTAGCTGGTCGGTGCGTGGCGCTGATCCAGATCTGATTGGGTCCAATAATGGTGGTCAAGGTCTGTCGCAAACTACGGATGACTCGCGGCAGAACTTCAAGCGCGGTGAGACATTCTCCAAGATATTCAAAGGTATTCATGACCTTGAGCTGAAGTATGGTGATACCGGCGTATTTGTACGTGGTAAGTACTGGTATGACTTTGAGTTGAAAGATGAAAGTCGCTTGTTTAAAGATATTGACGATCACAACCGTAAAGAGGGTGCGCAATCCTCCGGCTCTCAGATTCTCGATGCTTTCGTTTACCACAACTATGATATCGCCGGTCAGCCGGGTTCCGTTCGAGTGGGTAAGCAAGTTGTAAGTTGGGGCGAAAGTACTTTTATCCGTAACAGCATCAATGAAATCAATCCGGTGGATGTCTCCGCATTTCGTCGCCCAGGTGCTGAGATCAAAGAAGGATTGATTCCGGTTAACATGTTTTACATCTCTCAGAGCCTGACCGAAAACCTCTCGATGGAGGCTTTCTACCAATTGGAATGGGACCAGACCGTAACTGATAACTGCGGAACTTTCTTTGCCCAGCCAGATATTATCGCTGATGGGTGTACCGATAATCTGCGTGTGCTGAGTAATAATCCGGCTGCGGCTGCGGCTGTTAATGGCAGGCTTGCAGCTGTGGCTGGTCGTCCGGATCTTGCAGTAAACCAGAATAGTGAGGGCGTTTTGGTTCGCCGTTCGGACGATCGTGATGCGCGTGACAGCGGGCAGTTCGGTACAGCCTTCCGTTACTTCTCGCCTGCTCTGGATACTGAGTTTGGTGCTTACTTTATAAATTACCATAGCCGCACTCCAGCGTTCAGTGCTGCTGCACCTGGGCAAGATGTTTATAATGTTGCTACCGGTGCGGCGTTTCCTGGAGCAGTTCCGGCATTAGCCCAATTGCGACCCCTTGTTATTGCGGGTAACTCTAATTATTTCGTTGAATACCCAGAGGATATTCAGCTCTATGGTATGAGCTTCTCCACTACATTGCCTACTGGAACCGCCATGAGCGGTGAATTAAGTTATCGCCCCAATGCTCCTGTTCTGCTTAATACCACCGATATTCTTTTTGCCGGTGTTACCCCGCTGCCAGGGTTTGCTAATGCTTCTTTAATTACTGGCGAGCCTGGCACTGAAGTTAATGGTTATAAACGTAAGGAAATTACTCAGTTCCAGACAACCTTTACTCACTTCTTTGATCAGATTATGGGGGCAAGCCGTTTAACGCTGGTAGGTGAAATCGGTGTTGTTCATGTCGGTGGTTTGGAAGATTCGAGTGATCTGCGTTATGGCCGTGACCCGGTCTATGGTCCAGGCCCGCTTAACGGAACTCTCGGTGGTTTGCCTACGTGCGAAGGCCTCAATGCCAGCACCTTGGGTACAAACAGCCGAGAGAACCAGTCCAAGTATTGTGAAGACGATGGTTTCGTCACTAACACTGCTTGGGGCTATCGCGCTCGCGCCATTTGGGATTACCCAGACGTAATGGCCGGTATCAACTTACGTCCAAGCGTGTCCTGGTCGCATGACGTAGATGGTTATGGTCCTAATGGTCTGTTCACTGAAGGCGCTAAGGCTATCAGCCTGGGTCTGGATGCTGAGTACCAGAACACCTACACCGCCAGCCTGGCTTACACCGACTTCTTTGGTGGTAAATACAACACTGCAATTGACCGTGACTTCGTTGCGCTCAGCTTTGGCGTGAACTTCTAAGCGGACGAGATTTTTGAGGACGACTATGACTATGAAAACAACAAAAAGTCTGCTGCAAACCGGCGCCCTGACACTCTCGCTGTTGGCTAGCGGTGTGATGGCGGCGGTGTCGCAGGATGAAGCGGCCAAGCTGGGTACCACGCTGACGCCAGTCGGTGCGGAAATGGCGGGTAACGCCGATGGTTCTATTCCAGCCTGGACTGGCGGCCTGCCAGCCAGCGCCGGTACTGCTGATGCTGCCGGTTTCCTCTCGGACCCGTTCCCGAATGAGCAGCCGCTGTTCACCATCACTGCGCAAAATGTGGATCAGTACAAAGACAAGCTGACCCCTGGCCAGCTGGCGATGTTCAAGCGTTACCCGGAAAGCTACAAAATGCCGGTGTTCGCGACCCACCGTACTGCCACAATGCCGGATGCCGTCCTGGCAGCTGCGAAGAACAACGCAGTCAACACCAAGATGGTTGAGGGTGGTAACGGTCTGGAGAACTTCGACCAGGCTTATCCTTTCCCAATTCCGAAGGATGGTCTGGAAGCGATCTGGAACCACATCACCCGTTATCGCGGCGGCAGCGTGAAGCGTCTGGTAACTCAGGCTACTCCGCAGGCCAATGGTTCTTACAGCCTGGTTTATTTCCAGGATGAGTTCACCTTCCGTGGTGCGCTGAAGGATGTAGATACCAGCAAGCCAAGCAACGTGCTGTTCTACTTCAAACAACGCGTAACCGCTCCATCTCGCCTGGCGGGTAACGTACTGCTGGTACACGAGACCCTCAACCAGGTGAAAGAGCCGCGTCTGGCGTGGTTGTACAACGCCGGTCAGCGTCGCGTGCGTCGCGCGCCGCAGGTGTCGTATGACGGTCCAGGCACTGCAGCTGATGGCCTGCGTACTTCCGATAACTTCGACATGTACAACGGTGCTCCTGACCGTTACGAGTGGAAGCTTAATGGTAAGAAGGACATCTACATCGCTTACAACAGCTACCGTCTGGATTCACCGAAGCTGAAGTATGACGAGATCATCAAGGCTGGCCACATCAACCAGGACCTGACTCGTTATGAGCTGCACCGCGTATGGAATGTGACTGCAACCCTGAAATCGGGCGAGCGTCATATCTATGCCAAACGTGACTTCTACCTTGACGAAGACACCTGGCAAGCCGCTGTCATTGACCACTACGACGGTCGCGGTACTCTGTGGCGTGTGGCCGAAGCCCATGCTCAGTACTACTACGACAAGAAAGTGCCGTGGTACAGCGTAGAGACCCTGTACGACCTGCTGTCCGGTCGTTACCTGGCTCTGGGTATGAAGAATGAAGAGAAAAGTGCTTACGAGTTCGACTACCCGGCGAAGGAAAGCGATTACACCCCAGCGGCCCTGCGCCAGGCTGGCGTACGCTAAACCTGAGTAATGCTGCATAAAGAACCGGCCCCTGAGGGCCGGTTTTTTATGGCCAGCCATCCATGGCGGCCTCCTTTCGGGCGATCGCGGCGTGACGCTAAAAATGGCTCCCGGCCATTTTTTTATGTCTGTTATAAAAGCCGGGAAATGTTCAATAGGTGGTGAGCAATCATTGCTGTTTGCTACCTGATGGCCGCAAGGGCTTCAAATGCGCGCATCAAGAGGCTAGTCTGCGGGGCATTGGTAGTGCCTCTGCCTGACTACTACAAGAAACCGGCTAATGACTGATCTGTCCCGCATTCCTGGTTTGGTTGCCGCGCCCAACGTACTGGGCGGGCATTTCTATCGACCACCCTTACCGGCCAGTTACGTAGCGCGCCCAGAATTGTGTGAGCGTCTGCTGGGCGGCCTGACGGGGCGCTTGCTGCTGATCAGTGCGCCGGCCGGTTTTGGTAAAAGCTCATTGGCCATCGAGTTCTGCGAGCATTTGCCCGAGCACTGGCAAAGCCTGTGGCTGGGCTTGAGTTCGCGTGACAGTGATCCGGGGCGTTTTCTGGAACGGTTGCTTGGCGGCGTGCAGCAGTTTTTCCCTGGTGTTGGGCAGGAAGCGCTGGGCTTGCTGCGCTTGCGTCAACGGCATCAGCCGTTTGCCTTTGAAGAATGGCTCGATGGTCTGCTCGATGAGCTGGCGCTACGTCTCGATCCTCAGCAACCGTTACTGTTGGTGCTGGATGATTACCACCTGGCGCAGGGCGCGGTGCTCGACCGCTGTTTGCAGTTCTTCTTGAGCCATCTGCCGCCCGGCCTGGTGATGTTGGTGACCAGTCGCCAACGCCCGGACTGGCACTTGGCGCGCCTACGTCTTTCGCGGCAACTGCTGGAGTTGCACGAGCAGGATCTGCGCCTGAGCGATACGGAATGTACTGAATTACTCGCGCTGCAGGGCCGCGTGCTGTCAGCCGAGGCGCTGGCCGTTCTGCTGCAGCGTAGTGAAGGCTGGGTCGCGGGTTTGCGTCTGTGGTCACTGGCCGCCAGTGAATCGCAGGAGTCCGCAGCGCTGCCGGCGCTGGCCCAGGGCAGTGATGGATTGATTCATGATTATCTGCTGGAGGAGGTAATCGAACGCCAACCTCCCGAGGTACAGGCTTTTCTCTACGAAACCGCCTGCCTGGAACGCTTCTGCGCCGAGTTATGCGATGCCCTGCGCGATGCCCATGACAGCGCCGCTATCCTCCGTCATCTGCAGGCGCATCAGGTGTTTCTGGTGCCGTTGGATGAGCAGGGCAAATGGTTTCGTTATCACCACTTGTTTTCCGATCTGTTGCGCAGTCGCCCGCAACCAACCTCAGGCCTGCACCTGCGAGCGTGTCGCTGGTTCAGCGCAGAGGGCCTGCTGGATGAAGCCATCGAGCAGGCGTTGCGCGCAGGCCAACCGGATGTGGCAGCCAACCTGGTGCAGAACCTCTCCGAAGAACAATTACTGGCCGAGCAGAACGTCGCCACCTTGTTGCGCTGGAAAATGGACTTGCCGGACAGCCTGCTGACCAGCACCCCGCGTCTTATTCTGCTGTACGGCTGGGCACTGGCGTTGGCTTGTCAGCTGGATGCCGCCGAAGAGCTGTTGGCTGAATTGGGGCGTTTTCTCCCCGCCCGTGAGCGCTGTGAGCAGGAAGGCCTGCTGGCGCAATGGCTGGCTCTGAGTGGGGTGATAGCCCGTGGACGTGGCGACAGTGCCAAGGCCCTGGCCTATTGCAGCGAGGCGCTGAGTTGTTTGCCGCAGGACCGTTATGGCCAGCGCCTGATGTGCCTTTCCAGCTTGGCTAACCTGGCCATCGTGCATGGTGATTTATGGCGTGCGCGTGGGCTGAATCGCGAAGCTCTGGAATTGGCGCAGCGTGTCGGTAATCCGCTATTCGAAGCCCTGACCCATTACGACCGCGCGCGCGTGCTGCAGGCCCGTGGCGAAGTGCTGCGCGCGCTGGACGAAGTGCGCCAGGGCCAGCAGCGCCTGGCCAGTCTACCGGCGCAACGGCAGTACGCTGCGCGTGGGCGACTGACCCTGTATGAAGGCTATCTGCTGAGCCTGCGCCTGCAGCCGCAGCAGGCGAGGCAACGCCTGCTGGCAGGGATTGCCGAAGCGCGTAGCTGTCGCGATATCAGTGTGTTGATTGGTTACTGCGTGCTGGCCAGCCTGGAAGGGCGCGGTGGCAACTTACCGCAGGCTTTTGCTCATCTGGCGGAAGCGGAACGGCTGATGCATATCTGGGATATTCCGCCGATTTACTACCTGGCGATGATCACCCTGACCAAATGTGAGTTGTGGTTGCGTCAGGGGCAAACCGAGCTGGCGGGTGTTTGGTTGAGCCGTCTGCTGGATGCTTATGGTGGCGAGCAGGCCGCCGCCGCCCCGGAGTTTCATCCGCAATTGCCGCTGCATATCCAACTGCATCTGGCCACTTACGAGCGATTGCAGGGCGAGAATGAGCAAGCCGAGCGGCGTTTGCGCGGTTTGAGCCAGCTGGCGCAGAACGCCGGCGGACAGTTGCTCGGGGCGATTGCGCAGGTGCAATTGGTGGCCCTGCTACGTGCTGGCGGGCGCGAGCGCGAAGCGCAGCTGCTGCTGCGCAGTGCTTTGCAGGCAGCCGCCGGTGGCGGGTTACTGCCATTTCATGGGCTAATAAATCAGCAGCCGGAGTGGTTGCGCGAGCAGTTGCTGGGGCAGGACCCGAGCCCCTTGATTGAAGCCTTGCGGCAGCACCTGCCGCAGGCAACGCAGATGGACAGCCGGGACGACTATGCCGGTGTGGTCGATGCCCTTAGCTCGCGTGAATTAGCAGTGCTGCAACTGATCGCCCAGGGTTGTTCTAACCAAGAGATCAGCGACAGCCTGTTTATTTCCCTGCATACAGTGAAGACCCACGCCCGACATATCAACAGCAAGCTTGGCGTCGAGCGGCGCACCCAGGCCGTAGCGCGCGCCAAGAGCCTCGGTCTACTGCACTGACTCAGTCGGTACCGACAGGTCGAGGCTGCGTGCGGGCGCCTTGCGCGGCTGCGCCGCGGCCGCTGCGAGTTTGCTTTGCACATCCTGCTGGATACTCAACAACACCGGTTGTAACTCGCGCATGTTGGTCTGCACTTCTGTATAGGCATGCTGCTGGGCAAGCTGCTCAACGCGTTGCAGCAGCGTATCGCGAACATCTCCGCTTAAATGGATAAACAGCTCGGGTAGTTGCTTGCTCAGTTCGGCGCTGTAAAGCACCAGCTCTTCGCGGCCGAACTGTTTGGTCAGCCCCAGATAGTCCAGGGCGCTTGAGGTAAGCATGGCCGCTGCGGCCTTGGTTTCATGCAGGCCCTGCAGGCGTACCGGGTTGCTCTGCTCGGTTTCCGAGAGGGTCATCCAGAACTCGGTGGTCAGGGTGAACAGCACCGCTTGCTGGCGCAGCGAATAACTCATCAGACCCAACGCCTCGGCAGCATAAGGCTGTTGCACGGCGCGAAAATCGAAATACAGGCGCATCAGCTCCTTGAGGCGAAACAATGCTTCACGGGCTTCGTTCTGCCGTAGTTCAAGCGGTGCGTAGATATTCAACTGCGGGCGGAAGTTCTCTTCGCTGACCATGCGCTCATAGATCGGCCCAGTGAACTCGCCGCTGCGCCGGGGCAGGGCGTTGAGCTGGGTGCTGTCGACCTTGTTCAACGCTTCCAGCAATTGCTGATAGTCGGCGCTATTCCAGGGCTTGTGGATATCGGGAATTTTCTGCCCAAGATAGAACAGCTCGGCAGCCTGTACCGGTGACAGCAGAACCAGTAAAAGGATGGCCAGCGGTGGGCAAAGGCGGCGTGTTAGCGTGTTCAGCACAACAATAATCCTGCGGCGATGGCGTAGCTCAGCGTAACCAGCTTGGCGATCCGCGTCACCCGCGCCTTGGTTGGGAAATGTGCGATGCAGCAGGCGTTGGCAGAATTGGGGGCTGTGCGTGCGGTATTTGAAGATCTCGGCGGATACGGCGCGGTGGCCCAGCAGCAAGAGCAGGATGGCGACGGGCCGCTGATCGGCCATCTGCAGCGCACCAATATCCAGCTGGCGGCGATTCCGGTATTTGCCCGCAAGGGGCTGGCGGAAACCACGGTGAATGACCTACTGGCAGCAGCCAATGTGTCACGACGGACCTTCTATAAATACTTCGAAAACAAGATGCAGGTGCTCGAAGGCATCTACCAGACGGCGGTGTCCCTGCTGCTGTCGCGCTTCGGTGAGATGCAGAGCCTGGCCGGTAGCCCGCAGGCCTGGTTGCAGGGCATGGTCGGACGTTATTTCGACTATCACCTGGCGGTCGGGCCGATTATCCGCCTGATGCAGGAAGAAGCACTGCGCGCCGACTCGCCGCTGGCCGCGCACCGTCAGCGGGCTCATGCAGAGATGGCACGGCTGCTCGCCGAGCGTTTGCATAGAGTGACCCTGGCGGCCGAGCCGCTGACCTACCGCGCCCTGATCTGGGCCATGGAAGCCGCGTCTCTGGAGTTGCTAAGTCGCGCTGCCAGCCGCGAGGAAATCGAACAGGCCAAACGCGTGCTCAGCGAGTTGCTGATTGCCACGCTGTGTCCTGCCGCCCGCTCAACCTAGGTTAGGCGTCAGCCCTGGGTAGACATGCTCTGATAGGGCGGATGCGTCTTCCCCAAAACAACAATATCGAGGTGCCTGCATGTCTGCTTCCAGTCTCCCGCTGACGCCGCCGCTGGCGGCCGGTTTTGCCCGCCTGGGTTTCGGCGCTTTGCCGCTGGAAAGCCTCAAGGCGCGCTATGGCAATGCCGCCAATGGCTCGCGCTATATCGAACTCGATGGCTTCAACCTGCATTACCGCGATGAGGGCAGCCGCGACAAACCGGTGCTGGTATTGATTCACGGCGTGGTCGCCTCGCTGCACACCTGGGATGACTGGTTGCCGGCCTTTGCCGCCGATTACCGGGTGATCCGTTTCGATGTGCCGGGTTTTGGCCTGACCGGGCCGGCGCGTGATGGCGTGTATTCCGCCGAGCGAATGATCAAGGTATTCGGCCTGCTGCTCGACTACCTGAGCGTAAGCAAGGCATCGATTGTCGGTAATTCCCTGGGCGGTTATATCGCCTGGAACTTCGCCCTGGCGCAGCCGCAGCGGGTGGAGAAACTGGTGCTGATCGACCCCGCTGGCTATCACATGCACAAGGTGCCGTGGATGATTGCTGCTGCCGCCTTGCCCGGCGCCACCGTGGCCATGCCGCTGTGGATGCCGCGCGCGCTGATCGCTCAGGGCATCAAGGAAGTCTACGGCGAGCCGGCGCGTATCAAGCCAGGTGTAGTGGATCGCTACAACGATCTGACGCGGCGGCCGGGCAATCGCCGGGCGATGATGGATATCTTCCGGGTGCTGCTCAAGGTTAACAAAGAGGAGTTACACGGCACTTCAGCGCGGGTCGCACAGATTCAGGCGCCAACCCTTCTGTTGTGGGGCGAGCGTGATCGCTGGATTTCGCCCAAGCATGTGCCGCTGTGGCAGCGCGATCTGCCGGGTATCCAAGTAAAAACTTACCCAGGCGTTGGCCATATCCCGATGGAAGAAATCCCGCAGCAAAGTGCTGCCGATGCTCTGCGTTTTCTGCAGGGGTGATTCTTAGGGTGCGGGCTGCAGTTTCGCGGGCCCGCAGTTTCAGGAGGCGCAGGACCTAGCTAGGATGCAGTACGGGTGCGGATCGGTTGACGGGTGATTTCCCGTCTTACATCCGGGCCACAGAAATGCTGGCGCACAATAAAAGGGAGCCATCTGGCTCCCTTGTCGTTTTGCTTCAGCGTCCGACTCAGGCCGCCTGGCTTTGCGCAGGCGCATCGAACTCCGCGCGGGTCTGGTAGAGCAATTCCAAGTTGTTGTGCTGCCAGGGGTGGAAATCTGCTTTGAAGAAGTCCAGATAGGCACCGATCAGCGGGCGGAAAACCCCTTCCTTGCCCCACATCCACTGCAGGCCGTCGCGCCACACCCGCCAGTTCCACAGCAGACCGTCCTGTTTGAGCATATGCGCCAGGCCTCGGGTGGTGTCGAGCACGAAGAAGAAGGTGCCCATGCGCATTGCCCGACGCAGTAGTTTGCGGCTGCCGCAGACCTGGTTGTACACGTCAAAGGCCACCGCCTTGTGTTCGGTTTCTTCCAGTGCATGCCAGCGCCACAGGCGCGCCATGGTTGGGTGCGCGCCCGCCATATGGCGCGGATCCTTGAGCAGGCCGTCGGCCATGATCGCGGTGATATGTTCCAACGCTGCGGTGGCCGCCAGCTGGCGCTGCGGCGAAAACTTCTTCTGAGTGAAGCGGATCCGTGCTTGGGCGCGCTTCTCGATACGGGTGATGTTGTAACCCAGGTCGCGCAAACGGTTGCTGTATTCCAAGTGCTCGCGGCTATGGTGACCTTCCTGGCCGATAAAGCCACGGATCTGCTCTTTCAGCACCGGATCATCGATCTGGTCGCGGAAGTGCCGCACCGAGTCGATAAAGAAGCGCTCGCCGTCGGGGAACAGCACCGACATGGCGTCGAACAGATGACTTTTGAAGGCATCACCGCTGTGCCAGTGGCGCGGCAGGGGATTGGGAAAATCGAAATCCATATGCCGTGGACGAATCTGCAAACCTTCCGGGGTAGTGCTGACCATGCTGACTCCCTGAGTCCGTGACTAAAGCGTGGTTTCACTATGGATTCGCCAAACGGTTGGGCAAAGGTTCACAACAGCCAATTTTTCGGTCATATATGGCCAATATTGCACGGGTGTACCAGGAAATATGGCTTGCCAGCGCCATGGTTAGCTTGCCAAGCCCTCGTGCTAGAGCGCTTGCCTGGGCGAAATGGACATTGCGCCTTGCAAGCCCAACCTTCGGTTGTGGTGATCGGCCGCTCAAGTCCTGAGTATGGCCAAAGCTCGCGCAAAGCTGCGCAAGCTGACTGACCTGGCACCGTGCTGTGGGATGCCCTTGTCGGGTTTTGTCGAACAGGGTTATCGTCGCTGTCAGTGGTCATATCTGGCCAGATAATAAGAAGCCCATGAAGCCAACATTGAATTTCTCTGCCGAGCTGGTTCCCGTTGCCTATGCCGCCGCCTTGCTCGACTTGGTCGAGGAGTTGGGCGTGCCGCGCGCGCAGCTGTTTGCCGAGGCGCGGGTGCGTCCCGAGGTGCTGGGCAATCCTCAGGGACGTTTGTCTTTTATTGATTTCACCCAACTCACCAGCAGCGCCCTGCGTTTGTGCGACGAGCCGGCGCTGGGTCTATTGCTTGGCCAGCGGCTGAATGTCTCGACCCACGGCATCCTCGGCTATGCGGTGCTGTCCAGTGCCAACCTGGGCAAGGCCATGCAGTTCGCCCTCAAGTACTACCGCGTACTGGGCCTGACTTATGAGCTGGAAATGGTCGAGCAGAGCGAGCGAGTCGAACTGCGCGCCAGTGAGTCAATACCGCTAGGCCCGCTCAGCCGCTTCGCCGCCGAAGGTTTGTTGGCCAGCCTCTACACCATCGCGCGCTTTCTGGTGGGCGAGCGTTTGCAGGAGGTCGAGGTGGGCTTTGCCCATGCCGCGCCGCATTACGCCGAGCGCTACGAGCGGCTGTTTGGCGTGGCGGTGGCGTTTGATCAGCCCTATCACCGCCTGAGTATGCCGGTCAGCTATCTGGACCGACCAATGGCCCTGGCCAACCCGGCCACCGTGCAGATGTGCGAGCAACAGTGCGAAGCCCTATTGGCCAGCCTGGATGTGCAGGACGGCCTGCTGACCCGCGTGCGCCGCCTGCTGCTGGCGCGCCCCGGTGACTTCCCCGACCTGGCCAGCGCCGCCGATGCCCTGCACACCAGTGGCCGCAGCCTGCGTCGGCATCTGTCGAATATGGGCACCAGTTACCAGCAAGTGCTTGATGAGGTGCGCAAGAGCCTGGCCCTGCAATACCTCACCACCACCCACCTGCCACTGTATGAAATCGCCTACTTGCTGGGCTTCAGCGACCCGTCGAATTTTCGCCGTGCGTTCAAGAAATGGACGGGTAAACTGCCCAGCGATTACCGCGCTGAGGAATAACCATGAATTCTGCCGCAACCCCGACCCTGATCCGAGAAACCTTCCCCGTCGGGCCTTTGCAGTGCAACTGCACGATTATTGGCGACCCGCTGACCAAGAAGGCCATCGTGGTCGATCCAGGTGGTAACCCCGAGCACATCATGGCGCGCCTGGAGGCCCATGGGCTGAAGGTGGTGAGCATTATCCACACTCACGCCCATCTGGATCACTTCCTGGCTTCCGGGCAGATGAAGGAGAAGACCGGCGCGACCCTGCACCTGCATAAGGAAGATCAGTTCCTCTGGGACAACCTGGAGATGCAGTGCCGCATGTTCGGCGTGCCCTACACCCCGGTGCCGGCTCCGGATCAATGGTTGGCCGATGATGAAGAACTGGCCTGCGGCTGCGGCGTTGCGCTGCATACGCCGGGGCATACGCCCGGCTCGATGAGCTTCTGGTTCCCGCAGGACAAGCTGCTGATTGCCGGCGACACCCTGTTCAAACGGGGTATCGGTCGCACCGACTTGTGGGGCGGCGATTACCCGACCATTGAGCGCTCGATCAAGCAGCGCCTGTACAGCCTGGACGAGGACGCCACCGTGGTGACCGGCCATGGCGCCGATACGCGCCTCGGTGATGAGATGCGTGATAACCCGTTTGTCCGCGCTTAGCTCGTGCGTTTGCCTACTCAATTCCCCTGTAATGAACTTTAACCACGTATAGGGCTCGAAAACTCAGGTGCTAACCTGATATTCCCTGATCCAACATTCAAAGGAAGTACGCATGAAGCTGTGGCGAAATCTGGCTGTTGTTACCCTCGGTCTTGGCGTGCTCGCCGGCTGTACCACCAACCCTTATACCGGTGAGCGTGAAGCGGGCAAGGCGGGCATCTACGGTGGTGTTGGCGCAGTTACCGGTGCGGTGATTGGTGCGGCCACGTCCAGCAAGAAGGACCGCGCCAAAGGTGCCTTGATCGGTGCGGCAGTCGGTGGTGCGGCCGGTGGTGGTTACGGTTATTACGTCGACACCCAGGAAGCCAAACTGCGCCAGACCTTGCAGGGCACCGGCGTGCAGGTGCAGCGCAATGGTGATGACCTGAAGCTGATCATGCCGGGCAATATCACCTTTGCCAGCAATTCGGCGGATATTTCCAGCAGCTTCTATCCAACCCTTAACTCCTTGGTCACGGTGTTCAAGGAGTTCGACAAGAATGGTGTGGATATTGTCGGCCATACCGACAGCACCGGTTCGTTGGAGTTGAACCAGAACCTGTCAAACCGCCGTGCGCAGAGTGTGGCCTCGTATCTGAGTGCCAATGGCGTTCCGGCCTCGCGGCTGTCGTCTTATGGCGCTGGCCCCAATCAGCCGATTGCCAGCAATGCCAATGAGGCAGGTCGCGCACAGAATCGCCGGGTAGAAATCAACCTGCGCCCACTGTAGCCGCAGGTTGTAAAAAAGCCGCGCATTGGCCCGAATGCGCGGCTTTTTTATGCCTGCGATTTAGACTCGGTCAGCCGTTCAAATCATGTCTAGACTGCTGGCAGTGGTACCAATAACCCTGCCGCATCGACGCGCCGGACATGGACGAAAACTGGAGAAATCATGGACGACAGGCATGCTTCCACCTCGCGTAAACCCTGGTTGCCGTTATGGGTCACCCTGGCCTTGTCGCTTGGTCTGGGGGCGTTGATCGTTTGGCAGTGGCAAGTCTTCGAGCAGCGTGAGCGCGAGCAGCACCAGCAGCGCTTTGAGCTGGAGGCGCAGGACATTGGCCAGCGGGTGAAAAGCCGCATGCGCGCTTATGAGATGGTTCTGCGTGGCGTTTCCGGGTTGATGACTGGCAGTGATTATGTGTCCCTGGCGGAATGGGACCGTGCTATCGATCAGCTGCAACTGCAGGACCGCTACCCAGGCATCCTCGGCCTGGCATGGTCGCGCTACTTGCGTGCCGAGCAGCTTGATGCCTATCTGGCCTCACAGCAGAGCCAGGGACGCGCCGATTACCGCGCACTCCCCACGGGGACGCGCGAACACTACCTGTTGATCGACTACATCAGCCCGCTGGATTGGCGTAATCGCCGGGTGCTGGGTTTTGATTTGCTCAGCGAAACCGTACGCCGCACCACGGTTGAGCAGGCTATCGATACGGGCCAGGCGATACTCAGTGCGCCCGTCACCCTGCGCCAGGAAACCGATACCAATGTGCAGGGCGGGGTACTGCTGTTCCTGCCTGTATACCTGCCCAACATGCCGCAGAGTACTGCCGAGGAGCGCCGGGCGGCCTTGCTGGGCGTGGTGCATGGAGCGTTTCGCAGTCATGAGCTGATGGAAGGCATTCTCGGCGCGCAAGGGCAGCGCTTCGATGTGGCGATCAAGGACCAGCAGGCTTTGAAAACCCCGTTGTTAAGCGTCGACGCGCAAGCCTCCATGCGGCCGCCGCAGTTTCAGCATGTGTTGGAGTTGCCACTCTATGGACGCCACTGGGTGCTGGAAGTGACCAGCACGGCTGCGTATGAGGCGGCCATGCCAAGCCGTGGTGGCATCAGCCTGTGGGTCGGGTTGGTGGCCGCGGCCTTACTGGCCTTGTTGGTCGGCGGCTATCTGTACCTGCGTGAGCGTGAGCTGCACGCCAATCACCTGGCCACCGATAAGCTGCGCGAACGCGAGGAGCGCTTTCGTCTGTTGGTCGAGCGCTTGCCGGTGGCAACGCTGCTGTGCAACGCCCAGGGCCGTATCGAAATGGCCAACCGCAGTGCTGCTGACTTGCTCGATTCGACGCCTGAGGGGTTGATCGGAGAGCGGGTCAAACGCTTTCTGCCGACGGTCGAGCAGTTGAGTGAGCTGGCCATCGATCACGACAGTGCCGAGTTGGTCAATGAGTACCTGGCGCGCCGAGACCTGGGTGAAGAGGTGCCAGTGGGGCTTAGCCTGAGCGTGCTGGGTGATTCGGGTGGCGTCAATTACCTGATCAATCTGATTGACCTGCGCGCCCGCAAAGGCGCTGAAGAGCGTTTTCGTCTGGTGGTCGAGGCATCTCCCAATGCCATCGTATTGGTCGATAACCAAGGCTGTATTGCCATGGTCAATCGTCAGACCGAGCAGCTGTTTGGCTATGCCCGGGAGGAGTTGCTGGCGCAGCCAGTGGAGACTCTGCTGCCTGCGGCCCTGCGTGGCAGCCATGTTCCGATGCGTCAGGGGTATCAAAAATCCCCAGAGCCGCGACGTATGGGGAATAACCGTGAGCTGTTCGGGCAGCACCGCGATGGACGGCTGATTCCGCTAGAGGTGGGGCTGTCGCCTATCCGCGGCGGTGAGGATGCTCTGGTGCAGGCGGTGATTATTGATATCAGCGAGCGCAAGGCGGCCGAGCAGCGCCTGCGCGACCAGGCCGAGCAGTTGATTCTGGCCAACCGCTACAAGTCGGAGTTTCTCGCCAACATGTCCCATGAGCTGCGCACGCCGCTCAACAGCATCCTGATCCTTAGCGACCAGTTGCGTCTGAACAGTGCTGGCAACCTGACCGAGAAACAGGCCAAGCATGCCGATATCGTGCACCGTGCCGGCAGTGATCTGCTGCAACTGATCAACGATGTGCTGGATCTGGCCAAGGTCGAATCCGGGCGTATGCAGCTCAAGCTCGAACCCTTGAACATGCAGGACATTCTCGTCGAGCTGGATGCCAGCCTGCGGCCAATGGCTGAGATCAAGGGGCTGCGGCTGCATACCCAGCTGGAGGCCGGTGTGCCGCGGGTGATCCACACGGACCGCATCCGCCTGCAGCAGATCTTGCGCAATCTGTTGTCCAACGCCCTGAAATTTACCGAGCATGGCGAGGTCAGCCTGACCGTCTCCTGCGCCAGAGGCGAGCCGGAGGAGGGCCATGAACTGCTCAACTTCAGCGTGCGCGACAGCGGTATTGGTATCCCTGCCGAGCAGCATGAGCAGATTTTTCAGGCGTTTCAGCAGATCGACGGCTCCACCAGCCGGCGTTTTGGCGGCACCGGGTTGGGGCTGGCAATTACCCGTCAGCTGGTGCTGGCGATGGACGGCGAAATAGGTTTGCAAAGCACACCAGGCCAAGGCTCCTGCTTTACCGTGCAGCTGCCGGTGCGGGTGGTGGCACAGGCGCCGATGGAGCCAATAGCAGAAGCGCCACAGCGTATTGGCGAGGGTCCAGCTGTGCTGATTGTCGAGGATGATGTGAATTTTGCCGCCGTACTCGCCGAGGAAGCCCACGCCCACGGCTTTGCCAGCGTGCATTGCCGCTCTGGAGTGCAGGCACTCAGTGTGCTGCAAAGCGAACGATTTAGCGCGGTGATCCTGGATATTCTGCTGCCGGATATCAGCGGTTGGCAGCTGTTTCGCCGCCTGCGCAGCCAGGCCAGCCACCGCAGCACGCCGGTGCATATCATCTCCTGCGTACCGCAACCGGTGGATTGGAACGATGACGGTACGCGTTATTTGGTCAAACCCATCCAGCGGGCGGATTTGGAACAGGTGTTTGTCGACCTGCAGCAGATTGACCAGCTACCCGCACAGCGCCTGTTGCTGGTCGAGGATGTTGAGGTTGAGCGCGAGCATTACCGTGAACATCTAGAGCAATTGGGTTTCACCGTACAGGCCTGTGCCCGCGCCGATGAAGCGCAACAGGCCTATGCCGACGGGGTGTTTAGTGCATTGGTGATCGATCTCGATCTACCCGATCAGGACGGTTTTGAATTGCTGGAAAGCTTCAACCGGCAGCGGCCGCTGAATGGCACGCGGGTGGTGATCAATACCGGTGTCGACGTCACACGTCAGGCCTTTCAGCGACTTCGCCGTTATAGCGCGGTAGTGGTGCACAAGCATGGTGAGGATATGCAGGCGCTCAGTGAAGCGGTACAGGGTTTTCTGGGCGGCGTAAGTGATTCCTCGCGGGTTGGCGTGCCAAGGGCACAGAATCCATTGGAGGGGCTGCGCGTGTTGCTGGTGGATGATGACGTGCGCAATGTCTATGCGCTGACGGCTTTGCTGGATGAGGTGGGGCTGATCATCAGCTCGGCCAAGGACGGCCAGGAAGCTATCAATTGTTACGAGCGTGAGCCGTTCGACCTGATCCTGATGGATATGGCCATGCCGACCATGGACGGCTACACGGCCACCCGGCTGCTCAAGACCGAGCATGGCTGCAGCATTCCGATCATCGCCCTGACCGCTCATGCGATGAAGGGCGATCGGGAGAAATGCATCACCGCGGGGGCCGATGATTATCTGGCCAAACCAGTCAGCCGCGAAGCCTTGCTGGAGCTGCTGGTACGTTGGCTGGCTACTGCTGACCCGCATGCTGGCTCATTCGAGGCGCCTGCAGCGCCGCCGCAGTAGTTTTGTCGTGGCCTGCTACCCTGTACCGCAACAGGAGTCGCAAGGCGCTCGCCAGGGACAAGGGAGGATATATGGCACACGTGCAGCTGAAAATCGCCGCCAGTACACAGATTCTATTGGTAGTAGACGACCGTCCGGAAAATCTGGAGGCCATGCAAGCTCTGCTGGAGGAAGGCGACTGGCAACTGCGCTGTGTCGACTCGGGCGAGGCAGCCTTGCAGTGTCTCCTCGAAGAAGACGTCGGCCTGGTACTGCTGGATGTGCAGATGCCCAACATGGACGGCTTCGAAGTTGCCCGGTTGATGCGCGGTAATCCGCGTACTCGCTATACCCCGATCATCTTTGTTTCCGCTATCGCCCAGACTCAGGAGTCGGTACTCAAAGGCTATGCCACCGGCGCGGTGGACTTCATGCTTAAGCCGTTCGACTCCAACATCTTGCGCCACAAGATTCATGCCCTGCTGGAACACGAGCGCAACCGCAGTGAGCTGTTGCAGCTGACCCAGCAATTGGATACGGCACGGGCGTTCAATGCGTCGGTGCTGGATAACGCCGCCGAAGGGATTATGGTGGTCGGTGAAGATGGCCGTATCAATTTCGCCAACCCAGCCATGGCGCGCATGCTTGATGGTGCGATTAGCGATCTGGAAGGCAGTGAAATGCTTTCCTACCTGCTCAACCCTCAGGTGACTTGCGAGTGGCGCATGTCAGAGTTCTACCGGCAGTGGCGGCGCGGTGAGTCATATCGTCTACACGATGCCAGCCTACGTACGCTGACGGGGGGGCAGGTCCCGGTGGCGCTCTCCTGTTCACCCTTGCCACGTTTGCAGCACGCCATGGTCATCATGGCGCTGGATATGTCGGTGGTGCGCCATTTGCACCAGCAGCTGGAGTCGCAGGCGATTACCGATGCCTTGACCGGCCTGCTCAACCGCCGCGGCTTCTATCAGGCTTTGGATTCGGCGTTGGCGCGGATTGATCGCAGTGGCCAGCGTATGGCCGTGCTTTATCTCGATTTGGATGGTTTCAAACGTATCAATGATTCACTCGGTCACGATGTAGGCGACCGCTTACTGAAGCTGGTCGGTGAGCAACTCAAGATCAGCTTGCGCCCCTATGACAGCCTGGCACGCATTGGCGGTGATGAGTTCACCGCCTTGCTCGACAGCCTGGAGCATCCTGAAGACGCTGCGCGAATTGCCGAAAAGCTGATTGAGCAGGTGTCGGTAAGGCATAGCCTAGACGGCATAGACGTTACCCTGGGGGCGAGCGTGGGCATTGCCTGTTTCCCCGAATGCGGGCAAACCGTGGAAGGCTTGCTACGTGCCGCGGACATGGCCATGTACGAGGCCAAGCGTGCCGGCCGCCAGCAATACCGTTTTTTTTCCACGGAAATGAACGGGCGTGCGCGCTCACGGCTGATGCTTGAGGAGAGCCTGCGCAGTGCCATCGACAATGACGATTTTGTGCTGGTCTATCAGCCGCAGATCTATCTGCAAAGCGGGCGCTTGCGTGGTTTCGAAGGGTTGCTGCGTTGGCAGCACCGGGTTGCCGGTACCGTGGCGCCAGGGGTGTTTATTCCACTGCTGGAAGAGACCCGCCTGATCAATCGCCTGGGTAGCTGGATCTTTCGGGCAGGGGTAGAAAAATGCCGGCAACTTAGCCAGCAGTACGGTACTGAGCTGGTGCTTAGCCTGAATGTCAGCCCGGTGCAGTTCGGCATGCCGCAGCTGGTCGAAGACTTGCGCCGGGTGCTCGAAGAGCACCAGCTAGATCCCCAGCAGCTGGAGGTGGAGGTGACCGAAAGTGCGCTGATGCAGGATCTGGAAACCAGTCAGGAGCAGTTACGCCAGTTGCGTAAGCTGGGCGTGAAGATCGCCATCGATGACTTCGGTACCGGCTACTCATCACTGGCCTACCTGCGCCATTTCGAGCTGGATACGCTGAAAATTGACCGTCTGTTTATCTCCAATATGCTCGACTCGCCGCGCGACGCTGCGGTGGTCAGCACCATCATCGACCTGGGGCGTAACCTGGGGTTGGAAGTGATTGCCGAGGGCGTGGAGACCATGGTCCAGCGCGATTGGCTGGCGGCGCATAACTGCGCCATCATGCAGGGCTTTTTGGTCGCGCCGGGTCTGAGCGCCGATCAATTGAAGACCTTCCCCGCACAGCTGGATTGGCAGAATTTGCCGTTGCTCAATGAAAAGCCCGCAGATTAAGCGGACTTGAGGTTGTTGCAGTGCTTAGTTAGCGCGCGGGGTAGCGCTTCTTCAGCTCATCGAGTTGCGCATCCTTGTCCAGCCACAGCTGGTTGACCCACTGCTGGAACTGCAGACGGTAGGCTTCGTCCTGATCGTAGTTGCCGCCAATAAATTCTTCGGGAATCTGCAGCTGATCGAAGCGCACTACCACCTGCTCAATTCGCCCGCACAACAGGTCCCAGAAGCCAGGGTTGCCCTGCGGGTAATGAATGGTGACATTGACCAGGCTGTGCAGTTGCTCTCCCATGGCATCGAGAACAAAGGCAATGCCGCCAGCCTTGGGCTTGAGCAGGTGCTTGAAGGGTGACTGCTGCTGCGCGTGCTTGGCGGGAGACAGGCGCGTGCCTTCGAGGAAGTTGAACACCGCCACCGGGTTGGTCTTGTAGCGCGCACAGGCCTTGCGCGTGGTGGCCAGGTCCTGGCCGCGTTTCTCAGGGTGTTTAGCCAGGTATTCCTTGCTGAAGCGCTTCATAAACGGGAATTCCAGCGCCCACCAGCACAGGCCAATTACCGGCACCCAGATCAGCTCGCGCTTAAGAAAGAACTTCAGAAAAGGAGCGCGTCGGTTGAGCTGGTATTGCAGCACCAGAATATCCACCCAGCTCTGGTGGTTGCTGGTCACCAGATAGGAATGCTGCTTGTCGAAGCCGCTGAGGCCAGCCACATCCCAGTGCGTGCGGCCAACCAGGTTCATCCAGAATTTGTTGGTGCTGATCCAGAACTCGGCAATCCCATGCATCACAAAGCGCAAGCCTCGCTGGATCGCGGGAATAGGCAGCAGCAGTTTGAGCAAGGCCACAGCAAACAGCGGCCAGCAGCAGATCAGGGTATTCAGAGCGAGCATCAGGGCGGCGAGACAGCCACGAACAGGGGCAGGCAGAAAATGCAGCATTGGGGCAGGTGCCTCCAAAAAATGGAGCAGTTCTGCTGAGAACGATGGGGTGGTGCTCAGCGGAACTGCTCCGACTTATCTATGCCTGTGGTTTTCCACCACAGATCGGTCGGCGCACAGGTTAACGCCTGTGCACCGAACTGCAAGCCTTTCGAAACGCTGGTGATCGCTGCCTTTCGCGTATTTTTAGCTCTTTTCCTGGGCAGGGCTGGCCGTAGACGGCTCTGTTGTAGTTGTTGGTTACTGCGGCAGGTTGGCGGCCTGAATTGCGGTCAGGGCGATGGTGTAGACGATGTCATCGACCAGTGCGCCGCGCGACAGATCATTTACCGGCTTGCGCAGGCCCTGCAGCATCGGTCCGACGCTGACGCAATCGGCGCTGCGTTGCACCGCTTTGTAGGTGGTGTTGCCGGTATTCAGGTCGGGGAAGATAAACACCGTGGCACGTCCGGCAACCGGGCTGCCGGGTGCCTTCTGCCGGCCGACGCTTTCAATTGCCGCCGCATCGTATTGCAGCGGGCCGTCGAGCAGCAGTTGCGGATCGATGGCCTTGGCCAGGCGGGTGGCCTCGCGAACTTTCTCGACCTCTTCACCGCTGCCGGAATCACCGGTGGAGTAGCTGAGCATCGCCACGCGCGGAGTAATGCCGAAGGCACTGGCCGATGCCGCGCTTTGTATAGCGATTTCCGCCAGTTCCACCGCTGTCGGGTCGGGGTTTACCGCACAGTCACCGTAGACCAGCACCTGATCGGGCAGCAGCATAAAGAACACCGAGGACACCAGTTTGTAACCAGGCGCGGTCTTGATCAGCTGCAGTGCCGGGCGGATGGTGTTTGCGGTGGTGTTGATTGCCCCGGAAACCAGGCCATCGACTTCATCCAGTGCGAGCATCATGGTGCCCAGTACCACGGTGTCTTCCAGTTGTGCGGCGGCCATCGGCGCATTCAGCCCTTTGCCCTTGCGCAGCTCAACCATCGGCTCGATATAGCGCTCGCGGACCAGGTCCGGGTCGAGGATTTCCAGGCCTTCCGGCAATTCGATGCCGTGGGCGTGCGCCACCGCGTGAACATCTTCCGGTTTGGCCAGCAGCACGCAGCGGGCGATGCCACGCGCCTGGCAGATGGCAGCGGCCTGCACGGTGCGTGGTTCGCTGCCTTCCGGCAAGACAATGCGCTTTTTCGCAGCCTTGGCACGTTGTACCAGCTGATAGCGGAACGCCGGTGGCGACATGCGCAGTTCGCGTGGCGTGCCGCAGCGGGCGAACAGCCATTCGTGGTCGATATGGCTGGCGACGAAGTTGGCCACTGTTTCCGCACGCTCTTTGTCGTCGACCGGGATTTCCTTGTTCAGGCGGTTGAGATTGGTCGCGGTGTCGTAGGAGCCAGTGCTCACCGTCATCACCGGCAAACCGCCCTGCAGCGCACCACGGCACAGCTCCATGATTCGTGGATCGGGGGCGAAATCGCTGCACAGCAGCAGGCCGGCCAGCGGCATGCCATTCATGGCGGCCAGGCTGGCGGCGAGGATAATGTCGTCGCGGTCCCCCGGCGTCACCACCAGCGTGCCGGGTTTAAGCAGTTGCACGGTGTTGGCTACAGCGCGGGCGCAGAGCACGATTTTCAGCATGCGCCGCTGCTCGTAATCGCCGGCATTCAGCACCCGCGCGCCGAGCAGGTCGGCAATGTCACGGGTGCGCGGGGCGTTCAGTTCGTCCTGCCAGGGGATGCAGCCGAGCAGGCGGAAGTCATCGCCCTTGAGCAACGGCGAGAGCTCTTTCAGGCGGTTGGCGAAGGCTTCAATGCCGTCGTCACTGCGCACCTTGTTGAGGATGACGCCGAGCACTTTCTCGTCTTTCGGCCCGCCAAACAGCTGGGCCTGGATCTCCACCCGATCGCTTAGTTCGCTGAGGCTTTCCTGCTCTGGTGCGGAGACCAGAATTACCTCGGCATCCACGCTCTTGGCCAGGTGGAAGTTAACCCGCGCGGCATAGCTGGCCTGGCGCGTCGGCACCATGCCTTCGACGATCACCACGTCTTTGCCTTCAGCCGCTTGCTGATAGTGGCTGATGATTTCTTCCAGCAGTTCATCCAGTTGACCGTCGCCGAGCATGCGCTCGACATGCGTTAGAGCCAGCGGTTTCGGTGAGTGCAGGCCATGGGTACGGGCGATCAGCTCACTGGAGCGCTCCGGGCCCATGTCGCCTTGATGCGGCTGGGCGATGGGCTTGAAGAAGCCAACTTTGAGGCCGGCTCGCTCCAAGGCGCCGACCAGGCCCAGGCTGATCGAGGTAAGGCCAACGCCGAAACCGGTGGGAGCAATAAAGAAGGTATGCATGCTGTCTCCAGGTATTGGGTGGCGCTTCGCGTAGCGAAGCCCAATGGAATGCTATGTGCTCAGGCTTCGAGTAGCGCGAGGGTGTCGAGGGCAATCTGGCGTTCTTCATTGGTCGGCACGACCAGCACGCGCGGATGGCCGTGGGCCTGGATAGGCCCGGCCGCGCCGCGCACGGTGCGGGCATTGGCCTGCTCGTCGAGCACTAGGTTGAGCAATTTCAGGTGAGCGACGGTCTTGTTGCGGATCAGCGCCGAGTTCTCGCCGATACCGCCGGTAAAAATCAACCCGTCGAGTTGCGGCAGTGCGCAGCTCATGGCTGCCAGGGATTTGGCCAGGCGGTAGCAGAACACCTCGATGGCCAGGGTGGCGCCAGCATGGCCCTGTTCACGGGCCTGCTCCAGGGTGCGCATGTCGTTGGACAGGCCGGAAAGGCCCTGCAGGCCGCTGTCTTTATTGAGCATGGTTTCGATCTGCTCCAGGCTCCAGCCCAGGGTGCGGGCCAGATGACTATGCAGGTTGGGATCGACATCGCCGCTGCGCGTGCCCATTACCACGCCTTCCAGCGGCGTCAGGCCCATGCTGGTGTCGCGGCTTTGCCCATCGACGATGGCGCAGGTCGAGCAGCCATTGCCCAGGTGTGCCACCAGCCAGCTGCTGGCATTGACCGGCAGCCCGGCCATTTTTGCGGCGCGCTGGCTGACAAAACGGTGGCTGGTGCCATGGAAGCCATAACGGCGAACGCCATGTTCACGGTACAGGTGCTCGGGCAGGGCGTAACGGTAGGCGTGTTCGGGCAGGGTCTGGTGAAATGCGGTGTCGAACACCGCCACCTGGGTCAGGTTCGGGAACAGTTTGATCGCCGCTTCAATGCCCAGCAGGTTAGCCGGGTTGTGCAGGGGTGCCAGCGGCGCTGTGGCGCGAATCGCGGCGAGGCTCAGTGCATCCAGACGGCAAGCTGTGGTGAAGTGCTCGCCGCCATGTACCACGCGGTGACCGATGCCGTGCAGCTGGCCGTTTGCTGCGGTCTGTACCAGCGGCAACACCTGGGCAAGAGCGGCGCGGTGATCGGCATGGGGCAGAATCAGGCTGTCTTTATTGTCGCCCTGTTGCCAGTGCACTTGCGCATCCGGGCTGCCCAAACGCTCGGCCAGGCCACTAAGGATAAAGGCGTCTTGCTCTTCGTTGATTAGGGCAAACTTGATCGATGAACTGCCGCAGTTGATCACCAGAATGTTGCGCGCGGGCATTTACCGCTCCTTGTTCAAATCTTGGTTCGAGCGCTCTATCAGCGCCTCGCTTGCGGAATTTTCAGCCGCGCACCAGCCGCAGAGGAAAGGTTTTTCCAGCTGCGTCTGGCGCTGTTGGGCATCCAACACCCAGGCGCGATTTTGCCAGGGCGGCTGGTGGCGCAGGTGCTGAGTATGGCCGCAGGACAATACTGCCAGCCAATCGCCGTGCTCATCCTGACGAAAATCAAGCACGCGCACTAAGGCCGCGCTTGGCCGTCCGTCTGCGTGCGGTTCGCTTTCGCGCGTGCCCTTGGGTAAACTTGCTCGCTCTTTATTTCCAAGCAAAAGGTCTCGCCCCATGCTGATCGCCGCCAATAAGGCCGTCTCCATCGACTATACCCTGACTAACGATGCCGGTGAGGTGATCGATAGTTCCGAAGGCGGCGCGCCGCTGGCTTATCTGCACGGTGCCGGCAACATCATCGGCGGCCTGGAAAAAGCCCTGCTGGGCAAGCAAGCTGGCGATGAGCTGGACGTTGCAGTCGAACCGGAAGACGCCTACGGCGAATACAGCGCCGAGCTGGTAGCCACCCTCAACCGTTCGATGTTCGAAGGCGTTGATGAGCTGGAAGTCGGCATGCAGTTTCACGCTTCCGGTCCGGATGGCGGCATGCAGATCGTCACCATCCGCGAACTGGACGGCGACGATGTGATCGTTGACGGTAACCACCCACTGGCTGGCCAGCGCCTGCACTTCAAAGTCAAGGTTGTCAGCGTGCGTGATGCCAGCGAAGAAGAAGTCGCGCATGGGCATATCCATGGCGAAGGTGGTCATCACCACTAAGCAGCAATCCTGGCCTGCTGCGCGTCGGCCAGGCGGCGTTAAAGTTGGGCTCGGCAAGCCGCTAGCGGCTAACGCGCTTCAGCGCGGCCCGAAGGGCGAGTGAAACGAGTAATGCTTATTTACACCAGTAAACTCCGCTTCCTCGCCCAACTTTGCCTTGCCTGACTCTAGCTCGCTAGGCCATAAGTTAGAATTGCCTGCTCGATGAAACGACTTGCGGTCGTTTCATCCCAACGAGCGACTGCTAAGCTGCAACAGAAGAAAGGCGCCTTCAGATAGGCGCCTTTTTTGTCCGCTACGTGTAACCCGTGTGTTCTCAAGGAGTTAGCCATGAGTGCCTTTCACGACCTCAACCTGCGTGCACTGGATGGCCAAGAGCTGCCGCTGGCACCCTTTAAAGGGCAGGTAGTGTTGGTGGTCAATGTGGCCTCCAAATGCGGCCTCACGCCGCAATATGCAGGCTTGGAAAAGCTCTATCAGCAGTACAAGGGGCAGGGCTTCAGCGTGCTGGGGCTGCCGTGCAATCAGTTTGCCGAGCAGGAGCCCGACAGTGAGGAAGCCATCCGCGAGTTTTGCAGCCTCAACTACGGCGTAACTTTTCCCCTGGGCAGCAAGCTTGAAGTGAACGGGCCGGAGCGTCATCCGCTGTACCGTCTGCTGGCAGGCGAGGGGGCCGAGTTTCCTGGTGATATCACCTGGAATTTCGAGAAATTCCTCGTTGGTCACGACGGTCGCGTGCTGGCGCGCTTCTCGCCGCGCACCACGCCGGATGATCCGAGCATTATCCAGGCAATCGAAAAGGCCTTGGGCTAAGGCCATTTGCGCCAAGGCTGCGGACTAAGCCGGTATATGGCTTGTCCGTAGCCGAGCATCGCGGCTTAATCGGGCGATCTGCCGAGGATGTCCCCGATGAGCCTGTTCCCTACCGACACCTGCATTTCCCCCGCCACCCCCGCCGCGCTGCGTGAGCTGATCGAGAGTCGCCGCGCGGTGCGTCGCTTTACCGCCGAAGCAGTGCCCGATGAAGTGGTACGTGATTGCCTGGAGCTGGCGGTGCTCGCGCCGAATTCCTGCAACCTACAGCCCTGGAGCTTTCAGGTGATTCGCGACCCTGCGTTGCTGGCCCGTTTGCACCCGGTGTGCATGAGCCAGAACGCCGCCAAGGCGCCGCTGATTATTGCCGTGCTGGCGCGCCCGGACACCTGGAAGCAGGCTTGCCAGAACATCATCGACTACTGGCCGGAGCCTGAAGTGCCGGCGCGGATTCGCAGCTTCTACAACAAGACCGCACCCTTTCAGTACAACCAGGGCCCATTCGGTCTGCTCGGTCTGTTCAAGCGTCAGCTGCTGCGTGTGGCGGCCTGGCGCAAGCCGCTGATGCGCGCGCCCAACAGTCAGGCGCAGATGCGTATCTGGGCGGTGAAGTCCACGGCATTGGCGGCGCAGAACCTGATGCTGGCCTTCCAGAGCCATGGCTATGCCACCTGCCCAATGGAAGGCTTCGATGAGGTGCGCCTGCGCAAGACCCTGAACATCCCGCGGCAGGCGTTGCCGATCATGTTGCTGGCGGTGGGCAGGCAGGATGGGAAGGGCGTATACAACCCGCGTCTGCGCTTTCCGTTGGAGCAGCATGTAACCTGGTTGTGAGTCGTGCAGCTTGCTGGGCTTCGCTGCGCTCAGTGCCAACCTACATCGGCGTCGGTATTAGCCAGCGCTAGAGAACGCCGGCTTTTTTCCAGGCCAGATAACTGCTCACCAACTGAGGGCCCAGCTCGCTCGGGCGCGCATCCAGCACCGGCACCTTGTTGGCAATCAGGCGTTCGTGCAGGCCGGCGCGGGCGTTCAGGTAGTCCAGGGTGCCGCAGTAATCCAGGGCGCTGGAGAGGTCCTGCACCGGGGTGTGGCGCAGGGTATCCAGCACTTCTTCGCGCAGGCTGGCGACCAGCACGCGGTGCTGGCGGCTCAGGCGTTTGACCGCGCCGAGCAGTGCCTGGTCATCTTCATCACGCAGGTTGGTTACCAGCACCACTAGAGCGCGGCGGCGCTGACGGCTGAGGAGGTTTTCCACTGCGGCGGTGAAGTCCGCCGGTTGCTGGGTGCTGTGCAGGTCGTACAGGGCATTGAGCAGCACATTCAGCTGCGCCTGGCCTTTCACCGGCGCGAGGAAGCGGTTCTGCTCGCTAGCAAAGGTCGACAGACCCACCGCATCGCCCTGGCGTAGCGCCACATAGCTGAGCAGCAGGCAGGCGTTGAGGGCGTGATCAAAATGCGACAGCTCGCCATCCTGGCTACGCATGCGTCGGCCGCAATCGAGTAGGAAGATGATCTGCTGGTCACGCTCGTCCTGGTACTCACGGGCAATTGGTGTGCGTTTGCGCGCGGTGGCTTTCCAGTCGATCTGGCGCAGGGTGTCGCCGTCGCGGAACTCGCGTAGCTGGTGGAACTCCTGACCCAGCCCGCGGCGTTGCTGCTGACGCACGCCAAGCTGGCTGAGCCAGTCATCCACCGCCATCAGTTGCGCGCCGTAAAGGCGGGCGAAATCTGGATAGACACGGGTTTCCGCCGCCAGCGGCAGATTGCGCTGGGCGCGCCATAGGCCCATGGGGCTGGGCAGGCTCACTTCGCACTGGGGAAAGTGGAAGTGTCCGCGCAGTAGCGGGCGCACGCGGTAACTGACCTGAGTCTGCTCGCCGGGGTGTAGATCGACCTTGAGCGGCAGGTGCTCGAAGGCCATGTCGCCGGGCAGATGGTCGAATACCTCCACCTGTAGCGCACGGTTGTAGCCGTGGTGCAGATTCAGTCGCACTTCGCTCCAGCGTCCCAGCGGCAGGTTGCCGGGTAGCTGGCGCTCGATGCGCGGCGAGGGCATTTTGCGCAGTAGCAGGGCATCGATCAGCGCTAGGCCGAGCAGCACCAGTAGCAGGCCCCAGTAGATCGAGGTAAAGCTGCGCGGCATGGCAACGCCCAGGGCACTGCAGGTGCCCAGCGCAATGCCGAGGACGAACAGGCCGGCGAGCAGCGCCAGCAGTGCGCGCGAGGGTTTCATGCCGGTGCGCCTTTCGTTGCGGACTGTTTCAATGTGGGTGTCATAGGCGCGGTGCCGGAACTTGGTCGAGCAGTTGTTGCAGCACCTGATCCACCGACAGGCCTTCGATATCCAGCTCCGGCGACAGCCGCACGCGGTGGCGCAGTACGGCCAGGGCGCAACCCTTGATGTCATCCGGCAGCACGAAATCACCGCCGCGCAGCAGGGCGCGGGCTCGGCCGCAACGTACCAGGGCAATTGATGCGCGCGGCCCGGCACCGATGGCCAGGCCCGGCCAGGTGCGAGTGGCGCGGGCGATGCGCACGGCGTAGTCGAGCACCTGCTCATCGATCGGCAGGTCACTGGCAATCTTCTGCAGCGCAAGGACATCGCGGGCCTGTAACAGAGTGCGCAGTGGCGTGACTTCGAGCATGTCGGCTTTGCTCGAGCGCGCGACCTGGCGAACCATGTTCAGCTCTTCGATCTGCTCGGGGTAATCCATGCGCAGCTTGAGCATAAAACGGTCGAGTTCGGCTTCCGGCAGCGGGTAGGTGCCTTCCTGCTCGATCGGGTTCTGCGTGGCCAGCACCATAAAGGGCAGCGGCACATTCAGCGCGCGGCCTTCCAGGGTCACCTGACGTTCCTGCATGACTTCCAGCAGCGCCGCCTGGGTCTTGGCCGGAGCGCGGTTGATTTCATCCGCCAGCAGCAGGTTGGTAAACACTGGCCCTTTACGCAGCTTGAACTGCTCGGTTTGCAGGTCGTATACGGCGTGGCCGGTGACGTCGCTGGGCATCAGATCCGGGGTGAACTGGATGCGCGAGAATTCACCACCAAAGCAGCGTGCGAGCGCGCGTACCAGCAGGGTCTTGCCGAGGCCGGGCACCCCTTCGACCAGCACATGGCCGCCGGCGATCAGGGCGCTGAGCACATCGTCGATCACCGCCGTCTGCCCGATCAGGGCTTTCTGCAGTTCACCACGCAGTGCCTGAGCCAACTGGCTGGCACGTTGGCGCTGCGCATTTGGGTTGGCTGCTGCGGCTGCCGGGGCAGCTGGCGCTGGTGTCGCAACGGGTGCCGCAGCTGGTGTCTCGGTGACGGGCTCAGGGGTTACGGCAATGGGTTCGATTGCGTTTTCCGGCTGTTCGGGGGTGTGTTCGCTCGTCATAGGGCATTCCTGAGGGTTTGCAGGTTGGCGACCTGGCGGGTGAAGTCGGCGGCGGCCAGTCGCTGCCTGGGCAGCGGCCGCATGGCTTGGCTGATAACGCTGGAAGGTTGGCGGGTCAGGCGGCTGAGTATTTGCCATTGCTCGGCCACCGCAAGGCGTTCGAAACCGGGGTGACGATGCCGCGCGCGGCGCTGAATATCTTGCTGCAAGCCTTGCAGCAGGCTGTGCTGACCATTGTGGCGCAGCAGGAAGTCGGCGCTGCCACGCAGGTGTTCCTGCAACTGCCGGCGGTTACGGCTGGCGGGTAGCAGCAGCGGACCCTGACGCATGCCCAGGTGCCACAAGCCGAATGCCAGCAACAGTGCCAGGGCGACCAGCGCCTGGGGGAAGTGCTCAAGCAGCAGGCTGAATAGGTCATCGCGGTCGGCGCGGTAGAGCAGGGTGACCTGGCTGTCCTGGGTCATGTACCAGAGCAGCCAGGCGTTGTCGTATTCGCCGATGCCCTCGGTTTGCCAGATCCAGCTGTCGCTGACCACGCTGATCAAACCATCGCCATGGTAGAGCTGCAGCAAGTGAGTGGCCGCATCGCTGTTGGCCCAGGCATGGGCGCGGTTTTCGGCATCGTAGAGGTGGTAGTCAGTGTCGAAGTTGAAATAGGCCGGAGCCTCTTCATTCTCGAGATACAGCTGGGTCAGCTCCGGGTAGGCGTTGCCTTCGTCGGCAGCCGCCGGTGCCTCTTCACCGGGCATCGGCTCGGTTTGCTGCTCGGCGTCGTGCTCGTCCTCTGTCGAGGTCTCTTCATCCGTCGCTTCGCTGGCGTTTTCTTCGAGCTCTTCGCTCTCGTACTGCTGGATGCCCAGGCTGTCTAGCAGCAGGTCGCCGCTTTTACCGTCCTCTTCATCCCACAGCCGTTCTGCGACAAACAGCAGGTGCCCGCCCTTAGCGGTCCAGGCCAGCAGGCGTTCGGCCTGCTTGGGCGTCATGCTGTTGCGGTCACCGAGCAGCAACAGGGTTTGCCCGGCGCTTGGCAGGCCCCTCATGGCCTCCAGGCCATCGGCGCGCTGCACTTGCAGACCCTGTTTGCGCAGGAAGTGTTCGGCTGCGAGATAAGGATTGGCCCGCGCTTCGGGATCGGGGCCGTGTTCGAGGGTTTCCTGATAAGGCGTGAGTTTACCCAGCAGGTAGATGCCGAGCAGGCCGAGCGCCAGCAGCAGACCTGCGCCGAGGAAGAACTGGAGGCGCCGGTTCATGCCTGCGCCTCTTGTTCAAACAGGCGTCGCCAGGCGTTACATAGGCCTTGTTTGAGTGCAGCCGGCGGTAGGCGATGGCCGTAGGCGAGGTTCTGCCAGTGGCGGGTTAAAGCCTGGCTGAAGTGACTGAGGTCTTTCTGCTGCAGCGCCTGCACCAGTTGCAGCACTTCGGCTTCGGTGTGCGAGCTTTTTAGCGGCAGGCGTTGTTCATGCAGCATGCGGCTGAGCAGGGCGCGGTAGAGTAGGCCGAGGGCGGCGCGCGGCTGCTCATCCCAGAGTCGCTCAACCTCACCGGGAATATCCGCTGGCAGGCTTTGTGGCGCGACTTCCAGGCCGAACAGCTGCTCTGGCGCTTGGTATTTGCGCGCTTGCGGCAAGCGCAAGCGCCCGGCAAAGGTGCTCAGCCAGTCGCGGTAGCGCCATAGCAGCCAGGCGATCAGGCTGAACAGTGCGGCCCATAGCAGCACCTCGAAGAACAGCGCTACGGCGTCGATGCTTTTCCACATCTCGGTGAGTTTGAAGAACTTCTCCAGCAGCTCAATCAGCGCCTTGGCGTCTTCTTCGCTGGGTTCCTTGGGTTCTTCGCCGAGGCGCCAACGGGTGACGGTTTCGCGATGTTCGAACGGGGGCTGATCGAGCAGCTGGCTGATGCTGTCCCGCGCTTCCAGGCTGGTCAGCGGTTGCTTGAGCAGGCGTTCGGCCTCTGGCCCCATGGGATCTTCAATCGGTAGCGGGCAGCTACTTGCGTTTGCGGCAGCCATGGCGCTATTTGGTACCTGCATTAACAGCAGGCCGCAGCCCAGCAGCAGGGCATAAGCTACGCCTGTAAGACGCTGGCGCAGCTGTCGGAAAACCAGTTCGATATCCCAGGCTTCCAGGGCAGTGCGGCGGTTCAAGTAGAGGGTGAAGCCGCAGGCGACGTAGATAGGCTCCCAGAGAGTCAGCACCAGGACATAGATCAGATTGGACAGGTGCTCGAGCCACAGCCACTCGCCCGAGGCAGCATTGATCAGGCTGTCCCAGGTCCAGTCCAGCTCCATCTGGGCCGGTAGGAGCATGTAGACGAAACTGATGATGCCGAACCATAGCGCCATTTCTAGGTGCACGCCGACTATCGTCAGCCAGCTGGCGCCGCCGGCATCGCGCTGGCCGAGCACGATCAGGCGCTGGCTGCGGGCCTTACCGGACAAACCTTCAAGCTGCATCACGGACAGGTCGAAGCTGCGTGTCGGGCTTAGCCGCCGCCAGGTCAGACTGGCCAGCAGTTGCGGTTTGAGCAGGCCGGGCAGGGCTTGCAGCGCCTGCTTGAGGCTCGGCTTAGCGCCGAATAGAGCATGAGAGAGGATGTACAGCGGCAAGCGCTCGTAAGCCGGCTTCAGCCACCAGAAAATCAGCACGGCGATGCTTGGATAATCCCACAGCAGCAGGCACAGCAGGGCGAAGATCGGCACGGTCACCAGTGCCCAGCTGGCCATCAGCAGGCCGGCGTGCTGCTTGGCCAATAACACGCCGAGGTCGACGGCTTCCCAGGCGCTGCGCGGGCGAATGGCGACGCTGGCATCAGTCAGGCGCATGTGCACCTCGGCCAGCCAGTAGCAGATAGGCCAGTACCAGCAACCAGAGTGCGGCGCCGACTGCGTATTTGATCGCGGGGCTGGCCAGGTCCATGGATGACCAGTAGGCCTCAATGAAAGCAGCCAGCAGGAGAAACACGATGACCCCGCCGACCAGCCGCACGCTGCTGCCAGCGGCTACCCGCAGGGCTTCACCGCGTGGCAGGCGGCCGGGCACTAGCAGCGCCCAGCCGAGCTTCAGACCGGCCGCACCGGCCAGGGCTATGGCGGTGAGTTCGAACGCGCCATGGCCGACGACGAATGACCAGAAGGTCTCGCCATAGCCGATTTGCGTCAGATGGCCGGCTACGGCGCCAATCATCAAGCCGTTGAACAGCAGAAAGAACAGACTGCCCAGGCCAAACAGCAGGCCGCTGGCAAAGGTCTGAAAGGCAATGCCGATGTTGTTCATGATGTAGTAGCCGAACATCATCCAGTCATCGCCGGAGTCGCGTTCGCTAAAGCGGCCGATGCGTCTGGCGTCGGGGTCATACATCTTTTCCATATCGGCGACCTGGTCGGGTCCCATCACCCCATAGACCAAATCGGGGAAGTGATACACCAGCGCGCCCATCAGCAGCAGGCTGCCAAAGAACAGCAGGCTGGCGGCGACGACAAAGCGCCATTCGGCCCGGACCAAGCGCGGAAAGCCCGCGAGGATAAAGCCGAGTAATTGGCCGCCCAATGGGCTGCGGTGGCGATAGAACTGCTGATGACCGCGCATGGCCAGTAGTTGCAGTTGCTCGATCAAGTGGCTGCTATAGCCACGACTCTGCGCCAGGGCCAGGTGCTGGCACAGGCTGCGGTAGTCGGCGGCAAAGGCCTTGCACTGCTGGCTATCGGCTTTACCGCGCTCAAGGGCTTCGAGCTGCGTGTTGAAGGCTTGCCAGTCGGCCTGGTGCTGGTGTTCAAACAGACTCTGTTTCATGCCGGCCCCAACAAACCACGGGCAATCCCGTGGATCTGCTGTTCGGCCTGTTCGGTGGGTACCTGCAAAGGTTCGGCAAGGATGCTTGCCAGCTCCTGGCGTCTTGCGCTGGACAGGCTCTGGGCTCGCTCGGCAAATCCGAGCAGGGCGCGCTGCTCGCTCAGGCTCATGCTGAACGGTGCACGCAGCGCTTCGGCTTGCGGCAATTCGGGGGCTGCCGGTGCGTTATCGCGATACACCACCAAGGTGCCGGCTGCGATATCGCCCAAGCGCTTGAACGCCGGATGATTCAGGCAGCTGAGAATACCCAGGGTGTAACCAAACGGCAGGATATCGACGAAGCGCAGCAGATTGCGGGTCAGCGAGGCGGCCCAGCCAATCGGCGTGCCGTCGTCATGAATCACCCGCAGGCCCATCATCTGCTTGCCGGGTGAGCGGCCCTGGTTGAGCACTTCAAACAGCACCATGTACCACCAGGTCACGAGAAACAGCAGGATGGTACCCAGGCCCATACCGAACTGGCCGAGCAGCGCCAGCACGGCAAACATAGCGCCGAGCAGCGCGCCGCGAATCAGCAGGTCAATGCTGAATGCCAGCGCGCGCGGCACTACACCCGCCGGGCGCAGGATCAGGTCGATGCCTTCCGGTGTCTCCACCTTATAGCGGGTATCCAGCAGCGGGTGAGCGGCGACTGAAGCAGGGGTTGGCGTGGGCGACATCGGCAGACTGCGTCGAGGAAAGCCCGATGCTAGCCAGCAGCAGGCAGGGAAGCAACCGGCTCAGTGATTTGAACCGGTGCAGCGGGGCTATTTAGTGAGGATTATTGCGGCGCAGGTAATACACCAAAAATGGTGCGATAGAGCACGCCCATGGCGATGACAAACAGCGGAATGGTCCAGACCAGACCAATACCCAGCGGGATTGCGCTGACCAGAGTGATCAGACCCAGCAACAGGAACAGGCCGAACACCTTGAACCAGCGCTGGGTAATCGCCTTGCGCGAGGCTTCCAGGGCTTGCCACGGCGTCAGGCCGCGCTCAACCACCAGCGGGATGGCCAACATATAAGCGATGGCCAGGTACAGGCCGGGAATGATCAGCAGGAACATGCCGAGGTAGATCAGCAGCATGCTGATAATCGCGGTAATCACCAGCGGCACGGTGCGGCCGAAGTGGCTGAAGATGTCATTGAAGCTGATCGGTTGGTCGGCGGCGCGACGGATGCCGATCATGTTGATCCCAGCCATAAAGGGATAAGCCAGGGCCGAGGCCAGAATGCCGATGACCAGCTCGGCGACGACCGCGAGCATCGGACTTTCGCTGACTACGCCCAACAGGCCGAAAAAGCCGCCAATCAGAAAGGACGCCGCGAGCAGCACAGCGTAGAACACCAGAAAGCCGCCGATGATGATGCCTTTGGTGCCTTTTACTCGCTGCCAAGCTTCGCTGAGCAGGTCACTGATGGTGAAGTCGTAGCCACGGCTCAGGGCTTCTTCGATGCTGGGTACCTGGCTGTCACGTGGCGTTTCCTGCAGCGCGCTGGCGGGAGCAGCGTATGGATTGCTGGGGCTTATATCACTCATGGGGCGTCCTTGTGTTGAGTGGTTACCGAGCCTCCCACTCTAGTCGCCGTCAGGACGCCCCACAAGGCATAGGCACCACGCGGGGCGTGCGCTGGCGCAAGGTTCTGCGCTTGTCTGCCTGATGCTTTCAGGGTGGTAGACTGCCAGCGCCTCAGCATCAGGACATGACAGTGACTTCCAGCCTCTTTTGGTACGACTACGAAACCACCGGTATTGACCCGCGGCGCGACCGGCCGCTGCAGGTCGCGGGGATTCGCACCGATGAAGAGCTCAATGAAATTGCGGAGCCGCTGAATATTTACTGCCAGCCCAGCGACGACATCCTGCCGCATCCTGCAGCCTGTCTGGTAACCGGGATTACCCCGAGCAAGTTGGCGCAGCATGGCCTGGATGAAGCCGAGTTTATGAGCCGTGTGCATGCCGAGCTGTCGCTGCCCGGCACTTGCGGGGTGGGCTACAACAGCCTGCGTTTCGATGATGAGGTGACGCGCTACAGCCTGTACCGTAATTTCTTCGACCCCTATGCCCGTGAATGGCAGGGTGGCAATAGCCGCTGGGATCTGATCGATCTGGTGCGTACGGCCTATGCTCTACGCCCGGAAGGTATCGTCTGGCCGGAAGAAGACGGGCGGGTGACCCTCAAGCTGGAGCGCCTGACTGCGGCCAACGGCATCGAGCACGGCCAGGCTCACGATGCGCTGTCCGATGTGCGTGCCACTATCGCTCTGGCGCGCTTGCTGCGCAGCAAGCAGCGCAAACTCTATGACTACTTGTATCAACTGCGCAGTAAACAGCGTGTGCAGGATCAAATTCGCCTGTTGCAGCCGTTGGTGCATATCTCCGGGCGTTATGCCGGGGCGCGGCATTATCTGGCAGTGGTGTTGCCGTTGGCTTGGCACCCGCGTAACCGCAACGCGCTGATTGTCTGTGACTTGCAGGCTGATATCTCGCCGTTGCTCAATGAGTCAGCTGAAACATTGCGTACGCGTTTATACACACGCCGCGATCAACTGGCCGAGGGTGAATTGCCGGTGCCACTGAAGTTGTTGCATATCAATCGTTGCCCGGTTGTTGCCCCAATGAAGGTCTTGCGCGCCGAGGATATCCGGCGCCTGCAACTCGATGTGCCGGCTTATCAGGCGCAGGCCGAACAGTTACGCAGCAATCCTGGGCTGTGGCAGGACAAACTTGCGCAGGTATACGCCGAAGAACAGTTCGCTGCCAATCAAGACCCTGAGCAGCAGCTATACGATGGCTTTATTGGCGATCGTGATCGACGGCTGTGTGAACAGGTCCGGCGTGCCGAACCGCAGCGTTTGGCCGAAGCAGTTTGGCCATTTGATGATGAGCGTTTGCCGGAATTGTTGTTTCGTTACCGGGCGCGCAACTTCGCCGCGACGTTAAATGCTGAAGAGCAACAGCGCTGGTACGCATTCTGCCAACAGCGTCTGAGCCAGCCCGAATATGGTGCGCCAAATACGCTCGAACAATTCAGTCAGGCACTTACCGCAGCACTTCCAGGTAGTGGTACGGAGCAACACGCTATGTTGCTGGAATGGCGTGATTATGCTGAGCAATTACGCCAGCGTTATGCCTTGTAGGCCATAAGGATAAATGCCAGAGGCTCTCTTGACATAGCGCCCATAAAAAACGCCAGCATCGCTGGCGTTTTTGCTTTAAGCCTGTGTCGCTTGAGCGGCAGGCTTAGCCCAGCAGGGTTGCCCAGCCTTCAACGACGTCACCGCCCCACTTGGCTTTCCACTCTTTCAATGTCTTGTGGTTGCCGCCTTTGGTTTCGATAACTTCGCCGGTGTTCGGGTTTTTGTACTGCTTAACTTTGCGAGCGCGCTTGGTGCCGGTGGTTTTGGTAGTGCGAGTGGCTTTGCTGCCTTTAGCGTCTGGGTCGAGCATGGCGATAATGTCGCGCAGTGACTTCTGGTATTCACCCATCAGTGCGCGCAGTTTGCCTTCGAATTCCAGTTCTTTTTTCAGTTTGTCGTCTTGCGACAGATTTTTCAGGCGATCTTGCAGTTCTTTGATGGCTTCTTCGGTGGCGCGGTATTCGTTGATCAACGACATGATGGGTACCTGATTCGGGATTGGCGATTAAGTGATAGCAATAGTAGTCAGGCACTTTTCACAAGTAAACCGCTTTATTGGTATTTTTTATGAATTGTATTGTTAAGTAACTAGTTGGGTGTGTGGC
The DNA here is from genome assembly GCF_963970955.1 of Pseudomonas sp. EA_35y_Pfl2_R111. Classification (NCBI taxonomy): domain Bacteria; kingdom Pseudomonadati; phylum Pseudomonadota; class Gammaproteobacteria; order Pseudomonadales; family Pseudomonadaceae; genus Pseudomonas; species Pseudomonas sp. EA_35y_Pfl2_R111. The sequence goes on along the minus strand of NZ_CAXAOM010000001.1, from coordinate 972,865 downwards.
CTGTTGTACATGCCTTGTTATTCGCCAGTTATGGCCACAGTGTTTGCCCTATTTGCCTGGCGGCTACTGTTCAATCTTGCACTACTACTGCGCTGGCAAGCGCTGTTTGAGTACTGCAGTTTTCTCTGGCTGTGACTAGAATGGCCGACTTTATTTGAGCGCTGGAGCCGTTGATGCGTACTTTTCGATTGGTCATTGCCTGTCCGGACCGGGTCGGGATCGTGGCCAAGGTCAGTAACTTTCTGGCCACCTATAACGGTTGGATTACCGAGGCGAGCCATCACTCGGATAATCAGAGTGGTTGGTTCTTTATGCGCCATGAGATACGCGCCGACTCGTTGCCATTTGATCTGGATGGTTTTCGCCAGGCTTTTGCGCCGATTGCCCGCGAGTTTTCTATGGAGTGGAGGGTAACTGACTCGGCGGTTAAGAAACGCGTGGTATTGATGGCCAGTCGTGAATCGCACTGTTTGGCCGATTTGCTGCACCGCTGGCACAGCGACGAACTGGATTGCGATATTCCTTGCGTGATTTCCAACCATGACGATCTGCGCAGCATGGTTGAGTGGCATGCCATTCCGTACTTCCATGTACCGGTCAATCCGCAGGATAAACAGCCGGCTTTTGACGAAGTGGCGCACTTGATAAAAGCCCATGCCGCTGACGTAATTGTATTGGCGCGTTATATGCAAATTCTGCCTGCGCCACTGTGCGCGGAGTTCTCCCAGCGGGTAATCAACATCCATCACAGCTTTCTGCCGTCATTTGTCGGGGCCAAGCCGTATCACCAGGCGTCGTTGCGTGGGGTCAAGCTGATTGGCGCGACCTCGCACTACGTGACCGAGGAATTAGACGCCGGGCCGATCATTGAGCAGGACGTGGTGCGCGTCAGCCATCGCGACAGCATCGAAGAAATGGTGCGCCTGGGTAAGGATGTAGAGAAGATGGTGCTGTCGCGTGGTCTACGCTATCACTTAGAGGACCGAGTGCTGGTGCACGATAACAAAACAGTGGTGTTTGACTGATGCACAGATAAACGTTCGGTTCAGCGCAGACAGAGGTGTTTACTGATGCTCAAGTCAATCAAAGTACGTGATTACATGACCCGCAATCTGGTGACTTTCCGCCCTGAAATGAACCTGTTCACCGCCATCAATCGTTTGCTTGAACACCGTATCTCCGGCGCACCGGTGGTCGATGGGCAAGGGCACCTGGTTGGGCTGTTGTCGGAGGGCGATTGCTTACGCGGCATTCTGTCCGGGGCTTATTACGAGTCAGCAGGCGGTGATGTCAGCGCTTATATGACCACCGAGGTGGAAGTGATTTCGCCTGAGGCGGACATCATCGAAATATCCGAGCGCTTTCTGCGCGGCCGGCGTCGTCGTTTGCCCGTGGTCGAAGAGGGCCGCCTGATCGGGCAGGTCAGCCGCAGCGACGTACTGCGTGCGGTCAAGGAGTTCGCCCAGCATGACGAAGGTCACCTGGCTACTAACTGAGGCCTGAACGGCATGCACTGGAGGCGTTATGACTGATCCCCTTGAGCGTGCAACATCCAGTGCGCCACCTGTGCTCGGGGAGGGTTGTACGCAGCGCTATGACCCAAAGGCGTTGAGCCCTGAAGACGGCACCGAGTTTGCCGATGCTGCCGAATTGTGGCGGCAATTGCAGCAAGACCACCAACCGCCAACAAACAGCGATAAGCCGAAATAAAACGGGGCGCTCACTGAGCGCCCCGTTTGTTTTATTCCCGCTACAGCCGGCTATGACCTTGCGAGCTTGAGTCCTGTGAGCCTGTTTTTAACGCCGCAGGGCCCAAGCGCAGCTGATTGTGGTCAATACCTTAAATGCGGAAGCTGTCGACCAGTTGTTTGAGACGGCTGGCCTGTTGCTCCAGATCTCCACAGGCGCGCAGTGTAGCGTTGAGGTTTTCCACACCTTCCTGGTTAAGGGTGTTGATTTCAGTGATGTCGACGTTGAGCGATTCGATCACCGAGGTCTGTTCCTCGGTGGCGGTGGCTACCGACTGGTTCATGCCATCAATCTCGCCGATGCGTTCAGTGACACTGCTCAGCCGTGCGCCGGCTTGATTGGCGATCTCCACGCTTTCTTCGCTGTAGCGCTGGCTTTCGGTCATGGTGGTGACCGACTCGCGGGAGCCGACTTGCAGCTCCTCGATCATCTTCTCGATCTCCTGCGCCGATTCCTGGGTGCGGTGGGCCAGGTTGCGTACTTCATCGGCTACCACGGCGAAGCCACGGCCGGCCTCACCAGCGCGCGCCGCTTCGATAGCGGCGTTGAGCGCCAGCAGGTTGGTTTGCTGGGAGATGCTTTTGATCACCTCGAGAATCTGGCCGATATTCACCGTCTTGCCGTTGAGGGTTTCGATATTGCTGCAGGAGGCGCTGATCTTGCCGGACAGCTCATTCATTGCCTGGATGGTTTTTTCCACGACCTGGCGGCCGTCTTCAGCCAGGTGCCGGGCGTCGGAAGCCTGATTCGACGCGTCGGCGGCGTTACGCGCGATCTCCTGAGCGGCGGCGCCCAGTTCGTTGATCGCTGCGGCCACGCTGTTGGTGCGGCTGGCTTGTTCATCCGAGTTGATCATCGACGAGTTGGAGGCGCCGACCACCAATTTCGCCACTTCATTAACCTGGCTGGTGGCGGATGACACTTCGCGAATCGAACTGTGGATACGTTCGACGAAGCGGTTGAAGGCTGTGGCCAGGCGGCCGAACTCGTCATTGGATTGGATGCTCAGGCGCTTGGTCAGGTCGCCCTCGCCCTGGGCGATGTCCTCCATGGCTTTGCCCATGACATTCAGTGGTTGCATCAGCACGCTGATCAGCATGCTCAGCAGCAGAATGATCAGCACCACGGCGATGATGGTCGCAACAATCGCCGAGGCGCGGAACTCGCTGAGCATCGAGTAGGCCTTGGTTTTGTCGATGGAAAGACCGACATGCCAGTTCACCGAAGGCAGCCCCTTGACCGGAGTAAAGGTGAGGATGCGGTCTTCGCCGTTGAGTTCCGCTTCGCTGAAATCACTGCTGATTCGTGGAGTGTTCTGCGGGTAGACCTCGCTGAGGTTCTTCATCACCAGGGATTTATCCGGGTGCACCAGGATCTTACCGTCGGCGCTGACCAGGAAGGCGTAACCCATGCCGGCAAAGTCCAGCGAATTGATGATGTCGACCAATGTGTTGAGGCTCAGATCGCCGCCGACAACACCGGCCGCTTTGGCGGGCGTGGCGATGGTGATGATCAGCTCGCTGGTGGCAGCGTCGACATAGGGCTCGGTGAGGGTGCTACCGGCTGCAGCCATAGCGTCCTTGTACCAGGGGCGTTGGCGCGGATCGTAGCCATCCGGCATGTCTTCGTCTGGACGCATGGTGAAACTACCGTCGGCGCTGCCCAGGTAGGTAAAGGCGAAAGTGGACGCCAGGACTTTCTGCTCCAGCAGGCCCGTCAGGGCTTCTGCGGACGAATCCCGGGCGACCGATTGGGCAACGTTCTCCACCAGCAGGATGCGCCCCGACAGCCAGTTTGAGATATTGCTGGCGGTGACGTTGCCCATTTCATGCAGGTAGCTTTCCAGATCATCACGAATGGCGTTGCGTTGCAGGTAGTCGTTGTACAGGGTGAACAGCGAGAAGGCGGCGATTACCACCAGCGAGGCGGCGAGCAGGATCTTGTGGCTGAACTTCAGGTTGTTAGTCATGGCTTCTTGCGTCCGGTAAGTTCTGGCATCAGTCTTGGGCTGATGTAAGGCAGGCCTGTCGCACGTATGCGACATGCTGACTATGTCGGCTTAGTTGAAGTAAAGCTTTAACCATGGAGATAACAAGATGGAGCAAACCGAGCAGTTTGTTGTAGGGGCCGATCCTCAGGGACTGCCGGTGGGGCAGGCGTTGCGCCTGGCCAATCGTCATGGACTGATTGCAGGCGCAACAGGCACCGGCAAGACAGTGACCCTGCAGCGCTTGATCGAAACCTTCAGCGATGCAGGCGTGGCGGTGTTTGCCGCTGATGTCAAAGGCGATCTTTGTGGCCTGGGCGCTGCCGGCACGCCGCAAGGCAAGGTGGCTGAGCGTATCGCCAGCATGCCCTGGCTCAATCATCAGCCTACGGCTTATCCAGTCACGCTATGGGATGTGCAGGGCAAGAGCGGCCATCCGCTGCGCACCACGTTGAGTGAGATGGGGCCTTTGCTGCTCGGTGCGCTGTTGGAGCTGACCGACAGCCAGCAGGCCGCCCTCTATGCCGCATTCAAGGTGGCAGACCGCGAAGGTTTGCTGCTGCTTGATCTGAAAGATCTCAAAGCGCTGTTGGCGCACCTGAAAAACCACCCCGAAGTGCTCGGCGAAGACAGCGCGCTATTTACCAACACGTCATCACAAGCCTTATTGCGTAAATTAGCGGGACTGGAACAGCAGGGTGCTGATGCGCTGTTTGGCGAACCGGCGCTGCAATTGGAAGACATTCTGCATCCGGATCGCGATGGTCGCGGGCGCATCCATCTGCTTGACGCCAGCCGCCTGGTGCACGAGGCGCCGAAGGTCTACGCGACCTTCTTGCTGTGGTTGCTGGCCGAACTGTTCGAGCAACTGCCGGAACGTGGTGATGCCGACAAACCGCTGCTGGCGCTGTTCTTCGATGAGGCGCATCTGTTGTTTGCCGACACGCCCAAGGCCTTGCAGGAACGCTTGGAACAGGTGGTGCGATTGATTCGCTCAAAAGGCGTGGGGGTGTATTTCGTCACCCAGTCGCCGGGTGATCTGCCCGACGATGTGCTGGCCCAGCTTGGCCTACGAATTCAGCACGGCCTGCGCGCCTTTACCGCCAAAGAGCAGAAATCGCTGCGCGCGGTGGCCGATGGCTTCCGGCCCAATCCGACCATCAACACGCTGACGGTGCTTACCGAGCTAGGGATCGGTGAGGCGCTGGTTGGCACGCTGGAAGCCAAAGGCACGCCAGCCATGGTTCAGCGGGTGGCGGTTGCGCCGCCGCAATCGCGTATCGGGCCGTTGAGCGAGAGTGAGCGCGCCGCTTTGATTCAGCAGTCGCCGTTGCGGGGGCGCTACGACAAGCCAATTGATCGTGAGTCGGCCTACGAATTGCTGACCGCCCGCGCCGAGCAGGCCGCGCAACACGCAGAGTCAAGCAAACCGAGCACTGCCGGCAAGAAGGCTGAGACCAGTGGTGGGATTGCGGGTGCTGCTGGCGAGCTACTCGGTGGCCTGGCCAGTCAGGTTATGAAAACCGCTATGCGCCAGGCGGCCAATCAGATTGGTCGGCAACTGGTACGCGGTCTGTTGGGCTCGCTGATGGGTGGTAAAGGGCGTTGAGCCAAGTGGCCATCCAGGAGCAGGGATGGCCAGGTGATCCGGCAGCAGGCGGCGGGGCGTCAGCCAGAGGCCTCGTCGGCTTTGCTTTGCAGCTCTTTTTCGATTTTTTCCAATTCTTTTTCAAACGCTTGGTCGAGAAGGTTAGCCTTCTTGCGCCATGGCTTGCGCTCGGGATCCGGTTGAGCGGCGTAGGTAATCACTTCCCCGCCGTATACATCCTTGTAACGCTGCGCCTGGCGCTCAAGTTCTGCGCGCAGTTCGTCTTTCGTCACGTAGTTACCCATGGTCTTGAATAGATGTTGGCTGAATATCAGGCATAACGCGTAGACACCTGAAGCGGCCAAATAGTTTAGATAAAACGCATTTATAAGCGCGGCGAATAGTTGCAGTGACTATCGCGTCGTCACCCGTTGCCCTTTAAACGTGGGTACCTGAACGAATTATCAGGTTTGTTAAAGGGCTATTTGGCTGCGCCTGGCAATTATGGCGAAGCCCGATCAAAAGTCCAGCCTGCGTATTAATGCGCTAGCTACAGACCATCGTTCTGCGCATTGATTGCGAGCTGGTCGTTTTTATACGGTGTCTCAGCCTGCGATTGCGGGCAATGGGCTGTGCGGGGCTGACTTTTGCTTGCAAACCAATGCCATATGAACTCGGTGAAACATCCCCGGCTTGGTGCCATTAATCCATATTTGCGCGTTCGAGAAAGTCACAGGCCACATCGCGATTAAGCACGACTATTCCTACTCGGCAAAGCATCTGGCATTGAGCCTCAATAACTGACGCTGGTTATTGATGCTCATTACGCTGATTGATATCGGATATGTTTTTAAGCTTTTCTGCAGCACCAATGAAATGCCTTAAGGCCTACACGCCGCTAGGCAGTTGCGTAAATCATCCTGCTGGATGTGGTGGGGATAATTCGCCTCGGGTTTTCTTCGCTTTATTAAGTCTATTGGCGGCTCTGCCAAGTAGCTGGCATCAGAACTAACTGGGCAGCGCCCGGTACTGCACCTCAAGGGACAGCTGACAGGTTTGCCCTTGGCGTAACAGATACAAGCCCGGCTGCCCTGGTAAATGGTGAGCATTGACCGGGTGGCTGACCGGCTCGAAGCAGAAGAAATCCTGCCCAGCCGGGGTGTAGAGGATGAAATAGTCGGTGCCCTGACTGCGGCAGTGCAGCTGATAGCCGGCGTCTTGCTGAATAATCTCGCAGCTGCCATCCCAGCCGGTAAAGGCGTTGTCGATCTGCTCGGCGGGCAAGGGTTGAGCTTCGGCGAAGTTCCAGTCAGCCGGCAATGGCGCCAATTCGCTGGATAGGCGCGCCTGGTCGCATTGCCAGAATTGTCGCGCTGCGGCGCGTAGGCGGGTGTCGGCGGTGCGCGGAAAGTATGGATGCCAGCCCAGGCCATGCCAGGCCGCGCGCGGGTCCAGGTGGGTGACCTGTAAGTGCATCTGCAGGCAGCCGTCATGCAGGCGAAAGCGCTGTTGCGCGCGGTAGGCAAAAGGCACGCAGCTGTCTAATTGCAAACAAACCCCGTTCGCGCTCTGTTCGATGACCTGCCAGGGCTGTTGCCAAGCGCTGCCGTGGATCGGCAGCGGGTCGTTGGCGCTGTTGGCCGCCAGGGCAAACCAGCCGTCCGGGCTGCTAAAGCCGCCCTGGCCGATGCGGTTGGACCAGGGCACCAACGGGTAGCAGGCCAGACGGCGTGGGTTAGCTGCGTCCAAGGCCTGCTGATCACTGGAACGCAGCAGCGCGTGACCGTTGGCGCGCAGGGTCCAGTTGACGATGCTGCCACCGAGCTCTGGGGCCAGAACTAGGCGCGTCAATTGGTCTTCGAGGATCAGCAGTTTGCTCAGCATGGCGGTTGCGCTCGGGCAGAAAATTCACAGTGATAAATCGGATTTGTGCGGGAACTGCGACTCAAGGAGTGTGTCATCGTACAACTGCCTGGGCTATGATTGCGCTTTAGCCGTCAGCCGAGAAAGACCGCCGATATGGATAATCTGAACACCCCACCACGCGCCCGCAGAAAGCACCGCAGCCTCGCTCAGGAATTGGTGACCGAGCTGTCGCAGCGCATCCGTGATGGGGTGATCAAGCGCGGCGATAAGTTGCCGACCGAGTCGGCGATCATGGAAGAGCAGGGCGTTAGCCGCACTGTCGTGCGCGAGGCATTGTCGCGGCTGCAGGCTTCCGGCCTGGTCGAAACGCGTCACGGCATCGGCACCTTTGTGCTGGATACGCCGAGCCCCAGCGGCTTTCGTATTGACCCGGCAACCATTGTCACCCTGCGCGATGTGCTGGCGATTCTCGAGCTGCGCATCAGCCTGGAAGTTGAATCGGCCGGCTTGGCGGCGCAGCGCCGCAGCGCCGAGCAACTGGCGTCCATGCGCGAGGTGCTGGATGTGTTGTATCAGAGCGTGTCGCAGGCGGGCGATGCGGTGGCCTCGGATTTTCAGTTCCACCTGCTGATTGCCGAGTCGACCGGCAACCGCTATTTCACCGACATCATGAGTCACCTGGGCACCAGCATCATTCCGCGCACGCGGCTGAACTCGGCACGCATTGCTCACGATGATCAGGAGCATTACATGGCGCGTCTGAGCCGCGAGCATGAGCAGATTTTTGAAGCCATCGCCCGCCAGGATTCCGATGCGGCACGCGCGGCCATGCGCCTGCATCTGACCAACAGCCGCGAGCGTCTGCGCCAGGCTCACGAAGCCGCCGAGGCGCAAGCTCAGCAGGCCTGAAACACTCTGGCCTGACATGCTTCAGGTCGGCCGGCGGTAGGTCAGCAGCACGATGCCGCTGACCACGATCAGCCCGCCGATAATCTGTATGCCGCCGAGTAGTTGATCGAGAATCAGCCAGCCAAATATCAGCCCAGCCACCGGCTCCATGTTCATCACCGGCGCATTGCGTGCGATGTTTAGCCGCGTGACCAGGATAAATAACGTGGAAAACGCCGTGCCATAAAGCAGCACCAGGCAGGCCAGGGCGACCCAGCCGGCGGCTGCCGACGGCAGGCCCATACCGCCCGGCAGCAAGCCGCCTGCACCGGCCAGGGCTGATGCAATAAATACCATCAGCATGGTCAGCATGCTGCGCACCGTACCCGGCATTGCGCTTAGGCGGTTTTCGGTGACCCACAGGGCGCAGGCAAACACCGCCGCCGCGGTCAGGCCGAATAACACACCTTCGATCCAGGTGGCATCGATCTGGGTTGCCCCCGACAGCCGCGACGGCAGATCAAGCACCAGTACCAAGCCGAATAGAATCAGCCCCATCAGCAACGCCGCCCGCGCGGTTGGCCGTGCCCCGCCGAGGGCCCAGGTCAGCAGTGCCAGCATGATCGGCGCGAGGTTGACCACCAGCAGCGCCAGGGCCACCGGAATCCGCGCCACCGCCGAGTAGATGCAGAAACTCTGCACCGCAATCAGCAAGCCAAGCAGCAGTTGCCAGCCCCAGGTTTGCGGTTTCAGGTGCAGTGATTCACGACGCCACAGCACTAGAGCGATCAGCGCCAGCATGGTCACGCCGGAGCGGCAGAGCATCGCCAGCAGCAGGCCGGTGTCATGGTCGAATGCGATGCGTGCAGCGATATGCCCGCCAGCGAACGAGCAGGCCAGGGTGGCTAGAATCAGCACCGCGATATGGCGGGGGAAGAGCGCGGCAGACATGCAGTGTCCTTACAAAACAAGGAGCCGCCAGATCGGCGGCTCTAGGGGATCGTGACGCATTCATAAACCTTGGAACCTGTTCACGATCTAGCGAGCTAGAGCCTTGCAAGGCAAAAACAGGCGAGGAAGCGGCGTGTACGAGCTGTACATGAGCATTCCGAGCCTGTTTTTAACGCCGCAGGGCCGACGCGCAGTAGATTGTGAGCAGGTTCTTACAGGACCACGCTCGGCAGCCATAGCGAAATGGCCGGAATATAGGTTACCGCCAGCAGCACCATAAACAGTGCTGCGTAGAACGGCAGCAACGCCTTGATGGTGTTCTCGATGGTCACCTTGCCGATGGCTGCGCCGACAAACAGCACCGCGCCCACCGGAGGGGTGATCAGACCGATGCCCAGGTTGACCAGCATGATCATGCCGAAGTGCACCGGGTCGACGCCAATATCCACCACCACCGGCAGCAGGATCGGCGTAAGAATCAGAATCAGCGGCGCCATGTCCATCAGCGTGCCGAGCACCAGCAGCATAAAGTTGATGCACATCAGAATCACGTAGCGGTTATCCGACAGGGTCAGGAACAGCGCGGTGATCTTCGAGGGAATCTGCATCAGCGTCATGATGTAGCCGAAGCTGGCGGCGAAGGCGATCAGAATCATCACGATCGACAGCGTACGCACGGTGCGGTGCAGCAGCTTGGGTAGCTCGCGCCACTTGTAGTCGCGGTAGATAAACATGGTCACGAAGAACGCCCAGACCACGGCAATCGAGGCTGACTCGGTGGCGGTGAAGATGCCTGAGAGAATGCCGCCGAGGATGATCACCATGGTGAACAGGCCCCACAGCGCATCCACGCAGATTTTCAGCGCCTGCTTGAGCGGGATGACCTCGCCTTTGGGGTAATTGCGTTTGCGTGCGAAGTACAGACACATGCTCATCATCACCGCGCTGAGCAGCAGGCCTGGGCCGATACCAGCGATAAACAGCGAGGCAATCGATACTGTGCCGCCGGCTGCCAGCGAATACAGCACCGAGTTATGGCTGGGCGGGGTGAGTAGCGCTTGCACCGAGCCGCTGACGGTGACCGCGGTGGAGTATTCACGCGGGTAGCCCTTCTTTTCCATTTCTGGAATCAGCACCGAACCGACCGAAGCGGTGTCCGCCAGGGACGAACCGGAGATTGCGCCGAAGAAGGTCGAAGCGAGAATATTGACCAGCGACAGGCCACCACGCACGAAGCCCACCAGTACGTTGGCGAAATTCACCAGACGCCGCGACATGCCGCCCTCGGCCATGATCGCGCCAGCCAGGACGAAGAACGGGATGGCCAGCAGGGAGAATTTGCTCACGCCGCCGCTGATCTGAATCATGATCGCGTGGAACGGAATATCGATGTACCAGGCACCGAGCAAGGCCGATAAACCCAGCGAATAGGCCACAGGTACGCGCAGCAGAATCAGCAGCATAAAGCTGCCAAGCAGGATCAGAGCGTCCATTTACACGGCCTCCTTGCTGTCTTCAACCAGCTCGAAGTTGACCACGCGGCGATGGCTTTGGTCGCCGAGGAACAGGCGCTCAAGGACGAAGATCAGGGTGATAAAACCGCCAATCGGAATAGGCGAGTAGCTGATGCCTACGCGCAGTGTCGGCAGCGTGCTCATAAACTGGTTCCAGGTGGCCGCGCACAGCTTGATGCCCCAGATGGTCATAAACAGCGCGATGGCGGCCATCAGCAGTTGCACCAACAGACTGATGTAGGGCTGCCAGGTGGGCGAGAGGCGGTCGGTAAAGGTGGTCACGGCCATGTGCGCGCCGGCCCGGTAACTGGCGGCGGCACCGATAAAGGTGAACAGCACCATCAGCATGATCGCAATGGGTTCCGGCCAACCGGCACCGCTGCCCAGCACGTAGCGGGCAAAAATGCCCCAGGGAATGATCAGCGCCATCACCACGATGGCGGTGCCAGCTACCCAGATACAGGCTTGGTAAATCACGTCGTTGATGCGTAACAGCAAGTTTTTCATGAGACTTCACCACGCGCGTGGCGACGGCCTGAGCCGCCGCCACGGGGTTCTTCAGAGATGCCGAGTTACTGGACCGCTTCGATACGCTTGATCAGCTCAGCGTAAGGCGCGCCGTACTTGGCACGAATCGGTGCGGTGGCGTCGAAGAAGGGCTTCTTGTCGACTTCGATAAACTCGACGCCGGCTTCCTTCAGCTTGGCTTCGCTGCTCGCGGACTTCTCATCCCACAGCTTGCGCTCTTCGAACTGCGCTTCCTTGGCGTACTTCTTGACGATGGCCTGCTGCTCGGGGGTGAGCTTGTTCCAGCTGGCCTTGGACATCACCAGTGGCTCCGGCAGGATCAGGTGGCCGGTCAGGCTGTAGTACTTGGCCGTGCGGTAGTGGTTGTGTTCAAGCATGGTCGGCGGGTTGTTTTCCGCGCCATCGACGACGCCGGTCTGCAAGGCGCTGAAGATTTCGCCAGTGTCCATGGCTACGCCATTGGCGCCCATGGCGTTGAAGGTTTCGATAAACAGCGGGTTACCCATGACGCGGATCTTCATGCCCTTGAGGTCTTCAAGGTTGCGTACCGGCTTCTTCGAATAGATGTTGCGGGTGCCGCCATCCATCCACGCCAGGCCGACCATGTTGAATTCGGAGTTGGTGATCTTGTCGAGGATTTCCTGGCCGATTTCACCGTCGATTATCGCGCGCATGTGCGCGGTGTCGCGGAAGATAAACGGCATGTTGAACACGTTGACGTCTGGAACCACCGGGCCAACGGTGCCCAGGCTGACGCGGGTCATCTGCACGGCGCCGATCTGCACCTGTTCGACCACTTCCTTTTCAGAACCGAGCACGCCGCCGGCAAACATCTTGAAGCTCAGCTCGCCATTGGTGGCCGCTTCGATCTTCTTGCCCATGGCTTCCTGGGCGACCACGGTCGGGTAACCGGCCGGGTGGATCTCGGCCATCTTCATCGTGGTGGCTTGCGCCAGCCCCGACAGGCAGAAGGCAAAGGGCAGGGCGGCGACAAGCAACTTGCGTTTGAAAGTCATGGTTAAGCTCCAGTCTATTGTTGTTGTTGGGAGTGCAGCGTTGCGATGGCTGAGGCGCAGCGGGTACGCCTCAGTCGTTGAAATGGGGTTCCTCCAGGCCAGTGACACCTGGGTTGAGGGCGAACACGCCGCCGGCCAGCGGCTGATCGGCGAGGTCGATGCCATCCGGGCGAATCGAGGCGACGTAGAGGGTGTCCAGGTTGCGGCCACCAAAGGCGCACATGGTCGGCTTCTTCACCGGCACAGTGAGGGAGCGGTCCAAGCGACCATCTGGGGTGAAGCGATGGATTTGTCCGGCGTCGTTGCCGCAGATCCAGTAGCAGCCGTCGGCATCCACGGCGGCGCCGTCAGGGCGGCCCGGGTGCTCGCGCATGTCGACGAACAGCTGGCGGTTATGCGGCTTGCCGCTGTCGATGTCGTAGTCGAAAGTCCAGATCGCCTGCACGGACGGATGCGAGTCGGACAGGTACATCGTGCGGCCGTCCGGGCTGAACGCCAGGCCGTTGGGCACGATAAAGCCACTCAGTTGCGCATTGAGCGGCTCGTCCTGGCTGGCGCTGTAGCGGTACATGGCGCCGACCGGAGCGGCGGCGGCCATATCGAGCAGCATACTGCCAGCCCAGAAACGGCCCTGGCGGTCACAGCGACCGTCGTTGAAGCGCATGCCCGGCCGAGCATGCTCGACCTCGCAGAGCAGGCGGCTGCTCAGTTGGCCATCGGCCTGGGGATGCAGGTGGAACAGACCGCTCTGCATTCCGGCGATCCAGCCGCCGTCACTGCTGCGGGCGATGCAGCCGAGCATTTGCGGGGCAAGCCAGCTCTGCGATTGGCCGTCGGCAGCGCTCCAGCGGTGCAGGCGCTTGGCCGGAATGTCGACCCAGTACAGCGCCTGTTCGGCGGCACTCCACACCGGGCTTTCACCAGTGGCATTGCGGGCGTCGAGAATCAGTTCAGCGTGCATGGCAGCTCGTTCTCTGGTGTGTTCTTGTTATGAATGTTGCGCGTCGCTGTCCTGCGATCAGTCGTCGCCGAACGGCCCGGCTGCGACAAAGGCGCCACCCTGATACACCATCGCCGGGTCATCGGCGGCTGGCATCGGTTGCGCATCGATCTGCGCGCGGAACACCTCGGAGCTGTCCTTGGGCGCAAAGCCCAGGTGCGCGGCCAGGCTGTTGTCCCACCAGACGGTCTTGTTGTCGGACACGCCGTAGACCACGGTGTGGCCAACGTTGGGGGTGTACAGCGCGCGTTCGAGCAGTTGCGTCAGGTCGGCAAAGCTCAACCAGGTGCTCATCATCCGGCGGTTGTGCGGCTCGGGGAACGAGGAGCCGATGCGGATGCTCACGGTCTCGATGCCGTAGCGGTCGAAGTAGAAGCTGGCCATGTCTTCGCCGTAGGACTTGGACAGGCCGTAGTAGCTGTCCGGGCGGCGTGGGCAGTTGGCGTCAATGGTTTCGTCCTGCTTGTAGAAACCGATAACGTGGTTGGAGCTGGCGAAGACCACCCGCTTCACGCCATGCCGGCGCGCCGCTTCGTAGATATGGAACACGCCGCAGATATTGGCCCCGAGGATTTCCTCGAAGGGCCGCTCCACCGACACGCCGCCGAAGTGCAGGATTGCATCCACGCCTTCGACCAGTTGATGGACTGCCGCTTTATCGGCGAGGTCGCAGACCTGGACTTCTTCATGGGCGCCTGTGGCAGGGCGCATGGCCGCGATATCGGATACGCGCAGGATGTTGGCATAAGGTCGCAGGCTTTCGCGCAGTACCTTGCCGAGGCCGCCTGCCGCCCCGGTGAGCAGCAGGCGATTGAAGGGTGTGTAGGATGTGGTCATGGCAGTCTCTGCGTCTCTGCTTGTTGTTATTGAGTTGTCATCTGTTGTCGTATGACTTGTCCCGATTATCGGGAGTGTTGTTGATCTTTGTCAACGCGACTATGGTCGAAAATTTGCTCGAACTGCGGGCCAGGTGGTGTGTGTAGTAGCCGTATTACCTGTGTGGTATTACGCCTTTATTTTCAAATAGGGCGCTCTAAATAGGCGCTTTTGCTGGTTTTTGTCAGGCACTGAATTAGCAGCGTGAAGCGTCGTAACCTTGAGCCATCTCGCGGCAGGGTGGCGGGAGGTCAATTAACGTCTTGTTGTACGATGACATGTCTTTTTACTGCCCGGCTTCACCGGCGGAGATCGCGTTCAGGCTCGCGTTATGGACGAGTGGCAATGCCGACACCGAACATCGGTGAACGGCATTGCAGCTAGCAGCGGCTATCGGCCTCAGGTGCGCAGGATCTCGCTGACCATGCTTTTCTTGGTGCGCAGCGAGCTGAACACCTGCCAGATGATGAACGCCAGCGCCAGGCCGAGAAACGACGCCGCGATGGGGTTGCTAAGGAACTCCCCGAAGTTGCCATCCGAGAGCATCAGGCCGCGGCGCAGGTTGGTCTCCGCCATGGGGCCCAGGATAAAACCTATGATAAAGGGCGCGGCCGGCATCCCCGCTTTGACAAAGGCATAGCCGAGCAAGCCGAACAACAGGATTGACCAGACATCAAACAGCCGGCTGGAGAGGCCAAAGGCGCCGACTACACAGAGCACCAGGATGATCGGCAGCAGGATGTGCTTGGGAATATCGAGCAGTTTGATAAACAACCGCAGGCCGTAGAACTCCATAAACAGCATCAGCACGGTGGAGACGATCAGCGCGGCGAAGATGGTGTACACCAGTGGCGCCTGGCTGATAAACAGCAGCGGCCCGGGCTGGATACCGTGAATCAGAAAACCGCCAAGCAGAATCGCGGTGACCGTGTCGCCGGGAATGCCCAGGGTCATCAGCGGCAGCATGGCGCCGCCAATACCTGCGTTGTTGGCCGTCTCGCTGGCGACGATGCCGCCGATATTGCCTTTGCCGTAGGTTTCCGGGTTTTTCGCGCGCTTCTTGGAAATGATATAGGCCACCAGGTTCGAGGTGCCGGCGCCGATGCCCGGCAAAATGCCAATGGCCAGGCCGATCAGGCCGGAGCGCGAGGCATTGGGCACCTGCTCGCGAAATTCCTTGAGCGAGAAACCGAAGCCCTTGATGTTTTTCATACTCACCGACTGCGCCTTGCCCTGGCTGACGGTGCGGCCACGTTCGGCCACCTTGATGATTTCGGCGACGGCAAACATGCCGATCATCACCGTGAGCATGGCAAAGCCGCCATTGAGTTCAGTGACGCCGAAGGTAAAGCGTCGAACCGCTTCCACGGGTGCAATGCCCACGGTAGAAACTGCAAAACCCAGTGCGCCGGCGAACAGGCCCTTGGCCATGGAGCCGGCTGACAGGGTGGCGATCAGGGTCAGGGAGAACACCGCGATGGCGAAGTATTCATGCGGGCCGAAGCGCAGGGCGACCTTCGCCAGCTGCGGGGCGATAAACATCAGCGCCACGATACTGAAGATGGTGCCGAGAAAAGAGAACACGATACCGACGCCGAGGGCCTTAACCCCATGGCCTTGCTCCATCAGCGGACCGCCATCAAATACCGTGGCGATGGAGGAGGGCGTGCCGGGAATTTTTAGCAAAATCGCCGATATCAGCCCGCCCGAGGTGGCGCCGATAAACAACGCCACCAGCAGTGACAAACCGGCTTGCGGGCCCATGGTGAAGGTCAGCGGCAGGCACAGAGCCACCGCCATGGTGGCCGAGAGGCCGGGCACGGCACCGAAAACAATGCCCACGGCCACGCCCACCACCATCAAAAACAGGATGTGAAACGAAAACACGGCGCCGAAGCCTTGCTGCAGTAAGTCGAGCATGGTCGATTCTCCTAAAGGCCGAGTAATCCGGATGGCAGCATCAGATCGAAGGCCTCGCGGAACAGCAGGTAGATCGTCGCCGAGCTGATCAGCGCAATCAGGCCGTAGACCAGGTGATTGATCTTCTGCCCGAGCGGGGTGAGGACGCAGAACTGCAGGTACAGGTAGGTCACGGTCATGATTGGGAAACCGAGCGTTTTCAGCAGCGCGATATAGCCGATGATCAGCGCCAGGGTTTTGATCACAGTCTTGACGTCGATGCTCTCAGCGCTGGTTAGCGTTTCGTCATCCGCGCCCTGCTCAGTCGCTTTGGCCGCGGTAAAGCCGCTGACCAGCTGTATGGCGCCGAGCAAACAGAGCATGGCTGAGAGCAGGTAGGGTACAAACGCCACATCGATGCCGGCATGCCGTGGCAGTTTGCTGGTCATAAACAGGTAGCCGAGGCCGACGCCAAGCATGGCGACGCCGATCAGCAGCTCCTTCTTATTACGGATAACCATCAGGAAACCTCGCATGATGGGTAACGGCCAGCCGGCTGGGTAGCCGGCTAGCGTTGGCATTACTTGGATTGGCGCAGGGCGTCTTTGTACTGCATAAAGTCGTCGCGGGTTTTGCTCAGCACGGCAACGGCTGCTGCGCTGTCGTAGTAGGCAACTGGCTGCTTGAAGGATTTCTTCAGCTCGTCGGCGTATTCAGGCAGCTCGGTGATCTGCTTCATGATGCCGGCCATTTTCTGCACAATCGCCGGGTCGGTGCCTTTCGGGAAGGCCACCACGTAAGGCTTGTCGATGGTGAAGTCGACGCCCTGCTCCTTGAAGGTTTTCACCTCGCCGAGCAGTGCGTTGCGCTCCTGGTTTGGCTGGCCGAGTGCATACATCTGCCCGCCGGTAACGTAGTCCTGCACGGAGCCGTAGCTGATGGCGCCGAGGTCGATACGACCACCGAGCAGCGCCACAACTTTCTCGGACACGGTGCCGGCATCGACCATTTTCAGCTTCACCCCGGCCAGCTGTTCAAACATCAGGCCCTGGATGTGCGAGAAGCTGCCCATCTCGGTGCCATAGCTGACGCTGTTGGGGTTGGCTTTGGCTTTGTCGATCAGCTCTTGCAGACTTTTCACCCCGGCTTGCTCAGCGGCAACGAAGATCGCGCCCTTGTCCACGCCGGCAATACAGGCAATGTCGAAGGCCTCGAAGCTGTCTTCGGAGAGGCCGGCGACTTCGTTGACGATCAGTTGGCCGGTATGGGTAAAGAGGATGGTGTTGCCATCCGCTGCGGCGCCTTTGACCTGTTCGGCCGCCAGGGTGCCACCGCCGCCGGCCATATTGGTTACCACCATGTTCTTGCCGGTGATCTGGTTGAAGTACTTGGCCATCATGCGGGCGTTGAAGTCGGTGTCACCGCCGGCGTTGGCGATAACCACTACTTGCACCGGGCGGGTCGGCCAGTTGGCAGCGTCGGCAGCCAAGGCGCTGCCGGCAGTAAAGGTCAGCATGGCCGACATCAGGGAAGCGCAGAGTGTTTTTTTCATTGTAAGTCTCCGGTGGTGAGGTGTTGCTGGGGTGCGTTGCGCGCTAGGCCGGTTGGCGGCCTAGGCTCGGTTGCTTGGGGTGGTACTGCCAGCCTGGAATCAGGTACTGCATGGCCATGGCGTCGTCGCGCGCACCGCTGGCCACTTCCTTGTAAAGCTCATGGGCGGCCATGATCCGCTGCATATCAGGTTCGATGCCGAGGCCGGGTTTATTGGGCACTTCGACCTGGCCGCCGATTATCTGCAGCGGCTCGCGGGTCAGGCGTTCTTCGCCTTCCTGCCAGATCCAGTGGGTGTCGATGGCGGTGATGCGCCCCGGCACGGCGGCTGCGGCGTGGGTGAACATGGCCAGGGAAATATCGAAGTGGTTGTTGGAGTGTGAACCCCAGGTCATGCCGAACTCCTCGCAGACCTGGCCGAGGCGCACGGCGCCCTGCATGGTCCAGAAGTGCGGGTCGGCCAGCGGAATATCCACGGCCTCCAGGCGCAGTGAATGGCCCATCTGCCGCCAGTCGGTGGCGACCATATTGGTGGCGGTGGGGATGCCGGTGGCGCGCTTGAATTCGGCCATGATCTCGCGGCCCGAATAACCGTTCTCCGGGCCGCAGGGGTCTTCGGCGTACGCCAGCACATGGCCTTGGCCACGACACAGTTCAATGGCCTCGGCCAGTGACCAGGCGCCGTTGGGGTCGAGGGTTACGCGAGCGTCGGGGAAGCGCGCCTTGATCGCGCGAATCGCGTCCATCTCTTCCGCGCCGCGCATCACTCCGCCCTTGAGCTTGAAGTCGTTGAAGCCGTAACGCGCATGCGCGGCCTCAGCCAGGCGGGCGATGGCCGCCGGTGTCAGCGCGGCCTGATGGCGCAGGTGATACCAGTCGTCAGTCGAGCCCTTGCCTGTCAGGTAGGGCAGGTCGGTGCGCTGGCGCTCGCCTATATAGAAGAGGTACGCCAGCATCGGCACACGGTCACGCTGCTGGCCGCTGCCGAGCAGTTCGGCCACCGGCACATTGAGGTGCTGGCCGAGCAGATCGAGCAGGGCGGCTTCTACCGCAGTGATCACGTTGTCCAGGCGCAGGTTGATTTCGTGGGGTTGCTGCAGCACCCGCGCTTCGGACTCCGAGGTGACCTGGTGCTGGGTGGTCTGCGGACCATTGCCGCGGCCGGCGATGGCCTGGCGCAGGCGATTGAGCACGCGGTTGTAACGGCCGATTGGCTGACCGATGACCAGGTCACGGCAGCGTTCCAGCGCTTGGCGAATGCCTTCTCCGCCCGGCACTTCACCGCAGCCGGTGCGCCCGGCGCTGTCGGTAAGCAGCACCAGGTTGCGGGTGAAATACGGCGCATGGGCGCCGCACAGGTTGAGCAGCATGCTGTCGCGGCCTGCCACCGGGATAACCTGCACCGTCACTACGTGCGGTGTGTGTGTCGGGGCCTGTTCAAACATACGCATGGTTCTCCTGATGACAGCACGGGGCAGTGATGGGCTTAACCGTTAACGGTTCGGGCGCTCGGCATTACCAGCATGGCGCTGGGCAATGGGGGCAAATAGAAAGAGGGGTGCTGGGCTGTCGCTTTGCTGCAGGGGCAATCGGCCGGCAGAAGGGCAGACGAAGGTCGAAATGCATCGCAGGCGCAATGCATTAGGCTGGCGGACACCCGGCGTAGTTCGCGGGGTGACGGCGGTCGGGCATGTCAAAGGCGCGTGGGCCTGGGTTGCTGTAATCATGGCTGGGCCTGATCTTTTGTTTTTAAAATTGTTATGCGTTGTCGTACAACTTGGTCGGATTATCAGCAGCGTTCGCCGGGCTTGTCAACGCAGCCTGGACTGAAAAGTGCGATGAGCGACCACTGGTTTTCGCTACGGACGGAATCAGTGGATTGCACAGCTGCCTTGCGCGGTGCTTCGCCATTGCGATAGCGGGCGTCTAGATCAGGGCTGATGCGAAGTGTGGCGATTGCTACACGGCGTGTGGCCGGCACGCGAGGGCGGCTATCGACGATGGTCGGTAGCGTAAAGGTATGGCGCTAGTGATTGTTGTACGATAACGTATCTCTACAGCTGCGGCTGACGCTTCCCCTCACAATTGCTCTACAGGGTGTTCGAATAATGAATCCACAAGAACTGAAGTCCATCCTCTCTTCCGGTCTGCTGTCCTTCCCGGTGACCGACTTCGATGCTGCCGGCGATTTCCGCGCCGATACCTATGCCCGCCGCCTGGAGTGGCTGGCCCCTTACGGCGCCTCTGCGCTATTCGCTGCCGGTGGTACCGGTGAGTTTTTCTCGCTGACGGGCAAAGAGTATTCGGCTGTAATCAAGACTGCGGTCGATACCTGCGCCGGCAGCGTGCCAATTCTCGCTGGCGTCGGTGGCCCGACCCGTCAGGCCATCGAAATGGCTCAGGAAGCCGAGCGCCTGGGGGCCAAAGGCCTGCTGCTGCTGCCGCATTACCTGACCGAAGCCAGCCAGGAAGGCGTGGCGCTGCACGTTGAAGCCGTGTGCAAATCGGTGAAGATCGGCGTGGTGGTCTATAACCGCAGCGTCTGCCGTCTGAATGCGCCGCTGCTGGAGCAGGTGGCGGATCGCTGCCCGAACCTGATCGGCTACAAGGACGGCATCGGCGATATCGAGCTGATGGTCTCCATCCGCCGTCGTCTGGGTGATCGCCTGAGCTACCTCGGCGGCCTGCAGACTGCCGAAGTCTACGCCGCCGCTTATAAGGCGCTGGGTGTGCCGGTGTACTCCTCAGCGGTGTTCAACTTCATCCCGAAAACCGCGATGAATTTCTACCACGCCATGGCGCGTGACGATCACGCCACCGTTGGCAAGATCATCGACGAGTTCTTCCTGCCGTACCTGGCCATCCGCAATCGTTGCGCCGGTTATGGCGTCAGCATCATCAAGGCCGGTGCGAAGATTGTTGGGCATGACGCCGGCCCCGTGCGCACGCCGCTGACCGACCTGCTGCCGGAAGAGTACGAGATGCTCGCCGCGCTGATCGACACCCAGGGCGCGCAATAAACCCCGTCATCTGATAGCGGCGCGTTATGCGCCGCTTCGCAACAGGAGGCACTTGTGGCCAATCCATCGCGTTACGACAACTTTATCGGCGGCCAATGGGTCGCTGCTGCCAGTTACTCGAGCAACACCAGCCCGTCGGATCTGTCCGATGTGATCGGCGAGTACGCTCAGGCCGATGCCGCCCAGGTTGACCAGGCCATCGCTGCCGCCCGCGCCGCGTTCCCGGCCTGGTCGACCTCCGGCATCCAGGCGCGTAGCGATGCGCTGGATAAAGTCGGCAGCGAAATCCTCGCCCGCCGTGAAGAGCTCGGCACCCTGCTGGCCCGGGAAGAGGGCAAGACCCTGCCCGAAGCCATCGGCGAAGTCAGCCGCGCCGGCAATATCTTCAAGTTCTTCGCCGGCGAATGCCTGCGTCAGGCCGGCGAACTGCTGGCTTCGGTGCGCCCCGGCGTATCGGTAGAAGTCACTCGCGAGCCGTTGGGCGTGATCGGCCTGATCACTCCATGGAACTTCCCCATCGCCATCCCGGCCTGGAAAGTTGCTCCGGCCCTGGCCTACGGCAACTGCGTGGTGCTTAAACCGGCCGATCTGGTACCGGGCTGCGCCTGGGCGATTGCCGAAATCATCTCCCGCGCGGGCTTCCCCGCCGGCGTGTTCAACCTGGTGATGGGCAGCGGCCGTGTGGTCGGTGAAGCCATCGTGCAGAACACCCAGGTCGATGGCGTGAGCTTTACCGGTTCGGTCGGTGTCGGCCGCACTATCGCCGCCAACTGTGTGGCGCGTGGCGCCAAGGTGCAGCTGGAAATGGGCGGCAAAAACCCGCAGGTGATCCTCGATGACGCGGACCTGAAAACCGCTGTCGAGCTGTCGGTGCAGAGCGCCTTCTACTCCACCGGCCAGCGTTGCACCGCCTCCAGCCGTTTGATCGTCACTGCCGGTATCTACGACCAGTTTGTTGCGGCCATGGCCGAGCGGATGAAGTCGATCAAGGTCGGCAACGCCCTGGAAAAAGGCGTGGACATCGGCCCTGTGGTCTCCCAGGCGCAGCTGGAGCAGGACCTGCGTTATATCGAAATCGGCAAGCAGGAAGGCGCACGCCTGGTCTGCGGTGGCGAGCGCGTTTCCTGCGAGCAGGACGGCTACTACCTGGCGCCGACGCTGTTTGCCGACAGCACTGCCGATATGCGCATCAGCCGCGAAGAGATCTTCGGTCCGGTGGCCAATATCGTCAAAGTCGCCGATTACGACGCGGCCTTGGCCATGGCCAATGACACCGAGTTTGGCCTGTCGGCCGGTATCTGCACCACTTCGCTGAAGTACGCCAACCACTTCAAGCGTCACTCCCAGGCCGGTATGGTCATGGTCAACCTGCCCACTGCCGGGGTGGATTACCACGTGCCGTTCGGTGGCCGCAAAGGTTCGTCCTACGGCAGCCGCGAGCAGGGCAAATACGCCCAGGAGTTCTATACAACGGTGAAGACGACCTATATCGGCTAGCCCACGTAGGGTGGATCACGCTTCACCGATCCACCATGGCGTCGTCACGGTGGATGAAAAAGCGTCATCCACCCTACGGGCCTCAGGTTATTTACTCCGTGCTGTAAGCATCCCGCCTAACAATAAAAAGGGAACGGTCATGAGTGCACTGAATACTGCCGGCGCCTTTGCAGGTGCCCCGATTATCACTGAGCTGCAGGTGGTTCCGGTCGCCGGCCACGACAGCATGCTGCTCAACCTGAGTGGCGCCCACGGCCCATTCTTTACCCGCAATATCCTGATTCTCAAAGACAACGCCGGGCATATCGGCGTTGGCGAAGTACCGGGCGGCGAAGCCATCCGCCAGACTCTGGAAGATGCCCGCACGCTGCTGGTCGGCCAGTCCATCGGCAACTACAACGGCCTGCTTAATCAGGTGCGCCAGACCTTCGCCGATCGTGATTCCGGCGGCCGTGGCCTGCAGACCTTCGATCTGCGTATCACCATCCACGCGGTCACTGCGCTGGAAGCCGCGCTGCTCGACCTGCTCGGCCAGCATCTCGGTGTACCGGTCGCGGCCCTGCTTGGCGAAGGCCAGCAGCGCGATGCGGTAGAGATGCTCGGCTACCTGTTCTTTATCGCCGACAAGGGCAAGACTGACCTCGGCTACCGCGACGAGCGTAACGCCGATGACGCCTGGTTCCGTACTCGTAACGAAACAGCACTGAGCCCCGAGACTATCGTTCGTCAGGCCGAAGCGGCGCATGCGCGTTATGGCTTCAACGACTTCAAACTCAAGGGCGGTGTGCTGCAGGGCGCGGAAGAGGTCGAGGCGATTCGTGCCCTGGCCGCACGCTTCCCCGATGCCCGCGTAACCCTCGACCCCAATGGCGGCTGGTCCCTGGCCGAAGCCGTGCACCTGTGCCGCGATCTGCACGGCGTGCTGGCCTATGCCGAAGACCCTTGCGGCGCAGAAAACGGCTACTCCGGCCGCGAGGTGATGGCCGAGTTCCGCCGCGCCACCGGCCTGCCGACCGCGACCAATATGATCGCCACCGACTGGCGGCAGATGGGTCACTGCATCCAGTTGCAGTCAGTGGATATTCCGCTGGCCGACCCGCACTTCTGGACCATGCAGGGTTCGGTGCGCGTGGCGCAGATGTGCAACGAGTGGGGCCTGACCTGGGGCTCGCATTCCAACAACCACTTCGACATTTCCCTGGCGATGTTCACCCACGTGGCTGCCGCCGCGCCGGGCAAGGTCACCGCCATCGACACCCACTGGATCTGGCAGGACGGCCAGTACCTGACCCACAACCCGCTGCAGATCGAAGGCGGCCTGGTGCAGGTGCCGAAAACGCCGGGGTTGGGTGTGGAGCTGGATTGGGATGCGCTGGCCAAGGCCCACGAGCTGTACAAGGGCATGGGCCTGGGCGCGCGCAACGATGCGGTGGCCATGCAGTACCTGATCTCCGGCTGGCAGTTCGATAACAAGCGCCCCTGCCTGGTGCGCTAAACCTCGGTCCGGCGGTCTGGCGGCCCGGTGTTCAAAGACACCGGGCCTGCTTTACGCGAATTTCTCGATGAGTTGGCCAGATGCAAGCAGTCAAACCAGGCCGGGTGCGTTATTCCATTCTGCTGATGCTGTTCCTCGTCACCACGGTCACCTTTGCCGACCGCTCCAGCCTGTCGATTGCCGGTGCCGCGCTGCAGGCGGATCTGGGCATCGATGCGGTGGTGCTCGGCTATATCTTTTCCGCGTTCGGCTGGGCCTATGTGATCGGGCAGATTCCCGGTGGCTGGCTGTTCGATCGCTTCGGTGCCAAGCGCGTGTATTTCATCACGCTGCTCTGCTGGTCGCTGTTTACCCTGTTGCAGGGCTTTGTCGACATGCTGCCGCTGGCCTGGGCCGTCGTTACCCTGTTTGTGCTGCGCCTGGCGGTAGGCTTTGCCGGGGCACCGTGTTTTCCCGGCAATGCACGGATCATCGCCGCCTGGTTCCCCACCCGCGAACGGGCCACCGCCACCGCCATGTCCACGTCGGCGCAGTATGCCGCCACTGCGGTATTTGCCCCGCTGATGGGCTGGGTGGTGCAGGACATGGGCTGGCAGTACGTGTTCTTTGTACTGGGCGGCCTGGGCCTGCTGCTGTGTGGCGTGTGGCTCAAGGTGATGCACAGCCCGCGTGAACATCCACATCTTGGCGCGGCCGAGTTCGCCCATATCGAAGACGGCGGCGGCCTGATCGACCTGGCCCCACGGCCGGCCGGTGCGGGCGGTTCGCAGTGGCGCTACCTCAAGTTGCTGCTGACCCAGCGTACGCTGATCGGCCTGTATCTGGGCCAGTACTGCAACAACGCCATTACCTATTTCTTCCTCACCTGGTTTCCCGTGTACCTGGTGCAGGCGCGCGGCATGAGCATTCTCACCGCCGGCTTGATGGCCGCGCTGCCAGCGATCAGCGGCTTCATTGGCGGCATGCTTGGCGGCCTGGTGTCGGACGGGCTGCTGCGCAGCGGCTACTCGCTGACCCTGGCGCGCAAGCTGCCCATCGTCGTCGGCATGCTGCTGGCCAGCTGCATCGTGCTGAGCATTTATGTCGACAGTGATAGCGCCGTGATCGCCCTGATGGCCCTGGCGTTCTTCGGCAAGGGTTTCGGCTCGCTCGGCTGGACGCTGGTGGCCGACACCTCGCCCCGGCAGATCGTTGGCCTGTCCGGCGGGCTGTTCAATACCTTCGGCAACCTGGCGGCGATCACCACACCTATCGTGGTCGGTTACCTGGTCAGCCACACCGGCTCATTTGATGCGGCGCTGATCTATGTCGGCGCCAACGCTGTGCTGGCGGTCATCAGTTACCTGTTTATCGTCGGTCGTATTCACAGGATCGAGCTGGACGAGTCGCCAGCTGCGGCGGCGTCCATTTCCCGCGCCTGATCAGTATTAGAGGAGAACATGTCCATGCAGTTGATCCCCCATCAGGACTCGCCGCGCTATATCCGCCTGCACCCGGCCGACAACGTCGGCGTGGTGGTCAACGAGCAGGGCGTGGCCAAGGGCGGCCGCTTTGCCGATGGCCTGGTGGCTGTCGAAGGCATCCCGCAGAGCCATAAGGTGGCCTTGCAGGACATCGCCGTGGACGGCGACGTGGTGCGCTACGGCGAGGTCATCGGTTATGCCCTGGAACCCATCGCCGCCGGGCGCTGGGTGACCGAGGCGCAGTTGCGCATGCCCGAGCCGCCAGCGCTGGACAACCTGCCCAAGGCGACCCTGGCCGCTGCGCCGATTGAGCCGCTTACCGGTTATACCTTCGAGGGTTTCCGCAATCCGGACGGCACGGTCGGTACACGCAATATCCTCGGCGTGACCACCACCGTGCAGTGCGTAGTCGGCGTGCTCGATCATTGCGTGCAGCGGGTGCGCAAGGAGCTGCTGCCCAAGTACCCGTATGTCGATGATGTGGTCGCGCTGTCGCACAGCTACGGCTGCGGCGTGGCGATCAACGCGCCGGACGCGGTGGTGCCGATCCGCACCCTGTACAACATCAGCCGTAACCCCAACCTCGGCGGTCAGGCGCTGGTCATCAGCCTTGGCTGCGAGAAGCTGCAGGCCAGCCAGTTGATGGATGGCGACCAGTTGACCAATGGCATGGACGAGGAAGAGTGGCTGTTCCGTCTGCAGGATTCCAGCAACGGCTTTGCCGGCATGGTCGAGCAGATTATGGCGATGATCGAGGCGCGCCTGCAGGCGCTGAATCAGCGCCGCCGCGAGACGGTGCCGGCGTCCGAGTTGTCGGTGGGCATGCAGTGTGGCGGCAGCGATGCGTTTTCCGGCATCACCGCCAACCCGGCCCTGGGTGTGGCCGCCGATCTGCTGGTGCGCGCCGGGGCCACGGTGATGTTCTCGGAGAACACCGAGGTGCGTGACGGCATCCACCTGCTCACGCCGCGCGCCGCCAGCGTCGAAGTCGCCGATGCGCTGATCCGCGAGATGGACTGGTACGACCGCTATTTGCAGCGCGGCATGGCCGACCGCAGCGCCAACACCACGCCGGGCAACAAGAAGGGCGGGCTGAACAATATCGTCGAAAAGGCCATGGGTTCGATTGCCAAGTCCGGCTCCAGCACCATCGCCGGGGTGGTCTCGCCGGGCGAGCGGGTGCGCGGCAAGGGCCTGTGGTTCTGCGCCACGCCGGCCAGCGATTTTATCTGCGGCACCCTGCAGATCGCCGCCGGGATGAACCTGCATATCTTCACCACCGGTCGCGGTACGCCCTATGGCCTGGCCATGGTGCCGGTGATCAAGGTCGCCACCCGTACCCAATTGGCTGAGCGCTGGCCGGACCTGATCGACGTGGATGCTGGGCAGATCACCAGCGGGCGCATGACCCTCGACGAAATGGGCTGGCATATCTTCCAGCTGTACTTGGATGTCGCCAGCGGCAAGCAACAGACCTGGGCCGAAAAGCACAGATTGCACAACGACCTGACCCTGTTCAACCCGGCGCCGGTGACCTGAATCCCGGTGCGCGCGGCGCACCCTACGGAGCAGGCGCGTACGGACTGTAGGGTGCGCCGTGCGCACCAATTTCCACCGAGATAAAGGCCATCCCAGGAGCCGACATGAACAAACCCCAAGTACTGCAGATCGGCCCGCTCAGCGAGCGCTTCAATCGCACGCTGGCTGAGCAATATGAAGTCACCGCGCTATGGCAGCAGGCCGATCCGCTGGCTTTTCTGCACGAGCAGGGCGGGCAGTTCGAGCTGCTGGTGTCGTCGGCGCGTTTCGGCTGCAGCGCCGAACAGTTGGCGTTGCTGCCCAGGCTGCGCGCTATCTGCAGCTTCGGTGTGGGCTACGACCCCTATCCGCTGGAGCTGTTGCGCGAGCGTGGTATTGCCATC
Source organism: Pseudomonas sp. EA_35y_Pfl2_R111 (assembly GCF_963970955.1). NCBI lineage: Bacteria > Pseudomonadati > Pseudomonadota > Gammaproteobacteria > Pseudomonadales > Pseudomonadaceae > Pseudomonas > Pseudomonas sp. EA_35y_Pfl2_R111. Next base: position 946,055 of record NZ_CAXAOM010000001.1, on the reverse strand, counting down.
AGCACCACGCCGGATGTGCTCAACGACTGTGTCGCCGACCTGGCCATGGGCCTGATTATCGACACGGCGCGGCAGCTGGCCGCCGCTGATCGTTTTGTCCGCCAAGGGCAGTGGCTGGCGGGCAACTACCCGCTGACGCGCAAGGTCAGCGGCAAGAAGCTCGGCATTGTCGGCCTTGGCCGTATCGGTCAGGCCATCGCCCAGCGCGCCGAAGGTTTTGCGATGCCGGTGCGTTATCACAAGCGCCGCCAGGACCCGAGCAGCCCATATGGCTTCGAGCCAGACCTGCTGGCTTTGGCGCATTGGGCGGACTTTCTCGTGTTGGCCTGCCCCGGCGGTGCGGCCACCCGGCATCTGATCGATGCGCCCGTGCTGGCGGCGCTGGGGCCGCAGGGCATTCTGGTGAATATCTCGCGTGGCAGCGTGGTCGAGCAATCGGCGCTGGTCGCAGCGCTGCTCGATGGCTCTCTGGGCGGTGCCGGGTTGGATGTGTTTGCCGATGAGCCCGAAGTGCCGCCCGCACTGTTCGCTTTGCCCAATGTAGTGCTGTTGCCCCACGTTGGCAGTGGCACACAAGAAACCCGTTTGCAGATGGAGGAGTTGGTGCTGGCCAATCTGCAGGGTTTTATCGAACACGGCGAGTTGCTCACGCCTTTGTGAACCGCTCGCCTGCCGCATAAGTCTGTCGAGCCTCTCGGCGCACTTATCAGCCTCGCGGCCACAAGCGGCGGGGTGTTTTACCCCCACCTCCTAGCGTGACCGGCGCGCCACAAGCGCGCTGGGTAATTCCCCTTTACCACGCCCTACTGACTCAGGCGCAGCAGGCGTTGTCCCTGGGCGTGCAGCGCGGCAGTCAGTTCGGGCGGGCTGATCACCCTGAAATCGAATGGCAGGCGCGCCAGTTGGCGGGAAAACCAGGTCAGGCTGTCGGTACTACTGACCAGTCGTACGCCCTGGGCATTGGGCACCAGCATGCCGGCATTGCCACCCAGCTCCAGGGTGGCGCTGTTTAGATCGGTCAGCAGCTGGATTTCCAGCGGATAGCTGCGCGGCAGGTTGGCGATGCTGGCACTCAGGTGCTGTGCGGCATCGAAGTCCGCGGGGCGCTCGAAGGGGATGTCCATGGGCTGCAGGTCTTGAATGCGCGACAGACGAAACGAGCGCAGGTCGCCACGTAGATGACAGAACCCGCTCAGGTACCAGAGCCCCCAACGGTAAACCAGGCCATAGGGGTCGACTTCGCGTTCGCTACTCGCCTGGTTCGCTGTCTCGTAAGTGAGGCGTACCCGCAACCTGGCTTGCGCGGCGAAAGCCAGTGCGTCCAGTAGCTGATGGTCGGTTTCGTCACGGCTGCGCGGTATATCCAGGGTCGCGCTTTCGCCGAGGGCGCGAACCCGCTGCTTGAGGGCAACCGGCATCACCCGTTCTAGCTTGGCCTGGGCGCTGGCCAGCGCCGGTGCGCTATCGCTCAGGCCCAGGCTGCGCGCCGCGAGCAGGCCGAGGGCAATGGCCTGGGCCTCGTCGGGGCTGAACATCATCGGCGGCAGCTTGAAGCCGGCGACCAACCGATAACCGCCGTGACGGCCGCGCTCGGTGGTAAGCGGGATGCCGAGTTCTTCCAGGCTGCTGATATAGCGGCGCAGGGTGCGGCCATCGACCTCCAGACGCTGCGCCAGTTCGCGGCCACTGATTTGTCCCTGGCTTTGCAGCAGTTCCAGCAGGGCCAGTACGCGGGTGGTGGGGTTGCTCATAAAAAATCGAATTCGGCTTTTTAATAGGGCGGAATATAGCCTATTAGGCCGTTAGCTTGTGCTCAAGGCCCCAGCGAAAGGCGCTGCGGCAATCCCCCGTCAAGGAGACAAGCTATGTACCCGGTTCTATTTTATGGCGTTCCCCAGGGCTGCTCGTTCGGCTCCATCGTGGCCTTGGAATGGTTGGGCCAGCCCTACCAGCTCTGCCGTATCGAGATGCTTGAACAACCCTGGGACCCGCTGTACGGCCAGGTTAATGCCCTGTATCAAACCCCGTCGCTGCTGACCGAGAACGGTGCAGTGGTCAATGAAAGCCTGGCCATTTTGCTGCACGTGGCCGCTCGTTCAGCTGCGGATGGTCTCGGTCCGCGGCAGGGCAGTGCGGCGTTCGACCAGCTCAATCAGATGCTGTCCTATCTGGTGACTGATTTTTTCAGCGCCTTCAGTCCCCTATGGATCGCCTATGAGAAGGCCGAGCTGAGCGCGGATCAACGTGCTTTGTTACAAGCCGTCGGCCGCGAACAGGTCAGCAACGCTTGCTCCTATCTGAACCAGTTGCTGGCTGACCAGCCGTGGCTGCTCGGCGAGCAGCGCAGTCTGGCCGATGCCTATCTAGCGGGAGTAGCGCGCTGGGTGAGCTATCACCAGTTGTTCGACCTGCCCGCGGCTTACCCGAATCTGGCGCGTTATCTGGATCGGCTGGGTAGCGACGCTGCGGTGCGCTTTGCCAGCGCCATCGAGCAGGGCGACGCGGTCACAGGAAGCGGCACATTTCAGGGGCATGTCAGCCTGGAGCATCTGCGTTCGCGCCTGCCGACTGATTGACGCGAAACGCTTCGGGCCGTGGGTATCAAGGCAGTGTTTTTAGCGCTTCGCAACTGGCGCTGTAGTTCTGCTGGCAGGCGCTGGTAAACAGGCGTCGGGCCTGGTTGGCGTCCAGCGGTACGCCTTGTTCGCCGCGCAGGTAGAGATTGCCGAGGATGTGCTGGGCCATCGGGTTGCCGCCGGCGGCGGACTGGTTGAGGTACTTGAGCATTAGCGGCGGGTTGTTGAAATCCGGGTTGTCGCGGCCGGTATACAGGTAGGCCAGGCTGACAGCGGCCATGGCGTGGCCTTTGTCGGCGGCGAGCTTCCACCAGTATTCGGCCTGTTTGAGGTCCTTATTAGGCTTACCGACGAAGTACAGGCTGCCGAGCTGGAACTGGCTGTCGAGGTCGCCGCGATTGGCCTGGCTGCGCAGGTTGGCCTCGGCAGCGTGGTTTTCGCTGGGGGCATCAGCTTCCAGGGTGGGCTGTTCGGTCTGGCTATGTTCCGGCTGGCTGGCGCAACCGCCTAGCAACAGGCCGGCGCAGAGCAGTAACAACAGTGGGCGTTGGCGTAATGGCGCAATGTTCATACGGATGGCTGCTCCTTTGATATTGCCTTGGCACTTGAGTTGAACCTGTGGCAGGTAAACACCAGACTGCAGGCTCGCACGCAAGTTGCGCGGCGCTCGGGTGATCGGTTGTGTTGCAGGTTGCACAATCCATATCAGTTTGTCGCCTGCAGCGTTTCGCCCATGCACCAGAGCTGCGATTCTTGGTCATATTCGTGTCTCTTCGTGCATCCAAGCCTCCGAGGTATCCATGCAGATCAGCTCCAACTTCGACAGCGGCAATATCGAGGTCATCGACGCCAGCAACCCGCAGCAAGTGGTGCTGGCGATTCGTCCGGATCTCAACAGCGGACATTTCCAGTGGTTCCATTTCAAGGTCGAAGGCTTGCAGCCTGGGCAGCGCTATGGCTTTAGCCTGGGCAACGCCGGGCAGTCGTCTTACAAGGATGCCTGGAGCGGTTATCACGCTGTGGCCTCTTACGATCAGTTCAACTGGTTTCGGGTGCCGAGCCGCTTTGAAGAAGGCGCACTGAAGTTCGACATCGAGCCGCAGGACGAGCAGGTCTGGTTCGCCTATTTCGAGCCTTACAGCCGCGAGCGCCATAGCCAGTTGATTGAGGATGCGCAGCGTTTGGCCGGTGCTGAATTGTTTGCCACGGGCAAGAGCATCGAAGGTCGGCCCATCGAGTTGCTGCGCATCAGCCGCAACCCACAGGCGCAGCGCAAGATCTGGCTGATCGCCCAGCAGCATCCCGGCGAGCATATGGCCGAGTGGTTTATGCAAGGTCTGCTTGAGCGCCTGCAACTACGCGACGATGCTGAGCTGAATGACCTGCTGGAGACGGCCGACCTGTACCTAGTGCCGAATATGAACCCGGACGGCGCCTTCCGGGGGCATCTGCGCACCAACGCCGCCGGGCGCGACCTCAACCGCGCCTGGCAATCAGCCAGTGAGGCGGACAGCCCCGAGGTGTTTTTCGTCCAGCAGCAGATGCGCGCGGTGGGCGTCGATCTGTTTCTGGATATCCACGGTGATGAGGAAATCCCTCATGTGTTTGCCGCCGGTTGCGAAGGCAATCCGAGTTACAGCCCGCGCCTGGAGCGTCTGGAAAACCAGTTCAAGCGGTCGCTGATCGATAACGGCGCCGAATTCCAGACCACCTTCGGCTACACCCCCGATCAGTTCGGCCAAGCCAACACCAGCCTGGCCTGCAACGCTGTCGGCATGGAGTTCGATTGCCTGGCCTTTACCATCGAAATGCCGTTCAAGGATCACGACGACAACCCTAACCCGCACACCGGCTGGAGCGGAGAGCGCTCGATGCAGCTGGGCAAAGATGTGCTCAGCGTTGTCGCTGCGATGGTCGATGATTTGCGCTAAGGCATAGAAATCACCGAGGGCTATTTTTAACGTTGCGTAGCGACGGCCCGCAGGGTGGGTGCCATGGATAGCAGGACATAAAAAAGCCCGTCGCAAGGACGGGCTGAAGGTTTCACACACGAGGAGTAATCGATGCCGATGGAGCGGTGGATTTACAGCAGGGACAGCGGGTAGTTGAAGATCAGCCGGTTTTCGTGAATATCCTGGCCAACGTCACGACGGACGCTGGAGTTACGCCATTTCACGTTGAGGTTTTTCAGCGCACCGCTCTGCACGGTATAGGCCAGCTCGGATTCACGGCCCCATTCTTCGGCGTCATCGCGGCCCGCTGCTTTGATGTTGTCACCGCTGACATAGCGGTTCATCAGCGTCAGGCCCGGCACACCAAGGCCGGCGAAGTTGTAGTCGTGACGCACCTGCCAGGAGCGCTCTTCGGGGTTGTCGTAGGAGTTGGTGAACCCGTCGTTGACCAGCGTGCCGCCGCTGGCGCCGTCGATACGCATAAACTTGGTGTCGCCGTCCAGGTGCTGGTAGGCCAGGGTGAAAGCGTTGTTGCCGGTCTTGGCGGTGAAGCTGCCTTGGTAGACCTTGTTGTCCAGCTTGCCGGCCTTGGCTGCACCTTCATCCTTGCCGTCGACGTAGCCTAGGTTGGTGCTCAGCACCCAGTCGCCGACCGGTTGGCTGTGGGTCAGTTGCACGTAGCTCTGCTGGTAAACGTCTTCCAGGCGGGCGTGCCAGACGCCAACCAGGGTGTTGTTGGCGTTGAATTTGTACTCACCGCCCGCGAAGTTGAAATCATCGCCTTCGATACCGCTGTAGCTCATTTCTTCACGGCTGGCATTGTTACGCTGGCTGTTCTTCCAGAATTGACCGCCGTACAGGCTCAGGCCGTCGATTTCGTTGGAGGTGAGCTGTGCACCCTGGAAGGTTTGCGGCAGGGCACGACCGTCGTCCGCGCGGAGGATAGGCAGCACGGCAAACCACTCGCCGACTTTCAGTTCGGTTTTTGACAGCTTGGCTTTAGCTGCAACGGCAATGCGCCCGTAGCTATCGGCCGACTCGCCATCGCTGCGGTCGGTCGGCAGCAAGCCGCTGCCGGTAGAGCCGCCGCCGCTGTCGAGCTTGATCGCGCCAAGAACCAGCGCGTCCAGGCCAAAACCTACGGTGCCTTGGGTAAAGCCAGAGCGTACATCGATGATCATGCTCTGCGCCCACTCGGCGGCCTGACCCTGGTCATTCGCCCCGGTGTGGTTGAGGAAGTTACGGTTGAAGTAGTAGTTGCGCAGGCCAATGTTGACCTTGACGTCGTCGATAAAACCGGCAGCCTGGCTGCTGAGTGGCAGAGCGAGGGCCATGCTGCCTGCAGTGGTGAGCAGGGCTAGCGAGAGGGCATTGCGTGCAGTCATTGTTGTTGTGCTCCCATTTTTGAACAAGCCGTTCCCTTGCCGGCCTGAGTTGCCAGCGGCGAAAGGAACGAGTGAGTTGCCCCATGCCAGGGCGACAAACGCACCCTCGGTCGGGGTGCGCCTCTGCTTCAGGCTTAGCCGTCGGCGAATTCAGTAGGGCGATACGCGAGTTGCCGGCGGCTCGGTCGATAGATCGGCGTGGCGTTGCGTGCTGTGGCAGGGCACAGGGTGAGCGATGTGGCGAGCGCGACAATCGTCATGATGGGACCTTGATTTTTGTTTTTATGATTTGTTGTATGTTGTCATACAACATTGGCTGAATTATCGACAGCCTCTGTTGGGTTTGTCAACGCATGCCAGACCAAAGTTGTATGAGCGCGGCACTGATCAGTCATTGAGTACTCGCGCATTTAAAGCTGTATCCCTTGCTGTGCAAGGTGTGTACAGTTTTCAGTGCCAGGTTAGTGCGATGTATGGTGCGGAGCTACGCGGCCGAATAGGAAGCTAAAAGCACTATTTCTATGATTTTAGTTGTGCGATAACGTATGACAAATCAGCCCGCTGGCCGCCCCCACTTCTGGAGACACCTATGCCGCACTGTCTGGTTGAAGGCTCGCTTACCCTCACACGTTTGATCACACCGTCCGAACTGCTTGGCGTTGTCGAGGATGCGGCGACTGCTACCCAGCTGTTCCAGCCGGGCGAGGTCAAATTGCGCCTGAGCCTGTATGAGCACTTCAGTGTGGGCGGTACCCAGGAGGATTTTGTTCACCTGATTTTCTACATCCTTGCCGGGCGCACGGATGAGCAGAAGCGCCTGCTGTCACGGCAGATCGTGCGGGCGCTGGTCGAGCGTTTGCCGAGCGTCAATGCTGTATCGCTGGATGTGCGCGACATCAACCGCGAGGCGTTCAGCAACAAGCGCAATAGCCTGCTGCCGGACTGAGTCGGATGACATTGGCCTAGGGCTGAAATAGAGTGCCGGGCAGACAATCAGGCAGAGGTGTTTATGCAGCTGGCGGCTCCGATTCCCATTCTGCGCAGCTTCGATGAAGCCAAGGCGCGGGCCTTCTACTGCGAGTTTCTGGGGTTTAGCGAGGATTGGGCGCATCGCTTCGAGGCGGGCTTGCCGCTCTATCTGCAAGTGTCCAGGATGGGGTGTGTGCTGCATCTGTCCGAACACCACGGCGATTGCTGCCCGGGTGCGGCGCTGCGTATCAGCGTCGATGATCTGGATGCCCTGCACGCCGAGCTGACGGCGCGGGGCTATGGCAATGCGCGGCCGGGTATTACCAGCCAGCCCTGGGGGCGCGATATGACGGTGACCGATCCGTTTGGCAATCGGCTGATCTTTACCGATATCAATGCTGCATAGCGTTGAGCTGCAGCACCGGCCTGGCGGACGATGCTGCTCAAACCGTTAGCCGCGGTAGTAACGCTGCGGCACAAACGGGGTTTTGGCCACTTTCATTGCCACGCGCTTGCCGCGCACCATGGCCCATACCTCGGTATCCAGGGCGATATGGCTGTTTTGCAGATAACCCATGGCTACCGGCGCAGCCAGCGTCGGGCCAAAGCCGCCGCTGCATACGGTGCCGATCACCGTGCCATTGGCATCGACGATTTCCGCGCCTTCACGTACCGGCACGCGCTCCTGCGGCAGCAGGCCGACGCGCTTGCTAGCCACGCCTTGCTGTTGCTGGGCGAAGATTCGTTCGGCACCCGGGAAGCCGCCAGCACGAGCACCGTCGGCGCGGCGTGGCTTGGACATGGCCCACAGCAGGCTGGCCTCGATTGGCGTGGTGCTGGTGCTCATGTCATGGCCATACAGACACAGGCCGGCTTCCAGGCGCAGCGAGTCGCGGGCGCCGAGGCCGATGGCGGCCACTTCCGGTTCGGCCAGCAGGCTGCGAGCCAGGGTTTCGGTGTGCTCACTCGGCACCGAGATTTCGAAGCCGTCTTCACCGGTGTAGCCGGAGCGGCTGACGTAGCAGTCGACACCGAGCAAGCGTACTGGGGCGAATTGCATAAAGGTCATCTTGGCCACTTCGGGGGCCAGGCGCGCCAGCACGTCGACGGCTTTCGGGCCTTGCAGCGCCAACAGCGCGCGCGCTTCAAACAGGCTTTCGATTTCGCATTGGCTGCCAATGTGCTTTTGCAGGTGGGCCAGGTCTTGCTCCTTGCAGGCGGCGTTGACTACTAGGAACAGCGTGTCGTCACCCAGGTTGGCGACCATCAGGTCGTCGAGGATGCCGCCCTGGTCATCGGTGAACATGGCGTAACGCTGCATGCCCACGGGTAGGTCGATGATATCCACCGGCACCAGGGTTTCCAGAGCCTTGGCGGCATCTGCACCGCGCAGAATGATCTGGCCCATATGCGAGACATCGAACAGGCCGGCGGCTTCGCGGGTGTGCAGGTGCTCCTTCATCACCCCGAGCGGGTACTGCACCGGCATGTCGTAGCCGGCGAACGGCACCATGCGCGCGCCCAGTTCGAGATGCAGGGCGTGTAGTGGGGTTTTCGCCAGGGTTTCAGTGGTCATGCGGTTCTCCAAAGCTAAGTGTCTGTATGACGGATAGATTCAAGGTAGGAGCGGGCCATGCCCGCGATGCTTTTCGGCAGCAATTCCCGCAGGCATGGGACTAGGCGTCATAGCGCTCCTACAGGGGTGTCGGCTTTAGCACTCGACAATATTTACGGCCAGGCCGCCGCGGGCGGTTTCCTTGTATTTGTTGTTCATGTCGGCACCGGTCTGGCGCATGGTGCGGATCACCTTATCCAGGGAGACGAAATGCTGGCCGTCGCCGCGCAGGGCCATGCGCGCGGCGTTGATCGCCTTCACCGAGCCCATGGCGTTGCGTTCGATACAGGGCACTTGCACCAGACCACCGATGGGGTCGCAGGTCAGGCCGAGGTTGTGTTCCATGCCGATCTCGGCGGCGTTCTCCACCTGGTTGACGCTGCCGCCGAGCACTTCGCACAGCGCACCGGCGGCCATAGAGCAAGCCACGCCGACCTCACCCTGGCAGCCGACTTCGGCGCCGGAGATCGAGGCGTTTTCCTTATAGAGGATGCCGATGGCGGCGGCGGTGAGCAGAAAGCGCACCACGCCGTCGTCGTTGGAGCTGGGGATAAAACGGCTGTAGTAATGCAGCACCGCCGGCACGATGCCGGCCGCGCCATTGGTGGGGGCGGTGACTACGCGGCCGCCGCTGGCGTTTTCCTCGTTCACCGCGAGGGCGTAGAGGTTTACCCAGTCGAGCACACTCAAGGCGTCGCGCAGGCTGGCTTCCGGGTGTTTGCACAGCTGGCGGTGCAGGGCAGCGGCGCGGCGTTTGACCTTGAGCCCACCGGGCATGATGCCCTCGTTGCGGCAGCCGGCCTCGACGCAATCCTGCATCACCTGCCAGATATGCAGCAGGCGCGCGCGGGTTTCGGCTTCCGGGCGCCAGGCCGCCTCGTTGGCCAGCATCACCTGGCTGATCGACAGGTTGTGTTCGGCGCAGTGGGCCAGCAACTGTTTGCCGGTGGTGAAGGGGTATTGCAGCGCCGTGGTGTCTTCGACGATGCGGTCGGCGCCGGCAGCCTGCTCGTCCACGACGAAGCCGCCGCCCACTGAGTAATACTCGCGCGAGCGCAGCTGCAAACCGGCGCCGTCGAAGGCGCGGAAGATCATGCCGTTGGGGTGGTAAGGCAGCGGCTTGCGAATCATCGCCAGGTGCTGCTTTTCCGCAAAGCGAATGGCTTTCTCGCCGAGCAGTCTGAGTTCGCCGCTGCTGCGGATTGCTGCGAGACGGGCATCGACGTTGCTGGTGTCGACGCTGTCCGGCTGTTCGCCTTCCAGGCCCAGCAGTACGGCTTTATCGCTGCCGTGGCCCTTGCCGGTGGCACCGAGGGAGCCGTATAGCTCGACCTTGATGCTGTCGGTGGTGGCCAAAAGGTCATCGCGGCGCAGGCCTTCGGCAAAGCGCAGGGCTGCGAGCATCGGGCCCACGGTGTGCGAACTGGAAGGGCCAATGCCGATCTTGAAGAGGTCAAAAACGCTAAGTGACATGCTTGCTCCGACTGCGTGTTTTGCTGCCGCCCTTGTGGGGCGGCGATGATGCGGCGCGCTGGGTAACCGCGCCACTAGTGGCAAAAACTGCGTGCCGTTCTAGTCAGCGTAGACCGGGAAACTGGCGCATAGGTCCGCAACCTGACCACCAACGCGCTCGATTACTGCCGGGTTTTCCAGGTCATCAAGGATGTCGCAAATCCAGCCGGCCAGGGTGCGGCACTCGCCCTGCTTAAAGCCACGGGTGGTCACCGCTGGGGTGCCGATGCGGATCCCGGAAGTGACAAATGGCGACTGCGGGTCATTCGGTACGGCGTTCTTGTTCACCGTGATATGCGCCGCGCCCAAAGCCGCATCAGCGGCTTTACCGGTGAGGCCCTGCTTGATCAGGCTGACCAGCATCAGGTGGTTGTCGGTGCCGCCGGAGACCACGTCATAGCCGCGTGCGACAAACACTTCGGCCATGGCCTGGGCGTTGTTGATCACCTGCTGCTGGTAGGTCTTGAAATCTGGCTCCAGCGCTTCCTTAAAGCACACGGCTTTGGCCGCGATCACATGCATCAGCGGGCCGCCCTGGCTGCCGGGGAACACGGCGGAGTTGAGTTTCTTCTCGATCTCTTCATTGGCCTTGGCCAGGATCAAGCCGCCACGCGGGCCGCGCAACGTCTTGTGGGTGGTGGTGGTGACCACGTCGGCAAACGGCAGCGGGTTGGGATATAGACCGGCGGCGACCAGGCCGGCAACGTGGGCCATATCGACAAACAGCAGGGCCCCAACCTTGTCGGCGATGGCGCGGAAACGAGCGAAATCCAGGGTGCGCGAATAAGCGGAGAAGCCGGCGACGATCATCTTCGGCTTATGTTCGATGGCCAGGCGCTCGACCTCGGCGTAATCGATCAGGCCCTGTTCGTCGATGCCGTACTGCACCGCGTTGTACAGCTTGCCGGAGGACGACACCTTGGCGCCGTGGGTCAGATGGCCGCCGTGGGCCAGGCTCATACCGAGAATGGTGTCGCCGGCATTCAGCAAGGCCAGGTACACCGCGCTGTTGGCGGAGGAGCCGGAGTGCGGCTGCACGTTGGCGTAGTCCGCACCGAACAACTGCTTGGCGCGCTCGATGGCCAGCGCCTCGACCTTGTCGACATGCTCGCAGCCGCCGTAGTAACGCTTGCCCGGATAGCCTTCGGCGTACTTGTTGGTCAGGCCGCTGCCCTGGGCCTGCATCACGCGCTGGCTGCAGTAGTTTTCCGAGGCAATCAGCTCGATATGGTCTTCCTGGCGCTGCTCTTCGGCGTTGATCGCGGCGAGCAGGGCGTCATCGTAGCCTTGCAGTTGGTCGTGCTTGCTAAACATGGTGAGGCCCTCTGGTTTTTATATGAGGTGCAGCTAACCCGCCTCGGGTGGAGGTGAGTCGAAATTCTTGGGTGAAGCTAAATGTTGAACCATCCCCTCGCCCCCCTGGGGAGAGGGTTAGGGTGAGGGGAGGTTTTCAGCGGTGCTTAAGCGTCCTGATACGCCTCGATGGACGGGCAGGCGCAGATCAGGTTGCGGTCGCCGAACACGTTGTCGACACGGCCGACCGGCGGCCAGTATTTGCCGTCAATCAGAGAAGCAACCGGGTACACGGCTTGCTCGCGGCTGTAAGCGTGAGTCCACTCGCCGACCAGTTCCAGGGCGGTGTGCGGGGCGTTTTTCAGCGGGTTGTCGTTGGCATCCAGCTGGCCAGCTTCCACCGCACGAATCTCTTCGCGGATGGCGATCATGGCGTCGCAGAAGCGATCCAGCTCTTCCTTGGATTCGCTCTCGGTCGGCTCGATCATCAGGGTGCCAGCCACCGGGAAGGACATGGTCGGCGCGTGGAAGCCGAAGTCGATCAGGCGCTTGGCCACATCGTCAACGCTGATGCCGCTGCTGTCCTTGATCGGACGGATATCCAGAATGCACTCGTGCGCCACCAGGCCGTTGCTGCCCGAATACAGCACGGGGTAGTGCTCTTCCAGGCGGCGGGCGATGTAGTTGGCGTTGAGGATGGCCATCTGCGAGGCGCGCTTGAGGCCTTCGCCGCCCATCATGCTGATATACATCCAGGTGATTGGCAGGATGCTGGCGCTGCCGAATGGCGCGGCGCTGACCGCACCTTCTTTACGGGCCATATGGCCGTGGCCGGGCAGGAACGGGATCAGGTGCGACTTGACGCCAATCGGGCCAACGCCCGGACCGCCACCGCCATGAGGGATGCAGAAGGTCTTGTGCAGGTTCAGGTGCGAGACGTCGCCGCCGAACTTGCCCGGGGCGCAGAGGCCGACCATGGCGTTCATGTTGGCGCCGTCGATGTACACCTGGCCGCCGTTGTCGTGAACGATCTGGGCGATCTCGCGGATGCCTTCCTCGAACACGCCGTGGGTCGACGGGTAGGTGATCATGATCGCAGCCAGACGCTCTTTGTGCTCTTCGGCCTTGGCCTTGAGGTCAGCGATATCGACGTTGCCGCTGCTGTCGCAGGCGGTCACCACAACGCGCATACCGACCATGCTGGCGGTGGCCGGGTTGGTGCCGTGGGCCGATTGCGGGATCAGGCAGATATCGCGCTGGTCATCGCCGCGGCTCAGGTGGTAAGCGCGGATGGCCATCAGGCCGGCGTACTCGCCCTGGGAGCCGGCGTTCGGCTGCAGGGAGATGCCGTCATAACCGGTGGCCGCACAAAGCATGGCTTCCAGTTCGGTGGTCAGTTGGCTGTAGCCCTGGCTTTGCTCCACTGGGGCGAAGGGGTGCAGGCTGCCGAATTCGGCCCAGGTCACCGGGATCATTTCGCTGGCGGCGTTGAGCTTCATGGTGCACGAGCCCAGCGGGATCATGCTGCGATCCAGCGCCAGGTCCTTGTCCGCCAGTTTGCGCAGGTAGCGCATCAGCTCGGTTTCGCTGTGGTAACGGTTGAATACCGGGTGAGCCAGGATCGCCGACTCACGCAGCAGGCCTCTTGGCAGTTGAGCGATTACGCCAGCAGCCAGTTCAGCGAATGCCGGTACCGCCTTGCCGTCGGCAAACACCGCCAACAGTGCCTCGACTGCGGCCTGATCAGTGGTTTCGTCCAGCGACAAGCCGAGACGCTCGCCGTCAACGATGCGCAGGTTGATCCCGGCCTTGTTCGCAGCAGCGTGCAGGGCTGTGGTCTTGCTGCCGGTAGCCAGGGTCAAGGTATCGAAGAAGAACTCTTGCTCAACGCTATGACCCAACGCGCGCAGGCCCTTGGCCAGGATCGCGGTGAACTGGTGGGTGCGCTGAGCAATCTGCGTCAGGCCTTTCGGGCCGTGATACACGGCGTACATGCTGGCGATGTTGGCCAACAGCACCTGAGCGGTACAGATGTTACTGGTGGCCTTCTCGCGGCGGATATGTTGCTCGCGGGTCTGCATGGCCAGGCGCAGGGCCGGCTTGCCGAAACGGTCGATCGACATGCCGACCAGGCGGCCCGGCATGTCGCGCTTGAACGCGTCGCGGGTGGCGAAGTAGGCGGCGTGCGGGCCACCGAAGCCCAGCGGCACACCAAAACGCTGGGCGCTGCCCAGGGCTACGTCGGCACCGAACTCGCCTGGCGGGGTGAGCAGCGTCAGGGCCAGCAGGTCGGCGGCGACTGCAACCAAGGCATTGGCAGCGTGGAAGCGCTCAACCAGTTCGCGGTAGTCGAAGATGTCGCCGTTGCTGGCCGGGTATTGCAGCAGCGCGCCGAAGTAGGCGCTGGCATCGGTAATGGCGGCTTCATCGCCAACGACTACTTCAATGCCCAGCGGCTCGGCACGGGTGCGCAGCACGTCGAGGGTTTGCGGGTGGCAATGCTGCGAGGCGAAGAAGGCGTTGCTGGCCTTGTTCTTCGACAGACGCTTGCAGAAGGTCATGGCCTCGGCAGCAGCGGTGGCCTCATCGAGCAGGGACGCGTTGGCGATCTGCATGCCGGTGAGGTCGGTGACCAGAGTCTGGAAGTTCAGCAGAGATTCCAGGCGGCCCTGGGAAATTTCCGGCTGGTAAGGGGTATAGGCGGTGTACCAGGCCGGGTTTTCCAGCAGGTTGCGCAGGATCGGGCTCGGCGTCAGGGTGCCGTAGTAGCCTTGACCGATATAGGTCTTGAACTGCTGGTTCTTCTGCGCGATGGCCTTGATCTTGGCCAGGGCGTCGGCTTCCGACAGACCCGGCTGAGCACCCAGCACGCTGGTGCCCTTGATGCTTTCGGGGATGACGTTATCAGTCAGCGCGTCGATGCTGGCGTAGCCCAGCAGTTCGAGCATGGCAGCGGTATCGGCGTCACGTGGGCCGATATGCCGGGCGATAAATTCGTTCTGGGTGGTCAGCTTGGTCATCACAATCTCTCAGGCGTCAGCATTGGCGTTGAGCAGGCGCTCGTAGGCGGCCTGGTCGAGCAGGTCGGCTACCGCGCTGGCGTTGGCCGGGCGGAAACGGAAGAACCAACCCTTGCCCAGGGGATCTTCGTTGACCAGCTCAGGGCTGGATTCTAGCTCGCCATTGACCTCGACCACCTCACCGTCCAGCGGCATGGCGATATTGCTCGCAGCTTTTACCGATTCCAGCACGGCCACTTCGTCACCCTCGGCATAGCTCTGGGCTTCCGGCAGCTGCACGAATACCACGTCACCCAGGGCTTCCTGGGCATAGGCGGTGATGCCCACGGTAACCAGACCATCGGCATCCTGACGCAGCCATTCGTGCTCAACGGTAAAACGCAATTCGCTCATGTGAACTCCTCAAGGGTGGTGACTCGCCCTTTCTGTTGGGGGCGATGTGCTGGTCACTCGCGCTGGGCACGAGCGGAAGGTAGAAAGACCATAGCAAAGTAGGTGCCATTGTTATTTTTATCAATAAAAACAATAGGTTAAATGATAATCGCAAGTTCGCTTTTGCAAGAATTGTAGCGATTTCGATACGGGCGCTTTCAGTTCGCACGTAAAGCACGGCGCGAAGGCTCTGACGTCGCGGGCTGAACGCTTTGTGTCGCTTTCATTACGGTGTATTTAATTCGATACAGTGGCTCGCTTAATCCCGCTTGCAGCCACGGCGCTGGCGCCGTAATGCGGCCTGCGCCGTCGTGCCGGCAATGACCAATTCTGGCGCAGAGCCGGCGGGGCCATTCACCCACCCTATAAAGCCCCATTGAAATGGCTCATGGGCCGGGCGCAGAGCGGCTTTTTAGAGGTGCGTTCACTCTTTCGGCTGACAAGGCAAATACCTCTTTCGGGCGCTTATCCAGCATCTGGTGCCTGGGTAGCGTGGGGGCTCAACACGAAACCCGCTTTCTAGGAGAGCCGCATGAGAACAACAACAAGACATGCCATCTTCCAGCCCAGCATCTTGGCTGTTGCCATCGCTGTAGGCTGTGTAGGGCCTGTCCAGGCTATTACGTTCAATATTGGTGATGTCGAAGCGCAGTTCGACTCTTCACTGTCGGTGGGGGCTAGCTGGAGTGTGCGTGGGGCCGATCCAGACATGGTGGGTGTGCGTAACGGCGGTAAAGCCGCTTCGCAAACTAACGACGACGGTCGCCTGAACTTCAAAAAGGGTGAGACCTTTTCCAAGATCTTCAAGGGCGTGCATGACTTGGAGCTGAAATACGGCGATACCGGCGTGTTTATCCGCGGCAAGTATTGGTATGACTTTGAAACCAAGGATGAGCAGCGCCTGCTCTATGACATTGATGACCACAACCGCAAGACCGCAGCGCAAGCCTCGGGTGCGGAAATTCTCGATGCGTTTATCTACCACAACTACAGCATTGGCGATAAGCCAGGCAGCGTGCGCGTTGGTAAGCAAGTGGTCAGTTGGGGCGAGAGTACCTTTATCGGTAACTCGATCAACAGCATCAACCCGGTTGATGCGGCCGCGTTCCGTCGCCCAGGTGCCGAACTCAAGGAAGGCCTGATCCCTGTCAATATGCTCTACGTTT
Source organism: Pseudomonas sp. EA_35y_Pfl2_R111 (assembly GCF_963970955.1). Lineage (NCBI taxonomy): Bacteria > Pseudomonadati > Pseudomonadota > Gammaproteobacteria > Pseudomonadales > Pseudomonadaceae > Pseudomonas > Pseudomonas sp. EA_35y_Pfl2_R111. The sequence continues at coordinate 930,135 of NZ_CAXAOM010000001.1, read as the reverse complement.
CTCAGAGCCTGACCGACACGCTCAGCATGGAAGCCTTCTACCAGCTGGAGTGGGACCAGACCGTTATCGATAACTGCGGTACGTTCTTCGCGCCCAGCGACACGGCCGCCGATGGCTGCGAGGACCGATTGGTTGTCGCCGGTGCCGATGTGGCGCCAGGGGACTCGACCAATACTGGCGCTCCAGGTGACCCGCTGTACATTCCGCGCGCCGGTGACCGTGATGCACGCGACAGCGGCCAGTTCGGGGTAGCGCTGCGCTGGTTCGCCGAGTCGTTGAACGACACCGAATTCGGCCTGTACGCCATGAACTACCACAGTCGTTCGCCAGCGGGCAGCTTTACCCGCACCACCACGCCATCTGCGTTCGTCGTCCCGGGGGCGACTGGTGCTAGCTACTTCCTCGAATACCCTGAGGATATTCGTCTGTATGGCCTGAGCTTCCAGACCAACGTTGCCGGTACAGCTTTGTCCGGTGAACTCAGCTATCGGCCGAATATGCCGATTTCGATCAACTCAACTGATATGACGCTCGGCTCGCTTGGTCTTCCCAATTCGCCGGTATTCACCAGCGGCCATGCACGCAATGTCTCGGGTGAGGAAATCGCCGGTTATGTGCGCAAGCCTGTGACTCAAGCGCAGATCAGCGCCGTGCAGTTTTTCGACCGTGTACTGGGTGCCAGTCGTCTGACGCTCGTCGGTGAGGTTGGCTACAACCATGTCAGCGGCATAAATGATGATGTGGGTGAGCTGCGTTTCGGCCGTGATCCGGTTTACGGCCTAGGTGAAGTGGCGCCTAACACCACCTGTACAGGTGCTTTCAACACTGCCAAGCCTGGCGAGTGTAACAACGATGGCTTCTACACCAGCAGCTCCTGGGGTTACCGCATGCGTGCCAGCCTGGACTACAACAACGTGTTTGCGGGCGTCAACCTGACCCCGAACGTCGCTTGGTCGCATGACGTTGATGGTTATGGCCCGAACTTCATTGAAGGCTCCAAGGCCATCAGCGTCGGCCTGAACGCCGATTACAAGAACACTTACACCGGCAGCCTCAGCTACACCGATTTCTTCGGTGGGGAATACAACACGTCGATCGATCGTGATTTTGTGGCCCTGAGTTTTGGTGTGAACTTCTGATCAATGCAGCGCAAAAGGATCCGTACATGATGAAAAGCACAAGAATCCTGCAAACCGGAGCGCTGGCGCTGACCTTGTTGGCCAGCAGCGTGATGGCCGCAGTCAGTGAGCAGGAAGCCGCCCAGCTGGGCACCAGCCTGACGCCGCTGGGCGCGGAGATGGCCGGCAATGCTGATGGCAGCATTCCCGCCTGGACCGGTGGCCTGGCGACTGACGCCGGTGCAGTGGATGGCAAGGGTTTCCTCGCTGACCCATTCGCCAGTGAGCAGCCCCTGTTCACTATTACCGCTGCCAATGCGGCGCAGTATCAGGACAAGCTCTCGCCTGGGCAGTTGGCGATGCTGCAGCGCTACGCCGATTATAAAATCCCGGTGTATCCGACCCATCGCACCGCTGCCGTGCCGGATGCTATTTATGCCGCAGCCAAAAAAAGCGCGCTGAATACCACCACCATTGATGGCGGCAACGGCCTGCAGAACTTCGGCGATAGCCGTTACTACGCTTTCCCGATCCCGAAAACCGGTGTCGAGGTTATCTGGAACCACATCACCCGCTACCGTGGTGGCAACGTCCAGCGCCTGATTGCGCAGGCCACGCCGCAGACCAATGGCTCATTCAGCATTGTTAAGTTCGCTGACGAGGTCGCCGTGCCGTCGGACATGCCCGATATCGACCCCGCCAAGTCGGCCAACGTGCTGCTGTATTTCAAGCAGCGCGTCACTGCGCCTTCGCGTCTGGCTGGTAACGTGCTGCTGGTACACGAAACCATTGATCAGGTGAAAGAACCGCGTCTGGCGTGGATCTACAACGCAGGTCAGCGCCGTGTTCGGCGTGCGCCGCAGGTGGCTTATGACGGGCCAGGTACCGCCGCAGATGGTATGCGCACCGCGGATAACTTCGACCTCTTCTCCGGCGCCCCAGATCGCTATGACTGGAAGCTGATTGGCAAGAAGGAGGTGTACATCCCCTACAACGCCTACAAGCTGGACTCGCCATCGCTGACATACGATGACGTCCTTCGCGCCGGTCATATCAATCAGGACCTGACTCGTTACGAATTGCACCGGGTGTGGGAAGTGGAGGCGACCCTCAAATCGGGTGAGCGCCATATCTATGCCAAGCGGCATATGTACTTCGACGAAGACACCTGGCAGTTGGCTCTGGTTGATCACTACGACGGTCGTGGTCAGTTGTGGCGTGTTGCCGAAGGGCATGCGCAGAACTACTACAACCATAAGACCCCAGGCTACACCCTTGAAGCGCTTTATGACCTGACGGCTGGCCGTTACCTGGCGCTGGGCATGAAGAACGAAGAGAAGAACGCTTACCGCTTCGGCTTCAAAGCCAGTGCAGCGGATTTCACTCCAGCTGCTCTGCGTAACAGCGGTGTGCGTTAAGCACCTGCCTTGTAACGTTGCTCCGTGATTGGGCGGCCTGCGGGCCGCCTTTTTTATCGCCCGCCATCACGTGTCGTGATAGAACTGTGAGCGATAGGCATTGAGGTTTAGCCTGCAATGACCCGGTTCCTGCAAGAACAATAAAACGAGCCGTCATGAACGCATTAGCGCCATTCCTGTTGAGCGCCGCAGCGTCCGCCTGTGGCAGCGTGCAACGCCTGCCGCCGGGACATATCCCACGGCTATCTCTGCAGCAGCGCCTGCTAGCGCAAGACTGTCGCCTGCGTTTGCTGGTCGGCCCGGCGGGCTTTGGTAAAACCGTACTGCTGGCCGATTGTGCCCGCGAATGCCCGGCCAGTTACCGCCTGCTCTGGCTTACCTGCACTGGCGAAGACGTGCACGCCGAGCAGTTGGCTCAGCAGCTCGGCAGGTTGCTCGATTACCCCGCAGATCTCAGCAGTGATGAGTTGCTGGCGGCTCTGGCGCAAGAGTCGCGGCCGCTGTGGATCATGCTTAATGACTACCCGGCGCAGCCGAATCTCGCCCTCGATGGCTTTCTCAATCAACTGCTGATGGTCACCCCGCCGGGCATCTGCTGGTGGCTGGGTAGCCGGCGGCGGCCGGCCTGCAACCTGTCGCGCCTGTTACTGGAAGGCGAGCTGCTCGAGCTGGGCGCCAGCGAACTCGCCTTCAGCGAAGCGGAAGTGCTGGCCTGGTTGCAGCAGCTGGATTCAAGCCGCAGCGCCTGGGCGCACGATCTGCATGAGCTGACCCAGGGCTGGCCGGCGGCCTTGCGCCTGCGTCTACTGGCCGCGCAGGCCGAGCCCACGATACAGAGCGCGCCGCAGGATGGTGAACATGACCAGCTGCTCGCCGAGTATGTCGAACGCGAAGTGCTGCAAGGGCTGCCCGATGAGCTGTTGCAGATGCTCCAGCAGCTGGCCCAGTTACCACGCTTCAATCCGGCGCTATGTGATCACCTGTTTGGTGTGGGCGAGGGCGCGCAATGGTTGCGCGCGCTGATCGAGCGCGGTGTGTTTATTCAGGAGTTGGAAGCTGCCAAAGGCTGGTATGGGCTGTTCCCACCGTTGGCCAGGCTGCTACAGCGGCAGGCGTCGAATCTGCCGTGCAGCGCCTTGCATGTGCATGCCAGTCAGTGGTTTGCCGGCCATGGCGATATTCGTGCAGCGGTGGAGCACGCCTTGCTGGCCGGACAGCCAGATGTGGCGGGCAGTTTTCTCGAACGTTTTACCGAGGAACAGGTGCTGCAAGGTCAGGACCTGGCGCTGATCCTGCGTTGGCGCAGCGAGTTACCGGAGAGCTTGCTGTGCAGTACGCCGCGGCTGATTCTGCTCAATTCCTGGGTATTGCTGCTGGTTGGTCGCCTGGACGAAGCGCAGACCTGTATCAACCAGCTGGCGCGCTTTCAACCGCGCAGTGACGGTCCGCGGACCCGCGAGCTGTTTGCTCACTGGCAGGCCATCCAGGGCATCATCGCGTACGGGCGAGTCTGTGCCGTGGATGCCCGCGCCCATCTACATGATGCCTTACAGGGGCTGCCACAAAGCGCCTGGGCGCAATCGCTGTTGTGTCGTTCCGCATTGACCCTGGTGGCCATTGGTGAAGGTCAGCTGGAAGTGGCGCAGAAGCTCAGTTTTGAAGCCTTGAAGCAGGCACGCCTGCATGGCAATCCGGTGTTTGAAGCCTTACTGGAATTGGACCATGCCCTGCTGCTGGAGACGCGTGGCGAGTTCGCCCGCGCCGAAGCGCTGCTGCAACGGGTGCTGACCGCAACTGCGCCGACTTCCTTGCGCAACACGCCAGTCCTTGCGCGTCTCGAATTACGACTAGGGCGTCTGCAGCTGCGCCAGGGTCGTGCGGATGAGGCGGAGGCAGCGTTACAGCGCGGGCTTGAACATGCCCTCGCTTGCGGTGATCCGGGGGCGTTTCATGGTTACCTCGGCCTGGCTGAGTTGGCGATGGCGCAGGGTGATATCGCTGCAGCCTTTGCCCATCTGGCGCGCGCCGAACGGCAGATGCAGCGCCAGCGCGTCAATGAAACCCTGTACCGCGGCACTCTGTTGCTGGCTAGCAGCCATTTGTGGGTTGCTCAGGGCCACTATGCGCGGGCGCGCCTCGCCGCGACTCGGGTACTGGGTTATGAGCAGCGGGTTAAAGCGGTGCTGCCGACGCCGAACTTCCCTGAGCTTATTCCGCGTTTTCAGGCGCTATTGCTGCAATTGGATCGCGAACAGGGTGAGGATGTGCGCGAGCCTCTGCGCCAGTTACTGGAGCAGGTTGCAGGGCAGGGGCGGCAGGCGTTGGCCAGCGATCTTTGGCTCAGTTATGGCGAAGCCTGCGCGTCCTGTGGCGATAAAACTGCTGCCGAACAGGCCCGTCAAACCGGCAAAACGTTGCAGCAGCGCTTGGGTTATCAGTGGCCGTGCTTGCGCGTGTCCAGCCAAGCCAATGAGGCGCTAAATGCTCTGCCCACCGCCGGTGCCAATACCTTGAGCAGTCGCGAACTGGCGGTGCTCGGCTTGATCGCTCAAGGGTTGTCCAATCAGGAAGTGGCCGAGCAGCTGTTTATTTCCCTGCACACGGTGAAAACCCATGCGCGGCGGATCAACGGCAAGTTGGGCGTGGCGCGGCGTACTCAGGCGGTGGCCAAGGCCAAGGCGTTGGGCTTCTTTTAGCAGCACTGCTAGTGCAGTGCCGGGCTAGCGCTCAGCAGGCGTAGGCGTTGGCTGAGTTGCAGGTGCTGCGCCGGATCATCGCTAAGCAGCAGGGCGCATTGCAGGTCGAAGCGCTCGCCCTGCGGACAATCGAGCAATTGATAAATCTCCGCGCGGGCCAGGTGGTCATGCAGGGTTGGTGTGCCGAGCAGCAGCACGCGCTCGGCATCGCGCAGCGCGGCCAGCGGGTCATCATCCAGTTGATGCAGTTGCCGCAGGTTGCGCGACAGGCGCTGCAACATACTGCGTGCATCACAGGGCTGCAGTTGGCTGGCGCTCAATTCGGCAGTCGGCCCTAGGTGGCGTTGCAGCAGTTCGCGGCATTCGCGGGTATAAAGACGACGGCCGCTGCACGGGTCGAGTAGATGATCGGCGCCCGGTACACGCAGCAGAAAGTGCCCGGGAAAATTTACGCCTTGTAGCGGGATTGCCAAGCGCCTGGCCAGTTCCAGAGCGAGCAGAGCCAGGGAAAGCGGCTGGCCGCGACGGCGCAGCAATAGCTGATCCAGCAGCGCCGCCCTTGGTCGCAGTGGACGTTCGTCATCTTCATGGAAGTCCAGCTCGCTGAGCTTGCGCAGCAGCGGCTGCGCCAGTTCCTGCGGCGGCAGGTTTGGCAGGCCTCGACTGACCTGCTGCTGCAGGCTGGAGAGCTGGCACAGCACTTCGGCTGGTTGCAGCGTGTGCTGGTGCTCCGCAGCAATCCACAGCGCCGCCTCGAACAGCGCAGGCGGGTTTTGCTCCAGACAGGCGAGGCAGGCGGCGCGTGGGGTCATAACAATCTCCCGATGTCACTGGCTTTGTAGTCAAGCGCCGAGGCTTCGTCCAGTGGATTGTTGTGCGGGCGCCATATCGCAACTGACCACTGGGCGGGTGCCTGCAAAGCCACGGCCTATACTGATGTGCAAATCAGTACGGGAGCCACAGCATGTTCGCCATGATGGAAACCGCCCGGCTGGAGTCGTTGCACTTCGCCGTGGACCCGCTGACCGGTCTGCAGGCCATTATTGCCATCCACAACAGTCGCCTGGGCCCGGCGCTGGGCGGCTGCCGTTACCTTCCCTACACCGATACGCAAAGTGCGATTGAGGATGTGCTGCGCCTGGCCAAAGGCATGAGCTATAAAGCGGCGCTAGCCGGCCTGCAACAGGGCGGCGGTAAAGCGGTGATCATCCGTCCCAAGCACGTCGAGAATCGCGGTGCGTTGTTTGAAGCCTTCGGCCGGTTCATCGAAACCCTGAACGGTCACTACATCACGGCCATGGACAGCGGCACTTCCAGCGTCGATATGGACTGCATCGCCCAGCACACTCAGCACGTCACCAGCACCACTGCCGAGGGTGATCCTTCGCCGCACGCGGCCATGGGCGTATTTACCGGCATTCGTGCCACCGCCCTGGCACGCCTCGGCAGCGACAACTTGGAAGGCTTGCGGGTGGCGATTCAGGGGCTGGGCAATGTGGGTTTTGCGCTGGCCGAGCAACTGCATGCTGCGGGGGCGGAACTGCTGGTCAGCGATCTGGATCAGGGCCGTGTGCAATTGGCGGTCGAGCAACTGGGCGCGCGGCCGGTGGCCAGCGAGGCGTTGCTCGCCACGCCGTGCGACATCCTCGCGCCGTGCGGGCTGGGCGGCGTGCTGAACCACACCACAGTTGGCCAACTGCGCTGCTCGGCGGTGGCGGGTGCGGCAAACAATCAGCTGGCCAGTGCGGATATCTCCGACAGCCTGCAAGCGCGGGGAATTCTCTATGCGCCGGATTATGTGATCAATGCCGGTGGCCTGATCTACGTGGCGCTGAAGCATCAGGGCGAGCCGCTGCCGGCGATCACCGCGCACCTGACGCAGATCAGCCGGCGGCTGACCGAAATCTTCGGCCATGCTCAGGCCGATAAGCGCTCGCCAGCGCGGGTCGCCGATGCTATTGCCGAGTGCTTGCTGTATGGCTGAGTTTGACCGTTGCTAGAAACACAAAACCCCAGTCACTGACTGGGGTTTTGTTTACTGCTGCTGGCGTTACTCGGCAGCAGGTTCGCTCAGTTCACTCAAGGCGTCGGGCTGGTTCTTGAACGCCTTGGCGAAGATGTCACGGTTCTTCGCCATATAGATCCCCAACTCTTCACCCTGGGATTCATTCAGCGATGGCACGGCTTTTTGCAGCACCTCGGTGAGCAGCTCGGCCAGTTCGAGCATTTTGTCATGACGGTCGGCTTCGGCTTTATCCATGAATAAACGCTCCAAATCCCGGCTGCTGCGGTACACCACTTCGACGGCCATTCATCACCTCTACGCCTTCACGCTGATAGGTTGCAATAAACTGTTTATTTGTACAGTGGTTGCAAGCATAAAGAACTCGCCTGCATTTGGCCAGCAGCAATTGCCATGGCGGTTAACAACATAGCCGATTCTTCAGGATGCAACAGCCAGCCGCCAGCATGGCGCGGCGGTTGCAGGTGCTTTTTCGCCCGCAGCAAGCTTCTTCTACTGACACTGTTAGATGGTGGCGCGCGGTGCTGTCGTCATTTTCGCTTTTCTAGGAGCTTTTATGGGTAAGCCAAACTGGGCCGAGCTGATGCGCGAGCGCATGCATGGGCTCGCGGAGTCGTTGGGCAATCTGTTGATGGAGGCGTTCCACTACCTGGCGCTGTTCGCCATCGGCGCCATCACCGCCTGGGCCGCGATCATGGCCTTTCTTGGCATGCTGGAGAAGGGACACATCACGGTAGACGACATCCTGCTGCTGTTTATCTACCTCGAGTTGGCGGCGATGGTGGGGATCTATTTCAAGACCAACCATATGCCGATCCGCTTCATGATCTATGTGGCGATTACCGCGCTGACCCGTCTGATGATTTCCGATATCTCGCACAACCATAAACCCGACATGGGTGTGGTGATGGTCTCCGGGGCGATTCTGTTGCTGGCTGTGGCTATCTTTGTGGTGCGTTACGCCTCCTCGCGCTTTCCCGCAGTGCAAGCCGATGGGGCGCGGCGCAAACGTAATTTGGCGGATGAAGCGGCCGAAAAAGATGATACGCAGAGTGATGACTGAACAGCTGTTTACGGTTTTAGGTGGGCCTTACCGCCGCCTGGGAGGCGGGTCCTGTCCGCTAGATTCGTTACACGGACCACTAGCAGGCTGCGGCGAATCTAGCCTGCTGCCTGGTTCTGGCTTGCATAATCATCACCAGGTTCTGGCGCTAATCATTCGTATCGAGGTGCGGCAACGCCGTTAGATTGTCTTCACTGAGCCGCCGCAAAGTCTTCCTATCACACTGCCTCTACGGTCAGTTTGTAAGCTCTGCTGCCTGCTGTAATTACTGACCCCTGCAAGACAACCCTCCCGCACCATCCATTTGCTGCCGATGTTCCCGAATGGCAGGCAGGGAAGGTTCTCCCTCAGCGATAAAACCGCAGCAAAACCGCCTAGGCTCGCCAGCATTCAGCCCTACCACTCCTCGCTGCAGTGAATTAGGTCACGATTTCATCGTGTGCGAATTGTGTGTCCATCATTTTGCCTTGTAGTGTTCATGTGTTTGCAACACAGATACATTTAGATCGGCTTGTATAAACGCTAACGCCCTTGGAGAGAGTGAAGTACCAGGGGGCCACTCTGTTCATTAGGGAAGAGACAAGAATGCGCTCCACCAAAACTTCAGCTCACTTATTCGAACTCGCTCGCTCGGTTATCCCAGATGCGGTCAGTTCGCCTATGCGGGCCTTTCAGCAGGTCGGTGGCAATCCGATCTGTTTTGCAACAGCCAAAGGTTCGAAAATCACCGATGTAGACGGCAACGTGTACACCGACTTTCTCAACGCCTTCGGTGCTTTGTTGTTGGGGCATGGTCGCGAAGAGGTCAGTGCGGCGATTTCTCGGCAGGCCGCACAGGGCTCCGTAGTGGGTTTGACCTCACCACTGGAACACCAGTTGGCTCAGCGCATAGTCGCCAGCACTCCGGCTATCGAACAGATCCGCTTCGTATGCAGTGGTACTGAGGCAGTGATGACGGCCACGCGTATTGCTCGCGCGCATACCGGCAAAGATTTACTGGTCAAGTTCGTCGGCTCCTACCACGGTCATTCGGACGTGCTGCTGGCTACGCCGAGTACTAACGGGATCAAGACCAAAGGCGTTACCCAGGGCATTTCGCCAAATCTGGGGCGTGAAACCCTGCTGTGCCAATACAACGATGCCAGCCAGCTTAAGAGCCTGTTCAAAGAGCACGGCGCGAATATCGCGGCGGTGATAGTCGAGCCCTACGCGACCAATATGGGCTTCGTACGTCCGCAGGAAGGCTTTATGGAGCTGATTCGTCTGCTATGCGATCAGCATGAAGCGCTGTTTATCTTCGACGAGGTGGTGACCGGTTTTCGTTTCACCTTTGGCGGCATCTGCAACCTGATGGACATCGACCCCGATCTGGTGACCTTCGGCAAGATCATTGGTGGTGGTACACCGATCGGCGCCTATGCCGGCAAAGAGCGCTTTATGCGCCACGTGGCGATCGGCAACAGCGTATTCCAGTCGGGCACCTTCGCCGGCAACCCGCTGACTATGGCGGCGGCCAATGCTGCGCTGGACGTCCTGGAGCAGCCGGGCTTCTACGAGGAAATAGAACGTAAGGGACAGGTGCTCGATAACGCCATTCGCGCTGAGTTCAACGCCAACAATATTCCGTTCCTGTTCACCCGCTTCGGCGCGCTCGCGGGGGTTGCCTTCCGCGATAGCACTCGCGCGATGAAGTCCTATCAAGACGTCAAGAACCAGCATTACGAGGTCTACACCAAGACCCATCAACTGATGTTGGACAGGGGGTTTCTGATGGCGCCTTCGCTGGAGGAACCGATCTTTCTTTCCGCCGCCCATAGCGACCAGGACCTAAGAAATTTTGCCGCGGCCCTCGGCGAATCCATAGGTGAAGCGCTAGCTGCGCACCGTCAGGCCTTTCCGGTTCTGCTGCCGTTCTGAGTACGACTCATCAAACCCGTGACTTTTAAGGAGGAATGCACATGAATGCGATCGTCGAACCCAACGCCAAACAATTCTTCGACTCGGTCAATAAATGGTATGCCGGGGCAACCGTGCGCAACAGCCCGCGGATCATCGTTCCAGAAGCGGCCAATGGCGAGTTCACCTACCCGAGATCCCGGCAGATTCTTAGCGAGCACCCGAAGGTTCAAGAGCTCGGTTACAAGGGTGTGGCTTATGTGTTGACCCAGTCCGCCTACCAGTACATGTATGAAATCGGTCTGCTGGAAACCCGCTTCGTCATCGATTGCAGCCTGAACATCATCAACAACGTGATAACCGGGGCCAGCGAAGAGGAGAAGCTTGACGCTTTGACTGTGGTCATCGACGAGGGCTACCACGCTCATGTGGCTATGGATTACATCATTCAGATGAAAACCCTGAGTGGCATCGAGCCGCTTGAGGTGCCGCAAACCAATGGCAATCTGAGTGCAGTCAAACGTGCTTTCGAACTGTTACCAGCCCATGTGCACAATGACTTTCAGTTGATTTCCGTAACCCTGGCTGAACACACCCTGACCAAGGATCTCATCAGTATCGGGCGTGAGAAGGATGCTTCCGCCGCGTTCACCAAGGTGATGACCGATCACGTTTCTGATGAAGGGCGTCACGCCAGCTACTTCGCCAAAATGATGAAAGCGCACTGGGCGCGCCTGCCCGAAGAGCACAAGCAGATTATCGGCAGCATGCTGCCAGCTTACTTGGATGATTACCTTGCAGCTGACGAGGAACGTGACTTTGACCGCAAGATTTTGCGCGCCAGCGGTTTCAGCGAAGCTCAGGTAACGGAAATTATCGACGACACTCAGGCGCAGTTTCTCGACAACCTGACCAGCTATGTGGTCACCACCAAGGCCAATCTGGTCAAGCTGCTGCAACGCACGGGCGTCCTCGATCACGCACCCACTCGTGCGGCTTTTATCCAGCATGGCGTCGCGCTCTAGTCGAGCCTTCATTCGTTAACCAACACTCGACAGGAAGTTGATGAAATGCTGCTAGATAAACTCCGTGAGTTGAGTCTGTCCGCGCCACTACAACCGGCAGTCGTCGCCGACTCGCAAGTGCTTTCATATGCTGAGCTGGAGCGCCAGTCGTCACATCTGGCCGTTTACCTGACGCAAGCGGGTATTGCCCAAGATGCGCTGGTGGCGATCTATACCAACCGCGATACCCACTCGATAGTTGCGCTGTTTGCCGTGCTGAAAATCGGCGCGGCCTACACCTTCGTCGAGGATGATGGTGTTCGTGAGGAGAACTACCACAGGCTGACGGCTATTGCTGCCGATGCTGTGCTCTGTGCGGCGGAGCATCTCGTTCCGCTGCGCGCATTGGGCTTGCCAGCGCTGGATATGCATGACGCGGGGCAGGCCACGGAGCAAGGTCGCGGCGTCCGGGTCGAGCGTGATGCGAGCGCCTATGTGTTGTTTACCTCAGGCTCTACCGGCACGCCCAAAGGGGTAGCCGTCAGCCATAGCAATATCCAGCACTACACGGAGTCAGTCAGCCAACGCTTCGCGATCACCCGGCCGCTTAACTATGCCCACGTCAGCACCTTGGCTGCGGATCTTGGCAATACCTCACTGTTTCTGTCGCTGAGCAGCGGAGGTTGCCTGCACCTGCTCAGCGTGGAGCAGCGCAAAGATCCGGCGGCGTTTCGCGACTATTTGCAACAGCAGCGGATTGATTTTCTCAAGATCACCCCCTCGCACTGGAATGCCATGTTTCCCGCCGAGCAGCCAGGCATTGAGCTGCCACACTTGGAATACTTGATATTCGGCGGTGATGCCTTGTCGAAGACGTTGGCCCGACGCGTGTTGGCGTCTGGGCGGATCGCCAAGTTGTTCAATCACTACGGCCCCACCGAGACCACCGTAGGGGTCACCACCTTTGCCGTGACCAGCCTCGCACAGATAGACGCCTTGCCCGCCGATTCGATTCCCGTTGGGCTGGCATTGGGCGATAGCCTGCTGTGTGTGCGTGATGAGCAGGGCACATTCGCCAGCCACGGTGCCAAGGGCGAGCTGTATATAGGTGGACCCTCGGTGGCCAAGGGATATCGCAACAACCCGCAGGCCACTGCCCAGAGTTTTCTTGAGATGGAAACCGCGCAAGGCCCGCAGCGGTTCTATCGTAGCGGCGATCTCGTGACCCTGGATGCCAATGGTCTTGTGCAGTTCCTTGGTCGGGTTGATCGCCAGGTTAAGGTCAACGGCTACCGGGTCGAACTGGAGCATGTAGAAACCGTTTTGCGCAGCATTCCTGGCATTAACGATGCTGCCGTGTTTTTCCTTGAACTGGGCGGGCGTAAACGCCTGGTTGCGGCGCTGCTAAGCCAACGTCCTGAGCCGGATCTGACGGCGCAGCTGCCGTCGCTACTACCCGACTACATGCTTCCGAAGATCCTGCTGCCTCTGGCGGACTTTCCACGCAATGCCAACGGCAAGACCAATCTGGCGCTGCTGTGCGCGCAGCTTCAGGAGCGCCTGCAGCATCAGTCATCGGACGAACCACCGACGCAGGATGAGGAGGGTGACGAGCGCCTCAAGGCCATTCGCACAGCGTTTCGCAAACACCTGCGTGGCGTGGCGGTTGGCCTTGACGACAGCTTCTTTGATCTTGGCGGCGATTCCCTGGATGCGATCCAACTGATCGCCGAGTTGCAGGAAAAAGGTTATCCGGTCAGCGCTCATGCCTTTCTCAAGAATCCCTGCGTGAATGGACTGTTGCGGGCATTGGACCGGCAGGGCAGCAGCCAGGGCGCAACGGTGGTGCAACGTGACCTGCAACGTCTGACCCTGTTCTCGCCAGCGCAGCACGAGTTGCTACAGCAGCAACTGACCAATCCGGACCATTACAACCAGGCGCTGCTGTTGCGAAGCGCCGATAAAATCGACATGGCCATCCTCAACGCCGCCCTCAGTCAGTTACTGGAGCAGCACCCTTCGCTGAGTGTGGCCTACGCCAGCGATGCCCAAGGCCTGCACGCCAGCCATACCGAGAAGGACGGCAACGATAGCCTTAGCGTGTCCTTTATAGCCGGCGACAGCGAAGTGCAAATCCAGAGCCATGTCGAGCGAGTTGCCGAGCGCGTCCATGCCTCCTTATCCCTGGCGGACGGTATCCTGCTGCGCGTGCACTTGTTCAAGGTCAAAGAGGGTGAAGACCTGCTGCTTTTGGTTGCCCATCACCTCGCCGTGGATGTGATTTCCTGGCGCATCATCATCGCCGAGCTGACGCGTAACTACAGCGACAAATATTTCGGCACCACCAGCCCGCGCACGCCCAGTCGCACCACCTTTTGGGATTGGGTGGAGCATATGGACAGACATAAGGCGCAATTGCAGAGCGCCTGGCTACGCCGCACTGAGCAAGCTGCGGCGACGCTGCCAAGTTACTTCTCTGCAAGCAATACTGAAGGTGCGGCCTCCACGCTGTGGCTGGGTTTCTCCGCACAGGACAGCCAGCAATTACTGCATGATCTGGTGAACAGCACCGGTACGCCGTTCCATTTGCTTTTGTTGGCAGCCTTCGGTTTGGGGCTGAGCCAACTGCGTGGCGGCGAACGGCAGGCCATTGATGTTGAAAGCCATGGACGGGTGACCTTCGATGACAACACTGATGTCAGCCGCGTAGTGGGGTGGCACACCTCGACCTTCCCCTTGTTGCTGACGTTACCGCACTTGGATATGCCGACGGCGGTACAGGAAGTCAGCCGTGAGTTTGCTGCGGTGGAGGACCTCGGGGTGGGTTTTGGGTTGTCCCGGTCACATGCCCATGAAGGCCGCTATGCACCGTCCGCGCCGGTATGCTTCAACTTCCTCGGCGATGTTAATTTCGCCCACGATGAGCGTTTCGAACTGACTCCGGCCAAATTCGCTTTCGGTCATGCCCGCCATGCGCAGAACAACCGTTGCCATGAATTGAAACTGACTGGCAAGGTGATAGGTGGGCAGTTGCTGCTCGACCTGTCCTTCCCGCAAACAGTCGAAGTTGCCGACATGCACGAGCTGATGCGCGGCATCGCCACGCAACTGACCGAGCTGGCCGGCATGCCCCCAGCGGCGCCGCAGATCGTGCTGGAGCAGGGTACGCGTACCGGCATGCTCAACTATGCGCCGCGTCAATTACTGGCCCAGACTCGGCAGCAGAAACACCGCGAATATCGCCATGTGCTCCTGACGGGGGCTACTGGTTTCGTCGGGATTTATGCGCTTAAAGAGCTGATCCTTCAGTCGAATGCCCATATCCACTGCATTGTCCGCCACAAGCAAGGTGCCTCCGCCAAGGCCCGGCTGGAGCAGCTATTCAGCTGGTATTTTCCCAGCATCCGCTTGGAGGGTTTCAGCAGTCGCTTGAGCATCCACCAGGGCGATGTTTGCGAAGCCCGGTTGGGGCTGGATGATCAGACCTACCGGCAGCTCGGCGAGCAGGTGGACGCGATCTATCACTTCGCTGCCGACACCCGCCTATTCGGCACCGAGGAGGAGTTCACCAGGAGCAATGTGCAATCGGTGAAGAGCTGTATCGAGCTGGCCGAATTTCAGCGTGCCAAGGACTTGCACTACATGTCTACCTTGGCGGTAAGTGGGGTAAACCGCCAGGAGCCAGTCGCCTTCTTCTGCGAAGATTCACTGGATATCGGTCAGGAGTTTCAGAACAACTACGAACTGACCAAATATACCGCCGAACGCCTGGTCAACCGCTTCCGCCTGCATGGCAACAACGGCTTCATTTACCGCTCTGGCAATGTTTCGGCGGACTCACGCGCCGCGCGCTTCCAGATCAATGCGCGGGACAACCGCTTGGTGCAGTTCCTTGTGTCGTGCATCAAGGTCGGGCAGTTACCGGAATGCCTAGGCGAGCCCCTGGTTCTCTCGCCGGTCGATGAAGTTGCCTCGGGCATTGTGGCGGTGTCGCTGGACGCTTCATCCAGCCCTGGTACCTACCATGTCGACAGCACCCACGAGGTGAGCATGGAGCGGGTCTTTGCCGCCCTGGAACGTTGCGGTTTCAACTTTAGCCGCGGTGGCCACGGCAACTTCGCCGAACTGTTTCGCGCGGTTGAGGGAAGCAATGACCCAGACATCTTGCTCGGTAAGTTCTGGGCAAGCCGTAAGAGTCGCAACATCAAATACAGCAACGAACGCACGCTGCGCACGCTTGAGCGCTTGGGCCGGAGTTTCACCGCACCCAGCGATGAATGGCTCGATGAGTTTGTCGGCGTGTTGCGCAAAGAGAATGTATTTGCTCTTCGTCCCAGCAGTTACGAAGACGCCGATACCCCAAGACCTCTCGCACTGCAGGTGTAATCCGAGTCAGGCATGCCGAACCTGCGCAGCAGGTTCGTGCCGCCTGCTGCGCGCAGAGTCCTACGAGTCCAGCAAATAAACAATGGAGATGTGTTTTGTGGAAACGCTTAATCAGAACTTCCGTCTAACCGATGAGCATATTGCCGACTACCAGCGCACGGGTTTCGTCCTGCTCAAGCAGTTCTTTTCCCGCGACATGATCGAGTACCTGCGCAAGCGGGTGAATGATGAGCTGGAAACGCCCACTGATCATTATCAGAAGGGCTTCGACAAGCTGCGTTATGACCTGTGCAACAACGATGAAGTGATTTTCGAGTTGCTCGCCAACCAGCAGTTCAAGAAGATCATGCACGACCTCACCGAGCGCACTCTGTTCTTCACACAGGGTGTCGGCTTCGGCCTGAAGAGGAATGTCAGCAAGGGCTTCACCTGGCATATCGAATCGCAGAGCTTCGGTTTCAACCGCTCGGAAGACTACGCCACCACCCTCTGGGCGCCCCTGCACCCGATCAATACTCAGCAGCAGGCCGGCGGTATGCGCTATGTGCCGCGCGACATCATCTCCGGCGAGTTCATGTACGACTATATCGACCCGGCCGTCTTTCGCTGCCTGGATGAACGCATCAAGTCCGGCGGCATCGCCTTTGACGACTACGTGGCGCTGCGCGACGAGCCGCTCAACTCGCCCGGGATTGGCCGCCTGCTCGAATACTTCTCGGTCGAGGACGACTACGAGTTGGGTGACGCGCTGCTCTTCGACAAGTACGTGATTCACCGCAGCGTCAAGCTGGGCGAAGGCGAGCTGGAAACCCGCGACGCTTTTTCCCTGCGCTTTATCGCCGACGACTCGCGCTATGACCTGGCCCGCGCCAAGAGCATCGAGATTCCCCGTGATCATTACGGTTATGCCGGGCCAACCAAGTTTCACTTGGAAATATGCAAGGAAGACGGCAGCAAGATCGTTGATAGCCCCTATTTCGATGCCGATCGCGAGCAGCGCTTTATCCGCGCTTGATCGCCAGCGCCCGGCGTTTAGCGGGCCGGGCGCTAACGTATCGCCCATCATCCTGGAGACCATCATGCAGCAACAGATTGAGCATTACGCCAACAAGCTGGCTTTCGAAATCGATTCTTGGGACTTGGCAGAAGCTCAGAAAACGGCCGAGAACCTGGTGATTCTCGATGCACGTTCCATCGAGTCTTTTCGCCGCGAACACATCCCCGGGGCCCTGAGCTTTCCGCATAAACGCATGATTGAGGCGCACACCGCGCAACTGTCCCGTACTGCGCTGTATGTCGTGTACTGCGATGGCATCGGCTGCAACGCCTCCACCTCTGCGGCGCTGAAGATGGCCCGCCTCGGTTTCAAGGTTAAGGAGCTGATCGGCGGTCTGGATTGGTGGAAGCGCAGCGGTTTCGTCACCCACAACGTGTCGCACCTGAGTGCAGAGCAAGCCGAGAGCTGCGGCTGCGCCTGACAGCACCCTCGTCAGCTAAACAAAAATTGGAGCACAACATGCCTTACGTAAATATCAAAGTGACCGACCTGGGGGTAACCCGGGAGCAGAAAGCGCGTCTGATCGCCGGCGTCACCCAACTTCTGCAGGATGTTTTGCAGAAGAACCCAGCCACGACCTTCGTGGTTATCGACGAGGTCAATACCGACAATTGGGGCACCGGCGGCATCCAGGTGAGTGAGCGCGACCGGTTGCAGCACCCTGGCTAGATCAAGCCAGGCACAGCTCCATGCCGGCCTGAGGGGGCAGTTCGGCATGGAGCTGATGCAGGTCCTCGGTAACCATCTGGCGATGCTCATGGCTAATGCCAGAACGGGCTATCAGCTTGCGGCCTGCTCGATTTCCTTGAGTCGATGGCCCACCGCGACTATGGCTTCGATCGCTGGTTTCAGCTCCTGGCCCAGACCCGAAAGGCTGTATTCGACGCTGGGCGGCGAGGTGGGCAGTACCGCGCGGATGACCACTCCTTCGGCCTCGAGCTTCTTCAGGCGGGCGCTAAGAACCTTGGCCGAAATGCCAGGAATGTCTGTCTTCAGCTCGCTGAAGCGACGTGGTTGTTGGCTCAAGTACCAGATGATATTGGGCGTCCAATGGCCGCCGATGATGCTCAAGCATTCGCTCAAGGGGCAGCGGGGGTGGGCTACAGGGTTGCGCCGTCTCGGCAGCATGTTCTCTCCTCAGCTAGCTAGTTACCAGATGGTTACTTGTAAATGTAGCAACTAAAAGATTGTAGGTATACATAAGTAACTGAGCATATTTAGACTGTGCCCATGCAACAAAACGGCTGGTGTTGGTAACAGCATCAGCACGCATACAAGTGCTGCAACGTTGTAACGACTGTGTGCCTGTCTTCACTCGGCATCAGCAAACTGAGCGTGAAGGAACAGGCAACAGAGATGGACGGCACGCTCGCTAAGGGCAGGCCAATTCGAAGAGCAACAGCTCGAAACCAAGGTAGGAGAACATCATGTACAAACTTTATTACATGCCAGGCGCCTGTTCGCTGGCTATCCATGCGCTGCTCAACGAGCTCAACCAGGACGTGGAACTGATTGACCGCAACAAGGCCAGCGATTTCGAAAAGCTGGGCTCGCGCGGAATGGTCCCTGTACTGGTCGATAACGGCCAGGTCATCCGCGAAGGCGCGGCAATCATTCTCTATCTGCTGGAGAAGCACAAAAACCAGATGCTGCCCGATGGCGGTCTGGAAAAGGCCCGCTTTACCGAGTGGCTGATGTTCGCCAACGCCACCATGCACCCTGCCTATGGCCGCCTGTTCTTTATCGGCAAGACCCTTGCCGACGGTCCGGCCAAAGAGCAAGCGCTGAACGCCGCCAGCGACATCATCAGCACCCTGTGGACTTCGGTGGATGCGCAGCTGACGAACTCGACCTTTATCTTCGGCGAGCGCATTTCTGTGGTCGATATGATGTTGACCGTGTATGCGAGCTGGGGCGTCTACTTCCCGGTCGATATCCTGATGAGTGACAAGGTCAAGCGCATGATCGCAGCGGTACAGGCTCATCCGGCCTATAGCAAAGCCGTCGCCGACGAACAGGTCGCCTCGCAGTAACGACGGGCGCCTATGTTCCGCCAGGCCTTTCGCGCGCGGAAGGCCTGGCCGCTTTCAAGCCAACAGGATCTGGTTATGCGTTTCTTCAATGATCTGTCTCTTTCCGCCATCAATGCCGGGTTCGTTACGGTGTTGGTGGGTTTCACCAGCTCTGCCGTTCTGGTATTTCAGGCCGCTCAGGCCTTGGGTGCCACGCCGGCGCAGATCGGCTCGTGGATGCTCGCCCTGTGCATTGGCATGGGGGTGACAGGTATTGCGCTGTCACTGCGTTACAAGGCGCCGATCGCCATTGCCTGGTCTACTTCCGGGGCGGCGATCCTGATCACCAGCGCTCCCAGCGTTTCACTAGAGGAAGCCACTGGCGCGTTTATCGTCTGCGGCGCGCTGATCGCTCTATGCGGTTTCAGCGGCTGGTTCGAGCGCATCGTCAAGCATATCCCCATGGCTATAGCCGCAGGCATGCTGGCCGGCATATTGCTGCGTTTCGGTCTGGATGCCTTCAAGGCCATGCAAACCCAGTTCAGCCTGGTGTTCCCCATGTTCCTTTCATACTTGCTGGCGCGCCGCCTGCTGCCCAGGTATGCGGTCATGGTGCCGTTGCTGGTCGGCATCTGTATTGCCGCAGGCACCGGTATGTTGGCGTTTCAGGGGGTCGACCTGGCCTTGGCCACGCCCGAATTCGTCGCGCCAAGCTTTAGCCTGCAGGCCATGGTAGGCGTCGCCTTGCCGTTATTCGCTGTGACCATGGCTTCGCAGAACATTCCGGGGCTTACCGTACTGCGTGCTTCCGGCTACCAGACACCAAGCTCACCACTGATTGGCTGGACCGGTGTGGCGACCTTATTGCTGGCTCCCTTCGGCGCGTACGCTTTGAATCTGGCGACCATCACTGCGGCCATATGCACTGGCAAGGAAGCTCATGAAGACCCGAAAAGACGCTATGCGGCAGCGGTCGCGGCAGGTTTCTTCTACCTGCTGGTGGGCATCTTCGGCGCCACTGTGGGGGCGCTTTTTATGGCATTCCCCAATGAGCTGATTCTGGCCATCGCCGGCTTGGCCCTGCTCGGCACCATAGGCAATGGCCTGGCCAGCGCCCTGTTGGAAGAACAGCACCGTGAAGCGGCCTTGATCACCTTTCTGGTAACCGCGTCGGGGGTTTCTCTGCTGGGTATCGGTTCGGCGTTCTGGGGCATGCTGGCCGGTGCCTTGTCTATGTTGTTGCTGCACGCTACCCCGGCCCTGCTGACAGCATGGACCCCGCGTGGTCAGCGGGCTGCAAAACTCGATAAAACCATGGAATAAATCCAATGGCGTGTGGATATGACTGTTACTTGAGGCAGTGGACGTGGATGTAACTCGGCCGATAGGCATACTTGATTCGGGAGTAGGGGGGCTGTCGCTGTTGCGTGCAATCCAAGCAGAGCTGCCACGGGAAAATCTGCTTTATGTGGCCGATTCGGGTTATGCACCTTATGGCGACAAGACGCCTGCCTGGATCAGCGCAAGGTCCGCGCAGGTCGTCAGTTATCTGGTTGAACAGCAGTGCAAGGCCGTGGTGATCGCCTGCAACACCATTACCGCAGTGGCGGTAAGCGAATTGCGCGACAGCTTCACGATCCCCATTATCGCCATCGAGCCAGCCATCAAACCGGCTGTGGCCATGACCCAGAGCGGGGTCATCGCGGTTATGGCCACCACCCGCACGTTGCACAGCGAAAGCCTGCAGTTATTACGCAAGCGCTATGCCGCCGGGGTGGAGGTATTGTTCGTACCCTGCCCAGGGCTAGCGGACAAGGTCGAGTCGGGTGATCTGCATTCCAGCGACGTGGAACAACTGCTCAGGAATTTGCTGATGCCAGCGCTGTGCAAGGGCATGGACACCCTGGTGCTGGGCTGTACTCACTACCCGTTTCTTCTCGACAGTATCCAGCGGCTGGTGGGGCCCGCTGTGCAGATTATCGACCCCTCGGCGGCGGTTGCCGCTGAGGTCGGCCGGCGTTTGCGGGCCTTGGATTTGCTCAGTAGCCAGCAAACCCAGGGCGCCCTGGCGTTCTGCAGCAGTGCCACACCTGACAACGCACGCAACATCATGAGCACCCTGCTTGGCCAGTCCCTGAGCGTGGCCGCTTTGCCTGATTAGCGGGCCTGGTAATCCAGCAAATCAGGACAGGCGCGTTCGCTTTCGGAGATTTGACCGGCGATATCGGCAATGCTTACCCGGCTGAGTTCGAGTTCCAGTGCTGCGGTGGCTATGTCGATTTTTTCCTGCAAGATCGGCTGGATGTATTTGCCCACCGCGCAACCTTTATCCGGTGCGGTTCTGTGCATGGAGAACAATGGCACCGTTTCCACCGCTCGGTAGATGTCCAGCAGTGTGATGCTGCTGGCAGGTCTGGCTAATAAGGCCCCGCCGCCCTGGCCTAACTGCGAGGTGGAAAAGCCTGCGTCATTAAGCATCGACAGGATGCGTCGAATAACCGAGGCATTGGTGCTGGCGCTTTTGGCAATAATCTCTGATGGCAGGGGTTCATTTTCGTGAATGGCCAACCCGGTGAGAATATGGACTGCAACGGCAAACCGCGTACTACTGGGCATGGTTGATTTCCTGGATTTGAAAAACTGAGCGGGATATCTGGATGTGCCCGAATGATAGCGAGATTGGCCTCCCTAGCTTGCAAGCAGCGGACAACTACCCTGGGCCTCCGGCCTAACCAGACTAGCATCTTGCTTCCTGGATACCTGCCAGAATGCGGACAGCAACGCGCCGATTTGCGTCATCTTTGCACACCGCGCTACCTGCTCGAGTTGCCCGCTGGAGACGATTGTGCAAGGCCTCTCGCAGACCTGCAGTCATATTCCACCGCGGCGTGCTCCCTGCGACCTGCTGGCAATTTTGCTATGCGCTTGGCCTTCTCGTATTGGCGACCAATGGGCTATTGCGCAAACGCAATAGGCCCAATAGTGCGGCAGAGAAACGACTAAAGGCGAGTCAGTCGCTTAACGGCGCAAACAGTGCCTGCAGATCGTCTTCGCTGAGCTGCAGCTGGGTCTGGCTGCCGCCTTTCAGCACGCCGCGGGCCAGGTTGGCTTTGGCCTGCTGCAGCTGCTGGATCTTCTCTTCGACGCTGCCACGGGCGATCAGTTTGTAGACGAACACCGGCTTGTCCTGGCCGATGCGGTAGGCGCGGTCGCTGGCTTGGGCTTCGGCGGCCGGGTTCCACCAGGGGTCGAAGTGGATCACCGTATCGGCGGCGGTCAGGTTCAGGCCTGAGCCGCCTGCTTTCAGGCTGATCAGGAAGATCGGCAGTTCGCCAGCCTGGAACTGCTGCACCGGGGTGCGGCGATCCTGGGTGCTGCCGGTGAGCTTGGCGTAAGGAATATTGCGCGTCTTCAATTCGGCTTCGATCAGCGCCAGCATCGAGGTGAATTGTGAGAACAGCAGCACCCGCCGACCCTCGGCAAACAACTCTTCAAGCATTTCCAGCAGACCGCTGAGCTTGCCGGAGTCCGCACTGGTCAGGTTGCTGTCGCTCTCATCACCGAGCAGGCGCAGGTCGCAGCAGGCCTGACGCAGACGCAGCAGCGCTTCGAGAATCACGATCTGGCTGCGCGCCAAACCCTGGCGGGCGATTTCCGCACGGACCTTCTGGTCCATGGCCAGGCGCAGGGTTTCGTAACGGTCGCGCTGCGCCGCGCTGAGTTCGACCCAGTGGGTGATTTCGGTTTTCGGCGGCAGCTCGCTGGCCACCTGCTCCTTGGTGCGGCGCAGGATAAAGGGCTTGATCCGCCCGGTGAGATGCGCCAAACGCTGCTGGTTGGCGTTCTTCTCAATCGGCGTGCGGTAGTCGCGAGTAAAGCTCTTGCTGTCGCCGAGCCAGCCAGGCATGAGGAAGTTGAACAGCGACCACAGCTCGCCGAGGTGATTCTCCAGCGGCGTGCCGGTCAGGCACAGGCGTTGCCCGGCCTGCAGTTGCCCGGCAGCGACGGCGGCCTTGCTGCGCGGGTTCTTGATGTTCTGCGCTTCATCGAGAATCAGCAGGCGATAGCGGTAGGCGGCCAGCGCCTTGAGGTCGCGCGGCAGCAGGGCGTAGGTAGTGAGGATGATCTGGTGCTCGTCGATCTGCTTGAACAGCGCGCGGCGCTTCGGCCCGTGCAGGGCTAGCACCTTGAGCTGCGGGGTGAAGCGCGCGGCTTCATCCTGCCAGTTGGGAATCAGGCTGGTGGGCATGACGATCAGCGCTGGCTGCTGCAGACGCCCGGCGTTGAACTCGCAGAGGATATGCCCGAGGGTCTGCAGGGTTTTGCCCAGGCCCATGTCATCGGCCAGCAGGCCGCCGACTTCCAGCTCGGCCAGGCCCTGCATCCAGGCCAGACCTTGCAGCTGATAGGGCCGCAGCTCCGCGTGCAAACCGGCGGGCGCTTGCAAGGTGGCGCTGTCCAGACGCTGCAGGCGTTCGGCGAAGTCGCGCAGCGGGCCGCCACCTTGCCAGCTGATTGCTGGTCCTTCTTGCAGGTGATTCAGGCGCGCGGCATCCAGGCGCGACAGGCGCAGGCGCTGGCTGGGCTCGCCCGGCTCACGCACGAACAGCTCGCCGAGGGTCGCCAGCAGCGGTTTCAGTCGCGCCAGCGGCAAAGCCACGCGCTTGTGGTTGTGCGGCAGGCTGACCAGCAGCACCTCATCGTCATCGCGCTTGTTCAGCGCCTCGCCATTGAGCAGCCAGGGCGCGCGGCGGATGGCTTGCAGCAGAATCGGCAGCAGGCTGATGCGCTGACCTTCGACCTCGATACCCAGTTCAAGATCGAACCAGTTCTGCTCGGGGTCTTCCTCGACTTCGGCGTACCAGTCATCCACTGGCGTCAGGTTGAACTGGAAGTCCGGCTGCATGCGGATCTGCCAGCCTTCCTCGCGCAGCAGCGGCAATTGCTCGCGGACAAACTGCAGCCAGGCGGCCTCGTTGGGTTGCTCGTAAGCTTCGCCGGCGCTTTCCGGCAGCGCTTCGCTCTGCCGCAGTGCCACTTGCAGACCGGTCTGCTCCAGGCGTTTGCGCAGCTGGGTTTCAGCGCTGATGTCACGCACGATGCGCAGGCTGTGCTGGGCGCTCTGCTTGATCAGCAGGTCCTTGCCCTGTTTGCCCGCCGCCAGATGGCCCTGGTAATCGAAGGCCAATGCGGCACGGTGCTGGGTTTGTTCCTGCATGCGGCCCTTGCGCGCATCGAAGTGCACGCGTACCAGGCTGCCGAGGCTCAGCACTGGGGTCGGTTGCAGATTCTCCAGGCACTCTTCGCGGGCCTGCGGGCTGCTGACGATCAGCGGCGAGAGGTCGACGCCTTGTTCCTGCTGGGTTTGCAGGGTGAGCAGGGCGCTGGCCACGTGCTTGCAGTTGAAGCCCACCGGGCAGCTGCAATGGCCGGTCACGCCCCAGCCCTGGCCGTAATGATGCAGGGTAATGCGCTGTTGATAGGTTTGCGCACCGGAGCCACGGCAGCTGGCCAGCAGGGTGCTGTCCTTGAGGCTGAGCAAACGGCTGCGGCCTTGCGCGGCATAGCCCTGGCCGCGCTGCAGATCGCCCACGCCGAATTCCGCGCGCCAGTCTTCCTGGCGTAGATGCAGGATATCGAGGGCCATCAGTGGCACCGGGCAGGCGAGTGGATGAATCGTGGCATGGGCAGCTTTCTCGAAGGCAGCCGATGATTCTTGCACAGCCAGCGTGGGATTAGCAGGCTGTTTTCAGGCGCAGGAGGCGCAAAGCTGCGTTACCTGATAGGCAGGTATGCGGTGGGCTGATGCTGCTTTGCGTGGGGTTAGGGGCTTTGCAGGGCCGCGCGGTATTGTCCCGGCGTGGCGCTGAAGGCCTGGCGGAAGCGGTTGTTGAAGTGGCTGGCGCTGGCAAAGCCGCAGGCCATGGCCACTTCAGCCAATGGTAGGGTGCTGTGTTGCAACAGCTGTTGGCCATGGCGCAGGCGCTGCGCGAGCACATAGCGGTGCGGCGGCAGGCCGAAGCTGAGTTGGAACATCCTGGCGAAGTGGTATTCGGAGAGCGCGCACAAACTGGCCAGCTGACCCAGGCTGAGCGGCTCACTGAGGTTGGCCTGGATAAACTCGCGCACCCGGCGGCGCTGGCTAGGGGCCAGGCCGCCGGTCAGGCGCAGGCCTTCGCGGCGGCCCACCTGGGATAGCAAGGCGTGGTTGATCAGCCCGTGGGCCAGGCTGCTGCTGAGCAGGCGTTCGGCGGGTTCCTGCCAATCCAGCTGGCTGAGCTGACGAAAGCGCTGGGCCTGCTGCGGGTCGTCGAGAAAGGTGCCTTCGCGCAGTTCCAGTTCCCGTGGCTCACGATCCAGCAGATTCACGGCCGCCAGGGCGAACTGCTCCTGGCTGATATACAGATGGGCCAGATGGATTTCACCGTTGATCACCCATTCCGACTGATGGCCGGCCGGGAGGATGCATAACTTGTCCGGCGCGCCTTTGCTGTGTGGGCTTTCGCGGCGGAAGGTACCGGTGCCGCCGGCCAGGTAGCAGGACAGGGTGTGATGACTGGGGGCTTCGTAGTCGCGGGCATCATGGCGGTTGCTCCACACGGCAGCCGCCAGCCCGTCGCCCAACTCGGCGCTGCGGTGCAGGCGGGTGTTGGGCGAGCTGTGCATGCTCTGGAAAACCTGTAGGTGCTCAAGTTGCGACATAGAACCTCCGTCGCACCATGCTACGCCGGCTTGCAACGGCTGCCAGCCCCCGACAGGAGAAATGCGCAAGATTGTGCAATGCGGAGATCAGGCCCGCTGCTCGTACCAGCCCTTGCTGTTATTGACCATGCGCACCAGCCAGAGCATCACCGGCACCTCGATCAGCACGCCGACCACCGTTGCCAGCGCTGCGCCGGAGTTGAAGCCGTACAGCGCGATGGCCACTGCCACCGCCAGCTCGAAGAAGTTCGACGCGCCGATCATCGCTGCCGGCCCGGCGATGTCGTGGCGCACCTTGAGTTGCCGACACATCCAGTAACCCAGCGCAGCGATAAACAGCGTCTGCAGCAGAATCGGCACCGCCAGCATGGCGATGATCAACGGTTGCGCGACGATGGTCTGGCCCTGGAAGGAGAACAGCAGCACCAGAGTGGCCAGCAGGGCGAGGATGGAGAAGGGGCCGATGCGCGCCAGCACCGCTTGCAGCGTTGCATCACCTCGGCGCAGCAAGCGCGCACGGATAAATTGGGCGATGGCCAGGGGAATGACGATATACATCACCACCGACAGCAGCAGGGTGTCCCAGGGCACCGGAATCGACGACACGCCCAGCAGTAAAGCGACGATGGGGGCGAAGGCGAACACCATCACGAGGTCGTTGATCGCCACCTGGGTCAGGGTGAAGTTGGCGTTGCCCTTACACAGGTTGCTCCAGACGAACACCATGGCGGTGCAGGGCGCGGCGCCGAGCAGAATTAGCCCGGCCACGTAGCTGTCGATCTGCTCGGCCGGCAGCCAGCCGGCGAACACATGGCGCAGAAACAGCCAGGCCATAAAGGCCATGGTGAATGGCTTGATCAGCCAGTTGATGCTCAGCGTCACGCCCAGGCCGGCGCGCTGCTGGTAGACCTCTCCAATGGCACCGAAGTCGATCTTCATCAGCATGGGGATGATCATCACCCAGATCAGCAGGCCTACGGGGATATTCACCTGAGCGATTTCCAGCGCGCCCACCGTCTGCGCGGCTTTGGGCGCGAACAGGCCAAGCAGGGTGCCGCCGATGATGCAGAGAAATACCCAGAGCGTCAGGTAGCGCTCGAACAGGCCGAGCGGCGAGCGGGTTTGAGGGGTGGAGGATTCTAGGGCGTTGGCCATGCTGGATTCCTTGGGTGAGGGGCGACTCTAGCAGGCTGTTGAAAAACTACCTGCGTTGCCATCGCGGCGTTAAAAACAGGCTCAAAATGCTCATTTACAGTCCGTAAACTCCGCTTTTTCGCCTGTTTTTGCCTTGCGCTGGCTGCCTCGCCAACGTTTTTCAACGGCCTGCTAGCCAGTCCCGCTGCGCTCGTTATTGATCTGGGTCGGCTTGGACTGGGCTGAATATACGGTTTACAAGATATATGGATATCAATATATTCGCCAAACCGTATTTACATGACACCCATCGCCATGAGCCAAAAGACCCGCGTGCTGTTTCTCTGCGTTGCAAACGCCGCCCGCTCGCAGATGGCCGAAGCCCTGTTGCGCCATACCGACCCCGATGGTTATGAGGTTTTTAGCGCCGGCACCCTGCCTGGCGAGGTCGACCCGCGCGCGCGCCAGGCCTTGGAGCAGTTGGGCGTGAGCACAGAAGGCCTGCACAGCAAGCCGCTGGAGAGTTTTGACGGTCAGCAGTTCGACTACGTGATCACCCTGTGCGACAAGTCCGCCTTCGAGTGCAGCACCTTGCCCGGTGCCGGTGAATATATCGCCTGGGACTTCGAGGACCCGGCCAGCAGCCAGCAGAAGAATGCCTACAAGCACTGCCTGCAGCAGATCCATGAGCGCATCAAGATGTTCGTGCTGGTCAAGAGCAAGGCCCAGGCTCCGCTGCAGATGCTGGCGCCGGTCACCTTGTTCAAGTGCCTGGCCGACGACACCCGCGCGCGCATGACTCAGCTGATCGCCCAGGAGGGCGAGCTGTGCGTCTGCGAGCTGACCGCCGCCCTGCAGGAAAGCCAGCCGAAGATCTCCCGTCATCTGGCGCAGCTGCGCAGCAGCGGCCTGTTGCAGGACCGCCGCGCTGGGCAGTGGGTGTATTACCGCCTGCACCCGCAACTGCCGGTTTGGGTTGGTCAGATATTGGCTCAGGTGCTTCAGGCTGATGACCCACAGCTGGCCGAAGATCGCTTGCGTCTGCACAGCATGCGTGACCGCCCTGATCGCGCCTCACTGTGCGGCTGAGCCACTGTTTTCTGGAGAAAGGCCATGAGCCCCGAACTGCCGAATATCGACCCCGAACTGCTCGATCCGCTCAACCAGGAACAGCTGGCCAAGCCGGCCCCGCTGCACAAACCGCGCATTCTGCTGCTGTACGGCTCCAACCGCGCGCGCTCTTACAGCCGCCTGCTGACTGAAGAAGCCGCGCGTTTACTTGAACAGTTCGGTGCCGAAGCACGGATCTTCAATCCCAGCGGCCTGCCGCTGCCGGATGATGCCCCCGAGGATCACCCCAAGGTGCAGGAGCTGCGCGAGCTGGTGCTGTGGAGCGAGGGCATGGTCTGGTGCTCGCCGGAGCGCCATGGCGCGATGACCGGGGTGTTCAAATCGCAGATCGACTGGATTCCCCTGAGCATGGGCGCGGTGCGCCCGACCCAGGGCAAGACCCTGGCGCTGATGCAGGTCAGCGGCGGCTCGCAATCGTTCAATGCGCTGAACCAGATGCGCGTGCTGGGGCGCTGGATGCGCATGTTCACCATCCCCAATCAGTCTTCGGTGGCCAAGGCCTTCCTCGAATTTGACGACGCCGGGCGGATGAAACCTTCGGCCTATTACGACCGCGTGGTCGACGTGATGGAGGAGCTGGTCAAGTTCACCCTGCTGCTGCGCGGCCAAACGGACTACCTGGTGGACCGCTACTCCGAGCGAAAGGAATCGGCCGAGCAGCTGAGCAAACGGGTCAATCAGGCTTCCATTTAATTTTCAGGATCAATCAGCATGTCCCATCCTTTTGATGTTCTCAGCATTCCCCATCGCCCCGGCCGGTTGATCTTCACACCTTGTCCAGGCACCAAGGACAGCAGCATCGACAGCGCCTTGAGTACCCTCAAGCAGGCAGGCGCCGATGCCGTGCTGACCTTGATGCCGACCGCCGAGCTGGCGCAAAACGCCGCCAGCGATTTGCCCGCGCTGTGCGCCGCGCAAGGTTTGCTTTGGCTGCATCTACCAGCGGCTGATGAGCAAGTGCCACAGGCGGATTTCGATGCAGCCTGGCCGGCGGCTATGGCGCAGATGGCTGAGCTGCTGGCGGCCGACAAGGCCGTCGCCATCCACTGCAAAGGCGGCTCCGGGCGCACCGGGCTGATTGCTGCGCGCATCCTG
Organism: Pseudomonas sp. EA_35y_Pfl2_R111; assembly: GCF_963970955.1. NCBI lineage: Bacteria > Pseudomonadati > Pseudomonadota > Gammaproteobacteria > Pseudomonadales > Pseudomonadaceae > Pseudomonas > Pseudomonas sp. EA_35y_Pfl2_R111. Next base: position 901,400 of record NZ_CAXAOM010000001.1, on the reverse strand, counting down.
ATCGAGCTGGGTATTGCCCGCAGTGAGGCTGTCAGCCTGGTGCAGGCGCTGCGGCCGAAAGCCATCCAGCATCCGGCCCATGCGGGCTGGCTCGCCCAGTTCGGCAACTGAGGTGAGCATGCTCAATACCCTGGGCCTGTTCGCCCTTACGGCGCTGGCCGAGATCATCGGCTGCTATCTGCCGTATCTGTGGCTTAAGCAGGGCAAGAGCATCTGGCTGCTGCTGCCGGCCGCTGTATCGCTGGCGCTGTTCGCCTGGCTGCTGACCCTGCACCCCACCGCCGCCGGGCGCGTGTATGCCGCTTACGGCGGGGTGTATGTGGCGATGGCGATTATCTGGCTGTGGCTGGTGGACGGTATTCGCCCGACCCATTGGGACCTGCTGGGCGCGGCTGTGGCCATGCTCGGTATGGCGATCATTATGTTTGCGCCGCGCAATATTTAATCCGTTCAACGAGAGACTCTGTCCATGGCTATCAAGGTAGGTATCAACGGTTTTGGTCGTATCGGTCGTCTGGCGCTGCGCGCCGCCTGGGGCTGGCCGGAGCTGGAGTTTGTGCAGATCAACGACCCGGCCGGCGACGCCGCGACCCACGCCCATCTGCTGAACTTCGACTCGGTGCACGGCCGCTGGCTGCATGAGGCCGGTAGCGATGGCGACTGTGTATTGATCGATGGCAAGCGGATTCAGGTCACGGCCAACAAGGCCATTGCCGATACCGACTGGAGCGGCTGCGATCTGGTAATTGAGGCCAGCGGCAAGATGAAAACCGTCGCCCTGCTGCAAGGCTATCTGGATCAGGGCGTAAAGCGCGTGGTGGTCTGCGCGCCAGTGAAAGAGCAGGGCGCGCTGAATATCGTCATGGGCGTCAACCAGCAGCTGTTCGATCCGGCGCTGCACCGCATCGTCGCGGCGGCGTCCTGTACCACCAACTGCCTGGCCCCGGTGGTCAAGGTGATCCACGAGAACCTCGGCATCCGCCACGGCTCGATCACCACCATCCACGACCTGACCAATACCCAGAGCATCCTCGATACGCCGCACAAGGACCTGCGCCGGGCCCGCGCCAGCGGCATGAGCCTGATCCCCACCAGCACCGGCTCGGCCACGGCTATTGCCGAGATCTTCCCCGAGCTGCGCGGCAAGCTGAATGGCCACGCGGTGCGTGTACCACTGGCCAACGCCTCGCTGACCGACTGCGTGTTTGAGGTGGAGCGCGCGACCACGGCGGAGGAGGTCAACGCACTGCTCAAGGCTGCGGCCGACGGGCCGCTGGCCGGCATTCTCGGTTATGAGGAACGTCCGCTGGTATCCATCGACTACCGCACCGACCCGCGCTCTTCGATCATCGATGCGCTGTCGACCATGGTAGTTAACGGCACCCAGGTAAAGCTCTACGCCTGGTACGACAACGAATGGGGCTACGCCAACCGCGCGGTTGAACTGGCGCGAATGGTCGGCGCAGCCGATTGACTCGTAGGGTGGATGACGCCTTTTCATCCACCTTGGTTATCTGGTGGATGGATAAAGCGCCATCCACCCTACGGTCTGGTTTGTAGCCCCGTAGGATGGGTTGAACTCGACGATACCCACCAAGCTTCGTAGTACAACAGGAACTCTTGATGCACGCGCTATCCCGCCTAGCCCCCGAAGTGCGCCAATACCTGCTGGTCACCGGCAACTACTGGGCCTTTACCCTTACCGACGGTGCGTTGCGCATGTTGGTGGTGCTGCATTTTTATAGCCTCGGTTACACGCCGCTGCAGATTGCCGCGCTGTTTCTGTTCTATGAGATTTTCGGCGTGGTCACCAATCTGGTCGGCGGTTACCTGGGGGCGCGGTTGGGGCTTAATCGCACCATGAATATCGGCCTGGGCCTGCAGGTGGCGGCCTTGCTGATGCTCACGGTGCCTGCGGCCTGGCTGACGATTCCCTGGGTGATGGGCGCCCAGGCCTTGTCCGGTATCGCCAAAGACCTGAACAAGATGAGCGCGAAAAGCTCGATCAAGCTGCTGGTGCCGGACAGCCAGCAGGGCACGCTGTACCAGTGGGTGGCGATACTGACCGGCTCGAAGAATGCGCTGAAGGGCGTGGGCTTCTTTATGGGCGGTGCGTTGCTGGCGCTGCTCGGTTTTGCCGGCGCAGTGCTGGCCATGGCCGCTGTGCTGGCGCTGATCTGGCTGGCCAGTCTGCTGCTGTTGAAAAAGGATTTGGGCAAGGCGAAAGCCAAGCCGAAGTTTCGCGACATTCTGTCCAAGAGCCAGGCGGTCAATATTCTCTCGGCGGCGCGACTGTTTCTCTTCGGTGCCCGCGATGTGTGGTTTGTCGTGGCGCTGCCGGTCTATCTGTCCAGTGTGTTTGGTTGGGATTTCTGGATGGTCGGCGGCTTTCTCGCCGCCTGGGTGATTGGCTACGGCATGGTGCAGTCCTTCGCCCCGACCATCACCGGCAAGGCCAGCGGTCAGTTGCCGGATGGTCGCGCGGCATTCGCCTGGGCTGCCGTGCTGGCTGGGTTGCCCGCCGCAATTGCTTTGGGTCTGAACAGTGACTTGCCGGCGCAGTGGGTATTGCTCGGCGGGCTGATGCTGTTTGGCGCGCTGTTTGCGGTGAACTCTTCGCTGCACAGCTACCTGATTGTCAGCTACGCCAAGGAAGACGGCGTGTCGCTGGATGTCGGCTTCTATTACATGTCCAACGCCCTCGGCCGGCTTCTCGGCACGCTGCTGTCGGGCTGGGTCTATCAGGCCTATGGCTTGGAAGCCTGCCTGTGGGTGTCCTCGGGCTTTGTGCTGCTAGCGGCGTTGATTTCCATCGGGTTGCCTAGGCATCGACAGGACCCTGTTAGGCCTGCGGATCACGGCTAGATGCATCTAGCCGTGATCCGCTTGTTGGGTTACGTGGCGCGCGGGTATGCAGTTGTTCCTCAGTCCTCGGTTCTGCGCCACTAACCCAACCTACAAAAGCGGCCTTAGCACTTAATAAGCGCAAGTTTGTGCAAGAACGCCAGACCTGATCAGGCGCAGACTCTGATCCATCTACCGGGAGTCTGTTGATGAACCTGTCGCTTTATCTGTTGACCGTACTGATCTGGGGCACCACCTGGATTGCCCTCAAACTGCAGCTGGGCGAGGTGGCGATTGCCGCGTCGATTGCCTATCGCTTCGCCCTGGCTGCCGCTGTGCTGTTCGCTATCCTGCTGCTTAGCGGTCGCCTGCAGAAGCTCGACACACGCGGTCAGCTGATCTGCCTGGTGCAGGGCTTGTGTCTGTTCTGTCTGAATTTTATGTGCTTCTACACCGCCAGCCAGTGGATCCCCAGCGGCCTGGTGGCGGTGATTTTTTCTACCGCGACACTGTGGAATGCGATCAACGCGCGGCTGTTCTTCAAGCAGAAGATCGCCGTCAATGTGCTGGCTGGGGGCGCGCTGGGCCTAGGCGGCCTGGCGTTGTTGTTCTGGCCGGAGCTGGCCGGGCAGGAAGCCAGCCATGAAACCCTCCTGGGTATCGGCCTGGCGCTGGTCGGCACCCTGTGTTTCTCCGCTGGGAATATACTCTCCAGCCTGCAGCAAAAGGCCGGGCTCAAGCCGCTGACCACCAATGCCTGGGGCATGCTGTATGGCGCGCTGATGCTGGTGGCGATCTGTCTGGTCAGCGGCACGCCGTTCGGCTTTGAGTGGAATACCCGTTACGTCGGCACTCTGCTGTACCTGGCGATTCCCGGCTCGGTGATCGGCTTTACCGCTTACCTGACCCTGGTCGGACGCATGGGCCCGGAGCGCGCGGCCTACTGCACCGTGCTGTTCCCGGTGGTGGCGCTGAATATCTCGGTGTTTGCCGAGGGCTATCAATGGACGGCTCCGGCGTTGTTCGGCCTGGTGCTGGTGATGCTCGGTAACGTGCTGGTGTTCCGTAAACCTAAGGCGTTGCCGACAACGGTTGCACTGGCCGCAAAGGGTTAACGCGACCGCTGCCATGCAGGTCTGGATTAAGGCGTGGTGAGCGTCAGAAAGGCCTGCTCGATCTGGCCGACACTGGTGGGCCGGACCAGGCGCGCGACTTCCTGGCCGTCGTGAAAGAAGATCAGCGTTGGCCACAATTTGACCTTGAACGAGCGACCGAGACGACGGCCGCTGCCATCCTCGATTTTAAGGTGGCGTACCTGTGGATGGCCGGCGAATACCTCGGCGAGCAAGGGTTGCGCCGCTTGGCAATGGCCGCACCAAGGTGTGCCGAACTCAATCAGGGTGGGTCCGGGCAGCGCGTCGAGTGCATCCCGGGTGGGTTCGTTGGCAAGGTACTCAGTGTTCATGCTCATGGCGACCTCCTGGTTAACGGTATTCGCTCAAGGTTTTACGCCCCACGCATGGGCGAGGGCGCCCTGGTCGCCATACAGCGGATCGGTTTGCGGCATTGCCACTCGGGCGATGCGCTCCAGCGAGGCGTCGAGGTTGCTGGCGTCGGCGCGCTGAATATCGTACTGCTCCTGGCCCGCGGGGTACGCACCCACTACCAGAAAGTCGGCACTTTGTTCGATACGACAATGCCCGGTGCCGGCCGGCAGAATCACCAGATCACCGGCCTGCAGGTGTACCGCCTGGCCTTGTTCGCCACCTAGCATAACCTCGGCGCTACCCGCTGCGACGCCCAGTGCTTCATGGGCGTTGGAATGGTAGTGGTGATAATCGAAGATGCCGTCGCGCCATTGTGGCGGCCATTGATTGGCCTCGAAGGCTCGCTCGAACGCGGCTGTCAGATCGCCATTGAGGTCGACCTGACGATAGATCAGCACCGGCAGCGGGCTATTGGGAATCACGCCATCGCTGTCGAATAACAATTGTTGTGGCTGTTTTGTTTGCAATGTAGCGGGTCTGCTCATGGGGCTTTCTCTGGAGTGACTTGTCGGCTGCTGGTTCGCTGGCCGCAGTTCGGTCCTTAACGTTCGGAAAAGAAGCGACTGGACAAAGTTCCTCCGAGATGGCGAACCCATGCATCGGGACGCCAGACTTGTGACCAGCCGATTTGCTGAACGCGCATGCGATGCCGGTGGTCCACCACTAGGCAAGCCCACAAACCTCTTGGAGAAACCGAGATGAGAAAACTCAAATTCCCGATGCTGGTTTTGGCGATACTGGTTTCCCAGGCCGCATTGGCAGACGACGGCGGCATGACCCTCGAGCAGCAGCGTGACCAAATCGGCGACAACATGGTGCGCGAGCGCAATGGTCTACCCGCAGTCGACAACACTGTGAACGGCCAGGCAACCCAACAGCAGAACAGTAACCAGCAGCAGAACAATGCCCCGGGTGTGAATAACAACGCCCAGCAACCGGGGGCAGTAAACAACCCGAGCAATACCCCGGGTGCTCCTGTACCCGGCACAGGTCAGCCGACCACTGCACCAGGCACACCGGCCGCAGGGCAGGGTCAATCGACCACTGCGCCGGGTACGCCGACCACTGGACAGGGCCAATCGACTACTGCGCCGGGTACGCCGACCACTGGACAGGGTCAATCGACTACTGCGCCGGGTACGCCGACCACTGGACAGGGCCAATCGACTACTGCGCCAGGTACGCCAACCACCGGACAAGGCCAGTCGACTACCGCACCCGGTAATTCAACCGGCACTAATACGGGTGAAAACAGCTCTCAGGGAGGGGCATCTGGTGACGCTGCCGGTAGCAGCGGTACGTCCAATACAGGTGGCAATCGGGGCGCTGCTGGCGGCTCAACAGGCGGTGCGGTGGGTGGTGGTAACTAAGCGTTTTCAACAGGGCAAGTCAGTGCGTCATGGCGTGGTTAGCGTCCGCAATCTTCTGCACGCGCGGGCCAGCCAGGGTTAACTCGGCCACTTCCAGGCTGGTTCATCGAGCATGCCCTGACCCTGGATCACGGTTTGCCCTAGCAGTTTTTCCAGGACGATGGCGTTGCATTCGGGGTGCTGTTCCAGGGTGGCGATCAGCCGGCTGGCGTGGGACACCACCCAGACCTGGGTGTGCTGCGAGGCGGCGATGATCAGTCGGCCGAGGGCTGGCAGCAGGTCGGGGTGCAGGCTGGTTTCCGGCTCGTTCAGCACCATCAGCGAGGGTGGCCTTGGGGTGAGCAGGGCGGCGACCAGCAGCAGATAACGTAGGGTGCCATCCGACAGTTCGCTGGCTGATAAGGGCCGCAGCAATCCGTCTTGTTGCAACTCCACGGCAAAGCGTCCTCCAGCCTGTATATCGATGCGTAACCGTGCGCCGGGGAAGGCGTCACTGATTGCCGCATCCAGCGCAGCCGGGTCACCGATTTCGCGAATGGTCTGCAACGCTGCCGCCAGGTCGCGACCGTCGTGGTGCAGTACCGGTGTGCGGGTGCCCAGTTGCGGGAGGCGTGCCGGGGCTTCGGCGTCGCTGCGAAAGTGATCGTAGAAGCGCCAGCGGCGGATATGTTCGCGCAGCTGAAACACTTCCGGGCAGGCCGGGTCATTGCCGATCTGATCGAACAGACTATCGAAGAGCGGCAGGTGCTGGGCCATGACCTGCCAGCTGCGTTCTTCGCGCCTGCGTACCATCGGCCCAGCGCGATCCACCAGCAGCGAGGCGGGGCGATAGCTGGCCCCGGCCCAAATGCATTCGCGCTTGATCTGCGGGTCAAGGGCAAAGGCGGACAGGCTCGGTTCCGGCAATCCGAGGGAAATGGCATAGCTGAAATCATCGCCAGCGAAACCCAGGCGCAGACGCTTGGCCTCCTTGCGCGGGCCGCCTTGCACCGGCACCTCGCCGCTGAGCATGCGTCTGCTGATGGTTTCCGGTCCGGCCCAGAAAGTGGAGTCCAGCCCGCCCTCACGGGCCAGGGCATTGACCACGCCGCCCTGGGCGGTTTCCGCCAGCAGACGCAGGGCGCGATAGAGGTTCGACTTGCCGCTGCCGTTGGCCCCGGTCACCAGATTGAGCCTGCCCAATGGCAGCACCAGGGTGTTGATTGAGCGGTAGTTGGCGACGGCGAGGGTGTGCAGCATGCGATGTCGTCCTGACAGTTGAAGGGGGATTTTAGGTACGCAGCAGGCCTAGAACAAACCCAACTGCCCACCAATCAAGGTCGCGAAGTCGTCATCGACAAACGGCAGGATGGCATCGGCCACCGGCTGTAACTGCCGGGTCAGGTAGTGGTCGTAGTTGGCACCAGTTATAGCAGGACTTTGTGTTGCAGCTCGGCGGCAAAACGGCTGCATAAAAAGGGGCAGAGTTTAGATTTTAAAGCCCCGCACGTGCGGGGCTTATTGCTGCTGAGCGTAATCTTAGAAGCGATAGGCCATGCCCAAGCTAACAGTCTGGGTCTTGAACTCAGCCGAGCCTTTTATGCTGTTACTAACGATAGAGGAAGCCGGGTGAGCGATCACAGTATCAGTGCTCACTTTGCCGAAGTCGGCGTACAGGTATTCACCGCGAATGGTCCAGCTGTTACTTAAGGCGTATTCACCACCTAGGCCGAGCACCCAGCCCCACTTGGTGTCAGTGGTTGAGTCCCGTCCACTTGCTCCGCCTCCGAAGGTGGTATCCGAAAACGCAGTGTCCAGGCGGATTTGGCTCACGGCAGCGCCGCCAGTCACATAGGCCAACCAGCGATCCTCTGCCCAGCCCAGTCGGGCGCGCAGGGTTGCTTGCCAATCGGCCTCAACGGATTGCGTGTAACTGAACCGTGCTGATGGAACCACAATGTAGGGTTCCCCAGAGGTACGAGACTCATCGAAGCTAAGGCTATTAGCGCTGCCCTCGACGCCAACATACAGCTTGCCAAACTGCTTCCCATAGCCGGCAAACAACCCACCAGAAAGATTCCACTGCGACAACTGCCCATCCGCTGCATCTTCAACTTGTGGCTCGGAAGGAGGTTGGAAATAGGAGGTAGGGAAGCCCGAGCTGGTAGAGGCCCGGGTGTCGGTCGAACCTTCAGCGCTCCCCAGGCTGCCCCCGAAGTAGACCCCCGACCAATCGCGAGTAAGCGGCGTCTGTGCGTAGGCCGTACTCATCAGGTTAACCACGCCGAACAAGCCAGCGAGGGCAATGTGTGAGTTGCGCATGGTGATTTTTCCCTCATTGTTCTTAGAGGACCCAGTCAGTAGGTCGGCATTGAGAATATACATTTATGCGGACAGGCCGCCAGAACAGCGGGCCCGATATTTCGTTAGAAGCGCTAAGCCAGTTTTTCGCCTCAGGATTGTCGTGTTGCGATCACTGCGGCGATACCCGGGCTATTGACATACTCAGAACAACCCCAACTGACCACCAATCAAGGTGACAAAGTCATCATCGACAAACGGCAGGATGGCGTCGGCCACCGGCTGTAATTGGCGGGTCAGGTAGTGGTCGTAGTCGATGGCGGCGTTGCGCGCTTCCAGCGGTTGTGGGCCGGCGGTGGTGATCACGTAACTGATCCAGCCGCCGCGTTGGTATTGCAGCGGCCGGCTGTGCGCCGCGTTGTATTCGTCGGCCAGGCGTGCGGCGCGCACATGCGGCGGTACGTTGCGCTCGTAGTCTGTGAGTGTGCGACGCAGGCGCTTGCGGTAGACCAGCAGCTCATCCAGCTCGCCATTCAGGGTGCGTTCGACATAGTCGCGGATATAACCCTGGTAGGGCTGGTTGAGGAAGATGCGCTCATATAGCTCGCGCTGAAACTGCTGAGCCAGCGGCGACCAGTCGCTGCGTACGGTTTCCAGGCCTTTGTAGACCATCTCGTGGCTGCCGTCGGCGCGGCTGATCATCCCTGCATAGCGCTTTTTGCTGCCTTCTTCGGCGCCGCGAATAGTCGGCATCAGAAAGCGGCTGTAGTGGGTTTCGTATTGCAGTTCCAGGGCGCTGCTCAGACCGTATTCGCTCTGTAGATGTTCAGCCCACCAGGCATTGACCTTGGCCACCAGAGCGCGGCCAATCTGCGCTGCATCGGCTTCGTCATGCAGGCGTTGCAGCCAGACGAAGGTGGAGTCGGTGTCGCCATAGATCACCGCGTAGCCTTCGGCCTCGATCAGCGCGCGGGTGCGGGCCATGATCTCGTGGCCGCGCAGGGTGATGGAGGAGGCCAGGCGCGTGTCGAAGAAGCGGCAGCCGCTGGAACCGAGCACGCCGTAGAAGGCGTTCATGATGATCTTCAACGCTTGTGACAGCGGCGCGTTGTGCTCGCGTTTGGCGGCTTCGCGGCCCTGCCACACGCGCTCGACAATCGCTGGCAGGCAATGCTCGCTGCGCGAGAAGCGTGCGCCGCGAAAGCCCGGCACCGAGTGGACGTCATCCGGCTGGCGCAGGCCTTCGATCAGCCCCACCGGGTCGATCAGAAAGCTGCGAATAATCGACGGATACAGGCTCTTGTAGTCGAGCACCAGTACCGACTCGTATAGTCCTGGCTGCGAGTCCATGACAAAACCGCCGGGGCTGGCCTGCGGCGGGTTGTCACCGAGGTTCGGCGCAACAAAACCACGACGGTGCATCAGCGGCATATACAGATGCTCGAAGGCCGCCACCGAGCCGCCGTTACGGTCGGCGGGCAGGCCGGTGACCGTGGCGCGTTCGAGGAGGAAGTCGAGGATCGCCGTCTTGCCGAAGATCCGCGTGACCAGCTCGCAGTCGCGCAGGTTGTAGCGTGCCAGGGCGGGTTTGTCCTCGCGGAACATGCGGTCGATTTCGTCCATGCGTTGGTAGGGCGTGGAGATGTCTTTGCCCTCGCCGAGCAGGGTTTGCGCGACGTTTTCCAGGCTGAACGAGGGGAAGCTCCAGGTCGCCGAGCGCAGTGTTTCGATGCCATCAATAATCAGCCGGCCCGCTGCATCGGCGAAGAAGTGGCCGTTGCCGCTGCCATGCTCGCGCCACTGCATCTCACTGCCATCGCGGCCCAGACGCAGCGGGATGGCCAGGCGACGGGCGTGTTCGTGCAGCACGCGCAGGTCGAACTGCACCAGGTTCCAGCCGATGATCGCGTCCGGGTCGTGCTGCGCCATCCAGTGGTTGAGGCGGTCGAGCAACTGCTCACGGCTGACGCAGTACTCCAGCAGAAAATCCACCGCTGGCGGCTGTTCGGGCGCGCGTCCGAGCATATACACGTTGCGCTGGCCGCAACCTTCGATGGCGATGGAGTACAGCTCGCCGAAGGCATTGGTTTCGATATCCAGCGAGGCCAGCTTGAGGGTGGGGCGGTAGTCGCTACAGGGTTTGATCTGCGCGTCCAGCAGCAGGCCGTTCGCATCGGGCGTGCCGGCGAACAGCACCGGTGCGGTGATAAAGCGCTCCATCAGGTAGCGCTCGGGCGGGCGCACATCGGCCTCGTACACCGTCACGCCAGCGCGGCGTAGGCGTTTGTCGAGGTCAATCAACTGGCGATGCTGCTGGCAATACAGCCCCAGCACCGGGCGCTGCTGAAAGTCCTTGAGCGCCAGCGGGCGCAGCTCAGCGCCGCTTTCGTTGGCCAGTAGCGCCTCGGCCTGTGTGCGCTGCTCGGCCGGGATAAACGCCACCGAGGGTTGCAGCGGCAAGCGGATATGTCGCGGGCCGTGGTCGGTGGCCAGCCAGAACTCCACCTGCGTCCCGGCCGGCGTGTCACGCCAGTGGCGGGTGAGGATAAAGCCCTGTTGTAGATCCACCGTGTTGTTCTCAGGTCGTGTTGAGCGGGCAATTCTACGCGGGCTTTTGTCTGTATGCCTATACAGTGTTGGGGCGACTGCTCAGCGGCCACATATAAAATCTGCTTTAGGGGTAAAATGCTCGGCTTGATTGACTGCCTCGATGCCCACGCCATGTCCCTGCCCAAGCACCACCTCGAACTGCTCAGCCCTGCGCGCGATACCGCCATTGCCAAGGAAGCCATCCTGCATGGGGCCGACGCGGTGTACATCGGTGGCCCCGGCTTTGGCGCGCGGCACAATGCCAGCAACAGCGTGGCGGACATTGCCGATCTGGTGCAGTTTGCCCACCTGTTCCATGCGCGGGTGTTTGTCACCCTCAACACCATCCTGCATGAGGATGAGCTGGAACCGGCGCGGCAGATGATCTGGCAGCTTTACGAGGCCGGTATCGATGCGCTGATCGTGCAGGACATGGGTGTGATGGAGATGGACCTGCCGCCCATCGAGATCCACGCCAGTACCCAGTGCGATATCCGCACCCTGGAGAAAGCCCGTTTTCTCGACAACGCCGGCTTCTCCCAGCTGGTGCTGGCCCGCGAGTTGAACCTGCAAGAGATCAACAACATCTGCCGTAACGTTGATTCAGCGGTGGAGTTCTTTATCCACGGTGCGCTGTGTGTGGCGTTCTCCGGGCAGTGCAATATCTCCCACGCGCAGACCGGGCGCAGCGCCAACCGTGGCGACTGCTCCCAGGCCTGCCGCCTGCCGTACACCCTCAAGGACGATCAGGGCCGCGTGGTGGCGTTTGATAAGCATCTGCTGTCGATGAAGGACAACAACCAGACCGACAACCTGATCCATCTGGTGGATGCTGGTGTGCGCTCGTTCAAGATCGAGGGGCGCTACAAAGACATGAGCTACGTGAAGAACATCACTGCGCACTACCGCCGCGAGTTGGATGTCATTCTTGAACAGCGTCCGCACCTGGCCCGCGCTGCCAGCGGCCGCACCGAGCACTTCTTCACCCCGGACACCGACAAGACCTTCCACCGCGGCAGCACCGATTATTTCGTCAGCGACCGCAAGGTGGACATCGGCGCGTTCGACTCGCCGACCTTTACCGGGCTGGCCGTGGGTTATATCGAAAAAGTGAACAAGCGCGACCTGATCGCCGTCACCGACACACCGCTGTCCAACGGCGATGGCCTTAACGTGCTGATCAAACGTGAAGTGGTAGGTTTTCGCAGCAATATCTGCGAGCTGAAAGGCGAGTTTGAAGACGACGGCGAGAAGCGCTACCGCTACCGCGTCGAGCCCAACGAGATGCCTGAGGCCATGCACCGCGTGCGTCCGCTGCATCCGCTCAATCGCAACCTTGATCACAACTGGCAACAGGCCCTGCAGAAAACCTCGGCCGAGCGCCGTGTCGCGGTTAGCTGGCAAGTGGCATTGCAGGGTGATCAGTTGCAGCTGAGTGTCACCAGCGAAGAGGGCGTGGTGGCTAATGTCAGCCTGACTGGCCCGTTCGCCGCCGCCAAGGATGCCGAACAGTCCCGTGAGCAACTGGCTGACACGCTGAGCAAGCTGGGTACCACGATGTACTACAGCACCGGCGTGCAGATCGACTGCGAGGCCGTGCCGTTTATCCCCGGCTCGCAGCTCAAGGCCCTGCGCCGCGAAGCCATTGAGGCGCTGACCCAGGCGCGCGTTGCGGTACATCCACGTGGCGGGCGCAAGCCGGTCAGCGTGCCGGCGCCGGTGTACCCGGAATCGCACCTGACCTTCCTTGCTAACGTCTACAACGACAAGGCTCGCACCTTCTACAAGCGTTACGGCGTGCAACTGATCGACGCGGCCTACGAGGCCCACGAAGAGGCGGGCGAAGTGCCGGTGATGATCACCAAGCACTGCCTGCGCTTCTCCTTCAACCTGTGCCCAAAACAGGCCAAGGGCGTTAGCGGCGTGCGCACCAAGGTGTCGGACATGCAGCTGATCCATCAGGACGAAGTGCTGACCCTGAAATTCGACTGCAAGCCGTGCGAGATGCACATCATCGGCAAGATGAAAGGCCATATCCTCCATCAGCCACAGCCGGGCAGCGCCCAGACTCAAAGCGGCGCGGTGGGCTATATCACCCCGGAAGATCTGCTTAAGACCATCAAGCGCTAGGCTGATTGGTAATCCTATCGGCTGCGTTGCCCCGTCAGAATCACCAGCGCAATGCCGCCGAGTATAGCCAGGGAGGCCAGCAGCAGGCGCAGGCTGAGGGGCTCGGCGAGCAGGACCACGCCGCCAAGGGCGGCGATCACCGGTACGCTGAGTTGCACGCTGGCGGCGGTACTGGCTTTCAAGGCCGGTAAGGCGCTGTACCAGACGGCATAGCCCAGGCCGGAGGCCAGCGCGCCCGAGGCGATGGCGTAGGCAATTCCGGCCCAGTGCTGCAGGGAGATATCGCCGAGCATCGCGGCGCTGAGGATCAATGCAATCGGCACCGCCCGGAGGAAATTGCCGGCGGTGACTTGCAGCGGATCACCTTTACCTTTGCCGCGTAGCGAGTAGATGCCCCAGGCTATGCCCGCACCCAGCATCAGTGCCGAGGCCAGTGGCGGCGGCGCGGCAAGTCCCGGCAGGAGCAGGCCGACCAGTCCGCCAATCGCCAGCAACAAGCCGCCAAGCTGGGGCACTCGCAGGCGTTCGCCGCGGTACAGGCCGTAACCGATCATGGTGCTTTGCACCGCACCGAACAGCAGCAGGGCGCCGGTGGCGGTCGACAGTTCGAGGTAGGCGAAGGAAAAGCCGGCGGCATAGGCAAACAGGGCCAGCGCCGATAGCCAGTTGCCTTTGCCAATCGCGCTGCCGGTGCGGATGCGTACGATCAGCCAGAGCACTGCGGCTCCGGCAATCAGACGAATGCTGGTAAAGCTGGCGGCATCAATGCTGCCGTCGGCGAGCGCTGCCCGGCACAGCAGGGAGTTGGCGGCGAAGGCGATCAATGCGAGCGCCGTCATGCTGACAAGGCGGATGACCGACATGGGGTGCCCCGGTTGTGGGGCGTTTGCGCAGTTATTCACTGCGCTTGGCAAAGCCCTTGGTGAGAAATAGCCAGGCCATTAGCGGATAGCAAAAGTAGTGCAGGCCAAAGATCAGCAACCCCATTGGGCTAGGGTTGTCCTGCAGCGCCATCATCGCCAATAAACCCAGATAAAGCAGGGCCAGTATGCCGCCGTAGAGGGCGAGCAGACGGCGGCGTTCGCCTTGCAGAGGCGCGCGGCGGTTGCGCCAGGAGAACCACAGGGTCATGCCCGCGGCCACCAATGCGGCGATCAACACCGTGGTAAACAGCCCGCCGAGTTTGACGAAGGTGCGCAGCAGCAGGTTAAGCACGATAACCGCCACCACGCCGCCAAGGGCCAGGCGGGTAACCGCGACGCTGTTGGGGCTTGGCTCGCGCATAAGGCGTGTGCTCCTAAAGGCTGCGGTTTAGGCCGAAGCGTTTTTTCAGTACGGCTTCGAGTAGGCGTTTGGGCACCAGGGCGGCGAGCAGCGGCATGCTACGGCTGCCATTGCCCAGGCGCACCAGGTTGGGCCGGGATTTGCTTTGCACGGCGGCGAGCAGGTTGCGGGCAAAGTGGCTGGCGGGGGTGGGGTTGTCCTGCGAGGCGTTGGCGCGGGCGCGGATGCCGTCGCGGATCGGCCACCAGGGTGAGGCTTCGTCGATCAGCTGTTCGGCCTGCTGGCTGGCATTGGCGCCGAAGCTGGAGGCAATCGCGCCGGGCTGTACTTCCATCACCTCGATGGAGAAGGGCGCCAGCTCCAGGCGCAGGGCATCGGTCAGTGCATGCACGGCGGCTTTGGAGGCGCAGTAGGCGCCGGCAAACGGGGTGACCAGCACGCCGGAGACGCTGCCGATATTCACCACCAGGCCCTTGTTTTGCCGCAGCAGCGGAAACAGCGCGCGGGTTACGCCGATCAGCGAGAACACGTTGGTTTCGAATTGCTTGCGCATGGCTTCAACGCCGCCATCAAGCAGCGGGCCCATGGCGCCGTAGCCGGCATTGTTGATCAGTACGTCGAGGCCGCCGATTTCGGCTTTAAGGCGCTCTGCCAGTTGACCCAGCCCGAGGCCGTCATTGACATCCAGCTGGATAGCGTGGAACCCGGCTTCGCTCAGGGCTGCCAGGTCTTCGGCCTTACGCGCGGTGGCCCAGACCTGATAACCGGCGTGCTGGAACACCTCGGCCAGGGCGCGGCCAATGCCGCTGGAACATCCGGTGATCAATACGTTGGGTTGGCGCATGCACCGCTCCTTATGGTTGTTATGCGGGCTTAATGGGCAAAGCTGCCTTGCAGGCGCTCGGCGCGAAACTCCAGGGTGCTTGCACGGTAGCCGCTGCGTAGCGTTGGCAGCGGCAGGCAGGTTTGCCAGTCGGCACCGGGTTGCAAATCGCCGGGGCCGCTGTAGCGTGGTGTTTCATATAAACGCTCGGCCAGATTAATGCGGTCGCCGGGACGGTATGCGGCGATCTGCCATTGCAGCTTAAGCAGTGCGGCTTCGCTGTCGTTCTTCAAATTCAGGGCTAGCGGGCGATCCGCCGGGCAGCGCTCGGGGGCGTAATCAAGGCGTAATTCGAGGTGGGCCAGATGGCGGTTTTCGCGGCTTTCCTGCCACAGCACCCAGCTGGCGACCAGGCCCAGGCCGATCAGCGCGCCGAGAGAAATCGGCAGTGCCTTGCTCGGGTAGCGGATTAGCAGGATCAGCCAGCTCAGTAGCAGAATTGCGCCGAATAGCATGGTGATAGATGGCCTTGGTCGATAAACAGACGTTCATCCTACACAAGGCCGGGCGGCTGGGTACATGCTTTGGCCCGCCAGCCCCTGCGCAGGGCTGGCGGTTGTGCGTCAGCTCGCCGCGAGGCTGAGGGTGGAGGTTTGGCTGCGCCCGTAGACATCATCCAGGCGCTGGATGTCGTCTTCACCCAGGTAGCTGCCCGATTGCACTTCGATGATTTCCAGGGGGATCTTGCCGGGGTTGCTCAGGCGATGCACCGAGGTCATGGGGATGTAGGTGGATTGGTTTTCGGTGAGCAGGAACACCTTGTCATCGCAGGTCACCTCGGCGGTGCCGGAGACCACGATCCAGTGCTCGGCGCGGTGGTGATGCATCTGCAGGGAAAGGGTGGCGCCGGGATTGACCGTGATGTGTTTGACCTGGAAACGTCCGCCCATGTCCACCGAGTCATAGGAGCCCCACGGGCGATAGACGTGGCAGTGGTTCTGGGTTTCGCTGCGGCCGTTTGCGTCGAGCTGGTTGACCATGGTCTTGACGTCCTGCACACGATCCTTGTGCACGATCATGGTGGCGTCTTTGGTCTCGACCACCACGATGTCCTCCACGCCGATCACCGAGACCAGCTTGCCGTTGCCATGCACCAAGCAGTTATGGCTGTCATGGATCATTACATCGCCGGACAGCACATTGCCGTCCTGGTCCTTGTCATGCACGTCCCAGATCGATGACCAGCTGCCGACATCGTTCCAGCCGGCATCCAATGGCACCACGCAGGCGCGGGTGGTTTTTTCCATCACCGTGTAGTCGATGGAATTATCCGGGCAGCAGGCGAAGGTGGCGGCGTCGATGGTCACCTGGCGACCCTCGATCTGACTGCGTTCTAGCGCCAGCAGGCAGGTGTCATAGATGTCGGCGTCGTGTTTTTTCAGCTCTTCGAGGTAACGGCTGGCGCGGAACAGGAACATGCCGCTGTTCCAGTAGTAATCGCCGCTGGCAACGAACTCGCTGGCACGCGCTTCATCAGGTTTCTCGACGAATTTGGCGACGCGAATAATGCCTTCTGGCAGGGCCGGATCTGCCTCTGACTTGATATAGCCGTAGCCGGTTTCTGGGCGGGTGGCGGGGATGCCGAATAGCACCATTTCACCTTTTTCCGCCGCACTGCTGGCCAACTGCAAGGCCGCCTGGAACGCAGCCTGATCATCCAGCACATGATCGGCAGGAAGGACCAGCAACAGTTCGTCACGGCCTTCGGCAAGCAGCTGCATGGCGGCGATGGCTACTGCTGGCGCCGTGTTGCGGCCAAAGGGCTCAAGCAGAATGGTCTGGGTTTCCAGTTGCTGGGTGCTGAGCTGCTCTTGCACGATAAAGCGGTGTTCCAGGTTGCACACCAGCACCGGCGCCTGCATGCCGGCGAAGCGCAGGCGCTTGATGGTTTGCTGGAACAGCGTGTCGGTGCCGGTAAGGGCGAGAAACTGCTTGGGATACTGTTTGCGCGAGAGTGGCCACAGACGTGAACCGCTCCCGCCGGAAAGAATTACTGGAATCATTGCATGTACTCCTAAAGCACTTTTGGTTGGTTGGGTTGCCGGCTTGTGGCCGGGCTGGCCCTGTTGCCCAGGCTGGTAAGCAGCGCTGGGGGGTACTCCAAAACGTCTACTGCGAAAGACGCTGCTTTGCTGCGCTGGTCATTGCCAGCGCTTGTACTTGTCCGGTGTTCAATCGGTTCTTGCCGGGCGCTTGACCCATACCGGCGAGAGCGCATTGCCGCTGCCTGTGATGTACAGGCACACCACTTCACCGCGGGCCAGGGTGACGGGTTTGAGGTCGCTGACCTTGCGGTCGCCCTCGAACAGCGCCAGGTTGACCTTGACCGGGTTTACTTCGCGCTGGCCGTTGGCATCTGGCGCTACGCCGTCGACCACCGGTTTGCCGTCGGCGGTTTTCAGGCTGAGGGTGCTGTCGGAGAGGTTTTGAACTCGCAGCAGCGCCTTGCGCTTGTTATTGAAAGGTTCCTCGCTCACCAGCTTCGGCGGCTCGCCGACCTGGCTGACCAGGGTGTAAAAATGCTCGGCCTCAAGGTCCACCTGCAGGTTGTTGCTGCCTACCTGGGCGCTGTAACTGCCCGCCGGCAGAAAGCTGAAGTCACTCGAGGCCAGGGGCGCGATATCGTCTAGCTTGGTATTGCCAACGCTGAAGTTGAGCTCGCTGTTGCTGGCGTTAAAACCGCGGATAAACGCCGAGCCTTTGGGCGCGGTTGGCGCGTACAAGCCGCCTTCGCCCGCTGTGGCTGTGAGGCTGGCGAGGCTTAGCACGAGTGTGCAGGCATAAAGCATCCAGTTAGGTGAGGTGGTTCTGTGCATGAGTAGGACTCCCTGTGGGTGATAAAGCGGTAGGTCGTACCGCAGGTATGGCGGCAGGCTTCAGAGCCGGTCGCTAGCGATCAGGTGGCGGTTGCCATCGGGTTGTTTAAGTGCGCTTAGCCACTGCGTATCGAAGGCACTCAGGTCGTTGGCCATGGGCAGGTAGCGCTCGGGGAACTCCCAGATCACCAGCTGCGGTGGGGTATTTTTCAGTTCGTCGCTCTGCAGGAACTTGAGCATCGGAATGATCGGACCTAGACCGTCTTCGGCGTGGTTGCTCAGGTCGCGCTGCAGGTGCTGGCGCAATGCACCGTCGAAATTCCATTTGGGGTTGGCGCTGTAGCTGGTGCCCACCAGCGCCACCGGAATCTCGCTGTCGCTGAACAGGGCGTCGGCGCCCGCGGCCGGTTCAGGCGCACGGGTAACGTGCTTCTGCAGCTGATCCGGCGCCGGCATCAGGTCGGCGAACAGCGGGTCAAGCGGCAGGAAGCGGGTCAGGTCGCCCATGTATGGCGCGCTGCCTTCAGCTTCGGTGACGAACACCTGCGGTTCGCCGTCGAGGGTGGTGGCGCGGTTGACGGTTTCACTCAGCTGACGTGCCACCAGGTCGGCGCCAAGGGGCGTCCAGTGCGTGTCGGTACGCAAAAACACCTGGCCATTGCTCTTGCCCGCCTGCAGGGTGGTCAGCAGGTCGGGTGCGGCGATGCCGGCATTGCGGGCTTCGTCGAGGAAGCGCTGATAGAGGTTTTCGCGAATGCTGCTGAGCCGGTTGTCGCCAACGAACTCGGGATACAGCCGCGATTTCGACGGCACTATCGCGAGCACCAGCAGCACATCACGTTCCGCCAGCTCGTCGCGCACGCCTTTGATCAGCGCCATGTTGTCGTTGAGCTGCTGCTGGCCGTCGGCCACGGCATCGAACTCTTCGTTGGAGTACAGCCATTCGCCTTCGCCGATCAGCACGCCGGGGCGGCCTTCGTTGAACAGCAGATAATCCAGTGCAGCCCAGACATTGGTGCCGATGTTCTTCACCGGAAACTGCTTGTCGTAATGGCTTTCGAAAGTTTTCGCCAGGCCGCCGTCAAGCACGGTGAACTGCTTGGGTGCGTCGTAGCTCAGCACCCCGCGCATGGACCACACGAACAGCAGGAGCAGTACACCGAGGAACAGTGCGACATAGAGTTTGCGTAATGGACGCGTCATGGTCGGCCTACTCAGAATTGGAAATAGAGGAAGGGCGAGTAGCTCTGCGCGGAGAGCTTCAGCACCGACACGCAGAACAGCAGCAACAGCGCACCACGCACCAGGTAGCGAGGAATCGCCACGCTCCAGGTCGGTTGTTGCACCAGCACGCCGCCGCTGCCGACTACCAGGCCAGGCTCGTCACCCGGTACGGCTTTGACGATGCGCGGCTGATCGGTCGCCGGACCGTTGGCACGGGCGTCCGCCGCCTTGTGCCGATAGAACTGGCGCAGACCGCAGAACGCCAGAACCACGTACGCCAGCACCAGGGTGGCGATCTGCAGGTCGGTGATGCTTGCGCGGTTGAGTTCGCTTAGCTGCCATTCGTTGAAGCTGAACATCGCGCTGTACATGCGCCAAGCCACGTCGAGGTTCTCGGCGCGGAAGATCACCCAGCCGAGCATTACCAGGAAGAAGGTGAGCAGCCATTTCAGCGGATTGAGCACCTTGGGCGCGGCGTTCACCCCCAGCGCGCGCTCGATGGCCAGCCAGGTGCCGTGCCAGGCGCCCCAGATCAGGAACGTCCAGTTGGCGCCATGCCAAAAGCCGCCCAGCAGCATGGTCAGAAACAGGTTGCGGTAAGTGTTGAAGGTACCGTTGCGATTACCACCCAGCGGCACGTAGAGGTAGTCGCGCAGCCAGGTCGACAGGCTGATATGCCAGCGCCGCCAGAACTCGGTGATCGACTGGCTGATATAGGGCTGGTTGAAGTTTTCCATAAAGCGGAAGCCCATCATCAGGCCTAGGCCGATGGCCATGTCGCTGTAACCGGAGAAATCGAAGTACAGCTGCGCGGTGTAGGCGATCATGCCTAGCCAGGCATCGCCGGTGCTCGGGTTGCTGAGCGCAAAACAGTGATCAACCAGCGGCGCCAGGCTGTCGGCGATAAATACCTTTTTGACGAAGCCCTGCATAAAGCGCGTCGCGCCTTCGCTGAACTTGTCGAGGCTGTGGGTGCGGTCGGTGAACTGGTCGGCGAGATCCTTGTAGCGCAGCACCGGGCCTGCAATCAGCTGCGGAAACAGGGCGATAAAGGCCGCGAAGTTGATCAGGTTTTCCGTCGGTTTGGTGTCGCCGCGGTAGACATCGATCAGGTAGCTGATCGACTGGAAAATATAGAAGGAGATGCCGATCGGCAGGATCACATGGGTCAGCAGGAACGGCTCCAAGCCGGCCGCCGCCATCACCTTGTTGATATTTTCCATACCGAAGTTGGCGTACTTGAAGTAGCCCAGGGTCGCCAGGTTGCCGGCCACCCCCCATAGCACCCAGCGCTGCGCCGCTTTGCTGCGTACACCTGCGGTATAGATGCGCAGGCCAAAGATGTAATTCCACAGGGTGACGGCAACGAACAGCAGGAGAAAATCCACCCGCCACCAGGCGTAGAAGGCGTAGCTGCCAATCAGAATCAGCAAATTGCGATAGCGATTACTGCTCAAGTAATACAAGCCGAGAAAAATCGGCAGAAACAGGAACAGGAATATGTTGGATGAAAAGACCATCCGTATGTCTCCGTTGAGTAGCACTCTCCGGGGCTCGCAAGCCCCCCTTTCCCCCCGCGCGCGGGAGGCTTGTTTCACCCCGTCCGCGGACGGGTTAACGACGTACTAGCGCTAGGGCGAAATGCTCGCCTGCGCGTGCCAATCAACTGCCTTTGGCGTGTTTGCGCTCGAACACCTGGCTGACGTTGCCGCCGAGGCGAAATGTCTTGAACGGGCCCATGCTCTGCTGCAGCGCCTGGGCGTCGGTCGAGCACGCATAGAGCGCGCAATAGGGCGCGAGCCAGGCGTATTTGTTGGTTTTCTTCAGGTCTTCCATGTCCTGTTTCTCGCCGGTCTTGCTGGCAAATTCGTCTGGGTTATCCACCCCGCGCAGTACACGCTCAGCCAAGCGCTGCAATGCGCCCTGATTTTCCGCACGCAGGTCGACACCGTTGGCCTGGGCGAAGGCGGCGATCATCATCAGTGGCGGCAGGCTGTAGTTGTGGTACGCCAGGGCGCGTTGGCTGCGCTTCAGTTCGTTAGGTAGATAGCCGTCGGCGTCAACCTGGTTGGCGCCTACGCGAAACTGCGCCACTGACCAGTCAAACAGGTCGCGGCGGTTGGTGGCGATGGCGGTGGCCATGACCGACCAGGCGGACCAGTAGCTGTGGTTGTTGATCTTCTTCAGTGGCAGATCGCTCCAGTCATGCACGGTGTTTTCGGCCATCTTGATGAACCAGGCTTCGATTATTTGGCTTTGCTGCGCATAGGCCGCCAGCGGCTGCGAAGTCGAAAACTTCAGACGCAGGTAGGCCGAGGCCAGGCTGCCCAGCGCCCATTTGCGTACCGATTTGCCAGTGTGGTTGTACTCGCCGCTGAGCAACGCGTCGGCCTCTGCCCAGTCGTTCAGCCACTGCAGGGCACATTCGAGCTGCGCAGGTTGACCATCACGCATGTACCGCATGATGAATCGATTGACCCCGCGCTCCATCTCGGTGATGGCCGCGGTTTTGCTGCGAAAGGCCTTTTCCGAGTCGAGATTAAGGGTGGCGCGAGCTTTGCCTGAACCTTCGTACTTGCTGCGAAATACCAGCTTGTCGGTGTAGGGCGGCGGCGTCGCTGGGCAGGCCTTGGCCTGCTTTTCGGTAACCGTTACCGGCGCGTAGTAGCCAGCAGGCGGCACCAGGTCGGTGGCGAGCAGCGCTTGGCTGTACAGCGCGGCACCCAGCAGGCAGGGGACGAATACCCTATGTGGACGTGGTTTCATGTTCATTGGGCATGCGCCGTAAGGGCTTTGCTGTCAGCGCTGGGGCGCTTGCACAGGGTCGCCTCGACACTGAGGTTGGCCGGCATGTTTTCCGGGCTTTGGATGTCCAGGGCGAGCAGGTTGAGGTCAACCCAGTCGGCGTCGTTGCGCAGCTCGAAGACGTAGCGGCCGTCGGTGGGCGCGCGTTCGCTCTGTTCGAGTTTGAAGTTTTCGCGGCGGCCGGTGAGGTACCAGAGCGTGGCCTGGGCTTCGTGCACACTGGCGTCACTGAAGGTCAGGTCGATCTGGTAGTCGCCACCGCGCAAGTCCTGCAATGGGCTGTGCTCACCGTTGACCAGCACCTGATTGGCACCGGGTTTGAGGGTGACCTTGTTCTTCATTACGGCCTTGCGGCCTTCACAGCCGTTGTCCACCAGCGGCACGGCCTGGCGGTAGAAACTTTGCTGCGCCAGGTCGTAATGGGTGGCGAATTCCCAGATCAGAATCTGTGGTGGGTTGTCATGGAACTCCTGGCTGGTCATGTATTGCAGCAGGGCGCTGTCGAAGCCACCGCCGCTGACCGAACGGTTGAGTACTTCAGCGCCGCTGTGCTGTTGCAGAAAACCGGCGAAGTTGTAGGCCGGGCCGCTGTTGCTGGTGCCGACCAAGGCAATCTGCGGGTCGGCTTCATCGCCGAACAGGCTGTCGCTGTCAGCCACCCCCTGTATGGCGGTCTCATAGCGCGGCACATACTCGGTGGCGTAGGTGGTGCCGCAGAAATTCGCAGCGGTCTTGTGCAGAGTGCCGGCCTTGGGCAACAGGCCGGTGACGGCGCTCTCAAACTGTTGCTGGGGAATTGCGTCGAACCCAGGAATTTCCTTGAGCGTGGTGGCCACCAGTTTGGCGGTGCGGTCGGCTCCGGCGGGGGTCCAGTGGTGGTCCGCCTTGAAGTAGTAGTCGGTGTCCACACCCTGTTCATCGAACAGCGGCGACAGGTCTGTGGTCCAGATCCCCGCCTGGCGGAAGCCCTCAATGGCCTTGAGGTAGTTCTGCTTGGCCAGCTCGAAATTAAACTTGGCTTTTTCCTCGGCGGTGAGTCTTTCGCGGTTAACCAGGCCGCGCGTCGGTTGATAAACGATCAGCAGTTCCACGCCTTTTCGTTTGAGCGCATCGCGCAGCCGTTTGAACTGACGGTAGCCAGCGGGCGTGGTGCCAAAGTCGGTGCGCAGGTCATAACGGCTGCGAAACAGCCAATCCCCTTGACCTTGTACCAGCGCAGTGAAAAAGCTCAGGTACTTGGTGTTGTATTGGCTCGGGTCCTGGGCGATAGGGCACAGTGGGCCGACACGTTGGACTTGATACTGCGGTTCAGCCTGTACAGCGGCCGTCCCCAGCAAGGTGCAGATAAGGGCCAGTTGGCGGAGTTTAAAAGGGTGCGTGTTCACGTTGTTGCTCCTCAATCCTGGAGTTCAGCCTGGCTTTCCACGGGGTCGATCAACACGGCCAGTTGGCGGCGCACCATCAGATCGAGGATTTCCTCCTGTTTGTCACCGAGCACACCACTGAAGCTGATCCCGGTGCTTTTGCTCGGGGCGAGCATTTCCACGCGGTACAGCTCAACCGATAGCGGCGAGTCGATGGACAGTGGGCCGGAACCGTTGGCCGCGAGGGTGCCGCCGACCACGATCATCGACACTTCGGTATCGAAGGGGTCGAGCTCGATATTGCGGTCGGTATCGGAGAGATCCTTGATGTGCCCATAGATCCCGCTCAGGCCATTGGCGGCGGCGAGGTTTTCGTACAGGCGGATATTCACGCTATTGCGCAAGCGGATGCCGTGGCGGGCGTTGTTCAGTACCCGATTGCCCCACAGCAGGTTGTCCGAGCTTTCGTAAAGAGTGATGCCATCCGAGTGGTTGCCATACACATGGTTGTAGGCCACCAGGTTGTTGACGCTGTTACGGTCGATAACGATGCCGGAGAGTTTGTTGTCGTAGCTTTTGTTATTGATGATCCAGCTGTCGTCGACCTCGCGGGAGATGATGATGCCGTGCTTCTTCTTGGTGCCGTGCACGGTGTTTTCGGCAATGATCAAGCCGTGTGAACGGTCATGCGGGTCAATGCCATAAACGATGTTGTCGCGGTAGGTATTGCCCTTGATCACTACGTTTTCGGCTTCATAGCAGTAGAAGCCGTACCAGTGGTCGACAAACTCTGAGTCGATCAGCCAGCCGGTCGGTTCCGGGCGTTTCAGCCGGGCCTGCATGCCGGGGGTGTACTGGGTGATACTGACGCCATACGACTTGCTGGTGTTGTAGCCCAGGCTGGTAAATACGCTGGAGGCGATATACAGCTCGCTGCCACCCCAGGACACCAGAAAAGGCCGGAACTCGTTAGGTGTGCGGAAGGTGGCTGGCCCATTATCGGCCTCGCGCCAGGCCGTCAGTTTGGTTTCGGTGAAAAACAGCTGGCCGTCATTGACCATAAAGCTTCCGCGCTCTTGCGACAGGCGCAGTTCCTGGGTGCTCTTGTCGATATGCAAGGTCGCGCCCTGGGCCACCACAATGGGCAGGCGGGCCAGGTAGACCCCCGGCTCGACTTCGCTGAACTGGCTGTCCGGCAAGGCGTTGGCCAGATCCTGCGGGGTGACATAGCCACCCTCGACGAAGATTGCCTGGGGCATACCTTTCTGCCGGGCTACCCACTCGCGCAGACGCTCGTTGCCGCCGATAAAGTCCTTCAGCGCATCCTGCTGCACCATGCGCCGCACCACGACCTTGCCGCCTGGGCTGCGTTTGATCTTGGCTTCGACAGCCGCCAGGGTATAGCCGCTGAGGTCCGGCAGCTGCGGTGGATCCAGGTGCAAGGCATCAATGGGCGCGCTGGTCACCGTGTAGTTCTGCGTTTGTTTGAGTTGTTGCGACTGTGGCTCGCTGGCAGATGCTGCGGTTATCCAGGGCGCAGCCGGTTGCAGCGCGCCGAGCAGAATGCCGCTGCACAGCAGCGCAATGCCGGTGGCGCGTTTGAGTTTGCTGGGGCGTGGCGTCATGGCGCAGGGTCCTCAGAATTTCCAGATAACGTCGATAAAGGCGCGATGCATCAGCGAGTCGGTGTCGCTGCCGTAAGCGTCACCGGGTTTGAATACGCCGCCGCGAAAACGCACCAGGGCTGCCGGTTCGTCGATGGCTTCGCTCATCGCTGCAGGCAGCAGGCCTTGCTTGAAGTACTTGGTCACGACCAGATCCAGCTCCTGGCCGAGCTCCTTCTCGCCATCCACCAGGGCCACCTGCGGCGCGGGGGAGAGGTCGGCGAGTGGGTCATCGAAACGTGCGTTAATGCCGCTGCGCCCGATTTGTTGATGCTCGTCGACGCGCCAGAAATGGTGGTAGACCAGGCTGGCCTCGTACTCGTCAGCCAGCTGCCAGGTGCCGAACAGGGTGGCGGCCTGCAGGTTGCTCAGCTCACCACGGAAGGCCTCGCCGAAGCGCTGCACGCTGCTGCGGGTGCCGGCGAAGGTGGAGCGGTTGCTCTGCAGGCCGGTCTGCCGGTAGTTGTCGTTGCCATTGCCGTCGTCATCACCGCCGCCACTGCCACGGGCGTAGGCCGCACCGATTTGCCAGTTGGGATCAAGGCGCAGACGCAGGCCCAGGTCTGTAGCCCAGGCGTTGAGATTGGTGCTGTTCTGGCCGCCAGCAATACCATCATCGACGTCGTTGTTGAGGCTGTTGCGTTCGCCTGTCAGCGAGGTGAGGCTGGCCCAGTAGTTGAGGCGTTGTTGATTGCGCACGTTATAGGCATCGCTATGCGCATGCAGGCCCAGCCAGGTGAGGTCGCCGTTGGCACGCTTGTCCAGTGTGTCGATGGGCTGATTGGGGTCAGCCAGTTCGCCATCGTCGCGCGAGTGATGCACACGCACGCCGACCCAGTGCCCGGGCTGCCATTGACCGGCAACATCAGCAAATAGATGCAGGCGATCCTCGTCTTCCGGGGCCAGCTCGTCGATGTCGGTGCGGTACTCGCTAAAGCGCTGCGCGACCCCGAGGCTGGCCTCTAGCAGGCTGGTATCGAAGCGCCAGTTCAGTGCTTCGATATTCGTATCGCGCCACTGCCCGTCCTCGTTGCGCAGGCGCTGTCGGCCCAAGCGCAGGTGTTCGCCTGGGTAGTCGGTCAGGCCGGCGTAGTCGACCCAGAACTCGCGCAGTGCCAAGTAGTTCTTTTCGCGGGTGCGGCCATCGGTCTGGCTGGCATCGGTCTCGCTGGTGGATGACTCCAGGGTGTCGGTCTGGATGATGTCGCTGGCTACGACCGCCTGGCCCATGGCGAAGACACTCCAGTCGCCCCGTTGGACGCGCACCCAGGGGCGCAGGTCGAGGGCCGCGCCGTTGGCGTCGCCACCACCACGGGTGCCAAGGTCGCGATCGTCTTCCGACTGCACGGTGAACTTGACGTCGACGCCAAAGTGCTTGGCGTCCATCTGCACGGCCCAGGCTTGGCTGCCGCAGAGCATGGACAGGCCAACGCCAAGGCTGATGGGGTTGAGTTTGCACTTGGCCCTGTAATTCATTGGTTGTGCGCCTGCAGAGTGGGTTGGGTCTGCCAGGCACTGCCGCGCAACTGACGTTCCTCCGCGAGTAACTGCTCAGCCTTGGCGCGCTCGCCGGGCTTTAGTTGCTGTTCGCTGTTGCGTGCCAGCTCGGTGGCTTGAGGCGTGTTCTTTGGCAAGGCCAGCTGGCTGAAAACAAAGGCGTTAACCGGGTCTGGCTGGATGCCTTTGCCCTGCGTATACATCTGCGCAAGGGCGAAGTCGGCGTTGATCTGGCCATTGCGTGCTGCGCTGAGCAGGTGGTCGAGGGCCTGTTGCGGGTAGATGTCGCCGAGGTAACCGCGCAGGTAGATTTGGCCGAGAAAGTAGTTGGCGCTGGGTTCACTGGGCGCAGCCTTGCGCAGATGCTCTTCGGCTTTCTGCGGGTCTTGTGGCAGCAGTTTGCCTTCGTAGTACAGGCGGCCGAGCAGCAATTCAGCACGTGGCAGAGCCGCCGCACGGCCTTGCTCGAGGTACTCCTGCATTTGCTCGACATCACCCAGCGCGGGGTAGTCGTAAAGCAGGCGCGCCAGGCTGACCCAGGCGGCTGGGTAGGTCGGTGCAATGGCTTCGAGCATCTCCTGCGCCTGGCTTTCATCCGGCTTGCCGAGTTCGGCATCGGCCAGCACTTGGGCTACGGCCTCCACTCGTTGTGCGGGTATCGCCGCGCTGCGGTAGCCGGCCATCAAACGTTGGATCAAAGCTTTTTGCTGCTTGGTCTTGCCCTGCTTCTGGTACACGGTAGCCAGCTCGACATAGCAAACATCTGCCTGGTTGATCAGGCCCTGGCAGATCTGTTCGATCTCATCCAGATGCTGGTCGTAGCTGCCCTGGCTGCGGTACAGCAGGATCTGCGCCAGATCGGCCTGGGTATGGCCTTGTTGGCGCCAGGTGGTGAGGCGTTGTTGTACGTTCATGTCGGGATAATCCTGTGGATATTGCAGATACAGCATCACCAGCGGCAGCAGGCTGCCCGGTTCCCCCGTAGCGAAGGCCTGCTCCAGCAGCTGCGCGGCTTCGCGGCGCTCAGCTGGGCTGGCGGTGGGTTTGCGGGCGAGCAACTTGCCCAGCCGCGCTTGCGCCCGTGGCGAACCGTCGAGGGCACTGCGGTAGGTCTGCTCGGCTTGCTCCAGACCTTCTGCGGAGCCGCTGGCCAACTGCAGATCTGCCAGGCCGATTTGCGCGTCGACATAGCCCAGCTCGGCCAACTGGCGGAAATGCTGTTCGGCGGTGGCGTGGTCGCCCTGCTTCAGTGCTTCTACGGCCAGGCGCTGGTCAGGCAGGTTGACGCACGCGCTTAAGCCGAGCGCCAGGGACAGCGTCAGCAGGGGCGTGGCCAGTGGGCGAGTGTTCAAGTTCGACATACGGCTGCCCTCAGAGACCAGCCGCCAGGGCTTTGTCGATC
Organism: Pseudomonas sp. EA_35y_Pfl2_R111; assembly: GCF_963970955.1. Lineage (NCBI taxonomy): Bacteria > Pseudomonadati > Pseudomonadota > Gammaproteobacteria > Pseudomonadales > Pseudomonadaceae > Pseudomonas > Pseudomonas sp. EA_35y_Pfl2_R111. The sequence continues at coordinate 873,701 of NZ_CAXAOM010000001.1, read as the reverse complement.
ATCCAGTCGAGGGATGGGCCGCGGTCGAGCACCACTTCAACCGGCTGCCCGGCCAAGCTGCTGCTCAAGGTTTGCTCGGGTTCGATCACTACGCGGATGTCTGCGGCCAGACCGCCGTCATGCAGGCTGCTGCTGATGATCTTGCCGTAGCGCGGGGTATCGTCACCGGCGACCATAAAACTGGCGCGGCTGCCGATGCGGGCTTGGGCAAAGTTGCGGTACGGGAAGCTCGCCAGCACGGTGGCTTGGGTGTTCTGCGGTACCAGTTCGAAAATCACGTCGCCCTTGCTGGCGAACTGACCATCGGCAACCAATTGGCGCGCCACTTTGCAGTCGCATGGGCTGGTCAGAGTGCCTGTGACTTGTTTGCCGAACAGGGTTTCGACATTTTCCGGGCTCAATTGCTCGTCGTTCAGGTGGCCTTTGAGCATCTCCAGCATGCTGGCGGAGAATGAGGCAATCGGCGCCCCCTTGGCGATTGCGCCATCAGGTCCGATCAGGCTCTGTACCGTGCCTTCACGCGGCATGGTGACCTGTAGGCTAGGCACATTGACCAGGCCTGACTGGGCATGCGTGACGAAGTACAGGCCGTAAACCGACTTGAAGATAAAACCGAAGGCGGCCAGGCCAACCAGAAAGATTGCCAGGCTGAACGTTACAGCCTTCAGGCGGCCCAATACCCCCATGCCCGCATTGTTACTGGTGTTCTTGCGCGCCTTGGTGAAGTTGTCGCGTTGCAGGGTGCTGAGCAGGTCACCGGCGCTCACCAGTTCCCCGCCCAGGTAGGCGCTGATCAGGTGGCGCAGAGTGGCCTGCTCGCGTGGTTTGAGATTGTGCAGCTGGCAGCCGATGCGGTTGCCGTCCATGTCAACTGAGCGCACCTGAAATTCGATGTCGATGCCCAGGTTGAAGCTGTCGAGCTTGAACTGCATGCGGCCTTTATGAAAGTCACCAATCTGCAGTGTTTGCTGCTTGTCGATCACGCTGAAGCCACCCGCAGAGATATCGCTGAGCGGTAGCTCGATACGTTCGCGGTTCTTGTTTAGGTAGTGCACCTGGGCTGGAATTCTCACCCGAGCATGCTGGCGCTGGGCTTCTGACTCATGGACCACATTGACGTTGACGGCTGTATTCATGCTTGCAAATTCCTGTTCAAAAGGATCACGGTCGTCACACCAGCACCAGCAGGGTGGCGACGAATAGGCTGGCGGCAGAGAAGGTCATGGCGCGCGAGGACCATGTGTTGAACCAGCGCTGAAAACTCACCAGGCCGCGATCAAGCTTGGTGTTCTGGCGGGTCCAGGATTGCTGGTCGAGACGGAAGAACACATAGATCTTCACCAGCGCACCGACGATCTGGTTGTAATAGAGAATCAGTGGATACGCCGGCCCGATGCGGTGGCCGGTAACGCTGAGCAGCAGAGTCAGAACCAGTCGGGTTAGACCGATCCACAGCAGGTAGACGAGGATGAAGCCGAAGCCATATTTGAGACTGGCGATAATCGCGACGCTGAGGCCGAGCAGGCAGGTCCACATCGAGACACGCTGGTCGAACAAAACCAGGCTGGTGAAGCCACCCAGGCGGTTTACTCCCAGGCGTAGGGCGCGGGCGTTTTGCCGCAGGTTGTTGCCGTACCAACGGAACATCAATTTACGGCTGGCTTTGATAAAGCTCTTTTCCGGTGGATGCTCGACCGTGTTGATCGCCGCGTCCGGCACGTAAAAAGTGTCGTAACCCAGGCGCATCAGGCTGTACCAGCTGGACTTGTCATCGCCAGTGAGAAACTGGAAACGACCCAGGCGCCAGTGGTCGAGGTGATCGCTCTCCACGTCGGCGATAAATGCCGGGTCAGTCACCACTTCGGCGCGGAAGACCGACATGCGCCCAGTCATGGTCAATACGCGCTTGCTCAGGGCCATCGAGCACATATTGAGGTGGCGCTGGGCAAAGCGCAGCTTGTGCCATTCGCTCATTACGTAGCTGCCGCGAACCTCGCAGAACTCGTTGGTGGTCAGGCCGCCGACATTGGGGAACAACTTGAACCAGGGCACGGTTTTGCGTACTACGCCCTCGCCGAGCACGGTGTCACCGTCAATTACGGCCACCACGGCATCGGTACCTGGCATCTGCCGCGAGATCGCCCGAAAGCCATAGGCCAGGCCGTCACGCTTGCCGGTACCGGGAATGCGCACAAAATCCAGGGTGACATGCGCCGGAGGCTGCATCTGTGCCCAGAGGTTTTTCACCAGCAGCTCATCAGACAGCTCGACGATGGAGCAGACCACGGTTGCCGGGTAGCCGCAGTCAATCGCTTCACGGATGACCGAGCGATACACCTGGGCGGTGGTCAGCGCATCGATGCGAAAACTGGTGACCAGCAGAAACACCTGGGACGGGTCGGCAGCCTTGCCGAGCTCGGCGACCTGGCGTCGGTAGTAGGGGAACACCACATAGAGAAACAGCATGCCGCGTACGAAATGCACGGCACCCATGGAATATCGCCAAATGCCAACGACGCCGATCAGCAGGAGGTAGTCGCGCGAGTCGGGGTCGAACACGCTCCTCGGTAATGCCAGCGCCAGCAGCATTAGCAGTGATAAGTAGAACAGCCAGCCGGCGGCCTGGTTGAGGCCGCTTTTAAGCGTGTGCAAGTGCATAAACATATCCATCGTTTGTGCTGATAGGCCCTGGGCTAGCGTTGGCCGCCCAGGGCTTGCTTGGGCTTACGAGCCGCTGTGCTTACCAGCAGATTCCTTCGCTGCCAGCACGCGACGCAGTCGGCATAAAGCCCACCAGATCAACCACGTGTTTACCGTCCATGGCGCTTTGCGCCAGAGGGGCAAAGTGCATGTCGCTGTTGCCCAGCACGATGATGTCGGCGTTATCCACCACAGCATCGAAATCACTGCTGAGCAGAGAGGACACGTGGGGGATCTTCGACTCGATGTAGTCCTTGTTCGCCCCATAGACGCGGGCGTACTCGACGTTGCGGTCGAAGATGCTCAGGTCATAGCCCTTACCGATCAGCATTTCCGCCAGCTCCACCAGCGGGCTTTCACGCAGATCGTCGGTGCCCGCCTTGAAACTCAAACCGAGCAGGGCGACTTTGCGTTTGTCGTAGCTGGCGATGATGTCGAAGGCGTTTTGCACCTGAATGGAGTTGCTGCGCATCAGTGAACCAATCAGCGGTGCGTCAACATCCAGGGAGCCTGCGCGGTAGGAGAGGGCGCGAACATCTTTGGGCAGGCACGAGCCACCAAAGGCGAAGCCGGGTTTCATGTAGTACTTGGAGAGGTTGAGCTTGTGATCCTGGCAGATCACCTCCATCACCTCGCGACCGTCTACGCCAGCCGCTTTGGCGATGTTGCCAATTTCGTTGGCAAAGGTGACCTTGGTGGCGTGCCAGACGTTGCAGGTGTACTTGATCATTTCTGCAACATCGATGCTTTTGCGGATGATCGGCGCATCGAGCTCGCTGTAGATGCTTTCCAGCAGATCGCCGGAGGCTTGATCCAGCTCCCCGATCACTGTCATGGGCGGGAAGTCATAGTCTTTAATCGCGGTGCTTTCGCGCAGGAACTCCGGGTTTACTGCCAGGCCGAAGTCAACCCCGGCCTGCTTGCCCGAGCAGTCTTCGAGGATCGGCAGCACCACGTTCTTGGCGGTGCCCGGCAGCACTGTGCTGCGGACCACCACGGTATGCCGTTCGGTTTTATCACGCATGGCCAGACCGATTTCGCGGCACACGCCCTCAATGTAATTAAGCTCCAGATCGCCGTTCTTTTTGCTCGGCGTACCCACGCAGATAAACGACACGTCGCTGTTAAGCACCGCATCGATCACATCGGTGGTACCGCGCAAATTCCCCGAAGCCAGCCCCTGTTGCAGCAGTTCTTCCAGGCCGGGTTCGACGATTGGTGATTTGCCATTGTTAATCAGATCAATCTTGCTGGCGGATACATCCACGCCGATCACCTGATGACCGCGCGCCGATAAACAACCTGCACAAACTGCCCCGACATAACCTAAACCGAAGATGCTAATTCGCATCGCATTCACCTCGTCCATTTATTGCTACTATTAATAAGTGGCAGCTGGCCACAGTTATTCGTTAGTTCTGCACGCTAAGGTGCTTGAACTAATTCAGGCATAAGAATTGATTGGCAACTTAAAGCGGTTGCCGGCGTCGGGCTTTATAGATTACGTGCCCGTTCTACTTGTTCTGCCATTTGCACGGTCGGCTCTGGCATGGGGATGTTAGTAAGTTGCTGAGTCGTTTTAGTTCCACCTTGTTTGAGTCGGTGACTTTCTAATGTTGATTTACTGCTGCGGATAATGGGCCGTGTTTATTGCAGTTTTACTCACACGAAAGTCGCATAAAGAAAAGCATCGTGTCGCTATGAGTGCGGTAATTTTCTGATGGTTCCGACCGTTCGTCATCTTTCGTAATGAAATGAGAACTGCTTGGTAGTTGCACTTTGATGGCATTTTGCAATGAGCTGGCCGTTAATTCGGCGCGACGGGAAAGTGTGTTAGAAAGTTCAATAAGAATTTTTCAGATTAAAGAATCTGACTGTTTGAATAAGTATTGTATGGGGCGGGGGAATGAAGCAGGGCGGGCCATTTACGCGGCCCGCAGGAGGGAGAGGGGGTTAATTCTGAGGATGGTCGCGGAGGAAAACCAGGGTGTCGGTTTTCGAGTTTTCGGCCGAGTAGCGGTAGCCTTCGTAGGTGAAATCCTTGAGGCCGGCCGGATCGCTCAGGCGCTCTTTGATCACGTAGCGTGCCATCAGACCGCGAGCTTTTTTTGCGTAGAAGCTGATGATTTTGTACTGGCCGTTCTTCAGATCTTTGAATTCGGTGTCGATGATCCGCGCATTCAGTGCCTTGCGTTTGACCGCGCTGAAGTATTCGTTGGACGCCAGATTGAGCAGCACCTCGTCGCCCTGGGCTGCCAGCGCCTCATTTAACCAGCCGCTGATGCGTTCACCCCAGAAGTCGTAGAGGTTATTGCCGCGCGGATTGGCCAGCTTGGTGCCCATTTCTAGGCGGTAGGGCTGCATCAGGTCGAGCGGGCGCAGCACGCCGTACAGGCCGGAAAGCATGCGCAGGTGGGTCTGCGCGAAATCGAAGTCGGCTTCGCTGAAATCCTCGGCGTTAAGCCCGGTGTACACGTCGCCCTTGAACGCCAGCAGCGCCTGCTTGGCGTTGGACGGATTGAACGGCCGCTCCCAGCTGCCAAAACGCGCAGCATTGAGGCCGGCGAGTTTGTCCGACAGATGCATCAGCTCGGCGATCTGCGCCGGGGTGAAGTCGCGCAGCTGCTGGATCAGGTCCTGGGCGTAGTCGAGATGTTCGGGCTGGGTAAAACGTGGAGTCGCCGGCGGCGTCTCGTAATCGAGGGTCTTGGCCGGGGAAATCACCATCAACATAAGCTGTGCTCCTGAAAGTCTGCGGCGATTCTAGAAGCTGGCAGCCGCTGAGACTACCTATTAGGGCGATTAGCGTTGCGACTTGACCCAGGGGCCGCCACGGGGTTGTAGTCTGCCCAGGTCGAATTCTCCAAGGAGCTGTTATGACCGCTTGCAACCATTCGCGCTGGGAGCCGTCCCACGATTACCGCCCGCTGGAAACCACCGCCGAACGTCAGGCCTGGCGCGTTGCCGCGCTGACCGGGGTGACCATGTTGGTGGAAATTGTCGCCGGCTATGCATTCAACTCCATGGCCTTGCTCGCCGATGGCTGGCACATGGCCTCGCATATGCTTGCCATTGGCCTGACTGCTTTGGCTTATCTGCTGGCGCGGCGCTACGCCGATGATCCGCGCTTTGCCTTTGGCACCTGGAAGGTTGAGGTGCTGGCCGGTTTTGCCAGTTCATTGATGTTGCTGGTGGTCGTGGCGATGCTGGCGTTCGAATCGCTGTGGCGGCTATGGCAGCCCCAGGTGATCGCCTTCGATATGGCGCTGTGGGTGGCGGTCGTCGGTTTGTTGGTCAACTTGACATCTGCCTGGCTGCTGCGCGACAGCCATGATCACGGTCATGCGCATGGTGCAGGCCATGGCCACACCGACGCGCATGCTCATGCCGATCACGATCACGATCACGATCATCCGGAGCCCGCGGCGGGCAAGGACCTTAATCGCCACGCGGCCTTTATCCATGTTCTGGCCGATGCACTGACGTCGGTGGCGGCTATCGTCGCCTTGCTGGGTGGTTTGCTGCTGGGCTGGGATTGGCTCGATCCGCTGATGGGCGTCATCGGTGCGGTGATCATCGCGGTCTGGGCCAAAGGACTGCTGATCGAAACCGGCAAGGTACTGCTCGATCGCGAGATGGACAGCCCGGTGGTCGCGCGCGTACGCAGCGCCTTGGCGCAGGAGGCAGACACCGAACTGGCCGATCTGCATCTGTGGCGCGTTGGCCGGGCTCAGTTCGCTTGCATCGTCAGCGTGGTGACCCATGGTGAGGGCTCAGCGGATCGCTACAAGGCGCGGCTGGCGGGGATTGCGGAGTTGGTGCATGTGACCGTGGAGGTCAATCGCTGTGCCGATAAGCACGGGGTGGAGCAGGGCTGAAAGGTAAAAATATTTTGGCTCGAACGCCGGTTGGACTTCCGACTTTAACGGCGCTTGCCCGGTGCGCCAAGCGCTATTTGTCGCTCCGATAAATAAACCTGAGAAAACCAAAAAATACGTTTTTCTGTCATCTTTTTTGGAGTATCTAAAAGGCAAGACCGCCGAACCCTGCAGACAGGTGGCGGCCATTGGCCCTCACCTTTTTGCAGCCTTCTCAGCCTCGGCACTGAGGAGTCGACGGCCCCTCCGCGGCGCAGTTTCGCCCCTGCGTTGCTTGGCTACTACAAGAAGGTGACCGAGTATGGATGACCACGGACGCTCCAAACCCACCGCCCCAACCCTGTACGCCCTCGATACCAATGTACTGATCCACGACCCCAACGCGCTGCTGAATTTTCAGGAGCACCATGTCGCTATCCCGATGACCGTACTGGAGGAACTGGACAAGCTTAAAACCGGCAAGCAGGGCGTGGCCGCCGAGTGTCGCCAAGCCATCCGTCTGATCGACAAGATCCTTGGCAGTGCCGTCCCCGAGGAAGTGGAACACGGCGTCGCCATCCAGCGTGACAAGAGCGGCCCGTGTGGCTTTCTCTCCATTCTTATGAGCAAGAGCGCAGCCCCGATCACCTGGCTGCCGGAAGACCTCAACGACAACAAGATCATCAATCAACTGGTCGAGCTGAAGTCCCGCCGCCCCGGTCTCAACGTGGTGCTGGTGACTAAAGACATCAACATGCGCCTCAAGGCGCGCGCCTGTGGCATCGATTCGGAGGACTACCACACCGACCAGCTGGTCGACGATGTATCGCTGCTGTCGCAGGGTTACCACAATATGGACGGCTCCTTCTGGGACCGCGTGAACAAGGTGGAAACCCGTCAGGATCACGGCCGTACCTGGCACCGCGTGCAGCTGACCGACAACCTGCCTGCGGTGCACGTCAACGAGTTCATCATCGACGAGCAGGGCTTTGTCGGTTGGATCAAAGGCATTAAGCACGGCGAGTTGCTGATTCTTGATATGCATCAGGAGCCCTTGATGCATCAGGAAGCCTGGGGCCTGCGTCCACGGGATATCTACCAGTCACTGGCGCTGTTTGCCTTGCTCGATCCGGACATCCATCTGGTCAACCTGTCCGGCGCGGCCGGTTCCGGTAAAACCATCCTGGCCCTGGCGGCGGCCATCGAGCAGACCATGGTCAGCAAGCGTTACCGGCGCATCATCGCCACCCGCAGCGTGCAGGGGCTGGATCAGGAGATCGGCTTTCTGCCCGGCACCGAAGCCGAGAAGATGGAGCCCTGGCTTGGCGCGATTACCGACAACCTCGAAGCCCTGCATATGGACGACGAGAACACCCACGGCAGCGTCGACTACATCCTGCAAAAGGTCCCGCTGCAGTTCAAATCCCTCAACTACATCCGTGGCCGTAGCTTCCAGCAGAGCCTGATCCTGATCGATGAATGCCAGAACCTCACCCCGCACCAGATGAAAACCATCATCACCCGTGCCGGCAGCGGTTCCAAAGTGGTGTGCCTGGGTAACCTGGCGCAAATCGACACGCCTTACCTGTCCGCGCCCAGCTCGGGCCTGACCTACCTGACGGAGCGCTTCAAAGACTTCGAGCATGGCGTGCATATCACCCTGCAGGGTGTGCCGCGCTCGATCCTCGCCGAGTACGCCGAAACCCATATGTAACGCCCCTCCACCTCGCTGGCCCTGCAGGCCGTTACGGCTGCAGGGCCAGGTGCGGACCTCGCTGCATAACCTCTCGTCTGAATCCCTTGGCATTCACAGGTGCCGAAACCTGACCCCTGGGTTTACAATCGCCGGACACCTGCCTGGAGTCTGTCTGTGTTAACCCATCTCGATTCCCAAGGCCGCGCCAATATGGTCGACGTCAGCGACAAAGCCCTGACCGTCCGTGAAGCCGTGGCTGAAGCTCTGGTGCGCATGCGCCCGCAAACCCTGCAGATGATTGCCCAGGGCGATCACCCCAAGGGCGATGTGTTCGCCGTGGCGCGTATCGCCGGCATTCAGGCGGCGAAAAAAACCAGCGACCTGATCCCGCTGTGCCATCCGCTGATGCTCACCAGCGTCAAGGTTGAACTGATGCCTGAGGGTGCGGACGCCGTGCGCATCACCGCGCGCTGCAAGCTGACCGGGCAGACCGGGGTAGAAATGGAAGCCCTGACCGCCGCTAGCGTCGCCGCGCTGACCATCTATGACATGTGCAAGGCCGTGGACCGCGGCATGGTGATCGAAGGTGTGCGGCTGCTGGAAAAAGTCGGTGGCAAGAGTGGCCACTTTATTGTTGGAGAGCAGGCATGATCCGCGTGCAGTATTTTGCCCGTTATCGCGAGGCCCTCGGCCTGGATGGCGAGCAATTGAGTGGTAGCTTTACTGACCTTGAACAACTGCGCCAACACCTACTGGCCCGCGGCGGCGTGTGGGATGTGTTGGCCGAGCAGAACCTGATGTGCGCGCGCAATCAGGAACTCTGTAGCCTGGACGAGCCGCTGACAGCCGGCGATGAAGTGGCGTTCTTTCCCACCGTTACCGGAGGCTGAGCATGGCCATTCGCGTCCAGTCGCAACCCTTCGATCCGGGCGTCGAGCTGAACGCCCTGCATGCCGCCAACCTGGGCATTGGCGCGGTGGTCAGCTTTGTCGGCTATGTACGCGACTTCAACGAGGGCCGCGAAGTCGGCGGCATGTTTCTCGAACACTTCCCTGGCATGACCGAGAAGGCCTTGGGCAAGATCGCCGAGGAAGCCGTCCAGCGCTGGCCACTGCTGGGCATCGAAGTCATCCACCGCATTGGCCGTCTGGAACCCGGTGAGCCGATCGTCTTCGTCGGCACCACCAGCGCCCACCGTCAGGCGGCATTCGATGCCTGCAACTTCGTTATGGACTACCTGAAAACCCGCGCACCGTTCTGGAAGAAGGAAGACACCGCCGAAGGCCCGCGCTGGGTCGAAGGACGTTGCTCGGACCAGGACGCCGCCCAGCGCTGGAAATAACCGCTTAGGCAGGCCCAACTCCGTCGCCGTGCGATCCACCGCGAGTCTGGCTTTAGCCACCAATTCGTCCAGGTCGATGCGCCCAGCCACCAAGGTCGGTGCCATGATCATGCGCCCTGGGTGGAGGGGATAATCCCCCCACCTTGAAGCCGATGATGCGGCAGCGCCAGGTGATATCGCCCTCATTGGCGAAGTGTTTGCGGCGGGTCATGCAAAGCAGTCGCGGCTCAAGCGTTTCAGGGAAAATAAATCCATTCCCTTTGACCGACGTCCTCATCCAAGAGTGAATACACTATGCGCCAGCATATCCCGGGCCATATCTATGGCTACCTCGAACAAGGAACTTGCCTGCATGGCCTCTCCAGATAAACAGCAAAAACGTGCCCAGCGGGCTAAAGCCAAGGCTAAGCAGAATCGCTCGGGCACGGCCAAAGCCCATGTCGTACACCCGCTGCTGGCCAATCCGCTGATCAACGAGCCGTTTGATGATGTTGAAATCGACCTGAGCACCTTCGACTTCAAGGACATCGAAGAGCACGGCTTCGACCCGGCGCACTTCGATGATCTGTTCCAGGCGATGAAAGTCGGCGAGGGCATCAGTCTGCTGGCGATGTGCCTGGTGTTTCTGCAATACCCGGTATTGGAACTGGTGGTCGCAGAAGAGGCGGAAGACGCTGCCACCGACTTTATGATGGGGCTGCTGATCGTCTATCGCGGGATTTTCCACGAGGACGACGAAGACACAGCAGTGGAATGGATCGGCAGCGATGCATTCCAGCATGCCTACAACGAAGCCTCGATGATCCTGCAAAAGAAGAACGCTCGCGGCACCCCAGGTGCTCGTGCATAGGCTGGCTTTAACCGCGCTTGCTGCCTGGGGCGCCGAGGCGAGCGGTTGTTCAGCCGCTAGAGAGCAGGCCGTGCAGGGTTGCCGCCTTGAAGATCGGCTCACTGCTCACTATGCGAACGCCATCCGGGCCGCTATCCAGTAGCCGGCGCTCGCTCTCAGCGACTAATAGTTCAAGGTCATAGCCAGCCTCAGCCAGGCAACGTGCGATGTCTTGCAGCGCATCCTGCGCCCAGGGGGTTGCGGACTCGAAATGCCCCATCAGTTTGGTGTTTCGGTGAACCATAAGCCGGTATCTTTTCATTCTGGTTTCTCAACAGCGGAGTGCCGCTGCTCGGTGCTGCAGCGGTACTCGGTAATGAAGGGTGGGTGCTACAACGCGGCGTGCTGGGCTACCTCCAGCCAGTGGCTGATGACGCGCCCGGCGGCTTGGGTCAGGTAGGGTTGCGCCGCACGCGCCTGGGCGCGCAACGTGCGTGGATCGATGCCAGATTGGTGCAGTTCACTGGCGTGGCCAACCAGCCAGCTTTCTATCCGCGCCGGATCGGCCTCTAGATGGAACTGCAAACCCAGCACCTGCGAGCCGAGGGCGAATGCCTGGTTGGTGCCGATAGCCGTGGCGGCCAGGTGAGTTGCGCCGGGTGGTATGTCGAACTGATCGCCATGCCAGTGCAACACGGCCATGCCCTCCAACGCCGCTAGAGGTGATGCGCGTCCGGCGCCGGTCAGTGTCAGCGGTGCGAAGCCAATTTCCTTTCTGCCGAGGGGATAGACGTTGGCACCCAGGGCTCGCGCGATCAATTGGGCCCCGAGGCAGATTCCCAGCAGTGGTCGAGCGCTGGCCAGGCGTCGGCGCAGCAGTTGCAGTTCTGCTGCAAGAAAGGGATACAGCGCGTCGTCATAGGCGCCGATTGGCCCGCCCAGTACGATCAGCAGATCCGGGCTTTCCACATCCAGCGTGGCGAGGTCGTCCAGTACGGCATCGACATACTGCACCTGATAATTCATCTCGTGCAGCAGCGGCTCCAGGGTACCCAGGTCCTCAAAGTGCAGATGGCGAATGGCTAGGGCGGTTTTCATCGTTAACCTCTCGATCATTCAGGGCGTGCGCATCCTAGGTTCAGAATGCGCAGTAACTTCCAGCCAGCTCGACACGGCCGAAACTGGCATTGGCGTCGAACGGGGTGATGGCCAGCAGTTGGTCGAGGCGCACCTCGAACTGGCCGTTATCGTTTTCCAGTACGAGAAATTCTTCCTTGCTCGGCGCCGTGCGCGTGGTCAGCGCCCTGGCTGCGAAGCTTTGCCCGTCTAGCAGTTCGATCTGCAAGCCGTAGCTGTGCATACAGGCGATCTCCAGGTAGTCGTGCAAATCGCAGTTCAGGGGCTGATACGCGTTCATGATGTGTCTCCTAGCAGCCTTGCAGCGGGATGATGTAGTAGCCCTGCGCAGTGACGGCAGCGGCGATTTCGGGGTGGGCCGGTTCGCTGTGGCAGAACTGGCAACGGCTCTGTTCGATGTCGGCATCCTGTACGCCGCGCTCGGCCACCCAGTCGCGAGCGTACTGGGTGGCGCGAGCCTGGTCGGTGCCTTCGATAAGCACATCAAAGTGTAGGTAGCGGCCGTCGCGGGTGCGCACATGGGTATCGAATACATTCACTTTCATTACTTTTCCTCCTTCCAGGTAGCCGGCAGCGACAGGTCGCCGGAGGCCACGTCCCACACGCTGGAAACACACAGCAACGGGTTATGCAGATCGGCGTTTACCTGCAGCGCAGCGGTTACGCCGTCATAGTTGAAGCTGGCCGGAAAACCGACTGCCGACAGCGGTACGCGAATCTGCGCGGCGTCGTTGTTCACGCTGAGGTTATAGCCGGGCGAGTCGATGTAGAGCGGTGCGCCAGGCCAGGTGGCCGGTAGTTTTGGCTTGGCACCTTCAGGGATGTCGCGCACCTTGAGGCCGCTAGGGCCGCAGCTGGCGTCTTTGCTCAGCACTACCCAGTGCGAGTGCCACAGGCCGCCATCGTTGGCCTTGTCGCCGTCGCGGTTTTCGTCGAGCTGGGGCGTGTCGTCGAAGTCCGGGTGCGAGGTCAGGGCCAGGGCGAGGATGCCCGAGCCTGGCTCGAAGCCGACTGCAGCGCTGTCCAGGCTGGTGGGCCAAACGTAGCTATAGACCTCGGCACCGGCAAAGCTGCCCTCGGCTGTGGGCGTGCGGCTGCCGGCTTTACCATCGACCAGTTGTTCGAACACCAGGTCGCTGCCGTCTTTGAATACGCGGGTATGTACCAGGTCGAATGCAGCGTCGACCTGAGTGCTTTTCTCGCTGTGAATGCCGCCTGGGCCATGAGCCCAGGCCGTGCTGGCGAGTAACGCAGAGAGTGCGAATGCGAGAGGGGTCTTCATGCTCAGCTCCTCACTTCAGGTCGTCGATGGACGCGCCGAAGTTCAGGTGCAGCACCTGGCCTTCGTGCACAAACGCCGGGACTGACTTAACCCCGGCCAGTTCGGCTTCGGTGACGCGCTGTGGTTGTTCGCCCAGGTGAACTACCTCGACCTCCAGTGTTGGGTCCAGCAGGTTGAGCAGGGTCTGTTCGGCCGAAATACAGACAGGGCAGCCGGCGTGATAGAAGCGTGCGTTGGTCATTTCGAGTCTCCGTGAGTTATTGGTATCGATTCGATACTGTGGCAAAGGTGACGCTTGATCATGCCTTTGTCAATATGGTTTTTAATCGATACTATATGTCGACAGGAGTGATATATGACCGATCCAACCCTTTTCGATCTGCTTGAAAGACTCTCCAGCCTGACCCGCATCTGGTTTCGCCAGCACCCGTTGCTGGCCGAGTTGCAACCCATTCAGCTGAGTGCGCTGATGTACCTGGCGCGTTGCAACCACTACTCCAATACGCCGCTGGGAGTGACCGACTACCTGGGCCTGACCAAGGGCACGGTGTCGCAGTCGCTCAAGGCGCTGGAGGCCAAGGGGCTGATCGTCAAAACCCAGGATGCGCGCGACAAGCGCAGTGTTCACCTGCAATTGACCGACGCTGCCCGTAGCCTGCTGGCCGCTCTGTTACCGCCGGCTTTTCTCGCTGAGGGTGAAGCGCGCATGGGGGAGCGCGGCACGCAGCTGGAGATGCTGTTAGGCGAGCTGCTTCGCGAGGTGCAGCGCAGTGCAGATGTGCCGAGCTTCGGGTTGTGCCGCAGCTGCCGCTTCCACCAGCAGATCGATAACAAGCCGTTCTGCGGCTTGACTAAGGAGCCTCTGGCGCCCGCCGATGCGGCGCTGATCTGTCGTGAACATCAAACCTGCGAGGTAGACGTATGAGCCTGCCCACCATCCGCCTGGATGCATTGCTCACCGGACGGGCACAGCCATTTACCCGACCTGGCTCGCGCAGTGCCATCGACAAACAGCCGCAACATGGCCAATTGACGGTGACCACGCTCGGTCTGAGCGGTGATGAGCAGGGCGATCTGCGCGTGCACGGCGGGGTGGAGAAAGCCATTCACCATTACCCGCGTGAGCATTACGCCGCTTGGGCCGCCGAGCTGGGGGCGCATCCGCTGCTGGCGCAGCCGGGAGCCTTTGGTGAGAACTTCAGCAGCAGCGGTTGGACGGAACATGACGTCTGCCTGGGTGACCGCATTCGCGTGGGCACGGCGCTGCTGGAGATCTCGCAAGGGCGTATGCCGTGCTGGAAGCTCAGCGACCGTTTCGGCGTGGCTGAATTGGCCCTGCGTGTGCAGCAGTCGGGGCGCACCGGCTGGTATTACCGGGTGCTGGAGGAGGGCGTAGTCAGCGCTGGCGATAACCTGCAACTGGTCGAACGGCAGTTTGCTGACTGGTTGCTGACCCGCTTGTCTGCCGTGCTGTTCGATAAGCGAGTGGAAAGCGAACTGCTGCGTGAGTGCCTGGCCCTGCCATTGGCGCCGTCGTGGCGGCGCACCCTGGAGCGGCGGCTGGAGAAGGGCTTGGTCGAGGACTGGGCACCCCGTCTGCAGGGCAGAAGTGCAGCTGAATAACGCGGCACTATCCTTTAGTCGTAAGCGCGGTAAGCCGATGCGAATGCTTCTACACTGGATTCGCGCGTTGATCTGCGGATGTCCAATACCGGCGTAGGGCGCTTTTCTGGGGGCGGTATGAGCCGGCTGATCTGCGCTGACTTTGACGAATTCGAAGAGGCTTTATATGGGGTAGAGGGGCATTACGTGCTGCGCTCGCGGCAGCAGCGCGATTGGCGTCTGCGCGTCGTTGAACTGAACGGCGTGGCCCTGATGTTCGGCCGTGAGGGCGCTGGCACCGTTTACAGCGGCGTCGGTTTGCCGGGTTTCTTCAATATCTTCCTGCCGCTGAGCCGCCACGAGTGCACCGTATTGGGCGGCCAGCGCCTGGACCGCCGTCTGATTGGCTGGATGGTGCCCGAAGCGATGTTCCATATCGACGCCAGCCAGCCAGCGAGCTGGATGACGGTGGCGATGTCCTGCGAGCTGGTGCTGCGTTGGGCGCAGCAGCATGAGGACGAGTTCGACGCGTCGATCCTTTCGCGCAACCTGATCTGCCGGGCCCAGCAGGACTTGGCACCGCTGGTCTGGCTGGCGCTGCGCCTGCTGCGTATTGATCATTGCGCACCGCAGGAACTGCATGCCCCGGCGGCCGAGAGCGCGGCGCGCAACGAGCTGATGGCGCTGGTGTTCCGCAGCCTGCTGCCGGCAACGCCTGCGCAGCGCGGTGTGGCCGCCCAGCAGAGCCATCAGCAGATTCTGCGACGGGCGCTGGAACTGCTGGATGCGATGCCGGATGCCCCGTTGCATATGGTCGACTTGTGCCAGGCCTGCAATACCTCGGAGCGCACCTTGCGCAACCTGTTCACCCGCTACCTGGGCATGAGCCCGCATCGTTATCTGATGCAGCACCGCCTGCACGCGATTCGCCGCGCCATTCTGCGCGCGCCGCCAGGGGAGACCATCACCGATATTTGCGCACGTTTTGGCGTGTGGGATTTCGGCCGCTTCGCCGGCTTCTACCGGCGCTATTTCGGCGAACTGCCGTCGCATTCGCTGCGCAGTCGGCGGCCTGTGCCACCGGCTTTGTCGCTCAGTCACCGTTGACCCCACGCTGCAAGGTCGCGCTAGGGTATTCGCCGAATAGCGCGTGGTAATTCGCCGCCATACGTCCGCAGTCGGTGTAGCCGAAACGTTGAGCGACCTCTGCAACGCTGGTGTGACTCTGGTCGGCCACAGCCAACGAGGCACGCAGCAGGTGTAAGCGGCGCAGGCGCAAATAACGCGCCGGAGCCATACCCAGAGTGGCGACGAAAGCGCTGCGCAGGGTGCGTTCGCTGACGCCCACTGCGCGGCATAACTCGGCCAGGCGCGGTGTACGACCGGTGGTGATCGGTAGCAGCTGCAATACCTGGCTTAGCAGACTCTCGTAAGTGGCTTGGCGAGCACGCTGGCGCGGCGTGGTGCGTGGTGGCATGGCGGCGTCCTAGCCGTAGGTGATGGCTCCAGGCTGCACTGAGCTGCAGGGCAGCGATACGTAAAACAGGCAAATCTACAGGCTGAGCAACTTTGCCGATTTTACGTAGCCGGCCACTGCTGAATGCCGTCAGCATCAGCTCACTGCTCGCCATCCGCTGCCCCGCATTCGGCGTCCTGACGAGCCCCCAGAAGTGTTCGAGCATTGTCGACGCGAGTGGAGGCTATATGAGTCTGTCGAAGCGCAGTATGGGCATCCTCTGGCTGGTTCTGGCCGCTGCGCCCGCCTTTGTGCGGGCTGAGTCGCAGGGGCCGCAGCTGCTTGAGGTCGAGCCGTTCGCCGAACTGCCAGCCGGCGTGCGCTATCCGGAAGGGCTCGCCGTCAATCCGCACAACGGCGAAATCTACGTCGGCACCTTCGATGCCCGCCAACCCGCCAGCGCCCGCAATAACCAGCTGCTGCGTTATACGGCGGACGGCCGGCTGTTGGCGCAACGCGCGTTTGCCGTTACCCCACTGACGGGGCTGGGCTATGCCGACGGCCAGATATACATCCTCAATTTTGGCGCGGGCAAACTGCAACGCATTCCGGCCGAGTTTGCGGCAGATACTCCCATTGAGGATCTACTCGACTTCCCGCAATTGAACCCGCCGGCACCGGCTGCGCGCGCGGTGGCCAACCCGGACGGCAGCCAGGATCAGATCCACTTTGGCTCCAACGGCATGCCTGCACCCAACGGTCTGGTGTTCGCTCGTAACGGCGACCTCTATGTTTCCGACTCTTTTCAGGGCGCGCTGTATCGCATCGCCAATGCCACGCGATGCAAGCCCTGCGCGCTAGAGGTGCTGTCGCGTGATCCGCTATTGGCCACGGCGGGTTCTCTGCCCTTCGGTGCCAACGGCCTGGCCTTCAGTGCCGACGAACGTCAGCTGTATATCAACAACGCCGGTGACGGTCGCCTGCTGCGGATGGGCATGCCGAACGGCGAGGTGCAGGTGCTGGCCGAGAGCTTGCCGGGGGCTGATGGCTTGTTGTTTCACGACGGTTTGCTGTGGCTGCTGGCCAATCAGATCGACCAATTGTTCGGGATCGATGAGCGCGGGCTGATCCGCGTGCGTGCGGGTGGTTTTCAGGGCATCGCCAGCAATGGCGCGCCGCGTGGCCTGCTGTTTCCCGCCAGCAGCGTGGTGCAGGGCGAGTGGATGGTGGTCAGCAACCTGGCCCTGCCGTTGACGCCTGCCGAGGGCGATGAGTGGGAAGAGCGGGTGAGTACCTGGAACCTGATGCGTGTACGCCTGCCGCAATCGTCAATCAAAGGAGAGCCCGCCGATGCCGCAAAACCCTGAACAACCCCTGAATAAAGGCCGTCGCCAGCTGCTACTCGGCTCGGCCGTGCTGGCCACAACGATGTTGTTACCCCTAGGCGGTTGCATGCGCGGCAGTGGCTCCGCAGCAACCGGTCCGCAACCTGAGAATGGAGAGCGCAAGACCATGGGCACTATTACTACTCGCGACGGCACCGAGATTTATTACAAGGACTGGGGCACAGGCCCGGTTGTCGTCCTCAGCCACGGCTGGCCACTCAACTCCGATAGCTGGGAGGCGCAGATGTTCTTCCTCGCTAATAACGGCTATCGGGTGATCGCCCACGACCGGCGTGGCCACGGCCGCTCCAGCCAACCCTGGAACGGTAACGAGATGAACACCTACGCCGATGACCTGGCTCAGTTGCTCGATCACCTGGATGTACGCGGTGCTGCGCTGTTTGGCTTCTCCACCGGCGGCGGTGAGGTGGCGCGTTATATCGGTAAGCACGGCACGGCGCGAGTGGCTAAAGCCGGGCTGATCTCGGCGGTTCCGCCGCTGATGGTGCAGACCGAGGCCAATCCCGGCGGTCTGCCACTTTCGGTGTTCGACGGCATTCGTGCGGGCTCAATTGCCGACCGCTCGCAGCTGTACAAGGACGTCGCCAGTGGCCCGTTCTTTGGCTACAACCGTCCCGGCGCCAAACCCTCCCAGGGGGTGATCGACGCCTTCTGGATGCAGGGCATGATGGCCGGGCACAAGAACGCCTACGACTGCATCAAGGCCTTTTCCGAAACCGATTTCACTGAAGACCTGAAGAAGTTCTCCATCCCCACGCTGATCCTGCACGGCGACGACGACCAGATCGTCCCGGTGGACGCCGCCGCACGCGCCTCGGCCAAGCTGGTGCCGCACGCCAAACTGGTGATTTACCCCGGTGCGCCCCACGGCATCACTGATACCCACAAGGAAAAACTCAGCGCCGACATGCTGGCCTTCCTGCGCAGCTAAGCGGCTGTCAGCGGCATTGTGTACACCTATTGAAAGGGCAGGTATATGAGCAGCAAAACAGCGTTGATCGTGGTGGATATTCAGAACGATTACTTTCCAGGCGGGCTGTGGACCCTGAGCAAGGTCGAGGCAGCTGCCGCCAAGGCGGCGCAGGTGATCGCCGTGTTTCGTGAGCGCGGCGATCTTGTCGTGCATATCCGCCATGAGTTCACCAGTGCCGACGCGCCGTTCTTCCGCCCCGGCAGTGAGGGCGCGCAGCTGCACCCCAGCGTGATCAATCAGCCCAACGAGCCGGTGGTGCTCAAGCACTACATCAACTCCTTCCGTGAAACCGAGCTCAAGGCCGTGCTGGATCGGCATAGCATTGAGGCCGTCGTGGTGGTGGGCAATATGAGCCATATGTGCGTGGACGGCATCACCCGCGCCGCCGCGGATTTAGGCTACGCCACCACGGTGCTGCACGACGCCTGCGCCACCCTCGACCTCGAGTTCAACGGCGTCAAAGTGCCCGCTGAGCAAGTTCACGCGGCCTTTATGGCGGCGCTCAGCTTCGGCTATGCGCAGGTGATTTCCACTGCAGAGTATCTGCAGGCGCTCTAGGAGGTCCTATGAGGCACATGATGACTTTTGCATGTGGGGCGTTGCTGTTAAGTCCTGCCTGGGCGCATGACGGCGGGGGTATCCACAGCGAAAAAAGTGCTCAGGTCGAGGCTGCTTTCGACCTAGTGCATACCCGCGTATTCAAGGACGGCAACGATCTGGTGTTCGAACAACTGGTCGACGGTAAAGCCGGTAGCCGCACGCCGACAGCCAAGGGCAGCTTCGCTGGCGCTGAGGTTTACAGCTACGTCTGGCCCACCAGCCTGGACAGCGGTGTAGTTGGGTTTGAGCAGGGCTCGGGCATCCTTGCCCTGGCGTTGACTTCGCATCCGGACTTCGACGACACGCCGCAGCTCGATGAGAACGGCGATGGCGACAAGGCCAACGATGGCGGCCTGTGGCACTCACATTGGGTGGTGCTGACCAAGGACACCAACTGCGGTCCCAGCGGCCTCAAGGTGCGTGATATTTCCGAGGGTGCTAAGCCCAAGCTGCCGCCTACCTGGCCTGGTGTGCCGATCTACATCGACTCGCCCGGCTATGACCTCAGCGTGAAGAACGATGCCGCGCAGATACGTGTACCGCTGACCGCCGCCGGTTTTCCCGCCAGTTTCAACTACGACGGGGTAGCCACTGCGTTGCAGGTAAACGCCGATCTGCATAACCCGCTGTTGTGTGTTTCCAGCGTGTGGGATGTGGCCTCCGGTGACCTGTCGCTGCCTGCAACCTGGAAGTCCACGGACTAAATCATTCAGCGGAGCTGCCTCTATCGTTGCCGGCGGCTGTCTGACGCACCTGTTGAGGAGTACCTGGCATGTCCACGAACAAACTGACTCATGCCACCGGCGCGCCGGTGGTCGACAACCTCAATATCCAGACCGCCGGGCCACGTGGGCCGGCGCTGCTGCAGGATATCTGGCTGATCGAGAAGCTTGCCCATTTTGACCGTGAGGTGATTCCCGAGCGACGTATGCATGCCAAGGGCGCCGGCGCTTACGGCACCTTCACGGTGACGGGCGACATCAGCCGTTTTAGTCGCGCCAGTCTGTTTGCCTACGTCGGCAAGCAGACGCCGCTGTTCGTGCGCTTTTCTACCGTGGCGGGCGAGCGCGGCGCGGCCGATGCCGAGCGCGATATTCGCGGCTTCGCGGTGAAGTTCTACACCGATGAAGGCAACTGGGACCTGGTCGGCAACAACACCCCGGTGTTCTTCTTCCGCGACCCGATGCGCTTCCCGGATCTCAATCATGCGGTCAAGCGCGATCCGCGCAGCGGCCTGCGCAGTGCCAGCAATAACTGGGATTTCTGGACCCTGCTGCCCGAGGCGCTGCACCAGGTCACCATCACCATGAGCGAGCGCGGCATTCCGCGCAGCTATCGGCATATGCACGGTTTTGGCAGCCATACCTTTAGCCTGATCAACGGCGACAACCAGCGGGCCTGGGTCAAGTTTCATCTGCGCTGCCAACAGGGTATCGAGAACCTCAGTGATGCCGAGGCGGGCGCGGTGATCGGCCAGGATCGCGAAAGCCATCTGCGCGATCTCTATCAGAGCATCGAGCATGGCAACTTTCCACGCTGGACGTTGTGCGTTCAGGTGATGAGCGAAGAGCAGGCGCAGCGCCATCCGCATAATCCCTTCGACCTGACCAAGGTCTGGCCGCACGGCGACTACCCGTTGATCGAGGTCGGTGTGTTGGAGCTGAACCGCAACCCAGACAACCACTTTGCCGAAGTAGAGCAGGCGGCTTTTTCGCCGGCCAACATCGTCCCTGGTATTGGCTTTTCGCCAGACAAGATGCTGCAGGCACGGCTGTTTTCCTACGGTGATGCCCAGCGCTACCGGTTGGGCGTCAACTTCAACCAGATCCCGGTTAACACGCCGCGCTGCCCGTACCACAGCTACCACCGCGACGGCGCCATGCGCACCGATGGCAATCAGGGCTCGACCATCGCCCATTTCCCCAATAGTCAGGGCGTCTGGGAGGATCAGCAGGAACTGCGCGAGCCGCCGTTGCCACTCGACGGCAGTGCGACCAACTGGGATCACCGTATTGACGACGATCATTACCAGCAGCCCGGCGACCTGTTCCGCCTGATGAGCCCGGCGCAGCAGCAGGCGCTATTCGATAACACAGCCAGAGCGCTGGGTGATGCACCCGATGAGGTCAAGCTGCGCCATATCGGCAACTGCAACAAGGCTGACCCGGCTTATGGCGCGGGTGTAGCGTTGGCGCTTGAGTTGCTGCGCTGAAGCTGAAGATTCTTTGATTTGGAGCGAATGATCATGAGCCTTTCCATATCTGCCTGCACAGTACCCAACCAGTTCGTTGAGGTCGACGGCCGCCGTCTGGCGTATCGAGTAATTGGCGAGGGCACGCCGCTGGTGCTGTGCTTGCGCTTCAGAGGCATCATGGACGATTGGGACCCCGCCTTCCTTGATGCGCTCGCCGCGCGGGGCTTTCGGGTTTATATCTTCGATTACAGCGGTCTTGGTTGGTCCACAGGCCAGCCCACCTATGACCCGGCCGCACTGGCCAAGGACGTCATCGATCTGATCGGCGCGCTGCAGCTGGGCAGGGTGGTGCTGGGTGGTTGGTCTATCGGCGGCGTCGCGGCGCAACTGGTGTTGTTGCAAGCGCCGCAACTGCTCAGTCATCTGCTGCTGATTGCCACAACGCCGCCCGGCCCTCTGGTCAAAACCGGTGAACCACAGTTCTACCAACTGGCGGCTCGCGATAACGATTTCGAGGATTTCGTCAGCCTGTTCTTCGAGCCGACCTCGGCGAGTAGCCGTGAAGCTGCGTTGCGTTCGGCCGAGCGCATTGCCCAACGCAGAGACGGGCGCTGCACGCCGGTACCTTATGCCTGGGCCGCGCAGTCCCTGGGTGACGGGCCGCGCAATCCGATGTTTCCGCTGCAGGCTGCGCTGGATGCCCTCAAACAAACGCAGACGCCGGTGCTGCACCTCGGCGGCGATCACGACATCGTCTTCCCCGTGGAGAACTGGTACGCACTCAATCGCGCCTTGCCCACTCTGCATCTGCTGACCCTGCCCAGCACCGGGCATGGGCCACAGAATCAATATCCCGACGCCAGTGCGGCGTATATCGCGGCGTTTATTTCGGGGGAGCGCGCTGCTGATCGGGCCTAGACACTTTCTTGCAGCCAAGCGGCCAAACGCACCAACATCGCATCGCAGCCATCGAGCTGCTGCTGGCTGACAAACTCATCCGGCTTATGGCCCTGCTCCATGCTACCCGGCCCGCAGACCACGGTGGGGATGCCGGCCTGGTGGAACAGCCGCCTTCGGTGCCGAAGGCCACGGTCGTGCGCGCGGGGCCGCCGCTGATCAGCCCGGTATGCGCCTTGGAGTAGGGCGGGTCGAAGCGCGCATCCTGAAGCTCGACTGCGCTCAGGCGCTGGGCGAGGTGCTCACGCCTGCGCCTGGCGTCTGCGTATTGCCATTGCGAGTACATCAATGAGCCACCACAGCAGCAGGCCGGGTAGCAGGGCGATTGCAAGCAGGTGCAGGTGTCCGAGAAACAGCCCGAAGAAAATCTCTAACGGCGCCCAGGTATTACCAAAGGCCTGAGCAAAGACCTTGCAGCTGAAGTAGGCCGCCAGCACAGCCAGCAGAACAAAGCTGGCAGCTCGCCACTGAGGCGTTTTCAGCGCCCTAACTGAGGCTGCGTAGAGCAACATGCTGGGTATCGATAGCAGCAGGATTTCCAGCAGCGGGTAATCGACATCAATCAAAAATGGCCATTCCAGCGTGACGCGTTGGTTGCGCAGCTCACCAGTGACGGCGCAGATAAACAGCCCAGCCACCAAGGGAATGCCCAGCGCCTGAATGGTTGCGAAGTTAAAACCGAGAAAGCGTTGCATGTTTGGATCCAGCACATAAGAAGGTGGTCGGCATGGTGGCTTCGCAAGAATTAAACAATTAATCCATTCGGGACTTTATCGCCAAGTGCAGGCGCGGCAAGTTGATCCGTTGCTGCGACGTTCAGTTTGTTTGGCGTAGGCGCTTGCGAAACGCCCCGGGACTTTCCCCGCAGAGTTGCTTGAACAGCTTGGCAAAGGTGGCGCGGTCGGCATAACCAACCTGTTCGGCGATCTGCTCCAATGACGCCGGGCTATGTAGGGCTCGCTGTGCAGCGCTGATGCGCACGCGTTGCAGATAATCGTTAGGCGTCAGCCCGGTGCTCGCCTTGAAGCGCCGCAACAGGGTGCGCGATGAACAATTGGCCTGAGCAGCCAGGCGGTTGAGGTCGATGGCTTCGCCATGATGGCGATGCAGCCATTGCAACACTGGCGTGAGCTGGCCATCCGCGCTGGTTGGCGGCAGTAACGGGGCGAAGCGTGACTGCTGGCCACGTTGGCTGTCGAAGACCAAGGCATTGGCCACCAGCTGCGCCAGGCCGTCGCCGCCATGCTGACGGATCAGGTGTAGGCACAGGTCAAGCCCGGCATGCGCGCCGCCTGAACTGAGCAGGTGACCATCTTCGCAAACCAGTTGCTCGATCTGCAGAGTGACCTGTGGGAAACGTTGGCGAAACTGAGCAGCCAGCGCCCAGTGAGTGGTGGCGCGGCGTCCATCGAGCAAACCAGCGGCAGCCAATAGAAAAGCGCTGCTGCACAGGCTGGCCAGTTGCTGGCGAGGCGGGCGCTGCGCCAGCCAGGGCAGCAGGGCGGCATTGTCGCTCAGGGTGCTGTCGATGGCGCTGCCACTGGCGGCGAGCAGAATCAGGTCGGCGTGTTCGGCGAGACTCAGGTCGCCGTCGACCTGGATTTGCGCAAAGCCCAGATCGACCGCTTGTCCATCCAGGCTGACGCGCTGCAACTGGAACAGCCGCTGCTCGGCTAGACGGTTGGCCAGCACAAAAGCGTCCATCGCCATGCTCAGGCTGGAACACACGGTTTGCGGGCAAACGTACAGGGCAATCTTCAGCATGACGCGCTCAGGCTTGATGGGGTTGGCGATTATTGACACAAGTATGTCTTTTGCGCCAATCGCGCGGCAGCGCTTTAACGGCAATACTGCTCGCACGTCCCCTACCGGAGTTCGCCCTATGACTCACCCCAATGCCGCGCTGATCACCCGTTTCTATGAAGCCTTCCAGCAGCTGGATGCCGAGACCATGGCCGGCTGTTACAGCGCAGACGTGCAGTTCAGCGACCCGGTGTTTACCGACCTGCGCGGTGCGGCTGCCGGCGATATGTGGCGCATGCTCTGCGCCAAGGCTCAGGGCTTTTCCCTGACCTTTGATGGCGTGGCGGCGGATGATCATTCTGGGCGGGCGCGCTGGGTGGCGACCTACACCTTTAGCCAGACTGGCAATCAGGTGGTCAACCATATCGAGGCCAACTTCCGTTTTCGTGACGGCAAGATCTGCGAGCACCGTGATCACTTCAATCTGTGGCGCTGGGCCGGTCAGGCGCTGGGCCTTAAAGGTCGACTGCTGGGCTGGGCGCCGTTTGTGCAGAACGCCATTCGCCAGCAGGCGGGTAAAGGTTTGGCGGCCTTTCAGAAGAGTCGTTAACAGTCCGTTGAGAAACTACCTACGTTGGCAATGCTGCGTTAAAAACAGGCTCGGAAAGCCGCCTGGCTAACGCGCTGCAGCGCGGCCCGAAGGGCGAGCGAAGCGAGTCATGCTCATGTACAAAAGTACACTCGCGTGCGAGCCCAGTCCGCTTCCTCGCCGCTTTGACCAGCCGGAGGCTGTTACTACGTAGCGCCTTGTCTTGCCTGCCTCGCCTACGTTTTCAACGGTCTGTTAAGCTCGGCGACCTACTTTGCCTGTCTGTCGATCTTCGTGATGTCTGATGTGATCTCTGTGGAAATCCCTGCTGCTGCCAAGCCCTGGTTTGTCTATCTGGTGCGGGCGGCCAATGGCGCGCTGTACTGCGGCATCAGCGACGATCCGCACAAGCGCTTTGCCAAACACCAGAGCGGCAAGGGTGCGCGCTTTTTCCACTCCAGCCCGGCCCAGGCCCTGGTGTACATCGAACGCTGTGCTGGCAAAGGCGATGCGCTGCGTCGCGAACGGGCGGTCAAGGCCATGAGCAAGCTGGCCAAGGAGGCCTTGGTGGCTACGGCGTCTGTTATCGCTGTAGCTGATAGCGCGATATCAGGCTAAGCGGGTAGGCCGCTACGGTTTGCGCGGTTAAGCTGCTGGTCTACCTGAACTGCTGCGGAGCCTGTTATGCACGAGTTGATCCTGCACCATTACCCAACCTCGCCCTTCGCCGAAAAAGCGCGGTTGATGCTCGGTTTCAAGCAGCTGTCCTGGCGTTCGGTGCTGATTCCGCCAATCATGCCTAAACCGGATCTGACCGCACTAACCGGCGGCTACCGCAAGACCCCCGTGCTGCAGGTCGGCGCTGATATCTACTGCGACACTGCGCTGATCGCCCGCCGTCTGGAAGCGGAAAAAAGCACACCCGCGCTGTTCCCCGAGGGCCAGGAATTCAATGTCGCCTGCTTCGCCCAGTGGGCCGATTCCCAGGTGTTTCTGCACGCGGTCAGCTTGGTGTTTCAGCCAGAGTCCATCGCTGCGCGTTTCGGCAAGCTGCCTCCGGAGTTTCTCAAAACCTTTATCGCAGACCGTTCGACGTTGTTTACCGGCGGCTTGGCGGCGCGCATTCCGCTGGACTTAGCCAAACACCAGTGGCCCACGCTGATGACGCGTTTGCAGCAGCAGCTTGAGCGCGAACCGGGCGACTTCCTGTTTGGTGAGCCGTCGCTGGCCGATATCGCCATGGCCCACCCGCTGTGGTTCCTGCGGGGTACGCCGGTGACTGCGCCACTGGTCGACGCCTATCCGGCAATCACCGCCTGGCTGGCGCGGGTGCTGGACTTTGGTCACGGCTCAT
Source organism: Pseudomonas sp. EA_35y_Pfl2_R111 (assembly GCF_963970955.1). Classification (NCBI taxonomy): domain Bacteria; kingdom Pseudomonadati; phylum Pseudomonadota; class Gammaproteobacteria; order Pseudomonadales; family Pseudomonadaceae; genus Pseudomonas; species Pseudomonas sp. EA_35y_Pfl2_R111. The sequence continues at coordinate 847,984 of NZ_CAXAOM010000001.1, read as the reverse complement.
TCAGTGACATCAGTGCTGAAGATGCCGTCGGAATCGCCCGTGATGCTACTCCGGCTGCTTTGCCGGATGCAGCGCTGGCTGATCCAAACGGTTTTGCCGTCGGCCAGCAGGTGGCGATTTCCGCCATCGATTACGGTGTGGATGCGGTGGAAGGCGAGCTGGTCTTTAGCGGCAGCGAAGAGCTGATCCTGCGCCGCGAAGACCCACGCGCCGGCACCGTGCATGTGCATTTCCCGCGTGTGGGTTTTGCCATCAAAGCGCTGTAAGGCTGCAATGCTCGGCGCGCACGGTTTAACGTGCGCGCCGAGGTTTTAGTACGCGGCTCGCATCGCTTTGGGGTCGTAGCCGTGCACCAGCGTGCCCTTGATATCCAGCAAGGGCACCCCGCGGCCACCTAGGGCCTTGAAGGTCGCCTGGCCGGCTGGGTCTTTCTCGATATCGATTTCCCGATAGGCAATCTGGTCCTGCGCCAGTTGTTCGCGGGTCTTGGCGCAGTAGCCACACCATTGCGTGGCATACAACACCACTTCGCCCGGCCGCTCGGCCAGCGGTGGTTGAAACCAGCGCTGCACCGTGTCCCAGTGTTGGAACAGCGCCAGGGCGCTTAGCAGCAGGATGACTTTCTTCATGGGGCGTTCCTTTGCCGGGTTCTGTTGAGGGTCTAGTGAGTCGGCTAACTGCGCTGCAATTCTTCCAAACTGAACGGCGGCGGGGTATCCGGCCAGTCCAGCTGCAAGCTTTCCAGCTCGCGGGCCAGCAGACTAGCCACCAGCCAGTCGCGCAGCCAGCGATGATCCGCCGGAATCACGTACCAGGGCGCTGCGTCACTGTGGCTGGCCGTTAGCTGCTCTGCCCAGCGCTGTTGGCGCAGGTCAAATTCGCGGTAGGACTGCAGGTCGCTGCTGTGCAGTTTCCAGCGTTTATGCGGTTTTTCCAGGCGCTCTTGCAGGCGGCGTTTCTGCTCGTCTTTGGATAGCTGCAAAAAGCATTTCAGCGGCCGAATCGACTGGCTGATCAGCTCCGTCTCGAAGGTATGAATCGCCTGCTGGCGCGCGGGCAGCTCGGCGGCGCTGCACAGGCCATCCAGCGGGTCGCTGATCAGCCCTTCGTAGTAGCTACGGTTGAATACCCCGAGCAGGCCCAGCCCTGGCAAACGCCGCTGGTAGCGCCAGAGAAATTCATGGCGCTGTTCGCAGGCATCGGGTTTCTGAAAACTGTGAATGCGCAGGCCCTGAGGATCGAAGCTGCTGACCACCCGGCGAATCACGCCATCCTTGCCGGAGCAGTCGGTGCCTTGCAGGATCAGCAGCAGGGCATTACGCCGATTGGCCCAGAGCATGCGCTGTTGCTGGTTGAGCCAGGGGCGCAGTTCTGCCAGAGCCAGTTTGGCCATTTGCTTATCCAGGCCGAAGTCGCGCGCCGGACCCTGGGCAAAGGGCGCTGCCGGGTCACAGCGGCAGGCATCCAGCAGGTTGTCCGGCAGGCGCGTCATGGTCTTAGGACTTGCGGCGCTTGAGCTGATCGGTGAGCTGCGTCGGCAGGTTGCGGATCACCAGGGTGTCAGTGCTTTCGTCGTACTCGATCTTCGAGCCGAGCAGGTGAGCTTCAAAGCTGATTGATAGGCCTTCGGCGCGCCCGGTAAAACGCTGAAACTGGCTTAGGGTGCGTTTGTCCGCCGGAAATTCCGGAGCCATGCCGTAATCCTTGTTGCGGATATGCTCAAAGAAGGCCTTGGGCCGTTCTTCGTCGATCAGTCCGGATAGCTCATCGAGGGTGATGGGCTCGCCTTGTTTGGCCTGGTTCGCAGCATAGCTGACCAAGGTCTTGGTCTTCTCGCGGGCCTGTTCTTCCGGCAGGTCTTCACTTTCCACGAAGTCACTGAAGGCTTTCAGTAGGGTACGGGTTTCGCCCGGGCCGTCGACGCCTTCCTGGCAGCCGATAAAGTCGCGGAAGTACTCCGAGACCTTCTTGCCGTTCTTTCCCTTGATAAAGGAGATGTACTGCTTGGAGTTGGCGTTGTTGCGCCACTCGGAGATGTTGATCCGCGCCGCTAGGTGCAGCTGGCTCAGGTCCAGGTGCTTGGCGGCGGTCACGTCCAACGCCTCGTTCACCGCCACGCCTTCACTGTGGTGTAGCAGGGCGATCGACAGGTAATCGGTCATGCCTTGCTGATAATGGGCGAACAGCACATGGCCGCCGGTGGACAGGTTGGATTCTTCCATCAGCTTCTGCAGCTGCTCGACCGCCTGACGACTGAAGGCGGCAAAGTCCTGACCTTCGTCGAGGTAGTGCTTCAGCCAGCCGCTGAACGGGTATGCCCCGGACTCCTCATGGAAAAAGCCCCAGGCCTTGCCCTGCTTGGCGTTATAGCTTTCGTTGAGGTCGGCAAGCATGTTCTCGATGGCTTGCGAGGCAGCCAGCTCGGTATCGCGGGCATGCAGCACCGCGGGTGTGCCATCGGGCTTTTTGTCGATCAGGTGGACGATGCAGTGGCGGATCGGCATGGGGCTAGGTCTTCACGTCAGTCGCAAGGGGTGATGGTTCCTCGGCTGCTGGACGCGCCAGCACGGAACCCATTTACAAATGTGCGCAGAGTTTACCTGAGTACCGGCCTCTCTCCATCGGCCGGCGCGATGCGCCGGGCACTTAACCGCCGCGCAGGCGTCCACCAAAGCCCGATGATTGATGGCAAAATGCTGGCAATTTGCTTCTATATTCGTCGATAAGTTCTTATTTTCAAGAAAAATAGCGGTGAAGGTTCGCGAAGTTGAATATCCACGTCTAGGTTATGTAGCTGTCCACACGACGCAGTAAAGGGACCTATCGCGGCGGTGTCACAAGCGCTGTCGCACCTAAAAACTCCATATATGGATTGGAGGCAGCATGCATAACAAGATTGTGAGAAGCGGTCTGATTGTTGGAAGCCTACTGGCGGCGATCTCTGGCGAGGTGCTCGCCGAGTCGAATAAAAGCAGTAGCCAACTATTTAACGCGTTTTGGAGCCCATCGCGTTTGGGCCCTCTGGAATGCCGGTTTGGCCTGCTCAATAGCACTACTTTAGGGTTGCCGCGCTGTATGCAGGCGAGCAACACGTCCATCCATTTGCAGATGTTCAAGGATATCGCTCAAGCCAATGGCGGCAATCGAGCGGCGGGTTTGCCCGGCTATCAGCGCTCGCTCGACTATGTGAAGTCCACCCTGGAAGGTGCCGGCTACCGCGTGGAGGTGCAGCCGTTCCCCTTTACCGCTTATTACCCGCAAGGGCCGGGCGAGTTGCAGGCTTTAGCGCCGACGCCAGCGGTGTATGAATGGGATGTGGATTTCACCTACCTGTCGCAAACTGAGGACGGTGACATCAGCGCACCGGTGGCGGCTGTGGATATCGCGCTTGGTGCGGGCAACCTGTCCAGCAGTGGTTGTGAGGCTGAAGACTTTGTCGACTTCCCCTCCGGCTCCATCGCCTTGCTGCAGCGCGGTACTTGTAACTTTCAGATAAAGGCGGAGAACGCCGCGGCGGCCGGTGCCTCAGGGGTGATTATCTTCAACCAGGGCGACACGGAAGACCGCAAAGGCTTGCTCAACGCCACCTTGGGTGACAGCTATGCCGGCGGTATCCCGGCCTTTTTTGCCACCTATGATGTCGGCGTTGGCCTGGCGCAAAGTGCAGACACTCAGGTGCGCATGCTGGCCGACGTGGTGCGCGAGCGCACGCAAACGTTCAACCTGATCGCCGAGAGCCGTCACGGCAATGCCAACAACGTGGTGATGGCCGGTGCTCACCTCGATTCGGTGTATGAGGGTGCAGGCATCAACGACAACGCATCCGGCAGTGCCGCGTTGCTGGAGTTGGCGTTGCAACTGCAGAAGGTTCGGCCGAAGAACAAGCTACGTTTCGCTTGGTGGGGGGCTGAGGAATCGGGGTTGGTTGGTTCGACGTACTACGTCAATCAGCTTCCGGCAGAGCAGAAAACCAAGATCAAGGCGTACTTGAACTTCGACATGATTGCCTCGCCAAACTTCGCCTACTTCATCTATGACGGCGACGGCTCGGCGTTCGGTCTGCAAGGTCCGCCCGGTTCTGGCGCCATCGAGAAGCTGTTCGAGGAGTACTACAAACTGCGCGGCCTGCCGTCAGAAGGCGATGAGATCACGTTCCGTTCGGATTACGCACAGTTCTTCCTGGACGGTATCGCTTTTGGTGGGTTGTTTACCGGAGCTGAAGTGCTGAAAACGCCTGAGCAGGCGAGCCGTTATGGCGGTACAGCAGGCATCGCGCTGGACCCTTGCTACCACGATAGCTGCGACGATCTGAACAACATCGCCCAGCGTGCCTTGGAGATCAATGGCGACGCGATGGCCTTTGTGACCAGCTGGTTGTCGTTCTCCACCAAAGTAGTTGATGACCAAATCGAGGCTGCTACGGCCGAGAAGAGTGTGGCGCGTAGTGCGCAGAGCTACGACATCACTCACTGGGGTAAACACTGGATCAAGTGATTGGCTGAAAAGAAAAACCCCGCCAGGCTCTGCTTTGGCGGGGTTTTCTTTGTCTGTAAAAAATGTTCGCTGCTGCTTGGCGGTCTAACTGACCGTCAACTCCCGCTGCTTGAGCGCTTGCAGCCGTTCAATCATATAGCGCAAGTGCATGTGCAACTGGTACAGCTCATTGGAATAGGAAAGTGGTACTTCAATCCGCGCCAACTCGTCCTCCAGGCGCTCCAGTCGAGCGATCTCGGCGTTCAGGTCACGGGGTAGGTTGCCCTTGTACAGTTGTTGGTCGATTTCCCGCAGGTGCTTATACCAGCGGTAGATGCGTGCGCGGATACGCCACTGGTAGATCGGGCCAATAGCCTTGAACAGCGGAAACAGCAGTACCAGTAGCGGGATAGCCAGGATGATATAGCGGTCGGCCAGCGAGGCGATGCGAAATGGCAGATAGCGCTGCAGGATCGGCAGGCCCTTGTCGTAATAGTAATCGGCTTCGCTCAGGGTGTTGAGCGACAGTGGCGGTTTGGCTGGGTAACTCCCGGCAGGGTCGAGCAGGCTGCCATTCTTGAGGACGTTTTTTGCGGCTTCCAGGATCAACGGGGTCAGTGATGAGTGGAACGTGTCGCCAGCTACCAGGGTGGCGACCGGGCCGAGGGTGATGATGTCGCGATCCGGAGTGTTATGGGCCATATCCAGCATCCCTTCGCCTACATGCAATTGACTAAGGTAAGGCAGGCGCGCCAGATAGGCCTCGGTGCGGCGCAGGCTGACCAGGCGCACTTTAGGTTCAGCCGCCAAGCGCTGAATCAGTGCGTTTTCCGCAGGGCCAACGAAAAAGGCTGCATCCAGGGTGCCGTCAATCAGAGCCTCGGCGGCGCGGCTGCCACCCATTTGTTGCCAGCTCTGGGGATACTCTGCTGGGCCAATGCGGTTGGCGGCAAACAATGCCGCGGTAACCGCTTGAGTGCCACTGCCCTGAGCGCCAACCGCCAGACGTAAAGTCATCAGATCGGCCAAACGCTCGAACTTGGCCCCGTCAGCGAGAAACAGCCAAAGCGGTTCGCGGTACATCACGCCCAGGCCTTTCAGCTCCTCGCGTGTCTCATCGGGTAGGGTCAGTTCCTGGCCACTCTGCACCAGGGCCAGCTCCACATCACCCGCGGTAAGTTTGTCAAGGTTGTCCTCGGAGCCGGCGCTGTTAACCAGCTCCAGGGTGAAGCCCTGCTGCGCAAGTTCAGCCTGTAAGCGCTGGCCAAATGCATGGTAACCACCTGCCATCGCACCCGTTGCCATGCGGGCGTGCATCGGTGGCGGTGGCGCGACGAAATAGAACAGCGCACCAACCAGACCCGCGATTACCGGCACGAGCCATAGGTTGGCGAGAATAAGGATTTTCAGGTCTCGGAGAATGCGGCGCATAGTCGGTCCTTGTCGTTACCTGGGCTGAGAATAGCTGGCGTCCCTTTTATCAGGGTGTCGCTGCTGGATTGAGTCTGCGGCGTTTATCTGAAATGTGACGAAAATATGAAAAATAGATTGAGACACCGCAGTTAAGTCGCTAGTTTCGCCAACCTTTAAAATAAACCGGATGTAGGGATGCGCTACCTCAAGTCCTACCAGCAAGGCTTTTCCCATACCGTTGTCAGTGGCGATCTGACCTTGCATCTCGATGAAGAGGGGGCAGCAGATATCCTTGAGCCAATCGCCGCGCTGCTTGCTCAGCGCGACCACGGTACATTGCGCCGTAATATTTCCGGCTGCATGAGCGGTGTGCGTTCGCGACTGTTCGTGAAAACCGTCGAGCTGGAAAGCCTGCCTTCGCGGTTGCGTGTGACCTTGGGGCGCCAGCGTCGTCTTGGCTGGTATGACTGGCCGATAGCCGAACTGATGAACAGTGTCGATGCTCGGCGCCAAGGTGCCCCTGTGCCGCGCCTGCGTGGTTTCGGCTATCTCCGTCGGGGGCTGCTTCCTGTGCGCGAGTTGTTTTTGATCAGTGAAATGTTAGATGGCTATGTCGATGGTCAGTTCTGGTTGGCTCAACCGCAGATGCAGATTGAGCCTTTTCTGCAGAGCGCTTTTGCCCTGATCGGTGAGTTGCATGAGAAACAGGTCTGCCATCTGGATCTGTGGGTTGGCAATATCATGCTTGATCCGCAGCGTATGGAGGCGATGAAGGTGGTTGACCTGGAGAATTGCTATATCGGTCATCCGCCATACTGGTCCGAGGCTCTGGGGTTTCAGTTTGCCTTCCTGTTCTTGCGTCTGGTGCAGGAGCATATCGACGAGGCTCATTATGATCACTTGGTAAATGCCGCTTTGGACGCGTATGCGGGTATTGATCGTGCTGGCTTTGAACGCGTCTATTCGCTGTGCAAACAACAGCAGATCAGCCGCAAGAAGCGTCGTGACCTGCTGCTGACCGGTAATTTTCAGCTGCGCGATTAAGCCGCAATTTCAGTTCTGCCCAGCCAGCTGGCGTGTGCCGCGCTGCTCGCGCCAACGATCCAGTAACCCGAGCACCACCAGCAGGCCCAGGGCATAGCCGGCATCGATGCCGAGCATCAGCAGTACCAGGCCGCACAGCAGGGCGCTGAATGCGGCCAGCCAGCGCCAGATACCTCGCAGCAGCATCCAACCTGCAGCCATGCTCAGTAGATAGATGACTACAAAGTTGCCGTTGGCATAGCGGATTAAGTCATCCACGGTCAGGTTAAGCACGCTAGCCAGGCTGGCGCACAGGGCGCAGGCAAGTATCACAAATAGCAGCGCGCGGGCCGGTACGCCGTGCTGGTTGCGCTGAGCCAGGCTGGCCGGCAGTTTGCCTTCATCGGCCAGGCTCCAGATTAACCGGGCGAAGCCCTGCATATAGACATTCATTGAGGCGAAGCAGGCCAGGTAGCCCACGGTGGCGGCGATCCAGCGCGCTTTGTCGCCCAGCAGCAGGTCGAGCATGCGTGGCATGGAGGCCGCATCGGTCTGCACATCGCCGTAGGTATGCAGGCTCAGCACTGCCACCGAGCAGGCCCAGTACACCAGGCCGGCCAGCAGCACGCCGAACAGTAGGGCCAGGGGGAAGTCGCGTTCGGGGTTCTTGAACTCCTCGCCCATATGGGTAAAGGCCTCGATACCGACAAAACACCAGAACATCACGCCCAGCGCCGTCGGCAGCAAGTGCCAGGAGCCGTTGATGGGTGGCAGCAGCGGCTGGTTGCTGACGGGCAGGTCCCCGACCCACCAGATCAGCGCAATGGTGGCGATAATCGCCACGGCGATAGCGCCTTGAATCACTCCGCTGGCCTTGGCCGGGCGCTGGCCGAGTAACAGCATGGCGGCGAGTGTGCCCAGCTGGATCGCCAGAGCTTGGCCACGGCTAAGATCAAACAGCGCCTGCCAGAAGCCGCTGGCAATATTCAGCGCCGCGGGTAGGCCTACTGGCAGCACAGCGAGAAACAGTAGCGCGCTCAGGCGCTCCATTCGTGCACCGAAGGCGCGGCCAATGAGGTGCGGAGCGCCCCCGGCATGAGGGAAGTGGCGGCCCAGCTGCGCGAAGGTAAAGGCCACCGGCAGCACCAGGGCGATCAGCAGCATCCAGGCCCATAGCGACGCCTCGCCGGCAGCGGTGGCGGCCAGCGCAGGGATGACAAATATCCCGGTGCCGAGCAGCGAGGTGCTGAGCAGGCCAATCCCTTGCAGCAGGCCCAATTCCTGGTTCAGACGACTCATGTTGTATGCTCTGATGTTTTGCCGGCTATGGTAGGGCGCTGCCCTGCAAAGCGCCGCTGTAGAAGCGTCGGCGTTATCCAACAAAGTGACGGAATTGGCCGTCGTATTACCTTTTTCTGAGAAAGCCCCGTGGACAAGTTCGATCAGCAGATACTCGCCCTGTTGCGTGCCGATGCGCGTTTGCCCGTCAGCCAGATCGCCCGCGAGGTCAACTTGTCGCGTTCGGCGGTCAGCGAGCGCATTCGTCAGCTGGAGCAGGGCGGCATTATCAGTGGTTATCACGCTCAGGTCGCCTCGCCGGGTGATGCGGCGATCAAGGTCTATCTGGAACTGTTCTATAGCGGCGGGCGCTGCGAGCATTATGTCGAGTTGATGCGCGTGTTCCCCGAAGTGCGCCGTTGCAGCGGTATCAGCGGCGAGACCGATATGCTGGTGTATATCGAAGCCCCGTCAATGCAGCGCTTCAGTGAGGTGCGCGGCGAGATCGAAAACTTCCCCGGCATGCAGAAAGTGAAGACCCATATGGTGGTCAAGGATTGGCAGTTTTGACTCAGCCCATACGGATCCTGCACAGCTCTGACTGGCACCTCGGTCAGCACTTTATGGGCAAGACTCGCCAGGCCGAGCACCAGGCGTTCTGCGCCTGGTTGATTGAGCAGGTGCGCGTGCAGGGCGTCGATGCCGTGCTGATTGCCGGTGATATCTTCGACACTGGCGCGCCGCCGAGCTACGCCCGCGAGCAGTACAACCGCTTTATCGTCGAACTGCGCGACACCGGCTGCGAGCTGGTGGTGCTGGGCGGCAACCATGATTCGGTGGCCATGCTCGGTGAGAGCAAAACGCTGCTGGCTCAGCTGGGTACGCGGGTGATTCCCGGTGTCTGTGAGCAGCTGGATGAACAGCTGCTGGTGCTGCATCGACGTGACGGTTCTCCCGGTGCAATTCTCTGCGGCATCCCCTTTATCCGCCCGCGCGACGTTTTGCTTAGCCAGGCCGGGCAGAGCGCGCAGGACAAACAGCAATCGTTGCAGCAGGCAATCGCCCAGCACTATCAGGACCTCTACGCCCTGGCCGAGGCCAAGTGTGCCGAGCTGGGTGGCGAACTGCCGATTATTGCCACCGGGCATCTCACCACTGTCGGTGCCAGTGCCAGCGATTCGGTACGCGAGATCTATGTCGGCAGCCTGGAGGCCTTTCCCACCAGCGCCTTTCCGCCGGCGGCCTATATCGCCCTGGGGCATATTCACCGGCCGCAGAAGGTCGGCGGCCTGGAACATATCCGTTACTGCGGCTCGCCCATTGCCCTGAGCTTCGATGAAGCCAAGCAGCAGAAAGAAGTGCTGCTGGTGGAGCTGGATAGCAGCGGCTTGCGCCAGATCACCGCGCTACCGGTGCCGCGTTTTCAGCCGCTGCTGTCGCTGCGCGGCTCGCTAAAGGAATTGGAAGCCGCCATTCAGGACGCCGCCAAACAGGGCAGTGCCGAGCAGCCGGTGTGGTTGGAGGTACTGGTCGGCACCGACGATTATCTGAGCGATCTGCAGCTGCGTATCGCCGCGCTGTGCGAGGGCCTGCCGGTGGAGGTGCTGCGTATCCGCCGCGAGCGCGGCAATGCAGTGGCCGGCCTGCAGGGCCAGGCCAAGGAAACCCTGGATGAGCTAAGCGTCGAGGATGTGTTTGCCCAACGCTTAAGCAGTGAAGGCCTGGATGAGGCCGAGCAGGCGCGCCTGCTGGGGCTGTATCAACAGGTGGTGAGCGAGCTGCGCGAGGGCGAGGTATGAAGATCCTTAGCCTGCGTCTGAAAAATCTAAATTCGCTCAAGGGTGAGTGGAAGATCGATTTCACCGCTGAACCATTCAAAGACAACGGCCTGTTTGCCATCACCGGGCCGACCGGCGCCGGAAAGACCACGCTGCTCGACGCCATCTGCCTGGCCTTGTACCACCGCACCCCGCGTATGAGCACGATATCGGCCAGCGCCAACGAGCTGATGAGCCGGCATACCGCCGATTGCCTGGCCGAGGTCGAATTCGAGGTCAAGGGCGTGGGCTACCGCGCGTTTTGGAGCCAGCGCCGTGCCCGCGACAAGGCCGATGGTGCGTTGCAGGCGCCCAAGGTTGAGCTGGCCGACGCCAATGGCCAGATAATCACCGACAAGATCAACGAGAAACTGCGCGAAACCGAGCGCCTCACGGGCCTCGATTTCGAGCGTTTTACCAAGTCCATGCTGCTGGCCCAGGGCGGCTTTGCCGCCTTTCTCGAGGCCAACGCCAATCAACGCGCCGAGCTGCTGGAAGAACTGACCGGCACCGATATCTACGGGCAGATTTCCCAGCGGGTATTTGAGCAGTGCCGCGAGGTCAAGGTCGCGCTCGATCAACTGCGTGCGAAGGCCGAAGGCGTCGAGCTGTTAAGTGAAGAGCAGCGCACCGAGTTGCAGGCGCAGGCCGAACAGCGAGCTATTGAACAAGCCGCGCTCGATGCAGAGCAAACCGAGTTGCAGCGCCAGCGCCGCTGGTGTGAGGAGCTGAGCAAGGCCAAGGCTCAGTTGCACACCAGCCAGCAGGCCGAACAGGCGGCGCAGGATGAGTTAAGGCAAGCCCAGCCGCAACTGGCGCAACTGGCCGCCAGCGAACCTGCGCTGCGTTTGCAACCGCTGCACCATGACTGGCTGCAAGCCCGCCAGAGCCTGGCGCAGACCGAGCAGGGGTTACAGCAGAATGCCGCTGAGCAGCGCCAGGCTGAACAGGCGATTGCCGAGCAGACCTGGCAGGCCCGTGAAGTTAGCGCGGAGCTGCTTGCCGATTGCCGGGCGCAGCGTCAGCAGGTGGCCGAGCGCCTGCAACAGTTGCAGCAATTACTGGCCGAGCAGTCGCGACATGCTCAGCTGGGCGAGCAGCTAGGTAGCTGGAGCGAGCAGCTAAAGGCGCGTCAGCAATTGGCCGAGGAAATCGCCCAGTTGCAACTCAGTCAGCGGCAACTGCAAGAAACCATCGCCGCGCTGCAGGCGCAACTGAGCCAGCAAACTGATCAGATGAACACCGAGCAGCTCCGCCTGCAGCAGGCGCGCGAGCAGGAAGACACTGCTCAGCAGCAACAGCAGGCGCTGCTTGCCGGACGCAGTGAGGCGGCTTTGCGTGAGCGCTGGCAGCAGCTGCATATTCAGGGCGGAGTGCTGACTCAGCTGGGCGAGCTGGTTGTGGCCCAGCAACATCTGGCAGTCGAGCAAACGCAGCTGGCTAGCGCCGTGACGCTATTGCGCGAGCAGCATCAGGCTAAGGGTGGCGAGGTGGCGCAGTTGCGCCTGCGCTACAAGGATTTGCAACAACAGGTGCAGGCCCAGGAAAAACTGCTGGAGCAGGAACAGCGCATTCAGGCCCTGGAGGCCCATCGCGCCCAGTTGCAACCCGGCGAGGCTTGTCCGCTGTGCGGCTCCGAGTCGCACCCGGCGATCAGTGCCTATCAGGCCCTGGACGTGTCGGCGACCAAGGCGCTGCTCACTAGCAAGCGTGCCGAGCTGGAGGCGCTGACCGAGCAAGGCAGGCAACTGGCTGGCGAGCTGGAAAAGCTCGCCGCCCGCCTGGAGCAGCAACAGCAGCAATTTGAGCGCGGCCAGCAGATACAGGCCGAGCAGGACGAACGTTGGCAGGCGCTTAATGCGCAGCTGGAAAACCCGCTGGTTGATGTCGCTGCCCTGGCGAAGCAGCAGACGCAACAGAGCATTGAGCTGCAGCAACTGCAACAGCAACTGGAGCAGCTGCAACAGTTAGGCAGCAGCCTTGAACAATGCCAACAGGCGCGCTTGGTTCTGCAGCAGCAGTGCAGCAAGCTGGAACAGCAGCTGGCGCTCAATCGCCTGCAACTGCAGCAACGTCAGGAGCAGGTGGAACAAGGCCAGTCACGTCTGCAGCAATTGCGGGATGTTGCGCACGAACGCAGTGAAAGCTTGGGCCAGGCTCTGGCCGAGTTCGGCTATCAGATGCCGGAGGACGCGATCGCCTGGCTAGCCGAGCGACAGGCCGAGTGGCAGCGCTGGCAGCACAATCAGCAGCGGAACCTGGATTTACAGCGCGAGCTAAGCGAGCTGGACCATGGCCTGCAAAGCGCGGCTCAGCTGGCTCAGCTCTGGCAGCAACGTTGGAACGCATTGCACCTGGCCGATCAACCGGCCTTAAGCAAACCCGCCGATGCGCCGGCAGCCTTGCAGCAGGCGCAGATGCAGCTGGAGGAGGTGCTGCGCCGTCAGCAGCAGTTAGCCGGTAGCCGCCAGGAGTTGTCCAGTCGTCTGCAGGGTGATCAGGCACGGCTGCAACAGGCCGAACAGCTGTGGACGGCCGCGCTAAGCGCCAGCCCCTTTAATGATGAGGCCGCTTATCTGGCTGCCTTACTTGATGAATCTCAGCGCGCCGCACTGCAGCAACTGCGTCAGCGCTTGGATAAAGCCCTGAGCGATGCCCAGGCACTGGCCAGTGCCGCTGCGCAGCAGTTAGCTGCTCTGCAGGCTAACCCGGCAACCGCGCTTAGCGTGGCGCAACTGGATGAACACCTGCTCGCCCTTAGTGCCCAGCTCAAAACCCTGAGCGAGCGCCAGGGCGAAATTCGCGCGCAGCTGCAGGGCGATGACGCACGCCGGCTCGGTCAGCAAAGCCTGTTTGCCGCCATTAGCGCCAAGCAGGGCGAATACGATTTATGGCAGCAGCTTAACAGCCTGATCGGCTCTGCCGATGGCGCCAAGTACCGTAAGTTCGCCCAGGGTCTGACCCTCGATCATCTGGTCTACCTGGCCAATCAGCAGCTCGAGCGCTTACACGGCCGCTACCAGTTAGCTCGGCGCAGCAGCGGCGAGTTGGAGCTGGAGGTGATCGACACCTGGCAAGCCGATGCGGCGCGCGATACCAAGACCTTGTCCGGTGGCGAGAGCTTTCTGGTCAGTCTGGCCCTGGCGTTGGCGCTGTCTGATCTGGTCAGCCACAAGACCAGCATCGACTCGCTGTTCCTCGATGAAGGCTTCGGCACGCTCGACGGGGAAACCCTGGAGGTAGCCCTGGATGCCCTGGATAACCTCAACGCCAGCGGCAAGATGATTGGTGTGATCAGTCACGTCGAGGCGCTCAAGGAACGCATCCCGGTGCAGCTGAAAGTGCACAAGGGCGTAGGCATGGGCTATAGCGGCCTGGATAAGCGCTTTGCGGTGAATGCGCAGGACAATTGATCTGCGCCAGCGTGCCTTGTCCACGCCTATCTATACTGAAAGGCAGCGCAGGACGCGCCTTCCACTCCCGCCAGGAGCGGCGGTTACCACTGCTTTGGAGCGTTGCGCTTGGCCAAGCTGTTGATCTGCCTGCTGTGTTGCTGTTGCCTGGTCGGCAATGTGGGTGCGGCCCCGCGCTCGGCTCAGGCCTTAACCCTCTGCTATGAGGACCAGAACTCCTACCCCTGGGTGATGACCGACGGCAGCGGGCTCAACCTGCAATTGCTGCGCTTGGTCGAAGACGCCTTGTCGCTGCAGTTCAGTTTCGTTGCCGTGCCGTGGAAGCGCTGTCTGTCCGGGCTCGCCCAGGGCTTTTATGACGGTGCTTTTGCCTCCAGCTTCAAGGAGGAGCGTTTACTTCTCGGGCGTTACCCGCAAGATGCCGACGGCCGCCTGGATGAGCGCAAGCGCCTGCACACTTCGATCTATGCCCTGTACCGGCGCAAGGACAGCCCGGTAAGTTGGAACGGTGAGGAGTTTCGCCAGTTGCATGGGCGGGTGGGTTCTCTGAGCGGCTTTTCGATTGTCGATTTTATTCGCGCCCAGGGCGCCGAGGTGGATGAAACCAGCCGTGATCCCCTGGCGCTGTTGCAGATGCTTAGGCATAAACGCATCGACGCGGCTGCGCTGCAGAGTCTGCGTGGCGATTTCGTGCTGCAGGCCCATCCTGAGCTGGCATCGCAGCTGGAAAAGGTCAATTTGCCGCTGGAAGAGAAGGCCTACTACCTGATGCTGTCCAACGCTTATATGGCAGCCAACCCAGAGCTGGCCGCGCGCATCTGGAATGAAATTGAGCGCCAGCGTGAGTCGGTGACGTATCAGCAACAGGTGCGAGCCTTTCTGGAACGCGCGCAGCCCTGAGCCGGTTAGTGCTTGGTGCCTGCCAAACACAGGCGCATGATCGTGCTTCGTCACGATGAGTAATGCCGCATGGCCAAGCCTCCTGCCGCTCCACCGTCTGCCTCTGCGCTGGGGCGCTTTCTCACCTTGGCGGGCACCGCTACGCGCATCGGCGGCAGCGTGCTGGGGCAGAGCCTGCGTCCTGGTCGCGGTGGAATTGATTGGCAGCCGGTCGGCGATCTGCTTACGGATGTCTTGGGCGAGATGAAAGGCCCGGTGCTCAAGCTGGGGCAAATGGCCTCGCAATGGCAGGGTGTGCTGCCCGAGCCAGTTTCACTGGCATTGGCCTCGTTGCAGAACCGCGTGCCAGCCTTGCCCTTTAGCGCGCTGCGCGAACACCTGCAGCAGGTATATGGCGCAGACCTCGGGCAGTTCTTTCAGCAAATCGACGAGCAACCTTTTGCAGCCGCGTCCCTGGGCCAGGTGCATCGCGCTATAGCGGCGGATGGCCGAGAGCTGGTGCTAAAAGTGCAATACCCAGGTATTGCCGAAATTTGCCAGGCAGATCTGCGTCAGCTGCGCCGTTTGCTGCCACTGGGGCGCTTGTTCCGCGCACCGGCTGAACAGCTAGAGGGCCTGTACCAAGAGTTGGCGACGGTGATTGGGGCCGAGCTGGATTACCCGGCAGAGATGCGCCGCTTGCAGGATTTTCGCGCGCATTTCGCCGATTGGCCGGGCTTGCGTCTGCCACAGCCGCAGGAAGACCTGTGTCGCCCCGGCGTACTGGCGCTCAGCGAGGAGGCTGGCTTGCCGTTTGCGGAGGTCAGTCAGGCCAGTGCCGAAGTGCGTGAACGCCTGGCCCTGACTCTGGTGCGTTGGCTGAGTGCCCAGGCCTTTGAGTTGGGCCTGCTGCATGCCGATCCGCATCCGGGCAATTTTGCCTACACCGCAGCCGGTGAGCTGGTGGTGTATGACTTCGGCTGTGTGCAGGCATTGTCCGAGCCACTGCTGGCGGCTTACGTGAAAACCTACAAGGCGCTGCAGGCCCGCGACGGCGAGCAGCTGGAAAAGGCCTTCCAGGCGCTCGGCACGCGCCAGCCGCAATCCACCACACCCTATGGCCTGTACCGTCAGTTGCATGGCCTGCTTGGGCCGCTGTTGCAGCCTGGGGTGCAGTGGGATTTTGCCGCCACGCCGCTGCATGAACAGGTGCAACGGCTGCTGCCCGATGTGCTGGGCGCGTTGGGCAGCTTGCAACCGGCGCCAGCCACCTTGCTGGTCAATCGCACGCTGGAGGGGCACTACTGGAACCTCAGTCGCCTCGGCGTGGCGCTGCCGGTGGCCGATCTGCTGCAGGTGCAACTGTCCGGGCGCTAAGCCGTAATGTCCTGGCAGCGCTAGCGCATGGTCGCGACGGGAACCGCCTGGCCATTCTCAATACGAGTGAGAAATACCGCGCTGGAGCCCTGATGCTGGCTGCGGGAGAACGCCACCTTGAAGCCGCCCAGGTCCATTTCCAGGTGTTCCAGCGCGTCGAGAAACGCCTCACGTGTTGGCTCGGCGCCAGCCTGGCGCAGTGCCTGAATAAACACCGCCGCGCCGATATAACCCTCCAGCGAAGCATGATCAAAGTCGGCTGGCTGCATATCGGCCTGGTAGTCCCGCACTAGCGCCAGCGAGCTATCGTGCGGGGAGGGCACCACCTGGGTGATATAAACGCCATCTCCGTCCTTGCCAACCTCGCGGATAAAGCCCTCGGTGCCGATAAACGACACGCTGATAAAGCGCGTATTAAAGCCCAGTGTTTTCGCCTGCTTGATCGCGACCGCCAGTTGCCTGTAAGTACCGACAAAGAACACCGCTTCCGGCTGGGCACGCTGCAGCGCCTCAATGGCCGCCGTCACGTCTAGCGAATTGCGCTGGATGCGCGCCTGCGCATGAATCTTCAGTTCGCGTTTGAGCAGGGCACCGTTAAGGCCGCCCTTGACCGACTCACCGAAGGAGTCGTCCTGCATCAGGATGGCGATCTTGCTCAGCTTGAGGTCATGAGTCACGCGTTCGACCAGCTGCTCGGTTTCTTCGATATAGGAGGCGCGAATATTGAACACCCCAGGCTTTGCCGGTGAGCGCAGGAACTCAGCGCCGGTAAACGGGAACAGGTAAGGCACCTGCGCCCGCAGCGCCAGCGGTACGGCGGCGCGCGATGTGGGCGTGCCGACGTAGCCAAGCAAGGCGAATACCTGCTGGGTTTTCAGCAGGCTACGGGTATGTGCGGCGGTACGGCTGGGCTCGTAGCCATCGTCCAGGCTGAGCAGGCTGATACGCCGGCCATGCACCCCGCCTTCGGCATTGACGCGTTTGAAGTAGGCCTGCGTGCCATTGAGCATGCCTAGACCCAGTGCTGCCGCTGGGCCACTCTGCGCATTGACCATGCCGACACGCACTTCACCCGCGCTCAGGCCGGGCTCCGCTGCGTCGGACAAAACCGGTAGCAGCAGGCAGCTGGTTACCAAACCGTGCAGCAGCTGTCGAAGGTTCATCGCTAGGCTCCTTGCCATGCTTGCAGGACACTGCAAGACCTGCACGTCCATTTCTTCTTATTTTGGCTATGCATGTGATCCTCTAAAACGCTCTAGTCAGTTGTGCATATAAAGACCGGTCCTTACTCGCTTGTCGTTGATGCTGACGGCTCCTGCTCGTACTTGCCTTGCTGTAGATCATCGAAATATCGCTGATAACGGCCGCTGTCGCGGTAGTGCTGAAGGCGCTTGTTGAAACGCTCGAGCAGCGCCGGGCTGCCTTCCAGGCTTTTCGGCAACATCAGGTAGCTGAGGTTGACCAGCAGCGGTTTGGGATGATGAGTGATCTTGGCCTGATTTTCCGCACTGAAGTGACTGCGCAGGGCGGCGTAGCCCACGTTCATTTCCTGGGGATAGAGCACCACTCGCTCCTTGAGCAGCTTTTCAAAGTTCTGCTGATCGCTGGAAACGCGCTCGATCTTTACCTTGCCTTCGGCGAGAAAAGCATCGAACGGCGCGCCATAGCTGTATTCCAGTCCGCCGCCGAGGGTCATGCCGGTAAGGTCGTCAAAGCGCTGCCATTCAAAGGGCAGGCTTTTTAGGTGAAAGAACACGAACTGTTCATCAAGCAGTGGCTCGCTGAATAGAAAATCCGCCTCGCGCTCGGCCTTGTGCATCCACACCGCGGTGCCGTCAAAGCGGCCGGCCGCAGCCGCAGCATAGGCCCGCGGCCAGGGTAGAAACTGGAACGTGACGCGATAACCCTCATCGGCCAGCAGGTCACTGATCAGGTGAGCGATTACTCCGTTGTGCTGCAATTCGCTGGACAGATAAGGCGGCCAGTCGCCGACGCTGATTTTCAGTTCCGGCTGTTCGCTGGCTTGCGCGGGCAGAGCCAGCAGCAAACTGAAGGCGACGAGCAGGTTTTTCCACTTCATTGAAGCCCCTTAATGACAGCCAACAATCGTGCCGTGCGCATGCTTATGGCCCCAGTATTTACCGACTGCATCGGTGTAGATAGAACGCCATGATCTTTCATTTATACGCCATCACAGGTTAAGCGTTATTGCGGGTTTAGTTATTCGCAGGTCTTCGTCTAAGAATAGTTGCTGCGTTGTGACCTCGGTAATTTGTGCAGCTCTTATCTGCCGGCGCTGCCGGTTGGACGATGCTGCGCGGTATTTTCTTTACTGCCAGTTCCCCGCCAGCCTCGGGCCCTTTAGAGTGCTGCAGCGCAATCGCGCGGGTAACAAAGGATGGCCGCAGCATGACCTTCTGGGTCGTTTCAACTCTATTTGTACTGACTTACCTGGGCATGGCCGCAGGGGGTATTCGTGGCCTGCGCGTTGATCGCAGCTGGATTGCCGGCTGCGCGGCGGTGTTGCTGCTGGTCAGCGGCGCGCAGTCACCCAGCGATGCCGCCAGCCATCTGGATGCCGGCGCGCTGTTGTTGCTGCTGGCGCTGATGCTGATCAGTGCTCAGTTCGAGTTCTCCGGGGTATATGCCTGGCTTAATCAACAACTCAGCCACTATGCCGAGCAGCCGGCGCTGCTGCTGTTGGGCGTGGTACTGCTGGGCGGTGTGCTGTCGGCGTTGCTGGTCAATGACATCGTCGCCTTCGCCCTGACTCCGCTGCTGTGCCATAGCCTGCTGGTCCGTGGCCTTGATCCACGGCCGTTTCTGTTGGCGCTGGCGCTATCGTGCAATGCCGGCTCCTCCGCGAGCCTGATTGGTAACCCGCAGAACATTCTGATTGGCCAGGCCGGCGGTCTGGATTTCTGGTCCTATACCTTGATTGCCGGCCCGCCGGCATTGGCGGCATTGGCCATCACCTACGCGGTGATCTGGCTGCAATGGCGCAAACGCTGGGGCACGGCCAAGCCACTGGCGCAGGAGGAAACGCCGGTCGAGCGCATCTACGGCCCGTACAGTTACCTGAAACCGCTGCTGGCCAGTCTGGTGCTGCTTGGGCTGTTTTCCACCAGCATGCCGCGGGAGATTTCCGCGCTGCTGATTGCCGCCCTGGTGATGATTTCGCGGCGGGTGGATAGCCGCGACTATGTGCAGAAGATCGACTGGAACCTGTTGCTGCTGTTTGCCGGGTTGTTCGTCGTCACTGGCGCGGCGATGAGCCTGCCGCAGGTCGCCGGTATGGCTGGCAATCTGGCCGAGCTGGGCCTGCTGCCGCAGGGGGTAATCACGCTGGCGAGCCTGTCGCTACTGGCCGGTAACCTGATCGGCAATGTGCCGTATGTGATGCTGTTGCTGGGCGTCTTGCCGGATGCCAGCGGGGCCTTGCTGGTGGGCCTGGCGATTATGTCGACCCTGGCTGGCAACCTGTTGCTGATTGGCAGCGTGGTTAACCTGATCGTCGCCGAAAGCGCGCGGCGCCAGGGCGTGCCGTTGAGTTTTGTCGATTTTGCCCGCAGCGGCGTACCGGTGACCTTGCTGAGTATGGGCGTGGCTGGGTTGTGGCTGGCGTTGGGTGGCTGGTTGCCCTGGTAGTGTCAGGGCACGGGTAGGATGGGTTGGCCGCTGCACACAGCCTGAATCGTGCGCCTATATTGCTGCGGCGTAACCCATCACGGGGCGTCTTGGGTAGCATGGGTATCGCTGTGCTCAACCTACGCGGCCCGACCCATCCTACGACCAGCGGGCTTTTCGCCAGCTTTGTTGCTGCTCCGGCGTCTGGAAGGTCCAGGCAACAAAGCGGCTCTGCTTCTGCCCCTGAGCCATTTCCACGGTTTGCACCTGTAGCGCGCCGGCTTTCTTCAGCGCGCTGTAGACGCCCGGCAGGTTGCCAGCCTTGGAGATCAGGCTGCTAAACCACAGCACTT
Source organism: Pseudomonas sp. EA_35y_Pfl2_R111 (assembly GCF_963970955.1). Lineage (NCBI taxonomy): Bacteria > Pseudomonadati > Pseudomonadota > Gammaproteobacteria > Pseudomonadales > Pseudomonadaceae > Pseudomonas > Pseudomonas sp. EA_35y_Pfl2_R111. The sequence continues at coordinate 828,331 of NZ_CAXAOM010000001.1, read as the reverse complement.
GCTGGCCGACCTCGGCGCTTTCCGCGACCAGGCGGGCGACGAAGGCCGCTTCACCGCCCGTGCACCACAATTCCGCCGCCTGACCACCAAAGTTCAGCACCGGTAGCTTGCGCTTGGGGTCGAGCTTGCCGAGGTTGCGCCATTTGCGTTTGCTGCCGCTGCTGGCTTCTTCCGCGCTGGCGTGAAAGGGTGGGTTGCACAGGGTCAGATCAAAGCGCTCTGCGCTGTCCAGCAGCCCTTGGAAGATTTGCGTGCTGTCGTTCTGCTGGCGTAGCTCAATCGCCTCGCTCAAGCCTGGATTGGCCTGCACGATGGCCTTGGCCGAGTCGATGGCACTGGCGGCAATGTCCGAGCCGAGAAACTGCCAGGCGTATTCGCGGTTACCCAGCAGCGGGTAGATGCAGTTGGCCCCCACGCCAACATCCAGCGCACGCACCTGGGCCCCGCGCGGGATCTCGCCGCCATTGCTGGCGGCCAACAGGTCGGCCAGGTAATGCAGGTAGTCGGCTCGCCCGGGAATCGGCGGGCACAGGTAGTCTGCCGGAATGTCCCAATGCGCGATGCCGTAGAACTGCTTGAGCAGCGCCCGGTTGAACACCTTGACCGCCGCCGGGTTGGCGAAGTCAATGCTCTCATTGCCATAAGGATTGATGATCACAAAGGCCGCCAGCTCCGGGCTGGCCTTGATCAGCGCGGGGAAGTCGTAGCGCCCCTGATGCCGATTACGTGGATGCAACTGGCCTTTGGCGGCATCCGGCTTGCCGTCAACAGGTTTATTAGGCGCAGGGCGCGGTGCGGCAGGTATACGGCTGGGGCGTTTCGGCGGCAGGGACATGGCTGGCGGATCTAAGGCTTGGGGCGCGGGATTTTCCCACAGCTGGGCGCGGCTTGCTTGTCGCTAAACAATATTCAGCCACATCGCCAGGTAATCGAAGAACAGACAGTAGAGCGCGATAGGTAGCGGCAGCCCCAGTAGAGTGCCGAGCAGGTAGGTGCGCAAGCGCACGCCGGACAGGGCCAGGGCGTAGTTCAGTGCCGGCACGGTTTGAAAAAGCATGCGCAGGGCGACAATGCTGGCCAGGGGATGACGATCCAGGCCGCTGAGCAGGCGCTGCGCCAGGCGATTGTTCAGCTCGCGCAGGGCGTTACCACCCAGGTAGCGGATGGTCACAAATGTGACGATGCAGGACACGCAGGCGGCCACGTACGTGGCGATGCCACCATAAACCCGGCCCAAGGCAAGCACGGCGGCGGCGAGAAACACCCAGCCGGGAATCTGGATCAGGTTGCCGAGGGCGAACAGCAGGATAAACAGCAGCAAGCCTGCGACGGGATGCATCAGGATCATTGCCTGCAAGGCGTCGAGGTTGAACTGTGCGCGGATGCCCAGAGCTTCGAACAGCACGAACAGACCCAGCAAAAACACGATGACCAAAAGCAGGCGGGATGAGCTGCGCATGGCGGCCTCGTGGTTTCAGGGGTAGCCGAGTACAGCCTTTATCTGCGCCAGATTGGCGGCGATCCACTGCGGATTAATCGCGCCCCAGTCACCAATCTCATAGTGCCCGGCGTTATTGCGCTCACCGCTTTGCTGGGTAAAGGCGCAATTGATATCCAGCTCGGCCAGGGCGGCGAGGGTGTCCTGTGCGGTGCGCCGTGGCATACCGGTGGCGGCCATCAGCGCCGGGACGCTGGTGGCGGTGCCGCTGTCGATCAGCCAGGCCACATACAGGCGGCGGTAGAAGCTGGTACGGGTTTTACTGATGTCCATAAGGGCTCCTGCAAGAGGCGGCTTAGCCACCGCCTCTTTACGTGGCTTACATGGCGAAGAGCGCGATATAGCTCAGGGCCCCGGCAATATAGCCGGCAAAGGCCAGGCCGCTGATGTACTTCACGTACCAGATAAAGTTGATCTTCTCCATGCCCATGGCGGCCACACCAGCGGCCGAGCCAATGATCAGGCAGCTACCGCCGGTGCCGGCGCAGTAGGCGAGCATTTCCCAGAAGTTGCCATTGACCACAAAGTTGCTCAGCCAGGGCAACTCTGCAGCCGTGGCTGTCGCTAGGACTTCAGGGCTGACCAGTGGATACATTTTCATCGCGCCAGCGACCATCGGCACGTTATCCACCACGGCGGAAAGCAGGCCGATGGACATCGCGATGGTGTAGACATTGCCCAGGCTGTCTTTCAGGTAGGTGGCCACGTCGATCAGGTGCCCGGCGGTGGACAGGCTGGACACTGCCAGCAGGATGCCGAGGAAGAACAGCACGCTGGTAACGTCGATGCGGCGCAATACCCCGACCACTGATAGTGGGTCCTTGTCTTCGCTGTTCTTGCTGCGGTGGATGATTTCGGTGGTCACCCAGAGCACGCCGAGACCGAACAGGATGCCCATATACGGTGGCAGATGGGTGATGGTCTTGAATACCGGCACGAAGATCAGCGCGCCCAGGCCCATAACAAATACCAGGTTGCGCTCGAAGGGCGTGGTTGGGTCGCGACGGCTTTCGCGGCTTTCCTTGAGTTTGGGCGGGGTGATGTCGCCCTTGAGCACGAAGCTCATGATGGTCAGCGGCACCAGTAGGCAGATCAGGCTTGGGATGATCAGTTTGACCACGATGCCGCTGGCGGTGACCTGATTGCCGATCCACAGCATGGTGGTGGTCACGTCGCCAATCGGCGACCAGGCGCCGCCGGCGTTGGCGGCAATCACCACAATGCCGGCATAGAACCAGCGCTCTTTCTGATCGTCGATCAGCTTGCGCAGCAGCGAGATCATCACGATGGTGGTGGCCAGGTTATCCAGCGCCGCCGAGAGGAAGAAGGTGATTACACCCACCAGCCAGAGCAAGTGCACGCGCTTGTTGGTGCGGATACGGTCGGTGATGACCTTGAAACCTTCATGGGCGTCGATCAGCTCGACGATAGTCATGGCGCCCATCAGGAAGAACAGGATCTCGGAGATTTCGCCAAGGTGATGGCGTAGCTCTTCGGTGACGTGATGGTCATTGCCGCTAGCGCCGGCAGTGGCGGCGCCGATCAGCGGAAGAATGCTGTCTGCGCCCAGTACCAATAGGGTCCAGCAGATTACCGCAGTCAGGATCGCCGACGCGGCTTTATCAATTTTCAGCGGGTGTTCGAGGGCGATACACAGGTAGCCGAAGACGAAGGTCAGTGCCATCAACGCGTACATGGTCAGAATTCCAGATTCAGGGCTTTTTTATTGAGTTGGAGGTGCCAGAGGCATCTAGATGCGCGGACGAAGATGCCTGATTTGTGTGGAAATTGGCAGCGGATTTATCACCAGAGACGGGCTATGTGCTTGTCCGCCGGTTATTTTGGGGCGTGTGGTTAGCTCTGGCGCGCCCGAACTACGCGGTGCTGCGCAGTTGCGGGCGGGCGTTTGCTCAGGCCTGCGACAGGTCGTCGCGTTCAGCGTGCGCAGGCGTGGCGGGCTGCGGCGGGGAGATAAATGCCAGGCAGATTGCCAACAACGGCATTAGCAGATTGAAGAAGCAGTACGGCAGGTAACTCAGGGTGGCCACGCCGAGGGTGGCGGCCATATAGGCACCGCAGGTATTCCACGGCACCAGCACCGAGGTCAAGGTGCCGCCGTCTTCCAGGGCGCGCGACAGGTTGATCGGGGCCAGTCCACGCTTTTCATATTCGGCTCGGTACATGCGGCCCGGCAGTACCAGGGCGATGTACTGGTCGGCGGTGATGATATTGGTGCCGATGCTGGTGGCGATGGTGCTGGCGATCAGGCTGCTGGTGCTTTTCGCCAGGTGCAGGGTGCTCTGCAACAGGCGCTGGAGCAGGCCGAGCTTTTCCAGCACGCCGCCAAAGCACATGGCGCAGATGATCAGCCACACCGTGGTAAGCATGCTGGCCATGCCGCCCTTGGACAGCAAGCCATCCAGCGCCGGGTTGCCGCTGTTTGACTCATAACCGGCGAACAGCGCAGTCCATACGGTTTTCAGCGGGGCCAGGCTTCCGGCGGCTGGATCGGCCAGACGCGCCATCACCTCGGGCTGAAAGATCACGGCAAAAATACCGCCGAGCAGCGCCGCAACAAATACCGCCGGGAAAGCCGCCCACTGGCGCACTGCGAGAAAAAGCAGCAGGGCCACCGGCAGCAGCAGGTGCCAGCCCAGGCTGAATTGGGCTTCCAGGGCTGTCAGCACTTCAGCGATACGCGCGGTGTCATGACTGCTACTGGCTTGCTGGCCAAGCACAAAGAAAATCACCAGGGCGATTAGCAAGGCCGGTGTTGTGGTGCGCAGCATCAGGCGGATATGCGCGAACAGATCGGCCCCGGCTGCGGCGGGCGCCAGGTTGGTGGTGTCCGACAGCGGCGAGAGCTTGTCGCCGAAATAAGCCCCGGAAATGATCGCGCCAGCGGTGATTGCAGGATCCAGACCCAGGCCAGCTGCAACGCCCATCAGACCGATGCCCAGGGTGCCGGCGACGGTCCAGGAGCTGCCGATGGACAGCGCGGTGAGGGCGCAGATCAGGCAGCTGGTGACGTAGAAGTATTCGGCGGAAATCAGTTTGAGGCCGAGCCAGATCATGGTCGGTACGGTGCCTGCGAGAATCCAGGTGCCGATCAGCGCACCGACCGCCAGCAGAATCAGGTTGGCCTTCATCGCCATGTGAATGCCGGCGAGGATACCCTCCTCGATGTCTGCCCATTTCAGGCCGTTCTTCAGTCCTATCAGGCCCGCGATCAGGGCCGCACTCATCAGCGCGATCTGATTGGGCCCGCTGGAGGAGCTGTCGCCATACAGGTATACGGAAAGCCCCAGCAGTACCACCAGCACGCCAATCGGCAGCAGGGCATCGAACAGGGAAGGGGAGCGCGCATCAGTCATGGGTGTACCGGTCGATCAGTAGTGTTGTGGCTGGCTAAGGCCCTGCCCAGAAAAAACGAAACCCGCGCCGGTGAGGGCGCGGGCTGCGGGTGTTGCCAGTGGATCAGAGTGCGGCGATCTTGCCGCGCTGTTCGACCATCTTGCTCAGGGCCTGTTCGGCTTCGGCCAGCTTGGCGCGCTCTTTATCGAGCACTTCGGCTGGGGCCTTGGCGACGAAGCCTTCGTTGCTCAGCTTGCCGCCGACGCGCTGCACTTCACCGGAGAGGCGGGTGATCTCTTTATCCAGGCGCGCCAGCTCGGCGTCCTTGTCGATCAGCCCGGCCATCGGCACCAGCACCTGCATATCGCCAACCAGAGCGGTGGCGGACATCGGCGCTTCTTCACCGGCTTCCAGCACGCGTACCGATTCCAGCTTGGCCAGCTTGTTCAGCAGCGGCGCGTTGTCCGCCAGGCGACGCAGGTCTTCCGCGCTGGCGTTCTGCAGGATGATATCGATGCGCTTGGCCATGGAGATTTTCATCTCGCCACGGATCTGCCGCAGGCCGAGCATCAGCTGCTTGACCCACTCGATATCGCCTTCGGCGGCGGCATCGATGCGGCTTTCATTGGCCACCGGCCAGGCCTGCAGCATGATGGTTTCACCACTGACGCCGGCTTGCGCCTTGATCCGCTGCCAGATTTCTTCGGTGATAAACGGCATAAACGGATGGGCCAGGCGCAGCGCCACTTCCAGCACGCGGATCAGCGTGCGACGGGTGCCGCGTTGACGTTCGATCGACGCGTTCTCGTCCCACAGCACCGGCTTGACCAGTTCCAGGTACCAGGCGCAGTACTCGTCCCAAATGAACTCGTACAGGGCATGTGCAGCCAGGTCGAAGCGGAAGGCGTCGAGCTGGCGGGTTACTTCGGCTTCAGTGCGCTGCAGGGCGGAAATGATCCAACGGTCCACCGAGGACAGCTCGACTTCTTCACCGTTGATACCGGTGTCCTGGCCATCGGTGTTCTCGATGACGAAGTTGGCGGCGTTCCAGATCTTGTTGCAGAAGTTGCGATAACCCTCAACCCGGCCCATGTCGAACTTGATGTCGCGGCCGGTGGAGGCCAGCGCCAGGTTGGTAAAGCGCAGGGCGTCGGTGCCGTAGGCGGCGATGCCGTCGGGGAATTCCGCTTTGGTCTGCTTGGCGATTTTTTCGGCGAGCTTAGGCTGCATCAAACCGGTGGTGCGCTTCTCCAGCAGGGCGTCGAGGGTGATGCCATCGACGATATCCAGCGGGTCGAGCACGTTGCCCTTGGACTTGGACATTTTCTGGCCCTGACCGTCGCGCACAAGACCATGCACGTACACGGTCTTGAACGGAATCTGCCCGGTCAGGTGAGTGGACAGCATGATCATCCGGGCGACCCAGAAGAAGATGATGTCGAAACCGGTCACCAGCACGTCGGTCGGGTGGAAGGTTTTCAATGCATCGGTCTGCTCAGGCCAGCCGAGGGTGGAGAAGGTCCACAGGCCGGAGCTGAACCAGGTATCGAGGACGTCTTCATCCTGACGCAGGTTGGCGTCTCCGAGGTTGTGTTCGGCGCGCACTTCCGCCTCGTCGCGGCCGACATAGACGTTGCCGGCATCGTCGTACCAGGCCGGGATACGGTGGCCCCACCAGAGCTGACGGCTGATGCACCAGTCCTGGATATCGCGCATCCAGCTGAAGTACATGTTTTCGTACTGCTTGGGCACGAACTGAATTTCACCGCTCTCGACCACGGCGATGGCTTTTTCGGCCAGCGGCTTGGTGCTGACGTACCACTGGTCGGTCAGCCACGGCTCGATGATGGTGCCGGAGCGGTCGCCCTTCGGCACTTTCAGGGCGTGGGCGTCGATGCTTTCCAAGAGGCCTGCGGCTTCGAAGGCGGCAACGATCTGCTTGCGCGCCTCGAAACGATCCAGGCCGGCGTATTCGGCCGGCAGGCTGCAGTCGATCTCGCTGTTGACGCTGCCATCGACATTGAACGCCTGGACCTGTGCGAGCACGGCGGCGTTCTTGTCGAAGATGTTGAGCAGCGGCAGGTTGTGGCGCTTGCCGACTTCATAGTCGTTGAAATCGTGGGCTGGGGTGATTTTCACGCAGCCGGTGCCGAACTCAGGGTCGCAGTAATCGTCGGCGATGATCGGGATACGGCGGCCAACCAACGGCAGTTCGACGAAGGTGCCGATCAGGGCTTTATAGCGCTTGTCTTCCGGGTGCACGGCCACGGCGCTGTCGCCGAGCATGGTTTCCGGGCGAGTGGTGGCGACAATCAGGTAATCCTTACCGTCGGCGGTTTTGTTGCCGTCGGCCAGCGGGTAGCGCAGGTTCCACAGGCTGCCTTTCTCGTCGTGGTTTTCCACTTCGAGGTCGGAGATGGCGGTGTGGAACTTGGTATCCCAGTTGACCAGGCGCTTGCCGCGGTAGATCAGGCCGTCTTTATGCAGACGCACAAAGGCTTCTTTAACCGACTCGGACAAGCCGTCGTCCATGGTGAAGCGCTCGCGCGACCAGTCCACCGATGAGCCCAGGCGACGTATCTGCCGGGTGATGGTGCCGCCGGACTGTTCCTTCCACTCCCAGACTTTCTCCAGGAATTTCTCGCGGCCCAGATCGTGACGGCCAATGCCGTCGGCGGCCAGCTGGCGCTCCACCACCATCTGGGTGGCGATACCGGCGTGGTCTGTGCCCGGCTGCCACAGGGTGTTGCGGCCCTGCATGCGACGGAAGCGGATCAGCGCATCCATGATCGAATTGTTGAAACCATGGCCCATGTGCAGGCTGCCGGTGACGTTCGGCGGCGGAATCATGATGGTGTAGGGCTCGCCCGAACCTTGTGGGGCGAAATAGTTGTTCGCCTCCCAGTTCTGGTACAGGGCGGTTTCAATGGCGTGCGGCTGGTAGGTCTTGTCCATGCGCGGCGGGACCCTTATGACGGCTAGACGGAAAAGCCGGCAAGTATAGCGGGGATGGCCTGCATGACGTAAGGGCGCGCTGGGTACTGCTGACGGACTGCTATGCGTCGGCGTTAGGGGCGGCGCGGCGGCAGTAAGCGGGGCAGGCGGGCTTCCAGGCGGCGTTTCAACTCGGCCTCGATCTGCGGCACGAAATCATCGATCACATCCTGCAGGATCAGCTGGGCAGCGGCGCGCAGTTCACTGTCCAGGCGATTCACTTCGCTGTCGCGGCCGACACTCTGGCTAACTGTTTCACGCAGGGTCTGCGCAATCGGCGGCTTGGATGGGGGCGGTGGCGCGGCGGCCGTGGGCGGTGGCGTGACGATTTCCGAGAGCAGGGGGATGCTGTCCGGGTCGAGCGAGTCGATCAGCAGCGGTGGCTCGAGGTTTTCATCGCCCAGCAATTGCCGGATCGACTCAAGGTCGTTCAGCAGTTGTGCGGGTTTTTGCGGAGGCTTTGGGGTGTCCATATGTGCAACTAGCAGGCGGTTGAAAAGCGTAGGCGAGGCAGGCAAGACAAGGCAAAAGTGGCCGAGGAAGCGGAGTTTACGTGTTGTAAATGAGCATTCCGAGGCCGCTTTTAACGCAGTATTGCCAACGCAGGTAGTTTTTCAACGGCCTGCTAGAGTTCGACTCGTTTTGGATCATACCCGCGCTGCCGGTAGCTGCGGAAATTCTCCCGGCAGGCGGTCAGCAGGTCGGGTTCCTGGTTGACGATTTCAATCACCCGGCTGAAGCGCTCAACCTGCGGTGAAAGGGTGCTGCCAAGGTTGATCAATACGCCCTGAGCGCTGCTGGGTTCTTCATCCAACCCAATCACCACCGATGCTTTCGCATCTTCCGCGTACAGGCTGTGCGGCACAAAGCTTTCGGCCTTGAAACGCCACAACAGTTCATCCACTTCGGTGCATTGCTGGGCATCGCTGCCGCGCAGAAACACTGGCATACCGGCGCGCCAGGCTTTCATCGCCAGCTGGCAGGCCGCGCGCAGGCGCTCGGCCGGCACGGCGGTGGAGAGTACGTAGAATTCTATTCGGGGCATGGCGGCACAGTTTGGTGTTAATTGCAGGAGCGGTGTGCTGATAGGCGCGCAGCTTACCAGTCAATCGCGGTCAACACCGCTCCTACAATGCGCCTGGAACGTAGAACCTGTTTCGGATCTCGCGAGCTAGAGCGAGACAAGGCGCTACGTTAGTAACAGCCATCGGCCGGTCAAAATGGCCGAGGAAGCGGACTGGGCTCGCACTCGAGTTTACGAGCTGCAAATGAGCACTACTCGTTTCACTCGCCCATCGGGTCGCGCTAAAGCGCGTTAGCCGCAAGCGGCTTCCGAGGCCGTTTTTAACGCTGTATCGCCGACGCGCAGCAGATCCGATGCAGGTTCTTAGGCGTTGCTGCGATCCAGCAAGTACTGCGTCAGCATCGGCACCGGACGACCGGTAGCGCCTTTGTCCTTGCCGCCGCTGACCCAGGCGGTGCCGGCGATATCCAGGTGCGCCCAGTTGTATGCCTTGGCGAAGCGTGACAAGAAACAACCCGCAGTGATGGTGCCGGCTTTTGGCCCGCCGATATTGGCAATGTCGGCGAACGGACTGTCGAGTTGCTCCTGGTATTCGTCATACAGCGGCAGCTGCCAGGCGCGGTCGTCGGCTGCCAGGCCTGCGCCGAGAATCTGCTGCACCAGTTCGTCGTTATTGCCCATCAGGCCGGAGACATTGCTGCCCAGGGCAACGATGCAGGCGCCGGTGAGGGTGGCGATGTCGATCACCGCTTGCGGCTTGAAGCGCTCGGCATAAGTCAGGGTGTCGCACAGCACCAGGCGGCCTTCAGCGTCGGTATTGAGGATTTCCACGGTCTGCCCGCTCATCGTGGTGACGATGTCGCCTGGGCGGGTTGCTCCACCGCTCGGCATGTTCTCGGCGCAGGCCAGCAGGCATACCAGGTTGATCGGCAGTTGCAGCTCAAGCACGGCCTTGAGGGTGCCGAATACGCTGGCGGCGCCGCACATGTCGTACTTCATTTCATCCATGCCGGCCGCCGGCTTGATGCTGATGCCGCCGGTGTCGAAGGTGATCCCTTTGCCGACCAAGGCGTAGGGCTTCTCGGTTTTCTTGCCGCCCTGGTAGTTGAGTACGATCATCCGCGGTGGCTGGTCGCTGCCTTGGGCCACAGCGAGGAAGGCGCCGGCTCCCAATTCCTTGAGTTTCTTCTCGTCGAGAATTTCGACTTTGAGGTTTTTGTAGGCCTTGGCCAGGGATTTGGCTTCTTCGGCGAGATAGTTTGGATGGCAGAGATTCGGCGGCAGGTTGCCGAGGTCCTTGGTAAAGGCCATGCCGGCGGCAATCGCCTGGGCGTGTGTGCTGGCGCGCTCGGCATCAGCCAGGTTGGCTTTGTCCGTGAGCAGGGTGAGCTTCTTCAGTGCGCCTGCTTCGGCCTTCTGGCTCTTGAAACGGTCAAAGCAGTAACCGGCGTCGGCCAGGGTTTCCACCATCAGGCGGGCTTTGCCATAGCTGTCGCGACCTTTGACCTGCAGCTCGTCGAGGGCCAGCACAGCGTCGTTGCCGCCGAGGGTTTTCAGGCTGTTGTAAACGCTGGTGACCAATTTGCGCAGTTGGCGGTCAGACAGTTCGCTGTCCTTGCCGGCGCCGACCAGCAGTACGCGCTCGGCTTTCAGGTTCGGCAGATGGTGTACCAACAGGGTCTGGCCGACCTTGCCAGCCAGGTCGCCGCGCTTGAGCAGGGCGCTGATTGCGCCAGCGCTGGCGGTGTCGACGGCCTTGGCGGTTTCGCCGAGTTTTTTGCCCTCAGCAACAGGAATAACCAGGGTGGCGGTTTTTAGTGTTTCTGGGCGTGCGCTTTTAACAATAAATTCCATTACGTGGTGTCCCCAAGACAAGGCGGCGGTATTGCAGGATAATGCCGGCTATTTTTCGATGGTTCGCCAGTTGGGCGAGCCGGCAAGCAGTGCGGTTAGTTTGATCTTAGCCGCCTGAGCCTGACAACCCTGGAGTGTCTGGTTTGATCGTCTTCCGTTATCTGTCCCGTGAAGTGCTGTTGACCCTGAGTGCCGTAAGTGCGGTGCTGTTGGTCATAATTATGAGTGGTCGCTTTATTCGCTATCTGGCCCAGGCCGCGCAGGGCCTGCTCGACCCTGGGGTGCTGCTGCTGATCATGGCGTACCGGATTCCCGGCTTTCTGCAGCTGATTCTGCCGTTGGGGCTGTTTCTCGGCATTCTCCTGGCCTATGGGCGGATGTACCTCGACAGTGAAATGACTGTGCTCTCGGCCACTGGTATGAGTCAGCAACGGCTGTTCGCATACAGCCTGGCCCCTGCGGCGCTGATGGCTCTGCTCACCGGCTGGCTGAGCCTGGGGTTGGCCCCGCAAGGTGTCGAACATGTAGCGCGAATTCTGAATCAGCAAAGCGCCATGACTGAGCTGGACACTTTGGTGCCGGGGCGTTTTCAGTCGATGAAAAATGGCTCGCGGGTGACTTATACCGAGGAGCTGTCGGAGGATCGCGGCGCGTTGGCCGGGGTGTTTATCTCCGAGAAGCAGCTGTCCCGCGAAGGCGACAAGGAGCGTGGCATCTCTGTGTTGGTGGCCGAATCCGGTCGCCAGGAGATCCAGGAGGACGGTAGCCGCTATCTGATTCTGGAAAATGGCTACCGCTACGACGGCAATCCGGGGCAGGCCGATTACCGTGCTATCAAATACGACACCTACGGTGTGCTGTTGCCCAAGCCGGAAGTGGCTGTAGAGATATCCGACCGCGAGGCGATGCCGACGCGCGAGCTGATCGGTAGCGACAAACCGCGTTTGCAATCTGAGTTGCAGTGGCGCTTATCGATCCCGGTGCTGGTTTTTGTGGTCACGCTGTTGGCGGTGCCTTTGTCACGGGTCAATCCACGCCAGGGTCGCTTTCTCAAGCTGTTGCCGGCCATCCTGCTGTACATGGCTTACCTGGCGTTGCTGATTGGCGCGCGTGGTGCGCTGGATAAAGAGAAAATCCCCGCAGTCCTGGGCTTGTGGTGGGTGCATGGGCTGTTCGTATTGATCGGGCTGCTGTTGCTGTATTGGGAGTCGTTGCGCTTGCGCTGGGCGGCCCGTCGTGTGGAGGTGGCCCGTGGTTAAGTTGGATCGGTATATCGGTGCACAGGTATTTGTCGCCATCTTGGCTGTGCTGGGCATCATTGTCGGCCTTGCGTTGCTGTTTGCTTTTATCGACGAATTAGGCGATGTCGAGGGCAGCTACAGCCTGCTCGATGCCCTTGGCTATGTGTTGCTGACGGCGCCGCGGCGCATCTATGAAATGCTGCCGATGGCGGCGCTGATCGGTTGCCTGATCGGTTTGGGCTCGCTGGCCAGTAACAGCGAACTGACCATCATGCGTGCGGCAGGGGTGTCGATCGGACGGATTGTCTGGGCGGTGATGAAGCCAATGCTGGTGCTGATGTTGGTCGGCGTACTGATCGGTGAATACCTCGCGCCTTATAGCGAGAATCAGGCTCAGGCCAGTCGTGCCATGTCGCAGGGCGGTGGTGAAGCGCAGAGCGCCAAGCGCGGTCTGTGGCATCGTCAGGGCCAGGAGTATGTGCATATCAACGCCGTGCAGCCCAATGGCGTGCTGCTCGGGGTTACCCGCTATCGCTTCGATGAACAGCAACGCATGCAGTCATCCAGCTTCGCTCGACGCGCCCAGCACCAGGGTGATCACTGGCAGTTGGAAGATGTCGCGACCACGCATTTCCGTGAGCGCAGCAGTGAGGTTATTGAGCAGGGTAGCGAGCGCTGGGACGTCGAGCTGACGCCCCAGCTGCTCGGCACCGTGGTGCTGGCACCGGATGCACTGTCGATGACCGGGCTGTGGAATTACATCCACTACCTGGCCGAGCAGGGCTTGAATAACAGCCAGTACTGGTTGTCGTTCTGGACCAAGGTACTGCAGCCGTTGGTAACCGCCGCGCTGGTGCTGATGGCGATCTCCTTTATCTTCGGTCCGTTGCGCTCCGTGACCCTTGGGCAGCGGGTGTTTACCGGGGTGTTGGTGGGCTTTGTGTTCAAGATCAGCCAGGACCTGCTCGGCCCGTCGAGCCTGGTCTTCGGCTTCTCGCCGCTGCTGGCGGTGTTGATCCCCGCAGGTGTCTGCGCGCTGGCTGGCGTCTGGTTGCTCCGCCGCGCGGGTTGATGCGTGCATAAAAAAGCCGGCGTGTGCATTGCGTACACGCCGGCTTTTTTTACGCGTGGAATTTACTTCTTGTGGATGTTCTTCGGCAGTTGAATCACCTGGCTGTCCGAATAGATGTCATGCCAGCTGCGCTTTTGTTTATCCCAAAGCACCCAGAAAAATCCCAGGCCCAATAGCAGCCAGGAGCCGATGGCGACCAGAAAGCGCAGCAGTGCTTGCCATAGGCTGATCGCCGTGCCGTCGGCATTCTGGATGCGCAGGCCCCAGACCTGCATGCCGAGGGTCTGACCGTTGTGCGTCCAGAACTTGGCGAAGAAGCCAAACAGACTGAGAAACAACAGCGTAGAGAGCAGAGGATCGCCATCCAGGGCGCCTGAGTCGGACATCTGCTTGAGCTGTGCCTCGCCGTAGAAGCCCATGAGGATCAGCTTGTAGATAAAGGTCACGACGATCAGCAGTGCGACGCACAGTAGAAAGTCATAAAACATCGCAGCGAGGCGGCGGATCAGGCCGGCGCTGGGGAATTCACCCTGCGGGCGCAGCAGGTGTTTCGGCATGGTTGGCTCTTTACTCAATCGGCTGGCGGAATGGCGGCAACGATACGGCATTCATGGGAATGGTCGGCCATAAAAAATGATCGGGGGTCATTTTAGCCGTCGCGTATTAACGGCGCTAAGAGCGGCCACCATGGATGGCAGGGCATAAAAAATGACCGGGAGTCATTTTTAACGTTGCGTAGCGACGGCCCGAAGGGTGGCCGCCATGGATGGCAGGACATAAAAAACCCCTGATGGCGACATCAGGGGTTCTTCAACACTGCAGGATTATTCCTGAACTTGTACTTCGTCAGCCTGCATGCCTTTCTGGCCTTGTACAGCGATAAAGCTGACTTTCTGGCCTTCTTTCAGGCTCTTGAAACCGTTGCCTTGGATCGCGCGGAAGTGCACGAACAGATCAGGACCGCTTTCTGGAGTGATAAAACCGAAACCTTTCTCGTCGTTAAACCACTTGACGGTACCGTTCTGACGATTCGACATGGCGTATTTCCTTGAACCTAGGGTTGATAACAGCCGCTACTCGACATGAGGGGCTGAATACTGGTTGCAAGGCGGTATGCGACGTCGAGAGGGATGTAGCGGATCTGGATGATCTACTGCACCAGGTCACGATTTTCGGCGACCCATGCAAACTCAGTGGGGAAACTCTACGCCAACTTCCAGGCAAATGCCAAGCCCCGGCGGGGCATGCGGTTGCTGGCTTGTAGGTGTTTTGCCCAGCCCTTAGAGGGGGCGCTTTGTGGGAGGTTGGCGCATTAGTCAGTGCGGTATCGGAGTGCTGTTCGGGTGTGCCGTAGCTTTATTTCAGGCAATAAAAAAGGCCTTGAATCTCAACGCCTTTCTTCGGATCTATGGTGCCCCGGGGGAGACTCGAACTCCCACTTCTTTCGAAAACGGATTTTGAATCCGCCGCGTCTACCGGTTCCGCCACCGGGGCACAATGGCGGCGCAGTATAGGGATGGTATTGGGGTTGGTCAATCCACTTGCGTGGTCAGCATGCACTATTTCCGGTAAGCTTTGCCGCCCTGCTAGACGACCCCCTTCCGACCATGCGTGTTGCCGACTTCAATTTCGAGCTGCCAGATGCTCTGATTGCCCGCCACCCTCTTGCCGAACGTCGTGCCAGCCGTTTGCTGGTGCTCGATGGGCCGACAGGTGAGCTGGCTCATAAACAGTTCAGTGATCTGCTGGATTACCTGCGCTCTGGCGATCTGATGGTGTTCAACAACACCCGGGTGATTCCGGCGCGGCTGTTCGGCCAGAAGGCTTCGGGCGGCAAGCTAGAGATTCTGGTCGAGCGCGTGCTGGACGCTCATCGCGTGTTGGCCCATGTGCGTTCGAGCAAGTCGCCCAAGCCGGGTTCGAACATCCTGATCGACGGCGGTGGCGAGGCCGAGATGCTTGCCCGTCACGATGCGCTGTTCGAGCTGCGCTTTAGCGAAGAAGTGCTGCCGCTGCTGGAGCGGGTCGGACATATGCCGTTGCCACCTTATATCGACCGGCCGGATGAGCAGGCTGATCGTGAGCGCTATCAGACTGTCTACGCGGATCGTGCTGGTGCTGTCGCAGCGCCTACCGCGGGGCTGCATTTTGACCAGCAGTTGCTCGCGGCGATTGCCGAGAAGGGTGTTGAGCGCGCATTCGTCACCTTACATGTCGGTGCTGGCACCTTTCAGCCGGTGCGAGTTGAGCGCATTGAAGACCATCATATGCACAGCGAGTGGCTGGAGGTCGGCCAGGATGTGGTCGATGCCGTGGCCGCTTGTCGCGCACGTGGCGGTCGGGTGGTAGCAGTCGGTACCACCAGTGTGCGTTCGCTGGAGAGCGCCGCACGTGATGGCGTGCTCAAGGCCTTCAGCGGTGACACCGATATCTTTATCTACCCAGGCCGGCCGCTGCATGTGGTCGATGCACTGGTGACCAACTTCCATTTGCCGGAATCGACCTTGCTGATGCTGGTGTCGGCCTTTGCCGGTTACCCGGAAACCATGGCGGCCTATCAGGTGGCGATTGCCGGGAATTATCGTTTTTTCAGTTACGGTGATGCCATGTTCATCACCCGCAACCCCGCACCGCGCGGGCCAGAGGAACAGCTATGACGCGCACTTGCCGCATGTCTTTCGAATTGTTGGCGACCGAGGGCAAGGCGCGCCGTGGTCGGCTGACCTTCCCCCGTGGCGTGGTGGAAACCCCGGCGTTTATGCCAGTGGGCACCTACGGCACGGTCAAGGGCATGCTGCCGCGGGATATCGAAGCGATTGGTGCACAGATCATCCTCGGCAACACCTTCCACTTGTGGCTGCGTCCCGGCACTGAAGTGATCAAGAAACACGGCGACCTGCATGACTTTATGCAGTGGCAGGGACCGATCCTTACCGACTCCGGTGGTTTCCAGGTGTTCAGTCTCGGTGCCATGCGCAAGATCAAGGAGGAGGGCGTGTACTTCGCCTCGCCGGTCGACGGTGCCAAGGTGTTTATGGGGCCGGAAGAGTCGATGCAGGTGCAGCGTGATCTGGGCTCTGACATTGTGATGATTTTCGACGAATGCACGCCGTACCCGGCCGAGTTCGATGTGGCCAAGCGCTCGATGGAGTTGTCACTGCGGTGGGCCAAGCGTTCGAAAGAGGCCCATGGCGAAAGTACGGCGGCGCTGTTTGGCATCGTTCAGGGCGGCATGCATGAGGAATTGCGCAAGGTGTCGCTGGATGGTCTGGAGCAGATCGGTTTTGACGGTTATGCCATTGGCGGTCTGTCAGTCGGCGAGCCGAAGGACGAGATGATCAAGGTTCTGGATTACCTGCCTGCGCAACTGCCGGCCGACAAGCCGCGTTACCTGATGGGCGTCGGTAAGCCGGAGGATCTGGTTGAGGGCGTGCGACGTGGCGTGGATATGTTCGATTGCGTGATGCCGACCCGTAACGCGCGCAACGGCCATCTGTTTGTCGATACTGGCGTGCTGAAAATTCGCAATGCCTTCCACAAACAGGATAATTCGCCGCTGGACCCGACTTGCGATTGTTACACCTGTAAACATTTCTCCCGCGCCTATCTGCACCATCTGGATAAATGCGGCGAAATGCTCGGTAGCATGCTCAATACAATCCACAACTTACGGCATTATCAGGTGCTTATGGCTGGTTTGCGCGAGGCTATTCAACAGGGTACATTGGCCGCCTTTGTCGATGCCTTCTATGCCAAGCGCGGGCTGCCAACGCCGCCTCTGGATTGATTCCCAACCTTTTAAAGACCCTTGCAACAGGAGTGTTACATGAGCTTTTTTATCCCCGCTGCTTTCGCTGAAGGCGCCGCACCGGCTGCCGGCCCTGCTGGTAGTGGTTTTGAATGGGTATTTCTGGTCGGCTTTCTGGTCATCTTCTATCTGATGATCTGGCGCCCACAGGCCAAGCGTGCGAAAGAGCACAAGGGTCTGATCGGTGGCCTGCAGAAGGGTGATGAGGTGGTAACCAGCGGCGGTATCGCTGGCAAGGTGTCGAAGGTTTCCGATGACTTCGTGGTAATCGAAGTGTCCGACACCGTCGAGCTGAAGATTCAGAAAGTGGCAATTGCCGCCTCGCTGCCTAAGGGCACGCTGAAAGCGATCTAAGCAACACACCTTTACCATTCGACGGGGCGCTTAATGCGCCCCGCGTCATAACGGGCGGCGTCATGCTCAACAAATTTCCCCTCTGGAAGTACCTGCTGATTCTAGCTGTGCTGGCAATCGGTTTCCTTTATTCCGCGCCCAATCTGTACCCGGATGATCCGGCGATCCAGATCAGTGGCAACAGCTCCGCCATGCGCGTTGAGCAGGCTGATCTGGACCGCGCCAGCCGCGCCCTGGAAGCAGCTGGTATTAGCGTAAAAGCCGTCAGCCTGGCCAATCAGGGCCGTGCCGGTTTGCTGCGTTTGAACAGCGCTGAAGACCAGCTGCCGGCCAAAGAGCTGGTGCGCAAGGCCTTGAGCGATGAGTTCGTAGTAGCCCTTAACCTGGCGCAAACCACGCCAGACTGGCTGCGCAACCTGGGCGGTAGCCCAATGAAACTCGGTTTGGACTTGTCCGGTGGTGTGCACTTCCTGATGGAAGTGGATATGGACAAAGCCCTGGATGCGCGCCGCAAGGTCTACGAAGGCGAGGTCAAGAGCCTGCTGCGTAAAGAGCGCGTACGTTATCGCAGCCTGCCTGAGCTGGATGGTGCTATTCAGCTGGGCTTTGTCGATGAAGACGCGCTGGAAAAAGCTCAGCAGCTGATCCGCAAGGACTTCAATGATTTTGATATGACCACTGTTGAGCGCGGCGAGCAGCAAGTGCTACGCCTGGCGCTGACCCAGGCCAAACTGGTCGAGATTCGTGAATACTCGATCAAGCAGAACTTGACCACCGTGCGTAACCGGGTCAACGAGCTGGGCGTCGCCGAGCCGCTGGTGCAGCGCCAGGGCGCCAACCGCATCGTCGTTGAACTGCCGGGCGTGCAGGACACCGCTGAAGCCAAGCGTATTCTCGGCAAGACCGCCAACCTGGAGTTCCGTCTGGCTGCCGAGCCGGACGCTGCCAAGGCTGCGACCGAGAGCTTCGAGTTCCGCCAGGAGGGTCGTCCGCCGGCGCAGTTGGAGCGTGATCTGATCATCACCGGTGACCAGGTCACCGATGCTCAGGCCAGCTTCGATGAGAACGGCAGCCCGCAGGTCAATATCCGACTGGATGGCCGTGGCGGCGACCTGATGAACCGCGCAACTCGTAATAATGTCGGGCGCAGCATGGCGGTGATCTTTATCGAGCAAAAGCCGGTAACCCGCTACGTGCGCCAGGTGATTGATGGCGTCGAGAAAGAAGTCGAGCTGCAGACCTTCGTCGAAGAGAAGAAGATCATCAGTCTGGCCACTATTCAGTCGCCGTTGGGTAGCCAGTTCCGCATCACTGGTCTGGATGGTCAGGGCGAGTCGTCCGAGCTGGCGCTGCTGCTGCGTGCCGGTGGTCTGGCCGCGCCGATGTACTTTGCTGAAGAGCGCACCATTGGCCCGAGCCTGGGTGCTGACAACATTGCCAAAGGCGTCAATGCGTCGCTGTGGGCAATGCTGTTCGTTTCGCTATTTATCATTGCCATCTACCGCGCCTTTGGTGTGCTGGCGACTATTGCGCTGGGCTTGAACATGGTGCTGTTGCTGGCGCTGATGTCGTTGCTCAGTGCCACGCTGACCCTGCCGGGCATCGCCGGTATCGTGCTGACCATGGGTATGGCGGTGGACGCCAACGTGCTGATCTTCTCGCGTATCCGTGAAGAGATCGCCAATGGCATGTCGATTCAGCGGGCTATCCATGAAGGGTTCGATCGGGCCTACTCGGCGATTGTTGACGCCAACCTGACCACTCTTCTAGTTGGCGGCATTCTGTTTGCGATGGGTACCGGGCCGGTTAAAGGCTTCGCCGTGACACTGTCGCTGGGCATTATTACGTCGATGTTTACCGCCATTCTGGTGACGCGTTGCATGGTCAACCTGACGTGCGGCGGGCGTGACTTCAAGAAGTTGTGGATTTAAGGGGCTGTGATGAATCGTACGATCAACTTCATGGGGGTGCGCAATATTGCGTTCGCCTTCACCCTGCTGCTGACGTTGCTGGCACTGGTTAGCCTGTTTACCAAAGGGTTGAACCTCGGCCTGGACTTTACCGGTGGTACGCAGATCGAGCTGAGCTACGAGCAGCCGGCGGACCTCAGTAAAATCCGTGCGCAACTGGCTGGCGCAGGCTATGCCGACGCCGTGGTGCAAAGCTTTGGCGCTACCACCGATGTGGTAGTGCGCATGCAGGGCAATGATCCGGACTTGGGTAATAAAGTGGCCACAGCGCTGCGTCAGGCCGGTGAGCAGCTTGAGGTGAAAAAGGTCGAGTTTGTTGGCCCGCAGGTGGGTGAAGAGCTACGCGACCAAGGTGGGCTTGGCCTGCTGCTGGCGCTGGGCGGAGTGATGTTGTATCTGGCCTTCCGTTTTCAGTGGAAGTTCGGTGCGGGGGCGATTGTCTCGTTGATCCATGATGTGATCGTCACCCTTGGAATCCTGTCGTTCTTCCAGATCACCTTCGACCTGACTGTATTGGCGGCTTTGCTGGCGATCATTGGTTACTCGCTCAACGACACCATTGTGGTCTTCGACCGGGTACGGGAAAACTTCCGCGTGCTGCGCAAGGCAACGCTGATTGAAAACATCAATATCTCCACTACGCAGACTCTGCTGCGTACGTTGGCGACGTCAATTTCTACGTTGATGGCCATCGCTGCTCTGCTGTTGTTTGCGGGTGACAACCTATTTGCCTTCTCGGTGGCGCTGTTTGTCGGTGTGGCGGCGGGCACTTACTCGTCGGTCTATATCGCCAACGTGGTGCTGGTCTGGCTCGATCTTACGGTTGATGACCTAATTCCGCCGGTAGTGGAAGAAGAGGTCGACGAGCGTCCCTGATTCTGTGCGTTTTATCGCATATGGCTGAATGGGCCGGGCAGGTGTTGAACCTGCCCGGCTTTTTTATGGTCCAAGGCTAGGAGTAAGGTGCATTGAGCGCTTATGCAGCGGTTGGAAGGAGGCATGTATGAATAAGTCTATGTTGGTAGGCGCGGTATTGGGTGCCGTGGGTGTGACAGCGGGTGGCGCAGTGGCCACCTATAACATCGTCAGTGCGCCGAAATATGCCGAAGTGCTTGCAGTTAAGCCCATCAATGAAACCATCAAAACCCCGCGCGAAGTTTGCAAGGATGTGGCGGTCACCCGTCAGGCGCCGGTCAAAGATCAGCACCAGATAGCCGGTACGGCGATTGGTGCAGTGGTTGGTGGTTTGCTGGGTAATCAGGTCGGTGGCGGTAACGGTAAGAAGCTGGCGACAGTCGCTGGTGCGGTCGGCGGCGGTTATGCCGGCAATAAAACTCAGGAGCATCTGCAGAACCGTGACACTTACACCACTACCGAAACCCGTTGCAGCACGGTGACTGACACCAGTGAAAAGCTGGTGGGGTATGACGTCAAATACGAACTCGATGGCAAAGTGAGTCAGGTGCGCATGGCCAATGATCCGGGTCGGCAGATTCCGGTAAAAGATGGTCAGTTGGTGTTGGCGGACGAGTCGGCTAACTAAAACTGCGCTGCAATAAAAAAAGCGCCCCTCGGGGCGCTTTTTTTGTGGCTCGCGATTAGCGTTTCAGCGAGGCCGACAGGTGCGGCTGAATAGCCGTCAGCACAGCTTTGAAGCACTTGGTGTTGCCGGCCACGATCTGACCTTTTTCAAGGAATTCGTGGCTGCCGCTGAAGTCGCTGACCAGGCCGCCTGCTTCCTGAATCAACAGTGCGCCGGCTGCCATGTCCCACTCGGACAGGCCGAATTCCCAGAATGCATCGAAGCGACCGGCGGCCACGTAGGCCAGGTCCAGGCTGGCTGCGCCAGCGCGGCGGATGCCAGCGGTCTGGCCGACCAGGCTGCGGAACATGCCGATGTAGTTTTCCAGGTTTTCCATCTGGCTGTCGCGGAACGGGAAGCCGGTGCCTAGGAGGGCGCCTTCCAGGCTCTTGCGATTGCCAACGCGCAGGCGGCGGCCGTTGAGAGCAGCGCCACGGCCACGACTGGCAGTGAATTCTTCCTGGCGAACCGGGTCGATGATCACGGCGTGCTCAAGGCGGCCGCGGTATTTGCAGGCGATGCTGACGGCGTAATGCGGAATGCCACGGATAAAGTTGGTGGTGCCGTCCAGTGGGTCGATGATCCACAGGTAATCGGCGCCGTCGCCGCTGCCTTCACTGAGGCCGCTTTCCTCGCCGAGGATGCCGTGGTTCGGGAACGCTTTGCGCAGGGCCTGAATGATCAGCTGCTCGGCAGAGCGATCAACTTCAGTTACATAGTCCTTGGCTTCTTTCTCGTCGACCGAGATGACGTCCAAGCGTTCGGTCGAGCGGAAGATCATTTCGCCGGCGCTACGGGCTGCGCGCAGCGCGATATTCAGCATGGGCTGCATGGATGTTCACCTGGGTCGTTAAAGAAAGCCGGCCATTCTAGCAGAAAAGCCCAGAGGTTGAAGTGCAACCTGCGCCTTGCGTGGCGCAAGGCGGGTGGCTTCTGTAAGATTTGCCCCTCTAAGCCTTGTCTGTGAGCGTTTGCGTTGCTGGAAAATATTCGCGTTGTGTTGGTCGGCACCAGTCATCCGGGCAATATCGGAGGTGCGGCGCGGGCCATGAAAAACATGGGTTTGTCGCAATTGGTGCTGGTTGATCCGCGCGATTTCCCGAGCGAAGAGGCTGTGGCCAGAGCCTCCGGGGCGACTGATATTCT
This sequence comes from Pseudomonas sp. EA_35y_Pfl2_R111, assembly GCF_963970955.1. NCBI lineage: Bacteria > Pseudomonadati > Pseudomonadota > Gammaproteobacteria > Pseudomonadales > Pseudomonadaceae > Pseudomonas > Pseudomonas sp. EA_35y_Pfl2_R111. Next base: position 806,434 of record NZ_CAXAOM010000001.1, on the reverse strand, counting down.
CGACACGGCGCAGATGGTGGCGACGCTTGAAGAGGCGCTGGTCGGCTGTCGCCTGGTGCTCGGCACCAGTGCGCGTGATCGGCATATCCCTTGGCCGATGCTGGAGCCGCGCGAGTGTGGCGTGGCAGCGTGTGAGCAGGCGCAGCAAGGTGCGCAGGTTGCGTTGGTGTTTGGTCGTGAATATGCCGGCCTCACCAATGAGGAGCTGCAGCGCTGTCACTATCATGTGCACATCCCTTCCGATCCGGCGTTCAGCTCGTTGAATCTGGCGGCGGCGGTGCAGGTGCTGGCGTATGAAGTGCGCATGGCCTGGCTGGCCACAGAAGGCCAGCCGGTTAAGCAGGTGGCGGTTGTCGATCCGGATGAAGAGCCGGTTGCGGCGGATGAGCTGGAATCGTTTTATCGGCATCTGGAGCAGGCGCTGGTTGAGATCAGGTTTCTTGATCCGGCCAAGCCGCGGCATTTGATGAGTCGCCTGCGGCGCTTGTATGGACGCAGTGCGATAAGCAAGCTGGAAATGAATATCTTGCGCGGTATCTTGACGGAAACCATCAAGGCAGCGCGTGGTGAGCACCCTAGGCAGGAGAAGGCAGATGTTTGAGCGCATGCAAGAGGATATCCAGAGCGTATTTCATCGCGACCCGGCGGCGCGTAATGCCTTTGAGGTGGTCACTTGCTATCCCGGTTTGCATGCGGTCTGGCTGCATCGCGTGGCGCATGCGCTGTGGGGCAGTGGCTGGAAGTGGCTGGCGCGTGTGGTGTCGAACTTCGGGCGCTGGATGACCGGCATCGAAATCCATCCTGGCGCGAAGATCGGTCGGCGTTTCTTTATCGATCATGGTATGGGCATCGTGATTGGTGAGACCGCCGAAATCGGCAATGACGTCACCCTGTACCAGGGAGTAACCCTGGGCGGCACCAGCTGGAACAAGGGCAAGCGGCATCCGACGCTGGAAGATGGTGTGGTGGTCGGTGCAGGGGCCAAGGTGCTGGGGCCATTCACTGTCGGTGCGGGTGCCAAGATCGGTTCCAATGCTGTGGTGACCAAGGAAGTGCCGGCGGGTGCTACGGCGGTCGGCATTCCGGGGCGGGTCATCGTCAAAACCGACGACGAGCAAGAAGCCAAGCGTCAAGCAATTGCCGAAAAGCTCGGTTTCGATGCGTATGGTGTGAGCCAGGACATGCCGGACCCGGTGGCGCGCGCTATTGGTCAGCTACTAGACCACCTGCATGCGGTAGATGGGCGCCTGGAAGGCATGTGCGGCGCGCTCAAGTCGCTAGGCAGTGACTACTGCGCCAAGGATTTGCCGCAACTGCGTGACGAGGACTTCGCCGGCGTGGTCAAAGACGCAGACAAGCCCGCAGCTTGATGGTGTGGGTGCGCACATTTTGCTATGCTGCGCGCCCTCCATTTTGGCTAATCCCGACTAAAGCAGTAGGTCTTATAGTTGACTTAAATGCTCGGGAATTGCATACTCGCGGCATATTGCGACCACGCGGTAATCCCTTATGCGACTAACCACCAAAGGCCGTTACGCCGTCACCGCCATGCTTGATCTGGCGCTGCACGCTCAGCGTGGGCCGGTGTCTTTGGCTGATATCTCTGAGCGACAGGGTATTTCCCTTTCGTATTTGGAGCAGCTATTTGCCAAGTTGCGCCGCGGCAATCTGGTCTCCAGCGTGCGTGGGCCTGGCGGCGGTTACCAGCTGTCACGTGACATGCAAGGCATTCAAGTGGCTGAGGTGATCGACGCGGTCAACGAGTCGGTCGATGCCACGCGCTGCCAGGGTCAGGGCGATTGCCATGCGGGTGATACTTGTCTGACCCATCATCTGTGGTGCGACCTCAGCCAGCAGATACACGAATTTCTAAGCGGCATCAGTCTTGCTGACTTGGTGACCCGGCGTGAAGTGCAGGAAGTTGCTCAGCGCCAGGATCAGCGCCGCTGCAATGGCAGGACGCCGTACCTGGATAAGATCGAAACGTCCGCCGTCGATTGAGCGCAAAGCGCTGGCTAGCTGACCTGATACCTGATTAGGAGAAAGTTGATGAAGTTGCCGATTTACCTCGATTATTCCGCCACCACGCCGGTTGATCCGCGTGTTGCGCAAAAAATGAGCGAATGCCTGCTGGTCGACGGTAACTTCGGCAACCCGGCGTCGCGTTCCCATGTGTTTGGTTGGAAGGCTGAGGAAGCGGTGGAAAATGCTCGCCGCCAGGTGGCTGAGCTGGTCAATGCCGACCCGCGTGAGATTGTCTGGACCTCCGGTGCTACCGAGTCCAACAACCTGGCGATCAAAGGCATCGCCGACTTCTACAAAAGCAAAGGCAAACACCTGATCACCTCGAAGATCGAGCACAAGGCGGTGCTGGATACCATGCGCCAACTTGAGCGCGAAGGCTTCGAAGTAACCTACATCGAGCCTGGTGAAGATGGCCTGATTACCCCAGTCATGATCGAGGCGGTGCTGCGTGAGGACACCATTCTGGTGTCGATCATGCATGTGAACAATGAAATCGGCACCATCAACGACATCGCTGCAATCGGTGAGCTGACCCGCTCGCGCGGCGTGTTCTTGCATGTTGATGCGGCGCAATCCACTGGCAAGGTGGCGATCAATCTCGACGCGCTCAAGGTCGATTTGATGTCCTTCTCCGCACACAAGACCTATGGCCCCAAGGGGGTAGGTGCGTTGTACGTCCGCCGTAAGCCGCGTGTGCGCCTGGAGGCTCAGACCCATGGCGGTGGCCACGAGCGTGGCATGCGTTCCGGCACCTTGGCGACCCACCAGTGCGTCGGTATGGGCGAGGCGTTCCGCATTGCCAAGGAAGAAATGACCCAGGAAAACCAGCGCATCCTGGCCCTGCGTGAGCGCTTCTTCAAACAGGTCGATGGCCTGGAAGAACTGTATATCAACGGCAGCATGACCGCCCGCGTACCGCACAACCTCAACCTCAGCTTTAACTACGTTGAGGGTGAGTCGCTAATCATGGCGCTCAAGGACCTGGCGGTTTCGTCCGGGTCGGCTTGTACTTCGGCTTCTCTGGAGCCGTCCTACGTACTGCGCGCCCTTGGGCGCAATGACGAGCTGGCACACAGCTCCATCCGCTTTACCTTCGGCCGCTTCACTACTGATGAAGAAGTCGATTACGCCGCGCAGAAAGTGTGCGAGGCGGTCACCAAGCTGCGCGAATTGTCGCCGCTGTGGGATATGTACAAAGACGGTGTCGACATCTCCAAGATTGAGTGGGCGGCGCACTAAGTAGTCGCCAAGCAAGAGCGACTCTCTGATGAGGAAGGAATACCAGCATGGCTTACAGTGAAAAGGTCATTGACCACTACGAGAACCCGCGCAACGTCGGCAAGATGGACGCGGAAGACCCAAGCGTAGGCACCGGCATGGTCGGCGCGCCGGCTTGTGGTGACGTGATGCGCTTGCAGATCAAGGTCAACGAGGCGGGCGTGATTGAAGACGCCAAGTTCAAGACCTATGGCTGCGGTTCGGCGATCGCCTCCAGCTCCCTCGCCACTGAGTGGATGAAGGGCAAGACCCTGGACGAAGCCGAAACCATCAAAAACACCCAGCTGGCCGAGGAATTGGCTCTGCCCCCGGTGAAAATCCACTGCTCGGTACTCGCTGAAGATGCCATCAAGGCAGCTGTACGCGATTACAAGCAGAAGAAAGGCTTGCTCTAAGGAGGCGTCGATGGCTATCAGCATGACCGAAGCTGCGGCTCAGCACGTGCGCCGCTCGCTTGAAGGGCGCGGAAAGGGCGAAGGTATTCGCCTGGGTGTGCGCACCACGGGCTGTTCCGGCTTGGCCTATGTGCTGGAGTTTGTCGATGAGGCCGCCAGCGAAGATCAGGTGTTCGAGAACCATGGCGTCAAGGTGATCATCGATCCCAAGAGCCTGGTCTACCTCGACGGCACCGAGCTCGACTTCGTCAAAGAAGGGTTGAACGAAGGCTTCAAGTTCAACAACCCGAACGTACGCGGCGAATGTGGCTGCGGCGAAAGCTTCAATATCTGAGGCGCGTGTGGGCAGTCCTTGTCACTTTGCTTTATTTGACCTGCAGCCGAGCTTTCGCCTGGATCTTGACCAGCTAGCCGCGCGTTATCGCGAGCTGGCGCGCAATGTCCATCCTGACCGCTTCGCCGATGCGTCGGAGCGTGATCAGCGCCTGGCCCTCGAGCAGTCCGCCAGTCTCAACGAGGCTTACAGTACGCTTAAGAGTGCGCCGCAGCGTGCCCGCTATTTGCTGGCGTTGCGCGGCCCTGAGCTACCACTTGAGGTGACGGTGCAGGACCCAGATTTCCTGCTGCAGCAGATGCAATTGCGCGAAGAGCTGGAAGACCTGCACGACAGTGCAGACCTGGCGGGTGTTGCGCAGTTCAAGCGGCGGCTGAAAGTGGCTCAGGATGAGCTGAACGAAAGTTTTGCCGTTTGTTGGGATGATGCCTCGCGGCGCGAAGAGGCCGAGCGCCTGATGCGACGCATGCAGTTTCTCGACAAGCTTTCTCACGAGGTGCGCCAGCTGGAAGAGCGCCTCGACGATTAACGCTGGTATGCCCTTGCCGCGTACCTGATACCTAAGCACTGATTAATCATGGCCTTACTGCAGATCGCTGAGCCCGGACAAAGCCCCCAGCCACACCAGCGTCGACTGGCCGTGGGGATTGATCTGGGCACCACCAATTCGCTGGTCGCCGCTGTGCGTAGCGGCCTTTCCGAGCCGCTGGCCGATGCGGCGGGGCAGGTTATTCTGCCGTCCGCCGTGCGCTATCACGCTGATCGTGTAGAGGTGGGCGACGTCGCCAAGGCGGCCGCGTCGGGAGACCCGTTGAATACCGTGCTCTCGGTCAAGCGCTTGATGGGGCGCGGGCTGGCTGACGTCAAACAGCTCGGCGAGCAGCTGCCGTACCGCTTTGTCGGTGGCGAATCGCATATGCCGTTTATTGAGACCGTGCAGGGGCCGAAAAGCCCGGTCGAGGTCTCTGCCGATATCCTCAAAGTGCTGCGTCAGCGCGCCGAGGAAGCCCTTGGTGGTGAGCTGGTCGGTGCTGTAATCACCGTGCCGGCTTATTTCGACGACTCGCAGCGTCAGGCCACTAAAGACGCCGCACGTCTGGCTGGCTTGAATGTGCTGCGTCTGCTTAATGAGCCGACTGCTGCTGCCGTGGCCTACGGCCTGGATCAGCACGCCGAGGGCGTGGTCGCCATTTATGACCTGGGCGGCGGCACCTTCGATATTTCCGTGCTGCGCCTGACCGGTGGTGTGTTTGAAGTGCTGGCTACCGGTGGTGACAGCGCGCTGGGTGGTGATGACTTCGATCATGCGATTGCTGGCTGGATTGTGCAGCAGGCCGGGATTTCCCCTGATCTTGATCCAGCACAGCAGCGACTGTTGCTAGAAGCTGCCTGCGCCGCTAAAGAAGCGCTGACCGACAGCGCTATGGCAAGCCTCAGCTATGCCGGCTGGACAGGGCAGTTGAGTCGTGAGCAGTTTGACGCACTGATTGAGCCGATGCTGGCGCGCAGTCTCAAGGCCTGCCGCCGCGCTGTGCGTGACGCCGGTATTGAGCTTGAAGAGATTGAAGCCGTGGTCATGGTCGGCGGCTCCACCCGCGTGCCGCGTGTGCGTCATGCCGTCGCCGAGTTGTTCGCCCGTGAGCCATTGACCGATATCGACCCCGATCAGGTGGTCGCCATTGGTGCGGCGATTCAGGCCGATGCCCTGGCGGGCAATAAGCGCGGTGATGGCGAAGAATTGCTGTTGTTGGATGTGATTCCCCTGTCGCTTGGCCTGGAAACCATGGGCGGGCTGATGGAGAAGGTGATTCCGCGTAACACCACCATCCCCGTGGCCCGCGCCCAGGACTTCACTACTTATAAAGATGGTCAGACAGCCATGATGGTGCATGTGCTGCAAGGTGAGCGTGAGTTGATCAGTGATTGCCGCTCCCTGGCGCGCTTCGAATTGCGCGGTATTCCACCGATGGTTGCCGGCGCGGCGAAGATTCGCGTGACCTTTCAGGTCGATGCTGACGGCCTGCTCAGTGTTGCTGCGCGTGAGCTGGCCTCGGGTGTCGAGGCGAGTATCCAGGTCAAGCCGTCCTATGGGCTGACCGATGGCGAAATCGCCCGCATGCTGCAAGATTCCTTCAAGAACGCCGGCGACGACAAGGTTGCCCGTGTACTGCGCGAGCAGCAGGTCGATGCTCGGCGCCTGCTGGAAGCGGTCGAAGCAGCGTTACTGGCCGATGGCGAGCGCTTGCTGGATGCTGATGAGCGTCTGGCAATCGATGCGCAGATAGAGCTGTTGCGCGAATTGATGGCTGGCAGTGATGGCCTGGCGATTGAGCAGCAAACCAAACGTTTGACCCAAGTGACTGACGCTTTTGCCGCGCGTCGTTTGGATGCCACGGTCAAGGCCGCGCTGGCCGGTCGTAGTCTTGATGAGATTGAGGAATAAGCATGCCGCAGATCATTTTTCTGCCCCACGCTGTGCTGTGTCCGGAAGGCCTCGTGGTCGAGGTCGCGCCGGGTACTTCGGTGCTTGAGGTGGCTCACGAGCACCATATCGAGATCGAAAGTGCCTGCGGCGGTGTCTGCGCCTGTACTACTTGTCACTGCATCATTCGTGAAGGTTTTGACTCGCTGGCTGAGGCCGATGAGCTGGAAGAAGACATGCTCGACAAAGCCTGGGGGCTGGAAGCGCAATCGCGGCTTTCCTGTCAGGCTATTGTGGGTGATGAAGACCTGACCGTGGAAATTCCCAAGTACTCGCTAAACCACGCTGCCGAAGCGCCGCATTGAGTTCAGGAGTTGTTATGAGTCTGAAGTGGGTTGATGTTCTGGAAATCGCCATTCAGTTGGCGGAGTCCAAGCCTGAGGTAGACCCTCGCTATGTTAACTTTGTCGATCTGCATAAATGGATTCTGGCGCTGCCGGAGTTCAGTGACGATCCACAGCGCGGCGGCGAGAAGGTACTTGAAGCCATTCAGGCCGCCTGGATTGACGAGGTGGATTAGCCGGCTTTTTGGCCTGGCCTACGCATTTAACCGGAACCCGCGTATAATTCGCGGGTTTAATTTTTCGCTTTAATCATTGTTTCTGGAGTTTCACATGGCTGTTCAACGCACTTTCTCCATCATCAAGCCTGATGCCGTTGCTAAAAACGTTGTTGGCGAGATTACCACTCGTTTCGAAAAAGCCGGCCTGCGCGTCGTTGCTTCGAAAATGGTTCAACTGTCCGAGCGCGAAGCTGCTGGCTTCTACGCTGAGCACAGCGAGCGCGGCTTCTTCAAGGACCTGGTTGCTTTCATGACCTCCGGTCCAGTTATCGTTCAGGTTCTGGAAGGCGAGAACGCTGTTCTGGCTAACCGTGATCTGATGGGCGCAACTAACCCGAAAGAAGCAGCTGCCGGCACCATCCGGGCTGATTTCGCCGTTTCCATCGACGAAAACGCTGTTCACGGCTCCGACTCGGAAGCCTCCGCTGCCCGCGAAATCGCTTACTTCTTCGCCGCCACCGAAGTTTGCGCACGTATTCGCTAAGCGAATCGGGTGAGGGTGAAGCCATGACTGAAGCTACCGGTAAAATCAATCTGCTGGGTCTGACCCAGGCAGAAATGGAACAATTCTTCGAAAGCATCGGGGAAAAGCGTTTCCGTGCCGGTCAGATGATGAAGTGGATTCACCACTTTGGCATTGATGATTTCGATGCCATGAGTAACGTCAGCAAGGTCTTGCGCGAAAAGCTCAAGGCCTGTGCTGAAATCCGCGGCCCGGAAGTGGTCAGCGAAGATATTTCTACTGATGGCACGCGTAAGTGGGTCGTGCGAGTGGCGTCAGGCAGTTGCGTAGAAACCGTCTACATTCCCCAGGGCACGCGTGGCACCTTGTGTGTGTCGTCGCAGGCCGGCTGTGCGCTGGATTGCAGTTTCTGCTCGACCGGCAAGCAAGGGTTCAACAGCGATCTCTCCGCCGCTGAAGTGATCGGTCAGGTGTGGATTGCCAATAAGTCATTCGGTACTCAGCCAGCGAAAATTGATCGTGCTGTCACCAACGTGGTGATGATGGGCATGGGCGAGCCGCTGCTGAATTTCGACAACGTCGTCGCCGCCATGAAAATCATGATGGATGACCTCGGTTATGGTATTTCCAAGCGTAAGGTGACCCTGTCGACTTCAGGCGTGGTGCCGATGATCGACAAACTGGGTGAGGTTATCGACGTGTCGCTAGCGTTGTCGCTGCACGCGCCGAATGACGCGCTGCGCAATCAGCTGGTGCCGATCAACAAGAAGTACCCGTTGGAAATGCTCCTGGCGGCATGTAAGCGTTATGTCTCGCGTCTCGGCGAGAAACGCGTGCTTACAATCGAGTACACCCTGCTCAAGGATGTAAACGATAAGACCGAGCACGCTGAGGAAATGATCGCACTTCTCAAAGATGTGCCTTGCAAGATCAACCTGATTCCGTTTAATCCCTTCCCCCACTCCGGGTACGAGCGGCCAAGCAACAATGCAATTCGCCGTTTCCAAGACCTGCTGCACAAAGCCGGGCACAATGTCACCGTGCGCACCACGCGGGGCGAGGATATTGACGCCGCTTGTGGCCAGTTGGTCGGCCAGGTTATGGACCGTACCCGCCGTAGTGAGCGCTACATTGCTGTGCGTGAATTGAGTAGCGAGGCCGAAACGCCGAGTTCCGCCGCCAATCGAACCTGAGGGGAGGATATCCATGACCTTGCGTCCCGCGTTATTGCTGTTGGCCGCCAGTCTGTTAGTCGGTTGCGTTACGACCGGTAATGTTGATCCGATGAAAACCGATAAGGGTCGCGACGAAGCACGCGATGCTTATGTCCAGCTGGGTATCGGCTATCTGCAGCAAGGCGAAACCGAGCGCGCCAAAGTTCCACTGAAAAAAGCGCTGGAGCTTGACTCTTCGAATGCGGATGCACATGCGGCTTTGGCCTTGGTGTTCCAGATTGAAATGGAACCTAAGCTCGCTGATGAACACTTCCGCAAGGCTATTTCGCAACGCAGCGGCGATGCTCGCTTGTTGAATAACTACGGTAGCTTTCTGTTTGAACAGCAGCGTTATCATGAAGCGCTGGAACGCTATGCCCAGGCGGCTCAGGACACTCTTTACCCAGAGCGCTCTCGGGTTTTTGAAAACCTCGGTTTGACCTCGATGCAGCTCAAGCAGCGTGAGCAGGCCAAGGCCTATTTTGAGCGTTCGCTGCGTTTGAATAGCCGCCGACCTCGCGCCTTGATGGAAATGGCACAGCTGTCCTATGAGGATAAGCAGTACGTCCCTGCGCGTGGCTATTACGAGAATTATATGGCGCTTGCCCAGCCTGACGCTCGCAGCCTGCTGCTGGGTGTGCGTCTGGCGAAGATTTTCGAGGAGCGTGATAATGCCGCGAGCCTCGGATTGCAGTTGAAACGACTTTATCCGGGCACCCCGGAATATCAGCAATACCTGTCGGAGCAATGATGAAAGCGGCGCATTCAGAAGTGCTAGCAGTTCCTCGTGTCAATCCGGGTGAGACTTTGCGCAAGGCTCGTGAGAGCCGTGGTTGGACCATTGCCGAGGTTGCTGCGCAGTTGAACCTGACCCCGCAGCGCTTGAGCCAGGTTGAACAGGGTGCCTTCGACAAGCTGCCTGGACACACCTTTGCCCGCGGTTATGTGCGTGCTTATGCAAAGTTGCTGGAAGTCGATCAGAACCGTTTGGTGCTGGAGTTCGATCAGTTCACTGGCAGCGACGCCGCCGGCAGCAGCGTGCACAGCCTAGGGCGAATCGAGGAACCAGTGAGCTACTCGCAGCGCATTCTGCGTATGGTCAGTTTTGTTCTGTTGTTGGCCTTGGCCGGCTTGAGCTTTTTCTGGTGGCAGGAACAAGCCGAGCGTCGGGCAGAGGATCTGGCTTCAACCAGCCTTGAGCACGTCGAGGTGGACGGGGCTGACGGCACTACGCAGATTCATCCGTTGGATGAGCCGGAAGATCAGGCAGTGGAAGCTGCCCAGCTGGACGCAGAAATCACCTTGCCACTACTTCCAGAGGGTGCCCCGGCATTGCCATCGCCAGACGCCGCTGCAGTCACTGCCCCGCAAGCGGAGCAACCGCAAGCGCCAACTGACGCAACAAGTCTGCCGGTAGCGCCCGCAGGGCTTTCTAGCCAGGAAAACGCCGCGCCTGTTATTTCTGAGGCTTTACCGGCAACACCGACGGAAACAGCGCCGCCGCAAGCGGCCGCAGGCGAGGCGGTTGTCAGCCTGAGCTTTACTGCCGATTGCTGGACGCAACTTACCGATGCCAATGGCAAGGTGTTGTTCAGCGCTCTCAAGCGTAAAGGCGATAGCCTGCAGTTGGCCGGTAAGGCTCCGCTGGAGCTGCGTCTGGGTTATGCCCGTGGTGTGCAGGTCAGCCTGAATGGCAATCCCGTCGATGTGGCGCCCTTTATCTCCGGTGAGACCGCGCGTCTGAAATTGGGTGGGCAGTAACATGCATTGCGAGTCACCGATCAAACGCCGTATTTCACGCAAAATCTGGGTTGGTTCTGTACCGGTGGGTGGCGATGCGCCTATCGCCGTACAGAGCATGACCAATAGCGATACCAATGATGTAGCCGCCACTGTGGCGCAGATTCGTCGTCTGGAAGATGCCGGTGCCGACATTGTGCGGGTCTCGGTGCCGGACATGGACGCCGCTGAAGCCTTCGGCAAGATCAAGCAGCAGGTGCGTGTGCCGCTGGTGGCCGACATCCACTTCGATTATCAGATCGCCTTGCGCGTGGCTGAGCTTGGCGTCGACTGCCTGCGTATCAATCCGGGCAATATCGGTCGTGAAGACCGTGTGCGTGCGGTGGTTGAAGCGGCGCGCGACAAAGGCATTCCGATTCGTATCGGGGTGAATGCCGGTTCGCTGGAAAAGGATTTGCAGAAGAAATACGGCGAGCCGACGCCTGCCGCATTGGTTGAGTCCGCTTTGCGTCATGTCGAACATCTTGATCGCTTGAACTTCCCGGACTTCAAGGTCAGCGTAAAAGCCTCTGATGTGTTTATGGCCGTCGAGGCGTATCGCCTGCTGGCCAAACAGATCGAGCAGCCGCTGCACCTAGGCATCACCGAGGCTGGCGGTCTGCGCTCCGGTACGGTCAAGTCAGCGGTGGGCTTGGGCATGCTGTTGGCCGAAGGTATCGGCGACACCATCCGCATTTCCCTGGCCGCTGATCCGGTTGAAGAGATCAAGGTCGGTTACGACATCCTCAAATCCCTGCGCTTGCGCTCCCGTGGCATCAACTTTATCGCCTGCCCAAGCTGCTCGCGGCAGAACTTCGATGTGGTGAAAACCATGAACGAGTTGGAGCAGCGCGTCGAAGACTTGTTGGTGCCACTGGATGTTGCGGTGATCGGCTGTGTGGTCAACGGCCCCGGAGAAGCCAAGGAGGCCCATATTGGCCTGACCGGCGGCTCGCCCAATCTGATCTATATCGATGGCAAACCGGCGCTCAAGCTGGGCAATGACAACCTGGTCGATGAGCTAGAAAAGCTGATCCGCCAGAAAGCGGCCGACAAGGTCGCAGCTGACGCCGCTCTGATTCTGCGCAGCTAACACCGTTAAGGAATTGAATTGAGCAAGTCCCTGCAAGCCATTCGTGGCATGAACGATATCCTGCCCGAGCAGACCCCGCTTTGGCGCTACTTTGAAGGCGGCGTGGCCAGCCTACTGGATGGCTACGGCTATCGGCAGATCCGCATGCCTATCGTTGAGTTCACCGAGCTGTTCAAACGCTCGATTGGTGAAGTCACCGATATTGTTGAAAAAGAGATGTACACCTTCGACGACCGCAATGGCGACTCCCTGACCCTGCGTCCGGAAGGCACCGCGGCCTGCGTGCGTGCCGTACTTGAGCACGGTCTGGCGGGCGGTGGGCAGACCCAGAAACTCTGGTACATCGGCCCGATGTTCCGTCACGAGCGCCCGCAGAAAGGCCGTTATCGCCAGTTCCACCAGATTGGTGTGGAAGTCTTCAATATCGATGGCCCGGATATCGATGCCGAGTTGATTGTGCTCACCTGGCGCCTGTGGGGCCTGCTGGGTATCCGTGATGCGGTGAAGCTTGAGCTCAATAGCCTCGGTACCAGCGCCGCCCGCGCGGTATATCGCGATGCGCTGGTTGAGTTTCTGACTGCGCACGCCGATCAGCTGGATGAAGACAGTCGCCGCCGTATGGGCAGCAACCCGCTGCGTGTATTGGACAGCAAAGTGCCGGAAACCCAGGCCCTGCTGGTAAATGCACCAAAGCTGGCGGATTACCTGGATGAAGAATCGCGGGTGCATTTCGAGGGACTCAAGGCCCGTCTGGACGCCGCCGGTGTGCCTTACGTGATCAATCCCAAGCTGGTGCGTGGCCTGGATTACTACAGCAAGACCGTGTTCGAGTGGGTTACCGATCAGCTTGGTTCCCAAGGCACAGTGTGTGCCGGTGGCCGTTACGATGGCCTGGTCGAGCAGATGGGCGGCAAGCCGACGCCAGGCGTGGGTTTTGCCATGGGCATCGAACGTTTGGTGCTGTTGCTCGAAACTCTAGGTAAAGTACCGGCTGAAATCGCCCGCACGGTCGATGTTTATCTGTGCGCTTTTGGTGAGCCTGCCGAACTGGCGGCGCTGACCTTGAGCGAGCGACTGCGTGATCAGCTGCCGAACCTGCGTCTGCAGGTAAATGCCGGGGCTGGTAGCTTCAAGAGTCAGTTCAAGAAGGCCGATAAGAGTGGCGCGCTGTATGCCTTGATCTTGGGTGAAGACGAATTGGCCCAGCAAGTGGTAGGTTTCAAGCCGCTGCGCGGTCAGGGTGAGCAACAAAGTATTGCGTGGTCGGCATTGGCCGACCATTTGGCGACCTGCGCCGATCAGGCCTGAGCGCCTGTTGAGTGATTTAGCGAATAGGAGTGTTGGGGTGGTTTCGCGTACTGATGATGAAGAGCTGGCGGTAATCAAGGACTGGTGGCAGCGCAATGGTATGCCATTACTGACCGGTGTTGCGCTGGCGTTGGTGGTGGTGTTTGGCTGGCAGGGCTGGCAGAAATATCAGGCTAATCAGTCCCAGGGTGCTTCGCTGGTGTATCAGCAATTGCTCGAAGCTGCACTGGACCCGAGCGGCAAGCCTGACGCAGGCAAGGTCGCTGAGTTGGCCAATACGCTGAAGAAAGATTTTTCCGGCACCCATTACGCCCAGTATGGCCGTCTGTTTGTAGCCAAGGTTGCGGTCGAAGCGGGCAAGCTGGATGACGCTGCCAGCGAGCTGCAGGCTATTGTCGAGAAGCCGGCTGATGACAGCCTGGCCGAGCTGGCCCGTCAGCGCCTGGCGCGCGTGTTCGCTGCGCAGGACAAGGCAGAAGATGCCTTGAAGCTGCTGGACGCCAAGGTTGCGCCGGCCTTTGCCGCCAGCCGTGAAGAACTTAAAGGTGACCTGCTGGTGCAACTCGGCCGTGCCGACGATGCGCACGCCGCCTACGAAAAAGCCAAGGCAGCGCTGTCTGAAGATGCTGCTGTCGGTGGTCTGCAAATGAAGCTGGATGATCTGGCAAAAGGGGATGCGTGACGTGATGCGCTGGAAGAATGCCGCACTGCTGGCCCTGGCCGTTCTGGCCGTAGGTTGCAGCAGCAATAGCAAGAAGGAACTGCCACCGGCCGATCTGCCCAAGTTCGAGGAAGAAGTGCGCCTGCAGAAGGAATGGAGTCGTTCGATTGGCGACGGCCAGGGCGAGTCCTTCAATATGTTGGTGCCGGCGATTGATGGTGAGCAGATTTATGCCGCCGACGTCGAAGGTCTGGTCATGGCCATGGACCGCATGACTGGCAAGGTCATCTGGAAAGCTGACCTGGAGCTGCCGGTTTCCGGCGCAGTCGGTGCAGGCTATGGTCTGGTGGTGGTTGGCACGCTGAAAGGCGAGATCATCGCCCTCGATACCGCAAACGGTGAAGAGAAGTGGCGCGCCCGCGTGACTAGCGAAGTGCTGGCTCCGCCTGCGCTGAATGGCGATGTGGTGCTGGTACAGACTCAAGATGATCGCTTGATTGCCTTTGATATGGATACGGGCGAGCAGCGCTGGATCTTTGAAAACACCCCGGCGGTACTGACTCTGCGCGGCACTGGCAGCCCGGTATTGACCAACCGTCTGGCGATTGCCGGCCTGTCCACTGGCAAGGTGATTGCGCTGGATGCACAGCGCGGTATTCCGGTCTGGGAACAGCGCGTGGCTATTCCGCAAGGTCGTTCCGAGCTGGATCGTGTGGTCGACATCGACGGCGGCCTGCTGCTCTCGGCTGGCACCCTCTACGCAGTCAGCTATCAAGGTCGCGTTGCTGCGCTGGATCTGGAAAGCGGTCGTATCCTCTGGCAACGTGAAGCGTCCAGTTCGGTCGGCGTTGCTCAGGGTTACGGCAGTGTTTACGTAAGCCTGGCCAGTGGCACCGTTGAAGGTATCGACGAGCGTTCGGCTTCGGCCTTGTGGAGCAACGATGCCCTGGCGCGTCGCCAGTTGTCGGCGCCGGAAGTGTTCTCCAGCTATATCGCGTTCGGTGACCTGGAAGGCTACCTGCACCTGGTCAGCCAGGTGGACGGACGTTTTGTTGGCCGCACACGTATCGACAGCGACGGCCTACGTGCTCGTCCGCTGGTGGTGGGTGATTGGCTATATGCCTACGGCAACGGCGGCAATCTGGTGGCTCTGACCATCAAGTGATCGCTCGCTGAGGCTTTGGCTATGCTGCACTGCACTTAGGGCTGTGCGGCACGGGCCAGCGCAATGAATTCCGGCCGCTGCCTCTGCAGCGGCTTTTGTATTTTCTGAAATAACGAAGTGGAGAGCCTAATGGTTCCCGTAATTGCCCTGGTGGGCCGCCCTAACGTCGGCAAGTCCACCCTGTTTAACCGCTTGACCAAGTCCCGTGACGCGATTGTCGGCGACCTGTCTGGTCTGACCCGTGATCGCCAGTACGGCGAGGCCAAGTGGCAGGGGCGAACCTATATCGTCATCGACACCGGTGGTATTTCCGGTGACGAGGAAGGCATTGACGCGAAGATGGCCGAGCAGTCGCTGCAGGCTATCGAAGAAGCCGATGCCGTGCTGTTTCTGGTGGATGCGCGCGCCGGCTTGTCGGCTTCCGATCAGATGATCGGTGAGCACCTGCGTCGCCGTAACAAGCGCAGCTTCCTGGTGATCAACAAGGTCGACAACATCGACGCCGACCTGGCCCGCGCCGAGTTTTCCAGCATGGGCATGGGCGAGTCCCTGGCGATCGCCGGTGCTCACGGTCGGGGCATCACCCAGATGCTCGAAGCCGTGCTCGGTTCCTTCCCCAAGGATGCCACCGAGCCGGAAGACGGCGAGGAAGAGGAAGTCGTTCTCGAAGGACAGGAAGCCAAGCGCATTCCCGGCCCGAGCGAGAAGGACGGCATCAAACTGGCGATCATCGGCCGGCCCAACGTCGGCAAGTCGACTCTAGTCAATCGCATGCTCGGCGAAGAGCGGGTCATCGTTTATGACCAAGCCGGCACCACTCGCGACAGCATCTACATTCCGTTCGAACGGGATGACGAGAAGTACACCCTGATCGACACCGCCGGCGTGCGTCGCCGCGGCAAGATCTTCGAGGCGGTGGAAAAGTTCTCGGTGGTGAAAACCCTGCAGGCGATCCAGGACTCCAACGTCGTGGTGTTCGTCATGGACGCACGCGAAGGCGTGGTTGACCATGACCTAAACCTGCTCGGCTTCGTATTGGAAAGCGGTCGCGCCCTGGTAATCGCCCTGAACAAATGGGACGGCATGGAGCCGAGCGAGCGCGATTATGTGAAGGTCGAGCTGCAACGCCGGCTGTTCTTCGTTGATTTTGCCGATATCCACTTTATCTCGGCGCTGCACGGCACCGGCGTGGGCAACCTGTACAAGTCGGTGCAGGCCTCGTTCAAGTCGGCGATCACCCGTTGGCCGACCAACCGTCTGACCACGATTCTTGAAGATGCCGTCAGCGATCACGCGCCGCCCATGGTCAACAATCGCCGCATCAAGTTGCGCTATGCCCACCTGGGTGGTGCCAACCCGCCGCTGATTGTGATTCACGGCAACCAGGTCGAGGCGGTGCCCAAGTCCTATATCCGCTACCTGGAAAACACCTACCGCCGCGTGCTCAAGCTGGTCGGTACGCCGATCCGTATCGAGTTCAAGGGCGGCGATAACCCCTATGAGGGCAACAAGAACACCCTCACGGATCGTCAGGTGAACAAGAAGCGTCGTCTGATGAGCCACCACAAAAAGGCCGAGAAGAAGCGCAAAGACAAGCGCTAAGCTTGAGTCTGATCGCTCTATAAAGGCACCTTCGGGTGCCTTTTGCGTCTCTGGGGGATCGGCTATTCTGCGCCATCAACACTGGCGGAGGACGGGTCAAACCCGCCGGCCTGGAATCTTTAGCGGGTTGCTCCCGCCCTAGGGAATAGAGCGATGCTTATCAGCAAGCTGCCGAACGTCGGCACCACCATCTTTACCCGCATGTCGCAGCTCGCCGTGGAAACCGGTGCGCTCAATCTGTCCCAGGGCTTCCCGGATTTCGATGGTCCGCAGGCATTGCGTGATGCTGTCGGCCGGCATATTGCCGCCGGGCATAATCAGTACGCGCCGATGACCGGCTTGCCAGCGCTGCGTGAGCAGGTGGCGGCGAAGGTCGCCCGCAGTTATGGCCGTGTGGTTAGCGCCGATAGCGAGGTCACCATAGTTCCCGGCGCTACCCAAGGCATCTTCTGCGCAGTGCAGGCGCTGATCCATCCGGGCGACGAAGTCATCGTCTTCGATCCCTGCTACGACAGCTACGAGCCCTCGGTCGAGCTGGCCGGCGGGCGCTGCGTGCATGTGCCGCTGGCCTTGCCGGATTTCGCCATCGACTGGCAGCGTCTGCAGGATGCATTGAGTGACAAGACCCGCCTGATTATCCTCAACAGCCCGCATAACCCCAGCGGGGCGCTGATTTCCCGCGCCGAGCTGGATCAACTGGCTGCGTTGATCCGCGAACGGGATATCTATCTGATCAGCGATGAGGTTTACGAGCATCTGGTGTTCGATGGTATTCAGCACGCCAGCGTGCTGGCCCACGAGGAGCTGTATCCGCGCGCCTTTGTGGTCAGCTCGTTCGGCAAGACCTATCACGTCACTGGCTGGAAAACCGGCTACGTAGTGGCGCCGCCGGCTTTGAGCGCCGAACTGCGCAAGGTGCATCAGTACGTCAGCTTTTGCGGCGTGACCCCGCTGCAGTGGGCGCTGGCCGACTATATGGCCGAGCATCCGGAGCACGTCGAGGAGCTGCCGGCTTTCTATCAGGCTAAGCGCGATCTGTTCTGCGACCTGCTGGCCGGCTCGCGCTTTACCTTCACCCGAGCTGCGGGCACTTATTTCCAGTTGGTCGATTACTCGGCCATTCGCAATGATCTGGATGATGTCGCCATGGCCGAATGGCTGACCCGCGAACACGGTGTTGCGGCGATTCCTGTATCGGTGTTCTACCAGGCACCACCTAAGGACTTGCGTTTGGTGCGTTTCTGCTTTGCCAAGCGTGAGGAGACGTTGCGTCAGGCGGCGGAAAAGCTATGCGCGGTGTAGGGTGGATAACCGCGAAGCGTTATCCACCAAGGCGTGGTGGATGTGAAAAGCGACATCCACCCTACGGCGAGTGAAATGACGTGAATGACAAACCCGACCTCGAATTGGCGCTGATTCAGACCACCCTGGCCTGGCAGGACCCTGCGGCTAATCGCGCACATTTCGCATCCTTGCTGGAGCGAGCACGTGGTGCGGACCTGGTCGTGTTGCCAGAGATGTTCAGCACCGGCTTTTCCATGGACTCCGCCACCCTGGCCGAGCCCGAAGATGGCCCAACCAGCCAGTGGCTGTGTGAGCAGGCTCAGGCGCTGCAGGCTGTAGTCACCGGCAGCCTGATTATCCAGGCCGCTGATGGCTCCTACCGCAACCGCCTGCTCTGGGCGCGCTCGGATGGCTCTGTGGCGCACTACGACAAGCGCCATCTGTTTCGCATGGCCGGCGAACATAAGCATTACGCGGCTGGCTCCGAGCAGGTGGTGTTTGAACTCAACGGCTGGCAGGTGCGGCCATTGATCTGCTACGACCTGCGCTTCCCGGTATGGAGTCGCGATCCACAGTCCACCGACCTGCTGCTCTATACCGCTAATTGGCCAGCCGCGCGGCGCAATCACTGGAACCGCCTGTTGCCGGCGCGGGCTATCGAAAACCTCTGCTATGTCGCGGCGGTGAATCGCATCGGTGAGGACGGAAAGGGCCACGCCTACAGTGGCGATAGCCAGGTGTTGGATTTCCAGGGCGAGCCGCTGCTTGAGTCTGGAGCGGCGGATGGTGTTTTTCGAGTAACCCTCAAGGCGGAGGATTTAGTGGTTTATCGGCAGCGTTTTCCAGCACATCTGGATGCCGATGACTTTAGCCTGACCTAGTCGCCTGTTCTGCCGCGCTGGCCTCCAGACGCAGTTTCTCGCTGTGCAGAAATGCGCGCAGCTGCTGCAGGTCGGCAATCTTCTGCTCCACCTCAATCAGCTTGCGGCTGACCAGCTCCGCGCCCTGGGCGCAGTCGAGCTGTTGTTCACGTCTGGCCTTGAGGATTTCGCCGATCTCGCCCAAAGAAAAGCCCATGCCCTGGGCCTGCTGGATAAAACCCAGATCGCCCAAGGTCTGCGGGTTGTATTCGCGGTAATTGTTGTCGCGCCGCAGGGCGCTGATCAGCCCGAGGCTTTCGTAATAACGCAGGGTGTGGCGGCTAGCGCCGCTGCGTTTTTCCAGTTCGCCTATGCGCATGAAAATCTCGCTTGACTGTAGAGTGTGCTCGACAGTTTAGCCTGCTCGGGTCATTAATGGTTCGGGTGGATTGATCATGAACAAACATTGTTTGGTAACCGGCGGCAGCGGTTTTATCGGTCAGCATCTTCTGGCGCTACTGACTCGTCAGGGCCATTCGGCGACGCTGCTGATGCGCCAGCCGCAAACCTTGCCGGCCTTGCGCGCACAAATTGAGCAATTGGGCGGCCGCGGTGAGCTGCTGACGGCAGTGGCTGGTGACTTGGGGCGCGCTGACCTGGGCCTGGATGGCGCTGCACGTGAGCAGGTGCGTCAGGCTGCCGTGGTGTTCCACCTGGGCGCGCAGTTCGCCTGGGGGCTGGCTGCCGAGCAGGCGCGTCAGGTCAATGTCGAGGGCGCGTTGGCGGTGGCTGAGCTGGCGGCGCAGCAAGGCAGTCGCCTGCTGATGGTGGGCGGCTTTATGTTGGCCAATCATGGGCATCTACAGCGCATCGGCATCGATCTGCAGCTGCCCGAGCGCACCGATTGGGACAAGGTTTATCAACGCACCGGGGCGTACGAGGGCAGCAAGCTGGAGGCGCATTTTCGCGTACGTGCACGAATGACGGAGCTGCGGGCGCCCCTAACGGTGGTGCATCCGGCTACCGTGTGCGGCCATAGTCGCAGCGGGCATATTTTGCCGGCGCAGCCGCTGGCTGGGCTGATCAGCAATCTGGCTGGCGGCCGGCTCGGGGCTATACCGGGTTCGACAGCGCATTGGTTGCCGTTGGTCAGTGTGGATTTTCTCGCCGAGCTGATCGTGGCTGCGGCCTTTGATGAGCAGCAGGCCGGGCAGGAGATTCTTGCCCTGGATGCCGCGACGCCCAACCTGCAGGGCATGCTGCAGCAATTGGCCCACACGCTAGGCGTCAGCGCGCCGAGTCGGCATGTGCCGATTCCTTTGCTGCGGGCGTTGCTGAAAATTCCGGGTGTGCCGCGATTACTGCGTACCGATGCCGAGTCGCTGGATTTTATCCAGACCACCCGCTTCGATACCGGCGCGACCCAGGTTTTGGCGCAGCGCCATCAACTGCAGTGGCCGGATATCGGCCAGGCGTTGCAGGCGACTGCACGCTATCTGGCGAACGAGCCGTCAGCCGTATAGCGCTGACTGCGGCTGCAGCGATCAGCAGTGTGTTGAAAGCGTAGGCGAGGCAGGCAAGACAAGGCGCTACGTTAGTAACAGCCTCCGGCTGGTCAAGCGGCCGAAGAAGCGCAGTTTACGTGTTGTAAATGAGCATTCTGAGGCCGTTTTCAACGCAGTATTGCCAACGCAGGCAGCTTTCAACGCACTGCTAGGCGGCTTGCTCGGCTGCCTGGCCGATGGCGCGGTTCAGCGCGCTAAACAGCGCGCGAAAGCTCGCCGTGGTGAGGTTTTCATCTATGCCGATACCGTGCAGGGCGCGGCCGCCGGCCACGCGCAACTCGATATAGGCCGCCGCCTTGGCGTTGGTGCCGGCGCCGATGGCGTGCTCGGAGTAGTCCATGATCTCCACGGCGACCGGCAGGCCGGCCACCAGCGCCTCCAGCGGGCCTTTACCAATACCGCGCCAGTGCTGGGTTTCGCGGGCATTGGTGATTTCGACATCAACCGCGCTGGTGCCGTTTTCTTCCTGCAGGCGATGGCTTTTCAGTGCATAGGGCACAGTGGCTTGCAGGTACTCGCGCTCCAGCAGCTGATAGATCTGCGCCGCGCTCATTTCCAGGCCGAGGCGGTCGGTTTCCTTTTGCACCACTTGGCTGAACTCGATCTGCATGCGTCGCGGCAGGTTGATGCCGTATTCCTGTTCGAGCAGGAAGGTAATACCGCCCTTGCCGGACTGGCTGTTGACGCGGATTACCGCCTCGTAATCGCGGCCGATGTCAGCTGGGTCGATCGGCAGGTAGGGCACCTCCCAGACTGCATCGGCCTGCTGCTGAGCGAAACCCTTGCGGATCGCGTCCTGGTGCGAGCCGGAGAAGGCGGTGTGCACCAGGTCGCCGACATAAGGATGGCGTGGATGCACGGGGATCTGGTTGCAGTCCTCGACCACCTTGCGCACGGTGTCGATATCGGAGAAGTCCAGCTCCGGGTCGACGCCCTGGGTGTAGAGGTTCAGCGCCAGGGTCACCAGGCAGACGTTGCCGGTGCGCTCGCCGTTTCCGAACAGGCAGCCTTCTACCCGATCCGCGCCCGCCATTACGGCCAACTCGGAGGCCGCGACGCCAGTGCCGCGGTCGTTGTGGGTGTGCACGCTGATCAGCACGCTGTCACGTTTGTCGATATGGCGGCCGAACCACTCGATCTGGTCGGCATAGTTGTTCGGCGTAGCGCACTCGATGGTCGCCGGCAGGTTGAGGATCAGCTTGTTTGCCGGAGTCGGCTGGAACACCTCGATTACCGCATTGCACACCTCGACGGTGAAGTCGATTTCGGTGCTGCTAAACACTTCCGGCGAATACTCGAAGCCCCACTGGGTTTCCGGTGCAGCATCGGCCAGGCGCTTGATGGTGGTGCCGGCGGCCACGGCGATGGCTTTGACCCCGGCCTTGTCCTGATTGAAGACGATCTTGCGAAAGCTCGGCGCGCAGGCGTTGTAGTAGTGGACTATGGCCTTCTTTGCGCCTTTCAGTGATTCGAAAGTGCGTTCGATAAGGTCGTCACGGGCCTGGGTCAGCACCTGAATGGTCACGTCGTCGGGGATATGGCCGCCTTCGATCAGTTCGCGGACGAAGTCGAAATCAGTCTGCGAAGCGGACGGAAAGCCCACTTCAATTTCCTTCAGGCCCACGGCCAGCAGGCACTTGAAGAAGCGCATCTTCTTCTCGGCGTCCATCGGCTCGATCAGCGACTGGTTGCCATCGCGCAGGTCGGTGGACAGCCAGATTGGCGCCTTGTCGATGATCTTGTCCGGCCAGGTTCGGTCCGGGATGGCAATCTGGGTGAACGGGCGGTACTTGCTGGACGGGTCTTTAAGCATGCTCATGGGGCAATCCTTTTAGCGCTGCGGCAATCGGCGAGCCGGGCGGAATTTGAAAAATTAAGGCAGGGCGTGGGCTTAAGAATTAGCCACGCAGTCGCTGGCTGACCAAGCAGAGGTTGGCGTGTTGGCGCAGCAGAATAAGAGTGTGATTAGTGTGCATGGCGTCAACCCTAACCAGCGAGGGTAAAGCGTGCAAGCATGCTAAAAAAATTGGTGATAAATCGCGCTACGAATAGGTGTTTGCGATTTTATAGCGCTGCGGTGTGCGGCTTTGACCTTTGATTGCGCGGCCTGTAGCGCCGCTAGCGGATAAATTCCCGACTGATGCTGCGAAACAATTCGCTGCCGGCCTGTTCCAGCCATTCGAAGGCGACCATTTCCCGCGAGACGATCACCGCCCCGGCTTGCTGCATGCGCTGCAGCGCCAGTTGCTTGTCGGCTGGCTTGCGCGAGCCAACGGCCTCGGCCACGATAAATACGGTGCGGCCTTGCTCCAGCAGGTCGAGCACGGTTTGCAGCACGCAGACATGGGCTTCGCTGCCGCACACAACAAATTGCCGACGGTCGCCGCCAGGGCGTTGCAGCAGCTCGCCCTCGCTGACGGCGGAGAAGTGCAGTTTTTCGACAATCGCCTCGGGCGCATGCCCGGCGCGCAGCGAGGCAATGGTCGGCCCCAGGCCCTTGCTGTATTGCTCGGTGAGCAGCACGGGTACGCCGATGCGCTGCGCCACCTGCTGCAACCACAGGGTATTGGCGGCCAGCTCGGCATGCTCGGCGATGGCAGGGAACAAGCGCTCCTGAATATCAATAATCAGCAGGCAGGATTCTTGAGCGCGGATACGCATGGCGGTCCTCCTGTTCAGGGTTTGAAAGCACCGATAAAGATCGCCGGATCAACCCGTGCGTCGTTCAGGCTGACATTCCAGTGCAGATGCGGCCCGGTTGCGCGGCCGGTGGCACCGACTTTGCCGAGCACGCCGCCGCGGGGAATTTCATCGCCGACTTTTACCCCGATGGCCGAGAGGTGGCAGAACATGCTGATCAGGCCCTGGCCGTGATCGACAAATACGGTCTTGCCATTAAAGAAGTAGTCGCCAATCAGAATCACTTTGCCAGCAGCCGGAGCCTTGATCGGCGTGCCGCTATTGGCGGCGAAGTCCAGCCCTGAGTGCGGGTTGCGCTCCTCGCCGTTGAAGAAGCGGCGTAGGCCGAAGGGGCTGGACAGCGGACCGTTGACCGGCTTGTCGAACAGTAGATTGCTCGGCTGGCGCGCGCTGAACTGCTGGTAGGCGCGGGTTTGCTCGGCCAGCTCGCGTTCGATGCGTGCAAGGTTCTTGGCGTTCGGATTGACCTGCTGCTGATTCTTGATGGTGATGCGCTGTTCGACGTAATGCTTGCTGCCCACCTGGAAGTTCAGTGTCTGTCTGCCGTTGACGCCGATCTGCTGATTGCCGGGTTTGATACTCAGCGGGATGCCGACGATGGCGATCCAGCGCTGCTGGTCTTCGTGGATAACCAGTACCGGCTTGCCCTGATAGCGCACTCTGGGCGCGCTGGCTGCTGGCCCCAGATCAACCACGGCCACGCCGCCCGGCACCGGTTTATTCAGCAGCCGGCTGATAAAGCCTTCGGCGTGGACGGGCAGGGCGAGGCACAGCAGGGTGATAAGCGTGAACAGGCGCATTGAATATCCGTAGGGTGGATAACGCGAAGCTTATCCACCGCTTTAAAAGGTAAATCGAAAAGGTCAGTCGAGCAGCGAGAGGGTAACCGGCTGCACATGGTTGTCTTCGACCCGCACATCCAGCTCGCCGTTGCCCAGGCGCGCTTTCAGACGCTGACCGGGGCGGGTGTCGGCGGCGTTGCGGATGGCGCGGCCGCGGTCATCCAGCAGGATGCTGTAGCCTCGCCCTAGGGTCGCCAGCGGGCTGACCGCGTGCAGCGTCTGCACCTGGCTGTGCAGCTGCAGACGGCGCGCCTTGAGGCTTTCGCGCATGCTGCGTTGCAGGCGCTCGGCCAGGGCTTGCAGGCGCTGATCGAGCAACTTGAGATTGCGCTCAGGGTGCAGGCTCAGCAGGCGGGTTTGCAGGTGATTCAGGCGTTCGCGGCGGCTATTCAGCTGGCGTGCGAAGGCACGGCTCAGGCGCATCTCCAAATCATCCACGCGCTGGGCGTGCTGGCGCAGGCGTTCGCCGGGGTGGCGCAAGCGCCGCTGCAAGCCTTCGAGGCGCATGCGCTCACGTTCCAGGCGGTGCTGCATGCGCAGGTTGAGGCGACGCTTGAGGTTATGCAGGCGCTGCACCAGCTCACTGCTATCGGGGGCCAGCAGTTCGGCGGCGGCCGATGGTGTTGGCGCGCGGATATCGGCGACAAAATCGGCGATGGACACATCGGTCTCATGGCCCACTGCGCTGACGATGGGCGTGACGCAGGCGGCAATCGAGCGGGCTACCGGCTCTTCGTTAAAACACCAGAGGTCTTCCAGCGAGCCGCCGCCACGGGCCAGGATCAGCGCATCGAAGCCCCGGGCGTCGGCCACGCCAAGGGCGCGGACGATCTGTGCGGTAGCTTCGCGGCCTTGCACGGCGGTGGGAATCAGGGTGAGCTCGACCTGCGGCGCACGGCGGCGGAATACGCTGATGATGTCGCGGATCACCGCGCCGGTCGGCGAGCTGATAATACCGATGCGTTTTGGATGAGCCGGGAGGGCAACTTTCGCTTCGGCTGCGAACAGCCCTTCGGCGCTGAGCTTTTCTTTCAGCGCCTCGAAGGCCAGGCGCAGCGCGCCATCGCCGGCGGGCTCGACGGCATCAAGAATCAGCTGGTAATCGCCGCGCCCTTCAAACAGCGAGACCTTGCCACGTACCTTGACCGCCAGACCATCACGCAGCGCCTGGCGCACCTTGGCGGCGTTCTGCCGGAACAGCGCGCAGCGCACCTGAGCCTGACTATCTTTAAGGGTGAAATAGATATGCCCGGACGCCGGCTTGGCCAGGTTCGAGATTTCCCCCTCGACCCAGATGCCGCCGAATACATCTTCCAGCAGCAGGCGTGCGCGGTTGTTCAATTGGCTGACGCTGAGAACCTCACGGTCGAGGTTCAGACGTTGGAAGGGATCTTTGATCATGGCCGGCATAATAAAGGCTTTGCCGAGGCGACCATAGCAGGCTGTTGAAAACTACCTGCGTTGGCAATACTGCGTTAAAAGCGGCCTCGGAAAGCCGCTTGCGGCTAACGCGCTTTAGCGCGACCCGGAGGGGAAGTGAAACGAGTCATGCTCATGTGCAGCTCGTACACTCCGCTTCCTCGGCCGCTTTTGCCTTGTCTTGCCTGCCTCGCCTACGTTTTCAACAGCCTGTTAGTGCAATGATCTTGACCGCTGCCGTTAGCCCATTAAGCTGCGCGCCTTCACCGCAAACCGAGCCCCATTATGAGTGAGCAGCAGGCGATCATCGTGCCGCAGATTTCCAGCTTTCCTGGCCATGAGGCGCGGGCGCGGTTGATCGTGCGTTGGCTGGTCAAGCAGAACGTCATCGAGGAGCAGCTGACCACCTGTGGGCGCACCTTCAAGCATATGGGCTACGGTATCGCCGAGGGTGCGCGGCGAGTGGTCGAACGGCCCGAGCTGTTGCCGTTCGGGCATGCGGTGCATGGCCTGGAGATCATCTACAAGCGTTGCATCTATACCCCAACCGCCGGTTTTCTTGAGGAGGCTGGCTGTCCCGAGTGCCGGCGGGAAGTCGGTGAGCGGTTGTTCGACAGCCTGGAAGAGTGGATGCCGGGGCACACCGATAATTTCCGCTGTCCATTATGCGGCCATGAAGACGACATCAACGGCTTTCTGTTTCTGCAACCCTGCGGCTTTTCCAACCTGGGTTTTATCTTTAATAACTGGGCGGATGCCGGTTTCAAGCAGAGTTTTCTCGACGAATTCGCCGCGCGTTTAGGCTATCCGCTATCGCTGGTAAGAGTTGACTTGTAAGTCAGTTCGGCGACGTTGTCGACGCGCATCTCAACGATCAGCACGCCTAGTCGATTGTTTGCATTGAGTGCAGGGGGGCGTCTGAGTATAATGGCGCGCTTCCAATTTTCCCGTCCGGGAGCCCCCGCCATGCTGCGTATCAGTCAAGAAGCTCTTACCTTCGACGACGTTCTACTTATTCCAGGTTATTCCGAAGTTCTGCCGAAGGATGTCAGCCTCAAAACGCGCCTGACCCGTGGCATCGAACTGAATATTCCGTTGCTCTCTGCTGCCATGGATACCGTGACTGAAGCCCGCTTGGCGATTGCCATGGCTCAGGAAGGCGGCATCGGCATCATCCACAAGAACATGACCGTCGAGCAGCAAGCTGCCGAAGTGCGCAAGGTCAAACGCTACGAGGCGGGCGTGGTCAAGGACCCGATCACCATCGAAGCCGACGCCACCGTGCGCGATCTGTTCGAACTGACCCGCATGCACAACATCTCCGGTGTACCGGTGCTGAGCGATGGTGACCTGGTCGGCATCGTCACCTCCCGTGACGTGCGTTTCGAGAACCGCCTGGACGCCACCGTGCGTGAAGTGATGACGCCGAAAGAGCGTCTGGTCACTGTCAAGGAAGGCGCCGACAAAGACTTGGTGCGCGAGCTGCTGCACAAGCACCGCATCGAAAAAGTCCTGATCGTCGATGATGCCTTCCACCTGAAGGGCATGATGACCGTCAAGGACATCGAAAAAGCCAAAGCCTATCCGCTGGCCAGCAAAGACGATCAAGGTCGTCTGCGCGTCGGCGCAGCTGTCGGCACCGGTGCCGATACCGCTGACCGCGTCGCTGCATTGGCTAACGCTGGCGTTGACGTGATTATCGTTGATACCGCCCACGGCCACTCCAAAGGCGTGATCGACCGCGTGCGCTGGGTCAAACAGAACTTCCCGGATGTTCAGGTGATCGGCGGCAACATCGCCACCGGCGAAGCCGCCAAGGCCCTGGCCGAAGCCGGCGCCGATGCGGTCAAGGTCGGCATCGGCCCAGGCTCGATCTGCACCACGCGCATCGTCGCGGGTGTCGGCGTGCCGCAAATCTCTGCTGTGGCCAACGTTGCCGCCGCTCTGGCCGGCACTGGTGTGCCGCTGATCGCCGATGGCGGTATTCGCTTCTCCGGTGACCTGTCCAAGGCCATCGTCGCGGGTGCTTCCTGCGTGATGATCGGTTCGATGCTCGCTGGTACTGAAGAAGCGCCGGGCGAAGTTGAGCTGTTCCAGGGCCGCTCTTACAAGGCTTACCGCGGCATGGGTTCGCTGGGCGCCATGGCGCAGGCGCAGGGCTCTTCGGATCGTTACTTTCAGGACTCCTCGGCCGGTGCCGAGAAGCTGGTGCCGGAAGGTATCGAAGGTCGCGTGCCATACAAGGGCGCGATGGCAGCCATCGTTCACCAGTTGATGGGCGGCCTGCGTGCCTCCATGGGCTACACCGGTTGTGCGACGGTCGAAGAAATGCGCAGCAAGCCTGAGTTTGTGCGCATCACCGGCGCTGGCATGGCCGAATCCCATGTACACGATGTGCAGATCACTAAAGAGGCCCCGAACTACCGCGTGGGCTGAAAAATCGCCGGATCGCTGCTGCGCTTGCTCATGCGGCGTTGGAAGGCAGCTCGCAATGCTCATTGGCTCCAGCCAACTGCGCTTGCTCGCTACTTTCCGCCTTGCCTGAGCTGCGTTCGCGACGCGAATCCAACGATTTTTAATACTGTTGAATACACGGGGCTGCTGCTGTTGAGAACGATGGGGCAGCCCCGAGTCATTTGTGAATTCCGCTACGAGAGACGGCCATGGCTCATCAAGACATCCACGCTCACCGCATCCTGATTCTGGATTTCGGTTCCCAGTACACCCAGCTGATTGCCCGCCGCGTGCGCGAGATCGGTGTGTATTGCGAGCTGCACCCATTCGACATGAGCGACGATGATATCCGTGCCTTCGCCCCGCGCGGCATCATCCTCGCCGGTGGCCCGGAGTCGGTGCATGCAGCCGACAGCCCGCGCGCGCCGCAAGCCGTGTTCGACCTCGGCGTACCGGTTTTCGGCATTTGCTACGGCATGCAGACCATGGCTGAGCAGTTGGGCGGCAAGGTTGAAGGTTCCGATCTGCGTGAGTTCGGTTATGCCCGCGTTGATATCGTCGGCAAAGCCCGTCTGCTCAACGGCATCGAAGACCACGTCGATGACGACGGCGTATTTGGTCTCGATGTGTGGATGAGCCACGGTGACAAAGTCACCGCCATGCCGGCCGGATTCCATATTCTTGCCAGCACCCCGAGCTGCCCGATCGCCGCCATCGCGGACGACAGCCGCGGCTACTACGGTGTGCAGTTCCACCCGGAAGTGACCCACACCAAGCAGGGCGGTCGCATCCTCTCGCGCTTTATCCTGGAGATCTGCGGCTGCGAAGCGCTGTGGACACCGTCGAAAATTGCAGAAGACGCCATCGCCAACGTGCGTGCGCAAGTTGGCAGCGCCAACGTGCTGCTCGGCCTCTCTGGCGGTGTGGATTCCTCGGTGGTTGCGGCGCTGCTGCACAAGGCCATTGGTGATCAGCTGACTTGCGTATTTGTCGACAACGGCCTGCTGCGCCTGCACGAAGGCGAGCAGGTGATGGCCATGTTCGCCGAGAACATGGGCGTCAAAGTGATCCGCGCCAATGCCGAAGAGCAGTTCCTCAACAACCTCGCCGGCGAAGCGGACCCAGAGAAGAAGCGCAAGATCATCGGCCGCACCTTTATCGACGTGTTCGATGCCGAATCCTGCAAGCTGGACAACATCAAGTTCCTCGCTCAGGGCACTATTTACCCGGACGTGATCGAGTCGGCTGGCGCCAAAAGCGGCAAGGCCCACGTGATCAAGTCGCACCACAACGTCGGCGGCCTGCCGGAAGAAATGAACCTGAAACTGGTCGAGCCACTGCGCGAACTGTTCAAGGACGAAGTGCGTCGTCTGGGCCTCGAACTCGGCCTGCCGTACGACATGGTCTACCGTCACCCATTCCCCGGCCCAGGCCTGGGCGTGCGCATCCTTGGTGAAGTGAAAAAGGAATACGCCGACCTGCTGCGTCGCGCCGACCACATCTTTATCGAAGAGCTGCGCAAGGCCGACTGGTACCACAAGGTCAGCCAGGCCTTCGTGGTATTCCAACCAGTGAAATCGGTCGGCGTGGTCGGTGATGGCCGTCGTTACGCTTGGGTTGTCGCCCTGCGCGCCGTGGAAACCATCGACTTTATGACCGCACGTTGGGCGCACCTGCCCTACGAACTGCTGGAAACCGTTAGCGGCCGCATCATCAATGAAATCGAAGGCATCTCCCGCGTCACTTACGACGTGTCGAGCAAGCCGCCAGCGACCATCGAGTGGGAGTGATGTAGCCGACAAGGGCAGCGTAAGCTGCCCTTGTCGTTTCTGCTGCGGCATCCTGTCCGCTTTTCGGGGTCGTCAGTCCGGCTGCTTAAATGAGAAGATATTGCAATTGCTGGTCCGGTTTAAATCCGGGCTGATATCTTCCTGGATTGCATCCGGGCTACGGGAATCTCAATGTCTTTTACCCGCAGACAAATGCTGGTCGGTCTGGCCGGCCTTGGTGTTGTTGGCCTTGGTGCCGGCGGCGTGCGCTACTGGCTGGGCCGCCCGGAAAATGTGGCGACCCACGACTATGAACTGATCGCTGCGCCGCTGGATATCGAGCTGGTGCCGGGGCATGCAACGCCGGCCTGGGCGTATGGTGGTCAGGCGCCTGGCGTGGAGTTGCGCTGTCGGCAGGGCGAGCGCTTGCGTGTGCGCTTTATCAATAAGCTGGACGTGCCGACCACTATTCACTGGCACGGCATCCGTCTGCCGCTGGAGATGGATGGTGTGCCCTACGTGTCGCAGGCGCCGGTGCTGCCGGGTGAGTACTTCGATTACAACTTCATCACCCCCGATGCCGGCAGCTTCTGGTATCACCCGCATGTTGCCAGCAGCGAGCAACTAGGGCGCGGGCTGGTCGGCGCACTGATTGTCGAGGAGCGCGAGCCAAGCGGATTTCAACATGACCACACGCTGAATCTTAAAAGCTGGCATGTCGACGAGCAGGGCGCATTCACTGCATTTAGCGTACCGCGCGAGGCTGCTCGAGGCGGTACGCCGGGGCGCTTGAGTACGGTCAATGGCAAGCATGCTCCGACCCTGGATCTACCAGCCGGGCAGGTGGTGCGCTTACGCCTGATCAATCTGGATAACACCCTGACTTACCGCCTTAATCTGCCTGGCGCGGAGGCGCGCATTTATGCGCTGGACGGCAACCCGGTCGAGCCGCGGCCGCTGGGCAAGGAGTACTGGTTGGGGCCTGGTATGCGCATTGAGCTGGGTTTGAAGGTACCGGCTGCTGGGGCAGAGCTGTCGCTGCGCAATGGGCCATTGCGTCTGGCGACCCTGCGTGCGCAGCCCAGTGTCGAGGCGGCGGGTGAGTGGCCGCCTGCGCTGCCAGCCAACCCGGTGGCCGAGCCGGATCTGGCCAATGCGCGCACCATCAAGTTCAACTTCGAGTGGGCCGGCGCGGTGTCGGTCGGCTTGGCTCAGGGCGCGGCGCACAGTTTCTGGCAGATCAATGGCCAGGCTTGGGATATCAATGACAAGACCTGCGCCGACCGGCCGATTGCTCGCCTGCAGCTGGGCAAGAGTTATATCTTCGAGCTGCGCAACCTCAGCCAGTATCAGCATCCGATCCACCTGCACGGCATGACCTTCAAGGTGCTGGCATCCAATCGCAAGTCGATCATTCCGTATTTCACTGACACCTACTTGCTGGGTAAGAACGAAAGTGCACGGGTGGCGCTGGTCGCGGATAATCCAGGCGTCTGGATGTTCCATTGTCATGTGATAGACCATATGGAAACCGGTCTGATGGCATCAATCGAGGTCGTTTAAGCGTGCGCCAACCCCTGATTATTGATCGCAGCCAGGACCAGCACTTTATGCGCGAGGCCCTGGCCCTGGCCGCCGAAGGCGCCGCCTTGGGCGAGGTGCCGGTCGGCGCGGTGCTGGTGCAGGATGGCCAGATTGTCGGGCGCGGTTTTAATTGCCCGATCTCCACCCATGACCCTAGCGCCCACGCTGAAATGGTGGCGATTCGCGCCGCAGCGCAAGCCGTGGATAACTACCGCCTGCCGGGCAGTACCCTATATGTGACGTTGGAGCCGTGCAGCATGTGCGCCGGGCTGATCGTGCATGCGCGGGTGCAGCGCGTGGTGTATGGCGCAACCGAGCCCAAGGCCGGGGTGGCATTGAGTCGTGGGCAGTTTTTCAGCCAGGAATTTCTCAATCACCGCGTGTTGATTGAGGGCGGGGTGCTGGCGGAGGAGTGTGGGGCGGTGCTGAGTGCCTTCTTTAAATCTAGGCGCGAGCAGCGCTAGCGGTTTTTAAAGCGGCGGGGTCTGCTCATTTGGCTGACGCTTGTCGATGCCCGGCAGATGCTGATTGCTTTCAGCGATTTGCGAGCCTTCCAGCTGCGGTTGGGTTACCCAAGTGAGGATGTCGTAGTAGCGGCGAATGTTGCGCACAAAATGCACCGGCTCGCCGCCGCGGGCATAGCCATAACGGGTTTTGCTGTACCACTGCTTCTGCGACAGGCGCGGCAGAATCTTTTGCACATCCAGCCATTTGTTCGGGTCCAGGCCTTCAGCTTCGGTGAGCTTGCGCGCATCTTCCAGATGGCCGCCACCGACGTTGTAGGACGCCAGGGCGAACCAGGTGCGATCCGGCTCTTGAATGCTTTCCGGCAGCTGGTTCTTCACATAGACAACGTATTTGGCTCCGCCTTCGATGCTCTGTTTGGGGTTTAGGCGATCCGATACGCCCATGGCCTGGGCGGTGCGCAGAGTCAGCATCATCAGCCCGCGTACGCCGGTTTTTGAAGTGGCGGTGGGTTGCCAGAGTGATTCCTGATACCCCATGGCGGCGAGCAGGCGCCAGTCGACCTGATTGGCCTGGGCGGCTTCGCGAAAGTGTTTCTCGTAGCGCGGCAGGCGTTGTTGCAGGTGTTTGGCGAAGGTGTAGGCGCCGACATAGCCGAGTACATCGACATGGCCGTAGTAGCGGTCTTTCAATCGCTGCAGGCTGCCGTTCTGCTGCGCGCGTTCGATAAAGGCATTCATTTCGTCGAGCAGGCTGCGGTCTTCGCCGGGGGCGGTGGCCCAGGCCAGGTTTTGCGAATCGCCCAGGTCGAAGGCCACGCGTACATTGGAGAAGTACACCTGGTTCATCGCCAGTTCGTTGGAGTCGACCAAGGTCAGGTCGATCTGCCCTTCATCGACCATGCGTAGCAGGTCGACCACCTCGACGGCAGCGGATTCTTCGTAAGCCAGGTCTGGCAGCTGCAGCTTGAGCGCGGCCAGCTGTTCGGCATGGCTGCTGCCTTTAAGTACCAGAATGCGTTTGCCGAGCAGATCGTTCGGGCGGGTCGGGCGTTGCTGGCCGTTGCGATAAATCACCTGAGGGGTGACTTCGAGATAGGGCAGGGAGAAGCGCGCCTGTTGCTGCCGTCCGTCGCTTTCCACCAAACCGGCGGCGGCCAATACTGGGCCGTTGGGTCTGTTCAGGCTGGCGAATAGCTCGTCGAGGTTGTCGGCAGTTTCAATTTTCAGCTCAAGGCCCAGATCCTCGGCAAAGCGCTTCACCAGCTCGTATTCGAAGCCGGTCTCGCCGTTACGGTCCTGGAAATAGGTGGCCGGGCTGTTACGGGTGATCACCCGCAGTACACCCTCCGCCTGAACGCGCTCGAGTGTGCTGGGTTCTTCAGCACAGCCGCCGAGCACCAGGAGGATTCCGATCACCGACAGCCAGCAGGCGCGGCGCACACGGAACGCAGATTGGGCAAACATTGGCGCAGTATACGCAAAGCATGGGGCGCGCCATATCTCGACAGCGGGTGGCTTCTCTGCTAGCGCAGCCGCTGCACGCGGCGTGCCGCCACGGGTGCCGTTGGCAACGCTTTAGGCTAGAATGCACGGCCTCAAAGTACACCCCTTCCCAGAGGCTGTCCCCGATGTTGATCCTGCGCGGCGCTCCCGCCCTTTCTGCTTTCCGTCACGGCAAACTGCTTGAGCAACTGACCAGCAAGGTTCCTGCGGTCACCGGCCTGTATGCCGAGTTCGCGCATTTCGCTGAAGTCACCGGCGTTCTGACTGCCGACGAAGAGCAGGTATTGGCCCGTTTGCTGAAATACGGCCCGAGTGTGCCGGTGCAGGAGCCAAGCGGCCGCCTGTTCCTGACCATTCCGCGCTTTGGCACCATCTCGCCCTGGTCTAGTAAGGCCAGCGACATCGCTCGCAACTGCGGTCTGGCGAAGATTCAGCGCATCGAACGCGGTCTGGCCTACTACGTAAGCGGCGAGCTGAATGCTGCCGAGGCGCAGCAGGTTGCCGACGTGCTGCATGACCGCATGACCCAACTGGTGCTGGATAACCTCGAAGGCGCCGCTGCGCTGTTCAGCCACGCTCAGCCCAAGCCGCTGACCGCTGTGGACATCCTCGGTGGTGGTCGCGCTGCGCTGGAAAAGGCCAACGTGGAACTAGGCCTGGCCCTGGCGGAAGACGAAATCGATTACCTGGTGACCAGCTTCAACGGTCTGGGGCGCAACCCCCACGACATCGAACTGATGATGTTCGCCCAGGCCAACTCCGAGCACTGCCGCCACAAGATCTTCAACGCCAGTTGGGATATCGACGGCCAGAGCCAGGAAAAATCCCTGTTCGGCATGATCAAGAACACCTACCAGATGCACAGCGAAGGCGTGTTGTCCGCTTATAAGGACAACGCCTCGGTGATCGTCGGCAGTGTTGCCGGACGTTTTTTCCCGGACCCTGAGACCCGCCAGTACGGCTCGACCCAGGAACCCGTGCATATTCTGATGAAGGTGGAAACCCACAACCATCCGACGGCCATCTCGCCGTTCTCTGGCGCGTCCACCGGCTCCGGTGGCGAGATTCGCGACGAAGGTGCCACCGGCCGTGGTGCCAAGCCGAAGGCTGGCCTCACCGGTTTCACCGTCTCCAACCTGAACATTCCCGGTTTCGAGCAGCCTTGGGAAGTGCCGTATGGCAAACCCGAGCGCATCGTGACCGCGCTGGACATCATGATTGAAGGCCCGCTGGGCGGCGCGGCGTTCAACAACGAATTCGGCCGTCCGGCCCTGACCGGCTATTTCCGCACCTTCGAGCAGGCGATCCAGACCCCACGCGGCGAAGAAGTGCGTGGCTACCACAAGCCGATCATGCTCGCTGGCGGCATGGGCAACATCCGTGCAGATCACGTGCAGAAGGCCGAGATCACCGTGGGCGCCAAACTGATCGTGCTCGGCGGCCCGGCCATGTTGATCGGCCTTGGCGGCGGTGCCGCTTCGTCGGTTGCCACCGGTGCCAGCTCGGCTGATCTGGATTTCGCCTCGGTACAGCGCGAGAACCCGGAAATGGAGCGCCGTTGCCAGGAAGTGATCGACCGCTGCTGGCAGTTGGGCGATAACAACCCAATCGCCTTCATCCATGACGTCGGCGCAGGCGGTATTTCCAACGCTTTCCCGGAGCTGGTCAATGACGGTGGCCGTGGTGGGCGTTTCGAACTGCGCAACGTGCCGAATGATGAGCCGGGCATGGCGCCGCACGAAATCTGGAGCAACGAGTCCCAGGAACGTTACGTACTGGCCGTCAGCGCCGTCGATTTCGAGCGTTTCAAGGCCATCTGTGAGCGCGAGCGTTGCCCGTTTGCCGTGGTTGGTGAAGCCACCGAAGAGCCCCATCTGACCGTGACCGACAGCCATTTCGCCAACACCCCGGTGGACATGCCACTGGAAGTGCTACTCGGCAAGCCGCCGCGCATGCACCGTTCGGCTGCTCGCGAAGCTGAATTGGGCGATGATTTCGATGCCAGCAGCCTGGCCATCGACGAAGCCGTGACCCGCGTGCTGCATCACCCGGCCGTGGCCAGCAAGAGCTTCCTGATCACCATCGGCGACCGCACCATTACCGGCCTGGTTGCTCGCGACCAGATGGTTGGTCCGTGGCAGGTTCCGGTGGCCGATTGCGCCGTCACCGCCACCAGTTTCGACGTCTACACTGGTGAAGCTATGGCTATGGGCGAGCGCACACCGCTGGCGCTGCTGGATGCTGCGGCTTCCGGGCGTATGGCGATTGGCGAGACGCTGACCAACCTGGCTGCCTCGCGCATCGAGAAGATTTCCGACATCAAGTTGTCTGCCAACTGGATGGCCGCCGCTGGCCACCCGGGTGAA
The DNA here is from genome assembly GCF_963970955.1 of Pseudomonas sp. EA_35y_Pfl2_R111. Classification (NCBI taxonomy): domain Bacteria; kingdom Pseudomonadati; phylum Pseudomonadota; class Gammaproteobacteria; order Pseudomonadales; family Pseudomonadaceae; genus Pseudomonas; species Pseudomonas sp. EA_35y_Pfl2_R111. Next base: position 771,260 of record NZ_CAXAOM010000001.1, on the reverse strand, counting down.
GACGCGCGCCTGTACGACACAGTGAAAGCGGTCGGCATGCAGCTGTGCCCGGAGCTGGGCATCACCATTCCGGTCGGCAAGGACTCGATGTCGATGAAGACCCAATGGACGGACGCGGGCACGGACAAGAGCGTGACCTCGCCGCTGTCGTTGGTGGTGACTGGCTTTGCTCCGGTCAACGATATCCGCAAGACCCTGACCCCGCAATTGCGCATGGACAAGGGCGAAACCGACCTGATCCTGATCGACCTGGGCCGTGGGCAGAACCGCATGGGCGCTTCGATCCTCACCCAGGTCTACGGCAAGCTCGGCAGCCAGGCGCCGGATGTCGATGACGCCGAAGACCTCAAGGCCTTCTTCGCGGTAATCCAGGGCCTGAATGCCGACGGTTTTCTCCTCGCTTACCACGACCGTTCCGACGGTGGCCTTATGGTTACCGCGCTGGAAATGGCCTTCGCCGGCCACTGCGGTCTGAATCTATTCCTCGATGCCTTGGCCGATAACAGCGCTGAGCTGGCCGCTGTGCTGTTCAACGAAGAACTGGGCGCAGTGATCCAGGTGCACCAGGACGCTACGCCTGAAGTGCTGGCGCAGTTCAGCGCTGCCGGTCTGGGCGACTGTGTGGCGGTGATCGGCCAGCCGGTCAACAGCGACGACGTGGCGATCAGCTTCAACGGTCAGCCGGTATTCGCCGGCCAGCGTCGCTTGCTGCAGCGCCAGTGGGCACAAACCAGCTACCAGATTCAGCGTCTGCGCGACAACGTGCAATGCGCCGAGCAGGAGTTCGACGCCATCCTCGACGAGGACAATCCGGGCCTGTCGGCCAAGCTCAGCTTCGACGTCAATCAGGACATCAGCGCGCCTTACATCCGTAAGGGTGTACGTCCGCAGATCGCCGTACTGCGTGAGCAGGGCGTCAACGGTCAGGTGGAAATGGCTGCAGCCTTCGACCGCGCCGGTTTCAACGCGATCGACGTGCATATGAGCGATATCCTCAGCGGTCGCGTCAGCCTGGACGAGTTCAAGGGCCTGGTCGCCTGCGGCGGATTCTCCTACGGCGACGTACTGGGTGCTGGCGAAGGCTGGGCCAAGTCAATCCTGTTCAATGCCCGTGCTCGTGATGGCTTTCAGGCGTTCTTCGAGCGCAAGGACAGCTTCAGTCTTGGCGTGTGTAACGGCTGCCAGATGATGAGCAACCTGCACGAGCTGATCCCTGGCACCGAGTTCTGGCCGCATTTTGTGCGCAACCGTTCCGAGCAGTTCGAAGCGCGCGTGGCCATGGTTCAGGTGCAGGAGTCGGCGTCGATCTTCCTGCAGGGCATGGCCGGTTCGCGTATGCCAATCGCCATCGCCCACGGTGAAGGTCATGCCGAGTTCGAGAATGAGGAAGCCCTGCTCGAGGCCGATCTGTCCGGCTGCGTGGCCATGCGCTTTATCGACAACCACGGCAAGGTCACCGAAACCTACCCGGCCAACCCAAATGGCTCGCCACGCGGGATCACCGGTCTGACCAGCCGCGATGGCCGCGTGACCATCATGATGCCGCACCCGGAGCGGGTATTCCGCGCCGTACAGAACTCCTGGAAGCCAGATGACTGGCAGGAAGATGCTGGCTGGCTGCGGATGTTCCGCAATGCCCGCGTGTGGGTGGATTGATCAGGGTGGCGCGGGCTTATGTCGAATAAGCCTGCGCCGATTATGCCTGAGGTGCGCCAGGTCAAACCTGGCGATACCTTGCTGCTGTGCCGCTGCGGGCGTTCGTCCCAGTGTCCCGATTGTGTTTCCGCCTGTCCTGATGCGCTTGAGCTACAGCCTGACCGTGAGCAGTTTCTGCTGCTTTGCCGTTGCGCTCGCTCGCAACGTCTACCTTACTGTGATGGTAGCCATAACCAGCCGGTAAGCGGCTTCAAGGCCCGCTGGCGGCGATTCTGGCGTGGCTTGTAGCCTGTGGGGTTATTAAGCTAATACGTTGAACACACAGCACATTATCCGGTCATAGGATGCAACTGTGATGCGCTGCGCGAATACCCGATAAGGCAAAATGCCATTATTGTGTGGCATCATTATCGAACTGTTTTTATCAGTCTTGCCGGCGGAGACTTCGATGTACAAGCTGTGTTTTTATGTGCCTGAAACTCATCTGGATGCCGTGAAAAGCGCGGTATTCAGCGCCGGTGGAGGACGTATTGGTCATTATGATCAGTGTTGTTGGCAGACCCTGGGGCAGGGCCAGTTCCGCGCTCTGGAAGGCAGTCAGCCATTTCTCGGCCAGCCGGGGCAGGTTGAACAGGTGGCAGAGTGGAAAGTCGAGATGGTCGTGGCCGATGAGCTTATCCATGACGCGGTCAAGGCCATGAAGAAGCAGCATCCCTACGAGACACCGGCTTTTGAGGTGTGGCGATTGTCGGATATCCAGTTCTAACCCATAAAAAAGGCGCTATGAAGGCGCCTTTTTTATGGGGGGTGGTCAGGGCCTGATTTCGATCAGCGTACCGTCTTTGACCAGGCTCCAGACCTCGCGCATGTCGATATTGCGCATGGCGATACAGCCTTCGGTCCAGTCCAGGGTGTGGAACATCCACTCAGGGTATTCCTCGTCCAGCGGCGTGCCGTGAACCATGATCATGCCGCCCGCCGATACACCGCTCTTGCGCGCTTGCGCCTGGTCGCGTGCGTTGGGGTAGGAGATGTGCATGGACAGGTTGTACTTGTCGCTGGTCTTGCGCCAGTCGATCCAATAGAAGCCTTCCGGGGTGCGCAGGTCGCCTTCGCGCTGCTTGGCTCCTTTAGGCTGTTTACCCAGGGAAATGCGGTAGGACTTGAGGGTGTTGCCGCGGCTGATCAGGTGCAGTTTGCGGTCGGATTTGACCACCAGCACTTTGTCGATGGTCTTGCCGTCAAGGGTCGGGGTGGTGCTGGCGTGGCCAGTCAGAGCAACGGTCAGGCAGAGTAGGGTGAACAACCAGCGCATCGTAATTTCCATGGATCAAAAGGCTTTCTTGTAGTGTGCGCGCAAGGCTTCAAGCGGCTCGTTGCGGACCGGGTAGTGCTGCTCGCGGCGGTCCGCGAAATAGCATTCTAAGGTACGCCCGATGGTCGGGAAAGCCAGCTCTGACCAGGGGATGTCCTGTTCATGAAATAGCTGAACCTCAAGGCTCTCTTCGCCAGGGGCAAAGTCTAGGTCGACCAGTTCTGCGCGAAACAGCATATACACCTGATTGATGTGCGGTAGGTCGAACAGGGTATAAAGGCTCAGGCTGCGCACCCGCGCGCAGGCCTCTTCATGGGTTTCACGGGCGGCGGCCTGTTCCAGGGTTTCGCCGTTCTCCATAAAGCCTGCCGGCAGGGTCCAGTAGCCGCGCCGTGGTTCGATGGCGCGGCGGCACAGCAGCACCTGTTCGCCCCACACTGGCAGGCAGCCGGCGATGATTCGCGGATTCTGATAGTGCACGATCTGGCACTGTGCACAGACGTGGCGTGGGCGGTTGTCGCCCTGCGGGATGATGTGGCTGGTCGCGCCGCCACAGTTGCTACAGAACTTCATGCCAGGTCCTCGCTACGTGTTGGCTATCTTGGCGCGCATTTCAACTGCACGGCAAGCGGACTGATGGATCGGTTTAGCGAGCGCCTGAATGATTACAGCTGGCGGCTCGGGGCTTGGGGCGTGCGCTGCTTTCGTGCCATGATCAAACGCAGAATAAAAGACCGAGAATCTCCATGCTGGATGAGTTACTCCATCGCATGCGCGGCTATAGCCCGCACATTCTGCAGACCGACAAGCGCTACCCTGAAGCCGCCGTGCTGGTGCCCATCACCCGCAGCGACGAGCCCGAAGTGGTGCTCACCTTGCGCGCTAGCGGGCTGTCTACTCACGGTGGTGAGGTGGCGTTTCCCGGTGGCCGGCGTGACCCGGAAGATGTCGATCTGATCGAAACTGCCTTGCGCGAGGCGGAGGAGGAAATCGGCTTGCCGCCTGGCCTGGTCGAAGTGGTTGGGCCGCTTAGCACCTTGGTATCGCGCCACGGTATTGAGGTCACGCCCTATGTCGGCGTAGTGCCAGACTTTGTCGAGTACAAGCCCAATGACGGTGAGATTGCTGCAGTGTTTTCCGTGCCGCTGGCGTTCTTTCGTGATGATCCGCGAGAAACCACCCATCGCATTGATTACCTTGGGCGCAGCTGGTATGTGCCGAGTTACCGTTATGGCGAATATAAAATCTGGGGGCTGACGGCGATCATGTTGGTCGAGTTGGTCAACCTGGTGTACGACGATGTGCATATCGATATGCACCAGCCGCCTGAGCACTTTATCAAGCTCACCTGAGCCTATTGAGGAAGCATCCATGAAATACCGACTGGGTTCATCCCGCGTCGAGACCCATGCCGACAGCTGGGTCGCACCGAATGCCACGCTGGTGGGCAAGGTCAAATTGGAACCGGGCGCCAGTGTGTGGTTTAACGCCGTACTGCGCGGCGACAACGAGCTGATTCACATCGGCGAGAATAGCAACGTGCAGGACGGCACGGTGATGCACACCGATATGGGCTTCCCGCTGAATATCGGTACTGGTGTGACCATTGGCCACAACGCCATGCTGCACGGTTGCACGGTGGGCGATTACAGCCTGATCGGCATCAATGCGGTGATCCTCAACGGTGCGAAAATCGGCAAGTATTGCATCATCGGCGCCAATAGCCTGATCGGTGAAGGCAAAGAAATTCCCGATGGTTCGCTGGTCATGGGCTCGCCCGGCAAGGTGGTGCGCGAGTTGAGCGAACCGCAGAAAAAGATGCTCGAAGCCAGCGCCGCCCATTACGTGCACAACGCCCAGCGTTATGCTCGTGACCTGCTTGAGCAGGAGGACTGATGCAGGCGGAGCGTCCCGTGGCGTCACCTTGTGTACATGTATGTGCGCTGGATGATCACGACATTTGCATTGGCTGCCAGCGCACTGTTGCCGAAATAACTCGCTGGGGCTTGATGGATAACGCCGAGCGCCGTCAGGTGCTCCAGCGTTGTCATGAGCGTGCGAAGGCTCAAGGCATCTTGTTGTAACCCCGCGTACATCTATTCGTTTGAGGAAATTCCATGCCCCGTATCGGAACCCCTTTGTCGCCAAGCGCGACCCGTGTGCTGCTGTGTGGCTCTGGTGAGCTGGGCAAGGAAGTGGTGATCGAGTTGCAGCGCCTCGGCGTCGAGGTGATCGCCGTGGATCGCTACGCCAACGCGCCGGCCATGCAGGTGGCGCATCGCAGCCATGTGATCAATATGCTCGACGGTGACGCGCTGCGGGCAGTAATCGAGCTGGAGCAGCCGCATTACATCGTGCCGGAAATTGAAGCCATCGCCACCGCAACGCTGGTCGAGCTGGAGAATGAAGGTTTTACCGTCATCCCCAGCGCCCGTGCCGCGCAGCTGACCATGAACCGCGAAGGCATTCGCCGTCTGGCTGCCGAAGAGCTAGGCCTGCCGACCTCACCTTATCAGTTTGCCGATTCCTTTGAAGAGTGCAGCGCGGCGGTGGAGAGCATTGGTTTTCCCTGCCTGATCAAGCCAATTATGAGTTCCTCGGGCAAGGGTCAGTCGGTGCTGAAAAGTCGGGATGATTTGCAAGCTGCCTGGGATTACGCCCAGGCCGGTGGGCGCGCCGGCAAAGGCCGGGTGATAGTCGAAGGGTTTATCGATTTTGATTACGAAATCGCGCTGCTCACCGTGCGTCACAGCGGCGGCACCACCTTCTGCGCGCCAGTGGGGCATCGTCAGGTGAAGGGCGACTATCAGGAATCCTGGCAGCCGCAGCCGATGAGCGCCAAGGCTCAGGCCGAAGCCGAGCGTATTGCCCTGGCGGTCACCGGCTCATTGGGCGGGCGCGGGCTGTTTGGCGTCGAGTTGTTCGTCAAAGGTGATCAGGTGTGGTTCTGCGAAATCTCGCCGCGCCCGCATGACACTGGTCTGGTCACCCTTATTTCCCAGGATCTGTCCGAATTCGCGCTGCATGCGCGGGCGATTCTCGGTTTGCCGATTCCGGCGATCCGCCAATTCGGCCCGTCCGCCTCTGCGGTGATATTGATCGAGGGCGAGTCGCAGCAGGTCAGCTTCGGCAACCTCGGCGCGGCTCTGGCCGAGCCGGATACTGCTCTACGCCTGTTCGGCAAGCCGGAAGTTAGCGGCCAGCGCCGTATGGGCGTGGCGCTGGCCCGTGATGAGTCATTACAAACCGCGCGGGCCAAGGCCACGCGTGCGGCGCAGGCGGTCAAGGCCGAGCTGTGAATGCCTGGCGCGCTTATGCCTGGTGGTTAGGGCTGGCGCTATTGGCGCCGATTGCCTTGCCGTTGGCGCTGCATACGCGGCGCAACACCCTTCGTTTACCTCCGGCCGCTGGGTTGTTGAGCGGTGTGGCAGGCGCAGATCTGCCGGGGGAGCCGTTACGCCTGTTGGTGCTGGGCGAATCGACCGTGGTGGGCGTGGGTGTCGATGAGCTGCATGCAGCGTTGGTCGGGCAGCTGGCTGCGGCGCTGGCGCTGCATTGCGGGCGGCCAGTCGCCTGGCGTGCTTGTGGTGAAAACGGTATTACCGCTGCCCAGGCCCGTGAACGGCTATTACCGCAGGTGCTGGATCAGCCCTTTGATCTGGTGCTGCTGGTGTTCGGCGTCAACGACACCACCCATCTGACTCCACTGCCGCGTTGGGAGGCTGCGCTTGGCGGCATGGCCGAGGCGTTAGCCGCGTGCGGCGCGCAAGTGGCGTTTAGCGCGGTGCCACCATTGCAGCATTTCAGTGCGTTGCCCTGGTTGTTGCGGCGTTTGCTCGGTATGCGTGCTGGCTTGCTGGACGCGCGCCTGCGTCAGTTGGCTGCGCGCCTCGGCGCGGGGCATCACTCGGTTGAGCTGGAGTTTGCTGCCGAGTACTTGGCGTGTGATGGTTATCACCCGTCAAGCCTGGGCTACCGCGTGTGGGCTCAGGGGCTGGCCGTCAGTCTTGTGCCGGCGGCTCGGTGTGCGGCTTAGGCTTGGTTTGCCAGGCGCGCACGCTTTTAACCCGGTTCTCTGACGACTGCAGAATTTCCAGCCGATAAGGGCCGATCTTCAGGCATACGGCGCTGTCGGGGATGCTCTCCAAGGCTTCGGTCACCAAACCATTAAGGGTCTTCGGCCCGTCGCAGGGCAGGTGCCAGTCCAGCGCCTTATTAATTTCGCGGATATAGGCGGCGCCATCAATCACCTGAGTACCGTCTTCCTGGGGATGAATATCCGGGCTGCGCAGAGTGTCCTGGTTGCTGAAGTCGCCTACGATTTCTTCGAGGATATCTTCCAGGGTAACGATGCCGATTACGTCGCCGTATTCATCGACGACGATACCAATCCGGCGTTTTTGCTTTTGAAAATTAATCAGCTGGGTCGACAGCGGCGTGCCTTCAGGCACGAAGTACGGCTTGTTACAGGCCGCTAATAGCGCCTCTTTGCTCAGCTCGTTATGCGTTAGCAGTCGGGCAATCTGGCGCATATGCACGATGCCTTCGATCTGATTGATGTCGGTACGAAATACTGGCAGGCGCGTATGGGTGGTGTTCGTCAGCAGGCTGATGATGCTTTCAAGGTCGTCATCGAGGTTAATACCGGTGACTTCGTTGCGCGGAATCATGATGTCATCCACCGTCACCCGCTCAAGGTCAAGAATGCCGAGCAGCATGTTCTGGCGGTTTTTCGGCATGCCGGCACCGGATTCGCGCACCACGCTGCGCAGCTCTTCGGTGGAAAGGCTGTCGCTGGCGCGTTGCGACGGGTCGACACCCAGCAGGCGCAGCAGTACGTTGCTGATGGCGCTGGTGGCCCAGACCACTGGATAAAGCAGGCGTTGCAGGAACAACAGTACGCGGCTGGCGGGAAACGCCACCAGTTCTGGTCGCAGCGCTGCAAGGGTTTTCGGGGTGATTTCGCCGAATATCAGCACCACGATGGTCAAGCCTGCGGTGGCGATCGCAATCCCGGCCTCGCCCCAGATATCCACGGCCAGCACAGTGGCGATGGAGGCCGCGAGGATGTTGACCACATTGTTGCCGACCAGAATCGTGCCGAGTAGGCGGTCCGGGCGGCTGAGCAGTGTGGTCACTCGCTTGGCGCCCTTATGCCCTTCCTTGGCCATGTGTTTGAGGCGATAGCGGTTGAGGCTGAGCATCCCTGTCTCCGAGCTGGAGAAGAATGCCGAGCATAGAATCAGAAAAATCAGCAGCCCAAGCAGGTAGCCGGAGTGAAGGTCGTCCACGGAAGGGGTCTCAGATATGCAGGATAAATTCGCGAACCAGCTTGCTGCCGAAGTAGGCCAGCATCAGCAGGCAGAAGCCCGCCAGGGTCCAGCGAATGGCTTTGTGGCCGCGCCAGCCAAGTTGGTGGCGGCCCCACAACAGCACGGCAAAAACCACCCAGGCAAAGCATGACAGGATGGTTTTATGCGCCAAGTGCTGGGCAAACAGGTCGCTGATAAACAGTGCGCCAGATAGCAGCGAGAGTGACAGCAGAGCCCAGCCGGCCCAGAGAAAACCGAATAGCAGGCTTTCCATGGTTTGCAGCGGTGGAAAGTTCTTGATCAGCCCGGAAGGGTGTTTGTGTTTGAGTTGATGATCCTGCAATAGCAGAAGCAGCGACTGGAACACGGCAATGGTCAGCATGCCGTAGGCGGTAATCGAGAGCAGTATATGCGCCAGGATACCGGGTGCTTCATCAATGGCCTGGGTGGTGCCGCTGGGCATAAATTGGGCGAGCAGCACAGTAACAAAGCCCAAGGGAAACAGCAGCAACAGCAGGTTTTCCACTGGGATGCGCATGCAGGCCAGCAGCGTCAGCAGAATAACCGCAGCGGCAATCAGGCTGGCGGCCTTGAAGAAATCCAGCGACAGACCACTGGCATCGAACATCTGCAAAAACAGGCTGCTGCCGTGCAGTAGCAAAGCCAGTGTGCCGAGTACAACCAGCAGGCGCTTGTTGGACGTGCTGCGCTGTTGCAGGCGCAGGCCTTGATAAAGTGCGGCTCCCGCATAGAGGCAGGCAGCGGCGAGGCTGGGTAGCAGAGGGTGCATAAATCCTTGTTAGGCAAACCCGAAAGGCGGCCAGTGTGGCATACAACCCGTGCGCCACGAAAGCGTCTGGCGGTGTCGGTACCTCGTAGTCTTCGCTATAATCCGCGACCTGTTGCAAGCCCACCCTCGGCTCGGCTGAGCCTGAAAGGAACGCGCATGTTCGAAAATCTGACTGACCGTCTCTCGCAGACCCTGCGAAATGTCACCGGCAAAGCCAAGCTGAGCGAAGACAATATCAAGGACACCTTGCGTGAAGTGCGCATGGCCTTGCTCGAGGCTGACGTCGCCTTGCCGGTGGTCAAGGACTTCGTTAATAAGGTCAAGGATCGCGCGGTTGGCACCGAAGTGTCGAAGAGCCTGACGCCGGGCCAGGCGTTCGTGAAAATCGTCCGCGCCGAACTCGAAGAGCTGATGGGCGCAGCCAACGAAGATCTTGCGCTAAATGCCGTGCCGCCGGCTGTGGTGCTGATGGCCGGTCTGCAAGGTGCCGGTAAGACCACTACCGTTGGCAAGCTGGCGCGCTTCCTAAAAGAGCGCAAGAAAAAGACCGTGATGGTGGTGTCTGCCGACGTTTATCGCCCTGCTGCTATTAAACAGTTGGAAACCCTGGCTAACGATATTGGCGTGACCTTCTTCCCCTCCGATCTCAGCCAGAAGCCGGTGGATATCGCTGAGGCGGCAATCAAGGAAGCCAAGCTCAAGTTTATTGATGTAGTGATCGTCGACACCGCCGGTCGCCTAGCTATCGATGCCGAAATGATGGCTGAGATCCAGGCGCTGCACGCGGCGATCAAACCGGTGGAAACCCTGTTCGTGGTCGATGCCATGACCGGTCAGGACGCCGCCAATACTGCCAAGGCGTTTAATGACGCGCTGCCGCTAACCGGCGTGGTGCTGACTAAGGTTGACGGCGATGCGCGCGGTGGTGCGGCGTTGTCGGTGCGGGCGATTACCGGCAAGCCGATCAAGTTTATCGGTATGGGTGAGAAGACCGAGGCGCTTGAGCCTTTCCACCCGGACCGGATTGCCTCGCGTATTCTCGGTATGGGCGACGTGCTCAGCCTGATCGAGCAGGCCGAACAAACTCTGGATCGTGAGAAAGCCGAGAAACTCACCAAGAAGCTGAAGAAGGGCAAGGGCTTTGACCTCGAAGACTTCCGTGACCAGCTGCAGCAGATGAAGAACATGGGCGGCCTCGGCGGCCTGATGGACAAGCTGCCGCAGATGGGCGGTGTCAATCTGGCCCAGATGGGCAATGCCCAAGGTGCTGCCGAGAAACAGTTCAAACAGATGGAGGCGATCATCAACTCGATGACCCCTCAGGAGCGCCGTGATCCTGATGTGATCAGCGGTTCGCGCAAGCGTCGCATCGCCATGGGCTCCGGCACTCAGGTGCAGGACATCGGTCGCTTGATCAAGCAGCACAAGCAGATGCAGAAAATGATGAAGAAATTCACTGCCAAAGGCGGCATGGCCAAGATGATGCGCGGCATGGGCGGGATGATGCCGGGCGGTATGCCGAAGATGTAAGGAATCCGCGTCGGCAGCGATGTCGGCGCAGACCCCGCTGAAGGCGGGGATTTACAGTAAACCCGCCTTTTGCGGGAGCTGATTGGCCGGTTTGACTGCGGCCTTCTGGCAAATCTTGATCGCACAGCCCTATGCGCCTGAAAAAGCCATTTGCAAAAGTCCGGATATTCCTTAGAATATGCGGCCTTTCGGGCACCCTATGCCCGCCGTGCATTTAGATTTGCAGCACCGACTACAGGAACTATGTTCACATGCTAACGATTCGTCTTGCCCTTGGCGGCTCCAAAAAGCGCCCGTTCTACAAAATCAATGTGACCGACAGCCGTAACCCACGCGACGGTTCGCACAAAGAAGAAATCGGTTTCTTCAACCCGATCGCTCGTGGCCAGGAAGTTCGTCTGTCCGTGAAGCAAGATCGCCTGGCCCATTGGCTGAGCGTTGGCGCACAGCCTTCTGATCGTGTTGCTCAGTTGTTGAAGGACGCTGCTAAGGCTGCGGCCTAAGCAATATGAGCGCGACGCCTGTTTCTACCGATGATTTGATCGTTATCGGCAAGATCTACTCTGTACATGGCGTTCGCGGTGAGGTGAAGGTTTATTCCTTTACCGATCCTGTTGCAAATCTGCTCGAGTACAAGACCTGGACGCTTAGGCGCGAAGGCAGTGTCAAGCAGGTAGAGCTGATCAGCGGACGCGGGAGTGACAAGTTCCTGGTCGCAAAGCTCAAAGGTCTTGATGACCGTGAAGAGGCACGCCTTCTTGCCGGTTATGAGATCTGTGTACCACGCGATCTGTTTCCTGAATTAACAGACGGCGAGTACTACTGGTACCAGTTGGTAGGTCTGAAGGTCATCGACCAGGCGGGGCAGTTGCTCGGCAAGATTGATCACCTGTTAGAAACTGGTGCCAACGATGTGATGGTGGTTAAACCCTGCACCGACAGCTTGGATGGTCGTGAGCGCCTGTTGCCCTATACCGAGCAATGCGTGTTGTCGATTGACCTGAGTGCTGGCGAAATGCGGGTCGACTGGGATGCGGACTTTTAAGCCTGATGCCAAATCTGCGCGTTGAAGTCATCACGCTGTTCCCGGAAATGTTTAGCGCTATCAGCGAATACGGCATTACCAGCCGCGCGGTGAAACAGGAGTTGTTGCAACTAACCTGTTGGAACCCGCGAAGCTACACCACTGACCGTCACCACACTGTGGATGATCGGCCTTTTGGCGGTGGCCCTGGCATGGTGATGAAGATCAAGCCGCTTGAGGATGCTTTGCTCGATGCCAAGCACGCCGCAGGTGATAAAGCGAAGGTGATTTATCTTTCGCCGCAAGGTCGCCAGCTGACGCAGTCAGCAGTACGCGAACTGGCAAACGAAGAGGCTTTAATCCTCATCGCAGGTCGCTACGAAGGCATTGATGAGCGCTTTATTGAGGCGCATGTCGATGAAGAATGGTCGATTGGGGATTACGTCCTGTCTGGCGGTGAGCTGCCGGCCATGGTGCTGATCGACGCGGTAACGCGCCTTTTGCCTGGTGCATTAGGTCATGCAGGTTCGGCCGAGGAAGATTCCTTTACGGATGGCTTACTTGACTGCCCGCACTACACCCGCCCGGAGGTGTATGCGGATAAACGTGTTCCACAGGTGCTGCTTAGCGGTAACCACGAACACATCCGGCGTTGGCGTTTGCAGCAGTCCCTTGGTAGGACGCACGAACGACGCGCCGATCTTCTGGATAGCCGCTCGCTTTCTGGGGAAGAGAACAAGCTGCTGGAGGAATACATCCGCCAGCGGGACGATAGTTAATGTATCGATGACCGGCCAAGGCCTGTCTTAGGAGCGCAGCATGACCAACAAGATTATTCAGCAGCTTGAAGCTGAGCAGATGGGCAAAGAGATCCCGACCTTTGCACCGGGCGACACCATCGTTGTTCAGGTAAAAGTAAAGGAAGGCGACCGTCAGCGTCTGCAGGCGTTTGAAGGTGTTGTTATCGCCAAGCGTAACCGTGGTCTGAACAGTGCTTTCACTGTTCGTAAGATCTCCAACGGTGTTGGCGTTGAGCGTACTTTCCAGACTTACAGCCCGCTGGTTGACAGCCTGGCCGTTAAGCGTCGCGGTGACGTGCGTAAAGCCAAGCTTTACTACCTCCGTGACCTGTCCGGTAAAGCAGCACGCATCAAGGAAAAACTGGGCTAAGTCTCAGCTTTCCAATAAAAAAGCAGCCTTCTGGCTGCTTTTTTCGTTTCTGCGGTCTGATTCTTCTGGTCTGAATAATCGTGTGCTGCGGCTAGCGCAGGCTGATTTTTAGCGAGGCTTGCGACAAGTCGATGTCATGCAGGCTCAGGCTGCCAAAGCTTTGGCCCTGGGGGGCGCCGGCGACGCGGATGTTGTCAAAGCGCAGCTCGCCAATCGAGCTGGGCAAGCGCACATTGACCGAGCCGTCGGCATTGATCACCGAGGTCAGCTTGCTGGTGTCGTACTGCACGTCCTTCATTGATGTTTCCGCTTCCAGGCTGCTCAGTACCGGCATCACCAGTTTGCTCAGCTGACCGACGGTGCCCAGGCCGTCACCGCTGCCAGCCTGTAGAAATAAACCTTGCAGCACGTCGTCCAGGCCCTGGGCGCTGACATTACTCATTTCCATATCGCTCAAGGGGCGTAGGCCGCTCGGTGTTTGTTCCTGGCTGATGGCGCTGGGGAGGTTGCGCGGCGCGTCGGCGCTGGCGATTTGGAAGGGACTGAGCAGGGCTGCGACCAAGGTGGCCGCTAGGCGTAGGTTGTTTTGCTTGCTGAGGGCTTTTTTCAGCTGGCGCTCGGTTAGCCAGCCCTGCTCAATCAGCGTTTCGCCGAGGCGTTTTTGATTGGTGAGCTGCAGTTGAATGGCAGCATCCAGCTGGCCGCGGTTAATCAGTCCTTTATTGATCAGAATCTGACCAAGGCGTGAATGCTGTTGGCTGGACATCGTTTAGGCCCGTCGACTGTAGTGGCGTGGTGCAATCATGGGCCGCTAATTGATATCTGTCACCCATCCAAGGATAGGGTGACGATAGCGCAGCTTGTCTTGTTGGTAGTCAACGGGGGCTGTCCGGGTCCTCATCAATCAGGGCAACCAGAGTCCAGTCAGGGCCTGGTTGAATCTCGAGAGGTTGGGTGGCGATGTGTATCCAGCCTCTTGGGTCGCGGGCGAGCAGCACAACGGCGCGGTCACCATGCAGGTTCTGATAGGCCGGCCAGTCAAATGTGTTGGTGAGCGTGGTGGTTCGCACCTCGGCGCCTTTGCTGAGGCGGCTGGCGAACTGAGGAAAGCTCAGTGTGCGGTTGCCGAGTGGGCGGCCACGTACGGCGTCGCGAGAGCGGTGTTTATCGCTGCGCCGACTTTCGGTGCCGCTGGGTAAGGTGAACCGGCGGGTGGCGGCAAAATCGTGGCGAAAGTGCATGCAGGCCAGTGCATTTAGTTCGCTGGAGGGCGACACGGCAAGCAGGTGGCCAAGACCGATCAGGTCAAGATGAGCCTCCGCATCCTGCGAGGTGGGGTTGCCGAAGTAGGTGGGCAGTTTCTGCATGCGTGCGGCGCTGATGTTCTCCCAGCTGGAATCGCACAGCAGGACGCGGTTGCCGAGGTCTTGCAGGGCTGCGCCAAGTGCGCGGGCCACCGGGTTGGCGCCGATGATAAGAAAGCCGCTGGGGGCCGGTTCGGCCACTTTCAATAGCTTGGCGAGCGGGCGTGCCGTGGCACTTTGCAAGACAACGGTGCCAATAATTACGGCGAAAGTGAGAGGGACGAGTAGCTGGGCGCCGTCATAACCTAGCTCGTCGAGGCGGATTGCGAAAATAGCTGAGACTGCAGCGGCAACAATACCGCGTGGGGATATCCATGCCAGCAAGGCGCGCTCGCGCCAGTTTAGGCTGGAGCCAAAAGTGGATAGCGCCACATTGAGTGGGCGAGCGACAAACTGGATGATGGCTAGAAGCACCAGCACAGCCGGGCCAAGCGCGAGCAGGGCGCCAAGATTGAGGCGTGCGGCCAGCAGAATAAATAGTCCTGAAATCAACAGGACGCTGAGGTTTTCCTTGAAGTGCAAGATATGTCGAACATCGACGCCCTTCATGTTGGCGAGCCACATGCCCATCAAGGTGACGGCGAGCAGGCCGGACTCATGCATGACTTCGTTGGAGGCGATAAAGGCACCTAGTACGGCGGCTAATACGGCGAGGTTATGCAGGTAGTCCGGGAGCCATTGACGTCTTAGCACTTGGCCTAAGCCCCAGCCGCCGGCAATCCCAAACAGGCTGCCGCAGGCGATTACGCTTGCGAAGGTGATCAGGCCACTGTTCCAGCCGTTGCCTTCATTGCTGGCGATGATAAAGCTGTACACCACGACGGCGAGCAGCGCGCCAATCGGGTCGATAACGATACCTTCCCAGCGAAGAATATTGGCGATGGACGACTTTGGGCGTACGACGCGCAGCATCGGCACGATCACGGTAGGACCGGTGACCAGCGTAAGGGTGCCGAACAGCAGGGCCATATCCCAGTTAAAGCCCAGTAGATAATGCGTGCTGGCCGCGATCACGGCCCAAGTGGCCAGTGCGCCAACCGTTACCATGCGTCTGACGACCGAGCCGATTTCGCGCCATTCGGACAGGTGCAGGGTCAGGCTGCCCTCGAACAGGATCAGTGCGACGGCCATCGATACGAGGGGGAATAACAAGTTACCGAACAGGGCCTGCGGGTCAAGCCAGCCCAGTATGGGTCCTGCAAGTATCCCCGTTATCAGCAGAAACAGGATCGCCGGCAGACGCAGGCGCCAGGCCAGCCACTGGCAGGCGAGAGAGCCAGCGCCGATGGCGGCGAAGGCGAGAAGAATATGCTGCTCGTTCATCAAAGGTCCTTGCGAGTGTGTGCCTGGCCCTGCATGGCCCAGGTGTGAAAGACTAACCTGCTTTCAACTGCCCCATAGTTCAGCATGCCTGCCATCGACCATCCACTAATTGATCATTTTGTTGAAGCCCTATGGTTGGAGAAGGGGCTCTCGGCGCATACGCGCTTGGCTTATCGCAGTGACCTGGCATTGTTTAATGGCTGGTTGCAGGCGCGTGATGTGCAGTTGGCAGACGCCGGTAGGGAACTGATCCTTGATCATCTGGCTTGGCGTTTGAATGAGGGCTACAAGGCGCGTTCTACTGCACGCCTGCTCTCGGGGTTGCGCGGTTTCTACCGGTTTCTCTTGCGTGAGCAGCTGATCAGTCGTGATCCAACCCTGCAGGTGGATTTGCCGCAATTGGGTCGGCCGCTGCCCAAGTCGTTGTCCGAAATGGATGTTGAGGCTTTGCTGGCCGCCCCGGAGCTAGATGATCCGATTGGCCTGCGCGACCGCGCGATGCTTGAGGTGCTATATGCCTGTGGTCTGCGCGTCAGTGAGTTGATTGGTCTTACGTTGGAGCAAGTCAATCTGCGTCAGGGCGTGCTGCGGGTGTTTGGCAAGGGCAGCAAGGAGCGGCTGGTGCCGCTGGGTGAGGAGGCGATCGCCTGGATTGAGCGTTACAGCAAGGAGGCTCGGCCGTTTCTGCTCGATGGCAGGCCCAGTGATGTGCTGTTCCCCAGCCAGCGTGGTGAGCAGATGACCCGGCAGGCCTTTTGGTATCGCATCAAGCACCAGGCCAAGGTGGCGGGGATTGCCAAGAGCTTGTCGCCGCATACCCTGCGTCATGCCTTTGCTACGCACCTGCTCAATCACGGTGCCGATTTGCGCGTGGTACAGATGCTGCTGGGGCACAGCGATCTGTCGACCACGCAGATCTACACCCATGTTGCCCGCGCGCGGCTGCAGGAGCTGCATGCGCAACACCACCCGCGAGGCTGAGAGCGCCGTCTGGCCTGCGATGGTCGGCCTCTGTGGGCTTCTATGATAGGCTGCGCCCATCCTTTGTTAGATCGTCTTCCGTCAGGAGTTTGTATGCGTTTTAACCGCATTGTTGTCGCGTTGGCCTTGGGTCTGTTTAGCGGCGTGGGCGTTGCCGCCGATGCCGACCAGGCCATCCGCAATAGCCTCAAGGCGATCGATCCGGCGCTGCCGATCGAGGCGATTGCCGAGAGCCCGATGCCGGGCGTTTATCAGGTCGAGCTGGCCGGTGGGCGGCAGCTCTACACCAGTGCTGATGGTCAGTTTCTGTTGCAGGGCTACCTGTTTCAGGTTAAGGACGGCAAGCCGGTGAACCTTACCGAAGCGGCGGAAAGCCGTGGTGTGGTCAAATTGCTGGATGCTATTCCAACGTCGGAAATGGTGGTGTTTGCGCCCAAACAGCCGAAAACCCATATCACCGTATTCACCGACACCGATTGCGGCTATTGCCAGAAGCTGCACAGCGAAGTGCCTGAGCTCAACCGCCTGGGCGTTGAAGTGCGTTACCTGGCCTTCCCGCGCCAGGGTCTGGAAAGTGCTGCAGCCAAGGAACTGTCGAATGTCTGGTGCGCCAAGAACCAGCAAGACGCCATGAACCGTGCGAAGAGCCGCCAGGGCGTGGCTGATGCACAGTGTGACAGCCCGGTGGCCAAGCAGTACGCGCTGGGGCAGATGATCGGTGTCAGCGGTACACCGGCTATCGTTCTGGCCAACGGCAAGATCATCCCTGGCTATCAACCGGCACCGCAGCTGGCGAAAATTGCCTTGGAATCCAAATGATCTGAGGCGTGCGCCTGATTGACTAATAAACAGCCGCTTCGTATGGTGCGGCTCTTTTCTACGGCCGGGGCTTGCTCCGGCCGTTTTACGCAGTGCAGATGGGGAGTTCAGTGTGAAACCGGTGAAAGTAGGCATCTGTGGGCTGGGTACCGTCGGTGGCGGTACGTTGAATGTACTCAAGCGAAATGCCGAGGAAATTACCCGGCGCGCAGGGCGTGGTATTGAAGTTGCCCAGATCGCTATTCGCTCGCCCAAGCCGCAGTACGACACAACCGGTATTAGCATGACCAGCGATGCCTTCGAGCTGGTGAACAACCCCGAGATCGATATCGTTATCGAATTGATCGGCGGTTACACCCTGGCCAAGGAGCTGGTGCTCAAAGCCATCGAAAACGGCAAGCATGTGGTTACCGCGAACAAGGCGCTGATCGCCGTGCACGGCAATGAAATTTTCGCCAAGGCCCGTGAAAAAGGCGTCATCGTCGCCTTCGAAGCCGCCGTTGCCGGTGGTATCCCGGTAATCAAAGCCATCCGCGAGGGCCTGGCGGCCAACCGTATCAACTGGCTGGCCGGCATCATCAACGGCACTGGCAACTTTATCCTTAGCGAAATGCGCGAGAAGGGGCGCACCTTCGAAGACGTGCTGGCTGAGGCGCAGGCGCTGGGTTATGCCGAAGCCGATCCGACCTTCGATGTCGAAGGCATCGACGCCGCGCACAAGCTGACCATCCTGGCGTCTATCGCCTTTGGTATTCCGCTGCAGTTCGACAAGGCCTACACCGAAGGCATCACGAAGCTGACCACCGCTGACGTGAACTACGCCGAAGCGCTGGGCTATCGCATCAAGCACCTGGGTGTGGCCCGCCGCACCGACGCCGGTATCGAGTTGCGTGTACACCCGACGTTGATCCCGGCTGATCGCCTGATCGCCAACGTCAATGGGGTGATGAACGCAGTGATGGTCAATGGCGATGCCGCCGGCAGCACGCTGTTCTACGGTGCCGGTGCTGGCATGGAGCCGACCGCCTCTTCGGTTGTAGCCGACCTGGTTGATGTGGTTCGCGCATTGACGGCCGATCCAACCAACCGTGTACCGCACCTGGCCTTCCAGCCGGACTCGCTGTCCGATCACCCGATTCTGCCGATCGAAGCTTGCGAGAGCGCCTATTACCTGCGCATTCAGGCCAAGGATCATCCCGGCGTGCTGGCCCAGGTGGCGAGCATTCTTTCGGCGCGCGGGATCAATATCGAGTCGATCATGCAGAAAGAGGTTGAAGAGCAGGACGGCCTGGTACCGATGATCTTGGTCACTCATCGCGTGGTGGAAGTGCGGATTAACGAAGCGATCAGCGCCCTTGAGGCGCTTGAGGATGTGGTCGGCAGCGTTGTGCGTATTCGCGTCGAGCAGCTGAACTAACCCGCTTTTGGTCGCCGCAGCCAGGCTGCGGCGGCTCTTGAAGATTCAACCGAAGGTTTGCCCTTATGCGCTATATCAGTACCCGTGGCCAGGCACCGGCCCTGAATTTCGAAGACGTGCTGCTCGCCGGCTTGGCCAGCGATGGTGGTCTATATGTACCGGAAAACCTGCCGCGCTTCACTCAGGAAGAAATCGCCTCCTGGGCCGGCCTGCCGTACCACGAGCTAGCCTTCCGCGTGATGCGCCCGTTCGTCACTGGCAGCATTCCGGATGCGGACTTCAAAAAAATCCTTGAAGAAACATACGGCGTATTCGCCCACAGTGCCGTGGCGCCGCTGCGCCAGCTGAACGGCAACGAGTGGGTGCTGGAGCTGTTCCACGGCCCGACCCTGGCCTTCAAAGACTTCGCCCTGCAACTGCTCGGCCGCCTGCTCGACTACGTGCTGGCCAAGCGGAACGAGCGTGTGGTGATCATGGGTGCCACTTCCGGTGATACCGGTTCGGCGGCGATCGAAGGCTGCAAGGCTTGCGACAACGTCGATATTTTCATCATGCACCCGCACAACCGCGTGTCTGAGGTGCAGCGTCGGCAGATGACCACCATCTTCGGCGACAACATCCATAACATCGCCATCGAAGGTAACTTCGACGACTGCCAGGAGATGGTCAAGGACAGCTTCGCTGACCAGGGCTTCCTCAAGGGCACCCGTTTGGTGGCGGTCAACTCGATCAACTGGGCGCGGATCATGGCCCAGATTGTTTACTACTTCCATGCGGCTCTGCAGCTGGGCGGCCCGGCGCGTTCCATCGCGTTCTCGGTGCCGACCGGTAACTTCGGCGACATCTTCGCCGGCTACCTGGCGCGCAACATGGGGCTGCCGATCAGCCAGCTGATCGTCGCCACCAACCGCAACGACATCCTGCACCGCTTTATGAGTGGCAACCAGTACGTGAAGGGCGAGCTGCACCCAACTCTGTCGCCGTCCATGGATATCATGGTTTCGTCGAACTTCGAGCGCCTGCTGTTTGACCTGCACGGCCGAAACGGTGCGGCGATTGCCGAGCTGATGGCCACCTTCAAACAGGGTGGCGGTTTCAGCGTCGATCAGGACCGCTGGACCGAGGCGCGCAAGCTGTTCGATTCCCTCGCTGTGGATGATGCGCAAACCTGCGAAACCATTACCGACGTGTTTAACGAGTGCGGTGAGCTGCTTGATCCGCATACCGCGATTGGTGTGCGTGCTGCCCGTGAGTGCCGTCGCAGCCTGGCGACGCCGATGGTCATCCTTGGCACGGCGCATCCGGTGAAGTTCCCCGAGGCCGTGGAGAAGGCCGGTGTTGGTCAGGCACCGGCGCTGCCCGCGCATCTGGCGGATCTGTTCGAGCGCGAGGAGCGCTGCACGGTACTGACCAATGATCTGAAAACCGTACAGAGCTTTGTGGCTCAGCACGGTAATCGTGGTAAGCCGCTGTAAGTTTGGCGCTTGTCGATAAAGCCGGTACCCGCGAGGGGCCGGCTTTTTTTGCGGCTATGCTTTGGATGGTTTTTTGGGATGGAGCGTGTCATGGCTGAGTGTGATCAGGATTTGCCGGTAGAGGTGGTGGCGGCACTTGAGCGTGGGCGGAAAATCGAAGCGATCAAGCTGCTGCGTGAGCTAAGAGGCATTGGTTTGAAAGAGGCCAAGGACGCCGTGGATGACTACGGGCCTGTACGACAGGCGGGTGGTATGTCGGTGGTGCAGTCTGGCGGGCATGGCGGTATCTTCTGGTTGTTGGGCTTACTTGTGCTGGGTGTAATGATTGCCTGGCTGTTTGGCGCGTTCTAGCGGCAGTGTGTGTTATGCGTAAGGTGAGTAAGGGTGATGCGGTGAGATGGTTGATCAAGTTGGTTTTTCTGCTGTGCGCTGCCTCTCTCTCGGCTGGGGTCTACGCCGCTACCTTTTCAGTTGGTTTTTACAACTACCCGCCGATGATGATCGAGCAGGGTAAAACCGGTATCTATCAGGACATCTTCGATGAGTTGGGCAAGCTGACAGGCGACACTTTCAGCGTGCAGTACTATCCCTATCCGCGCATTGGCTTGCTGTTCAATGGCGGGCAGTTGGATATCGAGCCGGGTGTCTATCCGGGCTGGGTACGCAACCAGTCGATCCCTGGGGTGTTTTCGGTGCCGTTCGGGAAGGTTGTCGATGTCATGATGTTTGCCCGAGGTAAGGTTTTTCCTGTGTTGCGGCCTGAGGATTTGCGCGGCAAATCAGTGGGCTTGGTGCGTGGCTATGCCTACCCAGATTTGCGCGCGCTGATTGAGGCGGGGCAGCTTGATCGGCGCAATGCGCGCAATGAAGCGCAGTTGCTGGAAATGTTGGCGAAGTCGCGTTTTGATCAGATTGTGATCAACAAGGCGATCGCTCAGTACAGCCTCGCCAAGACGCCTGAGTACCGTAACCTCGTGATCGGCGATGTAATGAGCTCTTTCGATGTCAGCATGCGTGTTCATCCGCGCCATGAGGTCTGGCTGGATAAGCTGGATACGGCAATTTTAGAGCTCAAGCGCCGCGGTGTTATCGAAGCGATATACGCTAAATACGGCGTTCACCTCTAGCAGGCCGTGGAGAGCTATCTGCGTGGCAATCCTGTGTTAAATGCACCGCAAATGCTTAATTAAAGCCGTAAGTTCTTTTTCGGCCGTCTTGCCTGCCTCGCCCACATTTCCAACGGTCTGCGAGCGACAGCTCGCTTGCTGGGATTGCTGGTTAGATAACGCCATCGCGGCGCAATTGGGTGATCTGTTCGCCACTGTAGCCCAGCCCGCTCAGCACTTGTTCATTGTGCTCGCCCAGCTCCGGGCCTACCCAGTTCACCTCTCCCGGTGTGTCGCTCAGTTTGGGCACGATGCCGGGCATTTTGAACGCTTTGCCGTCTGGCAGCTTGGCCGACAGGAGCATTTCTCGGGCAAGAAATTGTGGGTCGTGGAACATGTCCTCGGAGCTGAATATGCGACTGGCCGGAACTTCGGCTTGGTTCAGCGTAGTCAGCACTTGCTCCAGCGGCATCGCGCCGACCCAGCGGTCGATCACGCCATAGATCTCGTCGCGACGTGCGTCGCGGCCGTCATTGCTGCTTAGCGTCACGTCGTCAGCCAGGTCCTGGCGGCCGATGGCCTGCATAAAGCGCTTGAAGATCGCATCGCCGTTGGCGCCGATCTGGATATGCTTGCCGTCGCAGCTCGTGTGGATCGAGGAGGGCGTGATGCCGGGCATGATATTGCCGGAGCGTTCGCGGATAAAACCGAACACATCGAACTCCGGCACCATGGACTCCATCATGGCGAAGATCGCCTCATACAGCGCCACGTCGACCACCTGGCCGCTGCCGCCGTTAACTTCTCGGTGTCTTAGCGCCATCAACGCGCCAATCACACCCCACAGCGCGGCAATCGAATCGCCAATCGAGATGCCGGTGCGCACCGGTGGTCGATCCTCGAAGCCAGTGATATAGCGCAGTCCGCCCATGGATTCGCCCACCGCGCCAAAGCCTGGCTGGTCCTTCATTGGTCCCGTCTGGCCGAAGCCAGACAGGCGCACCATCACCAGCTTGGGGTTCAGTGCATGCAGCACGTCCCAGCCGAGGCCGAGCTTTTCCAGCACGCCGGGGCGGAAGTTTTCGATCAATATGTCGGCTTCGCTGAGCAGCGTTTTCAGTATCTCGCGTCCAGTCTCGTGTTTGAGGTTGAGAGTGAGCGACTGCTTGTTGCGCGCCTGTACAAACCACCACAGCGAAGTGCCCTCATACAGCTTGCGCCACTTGCGCAGTGGATCGCCGCCATCAGGCGACTCCACCTTGATGACCTTGGCACCGAATTCGGCGCAGATGCGCGAAGCAAAGGGGCCGGCGATCAGGGTGCCGAGCTCGATCACTTTCAGGCCGTTGAGGGGTTGGCTGGATGTGTTCATAAGGTGGTTCCGTTGGCGGGGCTGACCAAGGCTATTCGATTGCGGGGTGTCACGTCATATTTGAATAGTCGCTAGCGGGTGTTGTGGCTGCGATGGGGTTGGCAGATTTAGCTGTTTAGTTGATGAGCGATATAACGTTAAATTGCCATCACGAATGGATGCTCTGCGTTGCTAGCCTTGGATGGTTTCGTCCTGCGACTTTCCCCTGTGTGTTTTCTGCGGCGCTACTTTTGAGTGACGCGCATTCGCATGCCTGAAAAACAGTAAACATGCGTTTTAAAATATTACATGTGATCTGTTGATTCATTACATGTGTGAGGCTAGTCTGCGTTCATGGAAAGCAAATCATCAGCCCACTACCAGCGTCTTTTTCGTCAGCGTCTGCGCGAGCAGGGGTTAGTGAAAAAAGAGGTCTGGATACTGCCAGAGCATGCCCCGCTGCTTATGGCGTTCGAGCGGAAACTTCGCCAGCCGCACCCAGTAAAGCTGGCTTCAACGGAAAAGGAGGAGTGTATGAGCATGCCGCAGGTTTGGACTGCACAGGCTTTATACGATGCGCTGTCGGCCGCTGAGTTATTCAAGGGTGGGCAAGCGAGCATTGAGCTGATTCAAAGCTCGGACGCCAGCTTGCATGTGACCATGCACGACTATGGCGATCTGCCTTTGTTTATTGCCGTATTTGGCGAGCAAATCGTGGTCGAGAGTTTGCTCTGGCCGGCTGCCGATGTGCGCGATAGGGCGGCCTTCAACGAGGAAGTGTTGCGCACTCACAAACTGTTTCCGCTGTCGTGCATCGGTCTAGAAACCCTGCCGGATGGCCAGCCTTGCTACACCATGTTCGGTGCGTTGAGTTCGGCGTCGACATTGACCGACGTGGTATTTGAGATCGAGTTGTTGGCTGACAACGTAATCAAGGCTACCGAAGCCTACGAAGGCTTCCTCAAAGCTGATGCTAAGGAGTGATGCTATGAACGTCTGGAGCAAGTTGCTGACGGCGCTGCGTGGCGGCGCCAATGAAGTGGGTGAGGCCGTGGTTGACGGTCAGGCGCTGCGCATTCTCGATCAGGAGATCCGCGATGCTGACCTTGAGCTGCGCAAATCCAAGGAAGCCCTGGCTGAGATTATGGCCAAGCAGAAACTGGCCAGTGATCGCCTGGGCAAGAGCACGGCGAAGATTGCCGAGTATGAGCAGTACGCGCTCAAGGCTCTGGATGCTGGTAATGAAACCCTGGCCAAGGAAGTCGCCGAGAAGATCGCCAATCTGGAAGCCGAACAGGCCAGCGACCGTGAGCAGGCCGATGGGTTTGCGGCCAGCGTTGCGCAGTTGCGCAAAGCGGTAACCCAGGCGGAAGGGCATATCAAACGCCTCAAGCAGCAGGTTGATACGGTCAAGGCCACCGAAAGCGTGCAGAAAGCGCAGATGGCTGTGGCGCAGCGCTATGGCGGCTCGCAGGCCAAATTGCACACCGCCGTCGAATCGCTGGAGCGGATCAAGCTCAAACAGGCCGAGCGCGCGGCGAAAATGGAAGCGACGGCGGAACTGGCCGCAACCAGCGCCCCGGATGATGCTCTGGAGGTCAAACTGCGTGCTGCCGGCATTGTGGCGGACAACGCAAGTGCTGACAGCGTGCTGGCACGTTTGAAGAGTAAGGCCAAACCAGAAGCCTAAACGGCTAATGAGGGGGCTTCGGCTCCCGCTTCTTCGACTACCAGGATGTAAAGAAGATGGAGCTATTTATACAGACCGCGCTGTCGTTTCCCGTGGTGCTGCTCAGTTTTGCGCTATGTGTGGCGATTCTGTATTGGCTGGTCGCCGCCATGGGGATTGTCGATGTCGACCTGTTGGATATCGAAGTCGACTCGTCGCTGGAGAACCATGCGCTGCAGCCCGAAGGCTTGGCCGGCCTGTTACTCAAACTGGGTCTCAATGGCGTGCCGGTGACGCTGATTCTCACCTTGTTGTTCTTTTTTGCCTGGGCGCTCTGCTATTTCGCCGAACTGCTTTTACTGCGCTTTTTGCCTTTGGGCATTTTGCGTTACCCCCTGGGCTTGCTGGTGGTTACCGCTGCGTTGATCGCCGTGGTGCCCGTGGTGAGCCTGTTGGTGCGTCCGTTGCGTCCGCTGTTTCTCAAGCTGGAAGCCACCACCAGTAAGTCCGTGCTCGGGCAAGTAGCCATTGTGCGTAGCGGGCGGGTAACTGCGACTCAGGGTGAGGCAATGCTTGACGATGGTGGTGCCGGGTTGATTTTGCGCGTGCGTGCCGATGAGGCGCATGGATTCAAACGTGGCGACCGCGTGGTGTTGCTGGAGTACCTGGAGGCCGAACACGCCTATCGGGTGATTACCGAAGACGAGTTCAAGGGCATCTAGCCCGTTTATCAAGGAGATTGATTGTAATGAGCCTCGAGCTACTAATGCCTTTTCTGACCGGCGTAGGTCTGTTTTTTCTAGTTATTTTTGGCTTTTTCGTTCTGTTCAAAGCCTTCTATATCAAGGTTCCGCAAGGCACGGCGTTGATCGTCAACGACATGTCGTCGACGCCCAAGGTGCATTTCACTGGCGCATTGGTGTATCCGGTGATCAACCTTAAGGAGTTCATGAAGATCTCCCTGATCACCCTGGAAGTCGACCGTCGCGCCAAGGACGGGCTGATCTGCCGCGACAATATGCGCGCCGATATCACTGTGGCTTTCTACCTGCGGGTCAACGAAACCCAGCAGGACGTGCTCAAGGTGGCCAAAGCCATCGGCGTCGACCGCGCCTCTGATCGCAGTGCGGTCAATGAGCTGTTCAACGCCAAATTCTCCGAAGCACTGAAAACCGTGGGCAAGCAGTTCGATTTCGTTCAGCTGTTCGAAAATCGTCAGGACTTCCGCGACCGCATCGTCGAGGTGATCGGCAACGACCTCAACGGCTATGTGCTGGAAGACGTAGCCATCGACTATCTGGAGCAGACTTCCAAGGCGTCGCTTGACCCGAGCAATATTCTCGATGCCGAAGGCATCCGCAAGATCACCGAGCTGACCGCCGCGCAGAACGTTATCACCAACGAACTGGAGCGCAACGAAGAGCTGGCGATCAAGAAGAAGAACGTCGAAACCCGCGAGGCCACGCTGTCCTTGGAACGCCAGGAAGCAGACGCCGTGGCGCGGCAGAAGCGCGAGATCGAGACCATTCGCGCCCGC
The DNA here is from genome assembly GCF_963970955.1 of Pseudomonas sp. EA_35y_Pfl2_R111. Classification (NCBI taxonomy): domain Bacteria; kingdom Pseudomonadati; phylum Pseudomonadota; class Gammaproteobacteria; order Pseudomonadales; family Pseudomonadaceae; genus Pseudomonas; species Pseudomonas sp. EA_35y_Pfl2_R111. The sequence goes on along the minus strand of NZ_CAXAOM010000001.1, from coordinate 745,421 downwards.
GAGCAAGCCGAAACGCTCAAGGTGCAGGAAGAAGAGCGCCTGAAGTCCGAGCAGGCACGCATCAATACCCAGCAGGAACTGGATATCCGCGCCGAGAACCATCAGCGCGAAGTCGAAGTGGCGCAGCAGAACCGTCAGCGCGCCGTGGTTATTGAGGTGGAAAAAGTCACCCGCGCCAAGGACCTGGAAATCGTCTCCCGCGAGCGCGAAGTCGAGCTGCAGCGCATCGAGAAAGAGAAAGCCCTGGAAGTCGAGCGCAAGAACATCGCCGGGGTGATCCGCGAGCGTGTGGCGGTCGAGAAAACCGTGGCCCAGGAAGAAGAGCGCATCAAGGAAGTGCGTGAGGTTTCCGAAGCCGACCGGGCCAAGCAGGTCATGGTACTTAACGCCCAGGCCGAAGCTGAGCAGGAGCTGGTGCGCCAGGTCAAACAGGCCGAAGCCGACGAGACCCGCTCCCAGCACAAGGCGGTGGAAATCAACAACCTGGCCCAGGCCGAGTTGGAAGCTGCGGCCAAGCAAAGCGAAGCCAAGAAGAAAATGGCCGAAGGTATCGAGGCCGAGCGTGCAGCGCCTGGTCTGGCCGATGCGCGGGTGCGTGAAGTCACCGCCGCCGCCAAGGAGAAGGAAGGCCTGGCCGAAGCGCGCGTACATGCCGAGCAACTGATCGCCGAAGCCAAGGGCGAGCAGGAGAAGGGCATGGCCGAAGCGCGGGTTACCGAAGCCAAGGCTGCTGCGAAAGAGAAAGACGGCCTGGCCGATGCCAAGGTGCTGGAAGAAAATCTCGGTGCACAGGCGCGCGGTGAAGAACAACTGGGCGCGGCCAAGGCCAAAGCCACCCAGGATCTGGGTATGGCTGAAGCCCATGTGTTGTTGGAACGCTTGAATGCCGAGGCCGAAGGTCTGGGCAAGAAGTTCAGCGCCCTCGACGCGCTCAGCGACAACGCGCGTCAGCACGAAGAGTTCCGTATGCAGCTGGAGAAGAACTTCGACGAGGCCATGGCTGCGATCGCTGCCAACAAGGAAATCGCCAAGGACCAGGCCGAAGTGCTCTCGGCGGCGCTGTCCAAGGCGAAGATCGAGATCGTCGGCGGCGAAGGCGACTTCTTCAATTCCTTCGCCAAATCGCTGTCGGTGGGCAAAGCCATCGAAGGCGTGGTCGGCAAGAGCCCGGTTGTGCAGGACGTCCTCGCACGTTTGCTGAACGGTCGTACTGGCGAAACCAAAGCGCCAGAGTCGAATGTCACCGAAGTGTGAGTGAGCCCGGCACCTGACGCTGATGATCACGTCGGGTGCTGCTTAGTTGAATAAGGCGCTAAGCGCAGAGCCTTATTCACTTTATATGAGACAGGGAAATCGTTATGTCAGAGCCACGCGACTATTTGGAAATGTCCTTCCGTTCGATCCAGTGCTTCGCCAATGATGGCCGCTTGGATGTACAAGAGTTGAGTTCGCTATTGCAGATTGCTGAGCGTGACGGGGTGATCGACGAAAACGAGACGCGGGTATTGAAGAACATCATTGCCCGAATCAAACCGGAAGAGCTCGACCCAGCTATGCGCGACAAGCTGGCCGAGGTCGCGGAAAAAATCGGTGCATAACTAAGGGGCAACATTACTCGTTTTTCCCCTTTCGGCCGGTTGCCGCCGGCCCTCGTCCCAGTCCCCGCCGCGCGGGGGCGTCTTTGCTTACAGACAGCGCAGATTCAGGAAGACCACGATGTCGGATGCTCCAGCCGTAGCCCAGCCACAGGACGTATTGGACAAGGCCGTCGCCGAAGGCGGCGCCTATGAGGTGCTGCACAAGCGCCTGCTGGAGCAGGGCCTACGCCTGCGCCAGACCACTGAGGCACTGAACGCTCAACGCTTGCAGGAGTTCGGCAGCAGCCAGATGGAAGTGGTGGGGCGGGTGCGCATCCGCACCGAGAACAACTGCACTGCGCGCGATATCGTCCAGGTCGGCGAGAATCTGCTGTTCGGCTACAACGTGTTTCTCGGCCTGAAAAAGGAAACCCGGGTCGAGGACGTGTTCTCCCTGTATCGCCTCAGCGAGCAGGACGAAGGCTATGAAGCCGAGAGCGTGGCGCTGGCCGACAGCTTTCTCGGCCAGAGCAGCTTCGTCAACGACTTCAATGAGCTCTATACCTACTACAAGAACACCCGCTTGCTGCAATTGCTGGTACGCGATGGCAAGTTGCTGGCGAGCTTCCAGATTGGCGAGCGGGTTACCGATGTGCGCGTGTTTCGCTGGTCGATCTCCCTCGACGGCAAAGAGGTTCGCTATATCGACAACCGCGGCGAGCGCGATATAGCGCTGCCCGAGCCGTTCGATTTTGAATGGCAAAAGACATCCCGCGAGATGGTGGTTAACGGCCGTCATCCGCATATGAATATCCTCGACACCATCTTCGTCGAGACCATCGGCGGCGACCTCACGGTCAAGGTCGAAAACAACACCGAAGACGGCCAGGGCATCTACCGCGAAGCGGTGGTCGACAAGACCCAGTCGCTGGACGATGCGCAGATCGAGTACGCCAAGCTCGGCAGCCTGATTCTGCTGAAAGTCCTGCCGTACCGCGAAGAGCAGTGGCGCTACCTGGTGTTCAACAGCCTGACGCAGAAGGTTGAGCGTATCGATGCCATCGGCCTGGCCTGCGTGCAGTTGCCGGAAGATCACGGCATCATTTTCCCCGGTGGCTATTACCTGCAGAACGGCGAGTCCAAGGCGTTCGAGCAGCCCATGGCTGGTATGCGCTTCAAGCGCGCGGTGCGTTCGCCCAATGGCGAGGACGTGCAGTACATCTTCTACCACCCGGAAGAAGGCCGTTCGGCACTGTTCACCTACAACATGATCAACCGTCAGTTGCACAACCCGATCTTTGGCCACGGCTACGCGCGCCTGGAGGACGGGCGCATGGTGATCTTCGCCGCCGAAGGCAGCGAGCCGACCCGTATCCACCCGATGCAAATCTGGCAGACGCCGTTCTGCAGTGATGATTTCGCCGCTCGCCAACCGGTGCGCAGCGGCTTCTTCGGGCGCATCGGCAATCCTGAGCTGGTACGCGGCGTCTCCGACCTGCTGGGCCTTAGCCGCGAGATCGAGAGTCCGGAAGTTTCGGTGCCACGCTACACGCAGCTGTGTCAGAACACCCGACGCCTGTTCGACGTCTACCACTGGCTGGGCGATGCCCAGTGCCAGGGCATGGCGCCGCTGCTGCGCGAAATCGCCGCCACGGGCGAGCTGGTGCTCGACGAATTCGAGAAGGTCGAGAGCATTCGTCAGCAATCGGCGCGCGCCATGGCCGAGGCCGAAACCCGGCAACAGACGCTGCTCTCTGGCCTGCTGATCGACAGTTGGGACGAGGTGCAGCACTTCGTCGAGGCGCTCAACGGCATTAACGCCCAGCGCGGCCAACTGCTGACCATCCGCGACTACCGCTATATCGACGTGGCACGTATCGATGCCATGGAAACCGACTTGCTGGCGGCCCAGGAGCAGGTCGCAACTGCGACCTCGGCGTTCCTCGCCAGCAAGGCGGCCCTGGAGCCTTATGTGCAGCAGCTTGCACAGCTTGATAACCAGGCGCAGAAGGCCGAAAGCGTCAGCCAGCTCAACGAGCCACTGGTGGCGTTGCAGGCCATGGCCGGCAATCTGGATATGTTGTCCAGCCTGATGGCCTCGTTGCCGATCGACGACGCCACCCAGCGTACTGAGATCGTCGAGTCGATTTCCGAAGTCTACGCCCGTCTCAACCAGGCCAAGGCCCGCGCCGAACAACGGCGCAAAGGCCTGGGTTCGGCGGAGACGGTGGCGCAGTTCGGCGCCCAGTTCAAACTGTTCAGCCAGGGCATTACCAACGCCCTGGCCATGGCCCAGGACCCGGAGCGCTGCGACGAACAGCTGTCGCGTCTGCTGGTGCAGCTGGAAGAGCTGGAGAGCCAGTTCGGCGATCAGGAGCAGTTCCTCGGCGATATCCTGGCCAAGCGCGAAGAGCTGCTGGAAACCTTCGAGGCGCACAAGCAGGCGCTGCTCGACGAGCGTCAGCGCAAGGCCCAGGGTCTGCTCGATGCCGCCCGGCGGATCTTGGAAAGCCTCGGTCGGCGCACCGCGCGCCTGACCCAGCCCGATGAGCTGAACGCATTCTTCGCTTCCGATCCGTTGATTCTCAAGCTGCGCGAACTGGCCGAGCGCCTGCGCGAGCTGAAGGACAGCGTCAAGGCCGAGGATGTCGAGTCGCGCCTCAAGGCCGCCCGCGATCAGGCGGTGCGCAGCCTGCGCGACAAGAGCGAGCTGTTCGAGGAAGGCGGCAACGTCATCAAGCTCGGCCCGCGCCACCGCTTCAGCGTCAACACCCAGGAGCTGGACCTGACCCTGATGCCGCGCGGCGATCAGCTCTATCTGCATCTGACCGGCACCGAATTCCTCGAGCCGCTGCGTAACGATGAACTGGAAGCGTTGCGCGATTATTGGCAGGTATCCCTGGAGTCCGAGTCCGCCACTCTCTACCGCGCCGAATACCTCGCTGGCGAAGTGTTGGCGGCGGCTGATGCCGGCCGCGATGGCCTCAGCCTGGATCTGCTGAAGCAACAGCTGGCCCAGCCGGATGCGCTGATCAAAAGCATTCGCGACTTCGCCGCACCGCGCTACAAGGAAGGCTACGAGAAGGGCATCCACGACCACGATGCGGCGCTGATCCTCGCCCAGTTGCTGCCGCTGCGCGACAGCGCCGGGCTACTCAGCTACGGCGCACTGCCCCGAGGTTTCGCCAGCTTTTTCTGGGGCCAGGCGCAACGTCGCGACGATGCCCAGCAATGGCCGCAGCGTGCGCGCAGCGCCCGGCATATTCAGCAGTTATTTGGCCAGCGCGACAGCCTGCTGCAGTTGCAGGCGGAAATCGCCGAGGCCATGGTCGGCTATATCGCCGAGCAGGGCATGAATCTAAGCCAGGCGACGCTGGCCGAGGCGGCGGAATACCTGGTGCAGGAACTGGCCGCCGAGCGGATCGAGTTCGTCTTTAGCAAATACGCCCGCGAACTGCTGGCTGGCCTGCAGGCGCGCTTGCAGACGGCGCATATGTGGGATGTTTATCAGCAAACTCTGACGCAACTGCAGGAGCGCCCGGCGGCCCAGTGGGCCCTGGTGGAAAATTGGCTGCGCGGCCTCTGCGCGGCAGACGAATTCGCCGCGCTCAGTGCTTATGTGCCCGAGGCCGTGGCCCTGACCTTGCTTGCCGAGGACTTGCCCAAGCGCATCACCGAGGTGGACCTGCGCTTTACCGTCAAAGAGCTGATGGGTGAGCATCCGCGCATTGGCGAGCGGCAACTGGTGTTGGCGGTGGACGACTTCTTCGCCCGCCTGCGCGTACACCGCGAGCAGTTTCTGCCCGGTTTGCAGCGCTACCAGGCGCTGCGCCAGGAAGTGGTAGCGCGCGAGCGCGAGGCGCTGCGTCTCAATGAGTTCAAGCCCAAGCCGCTCAGCTCCTTCGTGCGCAACAAGCTGATCAACGATGTCTACCTCGGCGTGATCGGCGACAACCTGGCCAAGCAGATGGGCACCGCCGGGGAGAACCGCCGCTCGGACCTGTCCGGTCTGCTGATGCTGATTTCGCCGCCGGGTTACGGCAAAACCACGCTAATGGAATACGTCGCCCACCGTCTGGGTTTGATCTTTATGAAGATCAATGGCCCGGCTTTGGGCCACGAAGTACGCTCCCTGGATCCGGCCCAGGCGCCGGACGCCACCTCGCGCCAGGAGCTGGAAAAGCTCAACCTGGCGCTGGAGATGGGCAACAACGTGATGCTCTATCTCGACGATATCCAGCACACCCACCCGGAATTCCTGCAGAAATTTATCTCGCTCTGTGATGGCACGCGACGTATTGAAGGCGTGTGGAAGGGCCGCACCCGTACCTACGATATGCGCGGGCGCAAGTTCTGCGTGATCATGTCGGGTAACCCCTACACCGAGTCCGGCGACGTGTTCAAAATCCCGGATATGCTGGCCAACCGCGCTGACATCTATAACCTCGGCGACACCCTGGGCGGCATGCAGGAAGCCTTCGCTCTCAGCTACATCGAAAACGGTCTGACCTCCAACCCTGTGCTCGCGCCGCTGGCCACCCGCGATATGGGCGATGTCTATCGCTTCGTCGCCAAGGCCGAGGGCAAGCCGTTCTCCAGTAACGAGCTTTCCCACAGCTACAGCGGCGCCGAGGTTAATGAAATCGTCACCACCCTGCAGCGCCTGATGCAGGTGCGTGATGTGGTCGGCCGGGTCAACCAGCAGTACATCGCCAGCGCCGCCCAGGCCGATCAATACCGCACCGAACCGCCGTTCAAGTTGCAGGGCAGCTACCGCAATATGAACAAGATGGCCGAGAAAATTTCCGCGGTGATGAACGATACCGAGGTGCTGCAACTGATCGCCGATCACTACCAGGGCGAATCCCAACTGCTTACCACCGGCGCCGAGGAAAACCTGCTCAAGCTCGCCGAGCTGCGCGGAAATATGACCGACGTACAAGCCGAGCGCTGGGCGCAGATCAAGCGCGACTTTATGCGCAACAAGGCCATGGGCGGCAGCGACACCGATGTCGGCGGCCGCGTGGTGGCGCAGCTCAACGATCTGGTCGAGGGCGTGCGCGGCCTGGCCAAGCTGGCGCCGGGCGAGCAAGCCGCAGCGCCGACTATTCCCTGGGCTGAACTGCTCGCCGGCCTGGATAACCTAGGCAAGCTGCGCCCGCAGGTCGAGGTGGTTACCCCGCCGCAGCCGGCGGTGCAGAAAGTGTTGGAAGGCCTGGCCGACAGCCTGCAGAACAGCTTTCTGCCGTTGGTCAAAGCGATGGACAAGAAGATCGATATCGACCTGCGCACGCACAACCGCATGCTGGAAATTTCCACTCAGCTGCGCGACCTCGGTGAGCAGTTGGGCCATGAGCAGCGCCTGGGTGGCGACAGCGACAGCGAAACGCCATGAAGGCCGGGCTGGTGCCGCGTGTGCAGCTGTTGCTGGGCATCGCCGCACTGATGCTGGTGGTGCAGCTGGTCAATAGCCTGAGTGGTTACAGCCTGAATATCTGGGGTGTGATACCTCGGCGAATGGAGTCATTGCCGGGTATTGTATTTGCTCCCTGGCTGCACGGCAGTTGGATGCATCTGTTGAGTAACCTCAGCGGCCTGTTGGTGTTGGGGCTGCTGGCCCTGCTTGAATCGCGCCGCGACTTTATCCAGGCCAGCCTGTTTATCATCCTCGGCAGCGGGCTGTTGGTCTGGCTGTTCGGCCGCCAGGGTATTCATGTCGGCGCCAGCGGCTGGCTGTTTGGCTTGTGGGCATTGCTGCTGGCGCGGGCTTGGTTTCGCAGCAGCTGGCTCGACCTGCTGCTGGCGGTGCTGGTGTTCTTTCTGCATGGCGGCTGGGTCTTCGGTTTGCTGCCGCAGCAGGGCGTCTCATTCGAATATCATCTGGCCGGCGCGTTATGCGGTGGACTCTATGCAGCTTGGCGCTATTCCCCGCGCTTGCACCGCAAACAAGGAGCTTAAGTGGATTTCAACCGTCTCGATCAACAGTTGCGCGACAGCCTGGCCGATCTACGTTTGAGCAACGAGGAGCGCGACGAACTGCGTCAGCTCGGCAGTGAATTGAGCCCCGATCAGGTGCGCTACATGCGCAACCGCGCCTTTGCCCTGGTGCGCGAGCTGATCCGCGAGCCGCAGAACGCCGAGCCTGCGCTGAAGTGGCTGGAACAGGTGATCAAAACCCTGGATGCCAATGTCGTACCGACGCGCAATATCGCCAGCGCCCATTTCAGCCCTGGCGAGGAGTGCCGGCGGAAGATTCGCGAACTGTGCCGTCAGGCGCGCAAGAGTGTGGATATCTGCGTCTATACCATCTCCGACGACCCGCTTAGCGAAGAAATCTTCGCCTGCCATCAGCGCGGCCTGACCGTGCGGGTGATTAGTGATAACGAAAAACAGTTCGACGCCGGCAGCGACGTGCAATGGCTGCGCGAAAAGGGCGTGCCTCTGCGCATTGATTCCGGCCCGTTCCATATGCACCACAAGTTCGCCCTGTTCGACGGCCAGCTGCTGCTTAATGGCAGCTTCAATTGGACCCGCAGTGCTAGTACCAGCAATGAAGAGAACTTCATGGTGGTCGACCATCCCCAGTTGCTGGCTGCTTACACCCGCGAATTTGAAGTGTTGTGGGCCCGTTATGCGAACAATGCATGAGTGAAGCGTCTGCTGATCAGGTACGGCAACGCATCGGCTTTTACCGCAGCTGCTACCTGGCCGACAGCCGTGATCTGGATCTGGACAACCTTGGCAAGTTGCCGGCTGATCGCTGGGCTTGGCTGGAGGGCGGCGAGGAGCTGGCCAGTGGGGGCTTGCCGCTATTGCCGCTGTCGTCTGAGCTCGGTGCAGCGCTAGATGCCCAGCAGCGCCTGTATCAGCGTGAGTTGCAGTTGGTCTATGGGGTGTTGCCCGTTTGCGGCCGGTTGACGCTGGCTGATGCCCCTACCGTCAATCTGTGTGGCCCCCTGGTGTATTACGAGGCGCGCCTGCAACCCGCTGCGGACGGGCAAAGTTATTTCCTCGCCATCGACCTACAGCTGCCCCAGGCTAACTGGCGCCTGCTGCGTAGCCTGGTTGAGGCGGGACGGCCGCTGGATGATTTTCCACTGCCTGGCGCTGCCATCGACACCCTGGCTTTGGGTGAGTTGTTGGCCTGGGTCGAAAACGCTACGCAGGTGGCCAGCGTAGAAATGGCAGCAGGGTTTCCCGCGCTGGCGCCGGCAGCCGATCTGAGCAAAGCACAACGCCGCCAGAGCTTGTCGCTGCAGGCCGGTGCGGCTGTAGCTCTGGTGCCGCGAGGCACGGGTAGCCGTGGTATCGCCCATGAACTTCAAGCCCTGCAAAGTGCAGAGCAACTGTCGCCGCCACTGCGGCAATTGCTAGGCGATGCCTCTGCCTTGCAAGAGACCACGTTGCCCAGTACCCCGCAGGCCTTGCCCGCACTGCTCAGTGCTTCTCAATGTCAGGTACTGGGTAACGCGGCGCGCTTCGAACTGAGCCAGATTTCTGGCCCGCCCGGTACTGGGAAGAGCTATACCTTGGCGGCGCTGGCTCTAGACCGCTACTTGCAAGGCGAAAGTGTGTTGTTGGTTAGCCGCAGTGAGCAGGCCGTGCGGGTGATGGCCGACAAGCTGCGCAACGACTTCGGCCTTGAGGATGCGGTGCTCGAGGGCGACGGTCAGAGCATGCTCAAAACCTTGCGAGAGCGGCTGGCGCGGCTGCTGCAAGGCGAGTTGGCAGTGCCCGAAGCCGGCGCGGAGAAGCGTTTGTATCAGGAGCTGCAGCAGCTGTTGAAGCAAGAGCAATCACTGGCCGGGCGCTTTCGCCGTCGTGGCGCGCGGGCCGAGCGTTGGAGCCATCTGTTGTTGCGCGCCGAGCGTGGCTCGTTGCCGTTCTGGCGGCGATGGTTGCAGTTGCCGCTGGCGCGCTACCGGGTGCGCAACAGTGCCAGGCCATGGGGGTTGCTGGATGAGCTGCGTGAGTGTCAGCAACGCCGAGAACGTTTAAGCCGTGAGTACATCAATGTGCGCCGCCGGAGTCGCTTGCAGCGGTTACTGAGCCGTGATCGAGACACCCTAGTGCGCTACAACCAGGCCATTCGCGCGCGCAACTCACAGCGCCAATTGGCATTATTCGAGGACATCGACCCACAACGCTTACTGGCGGCTTTCCCGATCTGGGTGGTCAGCCTGGATGAACTGCATCGTTTGCTGCCGCTACGGGCTGGTCTATTTGATGTGCTGGTGATGGATGAGGCCACCCAGTGCGACATCGCCTCGGCATTGCCCGCATTGCAGCGCTGCCGGCGCGCTGTGGTTGCCGGTGATGCGCGGCAGTTGCGGCATATCTCCTTTCTGTCGCGGGCCCGTGAGACGCTGCTACTGGAACGTGCCGGGCTGCCCGCCGAAGACCGTGACGCCTGGAGTTACCGTGATAACAGCGTGCTTGATCTGGTCAGTCTGCGCTTGTCCCGGCAGGAAGCGGTGATCTTCCTCGACGAGCATTTCCGCAGCCGCCCAGCGCTGATCCGCTTTAGCAACGAACACTTCTACGAGCAGCGCCTCAAGGTGATGAAGGAACGGCCGGGTCAGGAGGCGTGCGACAGCCTGCAGCTGGAGCGGCTGGCAGGCAGCCGTGGACGCAATGGCGTTAATGACGTGGAAGTGGAGCGGGTGTTGGAGTTAGTTCGCGAACATGTCATGCGCTACGCCAGCAGTGCGCTGAAACCGAGTATTGGCGTGCTATCGCCTTTTCGCGATCAAGTCGAGGCGATTCGTCAGCGCATCGGCGCCGATATGTCGCTGGAGCAGTTGCGCGACTTTCGCCTGCTGGTTGCCACGCCTTATGGTTTTCAAGGTGAAGAACGTGACCTGATGATCATCAGCTTTGCACTGCACGACGCCCGCTCTCAGGCGGCTAATTACCTCAACCGTGCAGACATGTTCAATGTGGCCATCACCCGTGCCCGTGAGCGCCAGGTGCTGCTGTTCAGTGGTAACGAGCGAGACCTGGCGGCCGGGCACCTGTTGCGCCGCTATCTGGAGCGCAGCGAGCAGGTGTGGCAGCAGTTGGACGCGCGTTCGCCCGTTCTCGATGCGTTTACCCAGGCGGTGTGTCAGGCACTGCAGGAGCAGGGTGTGCGTACTTGGGTGGGGCATCCGTTGGCCGGGCAACGTCTGGATATATATTGCCAGCGCGGCGAGCGCTGCCTGGCCATCGACCTGATTGGCTATCCCGGTGAGAGCGAGGCTTTCCTTGAGTTAGAGCGCTACTTGGTGCTGGCTCGCGCAGGATTGGAGGCCGTGCCGCTGAGCTACGCCCTCTGGCAACTGGAGCCGCAAGCCGCTTTAACGGCGCTGTTGCAACGCCTTTAGGTTGACGTGTGCGCTCAGCCTGCTTTAACGGACGGTAGGGTTTTTCGCTCGTTGTTAGAGGAGGGAACGCATGGCGTTGCGCAATGCGGTGCAACTGATCACCTATCCGGACCGTTTGGGCGGTGATCTCGCCGGGCTTTATCAATTGCTCGACAAACACTTGGCCGATGCGGTGGGCGGCGTGCACATTCTGCCGCTTTACCCGTCCAATGCCGACGGTGGTTTTTCGCCGCTGACTCACATGGAGGTCGATCCGCGTTACGGCGACTGGGCCGATGTCGAGCGGATTTCCGCACGCTTCGATCTGTGTGTTGATCTGGTCATCAGCCATATCGCCGACGAATCGCCGGAGTTTCTCGATTTTGTCGCCAAAGGACAGGACTCCGCCCACGCCGAGCTGTTCGTACAGGTGGACAAGCTCGGCGAGATTGGCCCGGAAGACCTGGCCAAGATTCATATCCGCAAGGAGAAAGAGCCGTTTCGCGACGTACTCTTGGCGAATGGCGAGACCTGCCGGGTGTGGTGCACCTTCACCGAGCGGCAGATTGACCTTAATTACGAGTCGCCACTGACCTATCAGTTGATGGAGCGTTATCTGGCGTTTCTTGCTGCGCGCGGGGTCAAGCTGTTTCGCTTGGATGCCTTCGGCTATACCACCAAACGTATTGGCAGCAGCTGTTTTCTAGTCGAGCCGGACGTTTATCGCATCCTTGACTGGTTTCGCGAGACGGGTGAGAAGTACGGCGCCGAAATGCTCCCCGAAGTGCACGACCACATCAGCTACCAGTACGCCATCTCGCGCCGGCATATGCGGCCCTATGCCTTCGCCTTGCCGCCGCTGGTACTGCACGCCTTTCTCAGCGGCAACAGTCGCTACCTCAAGCAGTGGCTGCGCATGTGCCCGCGCAACCAGGTGACGGTGCTGGATACCCATGACGGCATCTGCATCCCTGACGTTGAGAGCATGCTGCCGGAGACAGAAATTCGCTTTCTTATCGATGAGGTTTCAGCCCGCAGCGCCGATCCGATCATGCGCCGTTCTGCGGTCAGCGTGCATAGCGTAGGGGCCATCTACCAATTGACCTGTACCTTCTTCGAGGCGCTGATGCGTAACGAAGATGCCTATATCGCCGCACGGGCCATTCAGTTTTTTACACCCGGTATTCCTCAGGTCTATTACGTAGGCTTGCTGGCCGGCTGCAACGACTTTGAACTGTGTGAGGCGAGTGGCGAAGCGCGTGACGTTAACCGTCACTATTACAGCGTGGAGGAGGCCGAGCAGGCGTTGCAACAACCGTTGGTGCAGCGGTTGTTGGCGTTGATGCGGCTACGCAACAGCCACCCTGCGTTTGCTGGGCGTTTTGAGCTGAAGCATTCCAGTGACGGCAGCGTGGCGATTGCCTGGCGTCATGGCGAGCACTACTGCCAGTTGTATGTTGACTTGAGCACGTGCCAGGCAATCATCGACTACCGTGACCCCGAGAGCGGTGACGAGCAGCAAATGCGTTGTTGAGTGAGCTGATCGGTTCGGTGAGTCGCGTTTCGGGTTAGACTTGCGCTCTTTCGCCCAGTCAAGAAGCCCCGTCCATGGCCCTGCCGTCTACGACCTACAAAATCGAGCTTAACCTCACCGACATGGACCGCAGCGTCTATGAAAACCTGCGTTTTACCGTGGCCCGCCACCCTTCGGAAACCGAAGAGCGCCTGGCCGCGCGGCTGATTGGCTATGCCTTGTTCTATCACGAGCACCTGGCGTTCGGCCGCGGCCTGTCGGATGTAGACGAGCCTGCTCTGTGGGAGAAGAGCCTGGATGACCGTGTGCTGCACTGGATCGAAGTCGGCCAGCCGGACAGCGACCGCATCACCTGGTGCTCGCGGCGTACCGAGAAATTCAGCCTGGTGGCCTACGGCAACCTGCGCGTGTGGCAGACCAAGGCGCTCGACCCGGTGCGCAGCCTGAAAAATATCAATGTGGTGGCGCTGGATCAGGAGGCGTTGGCTAGCCTGGCGTTGGACATGCCGCGTTCACTGAACTGGAGCGTGATGATCAGTGACGGTGAGCTGTTTGTGACCGATGAGCGCGGTCAGCATGAGTTGCCGATTGAGTGGCTGGCGGGTGAACGCTAAGACTTCGATTGGTAGGGTGGGTTGAGCGCAGCGATACCCATCAACTACCGACCATACGATGGGTATCGCAGGCTCAACCTACGCGGCCCGACCCATCCTACGTTTCGCCCCGTCATGATGTTGAGACCCCCCCCATGCGTATCGAGTCCCGCCCGCTACCCGCCACTCTGCCTGATCTGGGCGCTCTGCCGCCGTTGCTGACCCGCTTGTATGCCGCTCGCGGCGTGCAGTCGGCTGCCGAGCTGGACAAGGGCTTGGCGCGGCTGATTCCGTATCAGCAGCTCAAGGGCATGGGCGCGGCAGTCGAGCTGCTGGTGCAGGGCTTGCAGCAGGGCCAGCGCATGCTGATAGTCGGCGACTTCGATGCCGATGGTGCCACCGCCAGTACGGTGGGAGTGCTGGGGTTGCGCATGCTCGGCGCGGCGCATGTCGACTATCTGGTGCCCAATCGTTTCGAATACGGCTACGGCCTGACCCCGGAGATCGTCGCGGTGGCGCTGGAGCGCGAGCCTCAGTTGCTGATTACCGTGGATAACGGCATCTCCAGTGTCGAAGGTGTGGCTGCGGCGAAGACGGCTGGCCTGACTGTGCTGGTCACCGATCACCACTTGCCCGGTGCCGAGCTGCCGGCGGCTGATGCCATCGTCAATCCCAATCAGCCAGGCTGTGAGTTCCCCAGCAAGGCGTTGGCGGGGGTTGGCGTGATGTTCTATGTGCTGCTGGCCCTGCGCGCACGGCTGCGGGAGATGGGATGGTTCACTGTGCAGCGCCCGGAACCTAACCTCGGCGAGCTGCTCGATCTGGTTGCTCTGGGCAGCGTCGCCGACGTGGTGCCGTTGGATGCCAATAACCGCATTCTGGTGCATCAGGGCCTGGCGCGGATTCGTGCCGGGCGGGCGCGGCCGGGCTTGCGCGCGATTCTCGAAGTGGCCGGGCGTGATCATCGGCGTATTACCTCCACCGATCTGGGTTTTATCCTTGGTCCACGGCTGAATGCGGCGGGGCGCCTGGACGACATGGCGTTGGGCATCGAATGCTTGCTCTGTGAAGACGAAGCCCTGGCCCGCGATATGGCGGTGCAGTTGGATCAGCTTAATCAGGATCGCAAGGCCATTGAGCAGGGCATGCAGCGCGAGGCGCTGGCTCAGCTTAAGGACCTGCCGCTGGAAGATATGCCGTTTGGTCTGTGCCTGTTTGAGGCGGATTGGCACCAGGGCGTAATCGGCATCCTCGCCTCGCGGATGAAGGAGCGTTATCACCGTCCGACCATCGCTTTTGCCGATGCTGGCGATGGCGTGCTGAAAGGGTCGGCGCGTTCGGTGCCGGGCTTTCATATCCGCGATGCGTTGGATGCGGTCGCCGCCAAACACCCAGCGTTGATCAGCAAGTTCGGTGGTCATGCCATGGCCGCTGGGCTGTCACTGCCGCAGACGAATTTCGGCGCTTTTGCCGCCGCCTTTGATGCCGAAGTACGTCGCCAGCTGTGTGAGGACGATCTGACCGGGCGTTTGCTGTCCGACGGTGCTTTGTCCATCGAAGAGTTTCACCTGCCCTTGGCCAAAGAGCTGCGCAATGCCGGTCCCTGGGGCCAGCATTTTCCCGAGCCGCTGTTTCATGGCGTATTCCAGCTGGTGCAGCAGCGCGTGGTTGGCGAGCGCCATCTGAAGGTGGTGCTGAAGAGCGAATGCGGCAGCGTGCAGCTCGATGGCATCGCCTTTGGTGTGGACCGAGATATCTGGCCGAACCCGACTGTGCGTTGGGTCGAGCTGGCCTACAAGCTGGATGTTAATGAGTACCGTGGGCAGGAAAGTGTGCAGTTGCTGATCGCCCATATCAGCCCGCGCTGATTGGGCTAGCTCTGCGGTGATGGGGCGGCTGAGCCATCGGCCAGGGCCCGTTCGCTTAACTCATTCCAGCGCGCAAGAAACTGCGGCGGCTGGCTGACGCGCTGCGGCGACTTGGCGAGAAACACGCCGTGGTTATTAAAGGAATACACCGGCAACAGATCGCCACGCTCACTGGCTGGGCGGATGCGCGGGTCGAGGTTGTCGAGAATCAGCGGTTGCTCGCTGGCGCTGGGGTAATAGGCCAGCACCATATGCGCCTGGTTCTGCTTGAGCGCTTTGACGAAAGTCAGGCGCAGCTTCTCGCTGGGTACGCCCATGCGCACCAGGCTGAAGTATTTGGCGATGGCGAAATCTTCGCAGTCACCTTTGCCTAGGCTCAGTGTCTGCGCGGGCGTCGCCCAATAGTCATCGGCGCCCCAGGCCTGCTGGTCACTGACAAAGCTCACTGAGCGATTGATAAAGTGATTGACCCGCTCCAACTGGGCGCGTTCGTTGTCGCCAGCGGAGTTGTCGAGCAGGTTGAGCCAGCTCGCCAGGCGCGTATCGCTAAGCGCCATTGCCAGGGCGCTGTGCTGAGTGTTCGATGCATCGGCTACCAGCACTGGGCTGAACAGCCAGCAACTGGCAAGCAGGCTGCGCAGTAAGCGGTGGGCGGGGCGATTGGCGCGTGGCGACATGGCGCGAAGTCTCCGGCGTCGGCTCTTGATAGCCTTTTGCCGTTGCGAGTTTTGTGTCCGTCATCCTATCGGCGTCAAATATAGATCGGCCATCGGCAAAATGTGATGGTGACCACTATTTGACATATTGCTGTCGTGCAAGCGGCATAAAGCCGACGAATAGCCGGTTTTCCTGGCTTTCACCTCTGTTGGCAATCTTTCGAAGCACTCTGGCGTTAGGTGGCGAGAAACCTCCGTCTCTAGAATCAGCCCGTGTGCTTGCACAACTATTTTTAGGGAGAGCGCTTGATGATTACCCGTGGCTTGCTTGATCAGTTGTTGAAATCCGGCCAGGACCTGATGCAGCAGAAATCCTCTGGCAATAACTCAGGTGGCTCGGCCGGTGGCCTAGGCGGCGCTCTGGGTGGTTTGCTCGGCGGTGCCGGCAAAGGTAGCCAGGGCGGTGATCTGGGCACTCTGCTCAAGGGGGCGGGTGGCGGCGCGCTGGCCGCGGGTGCGCTGGGCATGCTGCTGGGCAACAAGAGTGCGCGCAAGATGGGCGGGAAGGCGCTGACCTATGGTGGCCTGGCCGCGCTTGGTGTGGTTGCCTATAAGGCTTACAACAACTGGCAGGCGCAGCAGGCGGGTGCCCCCCAGGGCGAGCCACAAACCCTGGATCGCTTACCAGCACCGCAGGCCGAGCTGCACAGCCAGGCGATTCTCAAGGCGCTGGTCGGTGCGGCCAAAGCCGATGGTCATGTCGATGCCCGCGAGAGGCAGTTGATCGAAGGCGAGCTGGTCAAACTCACCAGTGATGCTGAATTGCAGCATTGGCTGCAGGCCGAGTTGAATAAGCCGCTGGACCCCGCCGAAATCGCCCGCGCCGCCAGCACGCCGGAAATGGCGGCAGAAATGTATATCGCCAGCGTCCTGATGGTCGATGAAGAGCACTTTATGGAGCGCGCCTACTTAGAAGAACTGGCACGTCAGCTCAAGCTCGATCCGGCGCTAAAGGCCGAGCTTGAGGCCCAGGTGCGTCAGGAGTTGGTGGCCGGCTGATACTGCCTAGCGGCTATCTGCCCCAGGGTCCTGGCCGCTAACCGGCGGCCTCCCTATAATCGGCGCCTTTCCTTGCTATGGATGGATGCCCCGATGCGCCGCACCTACACCAATCGCCTGCTGAGCTTGGCGCTGATCGTATTCAGCGCGATAACCCAGGCCGCGCCTGATGTAGCCCTGACTCAGGTACAGCAAGCACAGGTGCAGGTGTTTCGTGCCAGTACCGATCTGTTTATCCATCGTGGTGAAGGCGGGCATGCCGAGCTGGCGACCAAAGTGCAGGCTGACCTGGGCAAATTGCGCGACAACATGGCGACCTTGCAGGCGCAGCCGCTGACCGATTCGGCGCGTTTGGCGATGGCGCAATTGCAGCCGCCCTTGGCAACCTTTACTGCGCTAGTCGAGCAGACCCTGGCCTATAACCCCAGCGAGCCGGACCTTCCGTGGGAGTTCAACTTCCAGTACAGCAAGGCCATGCGCGAGTTGGTGGCGGCTGTGGAGGCACTTGAGCAGCAACTGCTGAAAGGCCTGGCGCAGCCATTGCCAGCGGCGGATATGCGTTTGCAGAGCCTGCCGGCAAAGGTGCAATACCTGGCGGCGCGCTACACCGCGCGGGCTTATGTCGGCGATATCGAGACCCTGCCTGAGCAACAGCAGCACTACCTGAATCAGGATATCGACGTGTTGGCCAAGCAGGTCGATGCTGAGCTGGCCAGCCTGGCGACGGAGTTGACCGGCGAGCAGCAACAGCGTTTGCAGCGGGCACAGACGCGCTGGAAGTTTATCTACTCACGCCTGGTTGGCTACAACGACAACCTGGTGCCGCTGGTGGTCGAGCGGCACGCAGCCGAGATGGCGGACCAGTTGCTGCGCCTGCGGGCTAAATAGGCCTCAGTGCTGATAGGCCGAGTGGAACACCGCGCAGTTCTTGCCGGCATGTTTCGCCCGGTACAGGGCCTGGTCGGCCAGTTCCAGTGCTTCGGCCAGGTTGCTGCTGTCCAGCGGCCAGAGCGCGCCACCTATGCTGCAGCTGACCTTAACCTGGTTCTCACCCAGGTCGACCGGCGCACTTAGCGCCTTCAGGGTGCGTTCGGCCACCAGTTGCGCCTGCGGCAGGGCTTCGCCGCTGGGCACTTGCAGCACCATCAGGAATTCATCGCCGCCCAGGCGTGCTACCAGGTCGCCATCACGCAGGCAGCTACGCAGACGTTGTGCCACCTCACGTAGCAGCTGATCGCCTGCCGCATGACCAAACTGGTCATTGATGGGTTTGAATCCGTCCAGATCCAGATAAAACAAGGCCAGGCAGTTATGGTTGGTCTGACTACGTTGTTGCGCGCGCGGCAGATAACTCTCCAGGGCGATGCGGTTGGGCAGGCCGGTGAGCGCGTCGTGGTGGGCGAGGTTCTTCATGGCGCCGAGGGCGTTTTGCTGGTGGGTCAGGCTTTCCACTAGGTGGCGAATCGAGTGGCTGAGAATCTCGATCTCTCGGGTGCTTTTCAGTTCGGGAATCACGCCAATTTCACCGGCGCTGAGGCGGTCCGCGGCCTCGGCAATTTGCCTGAGTGGGCGGGTAAAATATCCGGCGCCGAGCCAGCCGATCAGCGCAAAGGCAACAGCCAGGCCGCTGCCCCAGAAAAGTATATAGCGCGTTGTCTCACGCGCCGGGGCATAGGCTTCGTCCAGCGGCTGGCGGGCAATCACCGTCCAGCCGAGGCCTTTGTATTCCATATGGCCCTGGCTGCGAGCAATGCCTGTGAGGTATTGCTTGCCGTTAGACCATTCTTGAACAGCCCAGAGGTCGTTCTGCGTCTCCAGTTGCTGGAGGGCTGGCAGGTGCAAGCGCTGGCCGATCATGTCTTTGGGGGCGAGCAGTACGGTGCGATCCTGGCCGATGACAAAGAATTCGACATTACGGCGTTTCTGGATGGGCTCAAGAATGGCCATGCGTACTTCGTCTGCCCATGACCAGGACAAATGTGACGCCAGCACGCCGACCAAGCTGCCATCCGGGCCGAACACCGGCAGGCTGATGTCGACAAATTTCATCGCCTCACCCGTGGGGTTGGGCAGCAGCTTGGCCAGCAGTACGGCCTCATGTACATCGCCGATAAACACGCTTTTTTGCGCCTCAAGGTACACCGGGCGCTGGGCGATGCTGGCGCCTTCCAATACACGGTTGCTGGAAGCCAGTACCGTACCTTTGGCATCGGTAAAGCCGATCCAGGCAATGCTGGGGAATTCGCTTTGCAGGCGGTCAAGCAACCCGCGAATCTCGTCGATATCGTCCGGTTGACTGAGCGCCCGCAGATTTCCCAGGACTTGCAGCATGGCGGCGCGGCTTTGCATGTCGCGGTCCAGGCGGTCAACCATCATAAATGAGACCTCGGCAAGGTCCCGGCCGACTTCCTCGCGGATTCGCTGGCTGGCGTCCTGACCTATCAGGCTGCCGAGCATCCAGCTCAAGCCTGCGACCAATAAGGCGATTAGAAGCGCAAAACGGCTACGCAGGCTGTACGGTCTAGCCATGCTGAAGCAACTCCGTTGATCTCAGGCTGAGGCATCAAGCTGTTTCAGGAGCCTAGCCAAGAAGGCCCGCATGAATGTTTAGAAGTTTAGCTTAGCGACACTGAGGCACAGCGTCCCCTCACTAATCATGCGCTCATACTTCAACGCTTGCCGCTGGCTGAAGCAAACTCTAGAGTCCTTACATCTGCGCGTGAGCGGCATATGGCAGACCAGGCGTGTTTAATCGAGTGGGGAATACTGTGAAAAACTGGACTGTCCAGCAACGCATCATCGCGAGCTTTTCTGTGGTGGTGGTCATCCTATTACTGCTCTCTATCACGGCCTACTACCGCTTGGCGATGGTTGAGCAAGCCGCGATCAACGTGCGCGCTTCGGCAGCGCCGGGTATGCACCAGGCCGGATTGATGCGCCTGGCGTGGGCTGATCACTTTATGGCGACCCAGCGCCTGCTGATGGTTGGTCAGGGTGATGAGGCGCAAGGCAATCTGAATGCCAATGAGCTTAAGGCTTTCTCCGAGTTGGCTCAGCGTCTGGATACAACCTGGAATGCCTACCAGAAGATCCTTAGCACTGAAGAGGATCGTCTTGAGTCACAGGCTTTTCTGGCCAAGCGTGACCAGTACATGAAATTGCATGCTCAGTTGCTGGAGCTGGCGGCGGCGGGGAATGATATGGCGGCTGTGCAGTTGGCGCGTGAGCAATTGCTGCCGGCCTGGTTAGAGGCGCGCGCGGTACTGACGCAGCTGTTTGAGCTGAATCAGCAAACTGCTGACCAGGCAGTGGAGCAAATTGTCACCGATGTGGAGTTGACCAAGTTAAGTCTGGTGCTGGCCATTTTCATCGTCCTGGGTGTCGCGACCATGAGTTCCGTGACCCTGCAGCGAGCGATCAGCCAACCCATCACTGCGGTGGTAGATACCTTCAAAGTGCTTGGTTCGGGTGATCTTTCTGCACGCCTGAGTATGGGCCGGCGTGATGAGTTCAACGCCATCGAGGAAGGGTTCAATAGCATGGCCGACGAGCTGACGAGCCTGGTAGCCCAAGCCCAGCGTTCGGCCGTGCAGATGACCACATCGATTACCGAAATCGCCGCGACGTCCCGACAGCAGCAGGCGACTGCCACTGAAACGGCCGCCACCACGACTGAAATCGGCGCTACCTCGCGTGAAATTGCCGCGACTTCACGTGACCTGGTACGCACCATGAGTGAGGTGTCCGGCACGGCCGAACAAACCTCGGTGCTCGCCGGTTCTGGTCAGCTAGGCCTGGCGCGTATGGAGGATGTGATGCGTCATGTGGCGGGGGCGGCCGATGTGGTGAATGCCAAGCTGGCGATCCTCAATGAGAAAGCGAGCAATATCAATCATGTGGTGACCACCATTGTCAAAGTGGCGGATCAGACCAATTTGTTGTCCCTGAATGCGGCTATCGAGGCCGAGAAAGCCGGCGAGTACGGACGTGGATTTGCGGTGGTCGCCACCCAGGTACGGCGCCTGGCCGATCAGACCGCTGTTGCTACCTATGACATCGAGCAGATGGTGCGTGAGATTCAGTCTGCAGTGTCGGCGGGGGTTATGGGCATGGACAAATTCTCCGAAGAGGTGCGCCGGGGTAATAGCGAGATGATCCAGGTCGGTGATCAGCTGTCGCAGATCATTCATCAGGTACAGGCGCTGGCACCGCGGGTGCAGATGATGGACGAGGGTATGCAAGCCCAGGCGACTGGCGCCGAGCAGATCAACCAGGCGCTGGTGCAGCTGAGTGAGGCTAGCGGGCAGACGGTTGATTCGCTGCGTCAGGCCGGTGCTGCGATTGATGAATTGAACCAAGTGGCCGCTAGCCTGCGCAGCGGCGTTAGCCGATTCAAGGTCTGAGTATGCACAGCCCGGGTACCGGCCAAACGTCCGTCAATCGTGAGGCGGGCGAGTTGTATTTGCTCTTCAATCTGGACCGCGACCGCTATGCCCTCACTGTGCATGAGGTGGTCGAGGTGCTGCCGTTACGCCGCCTGAAGGCGTTCCCGCAAGCGCCGGCTTGGGTGGCCGGTGGCTTTGAATACCGTGGGGCGCTGGTGCCAGTGATTGATCTACTGGTGCGTGCGTGTGGACGACCCGCTGCGCAACTGACCAGTACGCGCTTGGTACTGGTGCACTATCGCCCGGCCAGTCGTGTGCTGGGCCTGATTCTGGAAAAGGCCTCCGATACCTTGCGCCTGCCTACCAGTGCCTTTCGTGATTCTGGCTTGGCCTCGGATGAGGCGCCGTATCTGGGTGCGGTGCAGGGCTGCGCGCAAGGGCTGGTGCAGCGCATTGACGTGACCGGGCTACTGCCTGCCGATGTCTGTGCGCTGCTGTTCCCTGGAGTGGACGATGCCACATGATTAACCAGGTAGAGCGTCTGCTGAAGCAACTGATCGGCCTGGAAGCCGAGTCAGTGGGGCGGCTGGTGATTGAACGAGCTGTCCGTCAGCGTATGCAGGCGCTGGATATTTCTGAGCCGGCTGAGTATTGGCAGCAGCTGAATCGTTCGAGTGGCGAACAACAGGCCTTGATTGAGGCTGTTGTGGTGCCGGAAACCTGGTTTTTCCGTTATCCGGAGTCGTTTGTCACCTTGGTCGACTTGGCGCTCAAGCGTAAGGCCGCGCTGGCGGGTAGCCGTCCGTTGCGCATACTCAGTTTGCCGTGTTCCAGCGGTGAAGAGCCGTATTCGATTGTCATGGCGCTGCTGGACGCCGGGTTTGCCCCCGCTGCGTTTCAGGTCGAGGCGCTGGATGTCAGTGCCCGGGTGGTGGAGCTGGCGCGTCTGGGGCACTACGGGCGCAATTCATTTCGTGGTCAGGACCTGAGCTTTCGCGAGCGATATTTCGAGGCCACTGACAGTGGATTTCAGTTGCAGGCGCGGGTGCGCGATAGGGTCAAGCTGCGTTGTGGCAACTTGTTGGACAGCACACTGCTGGGTGGGGAAGCCCCGTTTGATTTTATCTTCTGTCGCAACCTGCTGATCTACTTTGACCGCCCAACACAGAATGCTGTGCTGGATGTATTACAGAACCTGTTGCACGCCGCTGGCACGTTCTTCGTCGGTCCAGCTGAGGCCAGCTTGCTGAGTCAGCGCGGAATGCAGGTGCTGGGCGCACCGCTGACCTTTGCTTTCAAGCGCATGGTAGCGGTGCCTGCCGTGAAAGCCCCAGTAAACCTGGCTGCACCTGCCCCTATTCGCCCGGCGCGGCCACTGCAACAACCCCGTGTGCTGCCGCCCATCACATCTGCACCTACAGCGCCGCGCGATCATGCCGTCAGTGCATTAGCGAGGGTTGTTGAGTTGGCTGATGCTGGGCGCAGCGATGAGGCACTACGCGGTTGCGAGCAGTACCTGCTTGAGCACGGCCCGAGTGCCGATGCGTTCTATTGGATGGCCCTGCTTAACGACATGGCTGGTCAGGTCGACAGTGCCCAGGCTTACTACCGCAAAGCGCTTTATCTTGAGCCTGAGCATGTCGCAAGCCTGGTGCACTTAGCGGCCCTACTGGCTGCGCGCGGCGACCATGAGGGCGCCAAGCGCCTGCAGCAACGGGTAAGTCGGGCAAGTCCTTCTGGAGTGACGCGCGATGAGCGATGAGCTGAGGCTGGTAGAGGGCGGGGCAGCTATCGATGATTGCTGGAACCGTATCGGTGTGCAGGGCGACAAGAGCTGTGAGCGCCTGCGTGAGCATGTCCACTGCCGCAACTGTGAGGTGTATGCGGCGGCCGCCATTCGTCTGCTTGAACGCTATGCGTCGGTGCAAGACGATGTTGAAACTGATGCACAAGAGCAAGCTGTCGAATGTCGTTCGCTGCTGGTATTCCGGGTTGCTGAGGAGTGGCTGGCGATTGCGACGCGTAGCCTGGACGAGGTGGTGGCACCGATGCCGATTCATTCGCTGCCCCACCAGCGCTCACGCAGTCTATTAGGGGTGGCCAATGTGCGCGGCACCTTGGTGGCCTGCGTGTCGCTGGCTGAGCTGCTGGGTATCGCTAGCGGCGCGGCACCGACGTCTCATCAGCGGGTCGTTCCGCGTATGTTGATTCTGGTCGGGCAAGGTGGCCCGGTGGTGGTGCCGGTGGATGAGGTGGAAGGTATTCACGCGATTCCTCTGCATAGCGTGCAGCCCGCGGTACGCGATGGTGGCCTGGCAGTCAGCCAGTTTGCCAGTGGGGTATTGCAGTGGCAGGGCCGTAGCATTACCCAACTCGATGACGAACGGCTGCAGCAGGCCCTGGTCAGGAGCCTCGCATGACGCCCGATCAGATGAGGGACGCTTCTCTGTTGGAGCTTTACCGCATGGAGGCGGATGCCCAGGCGCAGGTGCTGGACGCAGGTTTATTGGTCTTGGAGCGCGAACCCAATCATGCGGGGCAGCTGGAAGCCTGCATGCGGGCGGCGCACTCGCTCAAGGGTGCGGCACGTATTGTTGGTCTGGACGATGGAGTGAAAGTCGCTCACGCCATGGAGGACCTGTTGGTTGCAGCTCAGGAGGGGCTGTTGCGTCTGCTACCAGAGCAAATTGACGGACTTTTGCAGGGCAGTGATCTACTACGCCGGGTGGGTGCTCCGGTCGTTGCCGATGCGCCTTCGGCCGAGCGAGTTGAGCAACTGGTGGGCTTGTTGCAGCAGCAGCTGGCAACTGCGGTGCCTGCCTTGGGGCGTGCCGCTGCGGCAGAAGAACCCAGGGTCCAGAACGAAGTCATGCCGCCGCCGGTGACTGCTCCAGAGCCCGCTGAGGAGCTGCATGAGGATAATCGTGGGCGGGTTTTGCGGGTGTCGGCTGAGCGCCTTGATCACCTGCTGGATATGTCGGGTAAAGCACTGGTCGAATTTCAGCGTATTCAACCCCTGGCTGACTCGCTGCAGCGCCTCAAACGCCAGCAAACCTCCGTTCGACGGAGCCTGGATGGATTGCGCGATGCCACCTTGAACAGCTCGCTGGAGCCGCAGGTGTTGGCGTTGCTGGAAGAGTCTAGAACGCAGCTCTATGAGTGTCAGCGGCTGTTGCACGATCATTTCGAAGCCTTTGATGAGTTTTCCTGGGAGGGCGGGCAGCGCAGCCGTTCACTCTATGACGCGGCATTGTCTTCGCGTATGCGGCCGTTGGCCGATGTCTTGGTCGGGCGTGCGCGGATGGTGCGTGATCTAGGGCGCTCGCTGGGTAAACAGGTACGCCTGGATATCGAAGGGGAGGCGACGCAAGTCGATCGTGATGTGCTTGAACGCCTGGATGCGCCCTTAACCCACCTGTTGCGCAATGCGATCGACCATGGCATCGAGCGGCCTGAGCTGCGTGCGCGCAAGGGTAAAGCGCAAGAGGGGCGACTGTTGCTCAGGGCGCGTCACCGAGCCGGCATGCTGCTGCTGGAGCTGAGCGATGATGGCGCTGGCGTTGATATGGAGCGTCTGCGCGACGTGGTGGTTGCGCGCAAGTTTGCCAGCAGCGAAACGGCGGCCAAGCTGGATGAAGGCGAGTTACTGGCGTTTCTGTTCTTGCCGGGTTTCAGCTTGCGCGAGCAGGTGACTGAGGTGTCCGGGCGTGGTGTGGGGCTCGATGCGGTGCAGCATGAACTGCGCCAGTTGCGCGGCAGCGTGCGGCTTGAGCAGCGTCGAGGTGAGGGCAGTACATTCATTCTGCAAGTCCCGCTGACACTTTCGGTGGTGCGCAGCCTGGTAGTTGAAGTCGCCGGCGAGGCCTATGCCTTCCCCTTGGCGCATATCGAACACATGGTGCGGGTGAACTCGGAAGATCTCGTGCAGCTGGAGGGGCGCCAGCACTTCTGGCACGGCGACCGCCATGTCAGCCTGATTTCCGCCAGCCAGCTGTTGCAGCGCCCAGAAGGGCGTACCGAAGAGGCGGGCATCCCGCTGGTATTGATTCGCGAGCGCGACAACCTTTATGGCATTGCCGTGGAGCGTTTTATTGGCGAGCGCACGCTGGTGGTCATGCCGTTGGATGTGCGATTGGGCAAGATCAGAGATGTGGCCGCAGGTGCCTTACTGGATGACGGCACGCCGGTGCTGATTTTGGACGTCGAAGACTTGTTCAGTTCGATTAGCAAACTCTTGGGCAGCGGCCAGTTGGAGCGAGTCGATCGGCGTAGTCAAGGTGCTCAGGAAACCGCCCGTAAGCGAGTGTTGGTAGTCGACGACTCACTGACAGTGCGTGAACTTGAACGCAAGTTACTGCTCAGCCGCGGCTATGACGTAGCGGTTGCCGTGGACGGCATGGATGGCTGGAATGCGCTGCGTGCAGAACACTTCGATTTGTTGATTACCGATATCGACATGCCGCGCATGGACGGTATCGAACTGGTCACGTTGGTGCGCCGTGACAATCGTTTACGCACGTTGCCAGTGATGGTGGTGTCCTATAAGGACCGCGAAGAAGACCGTCGTCGAGGTCTGGATGCCGGTGCGGATTATTACCTGGCCAAAGCCAGTTTCCATGACGAAGCGCTGCTTGATGCGGTGCAGGTATTGATAGGCGAGGCGCAAGGATGAGAATCGGTATCGTCAACGATATGCCGTTAGCTGTAGAGGCATTGCACCGCGCACTGACGCGTGCCCCCGAGCACCAAGTAGCCTGGGTCGCGGGCAGCGGCGCGGAGGCCGTGCGGCGATGCCGCGAAGATACGCCGGACCTGCTGCTGATGGACCTGCTGATGCCAGAAATGGATGGTGTTGAAGCCACCCGGCAGATCATGGCCAATACGCCCTGCGCCATTCTGATCGTTACCTCGGATGTTGAGCGGCACGTCAGTCGGGTGTTTGAAGCCATGGGGCATGGTGCGCTGGATGTGGTGGCGACGCCTGTGCTGGGGGCGACACCGTTGCCGGATGCGGCTGCGCTGCTGCGCAAGATTCATAACCTGGGCCTGCTCCTGGGGCAGAAAACAGCGCGTAAAGCGCCTGAGCCGGCTCTGCGCGACAGTAACAGTTGCCGCCAGTCCCTGGTGGCGATTGGTGCGTCGGCGGGGGGGCCGGCGGCCTTGGTTGACTTGCTCAAACAACTTTCGCCGGGTTTCCCCGCAGCCATCGTGCTGGTGCAGCACGTGGATGAATCATTCGCCACTGGCATGGCGCAGTGGCTGGCCAGTGAGTCGCCCCTGCCGGTGCGCTTGGCGCGTATGGGGGATATACCGCAGCCGGGCTGCGTGCTATTGGCAGGTACCAATGACCATCTGATTTTACAGGGCAGTGGTGAGCTGGCTTATAGCGCCACGCCCAGTGCGCACATTTACCGACCGTCGATTGATGTGTTTTTTGACAGTGTGACGGCCAATTGGAAAGGTGAAGCCATTGGTGTGCTACTCACGGGCATGGGCCGTGATGGGGCTCAAGGTCTTCTGAATATGCGCCAGCGTGGTTTTATGACCATCGCCCAGGATCAGGCCAGTTGCGCGGTATACGGCATGCCCAAGGCTGCCGCGCAGCTCGAGGCCGCAACGGAAATATTGCCGCTGGCCGATATTGGCCGACGCTTGATGATGCTGTGTGACTAACTGCTGGAGATGGCTAGGTGCTATTGGGTGTCGCAGGGTCTATAACGATAAAGGGCACTACGCCCGGAGAAAGTGGTATGCAGGGTTTGCCTCAGTTTAGCGGTGCTCATGAGGATGCATCGACATCTGCGCCATTGATGGTTCTACTGGTTGATGATCAAGCGATGATTGGCGAGGCTGTGCGCAGGGCCTTGGCACCCGAGGCTAACATTAGCTTTCACTTCTGCTCGGACCCTCTGCAAGCCGTGAGTCTGGCGGAACAGATAAAACCTACCGTGATACTGCAGGATTTGGTTATGCCGGGGGTCGACGGTCTCGAACTCTTGACCCAATACCGGGCTCGCCGCGCCCTGCAGGATGTGCCGATTATCGTGCTATCGACCAAGGAAGACCCCAAGGTCAAGAGCGCGGCATTTACCCTGGGCGCCAACGACTATCTGGTCAAACTGCCCGATGTCATCGAACTGGTTGCGCGCATTCGTTACCACTCACGTTCCTATCTGGCATTGCAGCAGCGCGATGATGCCTTTCGTGCGCTGCGTGAAAGTCAGCAACAGTTGCTGGAGACCAACCTCGTACTGCAGCGCTTGATGCGATCTGACGGACTCACTGGGTTGGCCAATCGCCGACACTTTGATGATTGCCTGAACAGTGAATGGGCACGCGCGCTGCGCGAGCAGAGCGAGCTGTCGCTGCTGATGATCGATGTCGACTACTTCAAAGCTTTCAATGATCGCTTTGGCCATGTGGAGGGGGATGAAACCCTGCGCAAGGTTGCTGCGTGCATGAATGAGATGTGCAGTCGCTCGTCAGATATGGCTGCGCGCTATGGCGGAGAAGAATTCGCCATGATTCTGCCGGGAACAACGCGTGGAGGCGCACGTTTGTTTGCCGAGAAAGTGCGCCTCTCCGTGCAGGCCTTGGCGATCCCTCATGAATGTCCCGTGCAGGGTTCTATTGTCAGCATCAGCCTGGGGGTTGCCACGCTCACGCCTCGGGTCGACATGGCCCCCACCGAGTTGGTCGAGCTGGCTGACCGAGGTTTATACCTGGCCAAACAGAGTGGGCGTAACCAGGTGGGGGTTGTTGAGCCTGGTTAGAGGTGTGCGCGCATACTCGGGGCCTCTGGAGTGGCGGTGTGCGGCATGGGCTGCCAGGGGGCGTTGACTGGGGTATACTCGCCGGCTTTTCTGAAACTTCGGGGCCACGGTCTGGTTGCCGCGTTCGATCAGCTGCCGTGAGGTAGGTTTGTCGGGCCGCACTGAGCCGCTGTACACCTCAATCGCCTGCGAGTGCTGAACGCCATGGAAATCAACCCGATCCTCAACAGCATCAAGGACTTGTCCGAGCGCACCCTGACCATTCGGGGGTATCTTTGACTACGATCACAAGCATGATCGTTTAGTTGAAGTAAACCGCGAGCTCGAAGACCCCAACGTCTGGAATAACCCTGAATACGCGCAGAACCTGGGTCGTGAGCGCGCCATGCTGGCGCAGATCGTCGACACCATCGATGACCTTACTGGCAGCCTGTCCGATTCCCGCGATCTGCTCGACATGGCCGTCGAAGAAAACGACGAGGGTGCTGTGGCTGATGTCGTCAGCGAAGTCGAGCGCCTGCGCGGGATCCTTGAGAAGCTCGAATTCCGCCGTATGTTCAGCGGCGAGATGGACATGAACAACGCCTACCTTGATATTCAGGCCGGCTCCGGCGGCACCGAGGCCCAGGACTGGGCCAACATCCTGCTGCGCATGTACCTGCGCTGGGCCGACAAACGTGGTTTCTCTGCCGAGATCGTCGAACTGTCGGCTGGCGAAGTCGCCGGGATCAAGGGCGCTACCGTGCACATCAAGGGCGAATACGCCTTCGGTTGGCTACGCACCGAGATCGGCGTGCACCGCCTTGTGCGCAAGAGCCCGTTCGACTCTGGTAACCGTCGCCACACCTCGTTCTCCGCGGTATTCGTCTCGCCAGAAATCGATGACAACATCGAGATTGAGATCAACCCGTCTGATCTGCGCATCGACACCTACCGCTCCTCCGGTGCTGGTGGTCAGCACGTAAACACCACCGATTCGGCCGTGCGTATCACCCACGTACCGACCAACACCGTGGTGGCGTGCCAGAACGAACGCTCGCAGCACGCCAACAAAGACACCGCGATGAAGATGCTCCGCGCTCGCCTGTACGAGCAGGAAATCCAGAAGCGCAACGCCGCCTCGCAGGCGCTGGAAGAGACCAAGTCGGATATCGGCTGGGGCCACCAGATTCGTTCCTATGTGCTGGATGCCTCGCGAATCAAGGATCTGCGCACCAATATCGAACGCAGCGACTGCGACAAGGTGCTGGACGGCGATATCGACGAATACCTCGAAGCCAGCCTGAAGCAGGGCCTGTAATACCTTTCGATTCCGCTCTCCAGGGGAGGGCGGCAACGACACCGTGACGGAAACCGATGACCATGAGCGACCAACAACTCGACCCACAAGCCCTTTCCCACGAAGACCAGCAGCAGGAAGAAAACAAGCTGGTTGCCCAGCGCAAGGAAAAACTTGCTGCCGTTCGTGAGCAGGGCAATGCCTTCCCGAACGACTTCCGCCGTGACAACTACTGCGCCGATTTGCAGAAACAGTACGCCGAGAAGACCAAGGAAGAACTGGCCGAGGCTGCCATTCCGGTCAAAGTTGCCGGTCGCATCATGCTCAACCGTGGCTCGTTTATGGTGATTCAGGACATGACCGGGCGCATCCAGGTCTACGTCAACCGCAAGACCCTGTCGGAAGAAACCCTGGCTGCCGTAAAAACCTGGGACATGGGCGACATCATATCCGCCGTCGGCACCCTGGCCCGTTCCGGCAAGGGCGACCTCTATGTGGAAATGACCGACGTGCGCCTGCTGACTAAGTCGCTGCGCCCGCTGCCGGACAAGCACCATGGTTTGAGCGACACCGAACAGCGCTACCGTCAGCGTTATGTCGACCTGATCGTCAACGAAGACGTGCGCCAGACCTTCCGCGTGCGTTCGCAGGTCATCGCGCATATCCGCAGCTTTCTGATGCAGCGCGACTTCCTTGAAGTGGAAACGCCGATGCTGCAAACCATCCCGGGCGGCGCGGCGGCCAAGCCGTTTGAAACTCACCACAATGCCCTGGATATGCAGATGTTCCTGCGTATCGCGCCGGAGCTGTACCTCAAGCGTCTGGTAGTCGGCGGTTTTGAGAAGGTCTTCGAGATCAATCGCAACTTCCGTAACGAAGGCGTCTCGACTCGTCATAACCCTGAATTCACCATGTTGGAGTTCTACCAGGCGTACGCCGACTACGAAGACAACATGGACCTGACCGAGGAGCTGTTCCGCGAGCTGGCTCAGCTGGTACTTGGCACCACCGACGTGCCGTACGGCGACAAGGTGTTCCACTTCGGCGAGCCGTTTGTGCGCCTGTCGGTGTTCGACTCGATCCTCAAGTACAACCCTGAGCTGACCGCCGCCGACTTGACCGACATCGACAAGGCCCGCGCCATTGCCAAGAAGGCCGGTGCCAAGGTGCTCGGCTTCGAAGGCCTGGGCAAGCTGCAGGTGATGATTTTCGAAGAGCTGGTCGAGCACAAGCTGGAGCAGCCGCACTTCATTACTCGCTACCCGTTTGAAGTCTCACCGCTGGCCCGTCGCAGCGATGACGATCCGAGCGTTACCGATCGCTTCGAGTTGTTTATCGGTGGCCGTGAGATCGCCAATGCCTACTCCGAGCTCAACGATGCCGAAGATCAGGCCGCACGCTTTATGCAGCAGGTGGCCGACAAGGACGCCGGCGACGATGAAGCCATGCACTTTGACGCCGACTTCGTTCGCGCCCTGGAATATGGTATGCCGCCGACCGCAGGTGAGGGCATTGGCATCGACCGCCTGGTGATGCTGCTGACCAACTCACCGTCGATTCGCGACGTGATCCTGTTCCCGCACATGCGCCCGCAAGCCTGATGCTGATAAGCCGCCTCCGGGCGGCTTTTTATTACCTGGTTATTGGTTGCCGGTCTTTTTATCACCGGCCAATGGATTAATTTTGCGATTTACTGACTAATCGTGAATAACCGACTGAGGATCGCCTTGCTGTGACAGCCAAGCCTGCCCAAGAAAGCGCCACCCTGGTGGCCAATGCCGTCGCTGAGAGCGTGCAGTACCAAGGACGCAAAGCCAGCCGCCAAGGCAGCGAACAGCGTCGTCAGGCCATTCTCGATGCCGCCATGCGTCTTATTGTGCGTGAAGGCGTGCGTGCGGTGCGCCACCGCGCCGTGGCCGCCGAAGCCGAAGTGCCGTTGTCGGCGACGACCTATTACTTCAAAGACATCAATGATCTGATCACCGACACCTTCGCTCTGTTCGTTGAACGCAGTGCGGCGCATATGGGCCAGTTCTGGAGTAGCACCGAGGGTTTGCTGCGTGATCAGGTGAGTCGTCTGGATGGCAGCGCCGAGGCGCGGCGGCGCCTGGCCAATGAAATTGCCCGGCTGGCCGTGGAATACGTGCGCCAGCAGCTGCTGACCCGCCGCGAACATTTGCTGGCCGAGCAGGCCTTTCAGCAGGAGGCTTTGCTTAACCCGCGTCTGCACGGGCTGATGCGTGCCCATCGGCAGATTCTGCTGCAGGGCGTCACGCACTTCTTTGAGGTGCTGGGTTCTCAGCAGGCAGAGCAGGATGCCAAGCTCTTGACGGCGATTATTGTGCGCATGGAGTATCAGGGCCTGCTCGATGGCGTTGATCATCTGGACAGTGAGGATATGTTGGCCATGCTTAAACGTTATATGCATCTGGTGCTGGGGTTATAGCCCGCTAAATCCGTTCACAAGGAGAGCTGAATGAAAGCCTGGCGCGCGCTGCTTGCCGTGTCCTTCCTGCTGCTTGGTGGTTGTCTGGTGACCTTTAAGGACCCGATTCCCGCCAATGAAGCAGCCCCGATTCCCCTGCTTGGCGAATGGTCGCGCAAGAATGAATGGGGCGAGCAGCTGTATCTGCAGATCACCCGTGCCGGCTCCAACGTCTATAAGGCGCGGGCCTACGTCGACAGCCTGGACAACCTCGACAGCGTTGAAGAATACGGCTTTACCGTCGCCCACCATGGCCGTCGCTGGTACCTCTCGGCGGGTTTGCCAAAAAGCTTGGGGGCAAATTTCGCCATCGCCGGTTTCGAGCTGACCACCAGCAATGAGTTGGTGATCTACAACCTAGATGTCGACCGAATTCTTCAGGAGTTGGAGCAGGGTGCCCTGCAGGGCGAGGTGATTGACGGTGCAGAGGGCGATGGTGTGTTGATCAGCAGCCCACTGGAGCAGGTGTTCAGCTACCTCGACGATCAGGCCAATTCGGATGTATTTATTGAAGTCGCGCGTTATCAACGGGCGGGTGACTAGTAGGTTGTGGTGAGGAAAGCATGAACAGTCATACCGGGTTGGACGATTATCAGTTGATCGTGCGCGCGTTGTCCGACCGCCTGGTCGACGCGCAAACGCCGATTCGCGTGCTGGATGCGGTGAAGTGGGATGACTCGATCCGCAGCGAGTTTCTCAAGCACAAGGGCAAGAAGCTGCCCGCCGTCGACCAGCTCTACTATGCCAACCGGCCGCTGCCCTTTGACGCGGCGGCGAAGAAGCTGGAATTCCAGAATATCGAGCGCGATATCACCCGCCAGCTCGGCCAGTTCAACCCCGTAGGCAAGATCATGCGGCGCATGTGCCGCGAGTACCGCATGGTGATTCGCATGCTCGAAGCGCGCGGCACCGAGGATTTCGGTCTGATTAGCCAGGAGCTCTACGGCGCGGCGTCCGATGCCTTCCATGCCGGCGATCCGACCCTGGCTGATCTGGGCCTGATGTTTTCCGACTTCCTCAATAACATTGATAAGCGCGGCGACCTCAAAGACGAAGCCAAGACCCTGACCGCCAAAGAGGCCGTCAGCCTGCTGCAACACCGCCTGAACAAGGTGTTTGGTGAGGAGGAGGGCACCATTCGGGTGTTCGAGTCCGACGGTATTCTTGCCGATGCCGCCGCCGGTGCCGATTACATCAAGATTCGCGCCGACGCGATGTTCAATGACCGCGATGTGAAAGCCCTGGAAGTGCACGAGGGCCTGGTGCATGTGGCCACTACCTTGAATGGGCTGAATCAGCCGATCTGCACCTTTCTGGCCAAGGGCCCGCCTTCGTCCACGGTGACCCAGGAAGGGCTGGCGATTTTGATGGAAGTGATCACTTTCGCTTCTTACCCAACCCGGTTGCGCAAGCTGACCAACCGCACTCGCGCCATTCATATGGCCGAAGAGGGCGCGGATTTCCTGCAGGTGTTCGACTTCTACCGCGAGCAGGGTTTCAGCCAGGAAGACAGCTACAGCAACGCCAACCGGGTGTTCCGTGGCTCCACCCCCAGCGGTCTGCCTTTCACCAAGGACCTGTCCTACCTGAAAGGCTTCATCATGATTTACAACTACATCCAGCTGGCCGTGCGCAAGGGCAAGCTAGAGCAGATTCCCCTGCTGTTCTGCGGTAAAACCACCCTGGAAGACATGCGCACCCTGCGCCAGTTGGTGGATGAGGGGCTGGTTGTTGCGCCCAAGTACCTGCCACCGCAGTTCAGCGACCTCAACTCGTTGTCGGCCTGGATGTGCTTCTCCAATTTCTTGAACCACCTGAGTCTTGAT
This sequence comes from Pseudomonas sp. EA_35y_Pfl2_R111, assembly GCF_963970955.1. NCBI lineage: Bacteria > Pseudomonadati > Pseudomonadota > Gammaproteobacteria > Pseudomonadales > Pseudomonadaceae > Pseudomonas > Pseudomonas sp. EA_35y_Pfl2_R111. The sequence goes on along the minus strand of NZ_CAXAOM010000001.1, from coordinate 712,042 downwards.
CGGATCGAAGCCGACTACGCCAATATCCTCTAGTCGCTACTGCGCTCGGTTATGCAGCGTTGCGCACAACCTGAAAAATGCTCATTTACAGTCGTAAACTCCGCTTTTTCAGGTCGTGCGCGCCTTGCCTATCCTTCGCTCGTGACGCTCCTAGCCCTTTAATAGACGTTCCGTAGCCCGGATGAAATCCGTGTTGCTCTTCCCGCATTAACAGGAGCTGCGCATGTCCAGTCATCAACTCGACTACGAAATCCTCGGCGCTTCTGCGCAAAGTGTGGAGATCATTCTCGATCCGGGTGAAACGGTGATCGCCGAAGCCGGGGTAATGAATTACATGACCGACGGCGTCCGCTTTGAAACGCGCATGGGCGATGGGGCGGCCACGGGCGTGCTAGGAAAACTGTGGGGCATGGGCAAGCGCATGCTGACCGGCGAATCGCTGTTTATGACGCACTTCTCCAATGCCGGTAAAACCCCGGCGCGGGTGGCGTTTGCGGCCCCTTATCCAGGCACCGTGGTGCCGATTCAGTTGGCTGAGCATGGCGGCACGCTGATCTGTCAGAAGGACGCTTTTCTCTGCGCGGCCTACGGCACGGCTGTCGGTATTAGCTTTAACAAGCGTCTGGGCGCCGGGTTCTTCGGCGGCGAGGGTTTTATTCTGCAGAAACTTGAAGGTGATGGTCTGGCCTTTGTGCATGCCGGCGGCACGGTGATTCGCAAGGAGCTGAACAACGAAACTCTGCGCCTGGACACCGGTTGCCTGGTGGCCTTTACCAGCGGCATCGATTACGACATCGCCCTGGCCGGCGGCTTGAAAAGCATGCTGTTTGGCGGGGAGGGCATTCTTCTCGCCACGCTCAAGGGCACCGGCACGGTGTGGGTGCAGAGCCTGCCGTTCTCGCGCCTGGCCGAGCGCATCTATGAGGCGACCTTCAAGGCCCGCGAGGAAGTGCGCGCTGGCGGTAAATGATGCGGCAATCTGGGCCTTTGCAGGGGCGAGTGTTTGCTGCAAGCTGCGCCGCTTGTTGCGCCAATTGATCATTCCGAGAGTCTGTTATGAGCGAAGTAAACCCTATCCCGCTGATCCTTACCGGCATTGGCAGCATCTGCGCCACGGTGGCTGTGCTCGGTTATTACGGCTACCTGCATATCGCCAAGCCAGAAGACGCCTTGCTGCTGTCCGAGTTCACCATGCTCAAGACCGTGCCGGGTGAGGACTACAAGGTCTCGCTCAAACCGGCCGGCCAAGTCGCCCAGTGCATCGATGGCGTACTGGTGCTGTTTGATCTGGAGCAGAAGGGCCTCAGTGGCGTACTGGTCGACCGGCGCAAGCAGGCCGTGCGTTGCAGTGAAGGCCAATAAGCTCACCCCGCCTGCTTCTGCTGCTCGCTAAGGCGCTGCAGATGCCGGCGTGACAGGGCCAGAAAGCGCGGCGTCAGGCCGACGTCTTCATACAGCGGGTCGCCCTGTTCATCGCTGGCCACCACCTTGCTGCCCTTGACGTAGGGCAGGCTGGCCTCCAGCTCTTCGAGCGCGGCACCGAGCAATTCCCCCAGCAGCTCTTCCACGTGGTGTTTGGGGTACATCTCCTGCAGCGCCGCCAAGCGCGCTGCCGCTTCCAGATCTAGCCTTATCTGATAAGGCGTTGCGCTCAGCCGCCCCTGGGCATTTTCCTGCCAGTGCTGAACAAGCTCGCGAATCTTCATGATTGCCTCGTGTCTATTCTATGCCCGCCGTTCGTTGGACGGGCTGCACAGTTAAGACTAGTGCTTAGCGCGATTAGTGCGGTCTGGGCGTCGCGCACTTGTAAGAAGTTGGCGCGCTGGGCACTCTGAAGGCAGGATCAGCGGAGGCAAGACTCATGGCAGAAATCGACGCGCGTCTACGCGAGGACGTCCACCAGCTCGGCGAACTACTGGGTAACACCATCAGCGTGCAGCACGGCGCTGTGTTTCTCGACAAGATCGAGCGTATTCGCAAGGGTGCCAAGGCCTCGCGCCGTGGTTCGCAGCAGGGTACGGAGCAACTCAGTGCAACCCTGAACCAGCTGGACGATGACGAACTGTTACCGGTGGCGCGGGCGTTCAATCAGTTTCTCAACCTGGCCAATATCGCCGAGCAGTACCATCGCGTACGCCGCCGCGCGCCGGGTGAAGCGCAGCCGTTTGAAGACAATATCCTCGCCGACTTACTGCAGCGGCTGTCCAGCAACGGCCACAAGGGCGAGGCCCTGGCCCGCCAGTTAGGCCGTCTGGATATCGAGCTGGTGTTGACCGCGCACCCCACCGAAGTGGCACGGCGCACGCTGATTCAGAAATACGATGCGATGGCCGAGCAGCTGGCGGCTGGCGACCATAGCGACCTTTCGGCGGCCGAGCGTGAGCAGGTCAAGCAGCGTCTGCAGCGGCTGATTGCCGAAGCCTGGCACACTGAGGAAATCCGCCGCAGCCGGCCGAGCCCGGTGGATGAAGCCAAATGGGGCTTTGCGGTGATTGAGCATTCGCTCTGGCACGCCATTCCCAATGTGCTGCGCAAAGCCGATCAGGTATTGCACAGCGCCACCGGGCTGCACCTGCCGCTGGATGCTGCGCCGATTCGCTTTGCTTCCTGGATGGGCGGCGACCGTGACGGTAACCCTAATGTCACGGCCACTATTACCCGCGAAGTGCTGCTGCTGGCGCGCTGGATGGCGGCGGACTTGTACTTGCGCGATGTCGATAACCTGGCCGCCGAGCTTTCCATGCAGCAGGCCAGCCCAGCGCTGCTGGCGCGGGTAGGCGAGAGCGCCGAGCCCTATCGCAGCCTGCTTAAGCAGCTGCGTGAGCGTTTGCGCGCTACCCGCAGCTGGGCTCAGGCCGCGTTGCAGGATCAGGTGCCCGCGTCTGCAGCCGTGCTGCAGGACAATCGCGAGCTGCTGGAGCCGCTGACCCTGTGTTACCAGTCGCTGCATGAGTGCGGCATGGGCGTGATCGCCGATGGCCCGTTGCTCGATTGCCTGCGCCGTGCGGCGACCTTTGGCCTGTTTCTGGTGCGCCTGGATGTGCGTCAGGACTCCAGCCGGCACGCCGCCGCCATGAGCGAAATCACCGATTACCTCGGCCTTGGGCGTTACGCGGAATGGGATGAGGAAGTGCGTCTTGCGTTTCTGTTGAAAGAGCTGGAAAACCGCCGGCCACTGCTGCCGGGGCACTTCAAACCCAGCGGTGAGACCGAAGAGGTGCTGGCGACCTGCCGTGAAGTGGCCGGTGCGCCCGCTGCTTCCCTGGGCTCTTACGTGATCTCCATGGCCGGTGCGGCTTCCGATGTGCTGGCGGTGAAACTGCTGCTTAAAGAGGCCGGATTGCAACGGCCGATGCGTGTGGTGCCGTTGTTTGAAACCCTCACTGATCTGGACAACGCTGGCCCGGTGATCAGCCGTCTGCTGGCGCTGCATGGCTACCGCGCGCGCTTGCACGGGCCGCAGGAAGTGATGATCGGCTATTCCGACTCGGCCAAGGATGCCGGCACCACGGCGGCCGCCTGGGCGCAATACCGCGCCCAGGAAACCCTGGTTCAGGTATGCCGCGAGCAGGATGTCGAGTTGTTGCTGTTCCATGGCCGTGGCGGCACAGTCGGGCGCGGCGGCGGTCCAGCGCATGCGGCAATTCTGTCGCAGCCGCCTGGCTCGGTAGCGGGGCGTTTCCGCACCACCGAGCAGGGTGAAATGATTCGTTTCAAATTCGGCCTGCCGGATATTGCCGAACAGAATCTCAATCTCTACCTGGCCGCAGTACTCGAAGCCACCTTGTTGCCGCCACCCAGTCCGGAGCCGGCCTGGCGCGAGCTGATGGATAAACTGGCCAGCGATGGCGTCAGCGCTTACCGCGCGGTGGTACGCGAGCACCCACAGTTCGTCGATTACTTCCGCCAGGCCACGCCGGAGCAGGAGTTGGGTCGCTTGCCCCTGGGCAGTCGCCCGGCCAAGCGCCGAGAGGGCGGGGTGGAGAGCCTGCGCGCGATTCCATGGATTTTCGCCTGGACCCAGACCCGCCTGATGCTGCCGGCCTGGCTGGGCTGGGAAGCTGCGCTGGCCAATGCCTTTCAGCGCGGCGAAGGCGAGCTGCTTGGGCAGATGCGCGAACACTGGCCGTTCTTCCGCACCCGCATCGACATGCTGGAGATGGTGCTGGCCAAGGCCGACGAGTCCATTGCCCAGCTGTATGACGAGCGTTTGGTCGAGCAGGCCCTGCGTCCGCTGGGTGAGCATCTACGCGGCCTATTGTCGCAGGCGGTGGCCGCAGTGCTGGGTTTGACCGGGCAGTCGCAGCTGCTGGCGCATAGCCCGGAAACCCTGGAATCGATCAGTGTGCGCAACACCTACCTGGACCCGCTGCATCTGCTCCAGGCCGAGCTGCTGGCACGCTCGCGGTTGCGTGGCAATCAGGCTGACAGCCCTCTGGAACAGGCATTACTGGTCAGTGTGGCGGGTATTGCGGCCGGTTTGCGCAACACTGGCTAGGTGGATTAATCAGTGCAGTGGTGCTTTCGCCGGTGCCGATGTAGTGCGTCGGCGAAAGCACTACCTACCAAGTGTAGTCGCAGGTGTATCCGACTTTCGGTGGCTTGTGCGCTATGGGTGCGCTGTGTATCTTGAGCGGCCTTTCGGCACTCTGGCCCAGTTTGGCAGCGCTGCTTGAACAATTCTGAGATTGGCCCCACGAGGCGAGTCCGACGATTTTTACTTAAATCTTGAGGAGCACATCGATGCGTGTGATTTTGCTGGGGGCGCCCGGTGCCGGTAAAGGTACCCAAGCTGGTTTCATCACCAAGAAATTTGGTATTCCGCAAATCTCCACCGGTGACATGCTGCGTGCTGCGGTCAAGGCTGGCACTGAACTGGGCCTGGTTGCCAAAAGCGTTATGGACAGCGGTGGCCTGGTCTCCGACGACCTGATCATCAATCTGGTCAAGGAGCGCATCGCTCAGCCCGATTGTGCCAATGGTTTCCTCTTTGATGGTTTCCCGCGCACCATTCCTCAGGCTGAAGCCTTAAAGGAAGCCGGTGTAGTCATCGATAACGTGGTCGAGATAGCCGTGGACGACGAAGAAATCGTTGGCCGTATCGCCGGTCGCCGCGTGCACCCGGCCTCGGGTCGCGTCTACCACACCGAGCACAATCCGCCGAAAGTTGCCGGTAAGGATGATGAAACTGGTGATGAGCTGATCCAGCGAGAGGACGACAAAGAAGAAACCGTGCGTCATCGCCTGTCGGTCTACCACTCGCAGACCAAGCCGCTGGTGGACTTCTACCAGAAGCTCGCAGCCGCTGAAGGCACGCCGAAGTACAGCGCCATTGCTGGCGTTGGTTCGGTCGACGAGATCACTGCCAAGGTGCTCGCTGCGCTCAGTTAGCTTTGTCGCAGTCAATCAACGGCCCGCTTTTGCGGGCCGTTGTTGTTTCTGCGGTTGGCGCGCAGGAATCGCTGAGCGTCGTTCATAGAACAGTAACCTTGCTCGCCTAGGCTAGCATTCGGCTGGTCTATACCACGAGATGAGGTGGTCGTAGACGTTCAGCCTGAATCCATACTAAGGAAGAGAGCGCATTCAATGACCGAGAAAACAGCAAAGAGCGCCATCTGGTTGGGCCTTGCTTTAGCGCTGGTGGGCAGTCCTGCGGCCTTTGCCGATACCGCTGCGAAGCCTAAAACAGACTGCGCTGTTGCCGAGTTCACCATGGGCCTGCGTTTCCAGCAGCAATCGGCGGAGATTCAGGCGTTGCAGCTGCAGGCCTACAACATCGCCACCCTTAAGCTGGATGCCGCAGTGGCCGCAGCGAAAGACTCCTCCAAACTGGCCATCGTTACGGACCTGGATGAAACCGTTATTGATAACAGCGCACTGCTTGCGCGTGATCTTGCCAACTGTCACACCTACGACGCCTGGGACACCTGGTTACCTTGGGAGCGCGACGGTACTCCAGGGCTGATTCCTGGGGCGAAGAAGTTCCTTGAGCACGCCGATAAGCTCGGGGTGACCATTCGCTATATCTCGGACCGTGCCGACGAGCAGAAGCCGCACACCCTGGCCACTCTGAGTAAGCTTGGCCTGCCGCAGATCTCTGAAGAAAGCGTGCTGCTGCTGGGGCCGCCCAAGGTCGAGCGGCGCGCCATTGTCAGCGCCGATCATCAAATCGTGTTGCTGCTGGGCGATACGTTGCATGACTTCGATGGGCGCTTCCGCAAGACGCCGTTGGCCGATCAGCGCGCCACCGTCGCCGCTGAGGCTGGCAAATGGGGCACCGAGTGGATCGTCTTCCCAAACGCCAGTTACGGCACCTGGTCCAAAGCGCCTTTGCAAGGTTGGGACGCTAAGACCGTTATCGAACCCTGGTAAGCAGCTTTTGTTCTGGCATGCAGCGGGTCTGTCGGGCCTCTGCATGCCTCTAGTGCTGTGATTTTCCTCGCGTGACCGGCCCGCGAGGCAGTGATTGCGCTGGAAAAAAAAACCTCAAGCCGTTCTAATGCCGGTCCATTTCGTCACCTGTCCGAATGCAATGACCACTCTCCTGGCTCTGGATACCGCTACCGAAGCCTGCTCCGTTGCGCTGCTGCATAACGGTCAGGTGCTCAGCCATTACGAAGTGATTCCACGCCTGCATGCCCAGCGCTTGCTGCCAATGATCAAGCAACTGCTGGCCGATGCCGGGGTGCCGCTGTCAGCGCTCGACGCAATTGCCTTTGGTCGTGGCCCGGGCGCTTTTACCGGCGTGCGGATTGCCATCGGCGTGGTGCAGGGTCTGGCGTTTGCCCTGGAGCGTCCGGTGCTGCCGGTGTCCAACCTCGCCGTGCTGGCGCAGCGCAGCTTGCGCGAGCATGGCGCGCAGCAGGTGGCAGCGGCCATCGATGCGCGTATGGATGAGGTCTATTGGGGCTGCTACCGCGCCGAGCAGGGTGAGATGCGCCAGGCCGGTGTCGAGGCGGTATTGCCGCCGGAGCGCGCCAGCTTGCCGGTTGATGCCAGCGGCGACTGGTTTGCCGCCGGCACCGGCTGGGGCACCTTTGCCGCGCGTATTCCTGTTGCGATCAGCGGGCACGATGTCGCCATGCTGCCCCACGCCGAAGACCTGCTCAGTCTGGCGCGCTTTGCCTGGGCCCGTGGTGAGGCGTTAGATGCCGACCTGGCGCAACCGGTTTATTTGCGTGATCAGGTGGCCACGCCCAAGGCCGCAGTCTAAACATCAGGATTGTGCTCTACCTTTTGTCGCGGAGTTTGCTGCATTGCCCCCGCTTGATTGCCAAGCCGGCGCGCGAGAGCTAAATTGCGCCCATCTGAGTCCATCGTTGGCTAATCAAGCCGAGCAGTAACTGATGCGTATCGACGGTTTTATTTCTTCCTATTCGCCAGATCGCAGTGCCCGCCCGGGCTCTGCGGTTACGCCATTTCGCGAAGCGCAGCGCGAGATTGAGCAGCGTCGTGAGCAGCCGGCATCCCCCGCCAGTACCCAGGGCCTTGAGCAAGTTGCGCAAATGCGCAAGGTCGAAGCCAGCAATGCCAGCACCGACCGTTTGCCAGCCCGTCTGCAAGATCAACTCTACCAACCTCCGCTGAACAACCGCGCCGCCCAGGCGTTGGCCAGCTACGGCTCAACCGCCAGTTTCGCCAGCGAGGCGGATGCCCAGCAGGTTATGGGCCTCGACCTTTACGCCTGAAGACCATTGCGATACGACTGCACTCGGCCATGCCGCGTTGATATCAGCCTCGTCGTACTCATATACAACTCGTACACTGCGCCCCCTCGGCTGATCTCGCCTTGCCTTGCCAGCGCTCGTTACATTCTTCAACGGTCTTCAAATTGATGCTGCCTTACTACCTCGGTTGCCCGTCATGGAGCGAGCCCGTCTGGCGCGGTTCCTTGTATCCAGAAGGCAGTCGTAGCGCCGACTTTCTGCCGATGTATGCCCAAGTGTTTAACGCCGTTGAGGGCAACACCACCTTCTATGCGCAGCCGTCCTCTGCAACTGTGGCGCGCTGGGCCGAGCGCATGCCGGTGCACCTGCGCTTCTGTGCCAAGCTGCCGCGTGAGATCAGCCATAACGGCGACCTGCGTGAGCAACTGAGCGCTACCGAAGATTTTCGCCACTTGCTGGCGCCGCTGGGCAAACGGGTGTCGCCGTTCTGGCTGCAGTTGCCGGCGAGTTTCAGTCCGCAGCGTATGGCGGAATTGATCGCCTTTATCGAGCCTTGGCAGGCCGGGGAGCTGGCCGTCGAGGTGCGTCATCCGGCGTTCTTTGCCAAAGGCGAGGAGGAGCGCAGCCTTAATCGCCTGCTGCATGGCCGTGGTATCGAGCGCATCTGCCTGGATTCGCGGGCGCTGTTCAGCTGTGTTTCCACAGCCCCGGCGGTACTGCATGCGCAGGCGAAGAAGCCGCGCCTGCCGCTGCGCCCTACGGCCTTTAGTCAGTCGCCGCAGCTGCGCTTTATTGGTCATCCCGAGCTGCTGGCCAATGATCCGTTTATGGCACCCTGGCTGGATAAGGTTGCAGGCTGGATCGAAGAGGGACGTACGCCCTACGTCTTTCTGCACACCTCGGATAACCGCCTGGCGCCGCAACTGGCGCAGCGCTTTCATCAGCAGTTGATGCAGCGTTTACCGGGTTTGCCGGCCTTGCCACAAATACAGCGTGAGGACGCGGTCGAGCAATTGGGGCTGCTCTGATAGGCTGCGCGGCATGACCTTCTTCCGTGCTTTTCTGCTTCTCTGTGTAGTGCTCGCTGGCCTGCTGTTGGCTATCTGGCGTGGCTGGCTGGATGTACCGCCGCGCTGGAACCCCTGGGCGGTGTTGGATATCCGCGAAACACCGAACCTGCTGACCGGCTTCAAACTGTGGCGGCTGCAGGATGATCCGGCGCTGTGTCAGCAGGCCTTGGGCACCTCATCACTGCGTTTTACTCCGCAGGTCGACAGCAACCTTGGAGTGGCCTGCCCGCTGAACAATACCCTGCGGGTTCACAGCTCCGGGGTTACGTTCAGCAGCAGCTTTCTTGCCAGTTGCCCGCTGGCTGCGGCCTTTGCCCTGTTTGAACAGCATGATCTGCAGCCAGCTGCCCAAGCCGTGTTTGGCCAGCGAGTGGCGCGGGTCGAACATGTGGGCAGCTTCGCCTGCCGAAGCATTGCTGGCAGTCAGCGGCGTAGCCAGCATGCCTCGGCCAACGCGCTGGATATTGTTGGGTTTCGCTTGGCCGATGGTCGGCGCATCAGTGTGCTGCAGGATTGGCCCAAGCAGAGCAAGAGCGCCGAGTTCCTGCGCCAGGTGCAGCAGGGCGCCTGCCGGCGCTTCAACACCACCCTTGGGCCGGAATACAACGCGGCTCATCGTGACCACTTTCATGTGGATATGGGGCTGTGGCGGATGTGCCGCTAAGTACCGGCTTAACGCTGCGCCAGCAATAGATCGGCAGCCTGGCCACTGCGGCCGTCGGCGAACTCGAAGCGGCCGAGTTGGGCGATTTCGTCGTAGGCGCCCAGGGCAATCTTCACGTCATGTGCTTGCAGGTCGATGGCGCTTACGCCGGCCTGACTCAGTGACTGGCTGGATTGCTGACCCTGAGCATCGAAACGCAGCAGTCTCAGGCGCTCGAAGATCGCATCCTGGTTGTCGATGCGGCCGTCGCTGTTGTCATCATATTTGCGCAGTTCGGCAAAGCCGTTGGCCGCGCCGTTCTGGTCGCCGAACAGCTCGCGGCCATCGTCGATGCGGCCGTTACCGTTGCGGTCATAGGCGAGCAGGGCGTCATCGCCGGTGGGCACGCTGATCTGGTCGAGTTTGCCGTCGCCATCCAGGTCGAAATGTACTGAACGATTCAGGCCGCTGGTGCTGAAGCCGTTGCTGGCCAGGTCCAGCACCAGAGGATCGGTTTTTTGCGGCTCGGCGTTGATGGTGACATTCAGCCCCAGCTCGCGTTGGGCAGCCAGCTCCTGAAAATCGCTGGCCTGGGCCGTGACGGCGGGTGGTTCGCTGGGCGTTTCCGGTGGGCTGGCAGGTGCTTCAGTCTCCGCCTCATCGGGCATCAGGGTGCGTCGTAGAATCTGATAATCCAGCGAGGCACGCTTGCCTTCATCCAGTGTTTCGCTGATTGAACGGGTGTCGGCAGCCGACGTGGCGGTGCTGCGCGGAGCGGAAATCACATCGAACATGGCGAACTCGGTGCGGCTGGAAGCTGCCGGGTCTGGCAAAATGCCGCTCAGGCAAGTTATCGGCTGCTTTTGCAGTCAATTGAGTGATTTTTGAGCACATTTTCTGATGAGTGATGAGCGGCTAATAGCCAGAATTCGTATGCAGGCCCTGGCTCCCCATCTGCAGGCAGCGGCTGAAACCTGGGCGGCGCGCCTGGGTTTACCGCTGGATGGCGACAGCGAGTTTGCCCTGCAGCTGGGTGAGGGTGGTTTGCAGCTGGTGGAGCTGGGGCCGCAGGCGCCAGGGCCGGTGAAAGTGGATTTTGTCGAAGGCGCGGTGGCGCATCGCCGGCTATTCGGTGGCGGCAGTGGTCAGATGATCGCCAAGGCGGTAGGCGTACAGGCCGGGGTGCGACCGACGGTGCTGGATGCTACGGCCGGACTGGGCCGCGATGCGTTTGTCCTGGCTAGCCTGGGTTGCCGCATGACCTTGATCGAGCGCCAGCCGCTGATTGCCGCGCTGCTGGAAGACGGCCTGGCCCGTGCGGCGCAGGACCGAGATGTCGCGCCGATTGCCGCGCAGATGCAGTTGCTTAATGGCAACGCCATCGAGCTGATGCGCGCCTGGCAGGGCGAGCCGCCGCAGGTGATCTACCTCGACCCAATGTTCCCGCACCGCGACAAGAGCGCCTTGGTGAAAAAAGAGATGCGCCTGTTCCGCCCATTCGTCGGTGATGACCTGGATGCGCCTGCGCTACTTGAGGCTGCGCTGAATTTGGCCAGCCATCGTGTAGTGGTCAAACGCCCACGCAAGGCCCCGCTGATTGACGGCGCCAAGCCGGGCTATGCCCTGGAAGGTAAGTCCAGCCGCTACGATATCTACCCGAAGAAGAAGCTGCAGGCCGCCAGCGAGTGACGCTGGCGATGCCTTGCGCTACTCGGCGCGGAAGGCGCGCAGGAAGACTTCAACCGCATCGCGCACATGGGCTTCGGCCTCGGCGCCCTGCAGGGCTTCGCCGCAGCCGATCAGCAGGCGGAAGTTGGCACCGCCCTTGATCAGGCAGAAGAACTGGTCTGCAGCGCTCAGCGGGTCAGGCACGCGCAGCTTGCCGCTCTGGTCGGCGCGGCGCAGCAGCTCTTCCATGCCGTGGAGCACGCGCTGTGGGCCAGCTTCGTAGAACATCCGCGAGAGCTTGGAGTCCTGCGCGGCCAGGCTCACCATCACCCGGTGCAGCTCCACCGACTCACGGCTGTTGATCAGCTCATTAAAGCCTCGGCCAATATTCAGCAGCAACTGCGCTACCGGCACCTCGTCGTTCAGCTCGAACAGCAGCTCCGGCAGTTGCTCCTCGCATTTGGACTGCACCGCCGCGGCAAACAGCTTCTCCTTGTCGGTGAAGTGGCTGTACACCGTGAGCTTGGATACCCCGGCTTCCGCGGCAATCGCATCCATACTGCTACCGTCATAACCATTACTGAGGAAGAGGGTTTTCGCCGCTTCCAGAATGGCTTTGCGCTTGGCCAGGTCTTTGGGGCGGCCGGGGCCGCTGGTTGGCAACACTTTGTTTGGCATTGGTCGTTTTTAATACTGGACTAGTGAGTTTGCTATTTTTACTATACCTGCCAGTTTAATTATTCAAAAGCCTCCACAAAGGTTCGTCATCATGTTCCGTCATGCACTGTCTGTTGCGTTGCCTGTCAGTCTTATCCTGTCGCTTGGCGCTTGCGGCAATGGCGAGCCCGCCAAGGTTGCCGTGCGCCCGGCCATGGTGGTGCAGCCGCAACTGGCTGGCGAGCTGATGGATGCCTACCCCGGTGAGGTGCGTGCGCGCCTGGAGCCGGAACTGGCCTTCCGCATCAGCGGCAAGGTGGCCAAGCGTCTGGTCGATGTCGGTGCGCGGGTGAAGAAGGACCAGCCGCTGGCCGAGCTGGACCCGCAGGACGTGCGTCTGCAGCTGGAAGCCACCCGCGCCCAGGTAGCGGCGGCCGAGGCCAATCTGCAACTGGTGCGCGCCGAACGTGATCGCTATAAGACCCTGCTGGCGCGCAACCTGGTCAGCCGTTCGCAGTACGACAATGCGGAAAATACCTACCGTGCCGGTGAAGCGCGGGTGAAACAGATCAAGGCCGAGTTCAACGTGGCCAATAACCAGGCCGGCTATGCCGTGTTGCGTGCCTCCGAGGATGGTGTGGTGGCGCGGCGCATGGTTGAAGTTGGCCAGGTGGTGGCCGCAGGGCAAACAGTCTTTACCCTGGCCGCTGACGGTGAGCGTGAAGTACTGATCAACCTGCCGGAGCAAGCCTTCGAGCGCTTCAAGGTCGGTCAGGAAGTGGCCGTTGAGTTGTGGTCGCAGCCGGATCAGCGCTTCCCCGGGCGTATTCGTGAAATGTCGCCGTCGGCCGATCCGCAATCACGTACCTTTGCGGCCCGCGTAGCCTTTACCGAAGGCAAGGTTCCGGCCGAGCTGGGCCAGAGTGCTCGCGTGTTTATCGCCCACAACGGTGAAGTGCCACTGGCCGTGCCGCTGTCGGCGCTGACGGCAGAGAAGGGCCAGCCCTACGTCTGGGTGGTCAATCCGAAGGATTCCACGCTCAAGCGTACCGACGTGCGCATCGGTGCCTACGGCGAGAAAACCGTGCCGGTGCTCGAAGGACTGCAAGCCACTGATTGGGTGGTAGCCGCCGGTGGTCAGGTGCTGCGCGAAGGCCAGCAAGTGCGTCCGGTTGACCGCGATAACCGGGCGGTACAGCTGACGGCCAAGGCCGACCTGACGGTCGAGGAGTAAGCCCGATGGATTTCAACCTATCCGCCTGGGCGCTGCGTAACCGCCAGATTGTCCTGTATCTCATGCTGTTGCTGGCTGTGGTCGGGGCTATTTCCTACACCAAGCTGGGCCAGAGCGAAGACCCGCCCTTTACCTTCAAGGCCATGGTGGTACGCACCAACTGGCCGGGGGCGAGCGCCGAAGAGGTGTCGCGTCAGGTAACCGAGCGCATCGAAAAGAAGCTGATGGAGACCGGTGACTACGACAAGATCGTCTCGTTCTCGCGCCCTGGTGAATCCCAAGTCACCTTTATCGCTCGCGATTCGATGCATTCTGCCGACATTCCCGATCTGTTCTATCAGGTGCGCAAGAAGGTCAGCGATATTCGCCATACCTTGCCCCAAGGCATTCAGGGGCCGTTCTACAACGACGAATTCGGCACCACTTTCGGCAATATCTACGCGCTGACGGGCAAGGGCTTCGACTACGCCGTGCTCAAGGATTACGCCGACCGCATCCAGCTGCAGCTGCAGCGGGTTAAGGACGTCGGCAAGGTCGACCTGCTTGGTTTGCAGGATGAAAAGGTATGGATCGAGCTGTCCAACACCAAGCTGGCCACCCTCGGCCTACCGCTGGCCGCCGTGCAGCAGGCGCTGGAAGAACAGAATGCCGTGGCTGCTGCGGGCTTCTTCGAAACCGCCTCTGATCGTGTGCAACTGCGCGTGACCGGGCGCTTCGAGACGGTGGAGGAAATCCGCAACTTCCCGATTCGTGTGGCCGATCGTACCTTCCGCATCGCCGATGTGGCCGAGGTCAAGCGCGGCTTCAATGATCCACCCGCACCACGCATGCGCTACATGGGCGAAGACGCTATTGGTCTCGCCGTGTCGATGAAGCCTGGTGGCGACATCCTGGTGCTGGGCCAAGCGCTGGAAGGCGAATTTGCTCGGCTGCAGGAAACCCTGCCGGCCGGCATGCAGCTGAACAAAGTCTCTGATCAACCGGCGGCGGTAAAGACCGGCGTGGGCGAGTTCGTCCGTGTGCTTACCGAGGCGGTGATCATCGTGCTGTTGGTGAGTTTCTTCTCCCTCGGCCTGCGCACGGGGCTGGTGGTGGCGCTGTCGATTCCGTTGGTGCTGGCGATGACCTTTGCCGCCATGTATTACCTCGGCATCGGCCTGCACAAGATTTCCCTCGGTGCGCTGGTGCTGGCGCTGGGCCTGATGGTGGATGACGCGATCATTGCCGTGGAAATGATGGCGATCAAGATGGAGCAGGGCTTTGATCGCATCAAAGCGGCCAGTTATGCCTGGACCAGCACCGCCTTTCCCATGCTCACGGGCACCCTGATCACCGCCGCCGGCTTCCTGCCGATTGCCACTGCGCAGTCCGGCACTGGTGAATACACCCGCTCGATCTTCCAAGTGGTGGCCATTGCCCTGCTGGTGTCGTGGATCGCCGCCGTGGTGTTTGTGCCGTACCTCGGCGCCAAACTGCTGCCGGATCTGGCCAAGCTGCACGCGGCCAAGCACGGCGGTAGCGCCGATGGTCATGACCCTTACGGCACGCCGTTTTACCGCCGCGTGCGTACAGCGGTGGAGTGGTGCGTGCGTCGGCGCAAGACGGTAATCGTGCTCACCATCGCCCTGTTTATTGGCTCGATCCTGCTGTTCCGCTTTGTCCCGCAGCAGTTCTTCCCGGCCTCCGGCCGTCTGGAGCTGATGGTCGACCTCAAACTCAGCGAAGGCGCGTCCCTGGCCGCCACCGAAGAGCAGGCCAAGCGTCTGGAGCAGCTGCTCAGCGGCCATGAAGGCATCGACAACTTCGTCGCCTACGTCGGCACCGGCTCGCCGCGCTTTTACCTGCCGCTGGACCAGCAACTGCCGGCCGCCAGCTTTGCCCAGTTTGTGGTCCTGGCGAAAAGCATCGAAGACCGCGAGAAGATTCGCACCTGGCTGATCGAGGTGCTCAACGATGAGTTCCCGACCCTGCGCACCCGTATCTCGCGTCTGGAGAACGGCCCGCCCGTGGGTTACCCGGTGCAGTTCCGCGTCTCTGGCGAGCATATCGACGAGGTGCGCCAACTGGCCCGTCAGGTCGCCGACAAGGTGCGCGAGAACAGCCACGTGAGCAACGTGCACCTGGACTGGGAAGAGCCGAGCAAGGTGGTGCGCCTGAACATCGACCAGGAACGCGCCCGCGCCCTGGGCGTCAGCACTGCCGATCTGTCGCGCTTCCTGCAAAGCTCGCTGACCGGCTCGCCAGTCAGCCAGTACCGCGAAGGCAACGAGCTGATCGAAATCCTTCTGCGCGGCACCTTGAGTGAGCGTCAGGAGCTCGGCCTGCTGCCAAGCCTGGCGGTGCCGACCGACAATGGCCGCAGCGTGCCGCTGTCGCAGATCGCCACCCTGGAGTACGGCTTCGAGGAAGGCATCATCTGGCACCGCAATCGCCTGCCGACCGTCACCGTACGCGCTGACGTATACGGCAAGGAGCAGCCGGCCAGCCTGATCAAGCAGATCCTGCCGACTCTTGAGCCGGTGCGTGCGCAACTGCCGGACGGCTACCAGCTGGACGTCGGCGGCACCGTGGAGGACTCCAGCCGTGGCCAGGCGTCGGTAAACGCCGGTATTCCGCTGTTTATCGTGGTGGTGCTGACCCTGCTGATGCTGCAGCTGAAAAGCTTCTCGCGCTCGGCCATGGTGTTCCTCACCGCGCCGCTGGGGCTGATAGGCGTGACCCTGTTCCTGCTGATCTTCCGGCAGCCGTTCGGCTTCGTCGCCATGCTCGGCACCATCGCCCTGTCGGGGATGATCATGCGTAACTCGGTGATTCTGGTCGACCAGATCGAGCAGGACATCGCCGCCGGCATGGACCGCTGGCACGCGATTATTGAAGCCACCGTGCGGCGTTTCCGCCCCATCGTACTGACCGCCCTGGCGGCGGTACTGGCGATGATCCCGCTGTCGCGCAGCGTGTTCTTCGGGCCGATGGCAGTCGCGATCATGGGCGGCCTGATCGTCGCCACGGCGCTGACCCTGCTGTTCCTGCCTGCGCTGTATGCGGCGTGGTTCCGGGTTAAGGAAGCGGAAGCGAAGCCCGCCTGACCCGGCGGCAGCTGATCGGAAAAAGCCAGGCCTAGTGCCTGGCTTTTTTATGCCTGACGGGTAGGACGTTTGCTGGCCTGCTGTCAAAAATATGCAACTACCTTCAACTGCATATGAACAGGTTATGCAGCGATTACAGTCTGTTACAGAGGTGTGTAGAGCGTTTTGGAGAATTATCTGCTTACGTTTCGTCGTTTTTGTTTGACATATTTTACGTATTTGCCAGACTGCGCGACCTTGAACGGGCGCGTGCAGCTACCCGTCAAAAATGCACATAACAAAAACCTGTAGCCCATCGTCGCGTCCTGCGCAGCCTGCGTGGGCCATGCATGCGGTGGGCTGACGTCTGTGGAACGGGAAAGCATGCTGATCTGGTTCGTTGCGCTCTATTTGCTGGTGACTGTCGCCATCGGTTTCTACGCCTCCACCCGGGTGCACAACACCCGCGATTTCGCCTCCGGTGGTCGTAGCATGGGCTTCCCCATCGTCGCCGCCATGGTGTTCGCTACCTGGTTTGGCTCCGAGGCCGTGCTGGGTATCCCCGCCACCTTCCTCGAAGAAGGCTTTGCCGGCATCGTCGAAGACCCATTCGGCTCCTTTGGTTGCCTGTTTTTGGTCGGCCTGCTTATCGCCCGGCCGCTGTATCGGATGAACCTGCTGACCATCGGCGACTACTTCAAGAAGCGCTTCGGCCCGCAGGTCGAGCTGATCATCAGCCTGGTCATCGTCATGTCCTACCTGGGCTGGATCGCCGCGCAGCTGATTGCGCTGGGCCTGGTGTTCAACGTCATCTCCGACGGCAGTATCAGCACCACCCAGGGCATGTTCCTCGGCACCTTTATCGTGCTGCTGTACACCTTGTTTGGCGGCATGTGGTCGATTGCCCTGACTGACTTCTTCCAGATGATCATCATCGTCGTCGGCCTGATCTACCTGGTCTGGCTATTCAGCGACATGGCCGGCGGCGCTGACCTGGTGATCAGCAAGGCAGCCAGCGAAGGCAAGTTCACCTTTATGCACGCCTTCGAGCCCAAGGACATCGTCGCCTTTATCGGCGCCGCGGTGACCATGATGCTCGGCTCCATCCCGCAGCAGGACGTATACCAGCGCGTGATGTCGGCCAAGAGCGAGAACATCGCCGCCCGCGCCTCGATGACCGGTGCGGTGTTCTACCTCGGCTTCTGCATGCTGCCGGTGTTCCTGGTGTACGCCGCCTCGATGATCGACCCGGCGCTGGTCGAGAAGTGGCTGGCAGAAGATTCGCAGATGATTCTGCCGCTGATGATTCTGGAAAAAACGCCGCTGTTTGCCCAGATCATGTTCTTCGGCGCGCTGCTCTCAGCGATCATGTCCACCGCCTCCGGCACACTGCTGGCACCGTCGGTGACCCTGACCGAGAACGTGCTCAAGCGCTTCCTGCCGGTGCTTAACGACAAGCAGTTCCTGCTGCTGATGCGCCTCACCATTGTGGTCTGTGCGGTGGCGACCCTGAGCTTTGCCCTGTATTCGGATGCGAGCATCTACGAGATGGTCGGCAACGCTTACAAGGTGACCCTGGTGGCGGCCGTAGTGCCGTTGTTCGCAGGCCTGTTCTGGAAGCGTGCGACCACTCAGGGCGCGCTGGTTGCCATCGCCTTTGGTCTGGTGTCGTGGATCTATCTGGAATACACCTGGAGCGAAGCCGCCTTCTGGCCGCCGCAGCTGGCGGGCCTGCTGTTCAGCATGGCCGGTATGCTGATTGGTACGCTGCTGCCGCAGTGGAGCCGTAACCACAACGGCACGCTGGTGGCGCAGGCGGAATAAGCCAGGCGTTTGACGGACAAAACCCCGCTGATTGGCGGGGGTTTTGTTTTTTGGGCCGGGCGAGGGCATATCGCCTCTGGAGGAGCGGCCTATGGCCGCGAGCTTTGTTGTTTATTTTGGGGGCTTTGTTTGCGCCGCTTATGTGTTGTTTGGACTAACGGTTCCGCCCTTACGGCGGCTCACTTTTGGCAGACGCCCCAAAAGTAAGCAAAAAGTCTTGCCCCTTGCATCCGGGTCTCACTGCGCTCGACTTCCCTCGTTCCATCATTCCTCCAGGGACCGGCGTACAAGGGCCGTCCCTGGCCCTTTACGCCTCTCGCCGCATCCATGCGGCTCGCACCCTTCCACAACGATTCCACTCGGCCTCCTGATGGGGCGTTTGGCGTCGTCTGGGAGATTGGTGTTCTAGGAGCAAAGCAAACTGTAGGAGCGGGCTTGCCCGCGATGTTTTTGCTTTTTCTTCTGCTTTTCCGTTCTGCTTTTGCCTTTCGCTCTGCCATCCAAAGCTCGCCCAAACAACGCGGTCCCCGAATCCCGTCAGGAGGCCGAGCGTAGGTGTTGTGGAGAGGGGCGTTTGGCATGGATGCCAAACGAGGAACGATGGGCCAGGGATGGCCCACCGTGACGACCCTCGGAACAGCACCGGAGCGAGGGGAGTTGAGCGCAGCGAAACCCGGATGCCGGGCGCGCTTTCTCTTTGGTTACTTTCTCTTTGCGCGCGCAAAGAGAAAGTGACTCGCCGTAAAGGCGAAACCAGTAGTAGCAGTTAGAGAAAATGCGGCGGGCGTTAGAGGGTCGATGAATATCTCTGCGCTTAACCTCACGAGCTAAGCCATTGTTTTGTCTGGTGTACGCAGGGGTACGAACCGGATCCCTGCATTCTCAATCACCTCTGCGTGGCGAGTGTAATCCTCTAAATTCACCGCATAGTCGCTCCTGTTCTATCACGATCCCTTTGAACCTGAGCGTTTCAGAAAATACTGTCGATGTAGTCACCCGTGAGAGATACTCAAACACGACTGCAAGGTGGGGGTATCTGATGTTTATCGAGCGTCGCGAGCACAACGGCCGGCTTGAGCTATGGGAATGTGAGTGGGAGCGCCCAGAGGGAGAGCCTTCGCGCAAAGTTTTTCTCAGGCGCTTAGGTCTCGAGCAACCGCTTCGGCCAGAAGTCGATCAAGGGCATGCCCAGGCAGAGGCTATCTGCTGGGCTTACGGAAGAACATTAGGAAACATTGCAGTCTTTACCCAAGAGGTGCTCGGAAGTTTTGCTGCTGAGCAAGGTAATGATGCGATCCTTGCTTGCGATTTAGTCGATGCTGGTAAATTCCGTCATGGTCCTGATCGTTGGTGGTGCCGAACGCATCAGAAACATTGGGGCACAAAGGCCGATATTTTGTCTGCCAGGCGAGCGGGTCGAGCTATTTGCTCTAACCATGATCAGCCTATGAGCTATGTTTTGAACCCTTTTCATATTCGTTTAGATGAGCATGTGGAAGTGGGGATGTGGTGCTCGCTGCCCCCGGCAATCACTAGCGGAGAAATTATTAGACCACGGCCCCCTAAAATACATCTTCATGTTAGAGAAGAGGTTAATGCTGCCAAGGTTATAGATGGTGATTATGAGGCAATTTCTTTGCACTATAATCCAGAGTCTGACTTATTTGGTAATTCGGAAATATCAAAAGTTAATATAACGCCTCCTTCAGCTTTAGAGTTTATGCTGGCAATTGAGCATGGTCGTGATTTGGACTGTATAAACTGCAGTACTTGTGGATATCCACACTTGGATTTGGGTGAGTTCGGTTTGAAACCCCATCGCAAACATTTTTGTGGGAATTGTGGTCGAGATAGTACTTGGAGTAAGCAGCCAATTGTTTCCACCCCATTAAAGCCATTGCATGATCAGTTTGATTCTTCAGCAGCTTATGAAGTTCCTGAAAGAATTCTCAATTTAGACGAGTTTGAAGGTTGTAATTTTGCTGTGTGGGCGTCGACACCTGCAATCCTGTGGACTGCCAATCGCTCTCAAGAGAAGGGTGTTCATGTTCACGTCAGGGCCAACGGGAAGTGGTTGGTAGACGATACTTTCGGCTCTGTAATATATAAGGGTGAGTTGTTGGTGCGCGAGCAGCTTCTAGATATGATGCTTAATAACACTATTGTTTAGTGGTTGATGGTGGGGGCGTGAATGTCATCTCAAAAAGGACTTCGAGGGTCTGGTGGTACGGCTGTTTCTCATTCAAAAGAGTTGTTGAGTTTTGCTTATATCCAAGCGTTATGTGCTGCTACTGGTCTCAATCATAATGAGCCTGAAATTGATAATGATGGTGTAGATATCACGCTTCGGGGAAAGAATTTTACAGGGAGGTTCTCTTCTCCTAAAGTTGAAATCCAGCTTAAGTGTACTAGTTCGCACTCTTATATTGATACGGCTACTAATGAGTTGGTTTACCCGCTTCCAGTCCATAATTATAATTATCTCGTTGAACCTTCAATAATTCCAATCTTGCTAGCTGTTCACTTTGCGCCTATTGATCAAGTCTGTTGGTTGCAGCACAAGGATTTAGGACTCACTCTTCGATATGCAACGTATTGGTGTAGCTTGGCAGGGCTTCCGCCTAGCGCTAATAAGAGTAATATTTCAGTGCGCATTCCTCTTGCCCAAAGGTTGGGGCCTAATACATTGCTTTGGATGATGCAACAAGTTAGTCAAGGCTATCCCATTCAAAATAATGTAGGGGCTCCAGTATGAGAACCTATAATGAATTGATTCTTTATTCTTTGCATAAGTATTTAGCTGCTCATCAGTGGACTTGCTTTAGTCGTGAAGAGGGACGTTATGATGCCTATCGTTCCCCAGATAATGTGACCTCGGAGTTATTGATTCCTGATTCTATATTGGTCAATCACAAGCAATCTCGAGATTTGCTAGATGAAGCTATAGAGGTTATTTCATCCAGGGAAGGTAAGAGTTTTGCTGAAATACAAAAGTTACTATTGAGTTCAGATTATGATTTTTTCTCCCTAAGAGAGTCAGGAGCAGCTATTTCTGAAGGAGCTATTAGCTTGGCTTCAGGCGTTACTGTGATGTCAGGTGTTTATACTCTTTTCAAGATTGCAGCTAGTTCAGCTGTAAATATAAAAGGGAAAAGAAATATATCTCGTGGTTACTTAGAATCACTTAGATTGTCTGCTCCGCGTGCAGGGAGCTTTATCTTCAACTTTGATGCGAAGCTCTACAATCCACCTGGCGCAGATGTCCCTGTGTTGAATGTTGCTGGTGTTAGTTCTATAGGTCGCCTCATTAATATAAATTTTGCCAGTAGGTTGAAAAGATTTAAGTCTATTTTAACTGGAGATCAAGCCGCGGTTAAAAGCTCTCTTTTGAGGGAAGGTATTGATCATCGATACTGCAATGGTGTTTCAAGTGTTTTTGTTGATGAGGCTGATACGGTAGATTTTGGTTTCGTATGGTCTTTCTTGGAGCCGACGTTAGTATCGGCTCCAGAAGCTATTTCGTTTGATCGTGAAGATCGTGTACGGATTATCGAGTACTCAAAGATACTAATGCACTATCAGGTTGCGAGAGTAGAGGCTCTTCCCGCATATTTAGAAAGTTTTACGCGCAGGGAGGGTGAGGCTGAAGGTCGCGTGTATATACGTTTTGAATACGATGGAAGAACTTTTTCCACTTCTGTTCTAGTCGATGGTTCTCTTTATGAAAGTCTAAACGAAAGGCATGTTAAAAGGCAGCGTGTTTGGGTAAGTGGTAATCTGTTTTTTTCCGATGGCAGTCGGGCGAAAGTTGAGGCTTTCGAAGTGAAAAAAATTAAAATTGCAGAAGATGTGGTGGTCGAGCTTTTCTAGAAGCAGTATGTTGCATGTATATGTTTTATAGTTATGGCTGTGTTTGATTAATATTTAGGCTGTGGTTCTTTCTTAAGGGGTGTTGGTTCTTTTTCTTGTTCGCTGCGGCTTTTTTGCCGATGCAATACTTTATTTATTGCGGAAAAGTGGGCAGATTTATTCTTCAATAAGCCAGATTTCTGCAGTGCCAAAAAAGCCAGACCTCACGGTCTGGCTTTTTCACATCCATCCAACCCTTCTTACAACGCCCCAAACACCTTCTTCGCCAAGCTGGTCGCCGCCCCAGCCGGGTTTTCCCGGATGCTGGCTTCCTGCTCAGCGATCATCGCAAACAGGCCGTCCAGCGCCTGCTCAGTTACATAGTTCTCGATATTCGCGCTTTTCGCGTCGATCACGCCGAAGCTCGCGGCTTGGCCGGCGAAGCTGTTGTATTGCTTGGCCAGGCCGACCTGGTCGGTGGCTTGTTTAACGATGGGCAGGAACTTGGCGCGGATCTGTTCGCGGCTGGTTTTGTTCAGGTACTGGGTGGCGGAATCTTCCGAGCCGGCGAGGATGCTCTTGGCGTCCTGCACGGTCATCTTCTTCACCGAATCCACCAGCAGCGCCTGGGCTTGCGGTACGGCGGCTTCGGCGGCTTTGTTCATGCTGGCTTCGAGCTGATCAACCTGTGCGCCCATGCCCATCATCTTCATGGTTTTTGCGGCTTTGCCGAGGTTGCCCGGTAGCTCGATGCGTACGTCCGGGTTATTGCTGAAGCCGCCGGGTTTGCCCAGTTGCTGCACGGCCACTTTGGCGCCTTGGGTGAGGGCGTCCTTGAGGCCGCCGCTGGCGTCGCTTTGCGAGAGGTCGGCCAGCGACAGGGCGAAGGCGCTGCTGGAGAGGGCGAGGCCGGCGGCCAGGGAGATAAGACGAAGCATGAGGGGCATCCTTGTGCGATGGGTAAGGCAGTAGCTGGAGCTTAACGGAGTGGCGCGTACAGGCAAATGTACTCGTGTCGTACTCAGGCTGTTGCAAGCCCGTGCAGTTAGTTGGTGCTGCGCGGGCCAAGCGCCACGGCCCTGCGCTTATTCATCTATAACTCATGGCATACATCTGAGGTGTTCAGCATCAGAGCGCGCGTACGCAAATTAGTACTGTTTTTGCAGTACCTGATCTTGCTGGTGGAACTAGGAGCGGTTCGTAAGCAGTTCTGGTAGTCCCTCTGAGCGTCCTTTCCAAGCAGGAGTAATAGCATGGCTTTCGTCCCCGTTCGGTTGTCGCAGCGTTTGACCCTGGGTTGCATCGTCCTTCTGATTCTGACCGCGCTGGCGGTGTTTGCCGTGATGGCCCTGCGTGGTCAGCCGCGTGTGGTGGCGGCCAGTGGCGAGCTGATCGAGCAGACCGGCAGCGCCATCGTGCGTCAGCTGGCGTTGCAGTTGGCGCGCATTGAAGGGGTGACGGCCAGCCTGGCGCATCTGGCCGAAGTGCTGCCGCGTGAAGAGCCGTTGTACCTCAACAGCCTGCCCAATCTGATCGATAGCCAGGGTGATAAAGCGATTGCCGGCGGTGGTGTGTGGCCAGAGCCAAATGCCTTTAGTGAGGGCACGGCGCGCCGTAGTTTCTTCTGGGCGCGCGGTGGTGACGGGCAGTTGGCCTATTCCGACGATTACAACGCCGCCGATGGTCCCGGTTACCACAACGATGCCTGGTACACCGGTGCGCGCAGCAGCCCGGCCGGTCAGTGCCTGTGGTCGGAGGCTTATCAGGATGCGGTGACCGGCGTGCCGATGGTGACCTGTAGCGTGCCTTACCAGCTTGAGGGTCGCTTTGCCGGCGTCGCCACCCTGGATCTGCTGCTGGATGATCTGGCGCGCTTTCTCACCGAGCAGGGCAAGGTCACCGATGGCTACGCCTTCGCCCTCGATCAGGCCGGTAACGTGCTGCATTTTCCCGGCATGACCGGAACTAAGGGCGGCGCAATGCTCAAGTTCGCCGATTTGGCGCAGCAGCACAGCTGGCTTAAGCCGGTGCAGGAGGCGCTGGCCAGCAGCAGTTCAGGGGCGATTCGCAACCTTGACCTGGAGAACGATGAGCAGCTTAAGCAGGCCAGCCGCGTCAGCCTGTTTGTGATGCCCGATACCGGCTGGGTAATCGGCCTGGCAACCCCGCAGGAGCGGGTTACCGGCCTGGCCAGGGCGCTGACCTGGGAGATTCTGCTGTTCCTCCTGCCGCTGCTGGCGGTGTTACTGGCGCTGGCCTGGTTTGCTGGTCGCAAGCTAATCGGCCAACTGGAAGAAACCACCGCGCAGATCGATTCCCTGGGCCGAGGGTCGGCCAGCCGCGATGTTGAGCTGAGTGTGGAGCGCGAGGATGAAATCGGCGCGTTGCGCCACGCGGTCAATCGCTATGCCGGGCAGTTACGCACCATGCTCCAGCGCATCGCCGAGGAAGCCGATCACCTGCAGGCCGAAGCCGCACAACTGGGCGGTTTGAGCAGCACCCTGGCCGGGCGCGCTGAACAACAGCGGCAAGAGAACACCCAGCTGGCTGCGGCGATTACCGAGATGTCGTCGAGTGCCCAGGAAGTGGCGCAGAACACCAACGATTGCGCCAATACCGCGCAGAGTTCACTGGTAGTCGTGCAGCAGGGGCAGCAGAAGGTTGCCTCTAATAGCTCGGCGATTCAGGCGCTGTCGGCGGAGATGGCTGACGCGGCCTCGGTGATCAGTCGGTTGGAGAAAGACAGTCAGCAGGTCGGCGCCGTGCTGGATGTGATCAAGGCGATTTCCGAACAGACCAACCTGCTCGCACTGAACGCCGCAATTGAGGCCGCGCGTGCCGGTGAACAGGGACGTGGATTTGCCGTGGTAGCCGATGAAGTGCGTACCCTGGCGGGTAAAACCCAGGCCTCGGCCAATGAGATCAGCACCATGATCAGCGCTTTGCAGCAGGCCTCACGCCAGGCGGTGCAGGCCATGCAGGCCGGTGAGGCACGTACCGAACATGCGGTGGTTGAAGCCGAAGGCGCAGCGTCGGCGCTGTCCAGCACAGTGCAGAGCTTCGATGATATTTCCCAACGCGCCCAGCAGATCGCCGTGGCGGCGCAGCAGCAAAGCCATGTCACTCAGGAGATCAACGAACTGGCGGTGCGTATCCACAGCATCAGTGAAGAAAACGCCCGCGATGCCCAGGCGCTGGATGAGGTCAGCAGTGCCATGCAGGCGTTGTCATCACGGTTGACCGGATTAAGCCGGGGCTAGCTGTTATCTAGCGGCTGTAACTAACAGGTGCTTTTTGCGGGTAAGCGCAGAGTTTAGGCGCGCCTAGGCTGGCGGCTATCCAGCTGGGCCAGCACCCACCAAGTTCGGCCTTGGCGGTCAACAGGTGTTGGGCTTGGTCAATGATTTTGGGTCGCGCCTGTCGGCTTAACGCCCTGTGGCGTGCGGCTTTTAGGTCAGTAAAGCTACGGCTGTCGGCGGCGAGCAGGGCGTTTTAATGCTGCTATGCTCGTGAAATAAAATGGGTTCCCGCACGACAGTGTTTTTGGACAGGCCCTAAGGACTCTAAATGCCGCTACCCGCCGAATTGGCCCGCCTCCCCGGCAAAGCTGTTGCCTCTTCAACTGCCACTCGCCACTCCCTGTTGTTTATGGCCGCGTTGCTATTGCTGTTGTTTGTGGTGACCAGCGGGGGCCTGGTGCAGATCGCCCTACAGCAGAATGCGCGGGCGACCGAGCAGAGCTTGTTCTATCTCGACAAGGCCATCAGAGCCCGAGAAAAGTCGATATTGGCGACCCTTAAAGACTACGCATACTGGGGGGAGGCGTATCGCAACCTGCACGTCACAGTCAATTATGAGTGGGCTTATACCCGGCAGAATCTGGGGCCCAGCCTATTTCAGGACTTCGCCTATGAGGGCGTGTTCGTGGTCGATCCTCAGGGGCGTACCTCCTATTCGGTGGTCAACGGCCAGAGGGTGAGCAGCGAACTGGGGCAATGGCTGGGGCAAGACATAGACGAACTGCTGGAGCAGGCACGCAGACAAACCGAAGATGAGGAGCCGGTTGTCGGGTTTGCGCAGGTCGGCGGGCAAGCAGCGCTGCTGGCCGCTACCGGTTTTACCACGGGTGGCGATCCGCAGGTCGGCATACAGACAGGGCCGCCCTCGCTTCTGCTGTTTGTCGACCTGCTCACTCCCGCAAAGCTGCAGGCCCTTGGCCAGGATTTCGGCGTCGATAACTTACGGCTGGTGGCTGCGCCTGCCGACCCCCAAGCCTCGCCCACATTGTCGCTGACCAGTGTGGGGGCAGCGCCTCTGTGGTTGCACTGGGAGCCTGCACAGCCCGGTAGACAATTGCTCTATCTGATTTTGCCGCTGCTGGGCCTGGGCGGCGCTATTTTTGCTCTGATCACTTGGCTGAACCTGCGTTGGGCCATCGCGTCGGCGCGGGAAGTAGACGCCAGTTATGCCTCTTTATATGCCAGTCAGCAGGCGCTGGCTGCCAGTGAACTGCGCTTTCGCGATGTAGCCGAGGCCGCTTCGGACTGGATCTGGGAGGCTGATGCAGAGCTGCGTCTGACGTACCTGTCGACTCGCTTTCAGACGTTGACCGGGCATCCGGTCAGTTCCTGGCTAGGTCGTCCGTTGAGCGAGTTGATGCAGTTCCCTGGCGGGTTGGATGCCTGGCTGCAGGGGTGCAACAGCCATGCAATGGCCAGCCATAACTGCGAATGCCAGTACCGCGATCTCGATGGTGAGCTGCGCACCTGTCATCTGACATTGCTGCGTATTGAGGACGGCCCGATGGCCGATGGCTACCGCGGTACGGTTAGCGATATCACCGATGAACTACAGGCTCAGGCGCGCATCGAGCATCTGTTATTGCATGATGCGCTGACCGGCCTGCCGAATCGCAATCGCATGCAGGCGTTTCTCGAAGGCAAACTCAAGGCCCTGTCTTCAGCATCCAAGCCTTTGGTCATGCTGAGCATTGATTTGGACCGTTTCAAACCGGTGAATGACTCGTTCGGCCATGAGGTGGGCGATCAGGTGCTTGCCGAGGTGTCGCAACGTTTGCGCTTCGCTCTGCGTGACGGTGACTTGGTGGCGCGCATGGGCAACGATGAATTTATCCTGATTGTCTGCGGTATAGCTGCGGCGCAGGAAGTCGAGCGGCTTTGCGCGCGCCTGATCGCCGGTATCGAACAGCCTTTCAACATTGGCAGCCACACTATTTTTCTCGGCGCCAGCATTGGTGTGGCCATGTCACCGGCTGACACTACCGAGGCGGATGAGCTGTTGCGCTTTGCTGATATCGCCCTCTACCAAGCCAAAGGCATTGGGCAAAGCTCTTGGTGTTTTTACGCCAAAGATATGAACGAGCGAGTCATCGAGCGTCGCCAACTGGAGAGTGACCTGCGCCAGGCCCTGGCCAATGAAGAATTACGCTTGGTGCTGCAGCCGCGTTACAGCGTTAGCAGCCAACGCATAGTGGCGGCCGAAGCCCTGGTTCGCTGGCAGCACCCGCAGCGTGGTCTGTTGGGGCCGGACAGCTTTATTGCGATTGCCGAAAGCACCGGTCTGATCATCCCGCTCAGCGCTTGGGTGCTACGTGCCGCTTGTAGGGAAGCCCTAAGCTGGAGCGAAGCGCTGATCGTGTCGGTCAACCTGTCACCGGTGGAGTTTCGCCGCGGCCAACTGGTGGCGCAGATCCGTGCTGTGCTCGAAGAAACCGGCCTGCCAGCGCACCGCTTGGAACTGGAACTTACCGAGAGCGTCATGCTGGAGGATGCCGAGGGTGCCCTGGCGTTGATGCTGGAGCTGAAAGGCTTGGGCGTGCGGCTGTCGATGGATGATTTCGGGACCGGTTATTCCTCCCTCAGCTACCTGCGCTCCTTCCCGTTCGATGGCCTGAAGATCGATCGCAGCTTTATGACCGACCTGCACGCCGCCGAGAATAGCCAGGCGATTATCCAGGCCATTATCGGCCTCGGTCGGGCGTTGACGCTGACCGTGACTGCCGAGGGTGTGGAAACCCAGGAGCAACTCGACCTGCTGCGCAAATACGGTTGCGATGAAGCTCAGGGCTATTTTCTCAACCGGCCGATGCCGCCCGAGGCGTTGCGTCTTTTGTGTTAACGCGGCAGTGGGGCAGGTGCCTGCTTCGTAGAACGGTTGTGTTAGCGGGTTAAAGCGTTATCCCCCAAGTCTCGTAGGAGATGGAGCGGGGCATGCCTATTCGCGGCCATTGGCCGAAGCGTTCACGCCGTTTCTACAGTCCGTACACCGGGTTGCTGACGTCTGCGTTTTGGTCTATGGCAACTTGGCGAGTCGACAGCGCATCTCTCGAATCTCTGCGGGCATTCCACGTTTGGCGGCTGCTCTGCCAGTGCTCGTGTCAATGTCTACTGCCAGGTCAGGGTCATCAATGGAGTGCTAGGCTGAGTTGGTGAAATGGCGGTCAGAAACGCGGCACGAGCCTATAGCTACATCGCGTAACGGATTGAAGCGGCCATGGGGGCGGTACATGCAGGTGATGATTGTTGACGATGATCCATGGATAGCAGATTTGTTGAAACAGATCGTCCTAAGCCTTCGTCCCGGCATTCAGGTCAATTGCTTTGGTGACATGCAAAGTGCTTTCGCTTCTTGGCAGGAGGCGCGCTATACCCTGGTGCTTGCTGATTGGAATTTGCCTGACGGTTCGGGCGTGAGTTTGCTGCAGAAAATTCGTTTACAGGACCGCGAAACACCACTGGTGATGATTACCGGCCGCTCTGACCGGCAGAGTGTGCTTGAGGTAAGGCGGCTGGGCATTAGTGCTTTCATTACCAAGCCATTTGATGTGCCACGTGTTGTGGCGTGTATTGAAGGGCTCCTCCCGCAGCAGGATTTTGTAGCCACGGCTCCCATGACTCAGGAAGCATTCACCGCCTATTTGAGCGGGCTGACAGCTGACGGCCTCGACTTGCCGATGCTGGAACAGGTGAAAGAGCAGCTTCAACTGGGTTATCGCGGAGAGTCACTTGATTTGCGTGAATTGGCGAGTGGCTGGCAAGGTGACCCGTCACTTTGCGTGCACCTTATTGCCGCGTCCAATAGCGCGGCCTATATCGGTTTGGGCGCGCAGTGCACCAGCTTGCGTGATGCGCTTAGGCGCCTCGGGCCGCGTACCAGTGTGAATCTGGCGATGGGGTTTGCCTTAAAGCAGGTCAACATGCAGGACAATTTAGTCCTGTCAGTGCTCATGAAAGATTATTTGGACAATGCCACCGCTCTTGCTGAGCGTGTGGTTTCGTTGGCTAAGCAGTGTGGCATTGAGCCGGTGCCACTGCAGACTGCTGCTCTGTTACATCGAATCGGCGAGCTGTGTGTGATCTATCAAGCTTATAAGTGGGAAAACCAAGGTAATACGCTGGATGAAAACCTGCTTATGCAGGCTATCTGCGATTTTGCCGCGCCATTTGCGATCAAGCTGAAAGCCCAGTGGGAACTGCCTATGGCCTTGCGAGAATTGATAGGTGCTGTTTATGCGCTGCCACAGGCGCAGGTCCGCCGCGAGCAGGTACTGATGCGGCTTGCAGCCGCTATAAATAATAGCGAACCACCGGCCACTGTTGACCGGCTGAGCAGACTCGCTGGTTTGGCGTGAGGTATGGGCATACATTCGGTGAACTACCAGTAAACACAAAGCGAGCTAGGCTGAGCGAGTATGGAGTTGCAACGCAAGGATCTGGAGCCGCGCATGCGCATAAGTAAAGGAATTGACGTCGAGTCGGTCATTCTGATCGTCGAAGACCAGACCACGGATGCGCTCGCTCTGCATGAGGCCGTGCGCGATCTAGGGGAGGTACATTTAGCCAATGATGGCCCTTCTGCCTTGGCAATGGCCAGGCAGTGCAAGCCGGATCTTGTGTTGCTGGATATCGAGATGGCTGGTATGAGCGGCTTTGCCGTCTGCAAGGCACTGAAGGCTGATCCGAAACTTTGCGATGCCGCCATTATCTTTGTCACTTCGCATGTTCAGTCTGAGAACGAATTGCGCGCGCTGGAATATGGCGGCATTGATTTCATTCACAAACCGCTGAACGCGCCGGTGGCCAGGGCCCATATCAAAGCCCACCTGGCATTGCGTTATGAGGCTAAGAAACTCGCCAATCATGATGCATTGACAGGGTTGCCAAACCGTACGCTGCTGCAGGACCGTACCGAGCAAGCCTTGCAGAAGGCCCGTCGCAGCGAGGTTCATGTGGCCATGCTGTTGCTGGACCTGGATAACTTCAAAGGCATTAATGACTCGCAGGGGCATTCCATTGGTGATGAGCTACTCAAGGAAGTCGCTGCTCGCTTATCGCTGGCATCCAGGGCGTTGGATACGGTCAGTCGACAGGGCGGAGACGAGTTCATCGTCCTATTGCCAGAAGTCAGCGGGTTTGATGTGGTCGGCGATTTTGCTGAGCGATTGCTCGCCATCATCAGTACACCCTTCATGATTCAAGGTAATCGCTACGACCTGACGGCAAGTATCGGCATCAGTCTGTTTCCTGACGACAGCGAGGACACCGAGTCGCTCTACCGTCATGCGGATTCGGCCATGTATCAAGCCAAGCTCGATGGGCGTAACCGTTGTCGTTTCTTTTCCCCCGATATCGAGCGCAGCACCCGCGGGCGGCACCTGTTGGAACAGCACATGCGTGGAGCGCTGGAGAATGGCGTATTTGAGGTCTTCTACCAGGCAAAGGTCATGGCCACCGAGAATGTAGTGGTCGGTATGGAGGCGCTCGTACGTTGGCGTAACAGCAGTGGTCAGCTTATCTCCCCTGCCGAGTTTATCCCCCTGGCCGAAGAGACTGGGCTAATTATCCCCATCGGCACATTCGTACTGCAGCAGGCCTGTGAGGATGCCCAGATGCTTATCGCGCAGGGCATGCGTCTTGTGGTTAGTGTGAATATTTCGGCGGTGCAGTTTCGCGAAGAGTCATTTCTACAGATAGTGCAGGATGCCTTGCTGGCGTCGAAGCTTGCGCCAGAGTTTCTTGAGCTGGAAATCACCGAGGGTGTACTGGCAAAGGATGTCGCGCACACGCAACACGTACTGAACGCCTTGCGCGGTATGGGGGTGCGTATTGCGCTCGATGATTTTGGTACGGGTTACTCAAGCCTTAGCTACCTCAAACGCTTTCCGGTTGATGTGTTGAAAATCGACCAAAGTTTTGTGCGTGACATGTTGGTTGATAAGAGTGATGCAGCGATTATTGAGGCCATTGTCAGACTGGCTCAGGCGTTCGGCCTTGAATTGGTCGCCGAAGGCGTGGAAACCCAGGAGCAAGCTACTGCCTTGCAAGTCTTTGGTTGCCAAATCATGCAGGGCTACTTGTACTCTCGGCCGGTGCCGTTTATCCAACTCTGCGTACTGCTGGACTCTGGCAACCTCAGTGCTCGATAACCATAAAAGCAGTCGTGCGATACGTTTTGTTGATTCGCCAATCACCGCACCACGCTTGAGTTATCCAGGTTTTGCTGTGGGTGAACATTGCTGATCAGCGCTCTGACATTGTTGTAGGGATGCTATGTCGATAAAAAACAATTACGCCATCGTTGCTGCCAATAAATGGACCA
Source organism: Pseudomonas sp. EA_35y_Pfl2_R111 (assembly GCF_963970955.1). Lineage (NCBI taxonomy): Bacteria > Pseudomonadati > Pseudomonadota > Gammaproteobacteria > Pseudomonadales > Pseudomonadaceae > Pseudomonas > Pseudomonas sp. EA_35y_Pfl2_R111. The sequence goes on along the minus strand of NZ_CAXAOM010000001.1, from coordinate 680,747 downwards.
TTCTCAGCCTGCTTGCCGGCTTGGTAATCAGCATTGCTGCAGCGGTGGGAGTTGCTCGGTTTAATCAGCAGCAGGCTGGTGAGGCCGTCAATACTGCTGCGCAGAAGTCTGCCGATGCAGTGGTCAATCGAATCAAGCTTTATCAGTATGGTTTGCGTGGCGCGCGCGGCTCGATCCAAACGATGGGCGAGCACGGCATCACCCGTGAGGGTTTTGACCGCTACAGCAAGACGCGCAACGTTGAAGTAGAGTTCCCGGGGGCGCGAGGGTTTGGCTTTATTCGCCGCGTAGCCCCGCAAGATGAAGTGGCGTTTTTGGCTCAGGCGCGTGCTGATGGCTGGCCAGACTTTGCTATTCGCCAGCTTACGCCCCATGACGCCGAGCGTTATGTCATCCAATACATCAGCCCGGTCGAGCCCAATAGGGTGGCCATTGGGCTGGATATCGCCTCCGAGGCGAATCGGCGGCAGGCCGCACGTTCCGCCATGTTGAGTGGTGAAGTGCGTCTGTCAGGCCCTATTACGCTGGTGCAGGGCATTGGTCAGCCGCAGCAATCGTTTCTGATTCTGATGCCCATCTATCGTAGCGTGGTTGATCCAAGCACCGTTGATGCACGTGAGGCGCAAGCATTTGGCTGGAGCTATGCGGCGTTAAGTATGGATGCCGTACTCAGTGGGATACGCCCGCCGGAGCAGGCCGTTAGCCTTGAGTTACGTGACATTACCGACCCCACACAAGGTGTCGTTTTTTATAAGTCTGAGGATGAGGCTACTCAGGATATTGTGCTTTCAAAAACTGTAGAGCGTGATGTGTATGGCCGGCGCTGGCAGTTGCAGTTCGGCGTGCATCCGCTGTTTATCAGCCAACTTCGTCAGCTTTCCCCGTTATTGGTATTGAGTCTTGGGTTGATTGGTTCTGTGCTGTTGGCCGCCTTGGTCGGCGTGCTAAGCGTTAGTCGTGCACGTCAACTGCAGTTCATCGCAGAACAGGCCAAATTGGCCGCGATTGTTGCAAGTTCGGTAGACGGGATTATTGGGAAAAACCTTGATGGCACGGTGACCAGTTGGAATGGAGGCGCCGAGAGGCTATTTGGATTTAGTGCGCAGGAGGCGTTAGGGCGCCGCCTTTCTGAGCTGATCGTTCCCGAGTCGCTAAAAAGTGAAGAAGCCGAGATTCTGGCCTGTATTGAAGCGGGCAAATCAGTGCCCAGTTTTAATACCCAACGGCAAGATAAAAACGGTACGTTGATCCCTGTTTCCGTCACGGTGTCGCCTATCCGCGACTCTGCGGGCCAAGTAATCGGGGCGTCAAAAACCGTACGGGATAACTCTGAGCAAATAGCTGCTGAGGCGAAGATTCATGAACTCAACAGCAGCCTTGAGGCTCAGGTTGTTCAACGTACATCCGAGTTAAACCAGCTCAATGTATTGCTTGGCAACGTGATGCGTTCAGCCTCAGAAGTCGCGATCATTGCCACTGATCGCGAGGGCATTATTCGCTTATTCAACACGGGCGCAGAGCGCATATTGGGTTACACGGCGGCTGAGCTGATCGATAAGAGCAGCCCGGCCATCTTCCATCTGAATCAAGAAGTAGAGGCTCGCTCACGCGAATTGACTGCGCAATACGGGCAAACCATAGAAGGCTTCCGCGTATTTGTGCACACGGCCGAACTCGAGGGGGCCGAGACACGTGAATGGACCTATGTGCGCAAGAACGGCACCTATTTACCTGTGTCCCTGGCCGTCACGGCTATGCGTGATGAGCATGGCGAGATCACCGGTTACCTCGGCATTGCTGTGGATTTGACTGCCCGCAAGGCTTCCGAGAATGCGTTTGCGTCGGCGCGTGATCAGTTATTGATGGCGGCTGATGTGGCCGAGCTGGGTATCTGGTCCTGGATCCTGGCTGACAACTCGTTGAGCTGGAACGACCGTATGTTCGAGTTGTATGACCAGCCGCTGAGCTTGCGTGATACGGGCTTGAACTACGAACACTGGCATGCACGCGTACACCCTGACGATGTTGAAATGGCGGCGAGCAAGCTGAGTATGGCGGTCGAGGGGCGAGGCCTGTACGACCCGATCTTCCGTGTCGTACGGCCTGATGGCCAGGTTCGGGTTGTTCAGGCAGGCGCTCAGGTGGAGAGGGACAGTCGGGGTGTTGCGGTCCGGGTTACGGGTATCAATCGCGACATCACTGAGCAACGTGAGCTCGAATCACGGTTGCTTGATGCCAAGGAGCAGGCGGATGCGGCCAGCGCATCCAAATCATCATTCCTGGCCAATATGAGCCATGAAATTCGCACGCCAATGAACGCGGTTCTGGGCATGCTGCACCTGGTGCAGAACACCGAACTGGATAGCCGGCAACTGGATTACGTCAGCAAGGCCGAGACAGCTGCAAAGTCTTTGCTGGGGCTGCTGAACGATATCCTCGACTACTCAAAAATTGATGCGGGTAAGTTGCAGTTGGATCTACACACCTTTGAACTCGAGACGTTAATGCGCGATTTAGCGGTCGTGCTGTCGGGTAATCAGGGCCACAAAGATGTGGAAGTAATGTTCGATCTGGACCCGCAATTACCCAGTGCCTTGCTTGGCGACAGCCTGCGTTTACAGCAAGTGCTGATCAATCTGGCAGGCAATGCCTTGAAGTTCACCCGGTACGGTCAAGTGGTGGTCAGGATCGAAGCGTTGCAACGCTTGGGTGAGGAAGTAAGCGTTCGTATTGAAGTCACGGATACCGGTATCGGTATCAATGCCGATCACCTGACCCGTATTTTCGATGGCTTCACTCAGGCTGAGGCATCGACTACCCGGCGTTTTGGTGGCACCGGGTTGGGCTTGGTTATTTCCAAGCGGCTGATCAACTTGATGGGCGGTGAACTGCAGGTCAGCAGCGAAGTGGGCGTAGGGAGCCGCTTCTGGTTTGACATCGAACTGGGTGTCTCGCATCCCTTACCGTTGCGCGCGTTCTGCCCGGGTGTTGATCGACCAATGCGCTTGCTGGTGGCAGATGATAACGAGGTGGCCGGTTATCTGCTGGCGCGCATGGTCGAGGCGTTGGGATGGCAGGTGGACCTTGTCAATGATGGTTTACAAGCGGTTGAGCGCGTCGAGCAAATGCAGCGCGAGGGTAAAGCCTACGATGTAATCCTGATGGACTGGCGCATGCCTGATATGGATGGGTTGAGCGCAGCACGGCTGATTCGTCAGCGCAGTCAGGGGCTGTCGATGCCGTTGGTCATCATGATTACTGCATACGGGCGCGAGGTGCTGGCTGATGCGCAACAGGAAGATGACGCGCCTTTTGCCGGGTTCCTCAGTAAACCGGTAACGCCTCAGCAGCTGGCCGATACGATCCAGCGAGTCTCCATGGGGGAGGTCGCTCCTCAGCCGTCTGTAGCCAGCCAACGCGCTGCGCAGCCAAAGCGTTTGAGTGGCATGCACTTACTGGTGGTCGAGGACAACATGCTCAACCGTCAGGTCGCCTTCGAGTTATTGAAAGGCGAGGGAGCCCAGGTGACCCTTGCCGAGGGAGGCCTTGACGGGGTGCAGCTGGTCACTGACAACGCACAAACCCTGGATGCCGTGTTGATGGATGTTCAGATGCCTGACATCGACGGCCTGGAAGCAACGCGGCGGATTCGCGCAGATGCACGGAACCAGGGGCTAAAAATCATTGCCATGACGGCCAATGCGTCCAGCGCTGATGAGCAAGCATGCCGTGCGGCGGGGATGGATGATCACCTCGGTAAGCCAATTGATCTGGAAAAAATGGTTGCCACACTACTGCGTCACGCGGGGCGCGAGGATGTGGCGCCAGTAACCCAGCCACCAGCACAACCGCATGACTCTGCGGTGGAGTCAGCCGCTTCGATTAATCAACGTTTTGGCGGTAATCATCAATTGATTCGCAATGTGCTGAGCAGTTTCGCGCCAGAGCAGGCGAAGCAGCTCGCTCGCTTGCAAGAGCAGGTTGAACAGCGCAATGCCGCCGGTGCGGCCGCTGTGCTACATGCCATCAAAGGCAGCAGCGGCACCATGGGTGCCTGGGCCATTTCACAGCTGGCGGGTGAGCTGGAGCAGCAATTACTGCATGGAGATGACGCGTCCAAGGCGCAAGTGTTAGCCGATGGCGGCTTTGTTGAGGCGTTGCGTGAGCTGCTACACACAAGTGATCAAGCGCTGAAGGCTATGTTTGAATTGCCTACTGAGTTGCCTTCAGCAGAGATAAATCCTGCAGTATTTTCCCTCGAACAATGGCGTGAGGCCTTGGGGGATATTCTGGCGTTGTTAGAGACCGGCAATATGCAGGCAATAGTCCAAAGTGAGGCGCTGTTGGCGCAGACGCCACAGGCGCTGCGGCCCCAGTTTGGCAAGTTTCTAGATTCAGTGCAGTCCTTGGACTTTGCTGCATCTTTACTGGCTGGGCATGAGCTGCTGAATTCGGTCTGAGGGTTTATTGATGCAGCGGTGGCAAACGGCTATGCGGCAGAAACCAAAAATACTTTTGGTTGATGATCAGCGCGTCAATATCTTGGTGCTGCACGAGTTGTTCCGTGACGAGTGCGAAATCTTTATGGCCACGGACGGTGAGCAAGCATTGCAGAGTTGTCGCACGATATTGCCGGACCTGGTCCTGCTTGATGTGCATATGGAGGGGCTCGACGGACATGACGTGTGCCGTCATCTCAAAGAAGACCCGGAAACCCGTGACATCCCGATCATCTTTGTTACCGCTCAGGGGGCAGAGCAGGATGAGGTGCGTGGCTTTGAGCTGGGCGCGGTGGACTTTATCGTTAAACCGATCAACCCCGTCATTGTAAAAGCGCGGGTCAACACCCACCTGACGCTTAAACGGCAGAGCGACATCTTGCGTTCTATTGCTTTACTGGATGGCCTTACGGGTGTTGCCAACCGACGCAAGTTCGATGAAGCGCTTGAACTCAACTGGCGGCGCAGTTTGCGGGAAAAAACTGCGTTATCGGTCATCATGATCGATGTTGATTACTTTAAGCGCTTCAATGATTGCTACGGCCATCAACGAGGTGATTCGTGCTTGCAGGCTGTGGCTGGGGCGCTTAATGGTGTGATTAGACGCCCATACGATTTGCTGGCGCGTTATGGCGGTGAAGAGTTTGCCTGTGTGTTGCCCAGTACAGGGTTGAGCGATGCTGTGCAGCTTGCCGAGCGCATGCAAACAGCCGTACGGGCGCTCAAGCTTGAACATATGGATTCCGACTTGGAGCACGTTGTTACTGTTTCGCTTGGGGTGGCGACTATTGTGCCGGCTGCTGGAGCGACATCCGAAACCGTTGTTGGCGAAGCTGATCGGCAGCTCTACCTGGCCAAGCAAGCAGGGCGCGCTCGCGTCAGTTCGTGCGCGCTGACTGATCAGCAGTAAGGCCGGTAAACGCGCATATTCTTTGCAGTCAGTGCCCTCGTTCATTCCATCGCGTGGCTGTGGCGTTAGTGGTTCAGGCGTTGCAACTCGCGGCGCACCATCTGCGCATAGGCAGCAGGCCTTAGGGCGTACAGCTCTGCTGCCACCCAGCTTAACCAGCGTCCACCCATTTCAGCCTTGGCGGCTAGAAGGCGCAGAGCTTCGGCCTCGGCGCGGGTCTGATTGGCTTGGTGAAATTCCGCGCGGGACGGTTTGCTGGTTTTGTCGTCGCTTGGGGCCATGGTGCTCTGCCGTGGTCGATCTTGGGGTATCTACAAGCCTGTGACTTCGTAGGGTGGATAGGGGCGCGTGGCTGACGCTTTATCCATCCACCGAATCGCATGGTGGATGAGAAAAGCGTCATCTACCCTACGTCGCGAATGGTGTAGGAGCGGGCCATGCCCGCGATCACTTGGCTGGATGCGCTGTGTTCGCGGGCATGGCGGAGTGCCGCCCAGCCGTTCCTACAATTTTCTGTTACACCGGCTCGACGACATCCTCGTTTTGATCCATGGCTACTTGGCGAATCGACAGGCGAATTTCTGCTGGCAGTACGCGTTTGGCGGCGCCTTCAGCCAGTTCGCTGAGAAGCGGGTGGTGGCTGAGCTTGCCAGCTTCATCCTGACGCAGCACCCCATGCTCCAGCAGGCTCTGGATAAAGTGGCGGAACAGGCTCTTATCGAAGAACTCCGGGGCGTTGAGGCCATGCAGGATCGACAGGCGCTGGGCCATCACGGTGCACAGATCTTCCAGCTCTTCGGCGCTGATGGTGTTCTGCCCGGCATTAAGCAGCAGGGCAGTGGCCATATAGAAGCGCTGCAGGGTCTGCACGATGGCGCGGGCCAGCAGGGTGAGCAGGACAAACTCGCGCGAGCTCGGGGCCGGGCGCACGTACATGTCGCCATCGAGCTTGAGCAGGCCCTGTTCGACAAAGGCGGCCAGCCACTGATCGACCACACCGTCCAGCTCGTCCATATCCCAGCGGATAAACAGCTCGGACTGCAGGTAGGGATACAACGCACGGGTAAAGCGCAGGATCTGCTCGCGGCTCATCCGCGAACTGCTCTGGAAGAAGCTCGCCAGCAGCGCAGGCAGGGCGAAGATATGCAGCACGTTGTTGCGGTAGTAGGTCATCAGGACGGCATTGTGCTCGTCCAGATAGAGGATCTTGCCGAGGGCGTCCTTCTGTTCGGCGAGCAGGTCCATCTTCTGCACGTATTCGATCAGCGCCTGGCCGTTACCGTCCGGCAGGGTGGTGTGCGGCGAGTAAGGCACGCTGCGCAGCAGGGCTAGATAGAGGTCGAGCACCCGCGACAGGGCGCGTTCATCCAGGGCCAGCTTGCTGGTGGAAAGCAGCGCCAGGGCCACCAGATTGACCGGGTTGATCGCCGCCGCCTCGTTGAGGTGCTGCGCCACGCGCTCGCCCAGGTTGTTGGTGGCTTCATTGAGCCAGGCCGGGCGGTACTGCGTGCCGTAATCTTGCTCGCGCCAGTCCGGTTGCTCACTGTCGAGAAATTCCGCCAGCTTGATCGGCTCGCCGAAGTTGACCCAGACATGGCCGAAGCGCTGCTTGAGGGCGCCGATGACCTTGAAGATGTCGAAGATCGATTCTTTCTTCTTGCTCGCGCCGCGCAGCTCACCCAGGTAGGTGCGGCCTTCCAGCACGCGCTCGTAGCCGATATACACCGGCACGAAGACCACGGGCAGGCGGTTGCTGCGCAGGAAGCTGCGCATGGTGATGGCCAGCATGCCGGTTTTCGGCTGCAGCATACGCCCAGTGCGCGAGCGGCCGCCTTCGACGAAGTATTCGACCGGGAAGCCCTTGCTGAACAGGGTGTGCAGGTATTCATTGAACACTGCGGTGTACAGCGGGTTGCCCTTGAAGGTGCGGCGCATAAAGAACGCACCGCCGCGCCGGAGCAGACTGCCAATCACCGGCATATTGAGGTTGATACCGGCGGCGATATGCGGCGGCGTAAGGCCATTGCGGAACAGCAGGTAGGACAGCAGCAGGTAGTCGATATGGCTGCGATGGCAGGGCACATAGATCACCTCATGGCCCTGGGCGACTTCCTGCACGCCCTCGATATGGTTGACCTTGATGCCGTCGTAGATCTTGTTCCAGAACCAGCTCAGCACCAGTTCGAGGAAGCGAATGGCGGTGTAGGTGTAGTCCGAGGCGATCTCGTTGCCATAGCGCAACGCCTGGCTTTCGGCCTTCTCCAGGCTGATATTTTCGCGTTCGGCTTCTTCGATGATCGCCTGACGCACCTGTGGGCCGTGCACCAGGCCTTTGACCAGGTTGCGCCGGTGCGAGACGTCCGGGCCGATCACGGCGGCCTTCTGGTTGCGGAAGTGCACCCGCAGGATGCGCTGGACCATGCGTAGGGTGCGCTCGTGGCCTTTGTCCTGCTCGATCAACTCGCGCATATGAATAGGGGTGGAGAACTGCACGCGGGTCTTGCGGCCGAGAATCAGGATGCTGACCAGCCGGCGCAGGCGCCCGGTAACCGCCCAGCTGTCGGCAAACAGCAGCTTCCACGGGCTGGTTTCACGGTCGGGCGATTGGCCCCAGAACACGCTGACCGGAATGATCTGCGCATCGTCCACCGCATGCTGGCTCAGCGCGCTGACCAGGCGTTGCAGGGTGGGCGAGATACCGCGTTTGTCCTGCCGGCCGAGCCAATCGGGCTCAGGCGTCAGGTAGAAGAAGGCGGCAGGCTCCAGCAGCTCACCCACCGCTACCGGCAGTACCGGGCGCGGCAGGCCGGCCTTGCGGCACTCGGTATCGACCACCGCCAGATCGCTCAGCGACGGTTGCTGCAGCACATAGAACACCGGCTTGCTGCGGTCGAGCTTGAGGGTAAAGGCGGACTGGTTGATGGTTTCCGAGCGCACCCAGAGGTACAGCACGCGGCGCAGGGTGCCAAAAATAAGACGACGGAGCGGGGATCGGGTCATACGGAGTCTGCAGGCTTGAAAACGAGCATTTGCTCGGGGGGCGTAGTGTGCCGGATCGCTTGGCCGGCGGCAAAAATCTTCTAGGGTTTAGCTCGCGCGGAATTCTTTTTACGGGTTAGCTGTAACAGCCGCTTTTTGGCTGCGTCTATTAGCGCGAGGCAGCCAATCGGCCGCCACTGTAAACCACCATTGGAGAGTTGCTATGAACCATCTGAACACCGTTGTTGCATCCCTGGGCGCGGTACTGCTGAGCAGCGCTGCGTTTAGCGTGCAGGCCGCCAGCAACCCGTTTGCCGCGCAGGAACTGAGCAGCGGCTACAGCCTGGCTGCCGGCGAAAAATCCGCCGAAGGCAGCTGCGGTGAAGGCAAATGTGGCGGCGATATGAAAAAAGCCGAAGGCGAAGGCAAGTGTGGTGAAGGCAAATGTGGTGGCGAAGTCAAAGCCGATGGCGAGGGCAAATGCGGTGAAGGCAAGTGCGGCGCTGAGAAGAAAGCCGAGTAACTGAATAACTGAGGCAGGGGCAGGGTATGCAGATGGATTTCGTCAACGGTGCCGGTCTGGGCTTGCGTCGCGGCCTGCTTGGCGCGCTGCAGGACTGCAGCACAGCCGAGGTGGATTTCCTCGAAGTGGCACCGGAGAACTGGATCGGTGTCGGCGGGCGTTTGGGCAAGCAGTTGCGTGCCTTAAGCGAGCGCCTGCCACTGCTCTGTCATGGTCTGTCCCTCAACCTCGGTGGCTTTGCCCCGCTGGATATCGAGCTGCTCAAGGCCATCAAGGGCTTTCTCGAGCAGCACGGCGTGCGCGGTTACAGCGAACACCTGTCGGCCTGCGCCGACCATGGCCAGCTGTATGACCTGATGCCGCTGCCCTTTTCCGAGGAGTCGGTGCTGCGTATCGCCGAGCGCGTGCGCATCGTCCAGGACGTGCTGGAACGGCCGCTGATAATCGAGAACGTCTCAGCCTATGCGCAGTTGCCGGGCGAGCTGGATGAGGCGGCGTTTGTCCGCGCGGTGCTGGAACAGGCCGACTGCCAGCTGTTGCTGGATGTGAACAACGTCTTCGTCAACAGCATCAATTTCAACTTCGATGCGCAGGCGTATATCGCCAGCATGCCCAGTGCGCGCATCGCCTATCTGCATGTGGCCGGGCATTACGACCAGGCCAGTGATTTGAAGATCGACACTCACGGCGCGCCGGTGATCGACCCTGTCTGGGCGCTGCTAGAACAGGCGTATGCCGTGCACGGCATACGCCCGACCTTGCTGGAACGGGATTTCAACTTCCCGCCGATTGCCGAGCTGTACGCCGAGGTGGCGCAGATTCGTCAGTTGCAAACGGCAGCGGTTCCTTTGCGGAGTTACGGCACATGAGCGGCGTCGAAGCACAGCGCGCTTTTGCCGCGCGTATTCGCCAACCGGCAGAGCAGCCGCTGCTGGGTGGCGTCAGCGCTGAGCGTATGGCGGTGTATGAAACGCTGTTCTTCAACAATATCGAAGGCTTTATCAGCGGCGCCTTTCCGGTGCTGCACCGGCTGATCGAGGCAAGTCGCTGGCAGCGCCTGGTGCGCAGCTTTATCGCCGAGCATCAGGCGCGCACGCCGTACTTTCTTGAGATCAGCCAGGAGTTTCTTGCCTGGTTGCAGCAGGGCTACGTCGCCGAAGCCGGCGATCCCCCGTTTATTCTGGAGTTGGCGCATTACGAATGGGTCGAGTTGGCGCTGGATGTCAGCGAAGCCACGCTACCGGCCCAGGGTTGGTCGCCACTGGCCTGGCCGTTGGCGTATCAGTGGCCGGTGCAGCGCATAGGTATGGACTTCCAACCCCGTGAGGCAGATGCCGAGCCGACCTGTCTGCTGGTCTGGCGTGATACGCAGGATAAGGTGCGCTTTATGCAGATAAGCCCCTTTGCTTACCAACTGGCGGCGCGCCTGCAGGCTGGTGAGGCGGCTGAACCGGCGTTGTTAGCGCTGGCTCAGCAGCATGGGCTAAACGCCGACAACGCCTATTTCAACAACGCCAAAACCCTGCTGGATGACTGGCAACGCCAGGGCATCTGGTGTTCTTAACCCCCCGCTGTACCTGACCTCGGCGCCAAACGCCGGCTTGTGGAGATTTACCATGCTGAGCTTTATCAATCGTCTCCAGGACGCCCTGGACGCTTCTCGTCGCCTGGATTTTCTTGGGCCCCTGTTGTTGCGCTTGTATCTGGTGCCGGTGTTCTGGATGGCTGGCATGCATAAGCTGGCCGATATCGACGCTACGGCGGCGTGGTTCGGCAACCCGGACTGGGGCTTGGGTTTGCCATTCCCCGAGCTGCTGGCCTGGGCAGCGGCTTTGACCGAGGCGGGTGGGGCGCTGCTGTTGTTGTTCGGCCTGGCGGTGCGTTGGATCAGCATCCCGCTGATTGTCACCATGCTGGTGGCGATCTTCGCCGTGCACCTGCCTTACGGCTGGCAGGCGATTGCCGATGCCAGTGCGCCGTTCGCCAATGAGCGTGTCATGGAGTCGGTGGGCAAGCTCGAACGCGCCCGTGAGCTGCTCAAAGAGCACGGCAACTACGACTGGCTGACCAGCAGCGGCAAGCTGGTGATACTGAACAACGGCATCGAGTTTGCCGCCACCTACCTGGTGATGCTGGTGGCGCTGTTTTTCAGCGGCGCGGGGCGTTGGTTGAGCGTGGACTACTGGTTGGCCAAGGCCTTTCGTAAGCAGCCATAAGCTGAACCTGGCCTGTCGCCGCAATGGCGATAGGCCTTTAGCACAGCATGGTTCCAGAGCGCTTTTCACTGCTTATAGGCAAAGGAAGTAAAAAGTTCCCTTGTAATCAAATATTTATATATCAGCAACTGCCCTGAAATATCCCGCCGCCAAGATTCCCTCCAGCACGAACGAGCCCCAGCGCTCGGGTGTTTTCAACACTTAAAGTCCATTTAGAGGAATCTTCGATGATCCGTAAGCACAGCTTTCGTGGAGTAATGGCCGGCTTCGCAACCAGCGCTCTGGCCCTGGCCGTTTCCGCCCAGGCTTTCGCCGGTACCGTCACATCTGACGGCGCCGATATCGTGATCAAGACCAAAGGCGGTCTGGAAGTCGCTACCACCGACAAAGCGTTCAGCTTCAAACTCAGCGGTAAGCTGCAGTGGGACGCAACCAACTTCGACGGCCTGATGGCTGCCGATCAAAACGATCCCTTCGACGATACCTTCAACACCTACATCCGTCGTGGTGAGTTCGGCCTGGAAGGCACCGCTTACAGTGATTGGGATTGGGGTCTGCGTCTGAGCTACGACGAGACCGATGACACCAGTGTTGACCGTGCTTTCATCGCCTACACCGGTCTGGACTTTGGCACCTTCACCGTTGGCCGCTTTGGTGTTGATTACGGCCTGGAAGGCACCACCAGTTCGTCGTGGATCACCGCTATCGAACGTCCGTTTATGTACGACCTCCTGCATGGTGATGAAGACACCCAGTTTGGCGTGAACTTCAAACACTCTGGCGACAACTACGGCCTTATGGCTCAGGTTGCGACCTACGAAGACAGCGACAACAACAATAACTACGAATCAGACGACAACGATGAGTTGTACGGCTACACCTTGCGCGCACATTGGGCTCCGTACCTGAACGGGACTGACGTTGTGCACTTGGCGGCCAACTACCACGACAGCAGCTCGGACGATGACCGTGCCCGCGCCCGTACTCGCATGGGCATCCGCAGCGACAACGATTTCCGTCTGACCCTCGGTGACGTGCGTGTGGCGGACAAGGACAGCGAATGGCTGCTGGAGTCGGGCGTCCAGTTCGGTTCCCTGCGCGCCCAGGCTGAATACTTCCAGCGCAGCATTGCCGGTGAAAACCTGGTCGGTGTTGACTCCGATGTGGATATGAGCGGTTACACCGCGCAGGTTTCCTACATGTTCGGCGCCGCTCGTGGTTACAAAGGCAGTGATGGCAAGTGGGACAAGCCGACCGATATGAAGGGTACTTGGGAAGTCTTCGCGCGCTATGAGAACTCCGAAGTTGATTCTGACGCGACTGCTATCCCGGGCAACCTGGGTCTGGCTGGCGTCGTAGCGGCTGATACCGGTGATGAATTCAATGCCAGCGCCATGGTGGTAGGTGTGAACTACTTCGCCACGCCCGCTGTACGCGTGAGCTTGAACTACATCGACTACGAAGTAGATAACATCGATACAGTCGCTGTCGTGGGTGGCAATGACAAGAATGAAGATGATGGCAAAGCCATCGTAGGTCGCCTGCAATACGTGTTCTAAGCAATACCGTTTAACCGCTGCTCCTATCTTTAAGCCCCGCTCAGTGCGGGGCTTTTTTTCAGCGTTTTCTGCGTGAGGAAAAGTCTGATGCGCATTTGTGCTGTGTTGTTACTGCTGTCAGGTTTGAGCGTTGCTGCCGTGGCCGAGGACTACCGTTCGGCCAAGCCCGGTGAGTTGTTGCAGGTACGTCTTGAGCAGTTGCACCCGACTCAGGCAGTGGTGGGTTATGACCAGATCTATTACAAGCTCGGGCGCTTTGCCAAGGAGCCGAACAAACTCTTTGATGAGTACTGCGAGGCCAATGGCCAGGGCGAGAGCAGCAAGGTGCCGAAGGGTGCAAGTCTGTATCAGCCGGACAGTTTTAGCTGCCAGGCTGAGGTGGGGGCGCATAGCAGCGAGATGAAGACCGTGGTGGTTGGTCCAGAGGGCCAGCTGTACCTGACCGATGGTCACCACACTTTCACCACGCTATGGGAACAGCCAGAAGGCGGCGCAACGCTGCAGATGTGGGTCAAGGTGACTGACAACTTCAGCGACAGCCCGGACTTGAGCAGCTTCTGGCAACGCATGCAGGCAGCGCGCAAGGTCTGGCTCAAGGATGGCCAGGGCCAGGTGATCAGCCCGGAGCAGATTCCAGCGCAGCTGGGCCTGGGCAGCCTGGCGGATGATCCCTACCGTGCGCTGGTGTATTTCACTCGCGAGGTGGCCTATGACAAACCGCGCTCGGGCGAAGTGGCGCCGGAATTTCTTGAGTTCTACTGGGGCAACTGGTTGCGCGGCGAGCTCAAACTGAGCGAGTACGACCTGCGCAATAAGGACGACTACCGTGACGCGATTGCCGAGGCTGCCAAACTGATGGTGGCGCTACAGGCCGACAGCCCGGTGGGCGACAGCGGCTTCAAGGCGTCAGAGCTGGGTGGTTATGCTTCTGTCGACCGCAAGGAAATGAGCAAGATGGCCAGCAAGAAGCTGGGCTATATGATCCAGCACAAGCGTTCGCTCTAGCAGGCTGTTGAAAAACTACCTGCGTTGCCATCACTGCGTTAAAACAGGCTCACAGCCGAAGGTTGAACGTGCTTTAGCACGGCCCCGAAGGGGTGAGCGAAGCGAATCAAATGCTCATTTACAGCTCGTAAACTCCGCTTTTGACTCACTACGTTCGCCCTGCGGGCCAGCCTGCAGCTGTTACTCCGCTTCGCTGCGTAGCGCCTGTTTTCGCCTTGTGCTGACTGCCTCGCCTACGTTTTTCAACGGTCTGCTAATCCGATAAACAACAAACCCCGCCTAGGCGGGGTTTGTTGCGATCTGCAGCTCAAGCTTATTTTTTGTAGTTGTCCATTGCCTGCTGGATTAGCTTGCGGGCTTCTTCGGCGTTGCCATAACCGTTGAGTTCGACCTTCTTGCGGCCCTCTGGCAGTTGTTTGTAAACGCGGAAGAAGGCTTCAATGCGCTGGCGCTCGATAACCGGCAGATCCTCAATGTCCTTGATGTTGTCGTAGGTCGGGTCAATGTCACTGCTGGGCACCCCGATGATTTTTTCATCGGCTTCACCGCCGTCGATCATCTTCAGATAGCCAATCGGGCGGAACTTGATCATCACGCCGGGGTGCAGAGCTTCGCGGGTCAGCACCAGGCCGTCGAGTGGGTCGTTGTCACCGCCCAGGGTGCGCGATAGCGAGCCGTAGTTGGCCGGGTAGACCACAGGCATGGACTGGAATCGATCGACGAAGACCAGACCTTCCTCGCTGATTTCATACTTGGTAAAGCTGCCGGCTGGGATTTCCACGGCCATATGCACGTCGTTCGGCGCATTTTCCGCTTGAGCGGCGTGGAAAGGATGGACAATGGTTTTCTCAGCCATGACCGCAGTGCTGCCCATAAACAGCGCGATGCCCAGGGCAAGCAGGGACTTTTGCATGATGACTCCTCGATAGGGGGATTGAGCAGTCGCTATCTTGCGTAGGCATTGTTAGAGATATATTGCAGCTGTCTGTTGTTTTCGCCCGAAATGGAATCCTGCATGCCGATTGTCTCTCTCGAATCCGTCAGCAGCTTGAGCGCTGATGCCTGGGATGCCTTGTGCGCCTCACCCCAGCCGTTTCTCCGGCATGCCTTCCTGAGTGCGCTTGAGGACAGCGGCAGCGTTGGTGGTCGCAGTGGGTGGCAGCCGGCCCATGCTGTTTTAAATGGCGCGCAGGGCCAGCTGCTGGCTGCCATGCCGAGCTATGTGAAAAGCCATTCATACGGCGAATACGTGTTCGATCACGGCTGGGCCGATGCTTGCCACCGCGCCGGGATCGACTATTACCCCAAGCTGCTCGGCGCGATTCCCTTCTCTCCCGTGACTGGCCAGCGCCTGCTGGGCGCGCCGGAGGCGGCCGGGCAACTGCTCGATGAGCTAAGCGCCGGCCTGGAACAACAGGGGCTGTCGAGCCTGCATATCAACTTCACCAGCGAGGCCGAAAATGCCCTGCTGCAGGACCGCGAGGGCTGGTTGCAGCGCCTGGGATGTCAGTTCCACTGGCGCAACCGGGGTTACCGGGATTTTCAGGACTTTCTCGACGCACTCAGTTCGCGCAAACGCAAACAGATGCGCAAGGAGCGCGAGCAGGTGGCGGAGCAGGGCATCGAGTTCGAGTGGCGCGAGGGCCATCAGCTCAGTGAACTGGAGTGGGATTTCGTCTACCTGTGTTACGCCAATACCTACCGCGTGCGTGGCCAGTCTCCCTACCTGACGCGCGTTTTCTTCAGCCTGCTGGCCGAGCGCATGCCCGAGATGATCCGCGTGGTGCTCGCCCATCAGGCCGGCAGACCGGTGGCCATGGCCTTTAGCCTGTTAGGCGGCGACAGCCTGTATGGACGCTACTGGGGTTGCCTGGCCGAATTCGACCGGCTGCATTTCGAGACCTGTTTTTACCAAGGCATGGACTATGCGATTGCCCAGGGGGTGCAGCGCTTCGACGCCGGCGCCCAGGGCGAGCACAAACTGATTCGCGGCTTTGAACCGGTGATCACTCATTCCTGGCACTACCTCTGCCACCCTGGCCTGCGCTCAGCGGTGGCGAACTTCCTCGCCGAAGAACAGCAGGGCGTGCGCGGCTATGCCGAACAGGCTTGCGAGCTGCTGCCGTACCGCCAATAGCGCCCGGCTCGCGCAGTTTGTCGGGGCGGCAACTACGCTCAGAGCATGTCCGCTGCTGCGCGAGGTGTGTTGTGAGTGCATTTGCCCTGGTCGATAAGTTCTGGCTGCTGCCGGGCGTGGCAGTCAATCTGACCCTGTTTCTGAATATGCTTGGCGCGCTGCTGCTCGGCCTGCTGGTGGGTTATGAACGCTCCTACCATGGTCGCGCGGCGGGCATGCGCACCTATGGCATGGTTTGCATGGCGTCCTGCGCGCTGACGGTGCTCTGTGTGTACCCACAGCACTGGCTGGGCGATCACTCATTATCCAGCGTCGACCCGACGCGGGTGATTCAGGGCGTGGTCACCGGCATCGGTTTTCTCGGCGCCGGGCTGATCATGAAGGACGGTATGAGCATCAGCGGCCTGACCACCGCAGCGTCGATCTGGGCGTCTTCGGCGATTGGTGTGCTGGTGGGCGTCGGTTTCTATGGCGCGGCGGTGTTGCTTAGTCTGATTTCCGCCGGGTTGATGATGTGGGGCGCCAAGCTGGAAGCGCGGCTGCCATCGCGTCCGGCGCTGGCCATTGTGCTGCGCTTCGCTCCGGGATTTGTTCGCCCGCATGAGGCGCGTTTACGTGAGATTGCCCGCGAGCGCGGCTATGTGATTGCCGGCGGCTCGTTCACCGTAAGCTTCGAACAGGGGCAGCTGGAGTGGCGCTTCGTAGCCGTGGCAGTGGACGGGCAGAAGAGTGCGCGGATCAGTGATATGGCTGATGAGCTGGCGCAGCTGGAAGGGGTGGCGAAGTTTCAGATGGCCCATGCGCGCAACTGAGCTTCGCCAGATCTACCCCTAGAGCAGGTTTTTAATCGACGCCGACAAAACCTCCGGTCTGATGCTGCCAGAGTCGCGCATAAAGGCCGCCTGTGGCGATCAGCTCACTATGACTGCCGGTTTCGACGATGCGCCCCTGATCGATCACCACTAGGCGGTCCATGCGCGCAATGGTCGACAGGCGGTGGGCGATGGCAATCACCGTTTTGCCCTGCATCAGGGTATCCAGGCTTTCCTGAATCGCCGCTTCGATTTCCGAGTCCAGCGCCGAGGTGGCTTCGTCCAGCACTAGGACCGGTGCGTCCTTGAGCAGCACGCGGGCGATGGCGATGCGCTGTCGTTGGCCGCCGGAGAGTTTGACTCCGCGCTCGCCGATCTGCGCGTCGAAACCATGGCCGCCCATGCCGTCGTCAAGTAGTGGGATAAAGCTGTCGGCGCGGGCCTTGCGCACGGCGTCGAGCAGCTGTGCTTCGCTGGCTTCGGGTTTGCCGTAGAGCAGGTTGTCGCGGATCGATCGATGCAGCAGCGAGGTGTCCTGGGTGACCATGCCGATCTGCGCGCGCAGGCTTTCCTGGGCCACGTCAGCGATGTTCTGGCCGTCGATCAGGATGCGTCCGCTCTCCAGGTCGTAGAGGCGCAGCAGCAGGTTGGCCAGGGTTGATTTGCCCGCGCCGGAAGGGCCGATCAGGCCGATCTTCTCGCCGGGCGCCACTGTCAGGCTCAGGCCGGCGATCACGCCGTTGCGTTTGCCGTAATGAAAGTGAATGTTGTCGAACTGCACGGCGCCCTGGCTGACGTGCAGCGGCTTGGCCTCGGTCTGGTCGAGCACCTGGCGCGGCTGCACGATGGTTTTCAGGCCGTCCTGCACAGTGCCGACGTTCTCGAAAATGCCGTTAACCACCCACATGATCCATTCGGCCATGCCGTTGATGCGGATTACCAGGCCCAACGCCAGGGCGATGGCGCCAGTGCTGATCAGTTGCTGATCCCATAGCCACAGCGCCAGCGCGCCGGTGCCTACGATCAGCATGCCGTTGAGGCAGGTGATCAGGAAATCCAGGGTGGTGATGATGCGCGACTGCAAACGCACCTTGCCGAGCAATTCCTGCATGGCTTCGCGGGCGTAGTGTTCCTCGACCTGGGTGTGGGCGAACAGCTTGAGCGTGGTGACGTTGCTGTAGCCGTCGACCACCCGGCCCATGACTTTCGAGCGCGCTGCCGAGGCCGCCGCAGAGCGTTCCTTGATGCGCGGCACGAAGTACCAGAGCGCCGCGCAGTAACCCACAATCCACAGCAGCAGCGGGGCAATCAGGCGCAGGTCGGCGGCGGCAAACAGGTACAGCGCGCTGGCGGCGTACACCAGCACATGCCAGAGCGCGTCAACCACCTGCATCGCTGAATCACGCAGCGAAGGGCCGGTCTGCATGATGCGCTGGGCGATACGTCCGGCGAAATCGTTCTGGAAGAAGCTCAGACTCTGTTTGAGCACATAGCGGTGGTTCTGCCAGCGGATCAGGTTGGTCAGGCCAGGGTTGATGGTCTGATGCGTCAGCAGGTTGTGCAGGCCGAATACCAGCGGGCGGATGACCAGCGCCACCAGCAGCATCCACAGCAAGGTGTTCTGGTGTTGCGCGAAGAACTCGCCACTCGGGGTGTTCTGCGTCATGTCGATCAGCTGACCGAGGAAGCTGAAAAGCGCCACTTCGATCAGGGCGGCGACGAAACCGACCACCAGCACGGCGATCATCAACGGCCAGACCTGGCGCAAATAGTAGACATAAAACGCCAGCATGCCGGCCGGAGGCTCGACATCCGGGCTGGCTTTGAAGACGTCGATAAGGTGTTCGAAACGGCGAAACAACATGTCAGGCATCCTGCCTAGATCAGGGAATAGCGCCCGATTCTAACAGGCCATTGCAAAACTACCTGCGTTGCCATCGCGGCGTTAAAAACAGCCTCACAGCTGAAGGATGAATGCGCTTCAGCGCGGCCTCGAAGGGGTGAGCGAAGCGAATCAAATGCTTAGGAGGGTGTTGCGCAGAAAAATGAGGGTTGACGCGCGCGGGGTGAGCAGGCCCACCCCGCGTGGTGCTATCAGAGACGTTTGGCTTCGGTGATCAGCACCGGCTCACGCGGGACGTTCTGATGGCCGCCACGGTTGGCGGTCGGCACCTGGGCGATCTTGTCGACCACGTCCATGCCCTTCACCACTTTGCCGAATACCGCGTAACCGAAGTCACGCGAGCCGTGGTCGAGGAAGGCGTTGTCTTTGTGGTTGATAAAGAACTGGCTGGTCGCGGAGTCGCGTACCTGGGTGCGGGCCATGGCCAGGGTGCCGCGCACGTTGTGCAGGCCGTTGTCGGCTTCGTTCTTGATCGGCGCCTGGGTGTCTTTTTGCTGCATGTCGGCATCGAAGCCGCCGCCTTGCACCATAAAGCCTGGGATCACGCGGTGGAACTGGGTGCCGGCGTAGTAGCCGCTGTCGACGTAGGCGAGGAAGTTGGCGGTGCTGATCGGCGCCTTCTCGGCATCCAGTTCGATCTCGATTTCACCAAGGCTGGTGGTCAGCAGCACTTTCGGGTTTTCTGCGGCCAGCAGGCTGCCGGCAAACAGGATGGAGCAGGCGGCGAGGGTGAGGGTCTTGAACATGCGGGTAGTCCTTATTGTTGCTTGGCAGTGGGGGCGGTCTGTTCGACTTCGGCAAGGAAGGCTAGCAGGCTGCTGTTGAATTGTTCGGGTTGGTCCAGCGGTGTGGCGTGACGCGAATCTTCGATCACAAGCAGGCGCGCATTGGGCATTTCGTCAACATAGGCCTGCTTTTGCGCCACCGGGGTGTAATCGCGGTCGGCCGTGACCACCAGGGTCGGACAGCTGATTCGCGCCAGGCGTTCCCGCACGCCCCAGCCGATAATCGCATCCAGGCTGGCAAGGTAGGCGCGCTTGTCGTTCTGCGGCCAGCGCGCCAGGATTTTCTGCCGCAGTTCTTCCTGCTCTGGCTTGGGGAACAGCAAGCGGCCGAGGCCCTTGGCAATGGTGTCGAGGCTGAGCAGGCGCGACAGGCTCCAGCGCTTGGCGATCTCTATATAGTCGCGCGGGCTTTTGGCCTTCACTTCCGGGCCGCTGTTGACGATGCACAGGCTTTTCAGCAGTTCGGGGCGATCCACGCCGAGCTGGAAGCCGATCATGCCGCCCATGGAGATACCCACCAGATGCACCTGGGGAATCTTCAGGTGCTCGATCAACGCGCTGACATCCTCGGCAAAACCTTGAATGCTGTAGCGCTCGCGGGGTTTGTCCGAGCGGCCGTGGCCGCGCACATCGAGGGCTATCACCCGATAATGGCGGGCCAGTTCGGGAATCTGGTATTCCCAGTCGCGGGTGCTTGAGCCGAGGCCATGCACCAGCAGCACCGGTGCGCCATGGCCGTATTCCTCGTAGTGCAGCTGGCAGTCGTCGTTAGTGAAATAGGACATCTGCTGGGCTCCTTGTCAGGCTGGGGGCAGGGGCGCAGCAAAGGCTGCATGCAAAGGGGCGGCATCGAAGCGCTGGATCAGCTCGACGAGAATCTGCGTGGCCGGGCCCAGGGGTTTGTCCTTGTTCGAATACAGGAAGAACAGCGGGTTGCGGCTGCCGCCCTGATCCAGCGGCAGCGGTTTGAGCAGGCCGTCCTTAAGTTCGCGTTCGATCAGGTGGCGCGGTAACCAGGCAAAGCCCAAACCGTTGCTAACAAAGGTGGCGGCGGTGGCCAGGCTGCCGACTGTCCAGCGTTGCTCAGCGCCGAGCCAGCCAACATCGCGTGGCTGCTGGCGACCGGAATCGCGGATCACTACCTGCATTTGGGTTTCCAGATCTTGGAAGGTTACGACGCGCTGCAGGCGGTGCAGCGGGTGATCGGGGTGGGCCACGGCAACAAATTCCACGGTACTCATTTCTGCGCCGAGAAACCCGGGAACATTCAGCGCGCTGATGGCGAGGTCAGCCATGCCGTCCTTGAGCACTTCTTCCACGCCGGACAGCACTTCTTCGCGCAGGCGCACCCGGCAACCACGGCTTTGCGGCATAAACGCAGTCAGTGCGCGTACCAGACGGGCGTTTGGGTAGGCAGCATCGACCACCAAGCGTACTTCGGCTTCCCAGCCCTGTTCCATATGATGGGCGAGGTCTTCCAGTTGACTGGCCTGCTTGACCAATTGCCGCGAGCGGCGCAGCAGCACATCGCCGGCTTCGGTGAGTACCGCCTTGCGCCCGTCGATACGCAGCAACGGTACGCCCAGCTGCTCCTGCATGCGCGCCACGGTGTAGCTGACTGAGGATTGCGAACGGTGCAGCACCTCGGCGGCCTGGGCAAAGCCGCCATGATCGACCACCGCCTGCAGGGTGCGCCATTGGTCAAGGGTTACGCGGGGGGCTTTCATAGTGTTTCCCGTCTACAGGTTCTAGGGTGCAAATGTCGACGTAATCAACCTAAACTGGCTGTCTTTTGCCGGAGACTGCCCTGATGAAAAAGCTCTGTTGCGCACTGCTCACCTGCCTGCCGCTGACTGTTATGGCTTACCCGATCGAGCTGGAGAAACAGCTCAATGGCGCTGAAGTGTCGGCCACTACCCAAGAAATCGACCACAACATGGGCGCCGTGCAGCTCTACAACTATGGCCGCAGCGACGCCAAGTGCACGGCGGTGTTTCGCAATGGTCCTGAGGCGCCACGTACCCGTAAGGTCAGTCTGGCTGCAGGTGAAAGCGGCAACCTGACACTGAAGTCGACTCGCAGCATTATCAAGTTACGGGTCAAGCTGACCTGCGAACTCAGTTAGGTGCTGGGCCGCGACAGCTTCAGAGACTAAGCGCGGGTTGAATATAAATCAAATTATTAGATTGTTTGGCGCAGGTATTTGCGCTTTTTAATCGGATTGTGCGCTCCTATTCTTTGCCCATCGACGTTCAACAACCCTTCGGTGGAGCAAACAACGTGGCAAACGTCCTGGTA
Organism: Pseudomonas sp. EA_35y_Pfl2_R111; assembly: GCF_963970955.1. Lineage (NCBI taxonomy): Bacteria > Pseudomonadati > Pseudomonadota > Gammaproteobacteria > Pseudomonadales > Pseudomonadaceae > Pseudomonas > Pseudomonas sp. EA_35y_Pfl2_R111. Next base: position 659,121 of record NZ_CAXAOM010000001.1, on the reverse strand, counting down.
ATTGAAAGCAGCGCCCGTCAGCAAGGTTCGGTTTCACGTCAGCTGACCGCGCAATTTATCGCCAACTGGCAGGCTGCCAATCCGGCGGATCAGATCAAAGTGCGTGATCTTGCGGTTGACCAGGTACCGCACCTGGACGCCAACCTGCTAGGCGGCTGGATGACGCCGGCCGGACAGCAGAGTGAAACCGAGCAGGCTGCGCTGGCGCTGTCCAATCTACTGACCGACGAGCTGCTGGCCGCCGATGTACTGGTGCTGGCTGCGCCGATGTACAACTTCGCCATCCCCAGCACCTTGAAGGCTTGGCTCGACCACGTGCTGCGCGCCGGGGTGACCTTCAAGTACAGCGAAACCGGTCCGCAAGGCCTGCTCAGCGGCAAGCGTGCCTTTGTCCTGACGGCCCGCGGCGGCATCTATGCCGGTAGCCCTCAGGATCATCAGGAACCTTACCTGCGCCAGGCGCTGGCGTTTATCGGTATTCACGATGTCAGCTTTATCCATGCCGAAGGCCTCAACCTGGGCGGCGAGTTTATGGAAAAGGGCCTGAACCAGGCCAAGGCGCAACTGGCCCAGGCTATCTGATTTTCCCGCTAAGTCCGGCTCTCCTGGCGTTCGGTGCTCCTGGACGTCTCTGCCCGCTCTGCTGAAGCAGCGCGGGCTTTTTTACGTCCTGCATTTGTTCTGTACGGCTGTTTCAGTGGCTAGCTGTGTCGCTTTGTGGCTGTGGTCTTAACTACAAGCCAGGCAAGATGCTGGATCTGATTGAACCGGGGAATGTGATGCAGCTGTCTGGGCGTGGTGTAGCACTGTCGATTATTGCCTCGGGGTTGTTTGCCCTGGTGCCCGGCTATGTGCGCTTGCTGGCGCCGCTCGATGGGCTGCAGGTGTTTGCCCAGCGGGTACTGTGGTCGATTCCGGCGGTATTGCTGCTGATTACCCTGTCGCGGCAATGGCCGATGCTGCTCGCCGCCTGCGGCCGTGTGCGACGAGAGCCGTTGTTATTCGCCAGCTTGCCGCTGGCTGCGCTGCTGATGGGCATTCAGTGGGCGCTGTTTGTCTGGGCGCCGCTGGCCGGGCGCATGCTGGAAGTGTCGTTGGGCTATTTTCTTCTGCCGCTGGCCATGGTGCTGGCCGGGCGGGTGTTCTATGGCGAGCGGCTGCGGCCGTTGCAGCGTCTGGCGGTGTTCTGCGCCTTGCTTGGCGTGGCCCATGAACTGTGGTTGACCCAGGCGTTCTCCTGGGTGGTGATGGTCACGGTGCTGGGTTATCCGCCGTATTTTATGTTGCGCCGCTGGATGCGCCTGGATGCCTTGTCCGGTTTCGCCTTCGAGATGCTGTTTATGGCGCCGGTGGCGATCTGGCTGGTGTTGCAGTGGAGCCCGCCGCAGCTGTTCAGCCAGGCACCGCAACTTTGGTGGCTGCTGCCGGGGCTGGCGATTCTCAGCTCCCTGGCGTTTGCCGCGATGATGGCCGCCAGTCGCCTGCTGCCGATGGGCCTGTTCGGTATTCTCAGTTATGTCGAGCCGGTGCTGTTGTTTCTGGTGGCGCTGCTGTTTCTTGGTGAGCAGTTCAACAGCGCGCAATGGCTGACCTATTTGCCGATCTGGCTGGCGGTGCTGTTAGTCGGCTGGGACAGTGCGCGGCTGCTGCTCAAGCAGGCGCGGCAAGGCTTATAGGGCAGCATTCGCAGGGTTTTCCGGCAGGACGTGATAATGCAGCTGTACCACACCGCTGCTGAAACTGCGCTGCTCATGCAGTTTCAGGCTGCGCTCCAGGCCGCTGGAGAACATCGGAATACCGGCACCCAGCAGATACGGCACCACGCTCACCACCAGCTCGTTGAGCAAGCCGGCGGCGAAGCAATTGCCCGCCAGCGAGCCACCACCTACCAGCCAAATACGCTGATGGCCTTGCTCGGCCAGCTCTGTCAGCGCCTCGATAGGAGTGCAGTGGCGCATGCTCACGCCCGCCGGCAATTGCTCATGCGGATGGCGGGTTAGTACATGGCAGGGCTTTCCCGGGTAAGGCCAATCCCCCTTGAAACCCATCAGCGTATCGAAGGTCATCCGGCCCATCAGCAGGGCATCCATGCCGTCATAAAAGGCATGGTAGCCGTGGTCTTCGCCAGAAGCCTGAATGGCTTCCAGCCAATCGACACGGCCATCCGGGCGAGCGATATAGCCGTCCAGGCTGGCGGCCACGTAATAAATCAAAGTGGATGTCATTGTGAGCCCCCAATCGCAATGAGGGGCTCGTTTGAAGCCCTGATCAGTGGAGTGGCAATAGGGGACAAAGTTTCCTGGCGAGCTTCAGTCCAGTACGTTCTGCAGAATCTCGTAGATCAGCCCTGTAGCCAGGGTCACTAGCACCACGTCGGTACCTACTTGCCGCCATTCGTAGCCTTCGTAGTGCGGCAGTTGGCCGAGCAGGCGATTGTCGAAACGCTTGGCGATGCCCGGCGGCAGCGGTTTACCGCGCGCCAGGTTCTTGCGGATGCCCGGCGGCAAAGACTGGGTCGGGCCGATCAGCGCGCGGTTATCGCCAAGCACGATACGCACCTGGCCGATATCGATGCTCGGGCCGCGCACATCAATCTGTATATCGCCATCGCCACCGTGCTTGTCATGCTTGTCGTGTTTGGGAGCGGCGCTGGCACTGTTCAAGGCAACTGCCAGGGCCAGGCTGGTGACGGTTAGCAACAAGGAACGGTACATGGCGGTACTCCGCGAGTGGCGTGGCTAAAAACTGACGCAGCCATCGGCTGCGTTCGCTTCAGTGTGGCTCAGAATTGGCCGGCGTGGCGGGCGGGGTGCTGTCATCGCGTCCGGCCAGCATGCGCAGAATGGCATTGAGCAGCATGCCGTAGAGCGGCACGAACAGTAGCAGGCTGACGACAAGTTTGACCCCGTAATCGACCGTGGCAATTTCCACCCAGTGCTCGGCCATAAACGGGTTGCTGCTGTTCCAGAACGCCACCGAGAAGAACGCGTAGGTGTCCAGCAGGTTGCCAAGGACGGTCGAGACTGTTGGCGCTACCCACCATAGCGACAGCTGGCGCAGGCGGTCGAACACCTGAATATCGAGGAACTGCCCTAGTACGTAGGCGAGGAAGCTGGCGATGGAAATGCGCAGTACGAACTCGTTGAACTCCAACAGTGCACTGAAACCGCGAAAGCTGGCTTCCTGAAACAGCACCGAGACGATGTAGGAAATCAGCAGCGCCGGCAGCATCACCCGGGCGATCACCCGGCGCGCCGCTTGTTTGCCAAGCAGGCGTACGGTCAGGTCGGTGGCGAGAAAAATAAACGGGAAGCTGAATGCGCCCCAGGTGGTGTGCCAGCCGAACAGGGTGATAGGCAGCTGCACCAGGTAGTTGCTGGCAATAATTATCAGGATATGGAACAGCACCAGTGCAATAAGCGCATTGCGCAAGCGCTGAGGGGCGGCAATTAGCATGACGAAACCTTTTTGCTGAATGGGGTTAGGGAACCCATGTCATCCGGAATTGAATGGCGGCGCGCATTCTAACGGCGTGACGCAGCGCTTGCGTAGTGGCCTGACCGGAGGTGTCGATCTACGCCATTTGATCGTCCTCTCGCAGAGCTGCGAACTTGGTTACAGACGCCGTTGGCCAGGCCGTTAGGGCTTTTAGCCGGCAGAACCGGTAATCTATGCCGCTGTTTTGCTGATTTTTTGTCGAGGTATACCCGTGTTTTCCCAATTCGCCCTGCATGAACGCCTGCTCAAAGCCGTGGCCGAGCTTAACTTTGTCGAGCCTACCCCGGTGCAGTTGGCGGCCATTCCGCTGGCGCTGCAAGGAAAAGACCTGCGGGTTACCGCGCAAACCGGCAGCGGCAAGACCGCGGCCTTTGTACTGCCGATGCTCAATCGCCTGCTCGGCGATGGCGCTTCCCAGCCGCGCATGAGCGTACGCGCCATGATTCTGTTGCCGACCCGCGAGCTGGCGCAGCAGACCCTGAAAGAGGTCGAGCGCTTCGCTCAGTTCACCTTCCTCAAAGGCGGGTTGATCACCGGTGGTGAAGACTTCAAGGTGCAGGCCGCCATGCTGCGCAAGGTGGATATTCTGATCGGCACGCCTGGCCGTCTGATCGAACACGCCAACGCCGGTAACCTGCTGCTTGATGAAGTCGAAGTGCTGGTGCTCGATGAAGCCGACCGCATGCTCGACATGGGTTTTGCCGAGGACGTGCAGCGTTTGTCCGAGCTGTGCAACTCCGATCGCCAGACCCTGCTGTTCTCCGCCACCAGTGGCGGCGCAGTGCTGCGTGAAGTGGTCGGTAAGGTGCTGAAAGAGCCTGAACACCTGCAGCTCAACCGCGTCAGCCAGCTCAACGAAGGCACCCGTCAGCAGATCATCACCGCTGACCACAATCATCACAAAGAGCGTCTGGTCGAGTGGCTGCTGAAGAACGAGACCTACGACAAGGCGATCATCTTCACCAACACCCGCGTCCAGGCTGACCGCCTGTATGGCAAGTTGGTCGCTCACGACTTCAAAACCTTTGTGTTGCACGGCGAGAAGGACCAGAAGGATCGCAAGCTGGCCATCGACCGCCTCAAGCAGGGCGCGGTGAAGATTCTGGTGGCCACCGATGTGGCGGCCCGTGGCCTGGATGTTGACGGTCTGGATCTGGTGATCAACTTCGATATGCCGCGTTCCGGCGATGAATACGTGCACCGTATCGGCCGCACCGGCCGTGCTGGCGCTGAAGGTCTGGCGATCTCGCTGATCTGCCATAACGACTGGGCGCTGATGTCGAGCATCGAGCGCTACCTCAAGCAGCGTTTCGAGCGACGCAATATCAAGGACCTAAAGGGCATCTACCAGGGCCCGAAAAACCTCAAGGCGTCCGGCAAGGCGGTTGGCCCGAAGAAGAAAAAGATCGACCCGAAAACCGGCAAGAAGCTCGCCACGAAGAAGCCGGCAGCCAAGGCGCCGAAGCGCAACACCATCAACCGGCCGAAACCCGATGCGCCGGTGTTGGTCAGCCAGGACGGCCTGGCGCCGCTGAAGCGCCGTACGCCAGCTGCCGAGTAACGGCGTGGGCCGCTGGGTCTGCTGGATTGTTGCACTGTTAATCGCCGCGCAGGCCCAGGGCGCGGTGCACAAATGCGTGCAGCCTGACGGTGTGGTGCTCTACACCGATCAGCCCTGCAGCATTGCCCACAGCAACCTGGCCTTGAGTGTCAGCGACTACGCCAGCTACCCGCCGCTGCTGCAGGGTGTTGCACCGCTCTGGCACGAACGGCTGCAGCCGCTGCTGGTCGGGGTCGATGTGCTGTCTGTGCTCGCACTGGTTTACGGGCTGATGAGCGTGATCTGCTTTATCGCCTACTACCGCGACAAACAGTTCGCCATCAAAGGCCAGCAGCGCACACCCGAGGCGCGCCTGCATCTGTATGAGTTGTTGGGTGGCTGGCCAGGCGGTTTTCTGGCGCAGCGGCTGATTCGGCACAAGAACCGCAAACTGAGTTATCAGCTGCTGTTCTGGTTGATCGTCTTGCTGCACCTGTCCCTGGCGGGGCTGGTGCTGTGGTTGAGCAATACGCCAACAGGCGGCTGAACGACGGCGTGGTATCCACCGCCGTTCACCTGAGGATTACTTCGGTACGATCAATATCTTGCCATCGCGCTCGCCATCGGCGGCGGCTGCTACGGCCTGCTTGATCTCGCTGACGTCATAGGTGGCAGCAACGCGGGTGTGTAGCTTGCCGCTGGCGATCAACTGTACCAACTCGCCAAACACCTTCATCTGTTCGGCCTGGCTGGCGTTCTGGAACCACTTGGCCAACCAGAAGCCACGCAGGCTGACGTCCCGGAAGACAAACGACGAGGGTGAAACCTGACACGGCTGGCGGCTCATCATGCCGTAGTTAACCAGCACGCCGCCGTCGCACAGGCTGGCAGCCAGGTGGTCGGTAGACTCGCCGCCTACCGCATCGATACCCAAACGCACGTTTGCACCGGCAGTGGCTGCGCGTACCCGCTTGGCCAGGTCCGGGCCATCGACCAGTACCACGTCACCGCCTTCGGCCTCAACGCCCGCCACGGCCGACTCACGGCGTACCACGTTGATGGTTTTGAAGCCGCGCAGCTTGGCCAGTTGGATCAGGTAGCTGCCGACGCCAGAGTTGGCCGCGTTCTGGATCACCCAATCGCCGGGTTTGAGGTCGACGAATTCACTGAGCATCAGGGATGCGGTCGGCGGGTTTACCGTGAGCATCGCCAGTTGCTGCGGGTCGGCTTCGGGCAGCGGAATCAGCTTGTTCGCCGGGGCGTTGAGGTGGCTGACCCAGGTGCCGCAACCCACCGGCAGCAACACCATCTGACCGACCTTCAGGTTGCCGACCTCGGCGCCCAGCGCTTCGATCCGACCGACGCCTTCATTACCGCCAATCGCCGGCAGTGGCGGCAGCATGCCGTACTCACCAGTAAGGGTCAGCACATCGGATGGATTAATCGGTGCGGCCAGTACCTTGATCCGTACCTGACCGGCGCCAGGCTCTGGCAGTTTTAGCTCAACTGCGCTGATCACTTCATGGGGTTGCGGGCCGCGGTGTTGGTACTCGGCTTTAAGCATGGACATTCTCCGCTAGGGGCTGGACACAGTGGCTGCAGTCTAGACCGGAGTGGCCAAGGCGAGGCGAATCCTCTGTCATCGACATGAGTGATTGGCGGCGGCTGAACAACCTGGGCGATGGCTAGTTTTGGCTATCAACTTCATCCCCGGCTTCTTCCAGCTCTTTGATGCGTTGTTCATAACCCTCGCACGCCGTGTCTAATTCGTCGGACGAGGTCTGCGGCGATACTTCTTTAAGTTCTGCGCGCAACTGGGCCGCACGGTCTGGGTCTTTCTCGGTGATTTCTGCGATTTTTGCCGCGAGTTGCTCGGCTTTGGCGGTCGCCTCTTCGGCCGTGCAGGATGCGTAGGTCGGGCTCTGGGCAAATAAAGCGAAGGCGGCGCAAAGGCCGATGGCAGTTTTACTTGGCAGATTAGTCTTCATGGCTATGTCCTCGCGGGCGAAACAGGCTGGCGTCTTCGGTTGAGTTCAGCTGGCCTTGGAAGTTCAGGCGTTGTCGGGTAGCTACAGTTGGCTCTAGCGCACGCGGTCGCGGCTTTTCACCGCAAGATCGAGGGCCTTTTGCATATCGAGTCGCGCGGAGCGGCCAATGTCCGGGTTATTCAACTCGTAGTCGCGTTCGGAGGGCAGAATCGGCGCGGTCAGGTCCTCGGCGTCGGTCGGTTCGAAGTCGAACTCTTCCCCCAAGGTCATGGCGCTTCGGCGCAACAGCATGCGCAGCTGGGCGGGGTGCAGGTCCGGGTTGATCGACAGCACGCCAGCGATCAGGCCGGCGACCAGTGGAGTGGCGTAAGAGGTTCCACAATGGATATCGCCTTGCTCATCCGCGCCCATGGTGGAGGCCTGCACGCAGGCAGCGGCGCTGATATCGACCCGGGTATCGACATTCGATGAGCTGCGTTTGATGGCGTAGCCGGCATCCTCCACCGGCACGTCGTTCTCGCTACGTTGATGCCCGCCCACTACCAGCAGCTGATCGGTAATAAACGAGGACGGCAGCCGATATTCATCGGCACCGGAGAACGCCGCGCCATTGCCGGCCGAGTTGACCACAACCACCTCGGGATGCTCGCTGCGCAGCCACAAGAAAAACTCTTCGAGCAGTTCCTCATAGCCGCTCATGGCCAGTCCCGAGCGAACCAGTGAGTCGACCTCGTCGCCGCGAATGTTTTTCGCACCGATGCGATGAAGGCCCCAGCTCCAGTTGAGCACCCGCACACCATCCTCGACCAAGTTGACCGACGCGGCGATGTTGGCAGTGATGCCCGCATCCGAATTGCGTTCAACGATCACCTCAAAGCCCGGCCCGGCACCGTCTAGACCTCGCAGGAAGCCGGTGTTGCCGCCCTTATCCCAGCGTGCGGCGAGAATCCCTGCGACGGTTGATCCGTGCCCGTCCGGCCGCGCGGCATCGCGGGCGTACAAGCGGGTATGGGGTTTGCCATCGGCGCGCGCAGCGGCACCCAGGTAGTCACTGAAATCGGCCGCATCGAAATCCACCTCGCGCTCGATCAGGCCGATGCGCACCGGTGTGGTCGGTATGGGCGAGTTTTTGGCTGGAATGCGCCGTTGGTAATAATTGACCGCGTCGAGAAAGCGATTGGCGGTCCATTCATTCTGCTTCGGCGTATTTGCCGCAGGGCTGTTCTGGGCCATAGCGTCGCCTTCTTCCGCGCCGGATTCCTCGATCACCACGGCGTCCACGCTGACCTCACTGCCCAGGCGCAACACTATGGCGTCACGCTCAATGAGATTGTCCACCGGTAAGCGCAACTGGTAGGTGTTGAGCGGGGCAATGGCACCCACCACGGTGGCGCCGTATTTCTGCGCGAGCTGACGCGACACGGCCAGGCCGTCGGCGTCTTCCTCGATAATCAGGCTGATCAGGTCGACATAGGTGGTCAGCCCGTCCATGTTCTTCGCCACTTCGTCGGGTTTAGCGGCTACCACGTGGCTACCTTTGAGCGACAGCCAAACCGGATTGCTGGCTTGGCCCTGCTGCTCCAGCCAGATCGGTCCGCTTTTTTGGCTGCCTTGTGCAATCTTGATCTGTAATTTCTTGCCGCTGCGTTCTATTGCCGTGCTCGGCAGCGGCGCGCCATTGAATATCAGCTTGAGCGGCCCGCGTTGTAAGCCCTGGCTCTCAAGGCAGAAATGCTGCTGACGCTTGTCGAATAGGTCGCCGCAGCGCTGCAGGTGCGTCAGGCGCAGCGGCGTTTCTGCCTGAGCAGCTGTGATGATGGTCAGTATTGCAATGGCCAGTAATGGCTGGGATAGACGCATGGGGCACAAACCTCGAAGCATGTCAGGTGCCGAATGTCTGACTGCTGCTATAAGCGCATGGTTCAGGGTGCGCAGGCACGGTTCAGCTTAAGGTCGAACCTAAGCGGCTATGCATGGGTCCGAAATTAAGAGGGCCATGCGCGACGTGCGATTGAGTCCCTCGCGCTTGCCACAGGGTGAGCGCAACGTAAACGGGAGAAGGTGATATGTCTTATAACTGGGATCTTATCGAGCGCTTGCTGCATGAGGTGCAAAACTCTGCCGGTAAAAATTTCGCCCCTCGGGCTTATGCCGAGGAACTCGCGCAGGAGCTTGAGCGCGCGGGTGAGCACACTCGTGATCTGGATGCATTGAAGGCGCAGGCCGCAGAGTATGAGTCACAATTGCTGAGTGCGGGTTTTATCGAGCCGCGACCAGAGGAAGAGGGTGGTAACGGCGAAAACTTCGTATTGACGCCACGCGGCTTGCAGCTGCTTAGCATGATTGACAGCAGTATTCCTGGGGGCGAGCACTCCCGTGAACTGCTTGACGACCAAGGCACGGCGGCCCTGGTGCCGGAGGTTTTTGACGAAACTGCAGGCAAAGCCAATCTCCTTTAATGGCCGCTGGTTATGACCGGCCGGGTTATGGCTGGGCAGCAGCCAGGGCTTTGGTATTTGTTTGGAGCACTCGGCATATGCCTACCGTGCAGGCCTTCCCTGCACGGCTGCTTAATCGACCTCAGTGATAGAGCCATGCAGAGTTACCCCAGAGCCGGCTATGCTGGGCACTGGTTTAACTCGGGTATCACCATGAAGTGGTTGTGGCTCTGTTGTTTATTGTCGTGCAGCCTGAATGCCTCGGCGCAAGCCTTGCGCGTAGGCTTTGGTACGCACAAGCCGCCGTATATTTTCGAGAGTGAAGCCCGTGGTCTGGAGTACGACATCGTGATGACTGCTGCGCAACGCGGCGGGCTGGAGCCGGTGGCGTACTACGCGCCGATGGAGCGCTTGAACCTGATGCTGAGCAAGGGCCAGATCGACGTTATCGCCACCACCAACGAGCGCAGTGGCGGTTCAATTTTCTATTCGGACGTCTATATCCGTTACCAGAACGTTGCAGTGGCGTTGCGTTCACGAAACCTGGATATCCAGCGCATTAGCGATTTGGTCGGCTACTCGGTTAATGCCTTCCAGCGTGCGCGTTTTCTGCTGGGTAGCGAGTTTCAGGCCATGGCTGAAAACAACCCGCGTTATCGCGAGGAAGCCTTCCAGATTGCCCGCAATCGCATGCTCTACAGCGGCCGGGTGGATGTGGTCGTAACGGATATGCGCATTCTGCGTTACTTCAACCGCGAGGTGTACACCCAGGTCGACGTAACTCAGCCGCTAGCCCTCTATCCGATTTTTGCGGCTACGGACTACAAGCTGGGTTGCCGCCAGCAGGCTCATTGCGAGCGCTTCAATCAAGGGTTGGCGACGATTCGGGAAAATGGTGAATACATTGCCATCGAGCGCCGTTACGCGATGCACTGACGCCTCAGGCCTAGCGGCTCAGGGGCTCTTCGTCGAGGCCCTCCTGGGCGGCCAGCAGCTTTGTCCGGGTTTGTAGCGGGCTGCTACTGACGCTGAAATCGACGATCTCGATAGCGCCCTGGCCTTGTCCCAGCAGATGGAAGGAGAACGCCTTGCGCGCTTGCGGATTGTCGAAGGTGAAGCTGACTTCGACTGGCTTGTCGCGGGTCAGCAGCGGCAGCTCAGGAATCGGCAGTTCCACATTGCGGTCGTATTCCTTGGTTTTCAATTGCAGCGTGGCGCCCTGTTTACCCAAACCCAGCGCGCGGATTTTCAGGGTCACGGTGGTTTGAGTTTTCGCCCCCAGCGTCAGGTACTGTGCACCCACCAGGTTATCCGCCCAGTCATCACTGACGCTGGGTTTGAGTTTGATGGGGTGCTGGTTGGCGAACTGGTAGCGCTGCTCGGCCTGGCTGCCGTTGCTCAACGATTGGTCGAGCAGAGCCGCTTGCTGGCTGATCAAGCGCGCCGGCTTGCCGCTGACACGGCCCAGATAGCGTGCGCTATCGGCAATAAAACCAGGGCTGGCGTAGCGTCGACAGACATTCTGGAAGTCGCACTCGGTCAGCGTGCCGTTGCCGTCATGCTGGCGTAACAGACCGTTGGTGTAGGAGATGATCTCGCGGCCCGTGGTGTAATCGCGCAGCAATGAGCGGCCGGCAATATTGGCCGGCACCGGGAAGGCGAAATAGTCGAGTACCGAGGCTGTCAGGTCGACATGACCATAAACGCCGTGCTTGCGCGCCGGCAACTGTGTCTGCTCAGGGGCCAGCAGCAGGTTGAAGCCCCAAGCCGAAGCCAGGCGGACGTTCTCCAGACCGTGGGATTCGTCCGAGGTGACAATCACCAGGGTGTCCTTCATTACGCCTTGTTTTTCCAGGGCAGTGAGAAAGTCGGCAACGGCATCATCCAGATAGGCAATCGCCGCCAGCTTGGCGTTGGGGTGGCGGTCTAGGTAGTCCTGTGGGGCGGAGTAGGGCTGGTGGGTGCCCACAGTCAGCAGGGTGAGCATCCAGGGCTGGCGCTTCTTGCGCAGCTGTTGCACGTACCCCAGAGCGCCTTCGAAGTAGGCCTTGTCGTCCATGCCCCAGGGGAACTCGAGATAGGGCTTGTTCTTGAACCAGTCGCGGCCCAAGGTCTTGTCGAAGCCCATCTGCGGCATGATCTGGTCTTTGGCCATAAAGCGCAGCCCGGCCCCTTGCAGAAAGTGCGTGCTGAGGCCGCGTTCGCGCAGTTGTGCGGGTAGGCATTGCTCGCTGCGCGCCGGGTTGTTGAGCAGTTCAACGCCCTTCGGGGTGCCAGAGTCGAGTTTGTTGTAGTCGCCGCAGAGCATGGCGTAGAGGCCGCGGATGGTCTGATGGCCGTGCAGCACATAGTCGGTGGTGAGCATGCCGCGCTCGGCCCATTGGCTTAGGCGCGGCATCGGGTCTTGCGTATAGCTGCTGCCGATGGCTTGACGGCTGGCTTGCAAATAAGCGCCGGTTACGCCTTCCAGGGTAATGATCAGCACGTTGCGGGCGCTGCCAGCCTGCTTGAGCAGTGGCATGCCATTCAGGTCAAGTTGATTTAGGCCGCTGATATCGGCAGGGCTGCTGGCTTCATCATTCGCGAGCCAGTCGGCTAGGTGTTGTTGAGCGATATTGCTATTTTCCGCCAGCAGCTTGTGCGGCAGGTTGAACTGCAGCCATTGATCCGCTTGGCTGGGTTTGAATTGCTGGCCAACGCTGTGCACCGCAAACAGTGCTAGTGGAAGCAGCAGCCAGGTGCGTGCAAGCGGGGCTGTGCGACGTGGCGTTTGTACGCTGCGCAGGCCCAGGTAAAGCGTGACCAGCACGGCCATGGCTATAGCCAATAGCGGTTGGCTCAAGCCGCTGCCCTGAGTTGAGTGACTGATAAATTGTGCATCACCCAGGTATTGCAGGTCGGCAGGCTCGGGCATACGCCCCACTGCATTGACCAGCTCGGCGGTGCTTAGGGTAAAGATGCACCAGCCCAGCAGCAGGAGAACGCCTAGCAGCCAGGAGCGCTGGTGAATAACAACCAGCAGCAGGCTGCCAATTGCCAGGTCGGATAGATAGCCATAGGTATGTGACCAGCCTAGGGCATAGCGGCTGAGCAACGGCAGGACAAGCAATAACAAGCCGAGAATAAGTAGGGTGCTGAAAGGCTGTCGCAGCCAATTGCAGGTAACGCGCACGGGTACTCCTGGGGCAATTGCCATGGTTTAGCTACGGCAATGCCGAATCAGCCGCAAGATGCGGGCTGACATGATTCTGAAACAAGGATGTGCTAAGCGCCAGTGCGCGGGGCACAAAAGGGCAAAACAACGGGTGTTGTGATGAGGTGGAGAGCGGGGAGATTAGGGGTGGTTATGCACTGGCCAGCGCCTTGTCATTGCGAGCAAAGCGCTGCATGGCCAGAAAGCGTTACTTTTTGCCGATGGTGATCTGCTTGGTGGTGCCGTACACCTGACCGCTGACGCCTTTGGCAATTTGCTGAATTTCCCCGCCGGATTTCAGGAAGGCTTCGATCTGTGCGTCGATCGAGGCGCTGGTTTCCACGGCTGGAGCCGGCTTGGGTTTGCTGTTGGATGCTTTTACGCGCATGACGGCCATTAACCTACTCAAAAATTAATTTGGCCGCGCATAATACTCGAAATACTTGACAATTGCTTGATAAATAAAGCTCGGATGTAGCGATATGCAGAGAGATTATTCTGTAAATAGTCCTAGTGATTAGCAGATATGCCGGTAAGTGATTGTTTTAATAAGAATAGATAATTCGTGTTGAGGCCGCGTTTCGCGCTCTGGGCCATCGGTCGGATTGCCCCGCAGGTCATCAGGCTGGCGCGGTGCGATGGCCGGTAGGCCGAGAAATTAACAGGCGAGTCGGCTAGAATGCCGGCCTGGTAATGAGGGTAGGGCATCATGGCTGTAATTGGACGAATGAATAGTTTGCAGGTGGTGAAGCACACCGACTTCGGCCTGTATCTGGATGGCGGCGCGGATGGCGAGATTCTATTGCCCAAACGCTATATTCCGAGTGATACCCCAAGTGAAGTGGAAGACTGGTTAAACGTCTTTATTTACTTGGACAGTGAAGACAAATTGATTGCCACCACGGAAAAGCCAAAAGTTCAGGTAGGCGAATTTGCCAGTTTGAAAGTTGTGGATATAAATCGCGTGGGCTTATTCCTTAATTGGGGTTTGCCGAAAGATTTGTTGCTGCCGCACTCCGAAGAAAAACGTCCCTTGCAGATCGGTGATTACTGCGTGGTGCATGTATTCCTCGATAAGCGCAGCAAGCGCATCACCGCCACTGCACGCCTGGATCGCTACCTGGATAACGTGCCGGCCAACTACACGGCGGGCGAGGAAGTCGACTTGCTGGTGGCCGAGTCCACCGATATGGGCTTCAAGGCCATTATCAATGGCAAGCACTGGGGCCTGATCCACAAGAATGAGCTGTTCAAGTTCGTGCGCAGCGGCATGCAGGAAAAAGGCTTTATCAAGGAAGTGCGTGCCGACGGCAAAATCAGCCTGAGCCTGCAGCCGGTTGGTCAGGAAGCTGCCAGCAGCCTGGGTGAACAGATTCTGGCCAAGCTGCGCGAGCACGATGGTGTACTCAAGGTGAATGACAAAAGTTCGCCTGAAGAAATTGCTGGGCTGTTTCGGGTCAGCAAGGGCAACTTTAAGAAAGCCATCGGCGGCTTGTACAAACAGGGTCGTATCGTGATCCACGAAGACCGTATCGAACTGCCGAGCAAGTAAGCAGCAGTGCTCCGCGTTTACGACTCACGGCATTGCCAGCGGTGAGTCGTACGTTCTGTAGTTAGCTTGCTAGGCTTGAGGTGTCAGCTTGAGTCGCGTTGCAAGTAACGTACTGCGCGACTTAAGCGACATCTTGCCGGTGTAGCTCAGTCGGTAGAGCAGCGCACTCGTAACGCGAAGGTCGCAGGTTCGATTCCTGTCTCCGGCACCATCCACATCAATCCGTTAGCCGCCACCGAACTGGGAAAACGACGCCGTTCGACTGGGTTTGGTTTTTTGTGGCGCAGCAATTCTGCCGGCGTAGCGCCAGTCCCAGGGCGCGACTATATCTTCGGCAGGAAGCTGCCAGAGGCCTTTACCCATATTTCTGGCCAGGGTCTCGGCATCCTTGAGGCGGTGGTCTTTCAGCTGTTCGGTATAGGCCCAGGCCGCGCCTTGTGCGACCAGGGTGTAATTCACGTCAACGCTGCCGACGAAAGCGCGCGCCAGGGTTCTGCCGTAGCGATCGATTTCTTGCACATGCAGAACCACCTGCTTTTCCAGCACCAGATCAGACAGGGCCTGCTTGGCTTCGGCGCCATAGGGCTGCTTTCTTTCCGGCGCGTCGATTTCCGCAAGGCGCACCCGCAGCCGCTTATTTTCAGTGGTCAGGCAGCTAAAGGTGTCGCCTTCGCTGATGGTCATCACCCGGCAGGTGAATGGTTCAGCCAGTGTGAAGGTTGGCAAGCAGGCGAGAAGGAGTAAAGCGATACGGGTAGTCATCAGGTTGGCGATGCTCAGGCGAGTGCGGCCATTGATAGTAATAAATGCTCAGCAGATTAAGCGGGACGGGTATCGCGAAACAGCACGTCGGATTTACCAGATGGTTTCCTGCTTGGTGAATCTGGGCTTGCTTGCGCTTTTCAACGATACGAGGAAGATTGCGCATAATTTGAGCAATTAAACGGCTCGCGTCCGCCTGGATGGATCAATGGTCGGAACCGCAAGCGAGCTGCTGTTGCCAAACCTTCAGGTTCGTTTCGCGCCCATGGCGAAGAGGTTGTGATGACGATGTGCAGATATGTGCTCAGTCTGGTGGGGTTTCTGCTGGTGACTCCGTTGTATGCCGAGCCGCAAGCGCCGCAGACGTTGCGGGTCATTCCGAAAACCTATATCAGCCCCGGTGCCAGCGGCAGCATCGGCACCTCACAGAGCATTGAAAGCCATAACCTTTATGGCGGGCAGCGCCTTCCTGACGGCCTGCAGCGCCATGAGCAGCGCTACGGCAGCCAGTCGATAGAAAATCGTGGGACGATCAAGCAAACGATCGAGTACCCCAATGGCTACCGGGTGCAGCAGTATCCGGGACAGAGCAGCGAATACTACGAGCGCAGTCGCTAGCTCAGGCCGCCATGACCAACCCCCAGCGCAGCGCTAGAAATGCCA
Source organism: Pseudomonas sp. EA_35y_Pfl2_R111 (assembly GCF_963970955.1). Classification (NCBI taxonomy): domain Bacteria; kingdom Pseudomonadati; phylum Pseudomonadota; class Gammaproteobacteria; order Pseudomonadales; family Pseudomonadaceae; genus Pseudomonas; species Pseudomonas sp. EA_35y_Pfl2_R111. The sequence continues at coordinate 643,487 of NZ_CAXAOM010000001.1, read as the reverse complement.
GCAGGCCCAGCGGGCCGAACATCAGGGTCAGCACATAACAGGGCAGCAGTGCCCAGTGGCTGATGCCGGCGATGGCGCCTTCATGGCGGATATACAGCCCGACCATCAGATCGAACGCCAGGATATGTATCCAGGCTGCCAGTGCGGCGGTGGGTTGGCGAAGCAGCGAAAGTACTCCGCCGAGGCTGAAGAAACCGGGCTTGCCGCTGCCCGGTTCGGGGCGCTGGCGCATCGCAACGAACAGCAGCCAGCTATAGACGATGGCCAGCAGCACCACGCTGAGACCCAGTACCAACTCATCTGTATAAGACCAGAACGGCAGGCAGACCAGCATCAGCCAGCCGCCCAGGGCGATCAGCGAGGTAAGTTTGAACAGGGGTTTCAACGGGGTCATGGCGTGCTCACTGGGCAAGGTGTGAGCTCAACCATAGCGGATACGACGATTGCCGCAGCCTGGTATCAGCGGCTGAATACAATGCCATCAGCTGGCGCGAGGGCCAGCTGATGGGCGCGGCTTACTGCTTCTTGCCCCAGAGTTGCTCCAGGCGCTGGTCGCGGCCGCAGCCGTTGCGGTAGTAGTTGTAGCGCAGCGGGTTACGCTGGTAGTAGTCCTGGTGATAGTCCTCGGCGGGGTAGAAGGTGCTGGCGGCGAGGATTTCCGTGACCACCGGGGCCGGTAGGCGCCCGGATTTATCCAGGGCGACCTTGGAGGCTTCGGCCAGTTGCTGCTCCTCAGCATTGCTGTAGAAGATCGCGCTGCGGTACTGCGGGCCGCGGTCGCAAAACTGGGCGTTGGCGGTAACCGGGTCGATGGTGGGCCAGAAGGCTTCCAGCAGTTTGGCGTAGCTGGTCTTGCTCGGATCGAAGCGCACCTGCACCGCTTCGATATGCCCGCTGCTGCCGGCTGAGACCTGTTCGTAGGTGGGGTTATCGACATGCCCACCGATATAGCCGGAGGTGGTTTCAATCACTCCAGGTACTTTGTCGAAGTCCGATTCGGTGCACCAGAAGCAGCCGCCGGCAAAGATCGCCACGCCAGGGTTTTCCACCATTGACGCACTGGCTTGTGGCTGTGGCGCCTGCGCGGCGGTGGGTTCACAGGCGGCCAGTAGGCCGCCCAGAGCGAGGATGCTGCTGGCTAGCAGACGGCGGCGCCAGGTAGAGGTAATCGCAGTCATATTCAGCTCCGCAGCTCAGGTAAGGCTTCGCCTTGGGGGATAAAGCGCAAGGCCACGCCGTTGTTGCACCAGCGTTCGTCGCGCGGTTTCGGACCGTCATCGAAGACATGGCCCTGATGCCCGCCGCAGCGTGCGCAGTGGTATTCGGTGCGCGGAAAGAACAGTTTGAAGTCGCGCTTGGTGCCCATGTGGCCGGCAATCGGCTGGGTAAAGCTGGGCCAGCCGGTGCCGCTTTCATATTTGTCCTGGCTGGCGAACAGCGGCAGGTAGCAGGCGGCGCAGAGGTAGGTGCCGTCGCGTTTTTCCTGATTCAGCGGGCTGCTGCCAGGGGCTTCGGTGTCTTCTTCGAAGAGCACGGCATAGGCTTCGGGCGTCAGTAGGGCGCGCCAGTCGTCATGGGGTTTATCCAAGGGGGTCACGCTACTAGCGATGGCTTGCGCCAGGCTGAGCGGGGCATGACCGAGCAGGGGCAGGGCTGGCAACAGGGCCATTCCCTTGAGCAGGGAGCGTCTTTTCATGGCAGTGCTCTGTATTGATGTGTGGCCAATAGACCCTGCCGTGCCTGACTTGTTACAGCGCGCCAGCAAATGCCGAGACTCAGCGTCACGATTTAGCTCAGGCCGCTCAACCTGAAGGCTAGATACTGCTCTTGAACTGATGCCATTTCTGTTGCCAGAGCAGCAGCCAATAAGGCGTTGCGACGCCTGTGCCGGCAGTCTGCAACATCGGATATTGCCTGACGACCTGTTCCAGCACGGCTTCCTGATTATCGGCGACGTCAACAAAGAACACATGTTTGCCTGTGTGCAGACTGTGTTGGAATCGTTCGAAGTAACTGTTGGGGCGTTGAATACCGAGAAAGCCACCTTCCCAGATGCAAAAGCCGAGTAATACCAGGGCTAGAAAGGCGAAGGGTGTCCAGCCTGCCGGGCTGTTGCTCCACCCGGTGAAGTACGCCAGTGCGATTACTACTGCCGCCAGGCCTGCGCCAATCAGCACGCCTTTGCTGCCGGAGTTGACCAGGTCCTTTTTCAGCAGGGGCGAGACCTCATGCAGATGGTGACGTTCGAGCTCGCGATCGTTTTCGCTCAGTACATGGATTTGCTCGGTACTGATGCCGCTGGCTTCCAGGTCGTGTTCCAGAGATTCGAGATCATCCAGATTGTCGCTGATGTAAAAATGCCTATTCATGCTGCACCTCATTCGCTACCGGTTGCAGACTCCCCAGCGTCTGCTTGTGTTGAAGTAGGTCATTGTGGTTATGCGTTCAGTGTAGTGCCCTGTCGGCAGAGCAGAAATTCGCCTGATATACGGACGTTGTGTGGCGGCGCTGGGTTTAAGGGCAACGGAGCGCGGTGGCGGTGTCTTCATCGATCATGATGCAGTTGCGCCCGGCATTTTTAGCGCGATACAAGCGTTCGTCGGCGCGCTGCAGCATGCTTTCCCAATGCTCGTCGCGGCGCAGGATGGCCCCGCCGACCGACATGGTCACCGCCCCGCCAGGGCCGCGCAGGTGCTGCGCCACTTGCTGTTGCAGGTGCTGCGCGGCGGCCACCAGGCCCGCGCGCTCGGTGTTGGGCAGCAGCAGGAGGAATTCCTCGCCGCCGAAGCGGAACAGCCGGTCTTCCTTGCGCGAGGAGCTTTTGATCAGCTCGACAAAGTCCACCAGCACCTGGTCGCCGGCCTGGTGGCCGTGGTTGTCGTTGATCCGTTTGAAGTGATCCAGGTCCATCACCAGTACGCCGTAGCTGTTGCCATGGCGACGGAAGGTGGAGGCGGCGATTTTCAACTCTTCATTCATCGCCCGGCGGTTGCGAGCGCCGGTCAGCGGGTCATGGATGGCCAGTTGTTGTAGCTGGTCGCGCTGGCTGTTGGTGCGGTAGGCAAAGACGAAGCTGAGGATGCTGGCCATCATGCTGGTGACCAGAAACGAAACCATCTGGTAGTCGCTTTCGAACACCGCCCCAGGGTTTAGCTGGCCGTAACCGACCAAGGTGGTGAGCACCAGAATGGTGGCAATCAAGGCCTTGGTGGGCGACACCATATAGAAGTTAAAAAGGATCAGTGGGTAGATCCAGAACAGACCGTTGACGCCCAGGTTGATGGCGATCAGCGTCGAGCCGATAGAGAAAATGCTGGCCAGGTAAATGCCGGGTTTGACGGTGTCACCGGTGCGCCAGGCATAGAGCACTGCAAGCATGGTGGAAACCACAATTACGGTGTCGGCAGTGCCTACCAAGTAGTTACCGGTGGCTAACCGGTAGACGGCATAGGGGGTAATACCAATCACGCCAAACAGGCCCATCAGCGTAATGATGGACAACTGAAAGTCGTTACGCAGGCGCCTGAGCAGCCGCGATATGCGCATAGAGAAAAGACCATTGTTGTCGTTGTTATGAGCTAAGCATGCAGAGCTTGCCCTGGCGATGGCAATAGTAAAAACCAGCAAAGGGCCAGTGTGGGCCTCTATCTGCCGAATGGCGCCCGAGTTGCCTGGTACTAAGGTTCCAGCCCTTGTTCAGTAAGGCTTGTGCAGGGCGCACGGGAGAATGCTTGCAGGCTTTTGCTGCGCTGATAGCGGGCCAGGCGTTCAGCCAACGGCTGAGGTAGGTCGGTACAGGGGATAAAACCCAGAAGCTGGTAGAAGTCGCTTAGCTGCGGGTGGCAGAACAGCCAGACCGGTGTGGTGCAATCCGCCAGCGCAGCTTCGATCAACTGACGGGCCATGCCTTGCCCACGCCGCGTGCTATCGACCAGCAGGCTGGTTAGCCAGTGGCCATGCGCGACCTTGTGCAGGCATAGCGCGGCAACGATTTCCTGATCTTCTGCCACCCATAGCTGGGCACCGGCAGTGGCGCGCATGGCTGAGCGTTGGCTGCGGTAGAACTTGTCGGCAAGTGGTTTGAGCGGGGCGGGGAGTAGGCGGTAGTGCATAGCGGGTAGTGGTCATGCGGCTGATTGAATGCCTGAGCGCAAGCACGATGCTTGCCTCAGATCGGTGGCTCAGACGGCGGCGTGGCTGCCGAGCAGGGTTTTCGCACCTTGCTTGTCTTTCTTGTCCATGCGCTTTTCGCTGGCGGTTTTCAGCGGCTTTTTCTTCACTTGTTTCTTCGAATCCATACCTTTGCTCATGATCTTCACCTCTGACAATGTCGTGGTTGAATGTTCTGGAGCGGGCCATCCCCTCGCTGTGAGGCGAGGCTGGTGATGTGAGTCTACGCCCATGCTGGGCGAATAGCTGGGGAGTTATCCGGCCAGGCAGAGGGCTGGTCTGGGTTCGACTGGTTAACAGTTCACCGGCAAAATCGGCGGCTGGCGGTGACAGCCTGAGTTTGCCGCCGCATCATGGGCTTATTACGCCGCGTGCAGCCTGACTGCTGTACGACTGTTAACCCCTAGGTCGAGACGTTGATGGAACAAGCGCTGATTTACGCCGGCCAAAGCGTGCCTGGGCGGGTGCGTGGGCACAATGAAGATGCCCTGTTGTGTTGCCCGCAGCTGAATCTGTGGGCGATCGCCGACGGCATGGGCGGTCATCGATGCGGCGAAGTGGCCAGCGCCCTGGCCTTGCAGACATTGCAGGCGGCCTGCGCCGATGGCCAGGAATTGGTCGAGGCGGTGCATGCGGCCAATCGGCAGATTCTTTCAGTTGCGCGCGCCGAAGAGCATCGCGGCATGGGCACAACCCTGGTGGCAGTGCGCTTTGCTGGCGCCGCATTCACCATTGCCTGGGCCGGCGACAGCCGCGCCTATCGGGTCAGCGCCGGGCATATCGAGCGCCTGACCCACGACCACAGCTGGGTGCAGACGATGATCGATGCCGGGCAGATGAGCGCCGAGGCGGCGCGCAGCCATCCGCAGCGCAATGTCATCCTGCAGTGCCTGGGCCGCGACGATCAGCCGCTGCAGGTGGGTTTGCTGCAGGGCGTACTCGGTGAGCATGAGCTGTTGCTGCTCTGTAGTGACGGCCTGACCGGCGAGCTTGAAGACGCGCAGATCCAACAACTATGCAGCAACGCCCATACCCTTGATGAGCTGGTGGAGCAGCTGCTGGCGCAGGCCAACGAGCTGGGCGGTAAGGATAATATCTCCTGTATCGTGCTCGGCCGTGATGCGGCCGCGCCCAGCGTCGAGGCCAAACCGCGAGGTTTGCTCAGCCGCCTGTTTACCTCCCGCAAGCCCTAATTCGCCGGTGTGCACTGACTCCCATGACTGAACAATTGCTCGAAATCCCCGGTTATCAGGTGCATGGCCGCCTGGGTAAAGGCGGCATGGCCGAGGTATACCTGGCCACCCAGGCGTCGCTGCAGCGCAAGGTGGCGATCAAGGTGCTGCTGAGCGCGGACGATCAGGCGTTCAGCCAGCGCTTTCTCAAGGAAGGCCACATCGTAGCGTCCCTGCATCACCCCTCGATCATCACCATCTATGACATTGACCAGCTCGCCGATGGTCGCCACTACTTGACCATGGAGTTCGTCCCCGGTGGCGATCTGGCGCAGCACAAGGGCGAGGTATTCGACCTGCCGCGCGCGCTACGTATCGTTCAGCAGGTGGCCAGCGGCCTGGCCGTGGTGCATGACAAGGGCCTGGTACACCGCGATATCAAACCGGCCAACATCCTCTTTCGCAGCGACGGCACGGCGGTAATCACCGATTTCGGCGTGGCCAAGGAAGTCGAGCTGGACCATGACCTGACCCAGTTCGGCATCGCCGTCGGCAGCCCGTCCTACAGCAGCCCTGAGCAGGCGCAGTGCCAGGCGCTGGATGCGCGCAGTGATATCTACAGCCTGGGGGTGATCCTGCTGGAGATGCTCACTGGCAGTAACCCCTACCGCGCCGCCAACTACACCCAAACGGTGATGAACCACCTGCAGATGGACGTGCCGCAACTGCCGGCGCATTTGCAGAACTACCAGTGGCTGCTCGAACGCATGCTAGCGAAAGACCCGGATGAGCGATTTGCCGACTGCAAGGTGCTGCTGGCCAGCCTCGATGAGCTGACCCGCGATGACCCGGACAGCACGCGCATCGCCCCCGCGCTCAGCCTGGGCAAACCGGCCAGAGGCAAAACTGCGCGCAGTACGCTATGTGTCTCGCTGCTGGCCGGCATCGTGTTACTGGCTGGGGCGGCCGGCGGTGGTTATTACCTGTATCAGCAGAAGCAGATCAGCGAGTACCTGGCGCGCGCCGAATTACGCCTGCAAAACGGCAGCCTGCTGGAGCCGCCGCAGGACAACGCTGATTATCTGTTCCGCCAGGTGCTAGCACTGGACCCGGACAACCCGGCGGCTCTGGATGGCCTGGCGCGCGTGCTGCAGGCGCGGATCAATCAGTACCTGCAGTTGGCCGAGCAGCGTCTGGCCGATCAGCAGTTGCTGCTGCCTGAAGGCGACAGCGCCACTCATTACTTCCGTCAGGTGCTGGCCTGGGAGCCAGACAACCTGCTGGCCCTGGCCGGAATCAACCGGGTGGCGCAGCGTTACATCGAGCAAAGCGAAGCCGCGTACAAGCGTCGCGAGTTTGCGCTGGCCTTGGCGCTGGTGCAGCAGGGCCTGGAAGTGGAGCCGGCCAACGAGCAGTTATTGCAATTGCTCGATGGCCACGAGCAGCGTGTTCGACTGGCCCAAACGCCTGCGCGCCGGCCGACGGCGACCAAGCAGCCGGCGCCGGTTAACCCAGTCAAGCGGCTGTGGAACAACATTTTTGATTAAGTCGTCATGCTGGCGTATTGCTACCTGGCTGATTGGCAGGCAGCATGCGCGCCTCGCTCATTGCGCCAGCTGTTGATGCTAAGTGGCGAGTCCCTGATGGTTGGCTAACTGTTTTGGCGGAGTACGCAGATGCTCAGAATTCACTTCAGTGATAATCGTCAGGCCCCGATCTGGCTGGTCGACGAGCGTTTCACCATCGGCCAGGACAGCCGCAACAGCCTGGTGCTGGTGGACCCGAGCATCGCTCCGTTTCACGCGGAAATTCGCCAGGACCATGGCTTCTACTACCTGACCGACGTTGGCAGCCCGAGCGGCTCTTTCGTCAATGACGAACGGATCAATACACGCTTCCAGCTGCGCGCCGACGACCGCGTACGCCTGGGCTCGGTGGAGCTGCTGCTGGTCGACCCAGCGCGCAGCAAGACCAAGGCCGAACAGGCCGCGCGCTGGTATTTGCAGGTGATTCAGGGCGAGCACGAAGGCAAGAAATTCCATATCAACGGCTCCATGACCTTTGGCCGCTCGGTGAAGTGCGAGCTGTGCTTCAGCGACCAGGAGTTGTCGCGTCGGCACTGCGAATTCTACCTCAAGGATGACGTGCTGGAGGTCAAGGACCTGGCGTCGGCCAATGGCCTGCTGGTCAACCAGCAGAAGGTTGCGACGGCGGTGTTGCAGCCTGGCGACCAGCTGAAGATGGGCTCGGTCAGCCTGCTGGTGATCGGTCCGAAAAGCACCGTGGCGCCGAGTGAGGATGAAGATGCCACGCTGTTTATGCGCGCTGTGGATCTGCCCAAACCGCTCAAACCGGCACCTCTGTCCAGCTCGCCGAGTAGCCAGGCCAACCCACTGCGTACTGTCGCGCAGGCCAATCCGATGCGTGCTGCGGCGGCGCCCGTCAGTGCGCCCAGCGGCCTGAACAAACCTTTGCTGGCATTGGCGTTGCTGCTGGTGACTGGATTGGTGGTGGCGGCTGCGGTGTTTGCGCTTTAACCCGCCCTGGTTGGGCATGCAGCGTGCTGCTCGATTGGTGAATGGACTGACTTGATACGACAGTGCCAAATGGTTGCTTTGGCGTTAGGCTACGCGCCTTTGCCCTGCCATCTGCTGTCGGAGTCTCCGTGAAGCCATTGCTCCTGTTGCTATCTGCCTGTTGCCTGGTGTGCCAGCCGTTAAGCGCGCTGGCCTGGTCCAATCATTCGTTGGGCAGCCAGTTGGCGTTGCAGGCCGTGCCGGAGCTGCAGCGCACCTTGAGCTACGAGCCGCTGGAGGCTTTTCTCAACGCACAGGCTCCGGCCATCGAGCAGCTGCTGGATCAGCAGGAAGCCTTTGCTCGCGCGCATTTTGCGGATTACCCGGCGCGGCCGGATGCCTTGCGTTTCAGCGCTGCGACCACTACTTCGTCTGACAGGCGCAGTGCGTTTCTGCAGGCGCTACGGGTCAATCCGCAGATTCGCCTGGCTGCTTTCGTTCAGCAATTGCCTGGGCAGGCCGATGACGGCCGACCGCGTCTGGCCGCCGAGCAGGTGCTGGTGTTTCGCAAGATCGGCCCCTGGAGCCACTGGCGTTATCTGGCCCTACAGTCGGGTGAGGCGGTGAGTGCCGTGCAGGTGCTCAGCAGTGCGGCCGATGAGCCGGACTATGGCCACGACATCAACCTGTTCAGCGACAACCCAGGCGAAGTCGGCGAGCACTACAACTTTGGCGCGCAGCCCTTTGGCGATGCGCGTTTCGAGTATTCCTCCCAGGCGCCATTCCATATCGGCTATTACCACGAGCCGGAGCTGGTGTTGCAGGCGGCGCCCTATCTTCGCCGCACTTTGCCGCACTGGCGCATCTACCAGTACACCAGCCTGGCGCGGCTGGCCCTGGAAAGCGGGCACGATTACTGGGGTTACCGTTTCCTCGGCTGGGCGCTGCACTACATGCAGGACCTGACCCAGCCCTACCACGCTAAGACCGTGCCGGGCGTCGCCACGGCCGAGCTGATGCTGATCGCCCTCAAGGCGGCGAGCGGTTATCCCGAAGATCGTCTGGCGACCATTGCCCGCGTCGCGGACCGGCACACTGCCATCGAGGAGTATCAGCTGGAGCGCATGCAGCAGCTGATGGATAAGCAGGCGACCTCGCCTCTGTTGCAGGCCTATACGCAAAACCCGCAGGACAGCTATCCGGCCTATTCGGTGGACTACGCGCAGCAGGTGGTTGCGGCCGAGTCTTATGCCAGCGCCGATGCTTTAGATGAAGTGATCGGCCAGTGGCTGGCGCGCAAGCCGGCGGTCGCCGCGGGCTTTAGTGACAGTAATCAGCTGGCCCCGGTCGAGGCGGAACCGCTGCTCGAACCCTTACTGCTGGAGCTATTCAAACGCTTCGGCGCACACACTCGCAACGTGGTGCAAACCACCTTGGCGCAGCCGGCGTCTGGCGCACACTTGACGATGGACTGAGTCACGGTTTGTGCTGCCACAGACTGGCTACGCAGCGCTGTGGAACAGGTGATCGAATAAACCTCCCGCAGAGGAGGCGTGGGCGGTCTCTGAGCGGCGGAGCAAAACAGCCTCCGCGAGTGGGCGGCCTAGTCAGCCTTAGCTCGGCAGTCTGTTTTGCAAGTAAGCGAAGGTTTCTTGCAAGGCTTGCGCAGGAGGCCTGGGCCGAAAGGCCAATTGCTCGCGCGCCTTGGCGATGGCGTATTCCTGCTTCACTCCATAGAAGGTCTGCACCTGGCTCAGGGTTAGATTCGCCGGCTTGCCGGTCAGCGTGGCGAGCCACTCAGTGCCCCAAGCTACCGCCAGCAATAGCCATTTGGGAGCGACGAGCGGCTGTTTATATCCAGGCGTTACGCAATTGGCAGCCGCCACTATCGCGCTGAACGGGGACGAGTGTTGGTTGGCCAAGATGTAGCGCTGCCCGGCGATGCCCTGTTGCGCGGCCATGATGCAGGCGTTCGCCACATCGCGCACATCGACGAAGTTAAAGTGGAAGTTCGGGTCCAGAGGCACGACCTTTTTGTGAATGCTGTCGAGAAACGCCATGGTGTCGGTCAGACGCTGGGCGTTAGGGCCGATCATGGCTGAGGGCAGCACCGCAACCATCTGCAGATCATGGGCCTGGGCAACTTGCCAGGCCTTTTGTTCGGAGAGAATCTTGGAGCGGTAGTAGGGGTTGCTCAGGTCCTGGTTCCAGTCGTCCTCGTTCAAGGGTTGCCCGTTGTGGCCAACTGCGGCGACCGAACTGACATAGACCACGCGCTTGATTCCGGCCAACGCGGCGGCTTCCAGCACTATGCGCGTGCCGTCGACATTGGGCCTGACGATTTCCGCTTCGGGATCCAACGACCAGTGCTTGAATACGGCCGCCACCTGATACAGCACCTCGACGCCCTGCAATGCCTTGAGCATCGCCGCCTTGTCCTCAAGCTCGGCGTAGACCAACTCGCACTCAAGACCTTGGAACGGCTCGGTATTGCTCAGGTCACGCACCCCGGCTCTGACGTGATGACCCTGTTCGAGCAGGGTTCTGACCAGATTATTGCCCAGATGACCATTGGCCCCTGTGACCAGACATAGATTGCCCATTGCCTCTCCCTTCGCCTTGATTGATTGACGTGTTGCAAGAGAGGCTAAAGCTTGTCCCTAGGGACAGAGTCAACAGGTGGGTGTTGCGAGTGCGGGGGCGAACAGCAGGTTGATCTCCTGCTTGAGTTGTTGCAGGTGCAGATCACGTTGTCGTAAGGCTTCTATTTCGGCCTTCACTTGCAGACGTTTTTGCTCGATGCCGTGGTTGGCGACCTCAAGGGGAAAGCGCTGGCTGCGCAGTTTCTCGGTAATCAACGGGGTGATTTCCAGCAGCCGGAAGCCTGCGGCTTGGGCCATACGAATCATTCGTACCAGGGTTACGTGGTGTGTGTCGTAGCAGCGATAACTTCCTTGGCGCAACGGTTCGGGCAATAGGCCGAGCTTTTCGTAATGACGAATCGCCTTGGGTGTGCTGTTGGTTAGTTTGGCTAGTTGTCCGATGTACATGGTTTGTCCCTTGGCTGTACGCGTACTTTAGCTCAGTCTGGCTGCGAGAGCTGGCGCTTAGCCTGCATAGGTGGTGCCGTCAAAGGTCACGGTGTCGCCCAGCGGCATTGCTTTGATAAGGCATAGCCTGCTTGATTCGCAGCCCGGTCTAGAGTGCTGGCGCCGCTGGAGTGAACCACAACTCATGTCGCTGCAAGGGCGTGGCGCTGGGCAGCAGCGGGTTGCGCAGTTCAATCACCTGACGCTGTGTGAGTTGCGCGCGCTGCAAACTGGTGGCGAAATGCTGCTGGAACAAGCGCTCGAATGAGCCATCGGCGAGCGCTTTTTCCATGCCCAGGCGCACGGTTTCCGCCAGCTCCGGGCGTTTAGGCGAGAAGAAGAAATACATCGCCGTGGGGTAGTGCAGCAGCACATGCGGATCGACGACCAGCTGTTTCGCGCGCGGGTGCTCCAGCTCATCCCAGATCTCGATCACCGAGCGCGGAAAGTAGTCGAAGCGCTGCGCCTGCAGCATGCGGAACAGGCTGCCGTAACTGGATGAAACCCGGACCGGCAAATCATGGCCGCGGAGGATTTCGCTGTCCGGCCAGTCATGGCCTTGGCCGGCAGAGAACTGGCGCAGGTCCTCAAGGTTACGCACATCCTTGAGCAGCTGCACACGGTCTTTGGACAACAGGGCGATGCGCCAGCCGAACAGGCCCTTGTCCAGCGGAATACGCACCGGCAGCAGGCGCTGCTCGCGCTCATGGCTGGTCATGCTCCAGGCCACGTCGAGGCGGTCGTTTTGCTCCAGGTTAACCAGCGCGCGTTCCTGCTCCATGCTGTAGTGCGAGGGCTCCAGGCGCAGCGCGCTGCCGGCTTTATCCAGCGCCAGTTGCAGCTGCGCCAGGGCATAGATGGAGCGAAACTCATCGCCGTCGGCCCTGCGTGGGTAGCGCAGGGTGCCGCTGTCATCGGCGAGCAGTGGTGGGGTTATCAGGCTGACCAGCAGCAGGCCGCAAAGCCAGCGCCAGGCCGCCTGCGAAAGCGTGCGGGGCATTTCGGTTAGAGTCCTTTCAATACCGGCCCGGGGTTACGTAATCGGGCTGTGCGGCGCGCATTATGCCAGCCCGGCGCGCCGCTGTTATGCCGTAGGTCGCATGCCCTGACGCCAGGCTAGGCGTTGCTGCGCAGAAACTGCCCGTAGCCGCTTGCATGCCCCAGGTCGCTGGCGAACTCGCCGTGCTGAAATGCCATGCGCCCATTGATCAGCACGGCATCCACCGCCGCGCCGCGGTTGACCATGCGCTGCAGGCCGCCGAAAGCCTCCATCGGCGCTTCCTGATAACTGGCCAGGGACTCATCCAATGCGCTTGGGTCGATGATCACCAAATCGGCCCGTGCGCCCTCGTACAGCCTGCCGGCATCGATATCGAACCATTCGCCCAACTCGCCGGTCAGGCGCCAGATCGCGGTTTCAATCGGCATCACCGGCTGGCCGCATAGCTCGGCGTCGCGCACCAGTTTGAGCAGGCGCACGCCGAAGTTGTAGAAGGCCATATTGCGGATATGCGCGCCGGAGTCGGCAAAGCCAATCAGGGTGCTGGGTTCGCACACCAGTTTTTCCACCACCTCGGGGCGATGGTTGGCGATCAGGGTGCGCCAGCGCAGGCGCGGGCCGTGGGCCACCAGCAGGTCGAGAAACAGATCGGCAGGGTGTTCATTGCGGGTCTTGGCCAGTTCGCCGACGCTTTTACCGACCACACTGGCGTCCGGGCAATCGACAATCCAGGCGTCGTCGAAGTCGCGGTGCCAGACCCGTGGGCCAAATTTCTTCTCCACGTCCTGGCGAAAGCGCAGGCGGTAGGCCGGGTCCTGAAACAGCTGGCTGCGCATGTCGTGGTTGGCCAGATGCAGGGCGGCCTGGCCGGCGGGGAATTCCTCGAAGACCACGAACTCCATACCATCGGCATAGGTTTCGAACGGCACCGGCAGGGTTTGCCAGCGGAAGTCGGCGCGGGTCAGGCGGTTGATCCAGCGGGTCAGCGGACCGAGGATCGGCGCCAGCCAAGGGTCGGCTTTGACGTCCATCAGGGTGATCAGGGTGGTCTTCAGCGGCTTGCGCCACCAGCCGCCGATGCTGTCCCAAAGAAAGGCCAGCACATTGAGTTTGGTCACCAGATTTGGCGCGCCCTGATGGATGCGTCCGCGTCGGCGCAGGATTTTGTTCAGCCGCGCGTACTCGGCCCAGCGCGCATACACCGAGGGCAGGGATTTTGAGCGCTGGCGGTCGCCATCCAGTTTGTCCCAGGGGTTGGTCATGCTCGACAGGCCGAGCAGGCCAGCGTCCAGCGCATCTTCCAGCAGTCTTTCCATCTGCTGCAGCTCGTGTTCGCTGGGGCGTACCTTGGCGTCTACCGCGCGCTCAAGACCGAGTACGGCGACGCGCAAATCGGAGTGGCCGAGGAAGGAGCAGATATTCGGTCCCAGCGGATGCTGATCGAGAAAGGCGGCGAATTCGCCGGCGCTGTTCCAGGTCTTACGCGCCTGCAGCAGCGGCAGCACATGTTCACGCGGCACCGATTCGACGCGGGTGAACAGGTCGGAGCAGTCTTCCGGGCTGGACAGCACCATGCTGATTGAGCAGCTGCCGATCATCACCGTGGTCACGCCATGGCGCACCGATTCCTTGAGCGCAGGCGCGGCCACCAGTTCGGCGTCGTAATGGGTGTGCATGTCGATAAAGCCGGGCGTCACCCAGCGGTTTTGCGCATCGATCACCTGACCACAGCCGTGTTCATCCAGGGCGCTGGTGCTGATACAGGTCAGCGTGCCGTCGGCGATGCCCAGGTGACGCAGCACCCCAGGCGCGCCGCTGCCATCGAAAAACAGCGCGTTCTTGATCAGCACATCGAACATCGGCAGGCTCCTAGGCGAATGAATTCGGCCAATCGAGCTTAGTCTGCTGCGCGGGGCGGCTGTGAGGGCATAAGTGAACAAGCTGGGGCCTATTCGGCCACGGGCGCTTAAGTCCGCTCACTACTTAGGCGTTAAGGCGCCGGCGCTCGGCGCTGATCTCCGGCATATCGGTGCGGCGCACGTAGACTCGCAGTGGTTCGCTGACGTTCAGGCGATCATTGATGTTCTGTTCCAGCAGCAATTGCAGGCGCGCGCGGTCGAGGTTCATCAGCTCGCCGTCAAAAGCGCGCCAGACAAATTCGCAGGTCGGGGTGATGCTCTGCTCGAGCACGTCGAGACCGAAGGAGTCTTCGGAGAAGCGCACGATATAGCGCCCGGTCTTGGCATTGAAGCCAACAAAACCCTGCAGTTGGTCGGCAGCCGCACAGATGCTGGCAGAGGTGATGCTCATGGAAACCTCGTCGATGGCAGTGGAAGTCATCGGCATAGGCTAAGGAGCTATGGGCAGAGCATCTTGCGATGGATCAATAAGTGGGTGTGCGGGCTGTTTGAAACCACGACCATTGCGGTCGTGGTTCCCGGTGTTGTGTGACTAGATCAACTTCTGTCGTGCGGCTTCTTCCAGGCTGCTCTGGGTCAGCTGGTCGAGGATTGGGTCGACCGATTCGTTGAAAGGCAGAGCGAATATCAGCAGCAGCTGCATCCAGGTGGTAATGGTTTCGCTCTTCTCGATACGTCCCAACACCTTGCCGGAGGCGTCCTTGAAGGTGGTTTCCATACTCAGCTCATTGCTGAACTTGCCTGGTATGACAAACAGCGTGGCACCCGTGATGACTGCGCTGGCAATACTGCCGCGCTCATGGTTGCTCACTCGCACGCTGATATACAGGTCGGAGTTCTGCTTGGCCGTGGTGACGTTGCTGAAACGCTTGCTGTCCTGATACTGCTTGACGATCAGTTTTTCCAGGTTTGCCTGGTTGAAACCGCCGGCGCGGGTTTGGTCATTGAACAGGTATTGGCTATCAACGTTGATGTAGGCCGACTGCGTAGGTTGTTCGGCCGCCGTCAGTGGCCACTGCTCAACTTGGGCCAGATCCTTGTGCGAGTAAGACAGGCAGCCCGTCAGTGAGAGGAGGGCGGTGGAGAGTAGAGCAGCAAACAATGCTTTCATGCGTAACGTCCTTGTTAGGGGCGAGCGAGTTGACGGGTGCTGTCTTGCAGCAGTTGTTCAACCAGTTGGTTGAGCTGGTCTGAGCCGAGCGACATATTGAAGTAGTCGTTGTCCCAGAGGCCTGTGTTCTGGTCGAGCTTGACCTGCTGGCGACTGCTGGCGAGCAGTTTGCCCTGGGCATCGGTAATCGACAGCTCGCCGGCCAGATCATATTTGTCGACATAGATGGGGCCATTGACCCAGATCCACATGGTCAGTGTCAGCAGGGCGCCGGGCAAATAAGCCGGGTGAGTTGTGCGCTTACCTTTGAGCGAAGTGAGGTTGAGCTTGAGCGTTACATCCTGCTCGCCGAGGGTGGCCGGGAAGCTGATGACTTTCGCGAAGTACTCCCCGCGTTCGATGCGCTTACTCAGCTGTTCGGTGAACTGGCTGCTCAAGGTCTTGCGCAGGTTGTCGTTGACCTTGCTGTCGGAGATCTGCACGTCATCGACCATGACCGCGCGGGGTTGGGTGAAGCTGGCGGGCTGTTTAGGGTCGCCAATTGGACCTGTTGGAGTAAAGGATACGCAGCCGGTCAGGCTCAGGCTGAACAGTGCGGCTACAAGGTAATGCAGAGTTTTCATGACTCATCCTTGATCAGGTGTTGCACGGTGATACGACACGCCCTGCACCTTGATTCAAGGTGCCTGGCATGGCGAGGGAAGCGGGTTGTTGAGTTATCGAGTGTGCTGAACAGTCACTTGGTGCTCGAGAAGGCGTTGATCTTGCCGAACGGTGCGCTTTGCATATCAACCTTGACCGCCATCAGTGGCGAGTTGTTGACCCAGACATCGTCGATCACGATGGTCTGGCCGATGTCATCCTTATCGGCGGCTACCAGCAGGTAGTAGGTGCCATCTTCTGTCGCTTCACCATCCCAACTGAGGTTGATCTGCCCGACCACGGCTTCGGCATGCGAGGGCTTGTCGGCGATCACCGCGCCGTAGGCGTCTAGCAGCATGGCGCGTGGCTTGAGGGCATATTTGCTGACGCCCATGCACGGGTCGTTGCACAGAGAGTGCACGTTGAGGGTGTAGCGTTCGCCTTTTTTCAGCTGCAGGGAAAAGATCCGGTAGTTGGAGATCGAGCTGCCGAAATCCAGGCGTGGCTCGTCGGCACTGATCGGCCACTGTGCGGCGAGCAGGCCAGGTTTCAGCGGCAGCGGAATGGCTTGGGTGTTGTGGATGGCCTCAAGGGCGCTTTTGGCCATCGGGCTTTTGCCCGCTTTGACGTCTTGCTGATAGGTCGTCTGCGGGTTGCTGGCGCAGGCGCCGAGCAGCAGGCTGGCGGCCAGAATCAGAAACTTATGCACGGTAAAACTCCTGTGTGACAACGTCCTTGTGTACACGCCTGGCGCTGGCGGCGCGGCGGGCGGGGATTCTACCCGCTTTGTTGGGCGCAGGCAGCGGCCAATCGGCCAAATCGACGAACTGCACACATTTGCTCGTGCGGTTCGTGGGCCTGCCGCGCATCCTGCGCGGCGGCCTGGTTTGCCTTGTGCTTAGCCTGAAAGCCCAACATAGACGTTCTGCACGTCATCATGAGCATCAAGGGCTTCGAGGAAGGCTTCGACTTCTTCGAGCTGCTCTGCGCTCAGGCTATTTACCGGATTTTTCGGGATATAGCCGATTTTCGCCGAGTTGACGTTGAAACCCTGCTCCGGCAGCGCGCGGCACACGGCGTCGAGATCGGTTGGCTCGGTGATAAACAGGGTGTTGCCGTCTTCGGCTGGCTCGAAATCCTGGGCGCCAGCTTCGATGGCGGCCATCTCTGGGTCGGCATCGCTCTCAGTGCTGGCCTCGATCATGCCGACGTGGTCGAAATCCCAAGTCACCGAGCCGGAAGCGCCCATCTGGCCCTTGCGGAACAGCACGCGGACTTCGGCCACGGTGCGGTTGATGTTGTCGGTCAGGCACTCGATGATCACTGGCACCTGATGTGGGGCGAAACCCTCATAGGTGGCTGAGTGAAAGGTCACGGTATCGCCGAGCAAGCCGGCGCCTTTCTTGATGGCCCGGTCGAGGGTTTCCTTGGGCATCGAGGCTTTTTTCGCCTGATGGATCGCCAGGCGCAGCTTGGGGTTCAGGTCCGGATCGGCGCCATTACGGGCGGCGATCATGATTTCCTTGACCAAACGGCCGAAAATCTTGCCTCTGGCGTTGGCCGCGGCTTCTTTAGGTTTGGCTTTCCACTGGGCGCCCATGGGGTATCTCGTCGTTGCGGGTTGATAGGTGGATTTCGGGTCTGCTGCGCGTCGGCGATACCGCGCTAAAAACGCGACGCTCGAGCTGCGCAAGATCCGAAAACAAATTCTAAGGGTTGCGATTCTAGCCCTTCGAGGCGCTGGCGGCACCTGTGGCGCTGCAATCTGCGGATCAGTGTTGTGCTGTACGGCTTATTTGCCGGGTTTCTGTATGGGCGCTATGGCGCTGCTGGCCGCTTTAATAAGCGCTGATTGATTAATCTGGAGCACCCATGCAACCCAAGGATTTACTGCTGGCTCTGGTGGTAATCATCGTCTGGGGCATGAATTTTGTGGTGATCAAGATCGGCCTGCACGAGATGCCGCCGATGCTGCTGGGCGCGTTGCGTTTTCTTCTGGCGGCCTTTCCGGCTGTGCTGTTTATAAAGCGCCCGCAGATTCCCCTGCGTTGGCTGCTGGCCTATGGCTTGACCATCTCGCTGGGGCAGTTTGCCTTTCTCTTCTCTGCGATGTCCGTCGGCATGCCGGCCGGCCTTGCATCGCTGGTGCTGCAGTCGCAGGCGCTATTTACCCTGCTGTTTGCTGTGCTGTTGTTGGGTGAGCGCTTTCGCCTGGTCAATCTGTTTGGGTTGTTGGTGGCTAGCGGCGGTTTACTGCTGATCGGCTCGCAGGGTAACGGCCTGATGACGTTGGCCGGTTTTCTGCTGACACTCTGCGCGGCGGCCATGTGGGCGCTGGGCAATATCGTCACGCGCAAGTTGGGCAAGGTGAATTTGGTGGGGCTGGTGGTGTGGGGCAGCCTGGTGCCGCCGCTGCCGTTTTTTGCGCTGTCCTGGATGTTGGAAGGCCCCGAGGTGATCGAGTCAGCGCTGCGCGGTTTTAGCCTGGATACGCTGCTGGTGCTGGTCTACCTGGCGTTCGGTGCGACCATTCTCGGTTATGGCCTTTGGAGCCGCTTGCTGTCGCGTTATCCGGCCAGCCAGGTGGCACCGTTCTCACTGCTGGTGCCGGTGGTCGGGCTGACCTCTGCCGCATTGCTACTCGATGAGCGCCTGAGCAGTTTGCAGTTAGTCGGAGTGCTGCTGGTGATGCTCGGCTTGCTGCTGAATGTCTGCGGCGGCTGGTTGCAGGAGCGTTTGCGCGCGCGCTGGGCCTAGACCTTATAAAACCTGTTTACGAGCTTGCGAGCTAGAGTCCTGCAAGGCGCTACGCCAGTAACAGCCTTCGACTGGTCAAAACGGCGATGAAGCGGACTGGGCTCGCACACGAGTGTACTGTTGTACATGAGCATTCTGAGTCTGTTTTTAGCGCAGCAGGGCCGACGCGCAGCAGATCGTAAGCAGGTTTTTAGCGTTTGCCCATGGCGCGGCGGGTACCACTTGGCGCTGGACCTATCTTCTTTTCGTGGCTCGATTTGTTGCCCTTCTGGTGCCAGGGCTGGTCGTTCTGTTTGCCGGAAGCAGCCTTAGCTGCCCCGAACAGCGAGGCAAAGCCGCTGGTTTTGGGTGCGCTGGTAGCGGCATTCTCGCTTTCGGACGGCGCTGCGCTGTCGGCAGGCTGAACGGCGAGTGTGGGTTCAGCTGCTGGAGTCTGGGTCATGGCAATGTCCGCGGGTGCGAGAAGAAAAGGCCGGCGAGTATACCTGGCTATTGCCCGAGGCTTGCGGTTGTTGGTCAGTGGCGCTGTGCCTGGCGGCGCTGCACGAAACGAAGGGATTCGCCGGGCCTGGGCGGCCCAGCGAGCGGGTAGGATCAGTCCTGGCGGCTGGTCACTTCCAGCAGGTGATAACCAAACTGGGTTTTCACCGGGCCTTGCACCACGTTGACCGGTGCGCTGAATACCACGGTGTCGAATTCCTTAACCATCTGGCCTGGGCCGAACGAGCCGAGGTCACCGCCGCTGCGGCTGGACGGGCAGCTGGAGTTGTCTTTGGCGACTTGGGCGAAGTCAGCACCGCCTTCGATGGCGGCTTTCAGTTCGTTGCACTTGTCTTCGCTGGCAACCAGGATGTGACGGGCAGTGGCGCGTGGCATGGGAATTACTCCTTATAAATAAGCGACAAAGCCTACCGTAATCAGTCGGTCAGGCAAACGCCGCAGGGATAGCGGGTTAGCAAAAGGCCTACCCATGGGGGTAAGCCGCTAGGGTGTTTCAGCAGGCGTTAACCGCGCTGCTCGGCCTGGCAGGCAGCTGCGGTGAACAGCACGTCGGTGGAAGAATTCAGCGCAGTTTCCGCAGAGTCTTGGACGATACCGATGATAAAGCCGACGGCGACGACCTGCATGGCCACATCATTGGGAATACCGAACAGGCTGCACGCCAGCGGGATCAGCAGCAACGAGCCACCTGCTACGCCCGATGCACCGCAGGCGCTGATCGAGGCGAGCAGGCTGAGCAGCAAGGCTGTCGGCAGATCGATGGCGATGCCCAGGGTGTGCACCGCGGCCAGGGTCAGCACGGTGATGGTGATCGCCGCGCCGGCCATGTTGATGGTCGCGCCCAGTGGGATCGATACCGAGTAGGTTTCCTCATGCAGGCCTAGGCGCTGGCAGAGCTGCAGGTTGACCGGGATATTGGCTGCTGAGCTGCGGGTAAAGAACGCCGTCAGGCCGCTTTCGCGCAGGCAGGTCAGCACCAGCGGGTAGGGGTTGCGCCGGGTCTTGAAGTAGACAATCGCCGGGTTGCTCACCAGTGCGACAAACAGCATGCAGCCTACTAGCACTAGCAACAGGTGTAGGTAATCAAGCAGGGCCGACATGCCTGATTCGGCCAACGTTGCCGCAACCAAGCCGAAGATCCCGAGCGGTGCCAGGCGAATCACCAGCTTGACGATACTGGTTACTCCACTAGAGAGGTCAGCGAGCATCTGCTTGCTGTTGGGGCTGGCGTGGCGAAAGGCAAAGCCCAGGGCGATGGCCCAGGCCAGGATGCCGATAAAGTTGCCTTTGAGCAGGGCATTGACCGGGTTATCTACCACATTCAGCAGCAGGGTTTTCAACACTTCGCTAATGCCGCCAGGGGGCGACAATTCGGCGCTGTTAATCACCAGGGTCAGGCTGGACGGGAAGGCAAAGCTGGCGGCCACCGCGATCAGCGCCGCGCTGAAGGTGCCGATCAGGTAAAGCAGCAGAATTGGTTTGATATGGGTCTGCTGGCCTTGTTGATGGTTGGCAATCGACGCCGCCACCAGCACGAATACCAGCACCGGAGCTACGGCCTTCAGCGCCGAGACAAACACCGTGCCGAGGAAGCTGACGCTTGCCGCGGCGTCGGGCAGGAACAACGCCAAGGCGATACCGGCCACCAGGCCAATGGCAATTTGCAGCACCAGGCTGGTGCGGTTGAGCAGTTGGATAAGCGGGTTTTGGGCAGTCATGACATGCATCTCTACTTGGCGGGCAGGCCTGCGATCTCTTTTTATTGCCGGCCGGGCTCGGGGCGCGGGGGCTGGATGCATGGCTGCAGTGCGCGTTATGAGGCTTTTCGCGGGGGGGATGAAACAAGGCCACGCTGAAAAATAGCGCGCGACTCTATCACAATGACTCGCTGTCACGCGCTGGCGCAGTGCGAGCCACGTCCAGCGGCGCATATGCCTATCAACCGGCCGTCAGGCGGGCTAGGCTAGGGCCTTTGCGAGGCCATGAGGTGGTTATGTTCAACGAAGATACGAGTGCTCCGGCTCTTGAACCCCTGACGATCGTCGAGGCGCGGGTGCTGGGTTGCCTGGTCGAAAAACAGTTGACCACCCCCGAAGCCTATCCTCTGACGCTGAACGCCTTGGTGCTGGCCTGTAATCAGAAAACCAGCCGTGAGCCGGTGCTCAACCTTACCGCCGGCCAGGTCGGCCAGGCCTTGCGCAGTCTGGAAGGGCGCGAAATGGCGCGCCTGGTAATGGGCAGTCGCGCGGATCGCTGGGAGCACCGCGCCGATAAGGCGCTGGAGTTGGTGGCGGCGCAGGTGGTATTGCTCGGTCTGCTGTTATTGCGTGGCCCGCAAACCATCAACGAACTGCTTACGCGCAGCAGCCGCATGCATGATTTTGATGATGCCGAGCAGGTGCAGCATCACCTTGACCGCCTGATCAGCCGACAGCTTGTCTGCCTGTTGTCGCGTCAGCCCGGGCAGCGCGAAGAGCGTTATATGCATGTGCTGGGTGATCCGGCGGATCTGCAGGCGGCACTTGCAGCCAGGGCCAGTGAGCCGCAGCGCGCCACGGCGGGCGGTCAGCAGGATGAGCGTTTGGAGGCTCTGGAAGCGCGCATCGCCGCTCTGGAAGAACGCTTGGCACAGTTGGAATCGCCTACGCAATAAACATAAAAGGTGCTCGATTGAGCACCTTTTATGTTGTCGATTATCGCCGATCAGCTGTAGCGTAGCCCTGGTGTGCGTTCAGCACCGCCTTCAGCAACGCGGTTAGCGCCAGTACGCTCGGCGCCGCCTTCGGCTAAGCGGTTAGCGCCAGTGCGGTCGGCACCACCTTCAGCAACGCGGTTAGCCCCAGTACGTTCGGCACCGCCTTCGGCTAAGCGGTTAGCGCCAGTGCGCTCGGCACCGCCTTCGGCTACGTGGTTAGCGCCAGTACGCTCGGCACCACCTTCAGTTTGCAGGTTGCTACCAAAACCCATCAGGGTTTCTACGCTGCTGTCCTGCATTTCGCCCAACAATGGCTGCGGGTTGTTCTGTGGCAGGGCAAAGGCACTGATAGACAGGCTGCTTAGGATCACGGCGGTAAGAATTTGCTTTTTCATGTTCAGGCTCCTCGTAAGGGCGGGTAGTAAGTGAGTACGGAGCCAATAATACGGATGAAAATTTGATGAAGAAGTGCAGGCTGAGCATGGTAAACATCGACGGTATCGATAGTCGGTTTAATTATTTATTAATCATGTTGTTACGTGTATTTTTTGATACCGACCAAGTAGTTTTTGGAGCGAATGTACATGATCATTAACATCTAATTTATCGATGTGTTTGGCGCTATAGTCTGTGCTTCAGGTAGCGGGTGTGGCTTTGCTTGAAATATCAAACGGCTGGTGCGTATTTTGTACGCCTCGCCGTTTTCACTGCGGCCTCTTGCTCAATAAGGACAACAGCAATATGAGTACCCCAGACCGCACTGCCTTGGCTGAACTGCTGCGTGGTGTTGATGAAATCGAATGCGTGACGCCCGATCTCAATGGTGTGCCGCGCGGTAAGGTGATGACGGCTGAGGGGTTCTTAGAGGGGCGGCGCCTGCAGTTGGCGCGTGGGGTGTTGCTGCAATGCATCATGGGTGGCTACCCGGCGCCGTGTTATTACGGCAGTGATGACGGTGACCTGGCCTTGAATGCCGAACCGACGCAGATTCACCGGCTGCCCTGGAGTGAAACGCCGCGCGCGCTGGCCATCTGCGATGCCGATGAGCTGGATGGTCGCAGCTCCGGCTTGTCCACCCGCGGCCTGCTCAAACAGGTGATCGCGCGTTATGCCAGTCATGGCTGGCAGCCGGTGGTGGCGACCGAACTGGAGTTTTTTGTATTTGCCCGTAATGCCGACCCACTGCAGCCGTTTCAGCCGCCGTTGGGCCTGGATGGTCGGCGCGAAGATGGCGGGTCGGCCTTTAGCGTGAGCTCCAACAACGGTCTGCGCCCGTTCTTCCAAGAGGTCTATCAATGCATGGCGGCCCTGGGGTTGCCGCGCGATACCGTTATGCATGAGATGGGTGTCAGCCAGTTCGAGATCAACCTGTTGCACGGCGATCCGCTGCTGCTGGCGGACCAGACTTTTCTGTTCAAGCACCTGCTCAAGGAAGTCGCGCTCAAGCACGGGCTCACTGTGGTGTGTATGGCCAAACCATTGGCACACACACCCGGCAGCTCCATGCATATTCATCAGAGCGTGGTGGCGCAGGACGGTGGGCGGAATATTTTTAGCGCGGCCGATGGCCAGGCAACGCCGGCGTTCTATCAATTTATCGCCGGACAGCAGGCAGCCATGGCCGACTTCACTCTGTTATTTGCCCCGCATGTGAACTCGTATCAGCGCCTTTGTCATCCTTATGCATCGCCGAACAACGCCTGCTGGTCGGAGGATAATCGCGCTGCCGGCCTGCGCATTCCGGCCAGTGCGCCGGTAGCGCGGCGGGTGGAGAACCGCCTGCCGGGCGCCGATGCCAATCCTTATCTGGCGTTGGCGGCGAGTCTTGCGGCAGGTCTGTACGGGATTGAACAGCAGCTGCAGCCCAGCGCGCCAATCCAAGGCGAGTTCGAAGTGCCAGACGAATTGGCGCTACCCTGTACCATGCATGCCGCGATTGAGCGTCTCAAGCGCAGTGGCTTGGCGCTGGAACTGTTCGGCAAAGAGTTCATCGAAGGCTACATTGCCAGCAAGACGTTGGAACTCACCAGCTTCTATAACGAAATTACCCCGTGGGAGCGTCGCGTACTGGCGGCCCACGCCTAGAGTCTTTCCGCCGGACAGGGTTTCGGCGGCCTTTATGGAGCCATGTGCTGCCCCATGTCTGTGATCCTTAAGTCATTTAGTTCGTTGTATTTCGCCACCCTGTTGATGCTGTTGGGCTCGGGTTTGTTGAGTACTTATCTGGCGTTGCGGCTGGCGGAAACGGCCGATGGGTTGTGGGTCGGTGCGCTGATGGCGGCCAATTACCTGGGGCTGGTGCTGGGCGGCAAAATTGGCCATCGCTTGATCGCCCGGGTGGGTCACATCCGGGCCTATGTCGCCTGCGCCGGCGTGGTTACCGCTGCGGTGCTTGGACATGGCTTGAGTGATTGGCTGCCCAGTTGGTTGCTGCTGCGGATGCTGGTTGGCCTAGGCATGATGTGCCAGTACATGGTGATCGAGAGCTGGCTCAATGAGCAGGCGGAAACCAGCCAGCGTGGCCAGGTGTTTGCTGGCTATATGGGGGCTTCTTACCTCGGCTTGATCCTTGGCCAGCTGGTACTGGTGGTGCATCCGACGCTGGGTCTTGAGCTACTAATGCTGGTGGCGCTGTGCTTTGCCCTGTGTTTGGTACCGGTGGCCTTGACCCGCAAGCTGCACCCTGCGCCATTACACCCGGCGCCGCTGGAAATGCGCTTTTTTATCGAGCGCGTGCCGTTGTCGCTGACCACCATTGTGGTGTCGGGCTTGTTGATCGGCTCGTTCTATGGCCTGGCGCCGCTGTACGGCACACGTATGGGCTTGTCCACTGAGCAGATCGGTCTGTTTATGGGGTGCTGCATCATCGCCGGCCTGGTGGTGCAGTGGCCGTTGGGCTGGTTGTCTGATCGACATGATCGCGTGCAACTGATTCGTGGTTGCGCTGCTTTGCTGGCACTGGCGGCGCTGCCCTTGGCAATTCTGCCGCAGGCCAGCTTGCCGCTGTTGTTTGCCGGCGGTTTTGCGGTGTGCGCCCTGCAATTCAGTCTTTACCCGCTGGCGGTGGCGCTGGCCAATGATCATGTCGAGGCTGAGCGACGGGTATCGCTGACCGCGATGCTGCTGGTGACTTTCGGTGTTGGTGCGAGTATCGGGCCGCTGCTGGCGGGTGTGCTGATGCGCTTTCTTGGCGCCAACATGCTGTATGTTTTCGTCTGTGTCTGCGCCTTGATTCTGGTGCTACGTATCCGGCCAGAGCGCGTCACCCATCTGCATCAGGTTGAAGACGCGCCGCTGCACCATATCCCCATGCCGGATAGCACCACCAGCTCGCCGCTGACGGCAGCCCTCGACCCGCGTGTCGATGAGCAAGTGGTGCATGAGCAGATGCACGACAACATTACAGTGCAAGAGCCAGCAGCTGAGCCTACGGCTCCAGCAGAGCCGCGTGAATGACGCCGCTGCTTAGTGTGGTGATCCCAGTGCGCAATGAGGCGCAGGCGTTACCGGGTTTGCTGGATGATTTGGCGGATTTGCGCTCCACTGGTGCCGAGTTGATCCTGGTCGATGGCGGCAGCAGTGATGGTACCTGCGAACTGGCGCTGGGGCGGGTTGATCAGTTACTCCGAACATCCCCCGGTCGTGCATTGCAGATGAATGCTGGTGCGACCTTGGCTCGCGGGGAGTACCTGTGGTTCGTGCATGGCGATACGCGGGTTAGTGCCGAGTCCCTTATAAGTTTGCAAAAGGCGTTGAGCGAGCGGCCAATGTGGGGGCGTTTCGATGTGCGCCTGTCGGGTCCTGGCCTGGCATTACGGCTGATTGGCGCGATGATCAATCTGCGTTCGCGCCTTAGCGGAATAGCTTCTGGCGATCAGGGAGTATTTGTTGTCCGGCAGCGATTCGAGGCTTTGGGTGGTTATGCGCCGATTCCGTTAATGGAAGATTTGCACCTTTGTCGCCGTTTGAAAGTGCTGGCATGGCCGCGCTGTCTGCGCCCGCCGCTTGTAACGTCTAGCCGGCGCTGGGAGCAGAATGGAATCTGGCGTACCGTGGTGCTGATGTGGTGTTTGCGGCTGGCCTATTACTGTGGCGTCAGCCCGGAAAAACTCGCTCGTCAGTACCGTCGAGGGTCGCTGCTATGAATCTGTCGATCTCATTGCATATGCTCGCTCGAGCACCCGTACCGGGTCGGGTAAAGACACGGTTGATCCCGGCATTGGGGGCGCAGGGTGCTTGTGATTTGCAGCGGCTGTTGCTGGAGCGCGCCTTGCAGTTACCGGCTTATGGCTTTAGCGAGCGCTTTCTCTGGCTGGATGATTTGCCGGATGCTGGTTTGCAGCAGCTGGCGCAAAACCTCGGCTGGACGCTGGTAGAGCAACCGGCTGGCGATCTGGGTGAGCGTATGCGCCGTATTGCCACGCTGGGATTGGCCGAAAGCGATGCAGTAATTCTGATCGGTAATGACTGCCCGGCGCTTGATGGCAGTTATCTGCAGGCGGCGTGCGATGCATTGCAGAAGCAGCCCGTGGTGATCGGTCCGGCCGAAGATGGCGGTTATGTGCTGCTAGGATTGCGTCGCATGACCGCCAGCTTGTTCAGCGATATGCCGTGGGGCACGGAGCGGGTCTTCGCTATAACGCTGCAACGCCTGCAGCAGCTGGGCTGGCGTCCGGCGCTGCTGACTACGTTGTGGGATGTGGATCGGCCTGAGGATCTGTCACGCCTGGCGGCGTTGGATATCCTTATCTGACGCTAGAACAGCCCGTCGCTTTCAACGCGGCGCGCTTCACGTTGTAGCTGGTAGACGAAGCGTTCGACCAATCGCTGTTCCTGGCCGTTGATGCGATGGAAACGTGCGCCGACAAAGGTGGTGTCGACCTTCTCCTCGTACTGCACATGACGCATTTCAATGGCAGTGGTCATGGCACCGAAAGGAAATCTTGCAGTAAAGCGCTCGTATACTTGGCCAGCTTGCAGGCTGCTGCTGATATTGCCCGGGAAGCGTAATTTGCAGCCGGTTGCCGAGATGTCCAGCAATAGCCCAGGTAGGGCGGCGCGCAGCTTATCGCCGGCCAGCTCGACTTTGATCAGCTCAGCCTGTTTAAGCGGGGCGCGGAATGCGCTGCGCCGTTGGTGATAGGTCACCTCAAGCGGCATCGGGCTAAAGTAGCAGCGCGCGCCTTCATGCTCGGCGATACGCACGTTCTCTTCGCATTTCCAGGCTACACGCACACCTTCATGAAACGCCTCGACATTGAAGGCTTCGCCGTTGGCCAGGTAGCGCTCGCCGTCACTTGGCATCAGTTCATCGAGAATCAGCAGCTTCTTGTCGCGATCAACTTCGATCACGTAGCTCTGGAAGCGTTGGTTGCGTTCGTGGAAGGTGATGATCAGCGGGTCATGGTTTTGTTGCAGTTGGCGCAGGTTGGCAACTATTTCCACCGGTGCCTTGAGCACCTTGGGCGGCTGCGGGCCATCTTCCTGGCTAAAAGGACTGGACACGGTCCATAACTCTCCGAGCAAATGCTATGGCACTAGCATACTGGCAATGTGACAGTATGTCCCCTGTGCCTTTTATAGGTTTCAGGCCTGGCTGAGCGGGCGCTGCTGGCCGATTCTAGCGGCACTGCCGCGGCTGTCATAGAGGCTGGGCGTCTCGTTGCCACGTAGAATGCCGAGCATGCTCTGTGCTGAGGCGTGGCTGGAGCGAATCAATCGACCATTACGCAGGTTTGCCGCTTGGCAGCGTTCGAGCAGGGCATTGAGCTTATCGCCACGCTCAAGCAGCAGTTCACCCTGATTGGACTGTGCGGCAAGGGCTTGCAGCCCTTCGCGATTGGGGGCGAGGTTAAGGCTGGCGAGTACTTGGCTGCGCTCTTTGCCATGCTGGTCGAGTAGGGCCAGCAGCGGTAGTTTTTCCGCCAAAATGCCCTGCAGGCGGGGAAGGTCGCGATCATTCAGCGCTTGGAATTCGGTGTCGATCAATTCAAGCAACTGCTCGGCCGTGCCGATATCGTCGGTGAATAGTTCAAGCAGGTTTGTGTCATGCATTGCGGGCTCTTCGGGGTAATAAGCGATTCAAGGCATTGCTTGAAGCGTCTATTGGGCGACCATTTACCCCAGCGTAGCCCTGTGACTAGCGCTGGGACTCGAAATTAAGCAGTTTGCTAGCGACGCGCTGGCTATCAACTTGGTAGCTACCGTCTTCGATTGCCTGCTTGAGCTGGGCGACACGCTCTTTGTTTACGGTTGGCTGATCGCGCAGCTTCTCGCTGACTTTCTGCAACTGTTGGGCCTCACGGCTCAGTTGTACCGACTCGCCGCTTTTGCCGGCTTGTTGTGGCGCCTGCTCAGCAGATTTGGCCGCGGTTTCAGGTTGTTTGCTGCCGATGGCTTCGTTCTTGCCACCTGCCTGCGCACTGCCGGTCCGCCCCGAATTGGCTGGCGTTGCGGCATTGTTAAGCCGGTTGATGTCGATGACCATGATGCAAAACCTCGAACAGTATTTGGACGCTTGCCTAGCTTGTCGGCATTGCCTTGGAAAACTTTAGGGCAAAAATATCTGCGTCGGTTAACAGTCTAAACACAGTGTGGATAATCGTCAGCTCCACGAGCGCACAAAGTTAAGACAAGAAGCATCGCTACATTGCCACTTCAACTTGCCCAGGCCCGACCACGCGGGCTCTGATGACCCGATTCGAGCGTTGGTTGCGTACGCTGATCTGCTTGCCAATAGTGCCGTCTGATAGGGCTTCGCCCGGCATACGTACACTGATACCGCCACTGTGGGCGCTGATTACGACCTGGTCGCCTTTACGTATGGCTTCAGCTGCTTGCACATGGCTCGGCGTAAGCACTTGATCTGGCGATAGTGGGCGCGTCAATTTTTTGCCGATTGCCTGTCGCAGGGCAGTGAGATAGCCCTGGTTAAGCAGGCCAACATCGCGCTCCGCCAGTGCGATATCCATGTCCGTCACTATATTGTTGCGCTTCAGAGGACGACTGACGATCACCACCTCGCGGTATAGACGCACTTGCCCAGGCACGAACACTGTCCATGGAGCGGCGCCATCGCAGCGTACGCGCAACGTCACCCGGCCAATAGGCTCGGCAGGGCTTTCCAGAGTGGTAGTCAGAGGTTGTTCGCACAGCGGCAGGCGCAGGCGTGGGTCGAGCCGGTTGATTTGAATCTCATGGCGGCCAGCGATGTTGCTACGCTGTAAATAATCGCTCACCGCTTGCTCAAGAAAAACCTCGCCAGCGCCGATAAGTTGTTCAGGCCGCGTGGCGTTGGCGGTTACCAAGGCGCTATAGCCGAGTGCCAGCAAAGCGGGTACAACTGCCAGCCAGTAGCGGCATTTTGCCATTGAGTGTCGGTTAGTTGTCGTTTCAATGTTCATATGGGTTAGATAGCAAGGCGCGTGCCGCCTGCTACGCTGACAGCAATCTGTTACTCAAATAAGGAGTTTGGGTATGGCCGGTGTGATGGATTCGGTTAACCAGCGAACTCAGTTGGTTGGACAGAATCGTTTGGAGTTGTTGCTGTTTCGTTTGAACAGCAACCAGCTGTATGGGATCAACGTATTCAAGGTGAAAGAGGTGCTGCAATGCCCCAAGCTCACCATCATGCCGAAATCCAGTCCGGTCGTTCGCGGTGTCGCTAATATCCGCGGCGGTACTATCCCGATTCTTGATCTGTCCATGGCCACCGGCAGCGCGCCGCTGGCTAATATCGACAACAGCTTTGTCATCATCACTGAATACAACACCAAGGTTCAGGGCTTTCTGGTGCAATCGGTCGAGCGCATCGTCAATATGAACTGGGAGTCGATTCATCCACCACCCAAGGGCACCGGCCGCGACCATTATCTGACGGCGGTAACCCACCTGGACGACAAGATGGTCGAGATCATCGATGTCGAGAAGATTCTGGCCGAGGTGGCGCCGACATCCGAAGTTATTTCCGAAGGTGTTCTCACTGCTGAGACCCAGGCACGTGCGGTGAGTATGCGCGTGCTGACCTGCGACGATTCCTCGGTGGCGCGCAAGCAGGTCACCCGCTGCCTGGAGACTGTCGGTGTGGAGGTCGTGGCGCTGAACGACGGACGTCAGGCGCTGGACTATCTGAAGGCAATGGTTGAAGAAGGCAAAAATCCCGCAAATGAATTCTTGATGCTGATTTCCGACATTGAGATGCCGGAAATGGATGGCTACACGCTTACCGCAGAGATCCGCGCTGATCCGCGCATGCAAAAGCTGCACATCATCCTGCATACTTCGTTATCGGGCGTGTTCAACCAGGCCATGGTGAAAAAGGTGGGCGCAGATGATTTTCTCGCCAAGTTTCGCCCGGATGACTTGGCGGCACGAGTAGCTGACCGCATCAATATCGCGGCAGGGGACTGAGGGCTTGGCCCTCAGTGAATCATATGTTTGTCGAGGCCTCGCGAGTGTCTACAGGTAATTTGGATTTCGAGCAGTTCCGGACTTTCCTGGAAAAAGCCTGCGGCATCCTGCTTGGCACCAACAAGCAGTATCTGGTTTCCAGTCGGCTCAACAAGTTGATGGAGCAGAACAGCATCAAGACTCTGGGTGAGTTGGTGCAGCGCATGCAGACCCAGCCGCGCAGTGGGTTGCGTGAGCAGGTGGTCGATGCCATGACGACCAATGAAACCCTGTGGTTTCGCGACACTTATCCCTTTGAAGTGCTGAAAAACCGTGTGCTGCCGGAGATGATCAAGGCAAGCCCTGGTCAGCGCCTGCGCATCTGGTCGGCGGCTTGTTCCTCGGGGCAGGAACCCTATTCACTGTCGATGACCATCGATGAGTTCGAGAAGACCAATATCGGTCAGCTCAAGGGCGGTTTGCAGATTGTTGCCACCGACCTTTCGCCAACCATGTTGATCAACTGCAAGTCCGGTGAGTACGACAGCCTGGCAATGGGCCGCGGTCTTTCTCAGGAGCGTCTGCAGCGCTATTTTGACCCGAAAGGGCCGGGGCGCTGGGTGGTCAAACCGGCGATTCGTAGTCGTATCGAGTTCCGTCCGCTGAACCTGCTGGACAGTTACGCCAGCCTGGGCAAGTTCGATGTGGTGTTCTGCCGTAACGTGCTGATTTACTTCTCAGCCGAGGTGAAAAAGGACATCCTCACGCGCATTCACGCCATGTTGAAACCGGGTGGTTATCTGTTCCTGGGTGCTTCTGAAGCGCTCAATGGTCTGCCTAACCACTACCAGATGGTGCAGTGCAGCCCTGGGATTATCTATAAAGCGAAGTAATAGTCGTAAGTATCAAAAAACGGGAGGCTATTAGCCTCCCGTTTTTTATTGCGGCCTTACAAGTTACTGGCCTGGACCGCTGGCGTAGGAGGCAGGCATTTACTGTAGGTATCCGGCTCAAGGTAGGGCTGCAGAATGGGCGCCATGCCCTTGAGTACCTGCACCGGTAGCGCCGAGGTGAAACGAAAGCTTTCTGCAGCGCGGCCGGGGACGAATGCGGTGAGGGTGCCGTAGTGGCGTGAGCCGAGGTAGAAGACGAAGGTCGCGGTGCGGTTCATCGCTCGCGAGCTGAGCACTCGGCCACCAGCGCCAACGGTTTCGATGCGGTTATCGCCTGTGCCGGTTTTGCCACCGACCTTGAGCGGCTGGCCATCGGCCTGGGTAAAGCTGCCGAGCAAGCGTCGCGCGGTGCCGGTTTCAACCACATCGGCGAGCGCGCTGCGCAGCGCCGCTGCGACCTCAGAGGCCATGACTCGCTTGCCCTCGGTGTGGTCGCGGACTACCAGGGTGTCGTAGGGCGTATCAGCGGCAAAATGCAGGCTGTCGATGCGTGCGGTGGGCTGGCGAATGCCATCGTTCTGGATAATTCCCACCAGCTCGGCCAGCGCTGCCGGGCGGTCGCCGGAACTGCCAATGGCGGTGGCCAATGATGGCACCAGGTGGGCGAAGGGATAGCCGAGGTTTTGCCAGCGCCGATGAATATCGAGGAAGGCTTCCACCTCCAGCATGATACGGATCCGGCTGTCGCGTGCGCTCTTATGGCGGCTGCGGAACAGCCAGCCGTAGACTTTCTGGCGCTCGTCCTGGCTGGCGGCCACAGCATTGCTGAAGGTGGCTTGCGGTTGTTCGATCAGATAACCCAACAGCCACAGCTCAAGCGGGTGTACGCGGGCGATATAGCCCTGGTCCGGCAGGTCGTAGGCACCGGGACCGTAGCGCTTATAGAGCTCGGCGATGCGCTTATCGCTGAGTTTTTCCTGGGGCAGGTACTTGCGCAGGAAGGCGGCGAAACTGGCTTCGTCGGCATGTGGCATCAGGTAGCGGTGCACGGCGGCGAGGCGCACCGAGGTGTGGCGCAGGCCATTGAGAAAGGTATCCAGGCGCTGTTGTTCAGGCTGGCCCTGGTACTTGCGCCAGAAACGCAGCAGGAAAGTAGTGCCTTCGCGGTCGGCGAAATCTTGCAGATAGGCCTGGCGGCGCGGGTCATTGTCGTCCTTGAGCAGTTCGGCGCTGTTGTCCTGGCCCTGATAGGTGCTGTAGCGCACCAGATCACGCATCAGGCGGATGAAGGGCAGATTGAGCGACTCCCGCAGTGCTTCGCGCATGCTGGCGATGCGCTGATTATCCTCGCGGCGGAAGTTGGCGAAGGTGTGGATGCCGCCGCCAGTGAAGAAGCGCTCGCCAGGGTTGGCCGAGTATTTGCGCTCCAGCGCGGCGTCGAGCATGGCCGGCAGGCTCGCGTTGGGGGTGCTCTGCAGGTAACTGATAGCCCAGCGGGTGAGGTTGTCCTGGGCGTTGACCGCGCGTAATTCGCTGGCGCTCCGCCCCGCGTGGCGCTGGTGCAGTTCGGCAATGATTTCCAGATAGGTGGCCAGCACCCTGAGCTTGGCGGTGGAACCCAGTTCCAGCTTGCTGCCTTCATTGATGTCGAACGGCTGGTCGGTGCTGTCGGTCTGCACCCGCACCACGCTGCCGTTACTGGTGCGCTCGAACAGGGTGAAGCTATAGCGCACGTCGGCGGTTTTTTCCGGGGACAGCAAACGTTCGCCAAACAGACCGATCTGCCCGGCAAAGTCCGGGTCGGCTAATTGCTGCAGGTAGTGGCTGGCGGCCTGCTGTAGCTCGTTGTTCAGTGTGCTGGTGGCGCTTAGATCGAGACGGTCCAGATCATATAGCGGCATATTGAGCATGGTTGAAAGCCGCGCCCGCGAGACGCTGATGCCCTTGTTGCTATCTACCGGCTGCAGGTTGGGGTCCAGCGTCCAGTCGCGGTAGGTGAGCTGTTCGCGCAGGGCTGCGTCGCGCAGCGGCGGGTCAATCAGGCCGCCGCCGGCCAGCAGGCGGATATGGCTGTCAGTCAGCTCGGCCAGGTCATTGCGACCCTGGGCCAGGTAATAGGATGGGCGCCGCTGAGCAATCATCAGGGCCAACACCTGGCGTAAGGCCAGGCCGCGCTCTGCCAGGCTCGCATCCGGTGAGCGTGCGGGATCGAGTAGCTGGTTAACTCGTGCGAAGTCCGCGCCGAACCAAATACGCAGGCCATCCGCCAGACCATGTACCTCGCCGTGCCCAGGGGCGGCAGAGAGCGGCACGCTGTTTAGATAGTCGCGCACGATATTTTCCCGCGCAGCCAGCGTCTGTGGGCCACTCTGGTAAGCGCGCACGCTGGCGGAGAGCATCTGCCGCAGTTTTTCGGTGGCCGACAAGGTCAGGCCGTCCGGGGAGTGACGGTATTTCTCTAACTGGGTGGCCAGGGTGCTGCCGCCTGCTGATTGGTCCTGCATATCCAGCAGTTTGCCGACCTGGGAAATGGCCGCCATAACGAAGCGCGGCCAATCCACTGCCGGATTGGCCAGTGGTTGCTCGGGATCGAGCAGCTTGCGGTTTTCGATAAACAGCAGGCTGCCGGCCACCAGCGGCGGGATGGCGTTGAAGCTCGGGTAACGCTGCTGCGGGTAGCGAAACTCATAGAACGGCGTGCCGCTGCAGTCATCGATGCGCAGGCCGCTCTGGATTTTTTCCGGGTAGGGAACAAACAGGCCGCGCTGGGCATAGTCGAGCAGGGCGGGAGAGAACTGCGCCTGTTGCTGCACGATAAAATTGCGCTGGCCAAGGCGCTCTAGCATCAAGGGCAGGTAGGTGTAGCCCTGGCGCTTGTCGAAGGGGCCTTCCTTGGGGTAGATGATCGCCGGGCTGGGGCCCGGTTTGACCCGGTAACTGAGGGTTTGCGCGTAGCGGCTAAGCTCCTGAGCCTGGAAGCGCGAGGTACGTACTTCCTCGATAAGCAGCAGTCCGGCGGCGATGCACGACAGCAGAACGAGCAGCCAGAAGCTGACCTTCAACTTACTGGCGCGCTTGCGCCGGTTGGGTTGCTTGCCGGCTGGCAGGGTAGTGATGTCGAGTTGCCAGGGTGCGCCCATATTCATTTAGCCTGATGTACTCATCCATAAGGTTTGACAGGTTGCTGAATAACTTCAGCGGGCTTGAACACTGAGTCCTCTCAGCTGGCCACTGTCCGCAGTTTAGCCGCTGGTGGGCCAGGTAGGCATGGCGGGACATAGTGGCGAGAGGATTTTTTGCTGATTTTTATGTGCCGGTGCGCGGATTAAGTGATCAGCGGCAACACAGCTGTCCGATAACTGGCGCAGGATTGCCCCTGGCGCTGCGTGCACCTGCAGATTGCTAGAATTTTGCCGTGACGGAACAGGCGACGAGTGAGCTATGCAACGCGATCATCGGGAGCAACTCAACCTCAGTTGGCAGGCGAATGCCGATGCCTGGACGGCCGCGGTGCGCGAGCAGCGCATCGAGAGTCGTCGATTGGTGACGGACGCGGCGATCATCCAGGCGATTCTCGCCTTGGCGCCCAAACGTGTGCTGGATCTGGGCTGCGGCGAAGGCTGGTTGTGCCGTGGGCTGGTCGAGTATGGCATTGAGGCCGTCGGCGTGGATGCCTCCGCCCCTTTGATCGCCGTGGCACAACAGGCGGCTGGCGGCGCATCGCAGTACCGCGTGTGCGGTTATGCCGAGCTGGAAAGCCAGGCCGCGCAGCTAGGGCGTTTCGATACGCTGGTGGGCAATTTCGCCCTGCTGGAAGAACCCCTGGCGCCCACCCTGAATGCCCTGCATGGCTTGCTGGCAGCCGATGGTCGGCTGCTGATCCAGACCCTACATCCCTGGCGCGCCTGCAATGATGCGGGTTATCGCGATGGTTGGCGCGTGGAAACCTTTGCCGGCTTTGGCGAAGGTTTTGCCCAGCCGATGCCCTGGTTTTTCCGCACGCTGGAGTCTTGGCTGGGCCTGTTCAGCGACACTGGCTGGCGCCTGCAATGGCTGCAGGAGCCGCTGCATCCAGAGAGCGAGCAGCCGGTGTCGCTGCTAATGCTGCTCAGCTCAGAGCGCGGCTAGCAGGTCTCTGAAAAGAGGAGGGTGGATGCAACTGCTGCTGAATATCGACGTGCCGGATATCGATACGGCCAGCGCGTTTTATACCCAGGCCTTTGGCCTGCAACTGGGGCGGAGCCTGTTTGCCGGCCAGGTGCGCGAGCTGCTGGGCGCGCCAATGCCCATTTATCTGCTGGCCAAGGCTGCAGGCACCGTGCCCTTCGCGGGCAGTACTGCAGAGCGCAGCTATCAACCGCACTGGACTCCGTTGCACCTCGACCTGCAGGTCGAGGATCTGGATGACGCCCTGGCCCGCGCCCTGGCGGCTGGGGCACGGCAGGAAGGACCGATCCAGAACCAGGCATGGGGGCGTCTGGTCGGCCTGCGCGACCCTTTTGGCCATGGCTGTTGCCTGTTGCAATGGCGAGGCCAGGGTTATGCCGAAGTGGATGATGCCCAGCATGACTGAGGGCATGTATATGCCGCTTCAGTCGACGATAAACAGTCGCGCTCCGCTGGTGGTGGATGAGCGATGCGCTTCGGCCTGATCGGCGACCTGATAGCTCATACCCGCCGTCATCACAAAGCGCCGGCCATCTTCCAGTTCGGTGTGCAGTTCGCCATCCAGGCACAGCAGGATATGGCCCTTCTTACACCAGTGATCGGCCAGGTAGCCGGCGCTGTACTCGACCATGCGCACGCGGATATTGCCGAAAACTTGGGTGCGCCAATAGGCCATGCCGGTTTCGCCGGCGTGTTCGCTGCGCTCGACCTGGCTCCAGTCGGTGACGCCGAAGGGGATATCGCTGATGTTCATGGCATGAATCCTTTAGTGAAACGACTCAGTTACGTTGACGATCTTCGGCATAGCGGCGCAGTACCCACTGGCCAGCCGGGTGAGCGTTCAGTTCGTCGAGAAAGGCCTGGGTTTTGCTGTCATGTCCAGCGATGCCAGCCCATGGCGTGCCTGCTGGTGTGAACAGCGGGGCGAACAGCGCGGCGGCGCTGATATCGGCCAGGGTCAGTTGCTCACCCACCAGATAGCGTGACGGATCGCCGTGGATGCGTGATTCGATCAGCGCCAGGCCTTCGAGCAGCTCGGCCTGAGACTTCGCCACGCGCGGCGGGGTGACGCCATACAGACGTTGCACTCCGTTGATTAGCACCGGCTTCATCAGGTCGCGCAGGCCCAGCAATGGTCGGTAGACCTTGAGCATGGCGTGCATCACCGAGTCCCACTGTTTGATCTGGCCATACAGCCAGCGCCGTACATGCACGCCCAGGCGATCGAACTGTTCTTCCAGCTCCAGTACGTCGGCGCGTTGTGCGGCGTCGCTCGGCAGCAATGGGCGCTGCGGGTAGCGCTGTTCCAGATACAGGGCAATCTGCGTCGAGTCGCCAATCACGCTGTCGCCATCCCTGAGAATTGGCAGGGTGACGATGTCCGCCAGGCGCTTGCTCTTCAATCGGTGCAGGCCGGGGAAGAGGTTGTCGACCTGAAACTCGAGGCCCTTATGGTCCAGGTGCCAACGGGTTTTTTCGCAGTAGTGGGAAATCGGGAACTGATAAAGCGTGCGCATGGTGTGCCCTCGGCAATGATGCGCCGAGTGTACGGGCTGGCGGCCCGACTACCCAGTCGCAGCCTGGAGGCCAGGCTTTCGTTGGGGGGGCTATGCCCAGGCCACTGCTGACCTGGGCATAGAGTTTATGGCGTGCGTTGCAGCTCGGTTTTGCCTGGCGGATTGGCCAGTAGGTGCTCCGGTAGGTCGAACAGGTCGTCGTCGAAGGTCTCCAGCGGCGGCGGGCGACGTTCGAATCGTGAGCCGAGTACCAGCAGGCAAGGCGTCAGCAACAGAGTCAGCACAGTGGCGAAGCTCAGGCCACCGGCAATCGCACTGGAGAGCTGGGTCCACCACTGGGTTGACGGCGCGCCAAAGCCCAGGCTTGGGGTGAGCAGGTCGACGTTGACCCCGATCACCATTGGCACCAGGCCGAGCACTGTAGTTACGGCAGTGAGCAGCACCGGGCGCAAGCGCAAACTGCCGGTTTCCAGTGCCGCTTCACGCGGCTCCAGGCCCTGACGGCGTAGCTGGTTGTAGGTGTCGATCAGGATGATGTTGTTGTTAACCACAATGCCCGCCAGGGCGATCAGGCCCATACCCACCATCACGATGCCGAACGATTGACCGTTGACCAACAGGCCCATCAGCACTCCAGCGGTGGACAGAACGATGGCCGAGAGCACCAGCAGCGATTGGTAGATGCTGTTGAACTGGGTCACCAGGATGATAAACATCAGGAAGATCGCCACCGCAAAGGCGGTTCCAAGAAAGGTCGCGGCTTCACGCTGGTCGGCATCCTCGCCGGCGAACTTCACCTGCACATCGCTGGACACTTCGCCCATAGCCTCGCGCAGGGCTTGCAGGCGTTCGTCCAGGCGCGCGCCTTCGGCTATATCGGCCTGCACGGTGATGGTGCGGTTGCCATCGACCCTGCGCAGGGTGCCGACCTTGGGCGCCTGTTGCAGGGAGACGAAGTTGCTCAGCGGAATCTGCCCGGCCGGGGTGTTCAGCGTCAGCCGGCCGAGTTGGTCGAGGGAGCGCCAGTTGGCCGGTAGGCGCACGCGGATATCCACTTCATCATTGGCGTCTTCTGGGCGGTAGGTGGCCAGTTTCAGGCCATTGGTAACCATCTGCACGGCATTGCCCACGCTCAGCACATCTGCGCCGAAACGGGCGGCCGACTCGCGGTCGACCTTGACCCGCCATTCGATGCCCGGCAGGGCGCGGTCATCCTCGATGTCCTTGAATCCGCCCAGACGCTGCATATTGGCGCGTACCTGCTCGACCCACTGATCAGCCTTGGCCGGGTCCAGCGAGCTGACCTGCAGTTTCACCGGCTTACCACTGCTCGGGCCTTCTTCCTGCTTGCGGAATTCCAGGACGATGCCGGGGATATCCGCAGTGCGCGTGCTCATGTCCGCGAGAATCTTGCCGGCCGAGCGCCGCTCGTGCCATTCAACGAACTGGAACTGCAGGGTGCCGATTACATCCGCACCGAGCTGGCCGTCCGGCTGCGCCAGGGAGCGGGCATACAGCGCCTTGACCTCGCTCATGCCGAGCAGGCGTTGTTCCACCTTTTGCAGCAGAACGTCTTTCTCTTGCACGGATAAATCGCCACGGGCGCGCAGCCAGATTTGCGCGTTTTCCGGTTCGACTTCGGGGAAGAACTCCACTCCATGGTTAAAGCGGCCATAGGCGGTGTAAATCAGCGCGATCACTGCGAGCATGCCCAGCAGGGTCAGGCCGGGGCGTTTCAGCAAGTTGCCCAGCAGGCGCCGATAACCGACGGCGCCACGGCCGGGCTGGGTGGCTTGCGGCAGCGGCTGGCCGCCGGTGACCGCGCCGAGTACCGGCAGAAACACCAGTGCCATGGCCAGCGAGGCCAGTAGGCAGACAATGACCGTGGCCGGCAGGTATTTCATAAACTGGCCGACCACACCGGGCCAGAACAGCAGCGGCAGAAACACCACCAGGGTGGTGGCAGTGGAGGCGATCACCGGCCAGGCCATTCGCGTGGCAGCGTTAGCCCAGGCCTGGCGCGGCGTTTGCCCCTGGTGCAGGTAACGGTCGGCCAGCTCAGACACCACAATGGCGCCATCGACCAACATGCCGGCGACCAGAATCAGGCTGAACAGCACGACTATATTCAGGGTGAATCCGAGCATCCAGATAAGCAAAATACCGGTCAGAAAAGCCCCTGGAATAGTCAAGCCAACCAGCAAGGCCGAGCGCATACCCATGCTCGCCACCACCAGAATCAGCACCAGCACGATGGCGGTTATCACGTTGTTGAGCAGGTCGCTGAGCATGGTTTTTACCTGCTGCGACTGATCCATGATGTAGCTGACCTTGAGGCCTTCGGGCAGCAGCGGCTGAGCCTTGACCATTAGCGCTTTGACCTGCTCGATGGTGTCGATGATGTTGGCGCCGCTGCGTTTGGAAACTTCCAGCACCACGGCCGGCTGGCCATTGATTCGTGCGTAACCGGTAGGGTCCTTGAAGGTGCGGTGAATGGTGGCGACGTCGCCGAAGGTCACCACGCTGTTGCCTACCACCTTGATCGGCATGGACAGCACGTCTTCGAGGTTTTCGATCACCCCGGGCACTTTCATGCTCATGCGCCCGGCACCGGTGTCCAGACTACCGGCGGCGACTAAGCGGTTGTTGCGGCTGATCAGATTGAACAGCTCGTTGTAATCAATGCCGTAGCTGTCGAGTACCTGCGGGTCGACGACGATCTCCAGCAGGTCCTCGCGGTCGCCGCCGATTTCTACCGACAGCACTTCGGCGATGCCTTCGACGTTTTCTTTCAGGCGACGGGCGATATACACCAATTCGGTTTCGGCAATCGGCCCGGACAGGCCAATCGACAGCACTGGAAACAGCGCCACGTTGACTTCATTGACCGTAGGTTCCTCGGCCTCTTCCGGCAGCTTGCTGCGCGCGGTATCGACCTTCTCGCGTACATCGGCCAGGGCCAGCTTGGCATTGAATCCGGCATCGAATTCCAGGGTTACCGAAGCATGGCCTTCGCTGGCCATGGAACGCATTTCCTTGACCCCTTCGAGGCTGCGCAGCTCCTGCTCCAGTGGCCTTACCAGCAGGCGCTCGGCGTCTTCCGGGCTGATGCCTTCGAGGGTTACCGAGACATAGATGATCGGGATGCTGACATCCGGATTGGCTTCCTTGGGGATGGCGAAATACGCCGTCAGCCCGCCGAACATAAGAAACAGCAATAACAATAGGCTGGTGCGGCTGCGATCCAGCGCTGCAGCGATCAGGCCATGCATATCAGCTACCCCCTTTGGCCAGCTGGCTGATGACCTGCTGGCCCGGCTCGACAAAACCCTGGCCGAGGGTGATCAAGGCCACCTTGTTTGGCAGGCCGCTGACCCAGGCTCCCTGATTGTCGACGCTGATCAGTTGCACGGGCGTGAATTCCACCTGTTGCTGCTCGTTCACCCACTTGACGCCATGCCGGCCGGCTTTATCCAGGCTCAGCAGGGCAGGCGACAGGCGATGAGCCAGGGCTTCGCCAGTCTGTACATGCAGGGTGGCGCTGGCACCCGCCAGACGCAGAGCCTGCGGATTGTCGACCTTGACCTCGATACGGAAACTGCGTGAGCCGGGGTCTGCAGCTGCGGCGATAAAGTGCAGCTCACCCTGCAGTTCGCGGCCATCGAGCAGCTCGACGCGCACGCTTTGGCCCAAAGTCAGTTGGGTGACTTCCTGTTGGGCAATCTGCGCGCTGACCTTGAGCTGGCTGATATCCACCAGGGTCAGCAGACCTTGCCCCGGCTGAACGAAATCGCCCAACTCAACCATGCGTTGGTCATACACCCCGGCAAAGGGCGCAGTGATTTGCGTATTGCCCAGCTGAATGCGCGCCAGGTCCAACTCGGCACGGGCCTTGGCCAGCTCGCTCTGCAGGCGGATCAGCTCGTTGGCGGAAACCATGTTGCGTTCACGCAGCCGTTCGGCAGCGCTGGCATCGGCGGCGCGCTGGCGTACATCCGCTTCACCCTTGGCCACCTGGGCCGGGCGGTTGTCCGTGGACAGGCTAAGCAGTAGCTGGCCTTGCTTGACCGGGTTGCCTTTATCCTGATCCAGACGTACCACCGTGCCGCTGATCTGCGAGCGCAGTTCGACCCGGCGCCAGGCTTCGATCTGCCCCTGCACCACATGTTGGCGTTGCATCGGGCTGGCTTCCAGCCATTGCACTTCAACCTTGGCCAGGCCCTGTTTTTCTGTGGGCGCATCGGCCGTGGCGGTTTCCTGAGCCTCGAACAGCGCACCGCTGAACAGCCAGAGCACGAGCAGCAGACTGATGGCGACGGCGATCAACCAGGGGCGTTTGAACAGCTGACTGAACATGGTGGTTACTCGTGGCTATAGGGTTGACCAGGGACTTGCGCAAGCAATTCAGCGGCCTGAGTACGCAGGCCGGCAATGATGAAGTCGGTGACGCGGGCGAAATACTCATCCAGGGCAATCGGTTCGGCCCAGTGGACAAAACCACCGGAGGCGATGCGCGCCATCACCCCGTTGACGCAGGCCTCGACGCCCCACAACAGGTTCTGACAGTCGCGCTGGCTTAGCGCCTGGTTGTTTAAGGCGACGCTGAGCATGTCGCTGAAGAACAGCTGAAATTCGCGCTCCATATCGAGGAACTGCTGACGATATGGGGTTTCCAGGCGCTCTTGAAACTCCGGACGGTCGCAGTGCAAACACAGCTGCGCCTGGATCGGGTTGGCCAGCATTTGTTCGAAGGCGCGGTGGATCACACGGCGCATGGCGTCCTGTGCTGGGCTAGCGGCATGCAGCTCGCGCAGTTCTAGCAAGTTGTCGCGGCTGAGGTCGAGCACCAGGCGCGCATACAGGGCTTCTTTGCTGGGGAAGTGTTTGTACACCGTGCCTTTGCCGATACCGGCGGCAATCGCCACTTCGGCAATGGTTACGCGGTCCCAGGGCTGCTCGGCAAACAGCTGGCGGGCTGCATCGAGGAGGGTTTTCTCGCGTTGTTCAAAGAGTTGGTCTTGGTAGCGCATGGGTATTTATCGAAAGTCGTGACCAGTGGTCATGCTATGACTGTCGGTCACGGTGAGCAAGCCGGCAGATGTAACAGGCTTTGCCGTGGCTCGATCCGACAGGGTTTCAGGGGGTGGTGGGCGAGGTGAACTGCTGCCAGAGTTTTGCGTAACGGCCGCTGTCTTTCAGCTCACGCAGGCCCTGATCGAACAGTTGCTGCAGGCGCTCGCTCTCAGGTAGCTGGCGGGAGAAGATCAGGTGGTAGTCCCAGGTTTCATAGGGTTGCGTGGTGGTCAGGCGGGCTCGCTCCTTGGCGCTGAGCTGGTTGAGTACATGGCTCCCCGAGCCTTTGACGATGTCCACCGCGTCAATGCGCCCGGCGGCCAGCTTGCGCAGGTTGATCAGTTCATCACCGCCTGCCTCGTACTGCACCCAGCCGCGTTGTTCGGCTTGCTCCAGCACCGGCATCTTCGCCGAGCCCAGCGGAATACCGATGCGCAAGCCGTTTAGCTGCTCGGCTCCGGCCAGGCTACCGTCCCAGCTGATGGGATTGTCACGGCGGTAGAACAGCACTACTTCATCGCGATACACCACCGAGGAAAACAGGCAGTCGGCCTCGCGCTCCGGCGTGCGACCCCAGATGGCTGAGGCTTGCCAGCGGCCCCGTTTAACTTCCGCATAGGCGCGTTTCCAGGGGAAGAAGCCGTATTCCACGCTGATACCCTGGGTGGCAAAGGCTTCGTTGATCAGTTGTGGCACCACCCCATAGTGCGGCAGCGCCTTACCGATAAAGGGTGGCCATTCGCCGATGGCGATGCGGATATGTTCCTGGCTCTGTGCGGGCTGGCAAAGGCCGGCACAGAGCAGCAAGACGGTGAGCAAACGACGCATGCAGTGCTCGATATTCAGGTGGCGGTTTATTCAAGCTAAGCACACTCACTCTAGCCGCGCGCCACGCTGACGCCTTCCAGGTTGGCGAAGGAGGTGTCCTTGGCTGTCAGCAGGAAGTCGCGCATAAACGGCGCGTCGAGCATGTCGGTGCGGATACCGGCATGCAGGGTGGCGAACAAGCCCTTGTCGCCCAGGCGCTTGGCGGTCACGTAGCCGCGCGAACTGTATTCATGCAGTGCCCAGTTGGGCAGGCCGCACACCCCGCGCCCGCTGGCCACCAGTTGCATCATCATCACCGTCAGCTCGGACGTGCGTACCTGAGCGGGCTCGACATCAGCGGGTTCGAGAAAACGGGTGAAGATATCCAGGCGATCACGCTCCACCGGGTAAGTGATCAGGGTTTCCGTGGCCAGGTCCTGCGGCTTGATACACGGCTTGCTCGCCAGTGGATGCTGATTGGCAACCGCCAGCATCGCCTCATAGGTAAACAGCGGCACATAGGTGATACCGGCCAGCTCGACGGGATCGCTGGTGACCACCAGGTCCAGATCGCCGCGGGCCAACGCCGGCAGCGGGGCGAAGGAGAAGCCCGATGCCAAGTCCAGCTCCACTTCCGGCCAGGCGTCGCGGAACTGGTCGATGGTCGGCATCAGCCATTGGAAGCAACTGTGGCATTCGATGGCCATATGCAGCCTGCCCGCGGTGCCACCGGCCAGGCGCGCTAGGTCGCGTTCGGCCCCGCGCAGCAGCGGCAACACCGTGTCGGACAGCTGCAACAAGCGCAGACCGGCGCTGGTAAAGCGCACCGGTTTGGTCTTGCGCACAAACAGCTGCATGCCCAGGCGCTCCTCCAGCTCCTTGAACTGATGGGAGAGTGCTGATTGGGTCAGGTGTAGACGCTCGGCAGCATCCACCAGGCTTTCGCTTTCGCGCAGGGCATGCAGAGTTTTCAGGTGACGCAATTCGAGCATGGCGGGCCTCGGTATTTGGCAGGGCGGGATTCCGACGACAAGCAGAACATGAGTGAAACTGTAGATCAAGGCGAATAGATTGAGTTTGTCTCACTTAGACGGGGTGCCGAGAATAGCTGCATCTTATTGATCTGCTGGAGCGTTCTGACATGGCCCTGTCCCATACCCTTGGTTTTCCGCGTATCGGTCGCGACCGTGAACTGAAAAAGGCCCTGGAGGCCTACTGGAAAGATGAACTGGACGAGGCCGGCCTGCAAGCGGTTGGCCGCGAGCTGCGCGCCGCTCACTGGCAACTGCAGAAAGACGCCGGCATCGACTTGCTGCCGGTTGGTGACTTCGCCTGGTACGACCAGGTGCTGACGCATTCGCTGACCTTCGGCGTGATCCCCGAGCGCTTCCGTC
Organism: Pseudomonas sp. EA_35y_Pfl2_R111; assembly: GCF_963970955.1. Taxonomy (NCBI): domain Bacteria; kingdom Pseudomonadati; phylum Pseudomonadota; class Gammaproteobacteria; order Pseudomonadales; family Pseudomonadaceae; genus Pseudomonas; species Pseudomonas sp. EA_35y_Pfl2_R111. The sequence goes on along the minus strand of NZ_CAXAOM010000001.1, from coordinate 599,676 downwards.
CGGCAAATGGCAAGCCGACCCTGGATACCCTGTTTGGCATGGCGCGCGGCGTCAGTAATAGCTGCTGCGGCGGTGCCCATGCCCAGGAAATGACCAAGTGGTTCGATACCAACTACCACTATCTGGTGCCGGAATTCACTGCCGATCAGCAGTTCCGCCTGAGCTGGGAGCAGCTGTTCGATGAAGTAGAAGAAGCACGCGCCCTGGGTCACCGCATCAAGCCGGTGCTGATCGGCCCGCTGACCTATCTGTGGCTGGGCAAAGCCAAGGGCGCCGATTTCGACAAACTCGACCTGCTGGAGTGTTTGCTGCCGGTCTACGGCGAAATTCTCCAGCGCCTGGCCGCTCAGGGGGTGGAGTGGGTGCAGATCGACGAGCCGATTCTGGTGCTGGACCTGCCGCAAGCCTGGAAGAATGCCGTCGAACGTGCCTATAACCTGCTGCAGCGTGAACCGGGCAAGAAGCTGATCGCCACCTATTTTGCCGGCCTGGAAGACAACCTCGGCCTGGCCGCCAGCCTGCCGGTGGACGGCTTGCATATCGACCTGGTGCGTGCCCCTGAGCAGTTCCCGACTATCCTCGACCGCCTGCCGGCCTATAAGGTGCTGTCTCTCGGTGTGGTCAACGGCCGCAACGTTTGGCGTACCGATCTGCAGGCGGTGCTGGAGACGTTGCAACAGGCTCAGGAGCGCTTGGGTGAGCGGTTGTGGGTGGCACCGAGCTGTTCGCTGCTGCACAGCCCGGTCGATCTGAACCGCGAAGACAAGCTGGATGACGAGCTGAAAAGCTGGCTCGCCTTCGCCGTGCAGAAGTGCGAGGAAGTTGCGCTGCTGACCCGCGCTCTGAATGACCCGCGGAACGCCCAGGTGCAAGCGGCAGTGGCGGCCAGCAATGCCGTGCAGGCCAGTCGTGCGCAATCACCGCGTATCCATAAGCAGAACGTGCAGGATCGCCTCGCGACCATTACTGCCGCTGATAGCCAGCGGCAGTCGCCGTTTGCCACGCGCATCGAGCTGCAACGTGCGCGCCTACAGTTGCCGTCGTTCCCGACCACCACCATTGGTTCGTTCCCGCAGACGGCTTCGATCCGCCTGGCGCGTCAGGCGTTCAAAGTCGGCAAACTGTCGGCGGGTGATTATGCAGAGGCCATGCACAGCGAGATTCGCCACGCCGTCCAGGTGCAGGAAAACCTCGGCCTGGATGTGCTGGTGCATGGCGAAGCTGAGCGCAATGACATGGTCGAATACTTCGCCGAGCAGCTCGACGGTTATGCGTTTACCCGTTTTGGCTGGGTACAGAGCTATGGCTCGCGCTGCGTCAAACCAGCGGTGATCTATGGCGACCTGAGCCGGCCCAAGGCCATGACCGTGGCCTGGATCGGTTATGCACAAACCCTCACTAACAAGGTGATGAAGGGCATGCTGACCGGCCCGGTGACCATGCTGATGTGGTCCTTCCCGCGTGACGATATCTCCTGTGAGCAGCAGGCGCGCCAGCTGGCCCTGGCCATTCGTGACGAGGTGGTTGACCTGGAAACGGCCGGGATCAAGATCGTCCAGATCGACGAAGCCGCCTTCCGTGAAGGCCTTCCGCTGCGTCAGGCGCAGTGGCAGGGCTACCTGAGCTGGGCCACCGAGGCGTTCCGTCTGTGCGCCTCCGGCGTGCGCGATGAAACGCAGATCCATACCCATATGTGCTACAGCGAGTTCAACGATGTGATCGACTCCATCGCCGCCATGGATGCTGACGTGATCACCATCGAAACCTCACGTTCGGACATGGAGCTGCTGGAGGCCTTCGAGCGTTTCGATTACCCCAACGACATCGGTCCGGGTGTATACGACATCCACTCGCCACGGGTGCCGGACAGCAGCGATATGGTCAAGTTGCTGCGCAAGGCTGCCCAGCGCATCCCCGTCGAGCGGCTGTGGGTCAACCCGGACTGCGGCCTGAAAACCCGCGCCTGGCCGGAGACCGAGGCAGCGTTGATCAACATGGTGTCTGCCGCACGGCAGCTGCGTACTGAGCTGGCCTGAGCTGCGTTCTGTCGCCGCTAAAGCACCTCCCGCGCGCCTGATCAGGTGTAGCAGGGGAGACCGCTCGTCTCCCTTCATCAAATTGTCATGCTTGTGTGGCAGCGCGCTCGCACAAACATCACCACACTCGCGTCTTAATGGGGTGCTGCGTTCTGCTGCCCTAGGTCTGGGTGATGTTATGCGTGGGTTGATTCTTTTCGCCGCACTGTTGTGCGGCCTGCCGGCTTTTGCGGCGCAGCGTTGTGATGTTCAGGTGCCGATGCACACGGCTGATGTGGGCGAGGTGCGTCTGGCGTACCAGAGCATTGGTCGTGAAAGTGATCCGGCGCTGCTGCTGGTCATGGGCCTCGGTGGACAGCTGATCCACTGGCCAGATGAGGTGGTCACGCGCCTGTGTCAGCAAGGCTTTCGGGTGATCCGCTTCGATAACCGGGATGTCGGCCTGAGCACTTGGGCTGGCAGCGCGCCGGAAATCAATCTGACCTATGAAGCGCTGCGTTATCGGCTTGGCTTGTCGGTGGCTGCGCCCTATGGGCTGCGCGATATGGCGTTGGATGCCCTGGGCCTGTTGGATGCCCTGGCGGTGGATCAGGTGCATGTGCTGGGCGCGAGCATGGGCGGGATGATTGCCCAGCATATGGCCGACCTTGCCCCTGAGCGGGTGCAGAGCCTGACCTTGATCATGACCAGCTCCGGTGCTCAGGGCTTGCCGGCACCAAGCAGCGCGCTGCTGAGCCTGCTGGCCAAGCGTGAAGCGCCCAACCGCGCGATAGCGTTGGAGCAACAAGCTGACCTGCTGGCGGCATTGGGCAGCCCCACGGTCAGCGATGACCGGCAGTTATTGCTGCAACAGGCGCAGATCGCCTACGACCGCGCCTTCAATCCGGAGGGTGTGCAGCGCCAGCTGCTGGCGATCTTGGCTGAGCCGAGCCGGGTCGAGCTGCTTAACCGTCTGCGTGTGCCAACGTTGGTGGTGCATGGCACGGCCGATCCGCTGCTACCGGTGATGCACGGTGTGCATGTAGCGGCGCATATTAAAAACAGCGAATTAAAGCTGATACCTGGCCTGGCACATCGCTTTCAGGAAGCGTTCAAGGAGCCTTTGCTGGCGGCAGTGTTGCCGCACCTGCAGGCCCATCGTGAGGATGGGCAGTGGGCGCGGCTTTAAGGCGCAGAGCTACTTAGCGAGTACCGAGGAAATCACGCTTACCAATTGCCACGCCGTTGTGGCGCAGGATGGCGTAGGCGGTGGTGAGGTGGAAGTAGAAGTTTGGCAGCACGTGATCAAGCAGGAAGGCTTGGCCCTGGAAGTGGGTTTCCTTGTCGCGGCGCTTGAGGGTGATGGTGCGGGCTTCGCTGCCGTCGATCTGTGCGGCGTTCAGGCCTTGCAGAAAACTCAGGGTTTTAGCGATGCGCGCTTGCAGCTCGGCGAAGCTGGTTTCGTCGTCGGCGTGGCTCGGTGCTTCCACTTCAGCTAGCAGCGCAGCGCCAGCCTTGGCGCCGTCGCAGGCGATCTGCACCTGGCGGCTCAGTGGGAACATATCGGGGGCCAGGCGCGCGTTGAGAAACACGCTTTGCTCGATTTTTTTCTCTTCGGCGTGGGCCGCGGCGATGCCGAGGAAGGTCGACAGGTTGTTCAGTTGACGGGTGAAGACAGGGATGGATGCTTGGTACATGGACAGGTACATGGGTATCTCCAGAAGCGCCGAAACCGATTGCCCGGGCGCGATTATGTAGAAGGGCAGTGCACCGCCGCAGGCAGCGGCCTGAGGCAGCAAGCTTAGAACGTGTTTGGGATCTCGCGAGCTAGAGTCCTGCAAGGCAAAAACAGGCGAGGAAGCGGAGTGTACTTTTGTACATGAGCATTCCGAGCCTGTTTTTAACGCCGCAGGGCCGACGCGCAGCAGATCCGAGGCAAGTTCTTAGCCGATGGTGATCGGCGGCAACTTAGTCAGTTCAACAGTCTGTGCTTTACGTGGGGCTAGAATTTCCGCTTCGCCGTCCACCACCAACTCATCGTTCTGGTTGAACACACGAGTGGCCACGCGCACGCGGAATTTCGGGAGTTTTTCGAGAATTTCCAGGCGCACGGTGAGGGTGTCACCGAGTTTTACCGGTGCGGTAAAACGCATGCTCTGGCCGAGATAGATGGTGCCTGGGCCAGGCAGCTCGCAAGCCACGGCGGCGCTGATCAATGCGCCGCTGAACATGCCATGAGCAATACGCTCCTTGAACATGGTAGTGGCGGCGTATTCGGCATCCAGGTGCACCGGGTTATGGTCGCCGGATACCTCGGCAAACAGCTGGATATCGCGTTCGCTGACGGTCTTGCTGTAGCTGGCCGTCTGGCCGACTTCGAGGGCGTCGTAGGGCGTGTTGCTGCTTTGGCTCATGGATGACTCTCTTGGCTCTGTAGATGGCGCTGGCGCGGTTGGCTGAGTGCCTGTTGCAACCAGTCGATGATGTAGGCGGTCACTTCGTCGCGGTTGCTCTCGTTGAGCAGCTCGTGACGCGCGTCCGGGTAGATTTTCACCTGCACATGCGGGTTGCCGGAGGCTTGCAGGGCATTGACCAGGTCTTGCTGACGATGGCCGTCGCTGACCGGGTCACAGGCGCCGCCAATCACCAGCAGCGGTAGGCTGTTGTCGATCTGCGCCAGGCTCTGCAGCGGGGTGATCTGTTGCAGGCCACCGAGCAGGTCGACCCACAGCTGGTTGCTGCAGCGGAAGCCGCAATGCGGGTCGTTGACGTATTTATCGACTTCCAGCGGGTCGCGGCTCAGCCAGTCGAAGGCAGTACGGTTGGGCTTGAAGGCTTTATTGAATGAGCCGAATGAGGCGAATTCGAGCAGGGCGCTGTAAGCCTGCGGGCCTTGCCGCCAGCGCTCGAAGCGCGCCAGCAATTGGCCGATGCGGTACAGCGCCACGGGCTGGTAGTTGGAGCCGGAGAGAATTGCCCCTTGCAGACTGCAGCTGTGCTGCATCAGGTAGGCCTGGCCGATATAGCTGCCCATGCTGTGGCCAAGCAGAAAGATCGGCGTTTGCGGGTGGGTCTGGCGTATATGGTGGTTGAGGTTGGCCAGGTCATTGACCACCAGCTCCCAGCCCTTGCTGTCGGCATAGTGGCCAAGTAGACCATGTTCGGCGGTTTTGCCATGCCCGCGCTGATCATGCGCATACACCTCGAAACCTTGCGCCACCAGCGCTTCGGCCAGGCGTGCATAGCGCCCGCTGTGTTCGGCCATGCCGTGAGCGACCATCAGCAGCGCCTTGGGCGGCTGTTCGGCGTACCAACGATTGACGTAGAGGGGCGCTGCATCGGTGCTGTTGAGCCAGAACGCTTGGTGGAGCATGGCGAATCCCTTAAGCCTGCATAAGCTGCGCATTGTGCACCCCGCGCAGCGCGGCGCAAAGTCCGCGCGGGCTTAAGGGTTATGGTCGCGCAGTATCTGCATATATTCGCCGCTGCTGTGCAGGTCGCGAAGGCCCTGTTCAAACACCTGGCTCCAGTCCGGCTCGCCGGCCCTTTTCGGAGTAAAGCCGACCAGTAGCGGGATGCGCTCCAGCACATTGCCGTGCCAGCTGAGCTTGCCGCGCAGCTGCTCATCGTGGGCGATCAGGTGATTACCGACAATGCGCTCGAGCAGCACCATGTCGAAGCGTCGGGCATTGAGTTTGCGCAGGTTGCTGATGTCGTCCACGGCGTATTCCAGTGTCAGCCCAGCGTCAAGAATATGCTGTGGGTAGCCGTAACCACGCACAATGCCTAGGGTTTTGCCGCGCAGTTCCTGCAGCTGGCTGAATTGCAGCGGATAGTCGTTACGGATAAACAAACCCAGCTCGCTGTAGAACAGCGGGCGCGAGGGCTGCAGGCTTTCTTCTTTGACTTCCTTGGGCCATAGCGCCAGCGCACCCTGGTAGTTGCCTTTGGCCAACTCCACGCGTACCCGCGCCCAAGGTAGAAAATCGATCTGCAGCGGATAGCCGCGCACAGCAAAGGCGCGGCGGGTTAGGGCGACGATGCTGCCGCCATCCGGTAGATGTTCAGAGCTGTAGGGCGGGTATTCCAGGGTGGCCATGCGCAGCTGTGGTTCGGCCTGCGCCGATTGCGCGAAGAGTAATAGCAATGTTGCAGCGAATAGCACGATAGGCATGAACGACCACAAGCTGAAGAGGCAGATTGGTTATAGGCGGCGCGGCAGGATAGTTCCACACGGAGCTGCAAGATTCAGTGCGTCAATGACGCTGCCTGGCTATTTGCCTGTTTGACGTTAGCTGTTAACTTCCAGCCAACTCCGCTAGAGGGTGCTTACAAAATACTGCGCTCGCTCATGCTGCGTTGAGCCCCGCCCGAGACACGGCGTCTCAAAATGCTCGTGTACAATTCGTACACTCCGCTTTTTCGGCTGATCTCGCCTTGCATGGCCATCGCTCGCTACTTTTGTAAGCACCCTCTTGCGCGGATTAGGATCATTTCAGGGCAAGAGGATAAAAATAATGCAGCCTGATTTCTGGAGCGACAAACGCCCGGCCGGCGTACCCAATGACATCGACCTGGGGGCTTATAAGTCGGTGATTGAGGTGTTCGAGCGCTCGTGCAAGAAGTTCGCCGACCGGCCCGCCTTCAGCAACTTGGGCGTGACCCTGACTTATGCCGAGCTGGATCGGCTCTCGGCGGCCTTTGCCGCCTACCTGCAAAAGCACACTGATCTGCAGCCGGGCGAGCGCATCGCCGTGCAGATGCCTAATGTGCTGCAGTACCCGATTGCCGTGTTCGGCGCCATGCGCGCTGGGCTGATTGTGGTCAACACCAACCCGCTGTACACCGCCCGCGAGATGCGCCACCAGTTCAAGGATGCCGGCGTACGCGCGCTGGTGTACCTGAACATGTTCGGCAAGCTGGTGCAGGATGTGCTGCCGGATAGCGAGATCGACTACCTGATCGAAGCCAAGATGGGTGACATGCTGCCAAGCCTGAAAGGCTGGCTGGTCAACACCGTGGTCAAGAAGGTCAAGAAGATGGTCCCTGATTACCACCTGCCGCAGGCGGTGGCGTTCAAGGACGCCCTCAAGCAGGGTCATGGTCATGCACTGAAACCGGTCAAAGTCGGCCAGGAAGACATCGCCGTGCTGCAATACACCGGCGGCACCACGGGCGTGGCCAAGGGCGCGATGCTCACCCACGGCAACCTGGTGGCCAATATGCTGCAGGTCGATGCCTGCCTGTCGCAGCTGGGCAACGATGGCACCCCGCTGATGAAGCAGGGCCAGGAAATCATGATCGCGCCGCTGCCGCTGTACCATATCTATGCCTTCACCGCGAACTGCATGTGCATGATGGTTAACGGCAACCACAACGTGCTGATCACCAACCCGCGTGACATCCCAGGCTTCGTCAAGGAGCTGGGCAAGTGGCAGTTTTCCGCGTTGCTGGGCCTCAATACGCTGTTTGTTGCGCTGATGGATAACCCCGAGTTCCAGAAGCTGGATTTCTCCAAGCTCAAGGTCACCAATTCCGGCGGCACCGCTCTGGTCAAAGCCACCGCTGAGCGTTGGCAGGCGATGACTGGCTGCACCGTGGTTGAAGGCTATGGCCTCACCGAAACCTCACCGGTGGCCAGCACCAATCCCTACGGCGACAAGGCGCGTCTGGGCACTGTGGGCATTCCGGTGCCGGGCACGGCGTTCAAGGTCATCGATGATGATGGCGTCGAGCAGCCGCTGGGCGAGCGTGGCGAGCTGTGCATCAAGGGCCCGCAGGTAATGAAAGGCTACTGGAACCGCGAAGAAGCCACCGCCGAGGTGCTGGACGCCGAGGGTTGGTTCAAGAGTGGTGACGTGGCGGTGATCGACCCGGACGGTTTCGTGCGCATCGTCGATCGCAAGAAGGACATGATCATCGTCTCCGGCTTTAACGTGTACCCCAACGAAATCGAGGATGTGGTCATGGCCCACCCGAAGGTCGCCAGCTGCGCGGCCATCGGTGTGCCGGACGAGAAGTCTGGCGAAGCAGTCAAACTGTTTGTAGTGGCCCGCGACAGCAGCCTAAGCGCCGATGAACTGAAGGCCTACTGCAAGGAAAACTTCACCGGCTACAAGGTGCCCAAGCAGATTGTCTTCCGTGAGTCGCTGCCGATGACGCCGGTTGGCAAGATTCTGCGTCGCGAGCTGCGCGATATCGCCTGATTTTTGAGAATCGGACCGTTTCAGCGCATTCCGCAGGCCACCTGCGGTTGCGCTGAACCTCTTTCGTTCTAGCGCAACGCCTGTAGCTCGCCTGTTTCAGCGAAATTATAGAAGTGACCAAGTGCTTGTGGTTGGTCACTTTTGTGACCGCTGCGGCGCTTATTGGTGCTGGTCGCTGTTTGGCAAAGCTGCTACTCTCGGGCGGCTTTTTTGTGATCCATCATCCATGGCGACCACACCTTTTGGGGCCGGCGCTGTGCGACGTCCAAAATTGCTCCCGGCAATTTCTTTGCCGTTCAAATCGCAGAAAACACGCAAATCTACAATAAACAACCGTCTACGCGCGGTGAAGATCAAGCTGTTGCTGAGGAGTGGGCTTCCATGACCGAAAACTTTTGGAAGGATAAGTATCCCGTTGGGATTGCTGCCGAAATCAATCCTGACCAGTACCCGAACATCCAGGCGGTACTGAAAGAGTCCTGCCAACGCTTCGCCGACAAGCCAGCTTTCAGCAATATGGGTAAAACCATTACCTATGGTGAGCTGTACGAGTTGTCCGGCATTTTTGCCGCCTACTTGCAGCAGAACACCGACCTGCAACCCGGCGACCGTATCGCCGTGCAACTGCCCAACGTGCTGCAGTATCCGGTTGTAGTCTTCGGTGCCCTGCGTGCCGGCCTGGTGGTAGTCAACACCAACCCGCTGTACACCGCCCGGGAAATGGAACACCAGTTCAACGATTCCGGCGCCAAGGCTCTGGTCAGCTTGGCCAACATGGCCCATTTGGCTGAACAGGTTCTGCCGAAAACCGGGATCAAGACGGTCATCATCACCGAAGTCGGTGACATGCTCTCGCCGCTCAAGCGCCTGCTGGTCAATACCGTGGTCAAGCATGTGAAGAAGATGGTGCCGGCCTACAACCTGCCGCACGCCATCAAATTCACCGCCGCCATGGGCAAAGGCCGTGGCCAGGCACCCAAGGATGCAGCGCCGAGCAATAGCGATATCGCCGTGCTGCAATACACCGGCGGCACCACTGGCGTGGCCAAGGGCGCGATGCTCACCCACCGCAACCTGATCGCCAACATGCTCCAGGTCAAGGCGCTGATGGGCTCGGAAATGAGCGAAGGCAGCGAAGTGCTGATCGCGCCATTGCCGCTGTACCACATCTACGCCTTCACCTTCCATTGCATGGCAATGATGCTGATTGGTGGGCACAACGTGCTGATCACCAACCCGCGTGATCTGCCAGCCATGACCAAAGACTTGGCCAAATACAAGTTCACCGGTTTTGTCGGCCTCAACACCCTGTTCGTTGCCCTGTGCAACAACGAGGACTTCCGCAAGCTGGACTTCTCCACCCTGAAGGCCACCTTCTCCGGTGGTATGGCGCTGCAACTGGCGACCGCCGAGCGTTGGAAGCAGGTGACCGGTTGCTCGATCTGCGAAGGCTTCGGTATGACCGAAACCAGCCCGGTGGCCTCGGTCAACCCGTTCAGCAATATCCAGATTGGCACCATCGGTATTCCGGTTCCATCGACAGTATGCAAGGTAATCGACGACGAAGGTGTCGAGCAGCCACTGGGTTCGATTGGCGAGCTGTGCGTCAAAGGTCCGCAGGTGATGAAGGGCTATTGGCAGCGCCAGGAAGCCACCGACGAAATCCTCGACGCCGAAGGCTGGTTGAAGACCGGCGACATCGCGGTGATCCAGGAAGACGGTTACATGCGCATCGTCGACCGCAAGAAGGACATGATTCTGGTGTCCGGCTTCAACGTCTACCCGAACGAGCTGGAAGACGTGCTCGCCACGCTGCCGGGCGTGCTGCAGTGCGCAGCCATTGGTGTGCCGGATGAGAAGTCGGGCGAAGCGATCAAGATCTTTGTGGTGGTCAAGCCGGGTGAAACCCTGACCAAAGAGCAGGTTATGGAGCACATGCGCGCCAACGTCACCGGCTACAAGGTGCCCAAGGCTGTCGAGTTCCGCGACGTACTGCCGACTACCAACGTTGGCAAGATCCTGCGCCGCGAACTGCGTGACGAAGAGCTGAAGAAACTGGGCAAGAAGTAAACGCCCGTTTAAACAAAACCCCGCCTAGGCGGGGTTTTTTGTGCTCGTCTATAAACCGGTCGTTGAAAACGTAGCGAGCGATGGCTAGGCAAGGCGGAAGTAGCCGAAAAAGCGGAGTGTACGTCTGTACATGAGCATTTTGAGGCTGCTTCCGACGCTGAATAGCCGAGTGCAGTAGTTTTCAGCGGTCGGTTAAGCGGTGCGCCAGGTGATTTCTTCTACCCCGTCGGCGCTGATACGCATCCAGCGGTCGGCTTGCTCGTCACTTTCTTCTTCCTGCCAGCCGCCGGGGGCGCAACGCACTTCAACATTCAGTGCGGCGAAGGCGGCCTGGGCGCAGGCCAGGTCGTCGGCCCAGGGTGTGGCGTCGCTTTCCAGAAACAGGCTGTTCCACTTGCCGACGGCTTTTGGCAGCCAGGTAACGGGCACGTCGCCAGCCATGCATTTGTAGGTCTGGCCTTTCTGCTGCCAGGGCGTGCAGTTACCTAGTGCGCTGTTCAGCCACTCGCCAATGGCGGTGTGGTCGGCGTCTTTCAGGTAAATCTCGATATCCGGTTGGCGCATGGTCATAGTCTCTCGATCCAGTCGTAGCGGATGGCGATAGTCACGTCGCATGGTTCGGCGATTACCGCGGCGCGGCGTTCGGCGCTGGCGCGCCAGCCGTGTGGGGTCATGGCCAGCAGGTCGGCGCGGGCCTCGCTGCTCGGCAGGTGCAGATTGAAGGTCAGGGTTTCGCTGTGGGCCAGGCGCATGCCCTCCGGGATCAGCTCCAGGTGCTTCTGATCATCGTAGTCACGCACTTCGTCATACAGCTTCTGCCGCAACTCCATCAGATGCTCACTGGTCGGGCCCATACGCAGCAGGCCACCACCGGGGGCGAGCAGGCGTTTGGCTTCCTGCCAGTCGAGTGGGCTGAAAACGCTGGCGAGCAGTTGGCAGCTGGCATTACTCAGTGGCACGCGGGCCATGCTCGCCACCAGCCAATTGAGCTGGAGCGCGCGCTTGCAACCGCGCTTGATCGCTTCGCGGGAGATATCCAGGGCATAGCCATCGGCATGCGGCAGGGCATCGGCGATCTGCGCGGTGTAGTAACCCTCGCCGCAACCGATATCCAGCCAGCGTGCCGGGTTATAACCGGCCGCCAGTTCGGCCAGGCGCTTGGCTAATGGTGCGTAATGACCACCGTCGAGAAATCGCCGCCGCGCCTCGACCATGGCGGCGTTGTCGCCCGGGTCGCGGCTGTTCTTGTGCTGCACCGGCAGCAGGTTCAGGTAACCCTGGCGCGCACGGTCAAAGCGGTGGTTGGCCGGGCAGGTGACGCCATTATCGAGCGTTTGCAGCGCCGCCTGGCAGATAGGGCAGATCAGCATGCGAAAAATCCATTAACAGGCCGTCGCGAGCGCCCCGAGAGCAAGGCGGACGGAACGCAGCGACGAGACATATCAAATAGATAGGCGAGGAGCGAGTACCGCCCAACGCAGCTATCGGGGTGCGTAGCAGGCTTGTTCATGGATTTTCATGCGAGCAGATTGACCAGGGTTCGGTAGTAGATCTCGGTCAGCACATCCAGATCACTGGCCAGTACGCGTTCATCTACCTGGTGGATGGTGGCGTTCACCGGGCCGAGTTCGACCACCTGGGTGCCGAGGGTGGCGATAAAGCGCCCATCCGAGGTGCCGCCGCTGGTCGAGGGCTTGGTGTCGCGGCCGGTGACGGCCTTGATGCTGGCCGCTACGGCGTCGAGCAAGGCACCTGGCTCAGTGAGAAAAGGCAGGCCGGAGAGTGCCCAGTCGAGCTCAAAATCCAAGCCGTGTTTGTCGAGGATGGCCTGAGTACGCTGCTGCAGGCCCTCAACCGTCGATTCAGTCGAGAAGCGGAAGTTGAAGATGGCTTTCAACTCACCCGGAATCACGTTGGTCGCCCCAGTGCCCGAGTTGAGGTTGGAGATCTGGAAGCTGGTCGGCGGGAAGAACGCGTTGCCGTCGTCCCAATGCTCGGCAGCCAGTTCGGCCAGGGCCGGCGCGGCCAGGTGAATCGGGTTGCGCGCCAGGTGTGGGTAGGCCACGTGACCTTGTTTGCCGCGTACGGTGAGCGTGCAGCCGAGGGAGCCGCGGCGACCGTTTTTCACCACGTCACCAACCAGGGTGGTGCTTGATGGTTCGCCGACGATGCACCAGTCCAGACGTTCATTACGTTCGCGCAGGCGCTCGACCACGGCCTTGGTGCCGTTATGCGCCGGACCTTCTTCGTCGCTGGTAATCAGGAAGGCGATACGGCCTTTGTGGTCCGGGTATTCGGCAACAAAGCGCTCAACGGCGATGATCATCGACGCCAGGCTACCTTTCATGTCCGCTGCGCCACGACCGCAGAGCATGCCTTGCTCGTCGATCAGGGCATCGAATGGCTGGTGCTGCCAGTTTTGTACTGGGCCGGTTGGCACTACATCGGTGTGTCCGGCAAAGCACAGTACGGGTCCCTCTTGGCTGCCGTGGCTGGCCCAAAAATTGTCCACTTCCTCGATCCGCATCGGCTCGATGACGAAGCCGCAGGCGGCAAGGCGGCGCGTCATCTGTTCCTGGCAGCCTTCATCGAGCGGCGTGACGGACGGGCGACGAATCAGCTCGCAGGCAAGCTCCAGCGTCGGGGAGAGGGGCGTGGCGTTGGCGGTCATTGCGGCTCCAAGGCGGCATCAAGCGGAAAGGCCGCCATCTTAAAGCAAAACGGCGGCCCTTGGCCGCCGTCTAGCATTCGGGCATAGCCAGTGTCAGCTGGCAGCGACCGTTTGCTGCGCGCTTGCCTGTGGCGCTGGCAAGGACGACAGCAGCGCCATGATCAGCGCCGCCAGGTAGGGCAGCGACTGCACCACCAGCATAGCCACCCAAAACTGCACATCGGCGCTGGGTAGGCCCTGGACAACGCTGATACCTGCGGCCGCTCCCCATAGCAGCAGCATGATAAACACTTCTTCGCGGGCCTCGGCCAAGGCCACCATGATGCCGTGATTACTGGCCATCTTTGGTGTGCGGAAGAACGGGATGGTCTTGGTAAAGGTGCCGTAGAGCACTGCTTTGGCAATCGTGTGCGACAGCGCCAGGCCCGCTACTGCCGCCTGGAATGAACGCACCAGATCGACGCCCATGGCCTTGCGGTAGAGGAACAAAATCTTGCCCAGCTTGAAGAAGAACAGCGCCAGGGGCGGGATGGCGAAGATCATCAAGGGCGGATCGACCCGCTGCGGCACGATGATCATCGCTGCCGACCAGAGCAGCGCACCGACGGTAAAGAAGATATTCAGGCCGTCGGCAATCCACGGCAGCCAGCCGGCTACGAAGTGGTAACGCTGACCGGTCTTGAGCTCGGAGTCCTTGCCGAGGAACAGGCTGCGGGCATGGCCTTTCATGATCTGTATCGCACCGTAGGCCCAGCGGAAACGCTGCTTTTTGTAATCAATAAAGGTGTCCGGCATCAGCCCGCGGCCAAAGCTTTCGTGGGCATAGGCGGCGCTGTAACCTTTTTCAAACACACGCAGGCCCAGTTCGGCGTCTTCACAGATGGTCCAGTCAGCCCACTTCAATTCATCCATCACGGTGCGGCGGATCATAGTCATGGTGCCGTGTTGGATGATCGCGTCACGGTCGTTACGGGTCACCATGCCGATATGGAAGAAGCCTTTGTATTCGGCGTAGCAGAGTTTCTTGAAGACGTTTTCGTTGCCGTCACGGTAATCTTGCGGCGATTGCACTACGGCGATTTTAGGGTCGCTGAAGTGCGGCACCATGTACTTGAGCCAGTTTTTGTCGACGCAGTAATCGGCGTCGATCACCGCCACCACTTCGGCGCTCGGACAGGTGTGCGGCAGAATGTAGTTCAGCGCCCCGCCCTTGAAACCGGCAATCGGCGCGACATGGAAGAAGCGGAAGCGCGGGCCTAGTACTTTGCAATACGCCTCTACCGGCTCCCACACGGCCGGGTCCTTGGTGTTGTTGTCGATGATGATGACTTCGTAGTCCGGGTAATCCAGTGCGGCGAGAGCGTCGAGGGTCTTTTTGACCATCTCCGGCGGCTCGTTGTAGCAGGGCACGTGGACCGACACCTTGGGCCGGTAGGCAGTGTCGGTTACGACCGGTTGGAACGGCCGGCGGCGTGCATGGGTCCAGGCGGTTTCGGCCAGTTCGTGAGCCTCGGTGAGCAGGACGATAAACACGCCGAAGGCGCCGATACCTAGCAGCAGGCCGACCAGGATGCTGAACCAGGTGCTGTATTGCTGGCTGTAGTCATAACCGATCCACACCAGAGCGGAGCCGCCAGCGAAGGCCACAACCGTCAGGAAGGTACGCCCACGCTGGCGTAGAGCGCTGCCGTCGATCAGCAGCATGGCCAGGCTAAGCAGCGCCAGTACTACTGAGGCGATGGCCAGCAAGCGCCACTGTGGAATCGCCACCACCGGCCCTTCGAAGGCGAATTTGGCCTGACGCTCGAGGTTATATACGCCCCAGTAAGCCCCCACCGAGCCTTCATCGCTGGCCTTCCAGGGTTGGTCGAACGCTTCAATGACGAAATAGTTGTAGCCCTTAGCGTTCAGCGCGTTGACCAGGGTGCGCAGGTAGATCGCCTGGTCCGCTTGTGAGGCATCGGCACCACCGCGCATACGGCCATTACTCGGCCAGCCAACTTCGGAGAGCAGCAGGGGCTTTTTCGGGAAGAGCTTCTTCAGGTCTTTGGCGCGCTCAAGGACGAACTCGGTGGAGTCCTCCATGGGTACGAACTCCCAGTAGGGCAGCACGTGTGCGGCAATCAGATCGGTGTGCTGCGCCAGTTCCGGATGATCCTGCCAGATGTGCCATTGCTCGGAAGTGGTGACAGGCACCTTGACCGCAGCGCGTACACGCTTGATATAGGTAATCAGATTCTCTGGCGTCACTTCACTGCGGAACAGGGCCTCGTTACCGACCATCACACGCACCACGCTGCGTGAATTGTTGGCAATCTCGATGGCCTTGGCGATTTCCCGCTCATTGCGCTCCAAGTCCGGACTGATCCAGATGCCCAGGGTCACGCGCAGGCCAAACTCTTCGGCTAATAAAGGGATATTTCCCAGCGGGCCATCCACCGAGTAGGTACGGATGTTGTCGGTCTGGGTGCTCAGCAGTTCCAGATCGGCACGCATCTGCTCATCGCTGGGGTAGGTGTCCTGCTGTGGGTTCTGCCCGGCGCGGAAGGGCGAAAATGAATACCCGGAGATCTGTTCTGGCCAATCGGGGGCCGTTACCGGGCGGTTATACAGCGCCCAAATACCAGTAAACAGGGCGGCAATCGCCAGGAACATGACCAGGTTCAGTCCAAACTTACGCGAAGGCATAGTGTGCAGGTCCAGCGAAGGGGCAATAAAAAGCGACGGACGTCGGGTGGCGCATGCTACGCCGGCGCAGGGCTGTATAGCTAGGGCATGTTGATGGGACGGTCGTGCGCGTGGAAGGTTCCTGTTGTGGCTAAGTGCCACTGCTGTTCATCGGTTAACACGCATTGGCGCGATACAGCGCTTGGGTGCTGTCCGCCGGCTACCTATAATGCGCGCCGCTGTAGTTAGCGAGAGAGAAGAATGCCTGTGGATGAACAACGCTTTGCCGGAATTGCCCGTCTGTATGGCCGCCAAGGAGCCGAACGGCTGGCGGCTGCGCATGTGGCGGTGGTCGGTATTGGCGGCGTGGGCTCCTGGGCAGCTGAAGCGTTGGCGCGTTCCGGGGTAGGCGAGATCTCTCTGTTTGACCTGGATGATGTCTGCGTCAGCAACAGCAATCGCCAGCTGCATGCACTCGACAGCACCATTGGCCAGCCCAAGGTCGAGGTGATGGCGGCGCGTATTCGCGCAATCAATCCGGCCTGCGTGGTGCATGCGGTAGCGGATTTCGTTACCCGTGAAACCATGGCCGACTACATCACCGAGCAGCTTGATGCGGTTATCGACTGCATCGACAGCGTCAACGCCAAGGCCGCGCTGATTTCGTGGTGCAAACGCCGCAAGATTCAGGTGATTACCACCGGCGGCGCAGGCGGACAGATCGACCCGACGCAGATTCAGGTCGGCGACCTGAACAAGACCTGGAACGATCCGCTGGCGTCCAAGGTGCGTTCCACCCTGCGCCGCGACTATGGGTTTTCACGTACACCGGGGCGCAACTACAGCGTGCCGTGCGTGTATTCCAGCGAGCAGCTGCGCTATCCCAAACCCGATGGCACGGTGTGTCAGTACAAGGGTTTTGTCGGCGAAGGGGTCAAGCTCGACTGCGCCGGTGGCTTTGGCGCGGTGATGATGGTGACCGCAACGTTTGGCATGGTGGCCGCCGCGCGCATCGTCGATAAATTGGTCGCTGGTACGCGGCGGCCGGCGGAGCGGCGGCCCGCACATGATGATGTTAACTAAGCTTTAAAGAATGGCCGATTGCGGTCGATGTTCAGCAGGGATGTGCTGGTGATTCTCTTCTGAGGTGTGCTGTGTTGTCCCTGCTGCGTCATGTGTTACGTCATCTCCCGCGATCTATGTTGCTGTGTGCAGCGTTTTTCGCTTGCCTGAATGCTTATGCCCATCCGGTTGTACGGGTTGGAACCGGTGATTGGGTGCCCTATGTCGATCAACAGCGTACCGATGGTGGCGCCTTGTCGCGACTGGTGCGCGATATCTTCAAGGCGGCGGGTTATCAGGTTGAATTCGTCTATTACCCCTGGGACCGTAATTTGCTGATGCTCGAACAGGGCGGGCTGGATGCGGTTATGCCTTACTCCTGCTCTGCCTCGCGGCGGCGCATCAGTGAGTGCAGTGATCCCGTGGTGCAAGGCGAAATTGTGCTGTTCCAGCGCACCGACCAGCAGCTGAACTGGAATGTTATCGACGACCTCGATGCCTTTAGCATCGCCACCACTCTGGGCTATTCCTATGGCCCGGAGTTTGATGCGGCGGTGCAGAGTGGGGCGCTGACGGTGCAGCAGAGCGGCAAGGAGGACACCGGATTTCGGCTGCTGGAGTTGGGCCGGGTGGATTTTCATCCGCAGGATCGCGCGGTGGGCTACGCCATGCTGCGGCGGATGTTCAGCCCTGAAGCGCGCGCGACAATTACCCACCACCCGCGTACGTTGAACACCGAGCCGCTGCACCTGCTATTTCGCAAGGGCGATGCCAAGGCTGATCGATTGCGCAAGGTGTTCAATGCCGGCTTGCGTCGCCTGGCCGAAAATGGCGAGTTGGAGCGTTTGCAGCAGGCTTTGTATTCAGGTGATGCCGATCAGTGGCTGACGGAGCCCTGATCGGCCGTATCCAACAATTGCTGCATCCGTGTCAGCACAGCCTGCAGGCCGTTGCTGCGGGAGGGCGACAGGTGGCGGGCGAGGCCGAGCTGGGTAAACCAATCGGCAAGATCCAGCGCTATCAGTTCGTCTTGTCCCAGGCCGTTGACCCGTGCCAGCAGTAGCGCAAGCAGGCCGCGCAATAGTCGAGCATCACTGCTGGCGCGAAACTGCCAGTGCGCGCCGTCGCGCTCGGCCAGTAGCCACACCTGACTTTCACAGCCTTGCACCTGGTTGGCTTCACAGCGCTCTGCGTCGTTGAGCGGGGCCAGCTGGTCGCCCCATTGCATCAACAGGCGTGCGCGCTGTTCCCAGCCGGCGCAGGCGCTAAAGGCCTGTAACGCAGTCTGGGCGCTGGCGGGCAGGTGGCTCACTGCAACAGCTCCTGCGCTTGATCCAGAGCGCTGAAGAAGCGCTGCAGATCGCCGCCATCGTTATACAGCCCTAGGGATACGCGAATTGCCCCGCTCAGACCAAGGCCCTGCAGTAGCGGCATCGCGCAGTGATGGCCGGCGCGCACGGCTATTCCCTGTTCGGTCAGCAGGTGGGCGAGGTCGGCGTTATGCACGCCGTCGACCACAAAACTGGCCAGGGCGACGTTAGGCGCGCCGAGCAGGCGCACGCCTTGGCGCTGCTGCAGTCCGGCGATCAGCTCTGCATGCAGCGCTGTTTCGTGGGCGCTGACGGTGCTGGCGTCGAGGCTGCTCAGGTAATCCAGACTGGCGCCAAGGGCGATCACCGAGGCAATTGGCGGCGTGCCGGCCTCAAAACCCAGTGGCGCAGGACGAAAGCTGGCGCTGGTGTAGTCGGTGTGCAACAGCATCTCGCCGCCAAACTGCCAATGCGCCAGCTGCTCCAGGGCCTGCGTGCGGCCATAAAGCAGGCCGACGCCATCCGGGCCATAGAGCTTATGGCTGGAACAGATATAAAAATCGCAGCCCAGTGCCTGCACGTCCTGACGACCGTGCACCACACCCTGGGTGCCATCGACCAGAGTCAGCGCGCCTTGCGCCTGTGCCATGGCGAGCAGTTGCTCAAGCGGTTGCCAGCAACCGAGCACATTGGACAGCTGACTGACCGCTAGCAGGCGGGTGTGCGGGCCGATCAGCTGCGCCGCTTGGGCTAGATCGATCAATCCATGCTGATCCAGTGGCAGCACCACCAGCTTGAGCTGCCGGCGCAGTGCCAGTTGCTGCCAGGGCAGCAGGTTGGCGTGATGTTCTAGCGCGCTGATAACGATCTCGTCGCCAGGTTGTAAACGCTGCTCCAGGCCGTAGGCCAGCAGGTTGAAGGCTTCGGTGGCGCTACGGGTAAAGATGATCTGTTGCGCGTCGGGCGCATTTAGCCAGCGTGCGGCCTTTTCGCGAGTGGCTTCGAAGGCACGGGTGGCGCGCTCGCCCGGTACATGCTGGGCGCGATGCACATTGGCTGCGCCACCGGCGTAATAGCCAAGCAGAGCATCGAGCATGGCCTGGGGTTTTTGCGCGGTGGCGGCGCTGTCCAGATAGGTCTGGCCTTCGGCCGCAAGGGCCTGGACACCAGGGAAGTCAGCACGCCAGGGTGAGATCAGTGACATTGGCTTCGGCACCGTAGGAACTGTCTGTTGAGTATAAATAGACAGGCCGGGCATGGGCCCGGCCTGTGGCAACTGCGCTGCGCTTAGTTGTGCGCGTGCAGGGCTTCGTTCAGTTCAATCGCCGACTTGTGGGTTTTGCACTCCACGGCACCGGTTTGCGAGTTGCGACGGAACAGCAGGTCCGGTTGACCCGCCAGGTCACGGGCCTTGAGTACCTTGACCAGCTGGTTGTCAGCATCCAGCAGCGCCACCTTGGTACCTGCGGTGATGTACAGGCCGGATTCCACGGTGTTGCGATCGCCCAGCGGAATGCCGATACCGGCATTGGCGCCGATCAGGCAGCCTTCGCCCACCGAAATCACGATATTGCCGCCACCGGACAGGGTGCCCATGGTCGAGCAGCCGCCGCCGAGGTCCGAGCCCTTGCCGACGAATACGCCCGCAGACACGCGGCCTTCGATCATGCCTGGGCCGGCGGTACCGGCATTGAAGTTGACGAAACCTTCGTGCATCACGGTGGTGCCTTCGCCCACATAGGCGCCCAGACGGATACGGGCGCTGTCAGCAATACGCACGCCAGCCGGTACCACGTAGTCGGTCATTTTCGGGAACTTGTCCACCGAGAACACTTCCAGCAGCTCGCCTTTCAGGCGCGCTTCCAGCTGACGTTCAGCCAGTTCACTGAGATCGACTGCACCCTGGCTGGTCCAGGCCACGTTGGGCAGTAGTGGGAAGATACCGGTGAGGTTCAAACCGTGTGGCTTAACCAGGCGATGCGACAGCAGGTGTAGCTTGAGGTAGGCCTCAGGGGTGCTGGTCAGTACGCTGTCTTCGGCGAGCAGAGTGACTACCAGCGGCTTCTGACTCTCGGCCAGGCGGGTGAGCAGGGCAGATTGCGCAGCATCGATATTTTTCAAGGCTTCGGCCAGTTCGCCGGCCTGGTTGTTGCTGATCATGATGGCGTGGTTGCCGCCCTGGTAATCGATCTTTTCGATTACTTTGGCGACCAACTCGCTGGCCGGGTTGAGCAACGGTTGGGCGTAGAAGACTTCCAGCCAGTTACTCTGACGGTTCTGGGTGCCAACGCCAAAGGCCAGGCTGAAGAGGGTTGTGCTCATGCTGTTTTCCTTACCGCAAATTCGTGTGGGCCGGCTGATTCAAACCAGTTCGGCGGCATAACGGTCGGCTTTGAAGCCAACCAGGGTCTTGTTGCCGAGATCCAGCACCGGGCGTTTGATCATCGACGGTTGGGCGAGCATCAGTTCGATCGCCTTGTGCTGATCGAGGTCGCTTTTCTGCGCCTCGTCCAGCTTGCGGAAGGTGGTGCCTGCACGGTTCAGGATGGTTTCCCAACCATGCTCATTGCACCACTTTTCCAGGTTGCCACGGTCGATGCCGCAGGCTTTGTAATCATGAAAGGCGTAGCTTACCCCGTGCTCGTCGAGCCAGGTGCGGGCTTTTTTCATGGTGTCGCAGGCTTTTATGCCAAACAGGGACTTACTCATCAGAGGCTCTTCACAAAGTCGCGGATACGTTCGGCTGCTGCCACACACTCGGCCAGCGGCGCGACCAGGGCCATGCGCACGCGGCCGGCGCCTGGGTTGTGGCCGTCCACTGCGCGCGACAGGTACGAGCCGGGCACCACGGTGACATGCTCGCGGGCAAACAGCTCGCGGGTAAATGTTTCATCGTCTATCGGGGTTTTCGCCCACAGGTAAAAGCCGCCATCAGGGCGCTGTACATCCAGTACGCCATCGAGAATCTCCAGCACTGCGTCAAACTTCTCGCGATACAGATCGCGGTTGGCTTTGACGTGGGCTTCGTCGTTCCAGGCGGCAACGCTGGCCAGCTGGGTTTGTACCGGCATGGCGCAGCCGTGGTAGGTACGGTACAGCAGGAAAGATTTCAGAATGTCGGCGTCGCCAGCCACGAAGCCAGAACGCAGGCCCGGCAGATTGGAGCGCTTGGACAGGCTGTGGAATACCACACAGCGCTTGAAATCAGTGCGGCCCAGCTCGGCGCAAGCGCTCAGCAGACCGGCCGGCGGATTGCCTTCATCGAAATACAGTTCGCTGTAGCACTCGTCGGCCGCGATCACGAAGTCGAAGGTGTCGGCCAGGGCGATCAGCTTTTTCAGTGTGGGCAGCGGAATCAACGCACCAGTGGGGTTGCCGGGCGAGCAGAGAAAGAGGATTTGGCAGCGCTGCCAGACCTCGTCGCTGACGGCGTCGAAGTCCGGGTTAAAGCCATGCTCTTCCAAGCACGGCAGGTAGTGCGGCTGCGCGCCTGCAAGAAAAGCTGCGCCTTCATAGATTTGGTAGAAGGGGTTGGGGCTGACTACCAGGCCATCCACATCGCGTTTGACCACAGCCTGGGTAAAAGCAAACAGCGCCTCACGGGTGCCGTTGACCGGCAGCACATGGCGCGCTGGGTCAAGCACGCCGGCCGGCAGGCCAAAGCGGCGGTTACACCAGTTGGCGATGGCTTCACGCAGCGCCGGAATGCCCAGGGTGGTCGGGTAGACCGCAAGCTGGTCGAGGTTGGCGCGCAATGCCTCGGCGACAAACTCTGGTGAGCGGTGTTTGGGCTCGCCGATCGACAGGGCGATCGGGCTCTTGTCGGCGCTAGCCTGCACGCTGCCCAGCAATGCGCGGAGCTTTTCAAACGGGTAGGGCTGAAGCTGGTTTAACGCGTCGTTCATTGTTGCTTCCTGAGGTCTGCCAGCGCCCGCATCCTAGATATCGGGCGGCTCAAGGCAAGGGCAAGTGGCTTAAATAATGATTCGGGTCGGTTCTACCTGCGCCCCCGGCGCATCGGACAGCTGCGCCACCATGGTGGCCTGCAGGCGCGTGCACAGCTCGGGGTCAGACAGCTGCTGGTTGTGCGCGTCGGTAACGAAGAACACGTCTTCGACTCGCTCGCCCAGGGTGGCAATCTTGGCGTTCTGTAGCGACAGATCGAAGTCGAGGAAGATTCGCCCGATCCGCGCGAGCAATCCCGGTCGATCCGGTGCGGTGACTTCGATAATGGTCACGGGACGATGCGCGTCATTGTGAATCGTCACTTGCGGGGCAAAGGCAAAGTGCTTGAGCTGGCGCGGTACGCGGCGCTGAATGATGCTGGGGTAGTCGTCGGGATGCTTCAGTACATCGATCAGGCCCTGGCGAATCTCTTCGATCCGCTGCGGATTGTCGCCAATCGAGCCGCCTTCGCTTTCCAGCACGATATAGGTGTCGAGGGTGAACTGGCTGGTGGACGTGAGAATCCGTGCGTCATGGATGTTCAGGTTGAGCTGGGCCATGGCCGCCACTGTCACGGCAAAGAAGTCGTGCTGGTCTTCGGCGTAGATGAAGATTTGCGTGCCGCCCTCGAATTCGCGCTGGGTGGTTTCCTTGATCAATACCAGAGGGTTGCCATCGTTTGGGTGGCGGATGATTGCCAGCGTGTGCCAGGCAACATCCTCTGCGGTGTGACGCAGGAAGTAGTCATCGCCCAGTTGCGCCCACAGTTGTTCGGCTACGTCGGCATCGGTGCCACCGCGCACCAAAATGTCCAGCGCTGCGACCTGGGTCAGGCGAATCTGTTCTTCGCGGTCCAGCGGGTTCTCCAGGCCACGGTTGAGTGCGCGCTTGGTTTCCGTATACAGCTGGCGCAGTAGGCTGGCGCGCCAGGAGTTCCACAGGCTTGGATTGGTGGCGTTGATGTCGGCCACGGTCAGCACATAGAGGTAGTCCAGGCGCGTTTGGTCGCCGACTAAATGCGCAAAGTCGGAGATCACTTGTGGGTCTGAAAGGTCCTTGCGCTGCGCGGTCGTCGACATCACCAGATGGCTCTGTACCAGCCAGGCAATCAGCTTGGAATCCCAGCTGGGTAGCTGATGACGCTCGCAGAACGCGGCTGCGTCGACTGCGCCAAGTTCAGAGTGATCGCCGCCGCGACCTTTGCCGATATCGTGGTAAATCCCCGCAAGGTAGATCAGCTCTGGCTTGGGCAGCTTCTCGACCAGCTCGCTGGCCAGTGGGAATTTCTCCGCGACCCCAGGTTTGGTCAGTTTGCGCAGGTGCTTGATCAGATTCAGGGTGTGCGCATCGACCGTGTAGATGTGGAAAAGGTCATGCTGCATCTGCCCGACAATCAGGCCGAACTCTGGCAGATAGAGCCCGAGAATGCCGTAGCGGTTCATCCGCCGCAGGTTGCGATGGATGCCTTCCTTGCACTTGAATAGCTCGATAAACAGGCTGGTGTTACGAATGTCGCGGCGAAAGTCATCGTCGATCAGGTAGCGGTGATCCCGCAGCAAGCGGATTGTGTCGGCGCAAACACCTTCAATTTCCGGGTGCTGGGCCATCACCACGAAAATTTCCAGGATGGCGAACGGAGTGCGCTTGAAGATGCCAGGGTGGGTGGCCTCTATGTAGTTATTGCGCACCTGGAAACGGCTGTTGAGTTGGGTCGCCGGGCCGCTCTCGCCGGCGCGCAGGATCTGCTCTTCAAAGTGCTGAATGATTAGGTCGCTGAGCTCGGCAATCGCCATCACCACGCGGTAGTACTTCTGCATAAAGCGCTCGATGGCGCGCTTGCTGTCGCTGTCCTCGTAACCGAGCAGGGCCGCCACCTTGCTCTGATGGTCAAATAGCAGACGGTCTTCGGCGCGGCCGGCGAGCATGTGCAGGGCGTAGCGCACTTTCCATAGGAATTCCTGGCTGGAGGCGAGCAGGGCGTATTCGCTTTCCAGCAAAAAGCCCTGGCCGACCATGGCGTGCAGGTTCAGCGTGCCGAAATGCCGGCGCGCGACCCAGAGGATGGTCTGGATGTCGCGCAGCCCCCCGGGTGAGCCTTTGACGTTGGGCTCCAGATTGTATTCGGTGTCGTTGTATTTGCCGTGACGGGCACGCTGCTCTTTATGCTTGGCCAGGAAGAACTGCTTGCTCGGCCACATCTGCTCGGTGCTGGTAACCAACTGCATACGCTGACGCAGGCGCTCGGGGCCGGCGATGGTGCGGCTTTCCATCAGGTTGGTGATCACCGTCAGGTCAGCGCGGGCTTCCTCGGCGCATTCATCCACGCTGCGCACGCTTTGCCCGACTTCCAGGCCGATGTCCCAGAGCAGAGTAAGGAAACGCTCGATGGGCTCGCGGAAGGTTTCGTGGTCGGCGTTATCAAGCAGGATCAGCAGGTCGATATCGGAGAAGGGATGCAACTCGCCGCGGCCATAGCCGCCGACAGCCAGCAGGGCGATATCGGCGTCTTCACTCCAGTCCAGGCGCTCCCAAGCTTCACGCAGGATCTGGTCGACAAACCAGGCGCGGTCTTCGACTAGGCGGCGCACATCGCGGCCACTGGTGAAGCGCCCGTCGAGCACCTCACGGGCGTGGCGGATGGCCTTCTTGAATGCCGCAATAGGGCTGGCCTTGAGCGCCAGTTCTGCCTGGAACTGGCCGCGGTCGAACAGCTCGGGATCTACCTGCGGCATTGCGGCCTTCCTTCTATCTATACAGCAGACTCGGCGAGAGGCTCAGGCTGAGGTGCGGGCGATGGTGTCGTCGTTGCGCAAGGTGAAGATCTCGTAGCCGTCAGCGGTCACCAGAATGGTGTGCTCCCACTGGGCGGAGAGCTTGCGGTCCTTGGTGATCGCGGTCCAGCCGTCACCCAGAGTGCGGGTTTCCGCGCGCCCCTGGTTGATCATCGGCTCGATGGTGAACGTCATGCCTTCTTTCAGTTCCATGCCGGTGCCAGCGCGGCCGTAGTGCAATACTTGCGGCTCTTCATGGAACACCGCGCCAATACCATGGCCGCAGTATTCGCGCACAACGGAAAAACCGTTCTTCTCGGCGTGCTTCTGGATCACTTCGCCGATATCGCCCAGGCGCGTGCCGGGTTTGACCAGCTCGATGCCTTTATACATGCACTCTTGAGTGATCTTGGCCAGGCGTTCGGCCCACTCAGGCACTTTGCCGACCATAAACATCTTGCTGGTATCGCCGTGGTAGCCATCCTTGATCACGGTGATGTCGATGTTGATCACGTCGCCTTCTTTCAACGGCTTGTCATTCGGGATGCCGTGGCAGACCACATGGTTGACCGAAGTGCAGATCGACTTGGGGAAGCCTTTGTAATTGAGCGGCGCAGGGATGGCCTGTTGCACGTTGACAATATAGTCATGGCAAATACGGTCGAGCGCTTCGGTGGTGACGCCGGGCTTGACGTGCTCGCCAATCATTTCCAGAACTTCGGCAGCCAGGCGACCGGCTACGCGCATTTTCTCGATTTCGTCGGGCGTTTTGATGGTGACGGTCATGTGCGGCTCTCGAACGCGAACAGAAAGGGCGCCATCTTAACAGCTACAATCCGCCAGCCATAAGCTCCACGTAAAAACCTGCCGTTGCGCCACTTGTATATGTGCTGTCTGCAAGTAGCTTGCTCCTGGCTTTTATGGTATAAAACGCGCCGCTTTACGGGCTGTGTGCCCGAAAGCTTAAACCCACACACGTATCGACACGGTTTCCTGGGTGCCTTGCGACAAGTTCGCCGGGTTGGAGATCGGGATACGTGGAGGCCTAACCCGACTTATCAAGGAACTATCATGTCCCAAGTCAACATGCGCGATATGCTGAAGGCCGGTGTGCACTTCGGCCACCAGACCCGTTACTGGAATCCGAAAATGGGCAAGTACATTTTCGGCGCGCGCAACAAGATCCACATCATCAACCTTGAAAAAACCCTGCCAATGTTCAATGACGCGCTGTCGTTCGTTGAGAAACTGGCTTCGGGCAAAAACAAGATTCTGTTCGTGGGCACCAAGCGTTCCGCTGGCAAGATCGTTGCTGAAGAAGCAGCACGTTGCGGTTCGCCGTACGTCGATCATCGCTGGTTGGGCGGCATGCTGACCAACTACAAAACCATCCGCGCCTCGATCAAGCGTCTGCGTGATCTGGAAGTTCAGTCCCAGGACGGCACTTTCACCAAGCTGACCAAGAAAGAAGCCCTGATGCGCACCCGTGATCTGGAAAAACTGGATCGCAGCCTGGGTGGTATCAAGGACATGGGCGGTCTGCCAGACGCTCTGTTCGTGATCGACGTTGACCACGAGCGCATTGCTATCACCGAAGCCAACAAGCTGGGTATCCCGGTTATCGGCGTAGTTGATACCAACAGCAGCCCGGAAGGTGTTGATTACATCATCCCAGGTAACGATGACGCCATTCGCGCCATCCAGCTGTACATGGGTGCAATGGCTGACTCGGTAATCCGTGGTCGCACCAACGCTAACGGCGGCACCGACGAATTCGTCGAGCAAGCCCCGGCTGCAGAAGCTGCAGAAGGCTAAGTAAAACGCGTATAGCGTTTGCTTAGTTCGCAAAAAGGGGGCTTGGCCCCCTTTTTGCCACCTTGAAAACCATCGCCGACGTGCAGTTGCAATTGTTTCTGGTCATTGTCGGCAATGCGTTACGAATTGAGCGCCCGTTTTTGGCGGGTGGAATGGTTAACAACCTATCCAGAGGATTTTGAAATGGCAGAAATTACTGCAGCGTTGGTTAAAGAACTGCGTGAGCGTACTGGCGAAGGCATGATGGATTGCAAGAAGGCCTTGACCAAGGCCGGCGGCGACATCGAAAAAGCCATCGACGACATGCGTGCTTCCGGCGCGATCAAAGCTGCCAAGAAAGCTGGCAACGTGGCTGCCGAAGGCGCCATCAGCATCAAGGAAGACGGCAAGACTGCAGTCATTCTCGAAGTTAACTCGCAGACCGACTTCCTGGCTCTGCAGGACGATTTCAAGAGCTTCGTTGCTGCCAGCGTCGAGAAAGCCTTCGCTGACAAACTGTCTGACGTTGAGCCGCTGATCGCTGCTCAAGAAGAAGCCCGTCTGGCTCTGGTTGCCAAGTGCGGCGAGAACGTCAATATCCGTCGTCTGGCGCGTATTGAGGGTGACGTTCTGGGTTCTTACCTGCACGGCAACAAGATCGGTGTTGTGGTTGTGCTCAAGGGCGGCACCGTCGACCTGGCCAAAGACATCGCCATGCACGTAGCTGCAAGCAACCCTGAATTCCTGCTGCCTTCGGAAGTTTCCGCTGAAGCCATCGAGCGCGAGAAAGCCGTGTTCGTCAGCCTCAACGAAGACAAGATCAAGGGCAAGCCGGCCGAAATCGTCGAGAAGATGGTTGCTGGTCGTATCCAGAAGTTCCTTGCTGAAGCCAGCCTGGTTGAGCAAGCCTTCGTTAAGGATCCGGAAATCAAGGTCGGTGCTCTGGCCAAGAAAGCCGGTGCTGAAATCGTTTCCTTCACCTACTTCAAGGTTGGTGAAGGCATCGAGAAGCCGGTCGACAACTTTGCTGAAGAAGTTGCTGCGCAAGTAGCTGCTGCCAGCAAGCAGTAAGACGGCTAACCGCTGTTGCCCCAAAGAGGCTGCCCGCTAACGCGCGCGGCCTCTTTGTCAAATTGAGGGCACAGCTAAGCTGTGGGGTGGTTGGGGCTTTGGCACCAATGACTCGGGGCGCTGTCGAAGCGCTCGATAAAAGCGAACCGAAGGTTTGCACAGAATTCAAACGCCGCAGGAGAGACTCGCAATGGCTCAGCAGATGAGTGGTCGTCAACCGCGCTACAAGCGCATTCTGCTCAAACTTAGCGGCGAGGCCCTGATGGGGTCGGAAGATTTCGGCATCGATCCCAAGGTGCTTGACCGTATGGCGCTGGAAGTCGGTCAACTGGTCGGTATCGGCGTACAGGTCGGTCTGGTGATCGGTGGTGGCAATCTGTTCCGTGGCGCGGCGCTGAGCGCGGCGGGTATGGATCGGGTAACCGGCGACCACATGGGCATGCTGGCTACCGTGATGAACGCCTTGGCCATGCGCGATGCGCTGGAGCGTTCGAATATCCCGGCCATCGTCATGTCGGCCATCTCCATGGTTGGCGTGACCGACCACTACGACCGCCGTAAGGCGCTGCGTCATCTGAAAACCGGTGAGGTGGTGATTTTCGCCGCTGGCACTGGTAATCCGTTCTTCACCACCGACTCGGCCGCTTGTCTGCGCGCCATCGAAATCGATGCCGACGTGGTGCTCAAAGCGACCAAGGTGGATGGTGTGTACACTGCCGATCCGTTCAAGGATCCGCACGCCGAGAAATTCGAGCGCCTGACCTACGATGAAGTGCTTGATCGCAAGCTGGGTGTCATGGATCTGACGGCCATCTGTCTGTGCCGTGACCATGCTATGCCGTTGCGCGTTTTCAATATGAACAAGCCCGGTGCCCTGCTGAACGTTGTAGTCGGCGGCGCTGAAGGCACTCTGATTGAGGAAGATAAACATGATCAATGAGATCAAAAAAGACGCCCAGGTCCGCATGCAGAAGAGCCTGGAATCGCTGGTCCATGCCTTTAGCCGTATCCGCACCGGCCAGGCGCACCCGAGTATCCTGGGTGGTGTGATGGTGCCTTACTACGGTTCCGACACCCCGCTCAATCAAGTGGCCAACGTTACCGTCAAGGACGCACGCACTCTGCAAGTTGTAGCCTTCGAGCGCAACATGCTGGCGGCTGTCGATAAGGCGATCCAGAGCTCCGGTCTGGGCTTCAATCCGACCAACCTGGGTGAGCTGCTGCTGATTTCCATGCCGGCGCTGACCGAAGAAACCCGCAAAGGCTTCACCAAGCAGGCCCGTGATGCCGCCGAAGATGGTCGCGTAGCGGTGCGCAATATCCGTCGTGATGCCTTGAGCCAGTTGAAAGACCTGGTCAAGGAGAAGGAAATCAGTGAAGACGAAGAGCGCCGTGCCGCCGACGAGATCCAGAAGCTGACCGACAAGTTTGTGGCGGAAATCGAAGTCGCAGTGAAGCAGAAAGAAGCGGATCTGATGGCCGTTTAACGGCCAGGATATCGTCATGGAAAAGACCAAAGACGGTAGTCTGTTCGCCGTGCCACGGCATGTGGCGATCATCATGGACGGTAACAATCGCTGGGCGAAGAAGCGTCTGCTGCCTGGCGTTGCCGGCCATAAAGCCGGTGTCGATGCGGTGCGTGCGGTGATTGAGGTGTGCGCTGAGGCAGGGGTCGAGGTGTTGACCTTGTTCGCCTTCTCCAGTGAAAACTGGCAGCGCCCGGCCGAGGAGGTCAGTGCGCTGATGGAGCTGTTCCTCAGTGCGTTGCGCCGCGAGGCGAAGAAGCTCGATGCCAATGACATCAGCCTGCGCATTATCGGTGATCGCTCGCGCTTTCACCCTGAGCTGCAGGCCGCGATGCGTGAGGCTGAGGCGCAGACTGCCGGTGACAAGCGCTTTGTCCTGCAGGTGGCGGCCAACTACGGCGGCCAGTGGGATATCGCTCAGGCGGCGCAGCGTTTGGCCCGTGAAGTTCAAGGAGGTCATTTGCGCGCCGAGGACATCACCCCCGAGCTGCTACAGAGCTGCCTGGTCACCGGCGATTTGCCGCTGCCAGATCTGTGTATCCGTACCGGTGGCGAACACCGCATCAGTAATTTTCTGCTCTGGCAGCTGGCTTACACCGAGCTGTATTTCTCCGGCCTGTTTTGGCCGGATTTCAAACACGACGCCATGCGCAAAGCCTTGGCCGATTTTGCTAGCCGTCAGCGTCGCTTTGGGAAAACCAGCGATCAGGTGGCAGCTGAGGTCCGTAGCTGATGCTCAAACAACGAATTATCACGGCACTGGTGCTGTTGCCATTCGCCTTAGGTGGCTTCTTTCTGTTAGACGGCGCGCTGTTTGCGCTGTTTATCGGCGCAGTGGTCAGCCTGGGCGCCTGGGAATGGGCGCGCCTGGCAGGTTTTACTGCGCAAATGCAGCGGGTGGCCTACGCCGCGCTGGTAGCAGGCTTATTGTTCGGCTTGTACCTGCTGCCCGCTTTGGCGCTCTGGGTGCTGTGGGCTGGCGTGGCGTGGTGGGCGGTGGCGACCTTTCTGGTGCTGGGCTATCCGGCCAGCAGCCGATACTGGGCGCAGGCACCGGTCAGGTTGCTGATTGGTCTGCTGATTCTGCTGCCGGCCTGGCAGGGCCTCGTACTGTTTAAGCAATGGCCTGAAGCAAACTGGCTGATCCTCGCGGTGATGGTGCTGGTATGGGGTGCGGATATCGGCGCCTATTTCTCCGGGCGACGCTTCGGCAAGCGCAAGCTGGCCCCGCGGGTGAGTCCCGGTAAAAGCTGGGAGGGGGTGTTCGGTGGCTTGTTGGCAACGCTGCTGATCTGCGTGGGTGTGGCGATTTACCGTGACTGGTCGTTTGCCAGCCTGCTGCTGGGCCTGCTCGGCACGGCCGTGGTGGTGCTGATCTCGGTGGTCGGCGACTTGACCGAAAGCATGTTCAAGCGCCAATCTGGGGTGAAGGACAGCAGTAATCTGCTGCCAGGCCATGGCGGTGTGCTCGACCGTATCGACAGCCTGACAGCGGCGATTCCGGTGTTTGCCGCGTTGCTGTGGTTGGCGGGCTGGGGCCCGCTGTGAGTCAACCGCAGCAGATTACCGTGCTGGGGGCAACCGGCTCGATCGGTCTAAGTACCCTCGATGTCATTGCTCGTCATCCTGAGCGTTATCAAGTATTCGCGTTGTCTGGTTTCAGTCGCCTGGCTGAGCTGGAAGCGTTGTGCATGATCTACCGGCCGCGCTTTGCAGTGGTGTCGCAGGCTCTGGAAGCCCGCGATCTGCAGGAATGTTTACGTGCTGCCGGCCTGGCCACTCAGGTGCTACATGGCCCCGAGGGCTTGTGTGAAGTGGCGGCGCATCCTGAAGTGGATGCGGTGATGGCCGCTATCGTCGGTGCAGCGGGTTTGCCGCCGACCCTGGCGGCGGTCGAGGCCGGCAAGAAGGTATTGCTGGCAAATAAAGAAGCCCTGGTGATGTCGGGCGCGCTGTTTATGCAGGCTGTGCGTAAAAGTGGTGCTGTGCTGCTGCCAATCGACAGCGAACATAATGCGATTTTTCAGTGCTTGCCCGGTGGTTACGCTCGCGGACTGCAGTCAGTCGGAGTGCGGCGTATTCTGCTGACCGCTTCGGGTGGGCCGTTCCGCGAAATGCCGCTGGAGCAGTTGCATGCGGTCACACCCGAGCAGGCGTGCGCCCATCCCAATTGGTCGATGGGGCGAAAAATCTCGGTCGACTCGGCAAGCATGATGAACAAAGGTCTGGAGTTGATCGAGGCCTGTTGGTTGTTTGATGCCGCGCCGGCGCAGATTGAAGTGGTGGTGCATCCACAGAGCGTGATTCATTCGCTGGTCGATTATGTCGATGGCTCGGTGCTGGCTCAGTTGGGTAATCCGGATATGCGCACGCCGATCAGTCACGCTCTGGCCTGGCCGGAGCGTATTGATTCGGGTGTTGCGCCTCTGGATCTGTTTGCTATCGCGCGGCTAGATTTTCAGGCGCCGGACGAGCAGCGCTTCCCTTGTCTGCGTCTGGCGCGCGAAGCAGCCCAGGCCGGAGGTACAGCGCCGGCCATGCTCAATGCGGCTAATGAAGTGGCGGTTGCCGCGTTCCTTGAGCGGCGCATCCGCTTTCCCGAGATCGCGAGTATGATCGAAGACGTTCTGCACACCGAGCCCGCCCTGGCGGTTCAGAGTCTGGATACCGTGCTGGCCGCTGATGGTCGCGCCCGCCATCTGGCTGAGCAATGGCTGAGTCGGCGCTGATCGCTGACGCGGAGAAGTTTGATGAGTGCGCTTTATATGCTGGTCGGTACCCTGGTTGCACTTGGGGTGCTGGTAACCATTCACGAATACGGACACTTCTGGGTCGCCCGTCGTTGCGGCGTCAAGGTGCTGCGGTTTTCTGTCGGCTTTGGCAGCCCGCTGCTGCGTTGGCATGACCGCCAGGGGACTGAGTTTGTTTTGGCCGCCATCCCGCTGGGCGGCTACGTGAAGATGCTCGATGAACGCGAAGGCGATGTGCCGCCGGAGTTGCTTGACCAATCGTTCAATCGCAAGTCGGTTCGCCAGCGCATTGCTATCGTGGCGGCTGGGCCGGTGGCGAATTTCCTGCTTGCGCTGCTGTTCTTCTGGGTTGTGGCGATGCTGGGTAGCCTGCAGGTGCGCCCGGTTATCGGTGCGGTCGAGGCGGGCAGTCTGGCCGATGTTGCCGGCCTTCAGGCAGGGCAGGAAATCGTCGCAATTGATGGCCAGTCCACCACCGGCTGGGCTGCAGTAAATCTGCAACTGGTCAGTCGCTTGGGTGAGAGCGGTCGCCTGGATCTGGCGGTGCGCGAGCCGGGCTCCTCGGTCGACAGCCCCCGGCAGATCGTACTGGACAACTGGTTGCGTGGCGCCGATGAGCCGGACCCTATCGCTTCTTTGGGGATTCGTCCGTGGAGGCCCGTGCTGCAACCGATTCTGGCGCAGCTTGATCCTGGGGGGCCGGCATTTGCGGCGGGCTTGCAGGTCGGTGATCGCCTACTTGCCCTTGACGGCCGACCTTTGGCTGATTGGCAGCAGTTGGTAGATCAGGTCCGCGGATTGCCGGGTAAAACGATTAATCTGCAGGTGGAGCGTCAAGGCCAGCAGTTGGATGTGCCGCTGACCCTGGCTGCCCGTGGTGAGGGTGAGGCGCTCAGCGGTTATCTGGGTGCTGGCGTGGCGGGTGGCGAATGGCCGGCCGAGATGCTGCGCGAGGTCAGCTATGGCCCGCTAGAAGCCATCGCCGAAGGTGCCAAAAACACATGGACGATGAGTGTTCTGACCCTTAATTCTCTAAAGAAAATGCTGTTTGGCGAGCTCTCGGTAAAAAACTTGAGCGGGCCGATAACCATTGCTAAAGTGGCGGGCGCTTCTGCTGAGTCAGGTTTGAGTGATTTCCTGAAATTTCTCGCCTACTTGAGCATTAGTCTGGGGGTTCTTAATTTATTGCCTATTCCCGTGCTGGATGGGGGGCATCTGCTTTTTTATCTGGTCGAATGGGTGCGTGGTCGCCCGCTGTCGGAACGGATACAGGGTTGGGGGATGCAGATCGGCATCAGTTTGGTCGTCGGGGTGATGTTGCTGGCCCTGGTGAACGACTTGGGCCGCCTGTAGCCGCTGCTGAATTACGCTCTCGGTACGAACAAGACGTGTCGCACTTAGCGGCAGATTTTTTATTGTCAGTTGGAATAAGAAAGGACTTCATGAAACGTCTGCTGCTACCTGCGGTGCTTGCCGCACTGATGATCACCGAAGTTCACGCCGAGTCCTTCACCATCTCCGATATCCGGGTCACCGGTCTGCAGCGTGTTTCCGCTGGCAGCGTATTTGGAGCCTTGCCTCTTAACGTGGGTGCGCAAGCCGACGACCGATCACTGGTTGAGGCGACACGTGAACTGTTCAAAACCGGTTTTTTCCAGGACATCCAGCTCGGTCGCGATGGCGATGTTCTGGTTGTTACCGTGGTCGAGCGCCCGTCGATCTCCAGCATCGAGATCGAGGGCAACAAGGCCATTAGCAGCGAAGACCTGCTCAAGGGCTTGAATCAGTCCGGTCTGGCCGAAGGCGAAATTTTCCAGCGGGCTACTCTGGAAGGCGTGCGCAACGAGTTGCAGCGTCAGTATGTCGCTCAAGGTCGTTACTCAGCTGAAATCGAAGCTGAAGTAATTCCGCAGCCGCGTAACCGCGTGGCGCTGAAGATCAATATTAATGAAGGTTCGGTTGCCGCCATTCAGCACATCAACGTGGTGGGCAACTCGGTCTTCTCCGATGAGGACTTGATTGATCTGTTCGAGCTGAAGACCACCAACTGGCTGTCCTTCTTCAAAAATGATGACAAGTACGCCCGCGAGAAACTCTCCGGCGACTTGGAACGTCTGCGCTCCTATTACCTGGACCGTGGCTATATCAATATGGATATCAGCTCGACCCAGGTATCCATCACCCCAGACAAGAAGCATGTCTATGTCACGGTCAACGTTGATGAAGGCGAGAAGTACACGGTGCGTGAGGTCAAACTCAGCGGTGAGCTGAAAGTGCCGGAAGAGGACGTACGTGCTTTGCTGCTGGTTCAGGAAGGTCAGGTGTTCTCGCGCAAGGTGATGACCACGACCTCCGAGCTGATTACCCGCCGCCTGGGTAACGAAGGCTATACCTTTGCCAACGTCAACGGCGTTCCAGAAGCCCATGACGATGGCACCGTTTCGATTACCTTTGTGGTCGATCCTGGCAAGCGCGCCTACGTTAACCGCATCAACTTCCGTGGCAACACCAAGTCTGAAGATGAAGTGCTGCGCCGTGAAATGCGTCAGATGGAAGGCGGCTGGGCTTCAACCTACTTGATCGATCAGTCCAAGACTCGTCTGGAGCGTCTGGGCTACTTCAAGGAAGTCAACGTTGAAACCCCGCAGGTGCCGGGTACCGATGACCAGGTCGACGTCAACTACAGCGTTGAAGAGCAGGCTTCCGGCTCGATCACGGCCAGTGTTGGTTTTGCTCAGAATGCGGGCCTGATTCTCGGTGGCTCGATCACTCAGAACAACTTCCTCGGCACCGGTAATAAGGTCAGCGTCGGCTTGACCCGTAGCGAATACCAGAGCAACTACAATTTCGGTTTTGTTGACCCCTACTGGACGCCAGACGGTGTCAGCTTGGGCTACAACGCCTTCTTCCGTGAGACCGATTACGACGAGCTGAATACTGATGTATCCAGCTACTCGGTGGACAGCTACGGTGCGGGCGCAAGCATCGGTTATCCAATCAGTGACACCTCGCGTCTGACTTATGGCTTGACCATACAGAACGACAGCATCGGCACCGGCGTGTATACCGTTGACGAAATCTTCGACTTTATCGATGCCGAAGGTGACAGTTACCTGAACCTCAAGGCGTCGGTTGGCTGGTCTGAGTCGACACTGAACCGTGGCGTGCTGGCGAACCGTGGTCACTCGCAAAGTCTGGTATTCGAAACCACAGTACCGGGCAGTGACCTGTCATTCTTCAAGGTGGATTACCGTGGTCAGGTCTTCAAGCCGCTAAGCAACACCTATACCCTGCGTCTGCATAGCCAGCTGGGTTATGGTGAAAGCTACGGCTCTACGTCTGACCTGCCATTCTATGAGCACTACTACGCCGGTGGTTTTAACTCGGTACGTGGTTTCAAAGACAGCAGCCTGGGTCCGCGCAGTACGCCGAGCCGAGGTACTAACCCGGGGACAGCCTTCGATCCTGATCAAGATCCACTGCCGTTCGGCGGCAACGTCCTGATTCAAGGTGGTGCTGAGTTGCTGTTCCCCATGCCGTTCGTCAAGGATCAGCGCTCTCTGCGTACTGCCCTGTTCTGGGATGTGGGTAATGTCTTCGACACTAGCTGTGGTAAGTCCCAGGAAGAGTGCGGCAGTATCGACCCTGGTAACTTGGCAAGCTCCGTTGGTGTTGGTCTGACGTGGATCACCGCCCTGGGTCCGTTGAGCTTCAGCTTGGCCATGCCAATCATCAAGCCGGATGATGCTGATACGCAGATTTTCCAGTTCTCTCTCGGTCAGACGTTCTAAACGTCGGATTTTTGAATACCAACAGTTTTGCAGGAGTTGCACCGTGCGTAAGTTGACTCAACTGGTTTTGTTAAGCGTTGCCCTGCTGGCAACTCCGGCTTTTGCCGAGATGAAAGTAGCGGTATTGAACTATCAAATGGCCTTGCTGGAATCTGACGCTGCCAAGCGTTATGCCGTGGATGCCGAGAAGAAATTCGGCCCGCAGCTGAACAAACTGAAAACCCTGGAAAGCGACGCCAAGCGCATTCAGGACCGTCTGGTTAAAGATGGCGAAAAAATGCAGACCGCCGAGCGTGAGCGCCTTGAGCTTGAATTCAAGCAAAAAGCCCGTGATTTCCAGTTCCAGTCCAAGGAGCTGAATGAGTCCAAGGCTGTTGCTGATCGTGAAATGCTGAAGAAGCTCAAGCCGAATCTGGACAAGGCCGTGGAAGAAGTTATCAAGACCGGTAACTTCGATCTGGTGCTGGAGCGCGGCGCGGTGATTGATGTCAAGCCTCAGTTCGACATCACCCGCCAGGTTATCGAGCGCATGAATCAGCTGCGCTGACCATGAGTGCAACGGTTTATACCCTTGGCCAGTTGGCCGAGCGTCTGGGCGCCACCTTGCGTGGCGACACAGACAAGCCGATCAGCGGCTTGGCCACCCTGCAGGAAGCCGGCGCTGATCAGCTGAGCTTTCTCGCCAATGCGCAGTACCGCAAGTTTCTCTCGGGCTGCCAGGCTGGCGCGGTGCTGTTGACCGCCGTTGATGCGGAAGGCTATGCCGGTAATGCCTTGGTCGTTGCTAATCCTTATCTGGCGTATGCCGAACTCTCCCATCTGTTTGATCGCAAGCCTCAAGCCAAGCCTGGCGTGCACCCAACGGCGGTGGTGGCTGCAGATGCGCAGATCGACGCGACTGCCAGTATCGGTGCCTATGCGGTGATCGAGAGTGGCGCGCAGATTGCCGCTAGCGTAACCGTTGGTGCGCAGTGCGTTGTCGGTGCGCGCTCGGTGATCGGTGAGGGCGGTTGGTTGGCCCCGCGAGTCACGCTGTATCACGATGTACGGATCGGCAAGCGGGTGGTTATTCAATCGGGCGCAGTGATCGGTGGTGAGGGCTTCGGCTTTGCCAACGAGAAGGGCGTCTGGCAGAAGATCGCGCAGATCGGCGGGGTGACCATCGGTGATGACGTCGAGATCGGTGCTAACACCACCGTCGACCGTGGCGCGCTGTCAGATACGCTGATTGGCAACGGCGTAAAGCTGGATAACCAGATCATGATCGCGCACAACGTGCAAATCGGCGACAACACGGCCATGGCCGGTTGCGCGGGTATTTCCGGCAGTACCAAGATTGGCAAGAACTGCATGATTGCTGGTGGTGTGGGCATGGTTGGGCATATTGAAGTGTGCGACAACGTGTTTGTTACCGGCATGACCATGGTTACCCGTTCGATCACCGAGCCGGGCTCCTACTCCTCGGGTACCGCCATGCAGCCAGCGGCTGAGTGGCGCAAGAGCGCGGCACGGATTCGTCAGTTGGATGACATGGCGCGGCGCCTGCAACAGTTGGAAAAGCAGCTGGCCGCCGTGACCTCAGCTGCCGACACTTCATCTGATGCCTGAGCCGGTGTTTGCCGGCTTCTCTTTTTTCTCTTACAGGCTTCTCTGCACATGATGGACATCAACCAGATTCGCGAATACTTGCCGCACCGCTATCCGTTCCTTTTGGTGGATCGGGTGGCTGAGCTGGATATTGAAGGCAAGCGTATTCGTGCCTACAAGAATGTCAGCATCAATGAGCCGTTTTTCAACGGGCATTTTCCTGAGCACCCGATCATGCCGGGCGTGTTGATCATAGAGGCCATGGCTCAGGCAGCCGGTATTCTCGGCTTCAAGATGATGGATCTGAAGCCCTCCGATGGCACCCTGTATTACTTTGTCGGCTCCGACAAGCTACGCTTTCGCCAGCCCGTGGTGCCCGGTGATCAGCTGATCCTCGAAGCCCGCTACCTGAGCAGCAAGCGCAGCATCTGGAAGTTCGAGTGCAAGGCCAGCGTCGACGGCAAGGAAGTATGCTCGGCAGAAATCATCTGTGCGGAACGCAAGCTATGAGTTTGATTGACCCTCGCGCCATCATCGATCCCAGCGCCAAGTTGGCTGACGACGTTGTCGTCGGCCCTTGGTCGATAGTCGGGGCCGATGTAGAAATTGGCGAGGGTACAGTGATCGGCCCCCATGTAATCCTTAAGGGGCCGACGCGGATCGGTAAACATAACCGCATCTATCAGTTCTCTTCGGTGGGTGAAGACACCCCTGATCTCAAGTACCAGGGCGAGGCGACCCGCCTGGTAATTGGCGATCACAACGTGATCCGCGAGGGTGTCACCATCCACCGCGGCACCGTGCAGGATCGCAGCGAAACCACCCTTGGTGACCACAACCTGATCATGGCTTATGCCCACATCGGCCATGACAGCGTGATCGGCAACCATTGCATCCTGGTCAACAACACCGCGTTGGCTGGGCATGTGTGGGTCGATGATTGGGCGATTCTCTCCGGCTTCACCCTGGTCCATCAATTCTGTCGTATCGGTGCGCACAGCTTCTCCGGCATGGGCACGGCGATCGGTAAGGATGTACCGGCGTTTGTCACGGTATTCGGCAATCCGGCTGAAGCGCGCAGCATGAATTTCGAAGGCATGCGCCGTCGTGGTTTCAGTGCCGAGGCGATTGCCGCCTTGCGCCGCGCCTACAAGATTGTCTATCGCCAGGGGCTTACGGTTGAGCAGGCGATGACCGAGCTGGCCGAGTCATCCGCAGAATTTCCCGAAGTCGCGATCTTCCGCGATTCCATTCAGGCTTCAAGCCGCGGCATTACCCGATAATTTATGACTGACCTGATGCGTGTCGCGCTGGTCGCCGGCGAGGCGTCTGGCGATATTCTCGGTGCGGGCCTGATGCAGGCCCTCAAAGCCCAAAACCCACAGATCGAATTTATCGGTGTCGGTGGTCCGCTGATGCAGGCCCAGGGGCTGAGTTCCTATTTCCCGATGGAGCGTCTGTCGGTGATGGGGCTGGTCGAGGTACTGGGCCGTCTGCCTGAGCTGCTGTCACGGCGCAAGCGCCTGATCAAGTCCTTGATCGAGGCCAAGCCGGATGTGTTTATCGGCATTGATGCGCCGGATTTCAACCTGGCCCTTGAGCTCAAGTTGCGTCAGGCCGGCATCAAGACAGTGCATTACGTCAGCCCATCCGTGTGGGCCTGGCGGCAGAAGCGCGTGCTGAAGATTCGTGAGGCTTGCGACCTGATGCTGACCCTGTTTCCGTTTGAGGCGCAGTTCTATCAGGATCATCAGGTGCCGGTGCGCTTTGTCGGTCACCCGCTGGCCGATACCATTCCGCAACAGGCGGATCGTGCAGCGGCCCGTGATGCGCTGAATCTATCGCATGATCAGTCGGTAGTTGCCCTGATGCCTGGCAGCCGTGGCGGCGAAGTGTCGCGCCTGGGTAGCCTGTTTCTCGACGCGGCCGTGCGTTTGCGCACCTTGCGCCCCGGTATCCAGTTTGTTCTGCCGTGTTCCAGCCCGGAGCGTCGTGCACAACTTGAGCAGATGTTGGTGGGGCGCGACCTGCCGCTGACCTTGCTCAACGGTCGTTCCCATGAGGCGCTGGCCGCCTGTGATGCTGTGCTGATCGCTTCCGGCACGGCGACTCTTGAAGCCCTGCTGTACAAGCGGCCGATGGTGGTGGCCTACAAGGTTGCGCCGTTGACCTATCGCATCCTCAAACGCCTGGTTACCAGTGCTTATATTTCCCTGCCGAATCTGCTGGCCGAGCGTTTGCTGGTGCCGGAAATGATTCAGGATGCTGCCACGCCTGAAGCATTGGCCCAGTTGCTGGCTCCGCTGCTTGATAGCGGCGAGGTGCAGACCGAAGGCTTTGATGTGATTCACCGGGCGTTGCGACGTGATGCCTCGGTGCAAGCCGCTCAGGCTGTGCTGCAACTGACAGGTCGCGGCTGATGCAGCTCGGACTGGATTTCACCCTGGTACAGGAGCTGGTGGCAGGCGTCGATGAGGTCGGCCGTGGTCCGCTCTGCGGCGCAGTGGTGACGGCGGCGGTGATTCTCGATCCATTGCGGCCGATTGTCGGGCTGAACGACTCGAAAAAGCTTACCGAGGCACGCCGGGAAAGGCTCTTTGACGAGATTCGCGAAAAAGCCTTGTCCTGGTGTATCGCCCGCGCCGAGGTGGAAGAGATCGACCAGCTGAATATTCTCCACGCCACCATGCTGGCCATGCAACGCGCGGTCGAGGGTTTGGGCATCATGCCCAAGCTGGCGTTGATCGACGGCAATCGCTGCCCGGTCTTGCAGATGCCCAGCTCTGCGGTGGTCAAGGGTGACAGCCAGGTGCCGGCAATTGCTGCGGCATCCATTCTGGCCAAGGTCAGCCGTGATCGGGAAATGCAACTGCTTGATGCGCAATACCCCGGTTACGGTATCGCCGGGCATAAAGGTTATCCCACCGCTGTCCATCTGGAAGCCTTGCGGCGCCTGGGACCTACCCCGATTCACCGACGCTCCTTTGCCCCGGTACGTGCGTTGTTGGACGTCTGATACCACGCTTCTGAGATTCCCTCGCTGTCCTGTGCCCGCTAGCGCTTGTCGCGCGCTGCTGCGGTTGTACAATCCCAGCCTTGTCGTTTTTGCGTTTTGTATAGGACTGCCATGACCGCTTCGTTCGTCCACCTGCGTTTACACACCGAGTTTTCCCTGGTCGACGGGCTGGTGCGGGTCAAGCCGCTGATCAAGTCGGTGGCGGCAGCCGGTATGCCGGCGGTGGCGGTTACCGATATGAGCAATATGTGCTCACTGGTGAAGTTCTATAAAGCCGCCATGGGCGGCGGCATCAAGCCGATCTGCGGTGCCGACATCTGGCTGGCCAGTGCTGATGAAGACGGTCCGCTCAGCCGCATGACACTGCTGGCGATGAATGCCAAGGGTTATCGCAACCTCACCGAACTGGTTTCGCGCGGCTGGAGCGAAGGGCAGAGCAATGACCTGGTGATCATCCAGCGTGACTGGGTCAAGCAAGCGGCCGAAGGCCTGATTGCCCTGTCTGGCGCGAAGGAGGGCGAAGTTGGCCATGCCTTGCTCGATGGCGAGCCTGCAGCGGCCGAAGCCATTCTGCGCGAGTGGCTGGAAGTGTTCCCAGAGCGTTTCTATCTGGAAGTGCAGCGCACCAACCGGGTTAATGATGAAGAGCATCTGCACGCTGCGGTAGCCCTGGCCGACAAGGTCGGCGCGCCGCTGGTGGCGACCAACGATGTGCGCTTTATCAAGCAGGACGACTTCGCCGCCCACGAAACCCGCGTGTGTATTGGCGAAGGCCGCAGCCTGGATGACCCGCGCCGTCTGCGCACCTATTCCGATCAGCAGTACCTGAAAAGCCCGGAGGAAATGGCCGAGCTGTTCAGTGATCTGCCGGAAGCGCTGGAAAATACCATCGAGATCGCCAAGCGCTGCAATATCGAAGTGCAGCTGGGCAAATACTTCCTGCCGGACTTCCCCGTGCCGGCCGGCCTGACCATGGACGAATACTTTCGCCAGGTCTCGTTTGAGGGCTTGGAGGAGCGCCTGGCGGTGCTCTGGCCGAAGGACACCACGCCGAATTACGAAGAGAAGCGCCAGGTCTATATCGACCGGTTGAATTTCGAGCTGGATATCATCATCCAGATGGGCTTCCCCGGATATTTTCTGATCGTAATGGACTTTATCAAGTGGGCGAAGAACAACGGCGTGCCGGTGGGTCCAGGCCGTGGGTCGGGTGCCGGCTCGTTGGTGGCCTATGTACAGAAGATCACCGACCTCGACCCGCTGGCCTATGACCTGCTGTTCGAGCGTTTCCTCAACCCGGAACGGGTTTCCATGCCCGACTTCGACGTCGACTTCTGCATGGACGGCCGCGACCGGGTAATTGATTACGTGGCCGAGAAATACGGCCGCAATGCGGTGAGCCAGATCATCACCTTCGGCACCATGGCGGCCAAGGCTGTGGTGCGCGATGTGGCGCGGGCGCAGGGCAAGTCCTACGGCCTGGCCGACCGCCTGTCGAAGATGATTCCCTTCGAAGTCGGCATGACCCTGGAAAAAGCCTACGAGATGGAAGAGCCGCTGCGCGACTTCCTCAAGGTCGACGAAGAC
Source organism: Pseudomonas sp. EA_35y_Pfl2_R111 (assembly GCF_963970955.1). Classification (NCBI taxonomy): domain Bacteria; kingdom Pseudomonadati; phylum Pseudomonadota; class Gammaproteobacteria; order Pseudomonadales; family Pseudomonadaceae; genus Pseudomonas; species Pseudomonas sp. EA_35y_Pfl2_R111. The sequence goes on along the minus strand of NZ_CAXAOM010000001.1, from coordinate 557,837 downwards.
GCCCGGGAAATCTGGGAAATGTCGCTCAAGCTAGAAGGCATCTGTCGCGGTACCGGCAAGCACGCCGGTGGTGTAGTGATCGCGCCAACCAAACTTACCGACTTCTCGCCGATTGCCTGCGATGACGAAGGCGGCGGACTGGTTACCCAGTTCGATAAGGACGATGTGGAATCCGCCGGCCTGGTGAAGTTCGACTTCCTCGGCCTGCGTACCCTGACCATCATCAAGTGGGCGATGGAGACCATCAACCGCGAGCAGGCCAAGAAGGGCTTGCCGGACCTGAACATCGACTTTATCCCGCTGGATGACAAACCGACGTTCAGCATGCTGCAGAAAGCCGAAACCACTGCGGTGTTCCAGCTTGAATCGCGTGGTATGAAGGAGCTGATCAAGAAGCTCAAGCCGGACTGCCTGGAAGACATGATCGCTCTGGTGGCCCTGTTCCGTCCTGGGCCGCTGCAGTCGGGCATGGTGGACGACTTTATCAACCGTAAACACGGTCGCGAGCCGATTTCCTACCCGCATCAGGACTATCAGTACGCAGGTCTTGAGCCGGTGCTGAAGCCGACCTACGGCATCATCCTGTACCAGGAACAGGTGATGCAGATCGCCCAGGTCATGGCCGGCTACACCCTCGGCGGCGCGGACATGCTGCGCCGCGCCATGGGTAAGAAAAAGCCCGAGGAAATGGCTAAGCAGCGCGGCGGCTTTATTGAAGGCTGCGCCAGCAACGGGATCGATGCGAACCTGGCAGGTAACATCTTCGATCTGGTGGAGAAGTTCGCCGGTTACGGCTTCAACAAGTCCCACTCCGCTGCTTATGGCTTGCTCTCTTATCAGACGGCCTGGCTCAAGGCTCATCACTCGGCGGCCTTTATGGCGGCAGTGTTGTCGGCGGATATGCACAACACCGACAAGGTGGTCACCCTGATCGAGGAGTGCCGCAGCATGAAGCTGCGCCTCGATGCGCCGGATGTGAACATCTCCGAATTCAAGTTCACGGTTAACAACGAAGGCTGGATCGTCTACGGCCTGGGCGCGATCAAGGGCGTAGGCGAGGGGCCAGTGGAGGCCATCGTCGAGGCGCGTCAGGACGGACCGTTTAAGGACCTGTTCGACTTCTGTTCACGGGTCGACCTCAAGCGCATCAACAAGCGCACCCTCGAGGCGCTGATTCGCAGCGGCGCGCTGGATCGTTTGGGGCCGCACTTCCATGAGGAGCTGAAAGCTTACAAAGCCAACATCGATCGCAATCGTGCGGTATTGCTAGGCGCGATGGAGGAGGCCGTGCAAGCCGCCGAACAAACCGCGCGCAGTGCCGAGAGCGGGCATATGGACTTGTTCGGCGGGGTGTTCGCCGATGCCGAGGCGGATGTCTACCTCAATCACCTACGCGCACGCGAACTGACGTTGAAAGAGCGCCTCAAGGGCGAGAAAGACACCCTGGGCCTGTACCTGACCGGTCACCCGATTGATGAGTACGAAGGTGAAGTACGGCGGTTTGCTCGCCAGCGCATCGTCGACCTGAAAGCCGCGCGCGGCGATCAGACGATTGCCGGCCTGGTGGTTAACCTGCGGGTGATGAAGAACAAGAAGGGCGACAAGATGGGGTTTATCACCCTAGATGACCGTTCCGGGCGGATCGAGGCCTCCTTGTTTGCCGAAGCGTTCAACAGCGCCCAGGCCCTGCTGCAGACCGACGCTCTGGTCGTGGTTGAGGGCGAGGTGAGCAACGATGATTTCTCTGGAGGCCTGCGCTTGCGTGCCAAACGGGTGATGAGCCTGGAGGAGGCACGTACCGGCTTGGCCGACAGCCTGCGTCTGAAGGTCGCCAGCAGCGCCTTGCAGGGCGATCGGCTGCGTTGGCTGGCCGACTTGTGCGGTCGTCATCGCGGCGCGTGCCCGATCACCGTCGACTACAGCGGGGCAGATGCCAAGGCGCAATTGCAGTTTGGCGAAGGCTGGCGCATCGAGCCGGCTGACAGTCTGATTCAGGCATTGCGTGACCAGTTCGGCCGCGACAACGTCTTTTTGCACTACCGCTGATTTGCGAGGCTCAGGCTTCGCGTTTCAGTTACGACGCCTGAACGGCTGCACGGTTTACCTGCAGTCCGGTGTCGACCTTAATGCGCCTGCTGCTATAAGGTAGGGCGCGATAACGGATACAGCTCCCGGCCACTTGGCCGTCGACGCAAGACGGATGACTATGAACCCGAATTTTCTCGATTTCGAACAGCCGATCGCCGACCTGCAAGCCAAGATCGAAGAGCTTCGCCTGGTTGGTAACGACAACTCGTTGAACATCAACGATGAAATCGCCCGCCTGCAGGATAAGAGCAGCTCGCTGACCGAAACTATTTTCGGCAATTTGAGCAGCTGGCAGATCGCCCAGCTGGCGCGCCACCCACGCCGCCCTTACACCCTAGATTACCTGCAGCACATCTTTACCGAGTTCGATGAGCTGCATGGTGACCGTCACTTCTCCGACGACGCGGCCCTGGTGGGCGGCGTTGCTCGTCTGGACGGTGATCCGGTGATGGTCATCGGTCACCAGAAAGGCCGCGAGATTCGTGAAAAGGTACGCCGCAACTTTGGCATGCCGCGCCCGGAAGGTTACCGCAAGGCGTGCCGCCTGATGGAAATGGCAGAGCGCTTCAAGATGCCGATCCTGACCTTTATCGACACCCCGGGTGCCTACCCAGGTATCGACGCCGAAGAGCGTAACCAGAGCGAAGCCATCGCCTGGAACCTGCGTGTTATGGCACGCCTGAAAACCCCGATCATCGCCACTGTAATCGGTGAGGGTGGTTCCGGCGGTGCGTTGGCGATTGGTGTGTGCGATCAGCTGAACATGCTGCAGTACTCCACCTACTCGGTGATCTCGCCGGAAGGCTGCGCCTCGATTCTGTGGAAAACCGCAGAGAAGGCTCCGGATGCTGCTGAAGCTATGGGCATCACTGCTGAGCGCCTGAAGGGCCTGGGCATTGTTGATCAGGTGATCGGTGAGCCACTCGGTGGCGCGCACAGTGATCCAGCTGCTGCTGCTGAGTCAGTACGTCAGGCGCTGCGTTCGCAATTGGACATGCTCAAGGCTTTCGATACCGACGCGCTGCTCAAGCGTCGTTATGAGCGTCTGATGAGCTACGGGATTGCCTGATTGCTCGGCAGTCGCGCATACAACGGGCCTTCGGGCCCGTTGTTGTTTTAAGCTTGGCCAATGACTCCTGTGCTTATTCGTTTGCGTGATGCCCTGCAGCCCTGGCGTAGTGCCCCTGGTTGGTGTGTCGCCCTGTCCGGCGGGCTGGATTCCACGGTGCTGTTGCACTTGTTGGCCAGCCTCGCGCAACGTGAGGTATTGCCGCCTCTTTCCGCTATCCATATCCACCATGGTTTGCAGGCTGCGGCTGATGCCTGGCCGGCGCATTGTCGTGAGCTGTGCGCGGCTTTATCCGTGCCGTTGCAGATTGAATATGTGCGGGTGGCGCCCGGTGCCAGTCTTGAGCAGGCCGCGCGCGATGCCCGTTATGCGGCCTTTGCTGCGCATCTGGGGGCTGATGAGTTGCTGCTGACCGCGCAGCATCGCGTTGATCAGGCGGAAACTCTGTTGTTTCGCCTATTGCGCGGTGCTGGGGTGCAGGGGTTGTCGGCGATGCCGGTAAGTCGAGCCCTGGGAGCCGGGCAGTTGGTTCGACCGTTGCTGAGCTGCTCGCGCGATGAGCTGTTGGCTTATGCCCGTGAGCACAGGCTGACCTGGATCGAAGATCCGTCAAATGCCGATGAGCGCTTCTCGCGTAATTACCTGCGCCGTCAGGTAATGCCTGCATTGCTCAGTCGCTGGCCGCAGGCCGTCACCAATGTGGTCCGCAGTGCCGCGCACTTAAGTGAGGCTGCGCAGTTGCTCGATGAGTTGGCGCAGCAGGATATGGCTGTGGCTGACGTGCCGGGTGAGTTTCCTTGGCTGTCTCTGCCCAATCTGGTGCTGCCTGCGTTGCGGGGACTGAGTGAGCCGCGCCAACGCAATGCTTTGCGTTTTTGGCTGCGCCCTCTGACGGCTATGCCCGACAGCGAACATTGGGCTGGTTGGCAAACGCTGCGTGATGCGGCGGTGGATGCTGCGCCCGTCTGGAAGTTGGCGGCGGGGGAGCTGCGCCGCAGTGATGAGCGTCTGTGGTGGCTATCAGGTGATTGGCTGCGCGAACCAGCGCCGCTCAGCGCTGAGGTTCAAGGCAATCAGCAACTGATATTGCCCGCCAATGGCAGTGTACGAATTGAGGGGCAGCCACCAGCGGGCAACTGGCAGTTGGGTTATCGCCAGGCCGGTGATCTGATGTTGTTACCAGGTCGCGGCCACCGTGATCTCAAACGGTTGTTCAATGAGTTACGTATTCCGGCTTTTGTACGGGATCGTCTGCCGCTGCTGCGCTTGAATAATCGGGTGGTGGCAATCGCCAACCTGTCAGGTATGCAAGGTGCCGCTGATGGCAGCTGGCAGTTGCATTGGCAGCCACCGACGAATGATCAAGGTTTGAGCTGATAAGCCCTTTCCGGTAGACTACGCTCCCGTCTTACTAGTGCTTTTGTTGACTCCCTTGGGAATCAGCAGGGCTAGCTTATTGCAGTGTGTTGCAGCAAGTGGCTTGGGTACTCCTTCGCTTTTCCCGGCGGCACTGACCGCTTAACGCAGACTTCTAGGGTTTTTCATGACGCGCTACATATTCGTCACGGGTGGTGTTGTTTCTTCATTGGGGAAAGGCATCGCCTCGGCTTCATTGGCGGCTATCCTGGAGGCGCGGGGCCTGAAGGTCACCATGCTCAAGCTGGATCCCTATATCAACGTCGATCCGGGCACTATGAGCCCGTTCCAGCACGGTGAGGTGTTCGTCACCCACGACGGCGCTGAGACCGACCTCGATCTGGGCCACTATGAGCGGTTTATCCGCACCACCATGACCCAGAACAACAACTTCACCACCGGTCGCGTCTACGAAGACGTGCTACGCCGCGAGCGCCGTGGTGATTATCTGGGCGCGACCATTCAGGTCATTCCGCACATCACCGACGAAATCAAGCGCCGCATCATCAAGGGTGCCGGCGATGCTGATGTGGCCATGGTTGAAATCGGCGGCACGGTCGGCGACATCGAGTCGCAGCCGTTCCTCGAAGCCATTCGCCAACTGCGTGTGGAAGTAGGCGCCAAGCGCGCCATGCTGATGCACCTGACCCTGGTGCCGTATATCGCCACCGCTGGCGAGACCAAGACCAAGCCGACTCAGCACTCGGTGAAAGAGCTGCGTTCCATCGGTCTGCAGCCAGACGTGCTGATCTGCCGCTCCGACCACCCCGTAGACGTGTCGTCGCGCCGCAAGATCGCGCTGTTCACCAACGTTGAAGAGCGTGCGGTAATTTCCCTGGAAGACGTCGACACCATCTACAAGATCCCGGGCGTGCTGCATGCCCAGGGTTTGGATGATTTCGTCGTCGAACGTTTTGGCCTGGAATGCAACGGTGCTGACCTGTCCGAGTGGGATCGGGTGGTTGATGCCAAGCTCAACCCGGAGCACGAAGTCACCATCGCCATGGTCGGCAAGTACATGGAGCTGCTGGATGCCTACAAATCGCTGATTGAAGCGATGAGCCATGCCGGTATCCAGAACCGCACCAAGGTCAATCTGCGTTATATCGACTCCGAGGATATCGAGAACAAAGGTACAGCGCTGCTTGAAGGCGTAGATGCCATTCTGGTGCCCGGCGGTTTCGGTCTGCGCGGCGTGGAAGGCAAGATCAAGACCGTGCAGTACGCCCGTGAGAACAAGATTCCCTACCTGGGTATCTGCCTCGGGATGCAGGTCGCGGTTATCGAGTTCGCTCGCAATGTGCTGGGCTGGACTGATGCCAACTCCACCGAGTTCGACGCCGTCAGCACTCATCCAGTGGTCGGTCTGATCACCGAATGGCAGGACGCAACCGGTGTTACCGAGCAGCGCACTGACGCATCCGACTTGGGCGGCACCATGCGCCTGGGTGCGCAGGACTGCCAACTGATGGCCGGCTCGAACGTGCGTGCGTGCTACGGCAAGGATGTGATCGTCGAGCGCCACCGTCATCGTTATGAAGTCAACAACAACCTGTTGCCACAGCTGATCGAGGCTGGTCTGAATATTACCGGCCGCTCCGGCGACGGCGCACTGGTTGAAGTGGTCGAGGCACCTGACCATCCATGGTTCGTTGCATGTCAGTTCCACCCGGAATTCACCTCCACTCCGCGCGATGGTCATCCACTGTTCAGTGGTTTCGTCAACGCCGCGCTGGCCCAGAAAGCGAAGAAGGCATAAGGATATGACGCAGAAAATTATCAAGGTTGGTGACATTCAAATCGCCAACGATAAGCCGTTCGTGCTGTTCGGCGGGATCAACGTAATTGAATCCCGCGACCTGGCCATGCGCGCCTGTGAAGAGTACGTGCGCGTAACCGAGAAGCTCGGCATCCCCTATGTGTTCAAAGCCAGCTTCGACAAGGCCAACCGTTCGTCTGTGACCTCATTCCGCGGCCCAGGCATTGAAGAGGGTATGAAGGTCTTCGAGGAAATCAAAAAGACCTTTGGCGTGCCGGTGATTACCGATGTGCATGAGCCTGAGCAAGCAGCCCCAGTGGCAGCGGTCTGCGACATTATTCAGTTGCCTGCGTTTCTTTCGCGGCAAACCGACCTGGTCGTGGCCATGGCCAAGACCGGCGCGGTGATCAATATCAAGAAGGCCCAGTTCCTCGCGCCCCAGGAGATGAAACACATCCTGTCCAAGTGCGAAGAGGCGGGCAATGACCAGCTGATCCTCTGCGAGCGCGGTTCCAGCTTTGGTTACAACAACCTGGTGGTGGACATGCTCGGCTTCGGCATCATGAAGCAGATGAACTATCCGGTGTTCTTCGACGTGACCCACGCCCTGCAAATGCCGGGTGGCCGCGCCGATTCCGCTGGTGGTCGTCGTGCTCAGGTCACTGATCTGGCCAAGGCGGGCATGAGCCAAGGCCTGGCCGGTCTGTTCCTCGAAGCCCATCCGGACCCGGACAATGCCAAATGCGACGGCCCTTGCGCCCTGCGTCTGGACAAGCTGGAGCCGTTCCTCACCCAGCTCAAGCAGCTGGATGATTTGATCAAGAGTTTTGCGCCGATTGAGACTGCCTGAAACGGCAAATCTCCGGTAAAGTACCATTTGTATACAATCTGACTAAATAGTCAGTACATATTGTGCGCTGGAATAACCACCCGCGCGCAATGAGTGTGCAACTCGGTACTACCCTTTTCGTCAATTTTTTGGAGTGCTACACGCAATGGCAAAGATCGTCGACATCAAAGGCCGTGAGGTTCTCGATTCCCGTGGTAACCCAACGGTGGAAGCCGATGTAATTCTCGACGGCGGCATCATGGGCAGCGCCTGCGCGCCGTCCGGTGCCTCTACCGGTTCGCGTGAAGCGCTGGAATTGCGTGATGGCGACAAGAGCCGTTACCTGGGCAAGGGCGTGCTAAAGGCCGTGGCCAACATCAATGGCCCGATCCGCGACCTGCTGCTGGGCAAAGATGCCACTGACCAGAAAGCCCTCGACCTGGCGATGATTGCCCTCGACGGTACTGAAAACAAAGCCACCCTGGGTGCCAACGCCATCCTCGCCGTGTCCCTGGCCGCAGCCAAAGCTGCCGCTCAGGCCAAGGGTGTGCCGTTGTACGCGCATATCGCCGATCTGAACGGCACTCCAGGCGTTTACTCCATGCCGGTACCGATGATGAACATCATCAATGGCGGCGAGCACGCCGATAACAACGTCGACATACAGGAGTTCATGGTTCAGCCGGTTGGCGCCAAGACCTTCGCCGACGCGCTGCGCATGGGTACCGAGATTTTCCACCACCTTAAAGCCGTGCTGAAGGCCCGTGGCCTGAGCACCTCGGTCGGTGATGAAGGCGGTTTTGCGCCGAACCTGGCGTCCAACGAAGATGCGCTGGCTGCCATCGCCGAAGCCGTGGCCAATGCCGGCTACACCCTGGGCGACGACGTCACCCTGGCGCTGGACTGCGCTTCCAGCGAGTTCTTCAAGGACGGCAAGTACGATCTGGCTGGCGAAGGCAAAGTGTTTGACGCTGCCGGCTTCGCCGACTATCTGGCTGGCCTGTCCGAGCGTTATCCGATCATCTCCATCGAAGACGGCATGGACGAGTCCGACTGGGCTGGCTGGAAAGTCCTCACCGAGAAGATCGGCAGCAAGGTACAGCTGGTCGGTGACGATCTGTTTGTGACCAACACCAAGATCCTCAAGCGCGGCATCGACGAGTCGATCGGCAACTCGATCCTGATCAAGTTCAACCAGATCGGCACTCTGACCGAGACTCTGGAAGCCATCCAGATGGCCAAGGCCGCGGGTTACACTGCGGTGATTTCGCATCGCTCGGGTGAAACCGAAGACAGCACCATCGCCGATCTGGCTGTGGGTACTGCTGCGGGCCAGATCAAGACCGGCTCGCTGTGCCGCTCGGACCGCGTGTCCAAGTACAACCAATTGCTGCGTATCGAAGAGCAGTTGGGCGGTAAGGCACCTTACAATGGCCGCGCCGAGTTCCGTGGTTGAACCCAGGCATGGTAAAAGAGGGGCGGCGCGAGTCGCCCCTTTTTCGTTCGGAAGCTCTTTACGCTATGCGCAATAATTTCTACTGGGTATTTATCGTGCTGATTGCCGTGCTGGCAGGCTTGCAATATCGCCTGTGGGTGGGTGATGGCAGCTTGGCGCAGGTGGCCCAGTTGCAGCAGCAGATCGCCGATCAGCAGGGTGAAAACCAGCAGCTGCAAGAGCGTAACCGGATTCTCGAAGCGGAAGTGCTGGAGCTGAAAAGCGGTATGGAAACCGTCGAAGAGCGTGCGCGGCATGAGCTGGGCATGCTTAAAGAGGGCGAAACCCTCTATCAGTTGGCTGAATGAATACCTCTGAGTTACCCCCTTTCTGGGCGTTGATTCCGGCTGCTGGCATTGGCAGCCGGATGCGCGCCGACCGGCCCAAGCAGTACCTGCAACTGGCCGGCAAAAGCATTATTGAACACACCCTGGCGTGCTTTCTCGATCATCCGCAGCTGCGCGCGGTAGTGGTCAGCCTGGCGCTGGACGATCCTTACTGGCCGGCCCTGAGCTGTGCCAGTGATTCGCGTATCCAGCGCGCTGATGGCGGTGCCGAGCGCGCCGATTCGGTACTCAGCGGGTTGCTGCGTCTTAGTGAGCTGGGTGCTCAGGAACAGGATTGGGTACTGGTACATGACGCCGCGCGGCCCAATCTGGCTCGCAGCGATCTGGACCTGCTGCTCAGTGAGCTGGCTAACGATCCGGTGGGTGGCCTGCTCGCCGTGCCCGCCCGCGATACGCTAAAGCGCGCTGGAGCGGATGGCCGGGTGCAGGCCACCATAGATCGCTCGATCATCTGGCAGGCCTTTACCCCGCAGATGTTCCGTTTGGGTGAGTTGCAGCATGCGCTGGCCGATGCGCTGATTGCCGGTCAGGCGATTACCGACGAAGCTTCGGCCATCGAGTGGGCCGGGCAAGCGCCGCGTCTAATCGAGGGGCGTGCGGATAACCTGAAGGTCACTCGCCCGGAAGATTTACGCAGCCTTGCCAGCCTTTGGCACCTGAAGAGCTAGCGATACTCGCTGCGCTGCGCCAATCCCTGTTTAAGAAACTCCACCAGCTGCCGCACCTTGGGTGACAGGTGGCGTTGCTGCGGATACAGCGCCCACACCGCAGTGTCCGGCGGTTGCTGGTTATCAAGCAACGAGACCAGCGCGCCGCTGCGCAAATGTTCCAGCACGTAATAATCCGGTAGCTGACACAGTCCAAGGCCGCGTAATGCGGCTTCCAGTACTGCCTGGCCGCTGTTGCAGCGCCAATTGCCCTGCACCCGCAGGCTGGAATCGCGGCCGCTGGCCTGAAAACTCCAGAGGTCCGAACTGCCGATCAGGCAGTTGTGCCGCGTCAGTTCCGACAACGAGTGCGGCCTGCCGTAGCGCTGCAGGTACTCGGGGGCGGCGCACAGATACATCTGCCGTGGTGCCAGGCGGGTGGCCACCAGCCTTGAGTCCTGCAGGCGACCCAGGCGGATGGCCACGTCGAGGCCGTCATGCAGAAGGTCGAGGGTGCGGTTGCTTAGCTCGATATCCACCCGCAGCTGCGAATGCTGCAGCATAAAGTCGGTGACCAGCGGCACGATAAAGCGCTCGCCGTAGGCCACCGCGCAGGTCATGCGCAGCAGCCCCTTGGGTTCGCTGCCCAGATCGCCCACCGCGCGTAAGGCTTCTTCGCGGGCATCCTGCAGGCGCTGGCAATGCTGCAAAAACGTCTGCCCGGCTTCGGTCAGCGCCACGCGACGGGTGCTGCGGTAGAACAGGCGGGTTTGCAGGCGCTCTTCCAGGCGCGCGATCTGTCGGCTGACCTGGGATGACGACAGGCTCAGGCGTTCGGCGGCGGCGGTGAACTGACCGCACTCGGCTACGGCGACAAATTCATCGAGGCCTTCCCAGCGATTCATGGCGGATGTCCTTGGTACGGTTTGATTGTCCCTGTATAGCAAGAATGTTTTGTTTTTTCGCAGATTATCTATCTGCATCACTGATCTACACTCTGCGCCACCGTTGAATCCGCTGGAGAGCGATCATGATCAAGTCCCGTGCTGCCGTAGCCTTTGCCCCCAATCAGCCGCTGCAAATCGTCGAAGTCGACGTGGCGCCGCCCAAGGCCGGGGAAGTGCTGGTGCGCATTGTCGCCACAGGCGTGTGCCACACCGATGCTTACACCTTGTCGGGTGAAGATTCCGAAGGGGTATTCCCGGCGATTCTCGGTCATGAAGGCGGCGGCATAGTCGAGGCGATCGGTGAGGGCGTGACCTCGGTCAAGGTGGGTGACCACGTGATTCCGCTGTATACCGCCGAATGCCGTTCCTGCAAATTCTGCAAGTCCGGCAAAACCAACCTGTGCAGCTCGGTACGCGCCACCCAGGGCAAGGGCCTGATGCCGGACGGTACCAGTCGCTTCAGCTACAACGGCGAGCCGATCTATCACTACATGGGCTGTTCGACCTTCTCCGAATACACCGTGCTGCCGGAGGTTTCCCTGGCGGTGATCCCCAAGGACGCGCCGCTGGAGAAGGTCTGCCTGCTTGGCTGCGGCGTGACCACCGGCATCGGCGCCGTGCTCAATACTGCCAAAGTGGAAGAGGGTGCCACCGTGGCGATCTTCGGTCTCGGTGGCATCGGCTTGGCGGCAATCATCGGCGCAAAGATGGCCAAGGCCTCGCGGATCATCGCCATCGATATCAATCCAGCCAAGTTCGAGGTGGCCCGTGAGTTGGGCGCGACTGACTTCGTTAACCCGAAAGATTTCGCCAAGCCAATTCAGGAAGTTATCGTCGAGATGACCGACGGCGGCGTGGACTATTCCTTCGAATGCGTCGGCAATGTGCAACTGATGCGCGCGGCGCTGGAATGCGCGCACAAGGGTTGGGGTGAGTCGGTGATCATAGGCGTGGCCGGTGCCGGCCAGGAAATCAGCACCCGGCCGTTCCAGCTGGTGACCGGTCGCGTCTGGCGCGGTTCGGCCTTCGGCGGCGTCAAGGGCCGTACTGAGCTGCCGAGCTATGTGGAAAAGGCGCAGAAAGGCGAAATCCCGCTGGATACTTTTATTACCCACAATATGCCGCTGGAAGACATCAACAAGGCCTTTGACCTGATGCATGAAGGCAAGAGCATCCGCACCGTTATCCACTTCTGATTGCGCTGGGCGGCTGTCGCGGCCGCCCAATGGAGGCTCCATGACCTTGGAAAATATTTCCTGCCAGAAGAGTGCCGGCGGCTGGCACAAGCGTTACCGCCACCGGTCGGCGGTGCTGGGCTGCGACATGGTGTTTGCCGTGTACCTGCCGCCGCAGGCCGAGCAGGGCGGTAAATTGCCGGTGCTGTATTGGCTGAGCGGGCTGACCTGTACCGATGAGAACTTTATGCAGAAGGCCGGCGCACATAAGTTGGCGGCCGAGCTGGGGATGATCATCGTCGCGCCGGATACCAGCCCGCGCGGTGCCGATGTGCCGGATGACCCGGACAAGGCCTGGGATTTCGGCCTGGGCGCAGGCTTCTACCTGAACGCCACCCAAGAACCCTGGGCGCGGCATTACCGCATGTATGACTATGTGGTGCAGGAGCTGCCGGCGCTGATCGAGGCGAACTTCCCGGTATCCGACAAGCGCGGCATCAGCGGCCACTCCATGGGCGGCCACGGTGCGCTGGTCTGTGCGTTGCGCAACCCAGGGCGCTATCAGTCGCTGTCGGCCTTTGCGCCTATCAGCAACCCAAGCAACTGCCCTTGGGGTGAAAAGGCGTTGTCGCGCTACCTGGGCGATGAACGTTCGCGCTGGCGCGAATGGGATGCCTGCGCCTTGCTCGCCGAAGCTACAGAAAAGCTGCCGATTCTGGTCGACCAGGGTGATCGTGATGACTTCCTGGAAAACCAGCTCAAGCCCAATGCCCTCAAAGCAGCGGCGCAGGCAGCTGGCCATCCGCTGACCCTGCGCCTGCAGCCGGGCTACGACCACAGCTACTACTTTATCGCCAGCTTTATCGATGATCACCTGCGTCATCACGCCAAGGCGCTATTGAGCTGAGCCGGTGCTGGCGGACAAAGTTCGGTGCGCCAGCTAGCCGGCCCCTATAGGTAGCTTTCAGTTAGAATCACGCCCTGACTTTTTCAGGGCGTTGTTTCTTATGCGTATTGGCCACGGCTACGATGTGCACCGCTTCGGTGAGGGCTCCTTTATTACCTTGGGCGGCGTGCAAATCCCTCACACGTTTGGCCTGCTGGCCCATTCCGATGGCGACGTGCTGCTGCATGCCCTGAGCGATGCCTTGCTCGGCGCGGCCGCGCTGGGCGATATCGGCAAACACTTCCCCGATACCGACCCGACCTTCAAGGGCGCCGACAGCCGTGTGCTGCTGCGCCATGTGCTCGGGTTGATTCATGGCAAAGGCTGGCAGGTCGGCAATGTCGACGCCACCATCGTCGCTCAGGCACCGAAGATGTCACCGCACATCGAGACCATGCGTGCGCGGATTGCCGAAGACCTGCAAGTGGGTCTGGATCAGGTCAACGTCAAGGCCACCACCACCGAGAAGCTTGGCTTTACCGGCCGTGAAGAAGGCATTGCCGTGCATGCCGTTGCGCTGTTGGTTGCCCGATGAACGAGCTTGAGCTGCTAGGCCCGCGTGCCTATGGCGAACCCTGCGGCACTGCGGTGCTCAAGGCCGTGGCGGAGGATTTTCAGGTGGATGAAGTGCTGGATATTCCCCTGGCTGGTGAGGGCGAACACCTCTGGCTGTGGGTAGAAAAGCGCGAGCTGAACACCGAAGAGGCCGCCAAACGCATCGCCCGTGCCGCCGGAGTGCCGCTGAAACTGATCAGCTATGCCGGCCTCAAGGATCGTCAGGCCCTGACCCGTCAGTGGTTTAGCTTGCATCTGCCGGGCAAGCTCGATCCCGACCTGAGTGCCGCCGAAGATGCCAGCCTGAGCATCCTTAACCAGGTGCGGCATACCCGTAAGCTGCAGCGCGGCGCCCATGCGGCCAACGGCTTTACTCTGCGTCTGACCCGGCTCGCTGCAGATCGCGAAGCGCTGGATCAACGCCTCAAGCAAATCGCCGCTCAGGGCATTCCCAACTATTACGGCTTGCAGCGCTTCGGTCATGAAGGCGGCAATGTCGCCCATGCCCGGCATTTTGCGGCGAACAAGAGCCTGCCGGAGAAGCGCAATGTGCGCTCGCGGGTGCTCTCGGCGGCGCGCAGCTATCTGTTCAATCAGGTGCTGGCCGAGCGGGTCGCCGCCGGCACCTGGAATCAGGCGCTGCTCGGTGATCTGCTGGCCTTTACCGACAGCCGCAGCTTCTTTACTGCCGGCGAGGCGGAGTGCAGCGATCCGCGCCTGGCGATTCTCGATCTGCATCCGACGGGCCCGTTGTGGGGTGCGGGTGTTTCTACCGCCGGTGGTGTCGCGCAAGCGCTGGAACAACAGATTGGCGCGCGTGAAAGTGCCTTGGTCGATTGGTTGGCAGAAGCGGACATGACGCACGAACGGCGTATCCTGCGCCTCCCCATTGGCGGCCTGTCGTGGCATTATCCCGAGCCTGACATTCTGCAACTGGAATTCGTCCTGCCGGCTGGATGCTTCGCTACCGTCTTGGTGCGTGAGCTCGTCGATCTGTTGCCTGCAGGGCAGACGGACAACCCATGCGTATTCTGATTTCCAATGATGACGGCGTCGCTGCGCCAGGCCTTGCTGCGCTGCATGCGGCGCTGGCCGACTATGCCGAGTGCACGGTGATTGCCCCTGATCAGGACAAGAGCGGCGCGAGCAGCTCGCTGACCCTCGACCGGCCCCTGCACCCAACTACCTTGCCCAATGGCTATATCAGCCTCAATGGCACACCGACCGATTGCGTGCACCTGGGTCTCAATGGTCTGCTGCCGCACGTGGCGGATCTGGTGGTTTCGGGCATCAATCTAGGTGCCAATCTGGGTGACGACGTGCTGTATTCCGGCACCGTGGCCGCAGCCCTTGAAGGGCGTTTTCTGGCTCGCCCGGCGTTCGCTTTCTCCCTGCTTTCGCGTATGCCGGACAATTTGGTGACTGCGGCCTATTTCGCCCGCAAGTTGGTCGAGGCCCACGAGCAGCTTGATTTGCCTCCGCGCACCGTACTCAACGTAAATATCCCCAATCTGCCGCTGGAGCATATCCGCGGTATCCAGTTGACCCGTCTGGGCCATCGCGCCCGCGCGGCGGCACCGGTCAAAGTGGTCAACCCACGTGGTAAGGAGGGTTACTGGATCTCGGTGGCCGGTGAGGCGGAAGATGGCGGCCCTGGTACGGATTTTCATGCGGTGATGCAGGGCTATGTTTCGGTCACCCCGCTGCAGCTGGATCGCACCTTTGCCGACGGGCTCAACAGTCTGCAACCCTGGCTGGAGGGCCTGCTGTGATCCGCCGTGAACAAGACGAATTGCACCATCGCGGCATTGGCATGACCTCGCAGCGCACCCGCGAGCGGCTGATTCAGCGGCTGTATGAGGAAGGGCTGTCCAACGCCCATGTGCTGGAGGCCATTCGCCGCACACCGCGTCATCTGTTTGTCGATGAAGCTCTGGCTCATCGCGCCTATGAAGACACAGCGCTGCCGATTGGCAACAACCAGACCATCTCGCAGCCTTATATGGTGGCGCGCATGAGCGAGCTGCTATTAGCCGCTGGACCCTTGGACAAGGTGCTGGAAATCGGTACGGGCTCGGGTTACCAGACCGCGATTCTGGCTCAGCTGGTTGAGCGCGTATTCAGTGTCGAGCGCATCCAAAACCTGCAGGACAAGGCCAAGGAGCGTCTGACCCAGCTCAACCTGCGCAATGTGGTGTTTCGCTGGGGTGACGGCTGGGAGGGCTGGAATGCTTTGGGGCCGTATAACGGCATCATCGTTACTGCTGCTGCGGCCAATGTGCCACAGGCCTTGCTCGATCAGTTGGCCTTGGGCGGGCGCCTGGTAATCCCGGTCGGCGCGGGTGATGTGCAGGAACTGCTGTTGATCGTCCGTGAAGAAGACGGTTTCTCCCGGCATGTGCTGGATGCGGTGCGCTTTGTACCCTTGCTCAACGGCCCTCTGGCCTGACTCGATTGTTTACGGATGAACTCATGAAGAAATATTTCCTGCTCTATGCCAAAGGCATTGCCATGGGTGCGGCCGACGTGGTGCCCGGCGTGTCGGGCGGCACTGTGGCGTTTATTACCGGTATTTATGATGAGCTGCTGCGCTCGATTGCCAGCGTGCCGGTAGCCCTTGGCCTGTTGCTGCGCGGGCGTATTGTCGAGGCGTGGAAGGCCGCCAACGCGACGTTTCTGCTGGTGCTGCTGCTGGGCATCATGACCAGCGTACTCAGCCTGGCACGGCTGATCACTTACCTACTGGTCGAGCAGCCGATTCCTGTGTGGTCGTTTTTCTTCGGCCTTATTCTGGTTTCCACGCACCTGGTTGTACGTGAGATTCAGCATTGGAATTGGACGCGCGCAGTTAGCCTGGTACTGGGGGCGGCATTCGCTTACTGGATTACCGTGGCTTCGCCGCTGCAGTTGGGACACGACCCGCTGAGCCTGTTCTTCGCCGGCGCAATTGCCATTTGCGCGATGATCCTGCCGGGGATTTCCGGCAGTTTTATTCTGGTGTTGCTGGGTCTCTACAGCTTTGTGCTGACGGCGGTTAAGGGGCTGGATATTACTGTTCTGCTGATCTTTGCCAGCGGTTGCCTGGTGGGGATTGTCAGCTTTGCCGGGATTCTGCGTTGGCTGCTGGCGCGCTGGCGTGATCTGACGCTGGCGTTTCTCACCGGTCTAATGGTCGGTTCGCTGAACAAGATCTGGCCCTGGAAGGAAACCCTAACCTGGCGCACTGACCGTCATGGTGACCAAGTGCCGTTGCTTCAATCCAATCTCTTGCCTCAACAGTTCGCCGAAATCAGTGGCCAAGACCCGCAGTTGTTCCTGGCGATTACCTTGGTGGTTGCCGCTGTTCTGCTGGTGCTAGGCCTGGAGTGGCTAGCTGGGCGCAACCCGCAAAGCGCTGCTGATAACCCATAATTGCGGCACAATGCACGCCAGTTAGATGTAAGCAGTTTTGCCCGAGGGAGATGCAGGTGAGTTTCACAGCCATTCAATTGCCGATTCGCGCCAGCAGTGCTCGTACCCTGTTGAGTGGCCTTGTCCTCGGTGCGTTGCTCAGCGCTTGTGCGAGTCCGCCGCCGGGTGGCGTCAAGGTGGTTGACCGTACCCAAGGTGGTACCACTCAGGCTCAGCAGCGTCAGCCGGTCAGCAGTGGCCAGTACCAAGTGCAACGTGGCGATACGTTGTACTCGATTGCTTTCCGCTTCGGCTGGGATTGGAAGGCGCTGGCTGCGCGTAACGGCATTGCGCCGCCTTATCTGATCCGCGTTGGCCAGATCATTCGTTTTGATGGACAGCCAGCCAGCCGCCCGCCTGTGGTAGCGAAGGCTCCTGTAGTTGTTCCGCCGCCCGGACGGCCGACTACACCCATCCAAACTCGGCCTGTGCAAACGCAGCCGCCAGCACCCGTGAAGACCACCCCAAGCGTCTCCGCCTTACCGCCAACCCAGCGCTCTGCATCGGGTTGGTTGTGGCCTTCTAGCGGGCCGGTTATCGGGCGTTTTTCCTCAAACGGCAGTTTGAATAAAGGCATTGATATCGCCGGGGAATTGGGCCAGCCTGTTTTAGCTGCGTCTGATGGTTCAGTGGTCTACGCCGGGAGTGGTTTACGGGGCTACGGCGAATTAGTGATCATCAAACATAGCGATACCTACGTAAGCGCCTACGGTCACAACCGCAGGCTGTTGGTGCAGGAGGGGCAACAGGTCAAAGCTGGGCAGAAAATTGCCGAAATGGGTTCCACAGGAACCGACCGGGTGAAACTTCATTTTGAAGTGCGCCGCCAAGGTAAACCTGTCGACCCGCTGCAATACCTGCCGCGACGTTGACCTTGCGCTAGCCTGTCTCCACCACGTGGGCGGGACGGGCTTTGGTGTAACCAGGGATTTGGTCGCGCTAGGGCTTGCTGTCGAACTCAGCAAGGAATAACAAAAATGGCTCTCAATAAAAAAGAAGCGCCGGAGTTTGACGTCGATGATGAAGTGCTCCTGATGGAGCCTGCTATTGTCCTTGACGATGATTCAGACGAAGAAGCGCAACCGCCACTTTCCCGCAGTAAAGCAAAAGCTACCTCCGCTAGCAGCAAGCAGCACAAATACATCGATTACACCCGCGCGCTCGACGCCACTCAGCTGTACCTCAACGAAATCGGCTTTTCCCCTCTACTGACCCCTGAAGAAGAAGTGTTCTTCGCGCGCCTGGCGCAGAAGGGTGACCCTGCCGGCCGCAAGCGCATGATTGAAAGCAACCTGCGCTTGGTAGTGAAGATCGCTCGCCGTTACGTCAATCGTGGTTTGTCCCTGCTGGATCTGATTGAAGAGGGCAACCTCGGTCTGATCCGCGCGGTAGAGAAATTCGATCCCGAGCGCGGTTTCCGTTTTTCGACCTATGCCACCTGGTGGATCCGCCAGACCATCGAACGGGCGATCATGAATCAGACCCGTACCATTCGGTTACCTATTCATGTGGTCAAAGAGCTCAACGTTTATCTACGTGCTGCTCGCGAATTGACCCAGAAGCTCGACCACGAGCCTTCGGCAGAAGAAATTGCCAACCTGCTGGAAAAACCGGTGGGTGAAGTTAAACGCATGCTCGGCCTGAATGAGCGTGTTTCCTCGGTGGATGTTTCACTGGGCCAGGATTCGGACAAAACTCTGCTCGATACCCTGACCGATGACCGCCCAACTGACCCCTGCGAGTTGCTGCAGGATGATGACCTGTCGCAGAGCATTGACCAGTGGCTGTCTGAACTGACCGACAAGCAGCGTGAGGTGGTGATTCGCCGCTTCGGCTTGCGCGGCCATGAAAGCTGCACCTTGGAAGAAGTTGGTCAGGAAATTGGCCTGACCCGTGAGCGTGTTCGGCAGATTCAAGTCGAAGCACTCAAGCGCTTGCGGGAAATTCTGGAGAAGAACGGCCTGTCGAGTGATTCACTGTTTCAGTGACTTCGATGCGCTGACACTGAGCCCGGCCTTGGCCGGGTTTTTTGTGCCTGTGTTACATGGACGTCACTTACTAGCGATCATCACGGATGACCCCAGGGGATACTCCTGGCGAGTTTGTGAGTGCTTATGTAAGTCATTGCTTACAAGGCGCGTAAGCCATTGGTGTGTAAGGTGGCCGGTTAGGCGCTCTATGTGTTATTAACTTATTGTTATTAAACAATATTTATTTTTATTGGCGAAGAGTGAAGAGCATCTCGATGGAGTATTAAGCGCTTGTTAGGAAGGCGGAAATCGCTAGTATTACACCTGTGCTCAGGGACAAGCACAGGTTGTCAGGAAGACAATCAGGACATCGTAGGAAGCGATTCATCAGGATGATGAGCTGGGAAATACAGGGACTAGGGACAAAAGAGTGGGCGACGCAAGTCGCCCCTTTTTTTGCCCGCTTTTTGCTGCTCGTTGTTTGCAGGTCATTCTCCGGCCTTGCTCCAGGCAATTCCGGGTTCGTAGAAAAGTAAAAACCCGCGCGAGGCGGGTTTTTGTGCAACTAGCTGGGCCGGTTACTAGCGTTCCAGGTACTGCAGTTTATCCTTCACGCCATCCCACTCTTCAGCGTCCGGCAGGGACTCTTTCTTCTCGGTGATGTTTGGCCAGACTTCGGCCAGATCAGCGTTCAGCTCGATATATTCCTGCTGATCTTCCGGCACCTCATCTTCGGAGAAGATGGCTTGTGCAGGGCACTCAGGCTCGCAGAGTGCGCAGTCGATGCACTCGTCCGGGTGGATCACCAGGAAGTTCGGGCCTTCGTAGAAGCAGTCCACCGGGCAGACTTCTACGCAGTCGGTGTATTTGCATTTGACGCAGTTGTCGGTAACGACGAAGGTCATTTCTGATTCTCTCCTCGGGCGCCAGCCTGCCCCGTTCTATGCGGGCTTTAGCAGGCTAGGGGTAATGGCCACGGCTCAGGCTTTAAGTCGGGCAGTCATAAAAATGCGCGCGATTCTAACAGTTCGCGCGCAATAACGTTAGAAGCGTGTCTTCCATGTATATAACAGTTCTAGCGCTTTACGCGGAGTCAGATCATCCGGGTTGATCTTGCGTAATTCCTCCTGCAGCGGGTGCGGCAGGCTGGCGAACATATCGCTTTGCATGGGTGCGGCAGCCTGGCCCGGCTGTGTCGGTGGCAGTTCGTGGGGCAGGCTGGTGGTTTCCAAGCGCGCCAGATGTTCGCGAGCACGCAAAATCACCTCACTAGGCACGCCCGCCAGTTGCGCCACTGCCAAACCATAGCTCTGACTGGCTGGGCCAGGCAGCACATGGTGGAGGAAGACGATGCGCTCATTATGCTCGGTGGCGTTGAGGTGCACGTTGGCCACGATAGGCTGGCTTTCCGGCAGCACCGTCAGTTCGAAATAGTGGGTGGCGAACAGGGTGTAGGCGCGCAGCTTGGCCAGTTGTTCGGCGGCGGCCCAGGCTAGCGACAGGCCGTCGAAGGTGCTGGTGCCGCGGCCCACTTCGTCCATTAGCACCAGGCTGTGTTCGCTGGCATTGTGCAGGATATTCGCGGTCTCGCTCATTTCCACCATAAAGGTCGAACGGCCACCGGCCAGGTCATCGCTGGAGCCGATACGGGTGAAGATGCGATCAACCAGCGACAGCTCGCAGCTTTTTGCCGGTACAAAGCTGCCGATATGTGCCAGCAACACGATCAGCGCGGTCTGGCGCATATAAGTGGATTTACCACCCATGTTCGGCCCGGTGATGATCAACATGCGCGTGTCATCGTCCAGACTCAGGTCGTTGGCCACGAACGGCGTGGTCAGCACCTGCTCGACTACCGGATGACGGCCTTGGTCGATACGCATGCAGGGTTCGTCGACAAACCGTGGGCGATTGAGGTCGAGGTTCAGCGCACGCTCGGCCAGGTTGCTCAACACGTCCAGCTCGGCCAGGGCTGCTGCGCTGTCTTGCAGCGGACCGAGGTGGCCGATCAGACGTTCGAGCAATTCATCGTAGAGCATTTTCTCTCGGGCCAAGGCGCGGCTCTTGGCTGATAGCGCCTTGTCTTCGAACTCCTTGAGTTCGGGGGTGATAAAACGCTCGGCGCCCTTGAGGGTCTGGCGGCGGATATAGTCGGCCGGGGCCGATTCGGCCTGCTTGCTCGGCAGCTCGATAAAGTAGCCATGCACGCGGTTGTAGCCAACCTTGAGGTTGGCCAGGCCGGTGCGGGCTTTCTCACGGGTTTCCAGGTCCATCAGATACTGGCCGGCGTTTTCGCTGAGCGACTGCAACTCGTCCAATTCGGCGTCGTAGCCGGTTTTCAGCACGCCGCCATCGCGGATCACCGCTGGTGGATTGTCGATAATCGCGCGGGCCAGCAGCTCGGCCAGTTCCGGATAGGTGCTAACCACGCCCGCGAGCTCGGCCAGGTGCGGCGCCTCCAGGTTGGTCATGGCCATTTGCAGCGTGGGCAATGCGGCCAGGGCATCGCGCAAACGCGCCAGGTCACGTGGACGTGCATTGCGCAGGCCTATCCGGGCGAGGATGCGCTCAAGATCGCCGATTTCCTTGAGCTGCGGCTGCAGGGTTTCGAAGCGGTAGCGCTCCAGCAGACAGGTAATCGATTCCTGGCGTGCTTCCAGTACCGCGCGATCGCGTAGAGGACGGTTTAGCCAGCGGCTAAGCAGGCGGCTGCCCATGGCGGTCTGGCAGCGGTCGACCACCGATTGCAGGGTATTCTCACGGCCGCCGGCCAGGTTAACGTCCAGTTCCAAATTGCGCCGGCTGGCGCCGTCGAGAATCACCGTGTCGTCCAGGCGTTCGTGACGCAGGCTGCGCAGGTGCGGCAGGGCGGTGCGTTGGGTTTCCTTGGCGTAGGTCAGCAGGCAGCCGGCAGCGCCGATGGCCAGGGTCAGGTTCTCGCAGCCGAAGCCTTTCAGGTCCTGGGTAGCAAACTGTTGGCACAGACTCTTATGAGCTGTGTCGCGTTCGAAGTCCCAAGGCGCGCGGCGGCGCACGCCACGGCGTTTTTCGGCGGGCAAGCCCTGCGGCCAGTCATCGGGAATAAGCAGTTCAACCGGATTCAGGCGCTCCAGCTCGGCCAGCAGGTTTTCCCAGCCTTTTATTTCC
Organism: Pseudomonas sp. EA_35y_Pfl2_R111; assembly: GCF_963970955.1. Taxonomy (NCBI): domain Bacteria; kingdom Pseudomonadati; phylum Pseudomonadota; class Gammaproteobacteria; order Pseudomonadales; family Pseudomonadaceae; genus Pseudomonas; species Pseudomonas sp. EA_35y_Pfl2_R111. The sequence goes on along the minus strand of NZ_CAXAOM010000001.1, from coordinate 535,997 downwards.
AGCACGCTGAAGCGGCCGCTGGTGATATCCAGCACGGCCAGGCCGAACAGGCGCTCGTCACCTAATACTGCCGCCAGCAGGTTATCGCGGCGCTCATCGAGCAGCGCCTCGTCGCTGACGGTGCCCGGGGTGATGATGCGCACCACCTGGCGTTCCACCGGGCCTTTGCTGGTAGCCGGGTCGCCGACCTGCTCGCAGATCACCACCGATTCGCCGAGCTTGACCAGCTTGGCCAGGTAACCCTCCAGCGAGTGGTAGGGAATCCCGCACATGGGGATGGCCTGGCCGGCGGACTGGCCACGGGCGGTGAGGGTGATATCCAGCAGCTTGGCGGCCTTTTTCGCGTCCTCGTAGAAGATCTCGTAGAAGTCGCCCATGCGGTAAAACATCAGCTGTTCCGGGTGCTGATTTTTCAGCTTCCAGTACTGCTGCATCATTGGCGTGTGAGAACTGAGGTCGCTTTGGCTCATCGTTTTAACTGTCCGGCTGAATCGCAAAAGCGCCTAGTGTACGGTATCGGCCTGGCTGGCTTTAACCCCGGAGTGCAGATGACTGCTAATGAATATCCCTCGACCCAACTGGCTGCCGAACTGGGCGCACAATTGATTGCCGCCAAGGCTAAGGTGACCACCGCCGAATCCTGCACCGGCGGCGGCATTGCTGAGGCGATTACCCGCATTCCCGGTAGCTCTGCCTGGTTTGAAGCCGGTTATGTCACCTACTCCAATGCGCAGAAGACTAAACAGCTGAGCGTGTCCGAGGCGCTGTTCGCTACGGTTGGTGCGGTGAGTCAGGAAGTGGTCGAGGCCATGGTGCGGGGGGCGCAGGCTAATAGTGGATCGCGCTTCGCGGTGGCGGTCAGCGGTATCGCGGGGCCGGATGGCGGTTCGGCGGAGAAACCGGTGGGCACCGTCTGGCTGGCCTGGGGCGATGGTGAGCAGCTATTCAGCGTGCGCCGCCAGTTCGCTGGGGACCGCAGCGAAGTTCGCCGACAAACGGTTGAGGCCGCACTGGCTGGGCTGTTGCGCCTGCTTGCGCAAGAAAAACCAAACGCGGGGTAGGCGGGCGACTTGCCCTGTGGAATAATACTGTCTACTTATACAGTTGTTGGTGGCCGCTAGCTGGCCCTTCTTGATTAGTGAGGACTTAAATGGACGAGAATAAGAAGCGCGCCTTGGCGGCAGCCCTAGGCCAGATTGAAAAACAATTCGGCAAAGGTGCGGTGATGCGCATGGGCGATCACGATCGTCAGGCGATCCCGGCCATCTCCACCGGCTCGCTGGGTCTGGATATCGCGCTGGGCATTGGCGGTCTGCCGAAAGGTCGTATCGTTGAAATCTATGGCCCTGAGTCTTCCGGTAAAACCACCCTGACCCTGTCGGTGATCGCAGAAGCGCAAAAGCTCGGCGCCACCTGCGCCTTCGTCGATGCCGAGCATGCGCTTGACCCTGAATACGCTGGCAAGCTGGGTGTCAATGTTGACGACCTGCTGGTTTCGCAGCCGGATACCGGCGAGCAGGCCCTGGAAATCACCGACATGCTGGTGCGCTCCAACGCCATCGACGTGATCGTGATCGACTCCGTAGCTGCCCTGGTGCCGAAAGCGGAAATCGAAGGCGAAATGGGCGATATGCACGTCGGTCTGCAGGCCCGTCTGATGAGCCAGGCGCTGCGCAAGATTACCGGCAACATCAAGAACGCTAATTGCCTGGTGATCTTTATCAACCAGATCCGCATGAAGATCGGCGTGATGTTCGGCAGTCCGGAAACCACCACCGGCGGTAACGCGCTGAAGTTCTATGCTTCGGTTCGCCTGGACATCCGCCGTACCGGCGCGGTGAAGGAAGGCGATGAAGTGGTCGGCAGCGAAACCCGCGTCAAGGTAGTGAAGAACAAGGTAGCGCCGCCGTTCCGTCAGGCTGAATTCCAGATTCTTTACGGCAAGGGTATCTACCGTAACGGCGAAATCATTGACCTCGGCGTACAGCTCGGTCTGCTTGAGAAATCCGGCGCTTGGTACAGCTACCAGGGCAACAAGATCGGTCAGGGCAAAGCTAACTCGGCCAAGTATCTGGAAGACAACCCGGAAGTGGCGCGCACCGTTGAAGGCTTGATCCGTGAGAAGTTGCTGGTGGTCAGCCCGGCCGTCAAGGCCAACTCCACGGCTGATGACCTGGCTGACGCCGACGCCTGATTTATCTGTCTATGTCCATTGCTCTGGATAACCTCGTCGCGGTGCGGCGGGCGGCCATGGATCTGCTGGCGCGGCGCGAACATGGCCGGGTCGAGCTGACTCGCAAACTGCGCAGTCGTGGGGCGGCCGATGAGTTGATTGAGGCCGCTCTCGATCGTCTGGCCGAGGAAGGCCTGTTGTCTGAGGCGCGTTATCTGGAGGCCTTTGTCGGCTACCGCGCGCGTGCCGGCTATGGACCGTTACGTATTCGTGAAGAGCTGACCCAGCGCGGTTTGGCCCGCAGTGATGTCGAGCAGGCCTTGCGTGATAGTGGCATTGACTGGCGTGAACATCTGCAGGAAACCTGGCAACGCAAGTTTGCCGGTGAGCTGCCCCGTGATGCCCGCGAGCGGGCCCAGCAGGGGCGCTTTCTTAGCTATCGAGGTTATCCGCCGGAGCTGATCGGGCGCTTGCTACGTGGTGCGCTGGACGATTAAGCCGAAGTTCGCAGCTCGTTTACCGGCCTGTATCAGTTCTCCCCGCTCTTCCCGTGATCTACCTACGCCACACGCCGATGATGCAGCAGTACTGGCGGCAAACGCTTTTGTACTGAAAGGCGGGCCACCGATCTGTCCTTGTTGGCCAGCGAATCTGCGTTTACCGATAGCCTGTGAGCAGCTTGTCGGCAGGGAGTGGTAGCGCAGGTATTTCCGCCCAGTTGTGCGTCTGATTGACCAAATCCAGTAATTCGCGCAAGCGTCCGTGGTGACGGCCGTTAAAGGTGAACACCAGGCGCGTCATATGACACAGCTCCGGTTCGTCCAGCTCGGGCTCACAGCGGGTTTGCTGTTGGAAGTCTCCGTGGCTGCACAGATCGAGGAACTCATTGTTCAGCTGCTGCATGGCCGTTTCATTCAGCGGATGATTGAGGCGGATAACGTAGCGTTCTTTAAGCCAGCGGCTGGAGTGGTAGTTGCGGTAGAACTGGGCGATTTCCTCGGCCGCCTCTTCGGCGCTGTGTACCAGGCGTATCAGGCGCATGTCGCTGGGCAGGATGTAGCCATTGTTCTGCAGCTGTTCCTGCAGAAAGGTCAGAGCACTGCTCCAGAAAGTGCCGCCAGGCTGGTCAAGCAATACCACCGGCACCAACGGGCTTTTACCGGTCTGGATCAGGGTCAGCACTTCCAGTGCTTCGTCCAGGGTGCCGAAACCACCAGGGCAGAGCACCAGACCGTCGGCTTCCTTGACGAAGAACAGTTTGCGCAGAAAGAAGAAGTGAAACGACAGCAGGTTGTTGCTGCCTTGCATAGTGGCATTGGCGCCTTGCTCGAAGGGCAGGGTGATATTGAAACCCAAGCTGTTCTCCAGACCGGCCCCTTCATGGGCCGCTGCCATAATGCCGCCACCGGCACCGGTAATAACCATCAGATTATGTTTGGCCAGGGTCGCGCCCAGATCGCGGGCCAGGCGGTAAACCGGGTGGTCGGGCGGGGTGCGTGCCGAGCCGAACACGGTTACCTTGCGCCGCCGCTTGAATTGTTCCAGGGCGCTGAAGGCATGCTCCATTTCGCGTAGGGTCTGCAGCATGATCTTGGCATCCCAACGGTTGCGGTCGGCCTGGGCCATGCGCACAACCGTGCCGAGCATGGCCTGGTATAGCTTGGTGTTGGGGCTGTCGGGCGGTGCGGCGAGGATGCCCAGTTCTTCCACGCAGGTGGTCAGGTCGGCGCCGCTGGTCTGGAAATGCCGGGACAGGAAATCATCCGATTCATCGGGCATACAACTTCTCCTTCTGATTGCCGGTCGAGGACGCGTACTGCCGTGCCGGCCTTGTACTGAGTATGGTCGCTGGCAGAGGGTTGTGCGGCGTTCGCTCAGCCTAGGAGTCGACGACCTAAGCCAGGACAGTATCAGAGGGCTATTTGCTCGCCAGGTTCGGGAATGTTAGCAATCCAGTTCAGTCGCTCGCGCAAGGCCAGTTGCAGGGCCTGCATCTTCTCCAGCTCGCCATGCACCAGGTACAGCTCGGGGTGGTGCTCGAAGTGGCTGACCCAGTCGAGCAGCTGTGATTGCCCGGCATGCGCGGAGACGCCGCCGAGGGTGTGCACCTTGGCTTTTACCGCGATGCGCTGGTGGAGGATTTTCACGTTCTCGGCGCCGTCGACAATATTACGTCCCAGCGTGCCTTTGGCCTGAAAGCCGGGAAAGATCAGGTGGCAGTCGTCGCGCCAGAGGTTGTGCTTGAAGTGATGGACGATGCGCCCGCCCGTACACATGCCGCTGCCGGCGATGATGATTGCACCGCTCTTGATCCGGTTGATCGCCATCGACTCTTCCACGCTGGGTGTGCAGCGCGGGATGGGTAGCCAGTCCTCCACGTGCTTGACCTTTTTGGCCGCCAACGCCGCGCGATCTTCGGCGGCAAATTGGTCCTGGAAACGCGAGTAGATGGCATTGGCGCGTATCGCCATGGGGCTGTCGAGAAACACCGCCTGCTGCGGCAGCCGCCCTTCGTGGTAGAAGCGCCCGAGGTAGTAGATCAGATCCGGGGTGCGGCCAACGGCGAAGGAGGGGATCAGCACGTTGCCGCCGTCGCGATGGGCCTGCTGCAGAATCTCCGCCAGTTCTTCTAGGGTGTCCTCACTGCAGCGGTGGTCGCGATCGCCGTAGGTCGATTCCAGCAGCACCACATCGGCTTTGTTTAGCGCGCTGGGGTCTTGCATCAAGGGCGAGCAGGTGTTGCCCAGGTCGCCGGAGAACACCAGGCGGCGAGTCAGGTGATGGTCCTGTACTTCGAGTTCGACAATCGCCGAACCGAGGATGTGTCCGGCTTCGTGAAAGGTCACTTGCACCCCCTTGGCCACTTCGCGGCTTTCGCCATAAATCATCGGCCGGCGTTGGCTCAGCGCCTGTTCGGCGTCGGCGGTTGTGTACAGCGGGCTGATTGGCGCCTTGCCCATCCGCGCGCGCCATTTGTTTTCCCGTTCGGCGTCTTTCTCCTGAAGAAACGCGGCGTCGAGCAGCATCAGCTCCATCAGCTCACAGGTCGCGTCGGTGGCGAAGATCGGCCCGCGGTAGCCGGCTGCCGTGAGTTTTGGCAGCAGGCCAGTGTGGTCAATGTGCGCGTGGGAAATTACCACGGCGTCCAGGCTGTGCGGGTCAAAGGCAAACGGCGCGCGGTTGCCGTCTTCCTCTTCGCGGCGGCCCTGGCGCATGCCGCAGTCGAGCAATACCCGTGCTCCGTCACGGCTTTCGATCAGGTAACAGGAGCCGGTGACTTGTTGAATTGCGCCGAGGAAATTGAGCAGGGCCATAGCTAATCCTTGAACACGTTGAATGGGTGGTGCTTGAGGCTGTCGTATCAGGTAACCGGGGGTTTTGATGCAGGTCAGCATCTGCCTGCATCCAGCGCTCTAAGCTGACTAAAACTATCGGAGCCGCATATGACCCAGCTACTTCCCAGCGCCAGCGAGTTGGCCGAGCATGCCCGCCTTGAGCCGACCTTTGCCGCCTGGCAGCGTGGTTATGGTCCCTTGCAGCATAGTCCGCAGACCTGCGCTGCGGTCTACCGTATGGCCCACCAGCTGGTGCAGGCGGGCTTGCAGGCGGATCTGCCGAGTGCCTACCGCCACTTTCACGCGCTGGATCGACTGACAGCCGCAGGGCTGTGGCTGGTGGTGCATATGACCTATGCCCAGCGGGTGCGCCTCGATGGTGTGGCGTTGGCCGCAGAGGATTTCAAGGTGTCGCCGGAAGGGCATACCGGCGGCGCGCTGAATATGGTGCCGGCCTACGCCGGCTACCTGGCGCTGAATAATCTGACCGGAGAAACCCGTGGCTGGTTGATGGGCCAGGGCCACTGCGTAGCGGCCATCGAGGCGCTCAACCTACTGACGACCAACCAGCACCCGGAGCAGGCTGAACGCTACTCCTGTGATGAGGCCGGGATGAGCCGGCTGGTGGCGGACTTCTACAGCTATGCACAGAATGCCGCCGGCCAGGTCAGCGCGCCGCTGGGCAGCCACGTCAACCCGCACACGGCTGGCGGTATTGCCGAGGGTGGTTATCTGGGCTTTGCCGAGCTGCAATACGCCCACCTGCCGTTACCCGGCGAGAAGCTGGTGGCATTTCTCTCCGATGGTGCGGCCGAGGAGCAACGCGGCAGTGATTGGATGCCGCGCTGGTGGCGGGCCGAAGACTGCGGGGTGGCTCTGCCATTGATGATCGCCAATGGCCGGCGCATCGAACAACGCACCGAGCTGGCGACTCCCGCCGGGCTGGATAACTTTCGCGACCACCTGCGCCACTGTGGCTTTGATCCTGTGAGCTTCGATGGCCGCGATCCGGCCGCCTTTGTCTGTGCGCTGTGGGATATGGAGCAACGCCTGGGTCATCGGGTGCAGGAACTGCGCAACGGCGTACTGAAGTATCCGCTGCCGATGCCCTACGGCATTGCCGAAACGCTCAAGGGTTTCGGCTTCTACGGCGCGGGCAGCAATGCGGCGCATAACTTGCCATTGCCGGCCAACCCGCATAACGATGAGGCGGCCCGCGAGCTTTTCAATCAGCATGCGGCGCAGCTCTGGGTCGCCCCGGATGAGCTAAGTGAAGCCTGCGCGCTGTTTGCGGCTAGAGGTTCCCGAGCACTGGAGCGCGATAACCCGCTGGCGCTGCGTCAACCCGCGCTGCCAAAACTGCCCGAGCTGCAGTATCAGGACAGCGCTTGCTCACCGATGCTGGCCCTGGATCGCTTCTTTGTCGATCTGGCGCAGGCTAATCCGCAGTTGCGCCCGCGTGTCGGTAACCCCGATGAACTGGCCAGCAATCGCTTGGGCGGTGTGCTCAAGGCACTCAAGCACCGGGTGAGCGCGCCGGAGAGCGAGCTGGAAGCGTTGGATGGCGCCATTATCACCGCGCTCAACGAAGAGGCCGTGGTGTCCGCCTGTCTGGCCAATCAGGGTGGTCTGAATCTGGTGGCCAGCTACGAGGCCTTCTGCGTGAAGATGCTTGGCGCAGTGCGCCAGCGGATCATTTTTGCCCGGCAGCAGAAAGAAGCCAGGCGCCCGGCAGGCTGGCTTGGCTGGCCGCTGGTGGCGACGTCGCACACCTGGGAAAACGGCAAGAATCAGCAATCGCACCAGGACACCACCTTCTGCGAGGCCTTGCTCGGTGAGATGAGCGATATGGTGCGGGTGGTGTTTCCGGCCGATCACAACTCGGTATTGGCGCTGCTGCCGGGCATCTACCAGGCGCGCGGCCAGATCGCCTGCATGGTGATTGCCAAGCGGGAGCGGCCTTGCGTATTCACGCGCGAGCAGGCCGAACAGTTGGCGCGGGATGGCGCCGTTGTGCTGGCCGAGCAGCAAGGCGAGCAGCCTTTGCTGCTGATCGCCACCGGCAGTTATCAATTGGCAGAAATGCAGCGCGCGGCCGTTCGTCTGAGCGCTGCCGGTTGTGCCTGGCGTTTGGTTTACTTGCAGGAGCCGGGGCGTTTTCGCGCGGCCCGTGATACCTGGGAACAGGCGGTGATTGTCGATGCCGAGCGGGTTGAGCGGCTATTCCCGGCTGCCAGCGTGCGGCGCGTACTGCTGACCCATATGCGTGCGGAAGTCGCCCGTGGGCATCTGTGGCCATTGCTCGGTGATGCTGGGCACAGCCGGGTGCTGGGCTACCGTAACCGGGGTGGCACCCTGGATGAAGCCGGCATGCTGTTCGCCAATCAGGCGAGCTGGGCGCATGTGCTGGAGGCCGCTGCCGAATTACTGGAAAAACCTCTTGGCGAGTTGCTCAACTCCGAGGAGCAGGCGGCCGTACTAGGGCGGGGAGAACCACACTGTCTGCGTTAGTGCAGGCCAGTTGGGTGCGGGAAAGGAGGGCAGGTATGCCTAAGTTGACCTTGGATCTTGATGTGGATTTGTATCGCCTGTTGCAGCAGGCCGCGCGCAACAACCAGGTAAGCCTAGAAGAAGAGTGTTTACAGCGGCTTGAAGGTGCGGCGCGGCGTTCGCGCTATATGAGCGCTTTGCTGGCAGATCTGCGCGCCGATGATGAGCAGCGGCGCGCGCAGCAGGGTGGCGGTTGAGCCTTACAGGCCGCAATCCGCTTTGCTAAAGCGCTCGGTGGTCACCGGGCGGTTGCTCTTGTATTCGCTGAACTCATAGCGCAGCGCCGCACCGCGCGTCAGCAACTGACGGTAACCGGCATTGCGGCATACGCTATTGGCCAGTTGCGCGCGTACTACATCCGGGTTGCCACGCATCTGCGCTGCATGCTCGCTGCGCACGCTGAGGTGGTTGACCAGCTCGCTGCCGTCAACGGTGTAGCCCTGATCGAGAATGTCTTCGTTAATTGCCCGTGGCGTGCCCACGCTGCTTTCGCGCGCCACTTTTTCCAGCGTTTTATTCAGTTCGTAATCGCTTAGCGAGGCTGCCTGCGCGCCCGGCAAAAGCAGGCCAAAGGCGAGAGCTGGAAGGATGAAACGCAGCATGGTGTGACTCCCTAAAATCAGTTAATGCGAGTAGACCCGCTCGCGGGAAAAATGTTCGTGTGCAGGGGGTGGTCGCATTGGCGTGGATTGTACCGCTCTCAGTGTTGTTACCAATCGCGACACCTTTGCCCACCGGCAGCGTACCTCCACGACCAAAGACGGGGGATCGGACGCTGTTCTTCTGAGTCCGAGAAATAGGCTGGCCAAGCAATTCCAGCGATTCAGGTGTGATTGCTCGTAGCTCTGGCCTTTCCAGACTATGTATGAGCAGCCCTGGGTATTTCCGTCTTGCGCAGGAGTGCATCCAATAATGACAAGAATTACACGCTGTGGGTCATTGGTGTTGTTTGCCGCAGCTCCGCTAATCGCCCCATCTGGCATGGTCCAGGCATCTGGGTACCACTTCGGTTCGCAATCTGTTTCTGCTCAGGGCTCCGCCCATGCCAATGGTGCCGAGGCGGCTGACCCATCGACCATTTTCTATAATCCGGCTGGTCTGGCTCGGCTTGAGGGGACCCAGGTAACGTCAGGGTTGAGCATTTTGTTGCCGGACGGCAAATACCAGGATACCGGCAGTACCGATGTATTCGGGCAGCCGGTGAGCGGCGACGCAGGCTCTTTTCTTCCTGAGGCCGCAGCCGCGCCAAATCTTTACTTCTCACATGAGGTCAACGAATGGCTCAGCGTTGGTCTGGGTATCTTCACGCCCTTTGGCGCCAAGCTCGACTACAAGGAAGACTGGGCCGGACGCTATGGCATTCAATCGGCGAGCCTGGAAACAGTGAATTTCAACCCGAGCATCGCTTTTCGCCTGAATGAACACCACAGCTTTGGTTTTGGTATTTCCGCTCAATACATCAAATCGGTGCAGCGGGGTGCGGCCGATGTGAAAGGTGCATCGCGGCAGTTGGCCGGACAATTTGTCGATGCGAACTACGACAGTACCCGCAATGCCGCCGACCCGATTCTGGGACCGGTTGTAGGCCTGATCGCCGGGGTGCCTGTGCCTGACGAGATCACCTCCTGCGGAGGCGTGGCTGACCGGGATGGCTTCGTCGACTGTGTGGCGAATAACTTTGCCGACAACGTTCAGGGCGATGGTTATTTCCGTGTAAAGGGGGATGACTGGGGGTTTGGCTGGAACATCGGTTATTTGTGGGAACCTACCGAGTCGACACGCTTTGGCGTGTCGTACCGGTCAAATATTCGCCACACGCTCGAAGGCGAAAGTAAATGGAGTTTCTCCGGCGTGCAGGGGGGCGTTCCATCGCCGGATACGTCGTTGGAAGGTGGGGTTACCATTCCGATATTTGACATTTATGTACCGCCTGCTGAGGCGTTGCAGCAGCTATTCGATGAAGGCAACTGGATCAATCCGGGGCGTTTTGCCGGGGAGCGGCTGCACCCTAACAGCAAGGCCAAGACGGCCATTGATACCCCGGAAATGCTGTCCTTCAATGCCTTTCATCAGCTCAACGAGCAGATTGCGCTGATGGCCGACCTGACCTTTACACGTCATTCGCGTCTCGATGAGGTGCGTATTGGCCTTGATCAGGTTTCGGGTTATCCCTATTTCAACGGTGTGACCGAGGGCGATCTGGCAGTTAAACAGGACTGGAAGGACACCTATAAATTGTCCTTGGGGATGAACTATCAGTACGACGATAAGCTGCTATTGCGTACAGGGGTGGCCTATGACAAATCGCCAGTGAACTCGACGCAGTTGCGCCATCCTGCATTTCCCGACGCCGACCGCTACTGGCTATCGCTTGGGGCCAATTACCGCGTGACTCGGGATACCTCGGTGGATCTGGCCTACAGCTTCGTCAAGTTTGCTACCGGCAAGATGGATTACACCGACAACTGTTCTCCGGCGGGGTGGGTGCCGGGTAGCGGAGGGCTATACCAAGACAGTGGTGAGCGCTGCACAGGTAATGGCGGTAACTACAGTGGTGAGTATGAAACGCGGATTCATTTTATTGGTCTGGCGCTGAATCATCGCTTTTGATCGCAGCCTTGGCAGGCTGTCGCATCGCGGGGATATAAGTCGTTCTGTCCTGCTAGACTGCGCGCCCTTCGTTATATGCCAGGGGCGCGCATGTCCTGCTTTTGTTTCTATCTACCGAGCTGCCCATCTGTCGCGGCCTGCGTCCGAGGCCGGCAATGAACCACGCTGTCGCACGGTTGCGGGCTGCGCGGATTGCCCGCAGTGCCAAACCTTTTCTGGCCCGTGGCAGCCGCTCGGTGCGTTGTGATGACTGCCGTTTGGTGATGACCCACTGCCTGTGCGCCTGGCGCCCGCGCATTGCCGCAAGCTCTGCGGTGTGTCTGCTGATGCACGATGTCGAAGCGCTCAAACCGAGCAATACCGGCTGGCTGATTGCCGACGTGCTGGCCGATACCTCGGCATTTGGTTGGTCACGCGTTGCAGTGGATGCCGAGTTGCCGGCGTTGCTGCGCGACCCGCAGTGGCAGCCGTATCTGGTGTTTCCCGGTGAATATGTCGCGGCCGAGCGGGTGGTCAGCGAGGTGCAGCCAGCACCGGGCAAGCGGCCGCTGTTTGTGCTGCTGGATGCCACCTGGAGCGAGGCGCGCAAGATGTTTCGCAAAAGCCCCTACCTCGACAGCCTGCCGGTGCTCAGTCTGCAGGCCGAGCAACTATCGCGCTACAAACTGCGCCGTTCCAAGCGCGACGACCATTTCTGCACCGCTGAAGTCGCTGCCTTGTGCCTGGAACTGGCCGGCGACCAGCGCGCGGCCGATGGCTTGAATGCCTATCTGGATGTCTTCAGTCAGCACTACTTGGCCGCCAAGGCGCCGCGTGCGGTGTCGCTGGATGATCCAATGCACGACCGCCTGCGCGAGTTTCTCTAGCGGCTAGTGGGCCAGTTTTTTCGGCCACAGCTGCGCCAACAACATGCCGGCAAACATCAGTGCACAGCCGAAGTAGCCGCGTAGCTCCAGTGATTCACCCAGCAGCCAGGCTCCAGCGATGGCGGCAAACACTGCCTCCAGCGAGAGGATGATGGCGGCGTGGGAGGCGATGGCGTCTTTCTGCGCCACCACCTGCAAGGTAAAGCCGATTGCTACGCCGAAAATACCGCCGTACAGAATCGCCGACCCGGCGGCGATGATCGCGTGCAGCTGGATTTCCTCAAAGATCACCGCCAGCACCAGGCTGATCACCGCGCAGGTGATGAACTGCACCAGGGCCAGGCGCAGCGGGTCATGGCGGCCAGCAAAGAAGCCCACCAGCAGCACATGCACACCCCAGACGAAGGCCCCGGCCAGTTGCAGCCAGTCACCGGAGGCCACGGTGAAGCCTTCGCCAACGCTGAGCAGGAACATGCCGACCACCGCCAGGCAGGCGCCGAGCCAGATGCCCAGGCCGGTCTTGTGGCCAATAAACAGACCCAACAGCGGCACGATGATCACGTACAACCCGGTGATAAATCCGGAGTTGGTGACGCTGGTAAACAGCAGGCCAACCTGCTGCAGGTTAATCCCTAGGGCCAGTGCCAGGCCCATGAGGACGCCGCCACGCAGCAACTGGCGGTTCAGTGGCGCGACCGTCGCGCTGCTGCTGCGACCTTCCAGCAAACGCAGCACGGGTAGCAAAATCAGCGCCGCCAAGCCAAAGCGCAGGCCGCTATAGAGGAAGGGGCCAATGGAGTCCATGCCCAGGCGCTGCGCGACAAAAGCCGAGCCCCAGATCATTGCGGTCAGCAGCATCAACAGGTCAGCGCGCAGGGCGTGGCTTCGCATTTCAGGCTCTCGTCGGCAAAGTTGCGAACTGTGCCGCAAAGCGTCGTGCTTGACCACCCCGTCAGTGCTGGGCATGCTTGGTCGCTTTTCTGCGTTTTCAGGCCTGGTTGCGCTGCGACCCTGTGGCCTGCGCGCGTTGCTCACCGTGCCCTGGACAGTACCCCTGGCGGGTATCCACATAACAAAAACAGGATTCACCATGGCCGCTTTTGAAATCCTTATTGCCGATGATCACCCCCTGTTTCGCAGTGCCTTACAGCAAGCACTGACCCTGGGGTTGGGCCCGGATGTGCGGCTGGTCGAAGCGGCCAGCATCGCCGAGCTGGAAGCCTGCCTGGCGCAGAAGACTGACTGGGATCTGGTTCTGCTCGACCTCAATATGCCCGGTGCCTATGGCTTCTCCGGCCTGGTGCTGCTACGTGGGCAATACCCGCACATCCCGGTGGTGATGATTTCTGCCCAGGAAGAACCGTCCATCGTCGCGCGTTCGCGGGAGTTTGGCGCCAGCGGCTTTATCCCTAAATCCAGCCCGCTGGAAACCATCCAGCAGGCGGTGCGTCTGGTGCTTGATGGCGAAGTCTGGTGGCCGCAGCAGACCCAGGAAGCGATTGCCCTGTCGGCTGAAGCCAAGGCCGCCAGCGCCGGTCTGGCCAGCCTGACGCCACAGCAGTTTCGCGTGCTGACCATGGTCTGTGATGGTCTGCTGAATAAGCAGATCGCTTATGAACTGAGCGTGTCCGAGGCCACGGTAAAGGCCCATGTCACGGCGATTTTCCGCAAGCTCGGAGTGCGCACTCGCACGCAGGCGGCGTTGCTGTTGCAGCAGCTGGAATCGATTCCGTCTAGCTGAAGTGCTTTTCTCCCGGGCTTGGCGTAGCCTGCCGGGCTTTCTCCAGATGGTTGTGATGATGTCGCCATTCAAAGGCCAGACCGGCCTTAAACGTGTTCTCAATGCCACCGGTTATTCCCTGGCCGGCCTGCGCGCTGCCTTTGTTGGGGAGGCCGCCTTTCGTCAGCTGCTGCTGATCAATCTGATATTGGTGCCTTTGGCGTTCTACCTGGATGTCAGCCGCGTCGAGCGCGCCTTGATGGTTGCGGTGTGCCTGCTGGCGCTGATTGTCGAGTTGCTCAACTCGGCGGTGGAGGCGGCCATTGACCGCATTTCGCTGGAGCTGCATCCGCTGTCGAAAAATGCCAAGGACATGGGCAGCGCCGCCCAGTTCACCGCCCTCAGCCTGATTGCCCTGGTGTGGGCGATTATCCTGCTGGGTTGATTTCGCCGTCCTCAGGCGATGGTTGGCAGGACGATCTGATCGCTGCGCGTCACGCCTGCGGTCAGGGCGCGGCACAACTCGATAAATTCACGCATGGCGGCGGTTTGGTACTTCTGTTTGTGCCAGATAAAGTAGAACTGTCGGCGTAGATCCAGCTCGGGAGTTTCCACCGCTACCAGGCTGCCGCGGCGAAACGCATCACGCAGCGCCAGGCGCGAGATGCAGCCGATGCCCAGCCCTGATTCCACCGCACGCTTGATCGCCTCGGTATGCTCAAGCTCCAGACGGATATTCAGGCTGCTGGGGTGGTGACGCATGGCCTGGTCGAAGGTCAGCCGCGTGCCGGAGCCTTGCTCGCGCAGAATCCACGCCTCGCGCGTCAGCTCCTCCAGGCTCGCCTCACCGCGCTGCGCCAGCGCATGCTGCGGCGCGCAGAACACCACCAGCTCATCTTCAACCCAGGGCTGCACCTCGATATCCGGGTGCTGACAGTCGCCCTCGATCATGCCCATGTCCAGCTCGTAGTGGGCGATCTGCTGCACCACGTAGGCGGTGTTGTGCACCTGCAGCTTGACCCGACATTCCGGGTGGCGCTGCATAAAACTGCCGATCAGCAGGGTGGCCAGGTAGTTGCCCACCGTCAGGGTGGCGCCGACATTCAGCGAGCCATAGCCACTCTTGCCACCCAGCAGCCGTTCAATTTCCTTGGCCTGGTCGAGCAGCGCCACCGCCTGTGGCAACAACTGCAGGCCGAGCGCGTTAAGGCACAGGCGTTTACCAGCGCGGTCGAACAGTTGGCAGTCGGACTGCCGCTCCAGTTCGCTGAGCGAGGTGCTGGTTGCCGATTGCGACAGGGCCAGGGAGTCGGCCGCGCGCGACACGCTTTCGTGCTGGGCCACGGCGACGAAGACTTGCAGTTGTCTAAGGGTAAATCGCATATCTATATAACCGATAACCTATATCTTGATAATCAAGTTAACAGATATTCTGCCGCTCATTACAATGCCGTGCAATTGCGCACAGGCGCGCAGGCCTAGTCCATTCTTCGGAGCCCCCGGCACATGAGCAACCTTAACTCCGAGCGCATTCTCAGCGTTCATCATTGGAACGACACGTTGTTCAGCTTCAAGTGCACCCGTGATCCGGGTCTGCGCTTCGAGAATGGCCAGTTTGTGATGATCGGCCTGCAGCAGGATACTGGCCGTCCGCTGATGCGCGCCTACTCGATCGCCAGCCCGAACTGGGAAGAGCATCTGGAGTTCTTCAGCATCAAGGTGCCGGACGGCCCGCTGACCTCGCAGCTGCAGCACCTCAAGGAAGGCGACGAGGTGATCATCAGCAAGAAGCCCACCGGCACCCTGGTGCTCGATGACCTCAACCCGGGCAAGCACCTGTACCTGCTCAGCACCGGCACTGGTCTGGCGCCCTTTATGAGTGTGATTCAGGACCCGGAAACCTATGAGCGCTTTGAGAAGGTGATTCTGGTTCACGGCGTGCGCTATGTGAACGAAGTGGCCTACCGTGAATTCATCACCGAGCACCTGCCGAAAAATGAATTCTTCGGTGATGCGCTGAAGAGCAAGCTGATTTACTACCCGACGGTGACCCGCGAGCCGTTCGAGAATCAGGGCCGTCTGACCGACCTGATGCGCAGCGGCAAACTGTTCCAGGACATCGGCCTGCCACCGATCAACCCACAGGACGACCGCGCGATGATCTGCGGTAGCCCGAGCATGCTTGATGAAACCAGCGAAGTGCTCAATGAGTTCGGCCTGAAAATCTCACCGCGCATGCGTGAGCCGGGCGATTACTTGATCGAGCGCGCCTTCGTCGAGAAGTAAGCCTGCAGTCGTCAAAAGCCCGCCAATCGGCGGGCTTTTTTATGTGCGCTATTCCAACTCTAGGGCGCTGTACGCGCGGTTGCCGCCTTTTTGTTTGGCCCGGTACATGGCGTTGTCGGCGTGCTGCAGCAGTTGTTGTTCATCCTGGGCGTGCTGCGGATAGAGGGCGATGCCGATGCTCGGCAGGATGGTCTGGCTCTGCCCGCACAGCTCGAAGGGCTGATTGAGGCTCTGGCGGATTTTCTCGGCCACCACGCTGGCGTGATCGGCTGAATGGAAGTCCTCCAGCAGCACAACGAATTCATCACCGGCAAAGCGCGCCACCGTATCGGCCTCGCGCAGGCACAGCTGGATACGCTGGGCGACGCCTTGCAGCAGTTGATCGCCTGCGGCATGGCCGAGGCTGTCGTTGACCTGCTTGAACTTGTCCAGATCGAGAAACAGCAGCGCCACCTGCGATTGCTCGCGGCGCGCGCGGGCCAACGCCGTGTGCAGGCGGTCGCGCAGCAGCTCGCGGTTGGGTAGCTGGGTGAGTTGATCGTACTGCGCCATAAACTGCAGGCGACTGTGCATCTGTTGGCGCTCGATGGCCGTGGCCACCTGGGTCGAGACAAACTGCAGCAGCTCCTGCTCGCGCTCGCTATAGCGAGTGGATGCGCTGCTTACCAGCAGTGCGCCGATGATCCCGCGATGTGAGCGCAGCGGTACACCCAGCCAGCTATGTTGGGTTTTAGTCCGCCCCGTGCCGGGGCTGGACAGCAGCAGGGTGTTGCCGCTGCGAATCACTTGCGCGCTGAGTGCCGCGGCATTCAATGGCGTATCCACAGCCTTTGCTGACGGTTGTTCGGCTGGGTAGGGGAAGCTCAGCTCGTCGTTCTGTTCATCGTACAGCGCCACGGAAAAGCTGATAGTCGGCAACAGTTCGCCAATAATCTGGTGCACCTGCTGAAACAGCCCGAGCAGGTCCTTGGCCGAATGGGCTGCTTCGGAGATGCCGTACAACGCGGTCTGCAGGGCTTCACTGCGCTTGCGTTCGGTAATGTCGTGGGCGACGGCGATACGTACCTGATCATCCTCGGACCAGCGCGCGGACCAGAGGATGTGCACGGTGCTGCCATCCTTGCGCAGGTAACGGTTCTCGAAGTTTGGTTTATTCGCGCCGGCCATTACTTCCTTGGCGGCCTGCAGGGTTTTCGCGCGGTCTTCGGGGTGCACCATCTCGATCATCACCTGGCCGATCATCTCATCTGCGCTGTAGCCGAAAATGCGCTGGCATGCGGCGCTGACAAAAACGAAGCGACCACGTTTGTCGACCACGCAGATCGCGTCGAGCAGCAAATCGACAAGGTTCTCGGTCGGCACGTAGGTGCTGGTTTTCATGCGCTCACATTGTATTGATGGTGATGATGGTTCAGCCGGGCCGCTGCTGGCGCTTTGGCACTACGGCCCTATTCACCATACCCGCATGGTGCCGAAGAGTGAAAGCTTGATTGCGGTCTTCGGGTCTCCGCCATTTGACCAGTGTAGAACGTTGCGCCAGCGGCGTGCTGCCAGGCTATTGCTCGCTGCTGAAGCGCTGTCCGGAAACGGCCGGATGGTAGATTGGCTGCACCTTGTTGCCGGCAGGGTCGAGCAAGTGAAAGCTGTGCGCACCGTCGCCATGAGCAAATGGTCGGTCAAGCAGGGTCACGCCCTGTTCCTTGAAGTAGGCGTACCAGGCGTGCAGCTCATCGATGCTGTCGACGATAAAACCGTAGTGATCCACCGCCTGCTCACCGCTGCTGGGCATAAAGGCGCGGCCCAGGGAGAGGTTATCGTTGCCGCAGGTCAGATAGACCAGGTCTTCATTGGCGCGGTGCAGCACCTGCATGCCGAGAATATCCACGTAGAAGCGCTCGCAGGCTTCCAGATTGGGGACCAGCAGGGCGATGTGGCGTAAGCCGTTAAGGCGACCGGGGCGTTCGAGCATGGCAAGCATCCTATTTTGTATACATTCACATGGTAAATATAAGACAAAAAAACTGTTTGGCCTATGCGCGTTACTGGATCAACCAGCCATAACGACTTCCAGCACGCAAATACTGCCCGGTTGCGGGTAATGCCAGTGCACGTCGACATCCCAAAAGCGCACGCCATAGCGGCGCTCGGGACTGGGTTGTTGATAGGCCGGGCGCGGGTCTTGGGCTAGACACTGCTCGATCAACTCGACCAGCGGTTCACTCAGACGTTGTCCATGCGCATGGGCCTGGGTCAGCGCGTTGTCCTGCCAGTTAACGTCGATCAGCGCCGGCGCGCTGTCGGCGATGCGGTTGTAGGCGCCAGCGACGCTGTCGGCATAGGGCACGTAGGGTTTGATATCCAGCACCGGAGTGCCGTCGAGCAGGTCGATACCGGACAGCAACAGCTTGCCGGCTTCGACTTTATCCAGCTTGACCACCGACTGACCGATGCCATTAGGGCGGTGAGTGGCACGGGTGCTGAATACGCCGACCGACTGATTGCCGCCCAGGCGTGGCGGGCGGACCTTGAGACGCGGTTTGTCTTCCAGGGCCTGGTGAAACAAAAACAGTAGCCAGACATGGCTGACCTGTTCCAGCCCCTGTACGGCATCGCCGTTATCGAAAGGGGCGATCAACTCCAGCACGCCACGGGCCGCCGGTGCCAATTGCGGCTGACGCGGAATGGCGAACTTCTCCTTGAAGCAGGAGCGGATAAAACCTATGGGGGAAACGGCGTAGGACATGGCGGCATGATCGGCAGGAAAACGCCGCCATAGTACCTGACTCGTGTCGCGTCACAGACCGTTTGCCGTTGTCGTGTAGGAGCCGGTCATGCCGGTGATTCGCACGCATGGATTAGGCATCCCGCGGTTCCTACAGGGGTGCGGCAGTTGCGGTCAAGTGCTTCTAGAGGTGAAAGCCGCCGTCGATGGGGATGATCGCGCCGGTCATATAGGCGCCAGCGGTGCTGGCGAGGCTGATGGCCAGAGCGGCCATTTCCTCTTCGCGGCCCCAGCGCTGCATGGGGATCAACGCACAGTCTTCGGCCATGGCCGCATCGTCCTGGGCGATAAACTGGGTCATTTTGCTCGGGAAGCGCCCCGGCGCGATTACGTTGACGTTGATATGTTGGCCGACCAGCTCACGGGCCAGCATGCGCGACAGCTGATGCAGCGCCGCTTTGCTCGGACCATAGGCATAGGCGTCTTCGCCGTGGGAGGTGATGCCGGCGACCGAGCCGATATTGATCACCCGTGCTGGGCTCGCCGCACTGCCGGCTTTGCGCAGTAGTGGCAGCAATTGCTGGATGCAGCTGAACACCGAGGTCACATTGAGCTGCATGACCTTTTCCCAGCCCTTGGCCGGGTAACTCTCCAGCGGTGCGCCCCAGGTGGTGCCGGCGTTATTGACCAGGATATCCAGGCTGTCGATCGTGCTGTTTAGCTGCTCTGCCAACACCTGCACGCCTTCTTCGCTACCCAGGTTGGCGGCGATGCCGTGGCAGGTGCCTAGGGCCGACAGTTCGGCAGCGGTTTGCGCGCAGGCTTCGCCGTCGCGGGCGCACACATAGACGGTAGCGCCAGCTTCGACAAAGGCTTTGGCGATCATTTTGCCGATGCCGCGGGTGCCGCCGGTAACCAGGGCGGTGCGGCCTTGCAGGCTGAAATAAGGGTGCATGGCGAATCCTTTTAGCGGATGAGTGCCACTACCCTAATCATCTGACTGCGCCATGGCAGTCATCATTGCCCGTGGAAATACGCTGCCATGCG
The DNA here is from genome assembly GCF_963970955.1 of Pseudomonas sp. EA_35y_Pfl2_R111. Classification (NCBI taxonomy): domain Bacteria; kingdom Pseudomonadati; phylum Pseudomonadota; class Gammaproteobacteria; order Pseudomonadales; family Pseudomonadaceae; genus Pseudomonas; species Pseudomonas sp. EA_35y_Pfl2_R111. The sequence continues at coordinate 516,688 of NZ_CAXAOM010000001.1, read as the reverse complement.
ACCAGGCATGGCAGCAAGGCGCTGGGACTCAGCCGCGAACGCGCAGGGTCAGCCCCTTGAGGAAGTTACGCAGGAATTGGTCGCCGCAGGTGCGGTAGTTGCTGTGGCCAAACTTGCGGAACAGCGCGCTCATCTCCGGCTTGGAAACCGGGCAGTCGACGCTGTTCATGATCGCGTGCATGTCGTCTTCCTTCAGCTCGAAAGCCACGCGCAGTTTCTTCAGCACCATATTGTTGGTGATCGGCAGCTCGAACGGCTGCGCCGGGCGGCTGTCGTCCTTGCCGCGCTTGAAGTACACCAGGCCGTCGAGAAAATGTGCCATCAGCTCGTCGTCACAAGGAGTGAAGCCTTCTTCATCATCCTTCTTGAGCATGGCTGCGAGGTCATCGAGGGCGACCTGCATGCCGCTGAGCTGGATGATCTCGAGCATCTGCGCATCGCTGATGTCTAGGGTGTAGCGCAGGCTGCGCAGTACGTCGTTATTAAGCATGGGGTGGTCCTGAAATGGGCTGATACACATGACGCATCAGCAAAAAAATTAGAAGCGTTCTTTGCCTGCCAGGTAGCGCCACTGGCCCGCGGGGACTTTGGCCATAGGCACGCCGCCGATACGGATGCGCTTCATGCCCAGCACTTTGAGGTCGACGCTGTTGCACATAAAGACGATCTGCCCGGGCAGTGGGTTCTTCAGGGCAATTCGCAGACGGGTTTCGTTCTGCCAGCTGACTTTGCACGGCGGTAAGGTTACGCCGTTGAAGATCAGGCCGTGAGCCAGGCGTTTGAGTTGGCTGTCGCTCAAAGTGCCGATAACCTCGACCACATACTCCTGTTCGAGCTTGCTCAGGTCTTCCTTGAGCTTGCGCTCGATGCGCCAGTCCTGGGTCAGTACATGCAGGCCATCGGCACCGGCTTGTAGCGGGATGCAGGAGATAAGGCGGGCGAAATGGCCTTTCAGTGGACGAATGCCTGAGCCGTCTTCCGGCCAGTGGCTGGCTGAGTTAATGCCTTCCACTGCGCGATCGGGGTTGTGGCCATTGGGCACGTTCAGCAGCAGGGTGACCGGCTCGGCCGGTGCCAACACTGCATTGGGTAGCAGTTCAACGCGCTGCTCGGTGACCTTGAATTGCGGCTCTTCTACGACCACACCATCCACCGTGACCCAGCCGCCTTCGATATACAGTTCGGCCTCACGGCGCGAGCAGCTGATCACTTCGATCAGGCGTTTGGACAGACGGGTCGGCTCGGTCATAACGGGGTTCGTCAGCAGAATTGGGCGGCTATTGTAACTGCCCGCGGACATTGTGCGCGGATCAATCAGGTGAACGGTGCGGAAAATCGGCGCCGCGCTAGTTGCCAGTGAACATTGCGATACGTTTGTTCGCGATCACGTCATGGGGAACCTGGGCCATGAACTGTCGCGTCAAATCGCTGCAGTTGAGTAATGGACGGCATGACCGTTGAAAGGGGAGGGGGTAGAAGAGGGGCTCTTATCAGGCAAGCGCTGCCGTCAGCAGCGCTTGAGTACCGGGGCGAGCCATTAGGACAAGTCAGAACACCAGCATGAACAGTCCGATTACAACCAGCAGGCCAATAAGAAAAATTATGCCGATGGTGCTACCAAGAAATTTCAGCATGTGCAGCTCCTATAAATCGTCGGGTTCTTTTATACCGACTGACTTGAGGGCTCATCGTTCCGACAAAATGCCAGCGCCGTTTGGCGGTTGTAGCTGTGCGTTGGAGTGCGCAGACGAACACGGCGCTTACGCATAATGAACAACAGCCCCGAAGGGCTGTTGTTTGAGCGTTAGCCGCCTAGGTAGGCGTCACGTACCTTTGGATCGTTCAGCAGGTCATGACCGCTGCCTTGCATAGCGATCCGGCCGTTTTCCAGCACATAGCCACGGTCGGCCAGCTTGAGCGCCTGGTTGGCGTTCTGCTCGACCAGGAACACCGTCACTCCTTCCTTGCGCAGCTGTTCGATGATGTCGAAGATCTGCTGGATGATGATCGGTGCCAAACCCAGTGACGGCTCGTCGAGCAGCAGCAGCTTGGGCTTGCTCATCAGTGCACGGCCGATGGCAAGCATCTGCTGTTCACCGCCGGACATCGTGCCAGCGCGCTGGGCAAAGCGTTCCTTCAGGCGCGGGAACAGGTGCAGAACCTTGTCCAGTTGCTCCTGATTGTCGGCCTTGCTGCCGAAGAAACCGCCCATCACCAGGTTTTCTTCCACGGTCAGGCGGGAGAACACCCGGCGACCTTCCGGCACCACGGCAATACTCTTGCGCATGATGCTCGGAGTGTCCTGGCCAATCAGCTCTTCACCTTGGTAGCGGATGCTGCCGCTGCTCGCCTGGGGCGAGCCGCAGAGGGTCATCAGCAGAGTCGACTTGCCGGCACCGTTGGCGCCAATCAGGGTGACGATTTCACCCTGACGGACTTCGACGTTGACGTCATGCAGTGCCTGGATCTTGCCGTAGAAGGTGGAAACGTTCTCGAAATACAGCATCACGCTTCCCCCAGGTAGGCTTTGATCACGTCCGGATTCTCGCGGATCTGCTCCGGCGTGCCGTCCGCCAGGGGCGTGCCCTGGTTGATCACATAGATGTGGTCGGAAATGCTCATGACCAGCTTCATGTCGTGCTCGATCAGCAGCACGGTGACATTGTGCTCATCGCGCAGTACACGGATCAGTGCTTTGAGGTCGTCGGTCTCGCGTGGGTTGAGGCCGGCGGCTGGCTCGTCGAGCATCAGGATGCTCGGGCGGGTCATCATGCAGCGGGCAATTTCCAGGCGACGTTGCTGGCCGTATGCCAAGGTGCCGGCCGTGCGGTTGGCAAACTCGGTCAGGTTGACCTGGTCCAGCCAATACGCGGCGAACTCCATAGCGTCGCGTTCGCTCTTGCGAAACGCCGGAGTCTTCAGCAGGCCCGCCAGGTAGTTGGTGTTGAGGTGGCGGTGCTGGGCGACCAGCAGGTTTTCCACCGCTGTCATGTCCTTGAACAGGCGCACGTTCTGGAACGTACGCACCACGCCTTTGCGGGCGATCTTGTGGCCAGGCAGGCCTTCGATCTGCTCGCCATTGAGGCGAATGCTGCCGCTGGTGGGCTGGTAGAAACCGGTCAGGCAGTTGAATACGGTGGTCTTGCCGGCACCGTTGGGGCCGATCATCGACACCACTTGTTTTTCTGCAACCTGCAGGTTCACCCCGTTAACGGCCAGCAAGCCGCCGAAGCGCATGGACAGGCCGCTTACTTCTAGAATCGGGCGGCTCATTGCTTCAGCTCCAGGTGCGGACGTTGCATGGGCAGCAGGCCCTGCGGACGCCAGATCATCATCAATACCATTAGCGCGCCGAACATCAGCATGCGGTATTCGTTGAATTCACGTGCCAGCTCCGGCAGTAGGATCATCACGATTGCCGCGAGGATGATGCCGAGCTGCGAGCCCATGCCGCCCAACACGACGATGGCGAGGATGATCGCCGACTCGATAAAGGTGAACGATTGCGGGCTGACCAGACCTTGGCGCGCGGCGAAGAAGCTGCCAGCGAAACCGGCAAAGCAGGCGCCGATGGTGAAGGCCGAGAGCTTGATCGCGGTGGGGTTCATGCCCAGGGCACGGCAGGCAATCTCGTCTTCACGCAACGCTTCCCAGGCACGGCCAATTGGCATGCGCAGCAGGCGGTTGATCACGAACAGGGTCAGCAGCACCAGCAGCAGGGCGATCAGGTAGAGGAAGATCACCTTGTTGATCGAGTTGTAGGCAACCCCGAAGTACTCGTGGAAGGTCTGCATGCCTTCGGCGGCCTTGCGGTCGAACGACAGGCCGAACAGCGTTGGCTTGGGGATCGAGCCGATGCCGTTAGGGCCACCGGTCAGCCAGGTCATGTTGTTCAGCAGGATGCGGATGATCTCGCCGAAACCCAGGGTGACGATGGCCAGGTAGTCGCCGCGCAGACGCAGTACCGGGAAGCCCAGGATAAAGCCGAAGAACGCCGCCATCAGGCCGGCAATCGGCAGACAGATCCAGAAGCTCAGGCCGAAGTAGAACGACAGCAGCGCGTAGCTGTAGGCGCCCACGGCGTAGAAGGCCACGTAACCGAGGTCAAGCAGACCGGCCAGGCCGACCACGATGTTCAGGCCGAGACCGAGCATCACGTAGATCAGGATCAGCGTGGCGATATCTACTGCACCGCGCGAGCCGAAGAACGGCCAGGCCAGGGCAACGACGATCAGACCAAGAACGATCCAGCGCTGAGTCGAGGGCAGGGTGAGAAACTCACTGGCTTTGCTCGGCATGCTAGGCAGCTTGGGCGTGTGGCTCCAGGCGGCGCTCAGGTGGTTACGGAACAATTGCCAGAAGAACATGGCAATCGAGCAGCCGAAGATGGTCCATAGAACCGCCGGGCTAGCGCCCTGTACTTCGAGCTTGATACCGACCGTGGAGAGTTTCAGGCCGATAACCGGGTAGGCCACAGCGAGCACCAGTAGGGCGCTGAAGATTGCGGTCTTGAGGTTTTTCTTAATGGAGGTACTCATACTTTTTCAACCTCCGGACGGCCGAGGATACCGGTCGGGCGGAACAGCAGTACCAGTACCAGCAGGCTGAACGCCACCACGTCTTTGTACTGGTCGCCGAAGATATCGGCGCCGAAAGCTTCGGCTACACCCAGCAGCAGGCCACCGAGCACTGCACCAGGGATGCTGCCGATACCGCCGAGTACAGCTGCGGTGAACGCCTTGATTCCGGCGAGGAAGCCCAGGTGCGGATTGATCACGCCGTATTGCATGCCCAGCAGCACGGCGGCCACAGCGGCCAGCGCGGCGCCGATAACGAAGGTCAGGGCGATGATGTTGTTGGTATTGATGCCCAGCAGGTTGGCCATCTTCAGGTCTTCGGCGCAGGCGCGGCAGGCGCGGCCCAGGCGTGAACGGGAGATAAACAGCGTCAGGCCGACCATGACAAAGAAGGTGACGACGAAAATCAGCACCTGCATATAGGAAATCACCACGCCATTCATGGCGCTTTCACCGAAGATGAAGTTGCCCGGCAGCAGGTTGGGAATCGATTTGTCTTTGGAGTCCTGGGAGAGGAGTACCAAGTTCTGCAGGAAGATCGACATGCCGATGGCGGAAATCAGCGGAATCAGACGGTTGCCGCCGCGCAGAGGGCGGTAGGCGACCCGTTCGATGCTGTAGCCATAGGCACTGGCGACAATGATGCTGGCGGCAAAGGCCGCAATCATCACGATGGGTAAACTGTCCAGGCCATACATGGCCAGGCCGGCGACCACGATGAAGGCTACGTACGAGCCAATCATGTAAACCTCACCATGGGCGAAGTTGATCATGCCGATAATGCCGTAAACCATGGTGTAGCCGATGGCGATCAAGGCATAGGTGCTGCCAACGGTCAGACCGTTAACCAGCTGTTGCAGGTAGTGATAAAGATCAGGCATTGCCTAACTCCTGGGTCGTCACGCAATGCAGCGCTTATGGCGCAGCGTGCAACCGGAATTCTTTCTAATAAACAAAACCCACTGCCGAAGCAGTGGGTTTTGGGTTCAGGCGAAGTGCTTACTTGGCTTCAGTCTTGGTACCGTCCTGGTGCCATTCGTAAACCACGAAGCTGAAGTCTTTCAGGTCGCCCTTCTCGTCGAAGGCCAGGTTGCCAGTCGGGGTGTCGAAGCTGTTGGCGCGCAGGGCTGCGGCCACTTTAGCGGTGTCGGTATCGCCAGCCTTGGTGATGCCTTCGGCGATCACTTGTACCGCAGCGTAAGCCGGGAACACGAACGGACCGCTGGAGTCTTCATTTTTGGCTTTGAACGCATCAACCAGCGCCTGGTTGCGTGGGTCCTGGTCGAACGACTTCGGCAGGGTTACCAGCAGGCCTTCGGAAGCCGGGCCAGCAATGGCCGAAATTTCCTTGTTGCCTACGCCTTCAGGGCCCATGAACTTGGCGCTCAGACCTTTCTCAGCCGACTGACGCAGCAGCAGGCCCAGCTCTGGGTGGTAGCCACCGTAGTAGATGAAGTCCACACCGGCTTGCTTGAGCTTGGCGATCATGGCGGAGAAGTCCTTGTCGCCGGCGTTGATGCCTTCGAACAGAACAACTTTGGTGCCTTTGCTTTCCAGGGTCTGCTTGACCGCGGTGGCGATGCCTTCACCGTACTGCTGCTTGTCGTGGATTACGGCAACAGCTTTCGGCTTGACGTGGTCAGCGATAAAGTTACCGGCGGTAGGGCCTTGCAGGCTGTCCAGGCCGATGGTGCGGAACACTAGCTCGTAGCCGCGGGCGGTGATGTCCGGGCTGGTGGACGCCGCGGTCACCATCAGGATGCCTTCGTCTTCGTAAATGTCGGACGCTGGCTGAGTGGAGCTGGAGCAGAGGTGGCCAACGACGAACTTAACTTCGTCGTTGACGATTTTGTTGGCAACGGCAACCGCTTGTTTCGGATCGCAGGCGTCGTCATACACCACGCCTTCGAGCATTGCGCCGTTCACCCCGCCGGCCTTGTTGATCTGCTCGATGGCCATCTTGGCACCGATGAACTGCATTTCACCGTATTGCGCGACGGCGCCGGTGACTGGGCCTGCCAGGCCAATTTTGATGGTGTCAGCCGCTACCGAGTAGCTGGCAACGCCAGCCATGGCCATGGCGGCAAACAGTTTGGAAATCTGCTTAGTAGCCTTGTTCATAGTGCTCCACTCTTATTGGTTTTGATTGTTGTAGTTCTGGCGGCCAAAGCTGCAGAACCGGGTTGTTTCCCCGGTCATCCCCCCGGCAACTGTACCGGTGCAGTGTAGAGCGCGGCTTTGCGGCTTGAAAAGCGGCTTGCTGGGGGCAAAACCCTGGGGTGTCGCTTTAACGCAATAAACGTATAGAAAAACGGCGTGTCTTACGCGCCGTTGGCAACGTCGCGCACTGCGTTGCGAATTTGCCAGCGGGCTGGGCGACGCTATCATGGCGGCCGATTTAAAAAGCGGTCATCTATGACAGGGCAATCCATGACAGAACAACCTAGCACCCTCTATGCCAAGCTGCTTGGTGAAACTGCAGCTATTAGTTGGCAGGAGCTACAACCTTTCTTCGCTCGCGGCGCCTTGCTGCTGGTCGACGGCAGCCAGGATCTGATCGAAGTGGCGCAGGCCGTGGCGCAGAACGATGAGGACAAAGTCGCCGCCTGGTTGGCCGCAGGTATCTTGAGCAAGGCTGACGACAGCCGCGCTGAAGACCTGCTAAAGCGCGATCCAGAGCTGTGGGCGGTGGTAGTGGCGCCCTGGGTGCTGGCGCAGGAACGTAGCGAGCGTGCGCCGCTGCACTGATCTGGCGCGTGCAGCTCAGGTCAGCCTGAGTGACTATGCTGGCAGCACCACGACTGATTGCAGGAGCTGCCAGCATGTTTGAACCCGGACACTTGCATCGCGCCAATACCTTGGCTACGGACGACGCACCGCTGTTTAGCGTTGACCTCCATTACGAAGTACGCCAGGACCCAACCGAAGGCCCAATGTTGCATATGCGTATGCAGGGGGAGGTGGACGGCAAGGCGTTTGAAGAAGTCTTCGAGCTGCACCGCGATACCGCCTACAACTTCGCCAGTGTGGCCACGCGCCTGGCGCACAAACATGGCCTGCCGACCAACAGCAGCCTGATCATGCGTAGCCACGCCGAGTACGACCTGATGTTCGAAGATATTCGCGCCAAGCTCGGTGCGCACAGCGGTGAGCCGGTCAATCTCGATCATCTGGAAAAAGACGGTCTGTAGGTCGTTGCTCGGGCGTTGACTGACGGGACAGGTTCCAGTGCCGCTAGGTTAAGATGGCGGCCATCAATGAGTCGGAGTCTGCCTATGTCCACCTCCCTTCCTGCTTTGGCATTTGCTGGTATTGGCCTGATGGGGCTGCCCATGACCCAGCGGCTGCTGGCCGCCGGTTATCCGCTGAGCGTGTGGAATCGTTCCCCTGATAAGTGCGCGCCCCTGCACGCGTTGGGCGCGCAGGTTATTGCCAGCCCGGCGCAGCTTTGTGATCAGGCGGATATCGTCATGCTTTGCCTGGCCAACACCGATGTAGTACGCGAAGTGGTGTTTGGCCCGGGCGGCATTGTGGAAACGGGTAAGCCTGGTCAGCTGCTGGTGGACTTCTCCAGCCTGGAACCCGCGGCCACACGCGAGATGGCTGTCGAATTGCACGCCAGTTGCGGCATGCACTGGATCGATGCGCCGGTCTCCGGCGGCACGCCGGGGGCTGCCAATGGCACGTTGGCGATCATGGCCGGTGGCCGGGTTGAGGATATCGAGCGGGTGCGGCCGATTCTCGCCCATCTGGGGCAGCGCCTGACGCGCATGGGCGAGGTTGGCGCGGGTCAGGTGACCAAGGTGTGCAATCAGATGATTGTCGCCTGTAACGCCTTGGTGATCGCCGAGGTGGTCGCCCTTGCCGAGCAGGCTGGGGTCGATGCCAGTCTGATTGCGTCAGCGCTGGCCGGCGGCTTCGCCGATTCCAAGCCGCTGCAGATTCTCGCGCCGCAGATGGCCGAGAGTCAGTTCGAGCCGGTCAAATGGCATGTGCGCACCCTGCTCAAGGACTTAGATACGGCGGTCAAACTGTCGCAACAAGTTGGCTCGGCTACGCCGCTCAGTGGCCTGGCTGCACAGCTGATGCGTCAGCATGGCAGTCAGGGCAATCTGGAGCGTGACCCGGCGACTCTGGTGCAGCTGTACCGCGCGGGACATCCTCAAGAGCCACAGTCATGAAAATTGCGGCCAACCTGTCGCTGCTGTTTACTGAATTGCCGCTGATCGAGCGAGTAGTGGCTGCTGCCGCTGCCGGCTTTGATGGCGTGGAAATCCAATTTCCCTACGAGCTGCCGGCCATTCGCCTTAAAGAGGCGCTGGAGGCTGCGGGCATGCCGTTGCGGCTGATCAACCTGCCGGCTGGCGATTTGATGAGCGGCGGGCCCGGACTGGCTGCTGTGCCTGCGCGACAGGGTGAGTTTGATGCCGCGTTGCAGCAGGCCTTGAGCTACGCCGCCATGGTGCGTCCTGCGTTGGTCAATGTACTACCGGGGAGGTTGGCTGACGGCGTTGAGCCTGAACAAGCGTTGGCCTGTTTGATCGACAACCTACGCAAGACCGCCGAGGCCTTTCAGGTGTTGGGTATTGGCGTGTTGGTGGAAGCGATCAATCCGCTGGATATGCCGGGCTTTCTGATCAACACACCGGAGCAACTGGATACTCTGCTCAAAGCCGTGGCCCATCCCAATCTGGCCGCGCAGTACGACTTCTACCATATGGCACGGCAGGGCCTGGATGTGCACGCGGGCATCGCGTTGCTGGCAGGACGTATCGGTCATGTGCAGTTTGCCGATTACCCCGGCCGCGGTGCGCCGGGCACTGGCGAGCTGCAGTTTGCAGCGCTGCTCAAGGCTCTGCGTGACAGTGGTTATCAGGGCTGGTTGGCGGCCGAGTATCGACCAGGAGAGGCGGGCACCCAGGCTAGCTTGGGCTGGTTGAGTGAATGGCGAGTAGCCTGAGACGCTTATCTGCAACCCGACGGCTCGGGTTGCAGATAGAAGTGGCTTACTCGGGCTTGTCTTCGGCGTACTTGTTGAGCGAGATAACCCGGGTCTTGCCGATACGGTGGCGGTAGATCTCGCGCAGGTACTTGATGGCTTTCTTCACGCTGTCGCGTGACAGGCGGATATCGTTGATCGAGACGAACTTGTCCTGATCGTGGATCAGCTCGCGGTACTTCTTCTCGTACATCGGCTTGATCGCGTACCAATTGGTATCGAGGATCTTCGCCGGGTTTTCGTACTCGTTGAGCATGGCGTCGACACGCACTTCGTCGAACTCATCGCTCATGATGAAATCGAGAATGGCGTTGTCCAGGCTCTCATCGAAGCGGTGTGGGTCGCGGGCGAAGCAGCGCTTGATAAAGGCCACGATCAGCGTCAGGAAGTCGTCCGACAGACACGGGCTCTTGGCGATCAAAGTGGTCAGCGACAGGTTGGCCGAGGCGCCAATCACCAGCGCATAACGCTTCAGTGTGGTGTTGGGGAACAGGCTATTGAGGTGGGTCTTGAGCCGGTTCAGATCCATATAGGACAGCTTGTAGTCTTTCGGCAGCGAGACGATCGACACCACCGAGGAGCAGTTCTTGAAGAAGTGCAGGTCGCTGAGTTTGGCGGCGTTGTAGTCGGACTTCTTGTACTCATCCAGCGCTTCGCGATAACGCTTGGACTCGATCGGCAGCAGGCTAATGCCCTCGATGGCCTGGGTCACCTTGTTGAAGTGCGGCAGGTCGATGGAGCGGAAGAACAGGTCGTCGATATTCAGCCGCGATGGCTCCTTGTCCAGCACGCGGAATTTCTCCAGCGTCGCCGCGCTTTGCTCGGGCACCACCGATTCGGCGTAGGCCACGGCCACCGGGCCGGCCAAGCTCATAAACAGGTCGTTGGCGTCCAGGCGGATGGTTTCGCCAATGTCGATGCCGGCGCGGCGGAAGTAATTCTGGTCGTAGTCGGTGGTCACCGCCTGGGCGGTGAGGATGTTGAAGATCTGCTGCGAGATGTACTGGTTGGCGTGGCGCTCCATGGCGTTGACGTCGATATTCTGGATATTGCCGTCATCGCTTTCTTCGGCGTAACGCATGATGTCATTGGAGATCAACATCATCGCGTTCCATGGGCGGATGCGGCGCATCACGCTGGCTTCGCTGTTCTCTTCATTGTCGAAGTTGTAGGAGAAGTCCCACTCCTCGGCGAGGTACTTGCACAGCAGGCGGCCGGCGTTGATATGCAGGGCCTCGGACATCTCGCTGCGTTGGTCGGAGATATTCGGCAGGATGCAGATGCCGCTGGTGAAGATCGGTTCGAAGACGAAGCTGTGGTCGCGGTTTTCCGGGCTTTCATCGAAGTTCTTGGTATCGAAGGTCTTGCTCATGTAGGCGAATTGCTGGGCCAGGCCGAATTCCGAGGCCATGCCCGAGCCGGTGCCGCCGCCGGCGCTGAAGATATAGAAGTACAGGCGCGACTGGTTGGCCTTGATGCCGCAGGAGTCGATCAGGTAGCTGTGAATAAACTTCCAGTCTTCGTTGGTGAAACGCTGGGTGTCCTTGTTAAGGATGATCTTGGCCAGGTATTGACCGAGAATCGGCGCGTTACCGGCGCCACCCGCATGCACCTCTGAAAGGTCCATGATTTTCATCTTGCTGTAGTCGCTGAGGAACCCGCTGGTTTCGCCCTTGCGTGAGAAGCGGATGCGCCCCTCGATGTCCTTGTCCAGGTCGCCCAGCATCACCAGGGGTTCAATCAGGAATACCGGTTTGCTGTCCTTGCTCGGTGCGCGCAGCAGGTTGCTGCGAATCCAGCGCGTGGGGCGGAAATCCTGCTCTGAGACGGTTTTTTCTTCGTTATTGAATTCGCTCAGGTAGAACTGCCGAGCGTTGTAGACCAGTGAGGCGACATCCAAAGCGATGTTCGAGCCGCAGCGGCCCAGGCCGATCAAACACACTGAGGGGAAGTGCTGCACCCGCCGTTCGTTGTCGTCATCCTGCGGGGCTGGAGGGAACACCAGGCTGCGTAGGCCGTCGAGGTTATCGAGGATGCGATCAATGTCGCGCTCGGTGAAATACATGTACTGCTCGCCGCTGCTGTCCAGCCGCATAGGGGGCTTCAGCGGGGAGGGGCGCTCGAGGGGGGCGAGTAGGGTATCAGCCAGGTCAGCCAGTGTGGCTTCGGTCGCGGGGGTGGTCACAGCGTCTTTTTTTGTTTTCATTTAGAGACAGTCCGGCGGCTAACGAGGGTGGAGAGGCAAATGGCCACATTTCACTCAACAGGCTTGTTTGTAGCATGAAAAATGGAAAATCTCGCTGTTTCACCCGGTTTTACTGAGGCATATCCAGAGTTTTTCCGATGCGCTTTGTGACTTGCGTGGTTGCGCGGGCGCCCATTACCCGGCATACACGCAACAAATAGTCACAGACAGCATAGACGCAAGGCTCTAGATTGCGCCTGCACATGCTGGATACGGCGGTTGGCCAATGCGCCACCGACCTGCTTCGATAACAACAAGAGATGGATCCCATGCAGCAGCAGTCCCTACAAGCGGCGAATGCCTGGCGCATTCTATTCCTGCTTTTTCTCGCCAATTTGTTCAACTTCTTCGACCGCACCATTCCGGCAATCATCATCGAGCCGATCCGCATGGAATGGGGCCTCAGTGACCTGCAGCTGGGCTTGATCGGTACCGCCTTTACCATCGTCTATGCGATTGCCGGCATTCCGTTGGGGCGCATGGCCGATACCGGCGCGCGGCGCAAGATCATGGGTTGGGGCCTGGCAGTCTGGAGCGGCCTGACCGCGGTCAACGGTCTGGCCTGGAACTTCTGGAGCTTCCTGCTGGTTCGCATGGGCGTCGGTATTGGCGAGGCCAGCTATGCGCCGGCAGCCAACTCGCTGATCGGCGATCTGTTTCCGGCGCACAAGCGTGCGCGGGCCATGGGCATCTTTATGCTTGGCCTGCCGATTGGTCTGCTGCTGGCATTTTTCACCATTGGCGCAATGGTCAAGGCCTTCGATAGCTGGCGGGCGCCGTTCTTTATCGCGGCGGTGCCGGGGCTGATCCTCGCGCTGTTTATGTTCTTTATCAAAGAGCCTAAGCGCGGTGCGGCCGAGCTGGTGCAATCGCGCACTACTCCGGTGGATAAACCCCTGCGCAAGGTGCTGGCGATCCGCACCTTCTGGTGGTTGGTGATGGCCGGCCTGGCCTTCAACTTCGCCACCTATGCCTGTAACTCCTTTATGGTGCCGATGCTGCAGCGCTACTTCCTGATGCCGCTGGAGCAGGCGGCCATGGCCACCGGGGTAATCGTTGGCTTGACCGGCCTGGTCGGCCTGACCCTGGGCGGTTGGCTGGCGGACAAGATCCACCAGCGCTGGCAGACCGGGCGACTGCTGTTTGCCGCCCTGAGTATGTTGATCGCCTCCGTCGCCACGGGCTACGCCCTGTTGGCCGGGCGGATTGAGATCGCCGTGTTTGTGGCGCTGTTCAGCATTGGCTGGCTGTTTGCCTACAACTTCTACACCTGCGTCTACACCGCGATTCAGGATGTGATCGAGCCACGTCTGCGCGCCACCGCCATGGCGCTGTTCTTCGCCGGCCTGTACCTGCTCGGCGGCGGCCTTGGCCCATTGGCGGTGGGCATGCTCTCGGATCACTATTCCCATGCGGCGATGCTCGCTGCCGGGGCCAGTGAAATGAACGAAACCTTCAAGGCTGTCGGCCTGCACAACGCCATGTACCTGATTCCGGTGGCCTTGATGCTGACGATGGTGGCGCTGCTGCAAGCCTCGCGCTGCTTTGTAGCCGATGCTGCGACAATGCAGCAGGGCATGCAGCTGCACCCCGCTAGCTAAGTCATTTCGTCAGGCTATCCGGCATGTGCCGGACAGCCGAGCAACCGCTAAATCCTGTGCAATACTCAGTCGCACTGCTGTCACGCAACTGCGACTGAGGACAACCACCATGGGCACTTCCCGCCTTGTGCTGGGCCACAGCAATGCGCTTGTCGAACACCCCCTCTACAACATTCTGACCCAGTGCCCGCTGGCCTTGCAGGTGATTGACGCGCCTGACGCGTTGCCGGATGACCTGGCGCTGGTGCTGCTTGACGAGCGGTTGCTGGCGCTGCGGCCGTTGTCCGACTGGCTGGGTTGTGGCGCGATTCTGGTGGGTTGCATGGATCAGCCCGGTGTCTTGCCGTTACCGCCGCATGCCAGTGTCGAGGAACTGTCGGCGCTGCTGCGCTTTGCCGGTGAGCAGTACAGCCTGCGTCATCAAACCGAACAGCTGGCCGCCGCCCTGGCCGGCAAACACGATGACCTGAGCAAGCTGGTGGACGTAGGCCTGGCGCTGTCGGCCGAGCGTGACCTGGACCGTTTGCTGGAAAAAATCCTCATCGAAGGGCGGCGCTTGTCCAACAGCGACGCTGCCTCGCTGTTTCTGGTCAGTCGCCGCCCGGATGCGCCGGCGCAGCTGATCTTCAAGCTGACGCAGAACGGCACACTCAGCCAGAACAGCTTTCAGGACCAGCGCATGCCACTGAGCAAGGCCTCGATTGCCGGCTACGTGGCGCTGACCAGTACCGAGCTGAATATCGAGGACGTGTATGCGATTGCCGTGGATGCGCCGTATCGTTTCAACCGCTCTTTTGACCTGCAGATGGGCTATCGCACTATGTCGATTCTGGCGATCCCGATGCGCAATCATCGCCATGAAGTGGTCGGCGTGCTGGAGTTTATCAACCGCCAGCGTAAGGGCCGCGGTCAGCTGGAACCTGAGCTGATTGCCTTCGATGAAGAAACCGCGGTGTCGCTGCGCGCATTGGCCAGTCAGGCGGCGGTGGCGATCGAGAATCGCCAGTTGCTGGATGACATCAGCCGGTTGTTCGACGGCTTTGTTCAAGCCTCGGTGTTTGCCATCGAACAGCGCGACCCTACTACCAGTGGTCATTCCTTTCGGGTTGCTGAGCTGTGCCTGACCCTGGCCAATCAGTTGCCCTATGCGCCCGAGGCGCGCCTGCGTGAACAGGCGCTGAGCAACGATGGCCTACGCGAGCTGCGTTACGCTGCCTTGTTGCATGACTTCGGTAAAGTCGGGGTGCGCGAGCATGTGCTGGTCAAAGCCAAGAAGCTTCCCGAACAGGTGCTGGAAAACCTGCGTTACCGAGTCGCGCTGGCCCAGGAAAACCTGCACAACCAGACCCTGCGCAAGATGCTGCATGCCTACCGTCATCAGGGTGGCCTGAGCGATGAACGGCACCTGCAGCTGGAAGCCGAGCTGGCTTATGAGTGCGAGCGGCTGGAGCGCTACCTGAGCAACATCATCCAGGCCAACGAGCCGAGCATGCTCAGTGAGGGCGATTTCCAGCATCTGCAGGAAGTACAGGGTGAGTTGGTCAAGGCCCCCGGCAATTGCTTGGTCAGCCTGCTTAGCGAGAGTGAGTTCAGTGCGCTGGCAGTGCGCAAGGGCAGCCTGACCACCGCTGAGCGCGAAGAAATTGAGCGGCATGTGGTGCACACCCAGCAGTTCCTCAGCCTGATTCCCTGGACCCCAGACCTGCAAGGCGTGCCCTATATCGCCGGGGCACACCACGAAAAACTCGATGGCAGCGGTTACCCGAAAGGCTTGATTGGCGATGCAATTCCCTGCGCTTCACGAATCATGACGATCTGCGATATCTACGACGCCCTGACCGCAGCTGATCGCCCCTATAAGCCGGCAATGCCGCTGGAACGGGCGCTGGATATTCTCAAGAGTGAGGCGCAGAGCGGTTTGCTCGACGCCGAGCTGGTGCAGCTGTTTATTGCTAGCCGCTGCTTCCAGGTGACGGGTGCGCCGGGCTCGCACACTACCTCACCGTTTAGCCATCACGTGTGCGATTACGAGCCGTCCTGTACCCGCGAACATCCCCACACCCACTGAGAACCTGCCTTGGATCTGCTGCGCGTCGGCGAGACTGCGTTAAAAACAGGCTCGCTTTAGCTCGCGAGATCCAAAACAGGTTCTGTAATGGCTGTCTGCTTCTAGCGTTTGCCAGTAAGCGCCTGCTGATAGCGGGCATCCAGGCTTTGGCTTGGGCCGCTGGCGGTTTTCTCGATATACAAATAGACCGGTTGTAGACGCTGTAGGCGGTCGTCGATACCCGGGTGCACCTTGAGAAAACTGGTGAGCGCTGCATCGTTTTGCCGGGTAGTGCCGAGGGTCTGCAGTACGCCGGCCAGGCCGTAAGCGTCATAGCCTGCGCGGGTGGCGATGACCGCGCCCATGGCGTCGGCTTCGTATTCATCACCACGGTCCAGACCACGGCTGTAGAGGTCGCTGACGCTGCGGCTAAAACGGTCGGTCAGCTCGCCGGCTTGACTACCGCCCTTGTCGGCGGCGCCGGCTTGCACGGCGAGGGTAGCGAGGTCTGTGAGCAGGCCGGTTTGCGCCTGTTGCTGAATGGCTTTGAGGTGATGCTGCTGCACCACATGTGCAACTTCATGGGCCAGTACGCCAGCCAATTCCGCTTCGCTGTTCATCCGCGTCAGCATGCCACTAGTGATAAACACGTAACCGCCTGGTGCGGCGTAGGCGGCCACCTGTGGGCTGTCGAGCACGACGAAACGCCAGGGTAGGTCAGGGCGTTCGCTGTGTTGGGCGACCCACAGCCCGACGCGATTGACATAGGCCTGCAGCGGCGGGTTGTTCAGCACGGCTGCCTTGCTCAGCAGAATGGTGGCGGTGTTCTGCCCAATTACCCGCTCTTCATCGACGCTTTTCTCGCCCATGTTGGTCAGGTGCTGGCCGGCGCTGGCCAGTTTGCCCAGATCCACGCCCTGGATCTGCATGCCTTCCAAGCCCTGGCAGGCGCTGAGGCTAACGATCAGGCCGAGCAGGCTGGCGCATTTGAGTAATACGGCTGTTTGCATGTCACTCTCCTTGCGGCGTGTTAGCGGGCGTAGGGCAGGTTCTGGCTGCGCAGACCGCCTTGTTGAGCGAAGCTGCGCGCCTCGCTCGGGCTGGCGGCGAAGGCATCCAGGCTTTGCACGCTGGCCGAAGTGTTGGCACTGCCGCTGCGCAATTCTTCGTCACTGATGCCACGAATACCGGTGGCTACGCCGCTGGCGGGAGAGGCTTGATTGCCGAGTTTGAGTAGGCTGCCCAGGTCATTGCTGCGGCTGGCTTGCGTGTCCTTGGCAAAGCGCAGGCTAAGCAGTGGCAACCAACCGCGTTGGCCGCTGGATGTTTGCACTTGGTACCAACCGCCCTGGCGCTCCAGCACCCCGACCTGCGTCTGTTTGCCGACCTGACCCACATTGGCAGCCGAGGCGTTGGGCTCGGCGCGCAGGGCGCTGTCTTGCAGGGTATGCGCCAGGCGTACCTCGGCCAGCGCAGAAAAGCCGTAGAAGCTGAATACCAGCGCCGCAAGGGCACTGCAGAGGCCTTTATTCATCATGTCTCCTTCGCGGTTCGTAGAGCATTACGGCTTCGGCGCGACCTTTTACCTGGTGTTCGCCCTGAGGCACGAAGTCCAGATCGAGGGTACAGGCCTCACGGGTGGTGGCAGAAATTAGCAGATGGGCGCGGCCCTTGGTCAGCCCTTCGATGCGGCTGGCCAGGTTCACCGTGTCGCCTATTGCAGTGTAGTCATAGCGCTGTTTTGCGCCGACTAGGCCGACGACCGCTGGTCCTGTGTGCAGGCCGATGCCTATGTCGAAGTCCGGGCAGTTGTAGTCGCGGCGAAAGGCGTCGAGATTCTCCAGCATTTCCATGGCGGCGAGTATGGCTTGGTCGGCCTGCTGCGGGTTGTCCAGTGGCGCGCCCCAGAAGGCCATGATGGCGTCGCCGATAAACTTGTCGAGTGTCGCCTGGTGCTTGAACAGCACCTCGACCTGGCTGCTGAAATAGCCTTCGAGCAGGTGCACGATTTCTGTTGGCGTGTGCTGCTCGGAGAGGGTGGTAAAGCTGCGGATATCGGAAAACAGCACGGTCAGCTGGCATTCCTTGCTCGCCAGCAACGCTTCCGGGTCATCGCGGGCGACCAGCTGGTTGACTACCACGGGGTCCATAAAGCGGCTGAACAGGCGAATGGTGTTCTGCAATTGCTGGCGTCGGCGCAGGTAGAACAGTGCCAGCGCCGCAGCAAGTAACAACCACAGGCAGATCAGCCCAGGTAGAACGCCGAGCAGCAGGCCCTGTAAGGCCAGCCAATAGCTGCCGGCAAACAGCGCCAGGCTGCCGAGCAGACACAGGGCAAAGGCTGCTGGTAACTGCTCACGTAGCAGCAGAACGCTCAGGCCGAGCAATAGCAGCAGTGGGCCGAGCAACTCCAGCCAACTCTCTGCTTCGTGCAACTGGTTGTTGTTGAGCAGGTTATCGATGGCGGTCATCAGGATAAACGGTGCGGGATAAAGGGTATCCAGCGGGGTCGGGCGCAGGTCGTGCAGGCCGGCCGCTGTGGTACCGATCACGATAATGCGGTCCTTGAACTGCTCGGCTGCCAGCGGCTCACCCTGATTGCGCGCTGCTGCCAGTACGGCGGCGTAGGGCAGGCGCGGGTAGGGCAGGCGGCTGGTGCCGGGCCAGTCCAGCAGCAGGTTCTGTTGCTGCGGCAAGCTGCCGGTAAGGTCATGCACGATGCGCGCAGGCAGGCTGGGCAGGCGCCAGTCGGCAAAGCTGCGGTACAGCTCATAGCGCCGGCCGATACCGTCACTGTCGGGGCGAAAGTTGATGCTGCCCAGACGCCAGAGTTCGCTGGGGAAGGCGTTGGGCAACAGCAGTAGGCCGCGTTGATCCTCCGCACCGCGTTGCCCGGGCGCTTGCCAGGTGGTTGCGGGATAGTCGCGCAGCAGTGGCGGCTGGCTGCCTTTTTCTGTTTGCTGAACCAGGGCGGCGAGGTAGGTGTTGGCGCTGCGTTGCAGCACTTCGGCAAAGTAGCTGTCGGCGTCCGGGTTGAACTGGTCGGGTTCGCTGAACAGGATGTCGAAGGCCACAGCCTTGGGCTGTTGGCTGAGCAGGTATTCCAGCAGTTCGCCATGCAGCGAGCGCGGCCACGGCCATTTACCGGCTTCACCGGCCAGCACTTGCAGGCTCAGGTCATCGATATCAATCAGTAATAGACGTGGGTCAGGCGTCTGTTCCGCTGCGCGTTGGCGGATCAGCCAGTCGAGGTGAGCATTGTTCAGCCCGTTTAGCGCGGGCCACAGATGCAACAAAGGAAGCAGGAGCAGCGCCAGCAGGCAGAGCCCGCCGAGACTGTGGCGAAACCGGCGCGAGGTGGCGCGTGCAGGCACGGGGAGCTCCTGTGGGCTGGAGTGACAGGCGTATTGCTTCTGACTCTAGCAGCCCGCAGGCAGTTACTCAGGTAGACGCGGCAGAGCCTGTTCAAAGGCTTGCGAGCTAGAGCCCTGCAAGGCGCTACGTTAGTAACAGCCTCCGGCTGGTCAAAACAGGCAAGGAAGCGGACTGGGCTCGCGCGCGAGTGTACTGTTGTACATGAGCATTACTCGTTTCACTCGCCCTTCGGGCCGCGCTAAAGCGCGTTAGCCACAAGTGGCTTGCCGAGCCTGTTTTTAACGCCGCAGGGCCGACGCGCAGCAGCCTTTTAGCCCGCAACCAGTACGCGAATGGCCTCGAGTCGCAACGCCGCCTTGTCGAGCATGGCCAGGCCTTGTTCGCGCTGCTGGCGCAGGGCGTTGAGTTCGCTGTCACGCACACTTGGGTTGACCGCTTGCAGGGCGATCAGGCGGGCCAGTTCTTCGTCGGTTTCGGCAGCCAGACGCCGCTTGGCCTCGTCGACGCGCGCCGTGTGGCGTTCGGCGACCTTGCCTTCGCCGGCGTTGATCAGCGGGTTGAGGCTGTCACGCTGGGCCTGGACGAACTTGTTGGCGCTGGCACGCGGTACGGTTTCCAGCTGCTCGTTGAGCTTCTCGAACGAGACCTTGGCGGCCAGGTCGTTACCGTTGGCATCGAGCAGGCAGCGCAGGGCGATCGGTGGCAGGTAGCGGCCCAGCTGCAACGCGCGTGGTGCCACCACTTCGCTGACATACAGCAGTTCCAGCAACACGGTGCCAGGTTTCAGCGCCTTATTCTTGATCAGCGCAACGCCGGTGTTGCCCATCGAGCCGGAGCGCACTAGGTCCATGCCGCCTTGCACCATGGGGTGTTCCCAGGTGAGAAATTGCATGTCCTCGCGCACCAGTGCGAGGTCGCGGTCGTAGGTGATGGTCACGCCTTCGTCGTCACCCAGCGGGAAGCTGGCATCCAGCATCTTTTCGCTGGGACGCAGGATCAGGGCGTTGTCGGAATGGTCTTCGCTGTCGATGCCGAAGGCGTCGAACAGCTGCTCCATATAAATTGGCAAGGCGAACTGGTCGTCCTGCTCAAGAATCGCCTCGACCAGCGCTTCGCCTTCGCCGGCACCGCCGGAGTTGAGTTCCAGCAAGCGGTCACGGCCGGCGTGCAGTTCACCTTCCAAGCGCAGGCGCTCGGTCTTGGCTTCGTCGACCAGGGACTGCCATTCGCCGTCATCGCCGCTTTCTAGCAGCGGCAGCAGGCGGCTGCCGAACTGGTGCTGCAGGGCGTTGCCGGTTGGGCAGGTGGCGAGGAAGGCATTCAGCGCCTGGTGGTACCACTGGAACAGGCGTTCCTGCGGGCTGTTTTCCAGGTACGGCACGTGCAGCTGGATACGGTGCTTCTGACCGATACGGTCGAGGCGGCCGATACGCTGTTCAAGCAGGTCCGGGTGGGCCGGCAGATCGAACAGCACCAGATGGTGGGCAAACTGGAAGTTACGACCTTCCGAGCCGATTTCCGAGCAGATCAGCACCTGGGCGCCAAACTCTTCGTCGGCGAAGTAGGCCGCCGCGCGGTCGCGCTCAAGGATGCTCATACCTTCATGGAACACCGTGGCCGGGATGCCTTTGCGCACACGCAGGGCGTCTTCCAGGTCCATGGCGGTTTCGGCGTGGGCGCAGATCACCAGCACCTTGAACTTCTTTAGCATCTTCAGGGTGTCGATCAGCCACTCGACGCGCGGGTCGAATTTCCACCAGCGCTGCTCTTCATCGACATCCGGCTGCGCCTGGTAGCTGACTTCTGGATACAGGTCAGCGTGCTCGCCAATCGGCAGCTCCATATATTCATCGGGGCTGGCCAGCGGGTAGGGGTGCAGCTCGCGATCCGGGAAACCCTGCACGGCGGCGCGGGTGTTACGGAACAGCAGGCGACCAGTACCGTGACGATCCAGCAGCTCACGCACCAGACGCGCCGAGGCTTCGCCGTCGCCGCTGTTGACGGCGCTTAGCAGCTCTTCACCGCCAGCGCCGAGGAAGTCGTGAATGGTTTTGTGCGCAGCATCGGACAGGCGGCCTTTATCTAGCAGCTCCTGTACGGCCTCGGCAATCGGCTTGTAGTGCTCGCTTTCGGCGCGGAAGGCGGCCAGGTCATGAAAGCGGTTCGGGTCGAGCAGGCGCAGGCGGGCGAAGTGGCTGTCCTGGCCAAGCTGTTCCGGGGTGGCGGTGAGAAGCAGCACACCGGGAATCACTTCGGCCAGTTGTTCAACCAGCGCGTACTCGCGGCTGGCGTGCTCCGGATGCCAGACCAAGTGATGCGCTTCGTCGACCACCAGCAGGTCCCAGCCGGCGGCAAACAGCGCATCCTGGGCCTTTTCGTCGTCGCACAGCCATTCCAGGGCGACCAGGGCCAGCTGGCAGTCTTCGAACGGGTTGCTGGCATCGCTTTCGATAAAGCGCTCTTCGTCGAACAGCGCGACATCCAGGTTGAAGCGCCGGCGCATTTCTACCAGCCACTGGTGCTGCAGGTTCTCTGGTACCAGGATCAGCACACGATTGGCGCGCCCGGAGAGCAGTTGGCGATGGATCACCAGGCCGGCTTCGATGGTTTTGCCCAGGCCCACTTCGTCGGCCAGTAATACGCGCGGGGCGATGCGGTCGGCGACTTCGCGAGCGATATGCAGCTGGTGCGCAATAGGCTGCGCACGCACGCCGCCAAGGCCCCAGAGGTTGGACTGCAACTGGCGGCTGGTGTAGTCGAGAGTGTGGTAGCGCAGGGCGAACCAGGGCAGCGGATCGATCTGACCTGCAAATAGGCGATCACTGGCCAGACGGAACTGGATAAAGTTCGACAGCTGGGTTTCCGGCAGGGTGACACTTTCGTGCTGCGCATTGAGGCCGTGATAGATCAGCAAGCCGTCGACATCGTCGACTTCCTGCACGGTCAGTTTCCAGCCTTCGAAATGGGTGATTTCATCGCCCGGCGAAAAGCGTACGCGGGTCAACGGCGCATTGCGCAGGGCGTACTGGCGGGTTTCGCCGGTGGCCGGGTAGAGCACGGTGAGCATGCGGCCGTCCTGCATCAGAACGGTTCCCAGCCCCAGCTCCGCTTCGCTGTCACTGATCCAGCGTTGCCCCGGTTCATACTGCGCCATGCTTGTCTCCCGCGTGAAAAAGCCGACTATGTTAACGGAACCCTGCGCTCAGGCCCAAGGCGCATTGCTGCGCATCGGGCACTTTGTGTGGTTAGGTAGCTCGAAAGTGTAGCGAGACGGGGCTCAAGTCGTGGCTTGGCTGGCCGACAGTCTGACCAAAGGAGGGCTAATAGATGCTGCCGCCGATTCCTCACAGTCTGGTTCCGGTGACCGTTCAGCAGGACGTGGTCAAGCCGCGTCCGGAGATCCCTCCAGTTACCGCCACGGCCGAAAGTGCCAAGGAAAGTGGCGTAAGCCTGGACAAACGCCACCCGCAGGAAGCCGAGGCGCTGCTGCGCGAGGAGCAGCGTCGGCGTCAACGTCGCCATGGCTACAGCCCAGAAGAGCTGGCCGAAGGCGAAGTGGCCGAGGCTGATGAGGCCGTGATCAGTGAGCTGCCGCGCCAGGGGCTGTGGGTGGATGTGGAAGTTTGAGTGATTTATCCATGGATCTATTTGCCGACAGCCCATTGCAGCTGCCCAACGCTGACTTGCAGCTGCATGCGCAGTGGCTGGATTTAGCGACCGCCGACCACTGGCTAGCCGAGTTGAGCGCGCAAACGCCCTGGCAGCAGCCGCAGGTGCAGATCTACGGGCGGCAGTTGCCTGTGCCGCGTCTAGTGGCTTGGTATGGCGATGCCGAGGCCAGTTACCGCTACTCTGGGCAAACCCATCAGCCGCTGCCCTGGACGCCACTGCTGGCCCTGATTCGTGCGCAGGTGGAGCAGGCGGTGGGGCAGCCGCTGAATGGCGCGTTGCTCAACTACTACCGGGATGGCCTGGATTCCATGGGCTGGCACAGCGACGATGAAGCCGAATTGGGCCCCAATCCGCTGGTCGCCTCGCTGAACCTGGGAGGCACTCGCCGCTTCGATCTGCGCCGTAAAGGCCGGAGCCGTATTGAGCACTCGTTGCCGCTGCAACATGGTTCGCTGCTGGTCATGCGCGGGCCAACCCAGCATTATTGGCAGCATCAAGTGGCGAAGACGCGCAGCGCCTGTGCGCCACGTTTGAACCTGACCTTTCGTTTGATCAAGCCGAGACCATGAGCAAAGACGACAAGCTGATTGATTTCGCCGCCGAGCGCGACAAGCGCATCCATGACCTGCGCGACAAGAAACTCAATGAAATGCGTGATGCCTTCGAGCAGGCCCTGCCGCTGCCCAAGGGCAAGAAAAAGCCCAAGGGCAAACCGAAAAAGCCATAGCCGCTCTGCCACAAGCCGATTTATTGATCTGGATCAGCTAAGTACAGCTTCATCCTGCCAGTGCCCGCCGCTTGTTGATCTGGATCAATAGCGCTTGTGCAGCCCCTGTTAATTTGAAGCCATACCCACACAGGCTTCACGCAGGAGGCAACCATGTTTATCGATGTCGTAGTTCTCGCCGGTATCGGCACCGTCGGTCTGATGGTCGCCTTCTTCGCCGGTGTCGGTTATTTCATCTGGCAGGATTCGCACAAGCGCAAGCAGGGGTGAATCTGCAGTAGGGGCACGCAAGGCAATTTGGGCGACTTAGGTCGCCCTTTTTTATGGCCTGCCATCCATGGCGGCCACCCTGCGGGCCGTCGCTGCGCGACGTTAAAAATGATTCCCGATCATTTTTTATGGCTGCGATTTATATGGTGTTGACGCTCACGCCGCGTGAGCATCTTCCGGGCTGCGCGGTGATTGGATGCGCAGGTAGCTGTCGAGTTTGGCTTGCTGCGCCGGGGTGGTGAACAGGCCGAGCTTGCTGCGGCGCCAGAGAATATCGTCTGCCTGCATGGCCCATTCTTCCTGGCACAGGTAGTCGACTTCACGGGTGTATAGGCCTCCACCCAAGTGTTCGCCAAGGTCGCTGAGGTTGCTGACGCCTTTGAGCATCACCCAGCTGCGGCTGCCGTAGGTGCTGGCCCAGCGCCGCGCCAGCGAGGTGGGCAGCCAGCCAAAGCGGGCGCACAGCGCCTCCACCAGCGTGCTTTGGCTGTCCAGCTGCTCGGCGCCGGGCAGCAGGCTGCTGGCGGTCCAGCTGGGGCCCATCTTGGGAAAGAAGGGCGCCAGTTGCGCCAGCGCGGATTCGGCGAGCTTGCGGTAGGTCGTGAGCTTGCCGCCGAACACCGAAAGTAGCGGCGCTTCGCCAGGGTGACCAGACAATGACAGGGTGTAGTCGCGGGTTACCGCCGAGGGGTCGTCCGACTCGTCATCGCACAGCGGCCGCACACCCGCGTAGGTGTGAAGGATATCGCTGCGGTGAATCTGCTTCTTGAAGTGGGCGTTGACCACATTCAGCAGGTAGTCGGTTTCTTCCTCACTGATCGCCACCTTGGCTGGGTCGCCTTGGTATTCACGGTCCGTGGTGCCGATCAGGGTGAAGCGCTCTTGATAGGGTATGGCGAAGACGATGCGGCGGTCTTCGTTTTGCAGGATGTAGGCCTGCTCGCCGTCGAACAGGCGCGGCACAACGATATGGCTACCCTGGATCAGGCGGATGCCGTAGGGCGATTCCTGCTTCAGGTCTTCGCGAATAAAGCGCGCCACCCAAGGGCCGGCGGCGTTGACCAGGGCGCGGGCGCGAATCGAGAACAGGCTGCCGTCACTGCGCTCCAGATGGATATGCCACAGGCCTTTGCTGCGCCGCGCGCTGACGCAGCGGGTGCGGCTGTGCACGTGTGCGCCTTGCTCGCGGGCAGCCATGGCATTGAGTACCACCAGGCGGGCGTCATCGACCCAGCAATCGGAGTATTCGAAACCGCGGCTGATCTCGGCTTGCAGCGGGCTGCCGGCGCCGAAACGCAGGCCGCGTGAACCGGCCAGCTTCTCGCGCTTGCCCAAGTGGTCATAGAGAAACAGTCCGGCGCGGATCATCCAGGCCGGCCGCAGATGCGGGCGGTGCGGCAGGATAAAGCGCATAGGTTTGACGATATGCGGGGCTTTAGTAAGTAGCACTTCGCGCTCGGCCAGCGCCTCACGCACCAGGCGAAACTCGTAGTGCTCCAGGTAGCGCAGGCCACCGTGGATCAGTTTGCTGCTGGCTGATGAGGTGTGCTGCGCCAGGTCGTCCTTTTCGCAAAGGAACACGGACAGGCCGCGCCCTGCCGCATCGGCGGCAATCCCGACACCATTGATGCCGCCACCAATGACGGCAAGATCATAGACTTCAGCGAGTGGCGTATTGCTGGCGGGGCGAGTAGTCATGGCAGCACCGAAAGTCAGTATTGAACTTTAAATGTTCACTTTCGAAAGCATGCTAGTCGAATACGCATGGCTTTGCCACCCCGCAATGCGCTTTCGCGCTCAGCGGTTGTGAGGGTTCGGTAGAGGGATATCGGTTAAGCAGGTGCTAGGCCGATGTTGGCGGGCCTACACCAGGTCGAGCTCGACCTTGTGCTCTGCCAGTAGGCGATTGATTGCCGCGGAGGGCGCGGCATCGGTGAATACTCGGTCAACCAAGGCCACTGAGCCCAAGCGTACCACTGCATTGCGGCCGAACTTGCTGGAGTCGACGGCCAGAAATACCTGGCGCGCATTGCTGATGATGGCCTGGGAGACCCGTACTTCCTGGTAATCGAAGTCGAGCAGGCTGCCGTCTTCATCGATGCCGCTGATGCCGACCAGGGCGAAGTCGACCTTGAACTGCTGGATAAAATCCACTGCCGCCTGACCGACCACGCCACCGTCGCTGCGCACTGTGCCGCCAGCCAGCAGTACTTCGAAGTCTGCCTTGGCACTGAGCTGGGCGGCCACATGCAGGTTGTTGGTGATGATCTTCAGGCCCTTGTGGCCGAGGAGTTCGCGGGCAATGGCTTCGGTGGTGGTGCCGATGTTGATGAAGAGCGAGGCGTTGTTGGGGATCTGCGCGGCGATGGCGGCGGCGATGCGCTGCTTTTCATCGCGCATCTGCCCGGCACGCATGCTGTAGGCGGTGTTCTGCGTACTGGAGCTTTCGCTCGCTGCGCCGCCGTGGGTGCGGCGCAGCAGGCCCTGTTCGGCGAGTTGGTTGATGTCGCGGCGAATGGTTTGCGGGGTGACGGCAAACGCCTGGGCCAACTCGTCGATGCTGACATAGCCGCGTTCGCGGGCAAGTTCGAGAATGTCGTGTTGGCGGGGAGGCAGGGTCATGGTCAGTCCTTTAAAGTGCGCGACATTATAGGCTGTCGTCGCAGCCAAATTGAGGCTAAGGTACGCCAACTTTGTCAGATTGTTTTCACATTCGAACATGACGCCTGCCATCGATCTGCTGAAAAAAGCCAAAGCTGCGCACCAAGTGCACAGTTATCACCACGATCCGAAGGCGGCTTCCTATGGTCTGGAGGCTGCGGAAAAGCTCAACCTTGAACCTGCTCAGGTGTTCAAGACTCTGCTGGCTGCCAGCGAAAAGGGCGAGCTGCTGGTAGCGGTAGTGCCTGTAGCCGGCACGCTGGATCTGAAAGCCCTGGCTCACGCCGCCGGGGTAAAAAAAGCCGATATGGCCGACCCCGCTGCAGCGCAACGGGCTACCGGATACCTGCTTGGTGGTATCAGCCCGCTGGGGCAGAAGAAGCGTTTGCGCACTTTTATTGATGAGTCTGCGCAGCAGTTTGCCAGTGTCTACGTCAGCGCCGGGCGGCGCGGGCTGGAAGTGCAGCTGGAGGCCGCTGTGCTGGCGCAGCTGACGCAGGCGTTGTTTGCGCCCATCGGACGCGGCTAGTCGTCCAATTTTTCAACTTATAAGAACAAGGAAATCTGCATGTCTCATTACCTGCTTGCCATCGACCAAGGCACTACCAGCAGCCGGGCAATTGTCTTCAGTGCTCAGGGCTTGCCCATCGCGCGCGCGCAGCAGGAGTTCAAGCAGTATTTCCCTCAGGACGGATGGGTTGAGCATGATGGCGAAGAGCTGTGGCTGAGCACCCTGAAGGTCTGCCGCGAAGCGCTCAAACAGAGCGGCTTGAATGCCAGTGATGTGGCCGCTATCGGCATTACCAATCAGCGTGAAACGACTCTGGTGTGGGATGCGCAGACCGGTGCGCCGATTCACCCGGCGATTGTCTGGCAGGACCGCCGCACCGCCGATTACTGCGCCGAGTTGAAAGAAGCCGGGCATGAGGCTGCGGTGGCGGCCAAGACAGGGCTGTTGATCGATCCGTATTTCTCGGCAACCAAACTGCGCTGGATTTTGCAAAAGGTGCCTGGCGCCCGCGAGCGCGCCGAACGCGGCGAGCTACGGTTTGGCACCGTGGACTCCTTCCTGCTGTGGCGTTTGACCGGTGGCAAGTCACACAAGACCGATGCCAGCAACGCCTCGCGCACACTGCTGTTCAACATCCACACCCAGCAGTGGGATGAGGAGTTGCTCAAACTGTTCGAGATTCCCGCCAGTCTGTTGCCGGAGGTGCTCGATTGCGCCGCTGATTTCGGTATCACCGAAGCCAATCTGCTCGGTGCGCCCATTCCTGTGTTCGGTATGGCCGGTGATCAGCAGGCCGCGCTGATTGGCCAGGCCTGCTTTGAACCGGGCATGGTCAAGAGCACCTACGGCACGGGCTGCTTCATGATCCAGAACACCGGTAGTACGCCGGTCACCTCGAAAAACCGCTTGCTGACCACCGTTGGCTATCGTCTTAACGGCAAGGTCACTTATGCGGTTGAGGGCAGCATCTTTGTCGCCGGCGCTGCTGTGCAGTGGCTGCGCGATGGCATCAAGCTGATCAACCATGCCCGCGATACCGAGGCCATGGCCGAGCAGACCGGTGATGCCTGTGGCGTGTATCTGGTTCCGGCGTTTACCGGCCTGGGGGCGCCGTATTGGGACCCGAAAGCCCGCGGCGCAATCTTCGGCCTGACCCGCGACACCGGGATCAAGGAAATCGTCACCGCCGGCCTGCAGTCGGTGTGCTACCAGACCCGCGACCTACTCGAAGCCATGCGCCAGGACGGCGCGGCCGAGCCCAGCGCACTGCGGGTGGATGGCGGCATGGTGGAAAACAACTGGGTTATGCAATTTCTTGCGGACATCCTCGGGGTGCCGGTGGAGCGCCCGGAAGTTACTGAAACCACGGCGCTAGGTGTGGCTTATCTGGCCGGATTGCATGCCGGTATTTATAAGGATCTGGCAAGCATCGCTCGGCATTGGCACCGTCAGCAGCGCTTCGATCCACGCATGGCAGGTAACCACCGCAGCAAACTCTATGACGGTTGGCTGGATGCGGTGAAACGGGTGCGCAGCGAGGGCTGAGGTTAACGCGCTCCAGGTGCGCGTTTGCTGGCGGTCTTGTCGCTTCAAGCGCTCGCCCGCATTGCCGGACCACCGCAAGCGGGCTCCTGTAGGGCTCATGAGCCCGCCAGCATTACCCCTTCATACTGACTGGTCAGCTCGTTCATCTGCCACAGCAGGGTCTCGGTCGTGGTGGCGATTACTGTCGGCACGTAGCGTGAATCGCTAGCCAGATTGAAACCTGCGCGGGTAAAGCGCCATTGCGCTTCGGCCTGTGTCAGGCCCTTGCTGATTTGGGCGGTGTTCTGGCTGGCCTGCTGCAGCTCTTGCAGGGTCACTTCAAACTCGCCGACTGCTTGCTCGAAGCTCTGCTGCAGGCCCTCGACCGGCAAGCGCCAGCTGATGGCCAGGTACAGCTTGGCGATACGTTGGCTGAGCATGCGTTGGCGACCGCTGCGGTTGACCAGCACCGCGTTGCCGCCACCGCTGTGGCGTTCAAATAGTTGCACCACCTGTTCGCTGTGGCCCAGCAACTGATCACTGAGTTCCAGTACCAACAGCGCCTGTTGCTTGTCGGGACGCGACAACGCCAGTTCGCGGTAACGCTGCCAGGTTGTGCCGGCCGTTTGCAGGGCGCGGCGGATTTCTGCGGTGGGGGCGTATTCGCTCAGGGCCAGGTAGTTGCTTTCGAATTTAGCGATGCTTTGGTCGAGTTGTTGTTCGGCTTGTTCAGGACGAATCCCGGCCCCCAGCATCAGGTAGCTCTTGGCAATACGCTGGCTGAGCATGCGCTGCATGCCTGACAGGTTCATCGCTTCGGCCGCGTTAATGGTGGCCCAGGCTGTTGGGCTGAGCAGGCTGCAGAGCAGGATCAGGGGAACGATAAGACGACTATTCATAGGGCTCTCCACAAACGCGCGGCGCCAGCGCCGCGCGTCCATTAGTAGATCGGGGGGGGGGCGCGGCTGTCAGTAGCTGTATTGCAGCTGTACCCAGAGCTTGTCGGTGTCGACGGCAAAGTCGTCGGCGTCGTAGCTGGCGTATTTGACCAGCCCAACCAGGCCCTTCACGCCAGGAATCGGGTGGGCGTAGGAAACATCGATTTCCTCACCGTACTGGCTGCTGCCTTCCTCGGCACGAAAGTCGTGGTACCAGGCCTGCAGGGTGCCACCCAGTAACGGTACGGTCAGGCCTACATAAGCATCCTCGACACCTGCGGCCGGTGTCAGCAGGAAGATATCGGCCCAGCCCTGGAACGCGTGCTTGGTCGCCAGTGGCGTCTGGAACGCTCGGTTGCCCAGGCCAGAATCACCGCCGAGTACTTCGTAGCCGGCTTTCAGTGCCACGCCCTTGAGGCTGTAACCAAGTTCGGCCAGGTAGTAATCGCTGTCGAGGTCCAGCGGGTTGTCCGCGTATTCGTTTTGCTGCGCATATTCCAGCACGTAGCTGATGCCAGCGATGGCACCATTGAGACGCAGGCCGGTGGTTTTGCTCGACTGGCTGCCGGCGGCCAGATTGTCCAGACCGAGGCGATACTGGTAGGCGGTGGCGGTCAGCTCCGGCATCAGCACATATTGGGCATTGAGCAGGTGGCTGTGGCCTTCGATATTGGCCGGGTTGGCGGCGGTATCGAAGCGATTGTCGCCGGGGCCGAAGATGCTGTTGATGTTGTCGATATAGGCATAGGTCAGCGTCAGTCCGTCCAGGGGCTTGAGTTGGCCGAGCACGCCGTCGTAGGTCTGCTCGTTCTGCCGCCAGGCTACGCCGCCAACGAAGCGCTGGTTGTCCAGGTTGATGCGCTGGCGACCGAGTACCGCACTGCCGTATTGATGGTCATAGCGCAGCAGGGCCTGGTTGACCTCACTGCCGTCCGGGTCGGCAACCACTGAGTAGTCACCCTGACCATTGCGCGTGGTGTTGTAGCTGGCATCGCCGATGCGGCTGACGTTGTCGGCCTCGATCAGCGCCGACAGGCCGTACCACTTGCCGCTCTGCACGCCGACGCGGGTGCGCAGGGTTTGCGCGTTGGCGTGCTTGAGGGCGTTGTCCTGATCGACATGCTCATAGCGGTAGCGCGCGTCGAGAATCGGCTTGGCCTCGCTGAACAGGTTGCTGAAGTCCTCGTCGGCGAGGGCGGCGTGACTGAGGGTGGTGCCGGCAATGGCCAGCGACAGCAGGGACAGTTTAATCATGCGCATAGCGGTCTTCCTGTAAGCCAAAAACGCAAAAAAAAACGCCACAGTGCCCATGTCTCGAAAGGAGAGGGTGCTGTGACGTCGTTGTCGGTTGAGTGGCAGACACGCCGTTGTGCTGACCGGGGTGGGTCATAGCAGGCGGCGTGCCAGGATTTATAAGCTGCTGATATGTGAAGTATTAGTGAATTTTTAAGAACCTTTGGCGATTAACCTGTGCACCGTCGCTGCCCGGCGCGCATTCAGACGGTGCAGCTGTACTGGCGCAATCGTCGGCCGCTGTAGTAGGCGCACGTTGCCGTGCTGCGGCATGCTCTACGCCATCACAGATAAGGAGCGTCGTCCCATGCAGCTTGAATTTCACCAGGTAGATGCTTTTGCTACGCAGCCATTTACCGGCAATCCGGCGATGGTTTATCGCCTGGATAGCTGGCTTGACGATGCGCTGATGCAACAGATTGCCGCCGAGCACAACCTGGCGGAAACCGCGTTTTTGATACGGGAAGGCGCAAGCTGGCATATCCGCTGGTTTACCCCTGCGGCGGAGGTGCCGCTGTGCGGGCATGCCACGTTGGCCAGTGCGCATGTGCTGTTCGAAGTTTATGACGAGCCGGGTGAGGTGATTGATTTCACCTGTTTGTCTGGCGCGCTACGGGTCAGCCGTGCAGGTAGCCAACTGGTGCTGGACTTCCCTGTGCGCCAGGCGCAGCCGTGCGACTTACAGGCAGAGGTTGAACTGACTTTGGGTCTGCCGGTAGAAAGCGTGTTGGCGTTGTATGAAGGGCAGAGGATTCAGGAGCTGCTGGCAATTTTGCCGAATGAGGCGGCGGTGCGGGCTTATCAACCTGATCTGGCAGCCGTGGCCAAGTTGCCGGGGCTGGGCTTGCTGATCAGCGCGCCTGGTGATCAGCATGACTTCGTCTCGCGTTACTTTGCCCCCTCTATCGGCATCAATGAAGACCCGGTGACGGGCTCGAGCCACTGCATGCTTACGCCGTACTGGGCGCAGCGCTTGGACAAGTCCCGGCTGAGTGCTTTCCAGTGTTCGGCACGCGGCGGTGAGTTGCACTGCGAGCTTATTGGTGAGCGGGTAAAGATTGCCGGTCAGGCGCTGTTGATTGCCAGTGGCCGGCTATTTTTGCCATAGCCGCTTAAAACCTGTTCACGATCTAGCGAGCTAGAGCCATGCAAGGCGCTACGTTAGTAACAGCCTTCGGCTGGTCAAGCAGGCGAGAAACGTAGCGCAGCAGAGTAACAGCCAACGGCTGACCCGCAGGGTGAGCGCAGCGAATCAAGCTGAGTGTACTTTTGTACATGAGCATTACTCGTTTCACTCGCCCTTCGGGCCGCGCTTAAGCGCGTTAGCCGCAAGCGGCTTGCCGAGCCTGTTTTTAACGCAGCAGGGCCGACGCGCAGCAGATTGTGAAGAGGTTTTAGCTGTCGCTGCTGTAGCGGCGTACTCCCGACTCCCCCAGATTGACCTGCGCGGCGATGCTGCCCGGCGCGGGGAATACCACCAGATGGTCGGCGGCAACGCGAATACCGACCTGCTGACCGGGCAGGTGGTCGGCATGGCTGGGGAAGATCGATTCCAGCTGGCTGCCGGTCGGTAGTTGCAGGCGATACAGGGTGGCGGCACCGAGGAAGGTCTTGCCGACGATCAGCGCCTTTTGTGTGCTGTCCGGGTCATAGACGATATCGTCCGGGCGCAGCAGTACATCCACCGCGCTGCCCGTTGGCCAGGTGTAGGCGCGGTTGCCACGAATCAGGCCCAGTTCGGTCTGCACTGAATCCGGGCTGAGCAGCTGGCCGCGAATAAAGTAGCCCTGACCGATAAAACTCGCGACAAACGGCGTTAACGGTTCGTGGTAGAGGTTGAACGGGGTGTCCCACTGCTCCAGCTTGCCTTCCTTGAACACGCCGACGTGATCACTGACGGCGAAGGCTTCTTCCTGGTCATGGGTCACCAAAATCGCGCTGGTGCCGCGTGCCTTGAGGATGTCGCGTACCTCATGGCTCAAGCGCCGGCGCAGCTCGCCATCGAGGTTGGAAAACGGCTCGTCGAGTAGCAGCAGTTGCGGCTCCGGCGCCAGTGCACGGGCCAGGGCCACGCGCTGCTGTTGGCCGCCGGACAGCTCGTGTGGGTAGCGTTTGCCCAGATGGCCGAGTTTGACCAGCTCCATCAACTCCTGGGTAACTCGCTCGCAGTTGGCTTGTTTGCGGATGCCGAAGCCAATGTTCTCCGCCACGCTCAGGTGCGGGAACAGCGCGTAATCCTGGAACACCATGCCAATCCGGCGTTTCTCCGGGGCCAGGGTAAAGCCGGCCTTGGAGATAACCTGATCGGCTAGCTGAATCTCGCCTTCCAGCACTGGCTCGAAGCCGGCAATCGCGCGAAGTGTTGTGGTCTTGCCGCAGCCAGAAGGACCGAGCAGGCAGCCGATATCGCCTGCATTGAGGTGCAGGTTGAGGTTCTGCACCACCTTGTGTCCGGGGTAGCCACAGCTCAGTTCACGCAGGTTCAGCAGGGGTTGGCTCATGCGTGGTGGTACGCCGGTTCAACCAGAAATTCGAGCAGCGCCTTCTGCGCATGCAGGCGGTTTTCCGCTTGATCCCAGGCTGCCGAGCGTGGGTCGTCGAGCAGGTCCTCACTGATTTCCTCGCCGCGGTGGGCCGGTAGGCAGTGCAGGAATAGCACGTCTTCTGCCGCGGCATCGAGCAACGCGCGGTTGACCTGGTAGGGTTGGAACAGCTTGAGGCGTTCGGCGGCTTCGTCTTCCTGACCCATGGACGCCCATACATCAGTGCTTACCAGATGGGCGCCAACAGCGGCGGCGCGCGGGTCGCGGAGGATCTGTACCCGTTCGCCAGCAGCCGCGAGGAACTTGGCGTTCGGCTCGTAGCCCTCGGGGCAAGCCACACGCAGCTGGAAGTCGAACTGCATGGCCGCTTCTATATAGGAGTTGCACATGTTGTTGCCGTCGCCGATCCAGGCCACGGTCTTGCCCTTGATGCTGCCTCGCAGCTCCTGATAGGTCTGCATATCGGCGAGCAATTGGCAGGGATGCAGGTCATCGGACAGGCCGTTGATCACGGGCACGCGCGAGTTGGCGGCAAATTCGGTCAGGGTGCTGTGGGCGAAGGTGCGGATCATTACCGCATCGAGCATGCGCGACATAACGATTGCAGCGTCGCCAATCGGCTCGCCACGGCCCAGCTGGGTATCACGCGGCGAGAGGAAGATGGCCTGGCCGCCGAGTTGAATCATGCCAGCTTCGAACGACAGGCGGGTGCGGGTCGAGGCCTTCTCGAAGATCATGCCCAGCACGCGATTCTTCAGCGGCTCGAACAGCACGCCGCGGTTGCGCAAGTCCTTCAGCTCCATGCCGCGGCGGATCAGGCTCACCAGTTCGTCCGGTGTGCAATCCATCAGCGAGAGAAAGTGTCTTGCGCTCATCGTTAACTACCTTTTGACAGCAGGGCGCAGGTTCAATGGCCTAGTTAAATAGAAGAAACGGCAGAACCTACGGCTGGGGGGCCGCACTATGCGACGAAACGGGGAAGTCGCGATCTTATAAGCAAACGCCGATCAGGCGCAAACTGCCTGCCGTACCGAGATGCGCCGAGCGGGGGCAATAACCCTATATCCGCTGACCTGATGCCGCGCAATTCACGTAGCGAACCCTGCTGGTGCAGTCTCCGAACTGCCGCCATAGTCATGCTTTACGGTGCTTGGAGCATCGAATCAAAACAAGAGGCCCGGCCATGACCAAGACCCTCCATCATCGTGCATGCCATCTTTGCGAAGCCATCTGTGGCCTGACCATTGAAACCGAAGTGCAGGACGACGGTTCCACGCAGATCCGCTCGATCAAGGGCGATGCCCAGGACAGTTTCAGTCGTGGCCATATTTGCCCTAAGGCAGTGGCATTGCAGGATATTCAGAGTGACCCTGATCGCCTGCGTCAGCCCATGCACCGCGTCGGCAATGAGTGGCAGGCCATCGACTGGGATAAAGCCTTCGAACTGGTGGCCGAGCGCCTGAGCACGATCCAGACGCGGCATGGGCAAAATGCCGTGGCGGTGTATCAGGGCAACCCGAGCGTGCACAACTACGGCCTGATGACCCACAGCAACTACTTCCTCGGCCAGCTGAAAACCCGCAACCGCTATTCCGCTACCTCGGTCGACCAGCTGCCGCATCACCTGACCAGCCACCTGATGTACGGCCATGGCCTACTGATCCCGATTCCGGACATCGACCACACCGACTTTATGCTGATCCTTGGCGGCAACCCACTGGCGTCCAACGGCAGCATCATGACTGTGCCGGACGTGGAGAAACGCCTGAAGGCCATTCAGAAACGCGGCGGCAAACTGGTGGTGGTCGACCCACGCCGTAGCGAGACAGCGGCGATTGCCGACCAACATGTCTTCGTCCGCCCTGGTCAGGATGCTGCGCTGCTGTTCGGCCTGCTCAACACCTTGCTTGAAGAAAATCTCGGACGCGCCAGTCACCTGGCGGTCGACGGACTGGATGAAGTGCGTCAGGCGATTGCCGGTTTTACTGTCGAATCAATGAGCGCCCGCTGTGGCGTACCGGCGCATACGATTCGCCAGTTGGCGCGGGACTTTGCCGCTGCCGAATCGGCGGTGTGCTATGGCCGCATGGGTGTGTCGACCCAGGCCTTCGGCACGCTGTGTCAGTGGCTGGTGCAGCTGATTAATCTGGTCACCGGCAACCTCGATCGCGTCGGCGGCGTGCTCTGCACCGAACCGGCCGTGGACTTGGTGGCCTCGACTTCGGGTGGACATTTCAATCGCTGGCAGAGTCGCGTATCCGGCTTGCCGGAGTACGGCGGCGAATTGCCGGTGTCGGCCCTGGCCGAGGAAATGCTCAGCGAGGGCGAAGGGCAGGTGCGTGCGCTGGTTACGGTCGCTGGCAATCCGGTGCTGTCCACGCCCAATGGCCGGCAGCTGGAGCAGGCCCTGGATGGCCTGGAGTTTATGCTCAGCATCGACTTCTACATCAATGAAACCACCCGCTATGCCGACCTGATCCTGCCGCCGACAGGGCCGCTGGAACACGATCATTACGACACCACCTTTAATATGTTCGCGGTGCGTAATGTCACCCGCTTTAATGAGGCGGTGCTGGCCAAGCCTGCCGGTGCGCTGCATGACTGGGAAATTTTCGTCGGCCTGGCCAAGGCCTTTGCAGACAAGACCGGCGTAGAACTCAAGCCGACCATGGCACCTGAGCAGATGATCGATATGGGTCTGCGCATTGGTACTTACGGCGACAAGTCGGAACATAAGCTGTCGTTGGCGGCGCTGCGCGAGCATCCGCATGGGCTCGACCTCGGCGCACTCAAACCCAATTTGGCGAGCCGCCTGAAAACTGCCAACAAACAGATTCAGGCTGCGCCGGCGGTGATCATGGCCGACCTGCAGCGCTTTGCCTCGCAACCTACCGCCAGGGCTGATGAGTTGCTGCTGATTGGCCGGCGCCACGTGCGCAGCAATAACTCCTGGATGCACAACTATCACCGCCTGGTTAAGGGCAAGCCGCGTCATCAGCTGTTGATGCATCCGGCGGATCTGAGCCAGCGCGGACTCACAGATGGCCAGTTGGTGCGTGTGCGTTCGCGGGTCGGAGTTATTGAGGTAGAGGTGGCCGCTAGTGAAGACATGATGGCTGGCGTGGTTAGCCTGCCGCATGGTTGGGGACATGCGCGGCCTGGCGTGCAAATGAGCATCGCCAGCGAGCAGCCAGGCGCCAGTGCCAATGATCTGACCGATGAGCGTCAGCTCGACAGTCTGTCGGGCAATGCGGCGCTCAATGGGGTGCCTGTTGAGGTCGAGGCTGCCTAATAGAGCCGTGCAAGCGACGGAAGTGGCAGGGAAGGCCGAGCATCACGCTCGGCTTTTCGTTACAATGCCGCCACCGTGCCGACCCGTGAGTCGGGAAGTTAAGTCCTGAGGTGCCCAATGGATATCATCGAAACTATCAAAGAACAGATCGGCAATAACACCGTTCTGCTGTACATGAAAGGCTCGCCGAACGCTCCACAGTGCGGCTTTTCCTCCAAAGCTGCGCAGGTTGTGATGGCCTGTGGCGAGAAATTCGCCTACGTCGACATCCTGCAAAACCCAGAAATCCGCGCCAACCTACCGAAGTACGCCAACTGGCCAACCTTCCCACAGCTGTGGGTGGGCGGTGAACTGGTCGGCGGCAGCGACATCCTCGCGGAAATGTTTGATAAGGGTGAGCTGCAGACCCTGATCAAGGATGCCGTGCAGAAAGCCAGCGCTTAATTCGGCCGCGCCATAAACAACAAACCCCGCCAAGAGCGGGGTTTGTTGTTTATGGCGCGGTGTTTTGCGCGGCAGAACCTGTTGGCGATCTTGCGAGCTAGAGTCCTGCAAAGCAAAAACAGGCGAGGAAGCGGAGTGTACTTTTGTACATGAGCATTCCTAGTCTGTTTTTAACGCCGCAGGGCCGACGCGTAGCTGATCGTAAGCAGGTTCTTATTCGTCCATCTGCGACTGCAGATAGTTCTGCAGACCCACGGCCTGGATCAGGCTGAGCTGGGTTTCCAGCCAGTCGATGTGGTCTTCTTCGGAACAGAGGATTTCTTCGAGCAGTTCGCGGCTGGCGTAGTCACCGATGCTTTCGCAGTAGGCAATCGCTGCCTTCAGGTCGATATGTGCCTTGTGTTCGATCTTTAGATCGCACTCAAGCATTTCTTGGGTGTTTTCCCCGATCAGGATCTTGCCGAGATCTTGCAGGTTGGGCAGGCCTTCGAGGAAGAGGATGCGCTTGATTAGCTTATCCGCATGCTTCATCTCGTCGATCGACTCGTGGTACTCGTGCTCACCGAGCTTCTTCAGACCCCAGTCTTCATACATGCGGGCGTGTAGGAAGTACTGGTTGATCGCGACCAGCTCGTTACCGAGGATCTTGTTCAGATGCTGGATGACCTTCTTGTCGCCTTTCATGTCTGCGTCTGCCTTGCAGGGGAGTTAGCATTAAATTCTGGGCCGATGGTTTTCGACTGTCAAACCTAAGTATTTGAATTTAAAGTTAAAATTAATATGAATACGAATGCTTAAGTTCTGCGCTTTGGCGCTAAGGTATTGAATTTCAGACATAAAAAATGCCCGGGAGAGGTTTTTAACGTTGCGTAGCGATGGCCCGCAGGGTGGCCGCCATGGATGGTTGACCATAAAAAAACCGGACACTAGGTCCGGTTTTTTATATCGCTAGATTCAGGCGGCAACAAAGTTCGCCGGATAGGCCATGGCGGCCTGGCTGCTTTGCACTTCGCTCAAGGTGTCGCGTACCACTTGCTTGGCCAGGCAGGCGCATTTGCCGCATTGGCTGGCGACGCCGAGGGTGGCGCGCACATCACGGTAGCTGCAGCAGCCTTCGTAGATGGCTTCGCGGATCTGACCGTCAGTAACACCTTCGCAGAGACACACGTACATGATTAAGGCTCGTGGCAGGGCAGTGGCTAATGCGAAGGATACTAATGTTAATGAGAATGCTTGTCAAAGCTGCGTGCTACTGATTAAGAATTGCCTGACGGGCGGTGCACTGACGTACATCTGATGACGAAGCGCACGGCGATTGCCTGAGCTGAGCAGTCGTTGCGATGCATTTTTTGCTGGATTTTCGGCAGGGTGGTCCGGCGAGTGGCAATAGACAGAAACCGCTTGCCGCTTGCTTTGCCTGCAGGCGGAAAACGCTTGCCGCTTTGCCGCCTAGGTTGATGTTTTTGAAACTTAACCAATTGATAAATAATAAAAAATTAATATGGCACAGGCATTGCTTATGGTCTTGCACGGAAAACAGCAACGGCAACCGACAAAGGTTTCTGACCATGAGCATCAGTTTTGAACGGGCACTCGGCATACATGAACAGGCACTGGGCTTTCGCGCTCAGCGCGCGGAGGTGTTGGCCAATAACATCGCCAACGCCGACACGCCGCACTACAAGGCGCGCGATCTGCAGTTCGCCAGCGTGTTGGCTGAGCAGAGTGCCAAGGCCCAGCGTGGCCCGGTCAGCCTGAATCGTACTGATAGCCAGCATATTCCTGCTGAGGGCGTGATTGTCGGTGAAGCCAGCCTGGCGTATCGCAACCCGATCCATCCCTCGATTGATCAGAACACCGTCGACCTGCAGATCGAGCAGTCCAATTACGCGGAAAACTCGGTGCAGTTCCAAGCCAGCTTTACCCTGCTCAACAGCAAATTCAAAGGGCTGGTCAGCGCCCTGCGCGGCGATTAATAGGAGCCTGATGCCATGTCACTAGCCAGTGTTTTCAACATTGCCGGAACCGGTATGAGCGCCCAGAGCACTCGACTCAACACCATTTCCAGCAACATCGCTAACGCCGAGACCGTCTCTTCGAGCATTGATCAGACCTACCGCGCGCGTCATCCGGTGTTCGCCACCATGTTCCAGTCGGCGCAGAACGGTGATCGCGGTTCGCTGTTCGCCGAACAGGATGAAGCGGGTGTCGGCGTGCAGGTGCTGGGTGTGGTCGAAGATCAGAGCAGCCTGATGCCGCGCTATGAACCGAACCATCCAGCGGCCGATGCCGGCGGCTATGTGTATTACCCCAACGTCAACGTGGTGGAGGAGATGGCCGACATGATTTCCGCCAGCCGGGCCTTCCAGACCAACGTTGAAATGATGAACACCGCCAAGCAAATGCTGCAGCGCGTATTGACCCTGGGTCAGTAAGCCGTCGGATAAGGAGCGCAGACTTATGAGTACTGTTGGCGATGTCAGTGGTTCGGCACTGGATCAATACCAGATTAAGAATGAGACCAGGACAAACAAGGATCTTGGCAAGAATGAGTTCCTCAACTTGCTGGTGGCTCAGTTGAATAACCAGAACCCGCTGGAACCACAAGGCAATGGCGAGTTTATCGCCCAGCTGGCGCAGTTCAGCCAGGTTGAGGGGATTGAGAAGTTGAATACCAGCATGGGCTCGCTGCTCACTGGTTATCAGTCATCCCAGGCGCTGCAGGCATCTTCGCTGGTCGGGCGCAAGGTGATCATTCCGAGTGACAAGGCAGTGGTCGATACCAGTGAGAGCTTCAAGGCCAGCCTGGTGTTGCCGGCCAGCAGCAGTAACGTCTACGTCAATATCTATGACAAGGCCGGATCTGCGGTAGGGCGCGTCAATCTGGGTGAGCAGGCGGCCGGTAATGTCAGCTTCATCTGGGACGGCAAGGACTCCAGCGGCAATCTGTTGCCGCCCGGCACATACAAGTTCGAGGCGCAGGCCACCTACGCCGATGGTACTAAGGGGCTTTACACCATGCTGCCGGCCAACGTCGACAGTGTGACCTTGGGCGGCAAAGAGTTGATGTTGAACCTGGCGGGGCTTGGCAGCGTGCCAATGTCGCAAGTCCAGGTGATCGGTCAGTAACTAACAGGTTTTAGCTGCCGGCTGTCCGGCAAGGAGTCTTCCATGGGTTTCAATATCGGTCTTAGCGGTCTGCGTGCGGCGACCAGTGACCTTAACGTGACCGGCAACAACATCGCCAACGCCGGTACTGCCGGCTTTAAGCAGTCGCGTGCCGAGTTTGCCGATGTCTACGCGGCTTCGGTGTTGGGCTCCGGTGCCAATCCACAGGGCAGTGGCGTGCTGCTGGGTGATGTGTCGCAGCTGTTCAACCAGGGCAATATTAACTACACGCAGAATGCTCTGGACCTGGCGATCAACGGCAACGGCTTCTTTCAGACCAGTAATAACGGCGAAGTGAGCTACACCCGTGCCGGTTACTTTGGTACTGATCGCGATGGGTTTCTGGTCAACAACTTCGGTTACAAGCTGCAAGGCTATGCGGTGGATGCCAACAACAACCTGCAAAATGGCGTGATCAGCGACCTGCAGATTGAGACGGCCAGTCAGGCACCGCTGCCGACCAGTAACCTGGATCAGA
Source organism: Pseudomonas sp. EA_35y_Pfl2_R111 (assembly GCF_963970955.1). Classification (NCBI taxonomy): domain Bacteria; kingdom Pseudomonadati; phylum Pseudomonadota; class Gammaproteobacteria; order Pseudomonadales; family Pseudomonadaceae; genus Pseudomonas; species Pseudomonas sp. EA_35y_Pfl2_R111. The sequence goes on along the minus strand of NZ_CAXAOM010000001.1, from coordinate 476,323 downwards.
CCTTCAACCTTAATTCGACGAATATCGTGCCGACCACGGTGCCATTCGATCCGACTGACCCGACGTCTTACAATTCTTCAACCTCGACCAATATCTACGACACTCAAGGCAACTCCCACGTATTCACCCAGTACTTCCTCAAGACCGGGCCCAATACCTGGCAGATGAACGTGTTGATCGATGGACGCAACCCGGACGACCCGACCTTGACCACACCCTCATCGGTGGATTTGCAATTCACCACTGCTGGTCAGTTGGATGTGGCTGCGCTCATCGCCTCGACGCCAACCGGCTTCACGGTTGGCGCTGATGGCACCATTGACCTGACTACCTGGGTGCCTGCCGCGCCAGATACCTCGGTACCGCCGGTATGGTCAGCCAACGGCGCCGATGCCAGTGCCACTGGGGTGAATATCGATTTGCGCCAGTCCACCCAGTTCGCCAGCTCCTTTGCGGTTAACCGCGTCAGTCAGGACGGTTACACCACCGGTCAATTGGCGGGCCTGGAGATCGATGACACCGGGGTGATCTTTGCTCGCTATACCAATGGCCAATCGAACATTCAGGGGCAGGTGATTCTGGCTAATTTCGCCAACGTGCAGGGGCTGACGCCGGTGGGCAAAACCGCCTGGGTGCAATCCTTTGCCTCGGGTGAGCCGGTGGTGGGTACGCCGCGTAGCGGCACGCTGGGGGCTTTGCAGTCTGGTGCGTTGGAGGATTCCAACGTCGAGCTGTCGGATCAGTTGGTCAACTTGATCGTGGCGCAGCGCAACTACCAGGCCAATGCCAAAACCATCGAGACCGAGAGTGCGGTGACCCAGACCATTATCAATCTGCGTTGATAAGTGTTGCCTGCGGCAGGCGCGTGCCTGTCGTGGGCGGCAAAAGTACGCCGCGTTGGCGTTTAGAAGGCTCCATTCGGAGCCTTTTCTGTTTTTAAAAAATCATATTTATCAAGCGTTTATAATTATTTTTCGAGTGCTGGCACAGCCATTGCTTTATAGCTTGCATAGAGCAGCGAGGCGGCAAGCCCACTCGGAGAATAACCATGGACAAGATGCTGTACGTTTCCATGACTGGCGCCCATAACAACACCCTGGCCCAGCGTGCCCACGCCAACAACCTGGCGAACATAACCACCAACGGCTTCCGTCGGGATTTTGAACAGGCGCGCTCCATGCCGATCTTTGGTGACGGTTATCCGTCGCGGGTCTATGCCATGAGCGAACGCCCGGGCACTGACTTCACTCCAGGCTCGCTGCAGGAAACCGGTCGCGATCTGGATGTGGCAGTGGGCGGCAAGGGCTGGCTGGCGGTGCAGGCAGCGGATGGCAGCGAAGCCTATGTGCGTACCGCCAGTCTGAACGTCGATGCCTTGGGCGTGTTGCGTACCGGCAACGGCTTGCCGGTGATGGGCAACGCCGGACCGATTGCGGTGCCGCCAGAGCAGAAAATCGAAATCGGCAAGGATGGCACCATCAGTATCCGCGCCTTGGGCGAGGCGCCCAACGTGCTGGCTGAGGTGGACCGTTTGAAGCTGGTTAATCCGGACCTCAAGCAGATGGAGAAGGGCACCGACGGCATGATCCGCTTCAAGGGCCAGGGTCCTGTGCTGGCGGACGCCAATATGGAAATCACCTCGGGCTTTCTCGAATCGAGCAACGTCAACGCCGTGGAAGAGATGACCGCGATTCTCTCGCTGTCTCGCCAATTCGAATTGCAAGTGAAGATGATGCGCACCGCCGAAGACAATTCGGCGGCTATGGCGCGCGTCTTGCAAATGACCTAATTATCAGCACGCGGCGCCGTTAAAACGGCGCCCGAGGAGAATCGATATGCTTCCGGCACTGTGGGTCAGCAAGACCGGTCTGTCCGCTCAGGACATGAACCTGACCACCATTTCCAACAACCTGGCCAACGTCTCGACTACCGGCTTCAAGCGTGATCGCGCTGAGTTCGAGGATCTGCTGTACCAGATCCGCCGCCAGCCCGGCGGCCAGTCCAGCCAGGACAGCCAACTGCCGTCCGGCCTGCAGCTGGGTACCGGTGTGCGCGTGGTGGGTACGCAGAAGATCTTCACTGCCGGTAGCTTGCAAACCACCGAGCAGCCGCTGGATATGGCAATCAATGGCCGTGGTTTCTTCCAGGTTTTGCTGCCTGACGGCACGGTCTCCTATAGCCGCGACGGTAGCTTTCATCTGAATTCCGATGGCCAGGTGGTGACGTCTAACGGTTATGCCTTGGAACCCGCCATTGTGCTGCCCAACGAGGTGCGCACCTTTACCGTTGGTGAGGACGGCACCGTGTCGGTCACCACCAGCGGCAACCCGCAGCCACAGATCGTCGGCAACCTGCAGACCGCTGATTTCATCAACCCGGCGGGCTTGGAAGCAATCGGCAACAACCTGTTTCTGGAGACCGCCTCCAGCGGCGCGCCGCAGGTCGGAACGCCAGGCCTGAACGGTTTGGGCACCACGCTGCAGAACACCTTGGAAAACTCCAACGTCAGCGTGGTGGAGGAGTTGGTGAACATGATCACCACTCAACGCGCCTATGAAATGAACTCCAAGGTCATTTCCACTGCGGATCAGATGCTCGGCTTTATTTCACAGAATCTTTGATAGGTAAGGCGGGCTAGTCGCGCAGCGGCTGGCCTGGCCTAGACAACAGCAAGGAATGGCTTGAACGGGTACTGGTGAAACAGGTTGTACGCACCATCCCAGGCAACGCATGAGGTAGTAGATATGAACCGGCTGATAATCATAAGTGCACTGCTTGGCCCTCTGGCTTTGAGCGGCTGTATGGCTCCTGCGCCTAAGCCGGATGATCCCTATTACGCTCCGGTGATGCCGCGCACGCCGCTGCCGGCAGCGCAGAACAATGGCTCGATTTATCAGGCGGGTTTCGAGAACGGTCTGTTCGGTGACCGCAAGGCTTACCGCGTGGGTGACATCATCACGATCACCCTGAATGAGCGCACCCAGGCCAGTAAGAACACCAATAGCCAGATCAGCAAGGACAGCTCGGCCAACTTGGGTGTACCTAATTTGTTCGGTATGACGGTGTCCCCCCAGAATCCTTTGACAGCAATTGGTGGCTTGGGGCGAGTGGCCGAAGGGCTTGGCATGACTGCTGAGAACCTGAGTTTGGGCTCAAGTTTCGACGCCACCCGTTCTGCTGATGGCTCCGGCGCAGCCGGGCAGAGCAACAGTCTGACCGGCTCGATCACCGTATCGGTGGCCGAGGTGATGCCCAATGGTGTGCTGCTGGTGCGCGGGGAAAAGTGGATGACCCTCAATACCGGAGATGAGCTGGTGCGCATTGCCGGTCTGGTGCGCTCTGATGACATCGCCACCGACAACACCGTGTCCTCGACCCGGATTGCCAATGCACGCATCACCTACTCGGGCACTGGCGCCTTCGCCGATGCCAGCCAGCCGGGTTGGATGAGTCGTTTCTTTCTTAGCCCAATGTGGCCGTTCTGAGGATGGCCACCATGACGCTTCCCAAGTACCTACTGGCGGTCGCCGCTCTGTTACTGGCGACCCTGGCTCAGGCCGAGCGACTTAAGGATCTGGCCAGCATCCAGGGTGTACGGACCAACCAGTTGATCGGCTACGGCCTGGTGGTCGGCCTTAACGGCAGTGGCGACCAGACCACGCAGACACCGTTTACCGTGCAGACCTTCAACAACATGATGGCGCAGTTCGGCATCAAGGTACCGCAGGGCGGCAACGTGCAGCTGAAGAACGTTGCTGCGGTGTCGATTCATGCTGACCTGCCAGCGTTCGCCAAGCCTGGGCAGACCATCGACATCACCGTATCTTCCATCGGTAATGCCAAGAGTCTGCGTGGCGGCAGTCTGTTGATGACCCCGCTCAAGGGTATCGATGGCAACGTTTACGCGATTGCTCAGGGCAACCTGGTAGTCGGCGGTTTTGACGCCGAAGGCGGCGACGGCTCACGTATCACCGTCAATGTCCCGTCAGCCGGGCGCATTCCTGGTGGTGCGACGGTCGAGCGGCCGGTACCAAGCGGTTTCGATCAGGGCAGCACCCTGACGCTGAACCTTAATCGTCCGGACTTCACCACGGCGAAAAATATCGTCGACCATATCAACGAGTTACTCGGCCCAGGCGTTGCGCAGGCAGTGGACGGCGGCTCGATTCGCGTCAGTGCGCCGCTGGATGCGGGTCAGCGGGTGGACTATCTGTCGATTCTGGAAAATCTCGAAGTCGAGATCGGCCAGGCTGTTGCCAAGGTCATCATCAACTCGCGCACCGGCACCATTGTGATTGGTCAGAACGTGCGCGTGCAGCCTGCCGCAGTGACCCACGGCAGCCTGACCGTGACTATTACCGAAGACCCGATTGTCAGCCAACCTGAAGCACTGTCCGGTGGCCAGACTGCCGTGGTGCCGCGTTCACGGGTGAATGCCGACGAAGAGGCCAAGCCAATGTTCAAGTTTGGTCCCGGGACCACGCTGGATGAAATTGTCCGCGCGGTGAATCAGGTGGGCGCTTCGCCTTCCGACCTTATGGCCATCCTGGAGGCGCTGAAACAAGCCGGCGCTCTGCAGGCTGACCTGATCGTGATTTAAGGGAGCGCACGTTATGGACTCTCGCCTTTCAGCCGGTTTGCTCGGCGGCACCAGCACCGTCGACAGCGGTGCCTATAACGATCTCAATCGCCTCAACCAGTTCAAGGTTGGTGGCGACAGTGAAAAGAACATCAAGAAGGTGGCTCAGGAGTTCGAGTCGCTGTTTCTCAATGAAATGCTCAAGGCCATGCGCTCGGCCAACGAAGTGTTCGGTGAAGGCAACTTCATGAACAGCAACGAGAGCAAGACCTATCAGGACATGCACGACCAGCAACTGGCGGTGACCCTGTCTAACCACCAGAACGGCATCGGCCTGGCTGATGTGCTGGTGCGGCAGATGTCGAAGATCAAGGATGCCGGCAGCCGTCCCAATCCCTTTGCCCAGGTGAATGAGCCGGTGCCGAGCGCGCCGAGTAAGCCACTGGCCAAGGTTGACGGAGCACGTGACGACACCTCGTTGATCAACCAGCGCCGTCTCTCTCTGCCGGGCAAGCTGACTGATCGTTTGCTGGCAGGTATCGTGCCATCGGCCACTGCCGCCGATGGCCAGCCGTTGGCACAGAACGACTGGATTCCCGCTAAGGCCTTTGCCGCCCCCGCCGATACCGCGTTGGGCTTGAGCGGTATGGACGCGATCACCGGTCGGCGGATTGCCCAGCCGCCACTGGCGCCGGGTAAAGCCGCATTCGGCTCGAAGGATGAGTTTATTGCCGCCATGTTGCCGATGGCCGAGAAGGCCGCCGAGAAGATTGGCGTCGATCCGCGTTATCTGGTGGCCCAGGCCGCGCTGGAAACTGGTTGGGGCAAGTCGATCATTCGTCAACAGGACGGCAGCAGCAGCCACAACCTGTTCGGGATCAAGACCCATAACACCTGGGAAGGCGATTCGGCCCGAGTACTGACCACCGAATTCAAGGGCGGCAAAGCGGTCAAGGAAGCGGCCTCGTTCCGCGCCTATGACTCCTTCGAGCACAGCTTTAACGATTTTGTGAGCTTCCTGCAGGGCAATGGCCGCTACGAAAAAGCCCTGGCCACCACCGACAAGCCCGAGCAGTTCGCCCGTGAGTTGCAGAAAGCCGGCTACGCCACGGACCCGCAGTACGCCCGCAAGATTTCCCAGATAGCGCGGCAAATGCAGACTTATCAAACAGTCGCGGCTGTCAGTACGCCGTCCACCAACGGATGATGAAAGATGGCTGACCTACTCAATATTGGCCTGTCCGGGCTGTCGGCGAACAAGACGTCGCTGGCGGTCACCGGCCATAACATCACTAACGTCAACACGCCGGGCTTTTCGCGCCAGGAGACGATCCAGGCGACGCGTATTCCGCAGTTCAGCGGGGCAGGCTATATCGGCTCGGGCACCACCCTGGTCGACGTACGGCGCATCTATAACGAGTTTCTCAATACCCAGGTGCGCAGCAGCACCGCGCTCAACTCTGATACCCAGAGTTACCTGAGCCAGATCAATCAGCTCGATTCATTGCTGGCCGGCAGTACTACTGGCGTCAATCCGGGCCTGCAGAAGGTGTTTGCCGCACTGCAAACCGCTGCCGAAGACCCGGCCAATATCCCCGCACGGCAGCTGGCGTTGTCCGAAGCCGAAGGCTTGGCTAAACGCTTCAATACCGTGTACGACCGCCTGTACGAGCAGAACGCCTTTATCAACAAGCAGCTGTCGGCGGTGACCGATCAGGTCAACCAGTTAGCCGGTTCGATTGCCGGTTACAACGAGGCCATTGCGGTGGCCGCGTCCAACGGCCAGCAACCCAACGACCTGCTTGATGCCCGCGAAGAGGCGGTGCGCAAGTTGTCGACGTTTATCGGTGTGACGGTCGTCACCCAGGATGACAATAGCTACAACCTGTTTGTCGGCTCGGGCCAACCCTTGGTGGTGGGCAGCCAGGCGTCGCGCCTGGAAGTGGTGCCGGGCTTGTCTGACCCGCTGCGCAGTGAGGTGCAGTTTGTCAGCGGTAACTCGCGCCAGGGCATTACCTCGCTGATTACCGGCGGCGAGATGGGTGGGTTGATTCGCTACCGTGAAGATGTGTTGGATACCACGCTGAACGCGGTTGGGCGTCTGGCGCTGTCGGTCACCGACCAGGTCAACCGTCAGCTGGGCCAGGGTTTGGACCTTAACGGCCAGTTCGGCAATGGTCTGTTTCGCGAACTGAATGCCCCTGAGCTGATTGGCCAGCGCAGCCTAGCGCGTATCGGCAACAGCGATACCACCGCCAACCTCAATGTGCTGATCGAAGACACGACTCAACTGACCACCAGCGACTATGAGGTGGAGTTCACTAACGCCACGGATTACACGGTACGGCGCGTCAGTGACGGCACCAGTTTCGGCCCCTTCGACATTACCGTGGTGCCAGCGGCGGAGTTTGATGGTGTGTCCCTGAATGTGGCCAGTGGCACTTTTGCCGCCGGTGACCGCTTTCGGGTGATGCCGACGCGTAATGCTGGCGAGTCCATTCGTGCGGATATGAAGCGCCCTGAAGAGTTGGCTTTTGCCGCACCGCTGAAGTCACAAACCAGCCCGGCGAATATCGGCACCGGGGTGATTAGTCAGCCGACTCTGCTGACCGAGATCGACATTTATGACCCGGTGGCTCAGGCCGATTTGGAAACCAGTCTGCGTAATGCGCCGCCACTGCGCATTGTCATGGGCGCTGGCGGTGGCGCCACCCAGGGCTATGACGTGGTCGATATCAACGGCAACGTCATCGATACTGGGGTAATCGTGCCTGGGCAGAACAACAGCCTGACCATTACCGTGCCCGCGACTGCCGGCCCGCCTGCCGTGCCGGTGCCTTTCGATTACGAAGTGACCATCAGTGGACGCCCCCAGGGCGGTGACAATTTTTCGGTTTCCTTCAACACCAATGGGGTGTCTGATAACCGTAATGCTTTGAAATTGATTGATCTGCAAAACCGTACGACGATTGGCATCAACCCTCTGGCACCGGATACCACAGGGTCGAGCTTTACCGACGCCTATGGCGATCTGGTAGAGCGGGTCGGCACCCTGACCAGCCAGGCGCGGGTCGATGGTGAGGCCACTGGCGCGATTCTCAAGCAGGCGACCGATAACCGCGATTCGGTGTCGGCGGTCAACCTCGATGAAGAGGCGGCCAAACTGATTCAGTTCGAGCAGTACTACCAGGCCTCGGCGCAGATCATTCAAGTTGCCCGGAGTCTGTTCGATACACTGATTAATACGTTCTGACGCGCCGTCTAGAACTTCGAGGTTAGTTTTATGGTGATGCGCATCTCTTCGATCCAGGCCTTCAATAACGGTGTCAGTGGCCTTGGGCGAAACTACGCCAATGTGATCCGCACTCAGGAGCAGATCAGCAGCGGTAACCGTATTCTTACTCCGGCCGATGATCCAGTGGCATCTGTACGCCTGCTACAACTCGAACAGCAGCAGGCGATACTGGGCCAGTACAAGGAAAACCTTACTGCGGCGAAGAACAGTCTGACCCAGGAAGAGACCACAATCACCTCGGTGGTCAACGTATTGCAGCGTATCCGAGAGCTGGCGGTGCAGGCCGGTGGCGGTGCGTTGTCAGGCGATGACCGTAGATCAATTGCCAAGGAATTGGGTGAGCGAGAAGGCGAGTTGCTTAATCTGATGAACAGCCGCAACGCTCGCGGCGAGTACTTGTTTAGCGGTTTCCTCGGCAAGACTGAACCCTTTCAGCGCAATCCGGACGGCACCTACTCCTATCTTGGCGACGAAGGGCAGCGCAGCCTGCAAGTGGCGGGTTCTAGCAACGTCGCAATTAACGATAACGGCAAACGTTTGTTTGAAGATGTAAGCAATGCGAACCGGGTCGTGGATTCAGAAGGGGTCAATAATCCGGCGTTACCTACGCCGCCGTTGCCTGCCACGACAATTCCGGCGCTGCCGGCGGCAGATCAGCGTGTCTTTATGTCACCAGGATTGGTGCAGGATCAGCAGGCGTTCAATACGAACTTTCGTGCTGGTGAACCTTATTCAATGGCGTTTATCAGTGGCACCGAATTCCGTATTTATGACAGCGCTGGCGCCGATGTCACATCGGAGATACCCGGTGGCGGTTTGATAGACCCCTTGGTCAGTGGTGGCAATACCATCAACTTCCGCGGTATGCGTTTCCAGTTGGATGTAGTGCTGCAGCCCGGTGACAACGAGCAGGATCTGGACAGTCTATTGGCTGATATTCAGTCGCCTGCGTTGCCAGGCTCGCCCGGAATCGGGACGCACAGTTTTACCCTGCAATCGGCTCCCACCGATTTCGCTGTGACCCGGTCTTCGACCAACAACTCGGCAGCGATTATCTCTTCTGGCGGAATCAGCAACCAGGCTGTATTCGACAGTCAGTTTCCGACTTCCGGTGTTGTCTTGCGGTTTACCGACGACACCAATTACGAGGTCTACTCCCAGCCGGTAGGGCCAGGCAGTACGGCTCTAACCACCGGTAGTGTGGTAGGCCCATACCCAGCGACCTTCAGTGTGTTCGGCGCCGATTTCAGCCTGTCAGCGCCAGCAGCAGTAGCGGGTGGTGACGAATTTAGTGTGCAACCGCAGTTCCAAGAGCAGCGCAGTATTCTCAACACGATCAGTCGCTTGCGACAGGCGCTGGAGTCGTCACCGACATCGCCCGCAGGCAATTTGGGTGTGCGTGATGAGGTGGCCATTGCCTTGACCAACCTTGATAACGGCATGGGTAAAGTGTTGGAGGTACAAACCGAAATCGGTGCGCGCCTGAACCTGATCGACACCACTGAAGTGGATAACGAGGATGTTACTTTAGTGAACAAGGCAGTCCAGGCTGACCTGCGTGAGTTGGACTATGCCGAAGCTCTCTCGCGGCTATCATTTCAGACCATTGTGTTGGAAGCTGCCCAGCAGAGTTATGTAAAGATCGCTGGGTTGAATCTGTTCAATCAGTTGCGTTAAGTAATGCGTTCTTACCAGTTAGCGCTTGGTTTCCGTTTTTGCGCGAGCTTTGGGTTGTAAGATCCGCAGCCGTGATGCCGTTATTTTTCATTACCTCTGGCGTGTTAATTGCTAACTTGCTTAGATGATGCTGAAAAATTGACGGAACCAAACATGACAGTTGATACCGAGTGGATTGTTGATTTCTTTCGCAGGCAAGCACGTTTGGGCTTCGAAGAAGGCGACTACACGCGTACCCGCAATAGCTGTCGTGAACTCCTGCAATACCTGCCTGAAGATGCCGAAGCCTGGACCCTGCTCGGCGAAGCCGCCCTGGCCAGCCGCGACAGTGTGGCGGCCTTGCGCGCATTCGATCAGTTGCTCGAACTGCAACCGGACAATGCCGATTACGCGATGAAGCTCGGCCAGGCGTGCCTACAGGCCCAAGACTGGCCTGCGGCGGTCTCGGCGTTCAGGCAGGTGCTTGAGGTGCAGCCCGGTCACGCCGGCGCCCTCGAGGCCCTGGAACTTGTCGACCAATTGCAGGCACGCCTGAATATCCTCGGCCAGGCGGCCGGTAACCAACCCAGACGCAACGATCCCTGCCCCTGCGGCAGCGGCCTGAAATACAAAAAGTGCTGTCTGGAAAAAAGCTCCCAGCTGATGATTCGGCAGCGCTTCGATCAGGCTTTCGCCGCGGAGCAATGGCAGCAGGTCATCGATCTCGGCGCCGAGCTGCAACAAGTGCCGGATGAGGTTTACCGGGCCTTGGCCTTGGCGCGCTATCAACTGTTTCAGCGCGCACCGGCCTATCCACTGATCAAAGCGGCCTATCAGCGCAGCCCCGACGATCTGGAACTGCGTGCGGCCCTAGCCGACCTCGAACTCGACCAGGATGTCAGCCTGGCGCAGCGCCTGGCCGAGTCGGTGTTGGCGGTCGACCCCGGACAGTGGCGCGCCAGCCTGGTGCTGGCCGCCTGTCATGCGCGCTTCGCCCGGCCGCAGGAGTCGGAGCGGGTGCTGCGCGAGCTGCTGCAACATAACCCGGATTGCGTTCTGGCCTGGCAGCGCCTGAGTTATTTCCTGCGCAGAAATCAGCGTACGGACGACGACCTTGAGGCGATGCGCGAATGGACCGCGCGTTGTCCGAACAGCGCCGAAGCCTGGTGTCACTGCGGCATGTCCGCGGTGATGAATAACGAGATCGAAGCAGGGCGCGAGTACCTGCAGCGGGCTCTGGCCCTGGACCCCAATAGCCACGAGGCGCTGTGCTGGCTGGGCCAGTCCTACCAGCAGGAGCAGGACCCGCACAGCGCCCTGGAGTACCTCGCGCGCGGCCTGCAGCTCAAGCCCGACTATCAACCGGGCTGGAACATGCTCGGCGGCGTCTACCAGTCGGTGGGCCGTCAGCACGAATCCGAAGGCTGTTTCATGCGCGCCCTGGCCATCGCCCCATTGCAGCCGCTGGCCTGGAACAACCTGGCCAACACCTACCTGGACGGCCAGGTGCTCGACGAAGCCGAGCATGTCATGCAGGTCGCATTGCAGCTCAACCCTGACGACCCTAGCCTGTGGAACAACCTGGGTAATATCCTCAGCGCCGGGCGGCGGCTCAAGGAAGCGCGGGATGCCTTCCGCAAAACCCTCGACGTTCACCCCGGCTACGAGCCGGTGCTGATCAACCTGGCCGGTGTCGAATCGCACTTCGGCAACCTCGACCGCTCGATCTCGCTGCTGCGCCAGGTGCTGCATTTGCCGGGCTCGCGAACCAACCTGCTGTTCTTCGCCAACTACCACGCGGACTGGACCGGGGAGCAGGTGTTCGAGTTGTATCGCGAAGTCACCCGGCGTTTCCCGGATCGTCTGTACTTCGACTATGCCAATAGCCTGGAGCCGCAGCGCAGGCTGCGCATCGGCTATGTCTCGCCAGATTTCCGTCACCATGTCTGCGCGCTGTTTATCGAGCCGCTGCTGCGCAATCACGACCGCACCCAGGTCGAGCTGTTCGCCTACTCGCTGGTGCGCCGCGAGGATGCGGTGACCGAGCGTTTCATGGGCCATGTCGACCATTGGCGTCATTGTGTCGGTCTCAAGGATGAGGCGATCGCCGCGCGTATCCGCGAAGACCGCATCGATATTCTCGTCGACCTCGCCGGCCACACCGGCAACAACCGCTTGCAGGTGTTCGCGCTCAAGCCGGCGCCGGTGCAGGTCAGCTGGTGGATGGGTTTTGCGTTCGGCACCGGGCTGGATCAGGTCGACTATTTCCTCGCCGACGAGCAGATGTTGCCAGCCGGTTGCGAGTCCTCGTTCGCCGAGTCGCTCTGGCGCATGCCAGCGCCCGCCATCGCCTACGTCGCTCCCGCGCATATGCAGGCGGCCGAAGTCGGCCCCTTGCCGGCCGCAAGCAACGGCTACATCACCTTCGGCAGCCTTACCCGTCCGGTGCGTCTCAATCATCGGGTGATCCGCGCCTGGTCCGAGCTGCTTAAGCGCGTGCCGAATTCGCGGCTGATGCTCGACAGCGGCTCCTTTCAGGACGAAAGCCTGCGCGATCACTACCAGGCACTATTCGCCGAACAGGGCATCGAGGCTGAACGGCTGATGCTGGGCTACACCTCGCCGGCTACCGCGGCGTTGGCACAGATGGACATCGCCCTCGACTGTTTCCCGCACAACTCCGGCACTACGCTGTATGAAAGCCTGTGGATGGGCCTGCCAGTGGTCAGCCTGCGCGATCGTCCGTCGATGGGGCGGGTAGGGTCGCTGATACTGCACGGCATGGGCCGTGACGAGTGGATCGCCGATACCGAGCAAGAGTACCTCGACAAGCTGGTTGCATTGGCCGCTGATGTGCCCGCTCTGGCTGCTATCCGCACAGGGCTGCGCGAAGAAATGCGCGCGTCGCGGCTATGCGACGCCGCCGATTTCACCCGCCGAATGGAAGCTACCTATCGGCAGATGTGGCAGCGCTACTGCGCAGGAGAACAAAAATGAAGGCAGTCATTCTGGCCGGCGGTCTTGGCACCCGTATCAGCGAAGAATCACACCTCAAGCCCAAACCGATGATCGAGATCGGCGGCAAGCCGATTCTCTGGCACATCATGAAGCAGTATTCGGCCCATGGTATCCACGACTTCGTTATCTGCCTGGGTTACAAGGGCTACGCAATCAAGGATTTCTTCGCCAACTATTTTCTGCACACCTCCGATGTCACCTTTGATATGCGTAACAACAAGATGGAAGTGCACCAGAACTATAGCGAGCCCTGGCGTGTGACCCTAGTCGATACCGGCGAAGACACCATGACTGGCGGCCGCCTGAAGAGTGCTGGGCGTTATCTGGATGCAGAAGAGGAATTCTGTTTCACCTATGGCGACGGTGTTTCTGATCTGGATATCAGCGCCTTGGTGGCCTTCCACAAGACCCACGGCAAATATGCCACAGTCACTGCAGTGCAGCCGCCGGGCCGCTATGGTGCGCTTGAGCGCGACGGTGACCAGGTCAAAGGCTTTATCGAGAAGCCCCGTGGCGACGGTGGCTGGATCAACGGCGGATTCTTCGTGCTGTCGCCCAAAGTGTTGCCCTATATCGACAGCGTTGAGACCTCGTGGGAAGCCGAGCCGCTTACCCAGTTGGCCACGGAGGGTCAATTGATGGCTTTCCAGCATCAGGGCTTCTGGCACCCCATGGACACCCTGCGCGACAAGAATTACCTCGAACAACTGTGGTTGAGCGGGGAGGCCCCTTGGAAGCAGTGGAGCTGAGTCCCGCCTTCTGGCGTGGCAAGCGGGTACTACTCACCGGGCATACCGGCTTCAAAGGTGGCTGGTTGACGCTTTGGCTGCAGAGCTGGGGCGCTCAAGTCAGTGGTTTTGCTTTGCAGCCCTCGACTTCGCCCAGCCTGTTTGAGTTGGCGCGAGTCGGAGAGGACATCGATAGCCATATCGGTGATTTGCGCGATCTTGCCGCTTTGCAGAAGGTGATGGCCGAGGTCAAGCCGGAAATCGTGCTGCACCTGGCCGCCCAGCCGCTGGTCCGTGAGGGTTACCGGGATCCGCTGAGCACCTATGCCAGCAATGTCATGGGCACGCTGCACCTGCTTGAGGCCATACGCCAGACGGGCGGGGTCAAGACGTGCGTTGTGGTCACCACCGACAAGGTCTACGCCAACAATGAATGGGCGTGGCCATATCGCGAGAACGAAGCGCTCGGTGGCCACGACCCTTACAGCAGCAGCAAGGCCTGTTGCGAGTTGGTGGCGCAGTCATTCGCCGCCTCTTATTTCCCAGTTGCACGTTATGCCGAGCACGGCTTGGCCATGGCCACGGCCCGCGCGGGCAACGTGCTGGGCGGTGGCGACTTCGCCCCTGACCGTCTGGTGCCCGATATTCTGGCAGCCTGGATGCGCGGTGAGCCGGTGACCCTGCGTTACCCGCAGGCTGTACGGCCTTGGCAGCATGCCTTGGAGCCGCTGGCAGGCTATCTACAATTAGCCCAGGGTTTGTACGAGCAGGGCTGCGCGTTTGCCGGGGCCTGGAATTTCGGCCCGAGCGACAGCGATATGTGCACAGTCGGTGAGGTTGTTGAACGCTTGGCGCAGCGTTGGCCGCAAGCGCCTGGCCTGCTGATCGAGCCCAGCGAGTTGCATGAAGCGGGTTTGTTACGCCTGGACAGCAGTCGCGCCCGTCATCTGCTGGGTTGGACGCCACGTTGGTCGTTGGATCGCTGCCTGCAGCAGACATTGAATTGGCACCAGGCCTGGCAGCGCGGTGAGGATATGCGTGCGCTGACCCTGGCACAGTTAACCGCCTACTGGGGGGCGCATGACTGAGTTGAGTCTGCAGGCATTGCCACTTCCGGGGTTGTTCAGCCTGCAGCACAAGGTGCATGAGGATGAGCGCGGTCGTTTTGCTCGGCTGTTCTGTCAGGGCAGCCTGGCCGCATTCGGTCAGCCACTGCAAATTCGGCAGATCAACCACTCACGTACCGCTCAGCGTGGCAGTGTACGCGGCCTGCATTTTCAGTATCCGCCGCATGCCGAGACCAAGCTGATCACCTGCCTGCGCGGCGCGGTGTGGGATGTTGCGGTGGACTTACGGCGCGGCTCGGCGACCTTTTTGCATTGGCATGCCGAACGCCTGGGCGCCGGCGATGGCCGCAGCTTGTTGCTACCACCAGGCTTTGCCCATGGCTTTCAGGCGCTGAGTGACGATGCTGAATTGCTCTACCTGCACAGCGCGGATTACAGCCCTGAACATGAGGGCGGTTTGTCACCCACTGATGCGCGTTTGGCGATTGCCTGGCCATTGCCTGTCAGTAATCTTTCCGCTCGGGACGCTGCGCATCCGCCGCTGGCCAGTGATTTTCAAGGAGTTGCGTTATGAAGTGCCGAGGCTGTGGTGCTGGTTTGCATGTACCGTTGATTGATCTGGGCACTGCGCCACCTTCCAATGCTTACCTGCGCGCCGATCAACTTGATCAGGCCGAGCAGTGGGTGCCGTTGCGAGTGCAGGTGTGCGACAGCTGCTGGCTGGTGCAGACCGAGGATTACCGTTCGGCCGATAGCCTGTTTGATGCCGAATACGCCTACTTCAGTTCCTATTCCAGCAGTTGGCTGGAACATGCTCAGCGTTATGTCGTACAGATGGTCGAACGCTTTGCTTTGGATGCACAGAGCCAGGTGGTGGAGATCGCCGCCAATGATGGCTATTTATTGCAGTACGTGGCGCAGCGCGGCATTCCCTGCTTGGGCGTTGAGCCAACAGCTAGTACCGCGCGTTCGGCTAGGGAAAAAGGTTTGCAGATTCGCGAGCTGTTCTTTGGCGAGGAGACGGCTGCAGCCCTGGCTGCTGAGGGCTGGAGCGCCGATCTGATGGCGGCCAATAACGTGCTGGCCCACGTGCCGGACATCAATGATTTTCTCAAGGGCTTTGCCACGCTTTTGAAACCGACTGGTGTGGCCACCTTCGAATTTCCGCATTTGCTCCAGCTGATGGCTGAGCAGCAGTTCGACACCCTGTATCACGAGCATTATTCCTACCTTTCGCTGACGGCCGTGCAGAGCCTGTGTGCGCGCAATGGCCTGCATATCTTTGATATCGAAGAACTGCCAACCCATGGCGGCTCGCTGCGGGTCTATGTGCAGCGAGTTGACGGTGAGCGGGAGGCATCAGTCGCAGTGGCCGATTTGCTGGCGCGGGAAGAACAGGCCGGCATCAAAACTGCCGCCTTCTATTCGACCCTGGCACCTGCCGCCCAGCGCATCAAGCATGAGCTGCTGCGCTTTTTGTTGCAGGCCAAAGCCGAAGGCAAGACGGTCGCGGCTTATGGTGCAGCGGCCAAGGGCAACACGCTACTCAACTACGCTGGAGTGCGCGGTGACCTGCTCGCCTGGGTCGCCGATGCCAATCCGCACAAGCAGGGCAAGTTTCTCCCGGGTAGCCGCATTCCCGTGGTTGAGCCGGCGCGCATAGCCGTCGACAAACCCGATTATCTGTTGGTACTACCGTGGAACCTATTGCACGAAGTGCGGCAGCAGCAAGCGCAGATCAAAACCTGGGGCGGCCAGTTTGTAGTGGCCGTGCCGCAATTAGGGTTCAGCTGATATGACGCGTGTGCTGGTGACTGGGGCAAGCGGCTTCATTGGCCAGCATGCCGTGCAGCAGCTGCAGCTCAGTGGGTTTGAGGTGCATGCCGTCTATGCACAAACGCGCATCGAGGCACAGGCCTCGGTTACTGAGCATCAGGCCAATCTGCTTGAGCCCGGAGCTGTTGAAAAGCTGATCAACGCCGTACGTCCCGAGCAACTGTTGCACCTAGCCTGGTGCGCCAAGCCTGGGGTGTACTGGACCTCGCCGGAAAACCTGCTGTGGGTGCAGGCAACACTGCGTTTGCTTGAAACGTTTCAGGCTCAGGGCGGCCAGCATGCTGTGCTGGTCGGCAGCTGCGCCGAATATGACTGGCGCTACGGCTATTGTCGGGAAGAGGTGACGCCTTTAATCCCCGCGACTGTTTATGGGCGCTGCAAGAATGCTACCCGCGAGTTGGCGGAGGTGTTCAGCGCGGTGCATGGTCTGCCGATCGCCTGGGCACGTATCTTTCACGCTTACGGCCCGTTCGAGGCTCCAGGGCGTTTGGTTCCGGCAGTGATTAACGCGCTGTTTAACGGCCAGCCGGCACTCTGCTCGCACGGCGAGCAACTGCGTGACCTGTTACATGCGGCGGATATTGGTAGCGCCCTGGTGACCTTGTTGCAACACCAGGCGCAGGGCGCGTTCAATCTTGGCAGCGGCCAGCCGGTGCGCCTGCGTGAGGTGGTTGAGTACCTGGCTACACAGTTGGATGCAATGCACCTGTTACGGATGGGTGCCATTGCAGTGGCCGCCGATGATCCACCGTTGTTGCTGGCGGATAACCAGCGGCTGGTGAGGTTGGGTTGGCAAGCACAGTTTGATCTACAACACGGTTTGGATGACGCTCTGGCCTGGTGGCGTGGGCGTGTTTAATTCTGGCAAAGGAGCAGGGCATGAAACTGACAGTCGATACTGATAACAAAAAGCTGACTCTGGATGACCAGGGCTCCGTGCGTGAGCTGGATCTGTACACGGACGAAGCCTTCGAACTGCTCACCCAGCAATGGGTGACTTTGGGCTGGAACCAGAAGTACCCCTACACCTTCTCCTGGATGGGTCGCCCGGTGATCCAGTTGCCGGAAGATATGCTGCGCATTCAGGAAGTGATCTACAGCATCAAGCCGGACGTGATCATTGAAACCGGCATTGCTCACGGCGGCTCGTTGATTTACTACGCCAGCCTGTTCAAGGCCATGGGCAAGGGCCGCGTGATTGGTGTGGATATCGAGATCCGTCCGCACAACCGCAAAGCCATCGAGGCCCATGAGCTATTTGAATACCTGACCCTGATTGAGGGCAGTTCGGTGGCCGATGATATCGTCGCCCAGGTCAAGTCACTGGTTAAGCCAGGTGAAACGGTACTGGTGATTCTCGACTCCAACCATACCTATGCCCACGTCGCCGAAGAGCTACGCCAGTACTCGCCGCTGGTCACCCCAGGCTCCTACATCGTTTCCACCGACGGCGTTATGCGCGATCTGACCGACGTTCCGCGGGGCAACCCGAACTGGGGCAAGGACAATCCTTCGCAAGCCGCGCTCGATTTCGCCGAAGGCAATCCGCGGTTCGTTATCGAGCAGCCAGCCTGGCCGTTCAATGAAAGCAGCCTCAGCAAAAACATCACCCACTGGCCCAATGCCTGGTTGAAACGCATCGCCTGATTGCACCGACCGCTGTGCGTTTGCCGCAGCGGTCATTCTTATCTACGCGCCTGTGCGGCGCGAGTTCTGTTCCCCTCCCTTACCGGTCTTCGCTCAGCGTCAAGACCGGTACAGCTCCTACCCGACATCCCCCTCTGCACTTCAATCGCTGCTGTGAAGCGGTTATCGCTCCTGTTCGTTATTTGCCAGGTCTCGGCCATCGATGCCGGTGGCTGAGGCGTTTGCCGCAACAGGCAAAGAGAGCGGCAGTGTATTGCCGCTCTGCAGCCGGCAAGCCGTTTTCATAGCGTGTATTGATAATTCAATCGATTGTTTTTTATAGGTTTTTATCTAGTTAGTAAGAATTGGCACGCTAATGGCATTGCTGGCTATGTCACTAGATGTCGGCGCCTGGTGCTGTATCGGTTCAGGCCCAAAGCGCACGTGCAGCAGACATATTCTTTGGAGAAAAACCATGGCACTGACAGTCAACACCAACGTGGCGTCGCTGAATACTCAGCGGAACCTGAATTCATCGTCCAAGGGCTTGGACACGTCCTTGCAACGTCTTTCTACCGGCTTGCGCATCAACAGCGCCAAGGATGATGCGGCCGGTCTGCAAATCTCTAACCGCCTGACCAGCCAAATTCAGGGCCTGGCTGTAGCGGTACGAAACTCCAATGACGGCATCTCTCTGGCGCAGACCGCTGAAGGTGCCTTGCAGCAGTCCACCGGTATTTTGCAGCGTATGCGTGACCTGGCCCTGCAGTCGGCTAACGGCTCCAATGGTGCTAGTGAGCGTGCCGCTCTGCAAGGCGAGGTGTCGCAGCTGCAGCAAGAGCTGAATCGTATTGCCGAAACTACTAGCTTCGGCGGTCGTAAGATTCTTGACGGTTCTTTCGGTTCGCAGAGTTTCCAAGTGGGTGCCAACGCCTTTGAAACCATCAGCGTATCGGTGGGGGCGGCTAATGCTTCGCGCATTGGGGCCAGTCGCTTCAATAGCAGCGTTGCTAGTGATACCGCGGCACAGAGCGGTATTGCAGCAAGCTCAATTACCGGTTTCGCCGACCTTACATCTACCGATGTTGGCTATGCATCTTCGCCTGCGACTTCCGCCGGCCTGACTATTAAGGGCAAATTGGGCGAGGCTTCGATCGGCTTGGTCGACGGTAGTTCTGCGCGTGAATTATCCACCGCGGTTAACCGTGCAACCGACTCTACGGGTGTTAGCTCCAGTGCGCGCACCTCAGTGCGTTTGCAGCAAGATGCCAGTGGCGGCTTTAGCAACACCGATATTTCCGGCACAATCAGCTTTACCCTCTACGGCTCCAACGACAGCAAGGTAGGCGACGGGGTAGCAATCTCCGCTACGATTTCCGATTGGGGAGATCTGTCCGGTCTCGCTGATGCAATCAATAAGGAAACCGGACGTACCGGTATTAGCGCCAAAGTGTTGATCAATGGCTCCTTAGAGATGGTCAACGAACGTGGCGACAATATCGCTATCGACAATTACACCGCAGAGGGCTCTACAGGTAACACCATTGCCGCTGAAATGCAGAATATGGCGTTCAATGGCGATAACAGCATCGATGATGCTGCTGATGCCAGTGATACTGTCGGCGTTGCCGCAACTTTGACTGGTAATGGGACAAACGGTGCAGTTGCGGTTGGCCAAGTGCGTTTCGAGTCGCCGGATGCGTTTAAAGTCGAAAATTTCGACACCATTGATAGTGGTATTCAGTCGGCCGATGTTTACAGCTTGCTGGAGTCGGTCGATCAGGTGGATGTCAGCAGTTATGTGGGGGCGCAGAACGCATTGGGTATCATCAGCGCTGCCATCTCTAATATTGACAGTCAGCGTGCTCAGCTCGGTGCAGTGCAAAACCGCTTCGAGAACACCATCTCCAACCTGCAGAACATTGGGGAGAATGCCTCGGCTGCCCGTAGCCGGATTCGTGATACCGATTACGCTGCTGAAACTTCGGAACTGACCAAGAATCAGATCCTACAGCAAGCCGGTACTGCAATTCTGGCCCAGGCCAACCAGCTGCCTCAGGCCGTGCTCAGCCTGCTTCAGTAGTCGTTACGCCAATACAGGGGGCGAGTGCTCTGCGCTTCCTGTATTGACTTTTCATTGAAAGTTCTGACGTTTACACGACCTGCTTTACCCCTCCGTGCCTTCTTCTATAGGCGCACAGAAAATCCTCAACTATCCACTGACGCTGCCGATAGAAGCTTAGGCAGTGCTTCAGGTCGATCGAAAGTCGAGCGTCAATTTTTCAACATGACTTCCATGACTTGTGTAACTGCCTGATCGGTCAGCAAAAAAAAATCTCAAATTTTTCTTGCTGAAGCTGCCTAAAGTTGCTCCGGGCAGCGCCGATACAAAGATCGAATGCGAACTTAATAGGGTGTCTGAGCAAACAGCCCCGAAGCTCGCGAGCTCAGGCAAACTTAGCGGTCCTTTGGAGGCAAATACCATGGCCCTTACAGTCAACACAAACGTAGCGTCGCTGAACACTCAGCGTAACTTGGGCAGTTCGGCCAAAGGCCTGGATACGTCCCTGCAACGCCTTTCCACTGGCTTCCGTATCAATAGCGCTAAAGACGATGCGGCTGGTCTGCAGATTTCCAACCGTCTGACCAGCCAGATCAACGGCCTTAACGTTGCGGTACGTAACTCCAACGACGGCATCTCCCTGGCGCAAACCGCTGAAGGTGCGTTGCAGCAGTCCACCGGCATTCTGCAGCGTATGCGTGACCTGTCCCTGCAGTCGGCCAACGGCTCTAACGGCGCCAGCGAACGTGCGGCTCTGCAAGGTGAAGTGTCGCAGCTGCAGCAAGAGCTGAACCGTATTGCAGAAACCACCAGCTTCGGTGGCCGTAAGATTCTCGACGGTACCTTTGGTTCGCAAAGCTTCCAGGTCGGCGCTAACGCCTTCGAGACCATCAGTGTTTCGGTCGGCGCGGCTTCTGCTTCGCGCATTGGTGCAAACCGCTTTAACAGCAGTGTATCCAGTGAAACCGATGCGCAAAGCGGTATCGCCGCTAGCGTCGTGACCGGCTTCGCCGACATCACCTCCACCGACGTAGGTTATGCCTCGTCGCCGGCCACCACCGATGGCCTGACCATCAAGGGCAAACTGGGCGAAGCCTCGGTTGCTTTGGTTGATGGCAGCTCGGCGCGTGACCTCTCTAATGCTGTGAATCGTACAGCGGATTCCACTGGTGTAACCTCGACTGCGCGTACATCTGTGCGCTTGCAGCAGGACGCGGATGGCAAGTTTACCAACACCGATACGTCCGGCACCATCAGCTTCAATCTCTATGGTTCCAATAACGCCAAAGAAGGCGACGCTGTGCAGATCTCGGCCAGTATTACTGATTGGGGTGATCTCTCCGGTTTGGCCGATGCGATCAATAAGGAAACTGGCCGTACCGGTATCAGTGCCCGGGTGCTGAACAACGGCGCATTGGAGATGGTGAGCGAGCGTGGCGACAACATCGCGATCGACGAATACACTGCTACTGATTCTTCGGACGCTGCGGTAGCGGCTGAACTCCAGACGCTGTCCTTCAATGGCGACAACGGCATCGACGACTCCGATGATGCTAGTGATACTATCGGTACTGCAGCCGCTATGACCGGTGACGGCACTGATGGCGCTACTGTTGTAGGCCAGGTACGTTTCGAGTCGCCAGATGCCTTCGAGGTGGAGAATTTCGACACTATCGACGGTGGTAATCAGGCTGCGAGCAAGTTCAGCGTGCTAGAAGCGGTGGACTCGATTGATATCGGTACGGCGATTGGTGCGCAGAACGCCTTGGGTATCATCAGCTCTGCGATCTCCAACATCGACAGTCAGCGTGCTCAACTCGGTGCGGTGCAGAACCGCTTCGAGAACACCATCTCCAACTTGCAAAACATTGGAGAGAATGCTTCCGCTGCTCGCAGCCGGATTCGTGACACCGACTATGCTGCTGAAACTTCGGAACTGACCAAAAATCAGATCTTGCAGCAGGCCGGTACTGCGATCTTGGCCCAGGCCAACCAGTTGCCGCAGGCTGTTCTCAGTCTGCTCGGCTAAGGGTTGAAGCGCTAGACTACGGGGGGGAGGGCATGGCTCTTCCCCCCGTTCCCTCATTGTGAGGATAAAGTGATGGACATTGGTTCAGTTCAAAATTCCCCAACTGCTGTACCTACTAAGGTAGAGCGGACTCAAAGTGCTACGTCGGGTAGTGCCGTAGAGGGCGCTCTTGAGCAGAGAGTTGCTCAAGATACTGTTGCAGATCAATCTGTTAGCACTGCATCTTCCCCTCAAGCATCCAGGGAGGATGTTGAAGCTGCTGTAGCGACCATCCAAGACTTTGTTCAGACGGTTCGCCGTGACCTAAATTTTTCGCTTGAAGAGGGCAGTGGTCGAGTTGTTGTGAAAGTCACTGACTCTGGCTCTGGCGATGTAATTCGACAGATTCCGTCAGAAGAAGCGCTGCAGCTGGCTGAAAATCTCTCGGAGGTTCGCAGCCTGCTGTTTAAGGCTGAAGCTTAGCCACAGGCTTGGCATGGCTTTTGATTGTTTATGCTCACGAGGCGTAAACAGTCGAGTTTTTGACGAGGTGCATCATGGTAGGTATCACAGGTATCGGTTCAGGGATCGACATCGACAGCATCGTAAAGGCGTTAGTCGATTCTGAGCGCGCGCCCAAAACTTCCCAACTTGATCGTCTTGAAAAAGCAACTACTACACGAATTTCCGCACTGGGTACCTTGACCGGTGCGCTGAATGCATTCAAATCGTCGGTTGATGCGCTTAATAAAACGTCCTTGTTTGAATCACGTACAGCAAGTTCTTCCAACACCAGTGTGCTCAAGGCCACCGCTGCAACTACTGCCCCTGCGGGAAGCTATAACGTTCAAGTACAGCAGTTGGCGACTAGCAGTAAGGTTGCGCTGCAGTCAGTTGCGGGTGGAAATAGTGCAACCTTCAACAGCGGCAAGCTGAATATTTCAACCACCAGCAATAATTTCAGCGTTGATATAACCGCCGAGAACAACACGCTGGCGGGCATGCGTGATGCTATCAATGAAGCAGGTAAGGACAGTGGCGTCAGCGCCACTATCATCACCGACGCCTCTGGTTCACGCCTTGTGTTGAGTTCCAGCAAGACGGGCGCTGGAAACGATATTCAAGTTGAAGCAATCGAAGACGGTACGGTTACTGGTATCAATACGCTGACATCCCAAGCATTTGTTCCGGTTGTTGATCCGGATAATGCCGAGGCCTTTGTTTCGCCTAGTTCTGATACAGGAGCTGCAGGCGTTATCACGAAAGCGAAATCCTCCAAAGTGACTATTGATGGTCTCCAGTTAGTGCGTGACACTAACCGCATTGAAGATGCCTTAGAGGGCGTCACACTTGATCTTGTATCGACCCAGAGTTCAGCTGAGTTGCTTGATGGTAAAACTATCAACGTGAGTGTCGGCGTCGATAAGGCGGGTGCCAAGGCCAACCTGCAAAAATTTGTTGAAGCATATAACACCTTGATCAGCGCGACTTCTCAGCTGACAGGGGTTGTCAGCCTTGGCGAAGGTAAGAAGCCGGTTACTGGTCCCCTTTTGGGGGATTCATCTGTCCGTAATGTGCTGTCCGGCTTACGCAATGAGATGGTTAAGATGACCGGCGATGATGGCATTCGCGCTCTAGCTGATCTGGGCATCACCACCGAAAAAGATGGCAAGCTCAAGCTAGATGACACTAAATTGACAAGTGCTCTTGCGAATAATTTTGATCAAATTTCAGGCTATTTGACGGGTGAAAACGGCTTAATGGGCCGCTTAGGCAAGTCTGTTTCTGGCTATGTGGCAGCTACTGGCGTGCTAAAACAACGTACCGACACACTGCAAGGCACTCTGACTAATATTGATGAGCAGCGTGTGACCTTGGATCTGCGCGTAGAGAAAATTCAAACTCGTCTCTATGCTCAATACAACGCGATGGATACCTTGGTTGGCCAGCTAAAGCGTACTAGCGAGAGCTTGGCTAACCAGCTTGCTAGCCTGCCTGGCTTTGTGAAAAAGGATAAGTAATGAGCAATACGCCGATCGACACTTATAAGCAGGTCAATACCAGTCAGGACGTTTCGCCCTATCGCACTGTTCAGTTATTGCTTGAGGGTGCTATACAGCGAATGATGTTAGCCAAGCATGCTCAAACGGAAGGTGATACGGAAATTCGCGGTATGGCTGTTGGCAGTACCATCACCATTTTGGGGGCTCTGCAAGCCAGTCTGGACAAGGACCAGGGCGGTGAAATTGCTGAAAATCTAGACTCGCTCTATGACTACATGACCCGTCGTCTTGCTGGTGGTGCGCTCGATAATACGCCGCGTACATTGGATGAGGTTCAGGTGTTGCTTGAGCAGATCAAGAGTGCTTGGGATGCGATCGACCCAGAGATTGAGCCTGTCTCAGGAAAATAATTTCGTTGCTAAAGCTTTGCTCTGTAGCGCCGATACCCAAGGTATCCAGCAAACAGAACAGCGAGAACAACGATGAACGCGATGGCGGCCCTCAAGCAGTATCAAACCGTCAACACCCAGGCCCAGGCTATTGAAGCCAGCCCACATCGATTGATCCAAATGTTGATGGAGGGCGGGTTAACCCGCATTGCCCAGGCGCGTGGCGCTATCGAGCGTAATCAGGTTGCTCTCAAGGGTGAGCTGATTAGTAAAGCTATCGGCATCATCGGTGGCTTGCGTGAGGGTCTCAACCTGGAGCAGGGCGGTGAAGTTGCTGCGAACCTGGATAGCCTCTACGAATACATGGCGACCCGTTTGGTTGATGCCAATGTGCAGAATGAAATAGCGCCGCTGGACGAAGTTGCAGGCCTGCTTCGTAATGTAAAAGCTGGCTGGGATGCTATCGCCGAGTGATGTTGTTTCCCGGCTGAGGAATTGATTATGAGTTCATCCGTGCAGCGTTTGGAAGAAACCGGCAGCGCTTTGCGTACTGCGCTGGCTACTCAGGATTGGGCCGCTATTGGCGAGCTGGATCTCCAGTGCCGCCAGGCCGTTGACGAAGCCATGGTCGAATCTGCCAGTGATGAAGAAACTCTACGTGCGCGTATGCAGGAGTTGCTGGATCTTTATCGCGAGCTGGTTCACGTGTGCCAAGCCGAGCAACAGCGATTGGCTCATGAGCTCGTTCAGCTCAATCAATCGCAACAAGGTGCCAAGGTCTATCAGCTGTTTGGTTGATTAGCGTTTTTGGTCGATGCTGTCTGGTATCGACCTTCTGCATATATCTGCGTTCTGTTTCGTTCTTTCCCCTTCTTTGTTAAACAGCTGCTTAGTCTGCTTGGCGGACACAATAAAAAGCACGCCATAAAATTGACTAATAACAAAAAATTGACTTAACTAGTGGCCAAATGCCGGCGGCTGGATTGAGTGTAGTGGGGCGGCGGGCGCATTTTCACTCCAGGATCAGCAAATAAAATTATGTGGCGTGAAACCAAAATCCTCCTGATTGACGACAACAGCGAGCGCCGTCGTGACTTGACGGTGATCTTGAATTTTCTAGGTGAAGATCATCTGGCCAGCGACAGCCAGAACTGGCGTCAATGCGTGGCGGAGTTGGCATCCAGCCGTGAAGTGCTCAGCGTGCTGCTTGGCGAAGTGAAAGCCAAAGGCGGCGTGCTGGAAATGCTTAAACAGCTGGCTGCCTGGGATGAGTTCCTACCTACCCTGCTGATCAACGATCAGATCGCCGCCGAATGGCCGGAAGAGCAGCGCCGCTGCGTGTTGGCAACGCTGGAAATGCCGGTGAGCTACAACAAGCTGCTCGACTCCCTGCACCGCGCCCAGGTCTACCGCGAGATGTACGACCAGGCCCGTGAGCGCGGCCGTCAGCGGGAGACTAATCTATTCCGCAGTCTGGTCGGTACCAGTCGGGCTATTCAGCAAGTACGGCAGATGATGCAACAGGTGGCCGACACCGAGGCTAGCGTGCTGATCCTTGGCGAGTCGGGTACGGGCAAGGAAGTGGTCGCGCGCAACCTGCATTACCACTCCAAGCGCCGTGAAGCTCCGTTTGTACCAGTCAACTGCGGCGCGATTCCTGCCGAGCTGCTGGAAAGCGAACTGTTCGGCCACGAGAAGGGTGCATTTACCGGTGCGATCACCAGCCGGGCCGGGCGTTTCGAGCTGGCCAATGGCGGCACCTTGTTCCTCGATGAAATTGGCGATATGCCATTGCCCATGCAGGTGAAGCTGCTGCGTGTGTTACAGGAGCGCACCTTCGAGCGGGTTGGCAGCAACAAGACCCAGAGCGCTGATGTGCGGATCATTGCCGCCACCCATAAAAATCTTGAAAAGATGATTGAGGACGGCAGTTTCCGTGAGGATCTGTATTACCGCCTCAACGTATTCCCAATCGAGATGGCCCCGCTGCGTGAGCGCATCGAGGACATTCCGTTGCTGATGAACGAGCTGATCTCGCGCATGGAGTTCGAGAAGCGCGGCTCTATCCGTTTCAACTCAGCGGCAATCATGTCGCTGTGTCGGCATGACTGGGCTGGGAACGTACGCGAGCTGGCCAACCTGGTAGAGCGCATGGCGATCATGCATCCCTATGGCGTTATCGGCGTGGGCGAGCTGCCGAAGAAATTCCGCCATGTCGATGATGAAGACGAGGGCATGGTGGCGACGCTGCGTGATGAGCTGGATGAGCGCGCGACCATTTTGGCCGGCCTGCCGGGTGTGGATTCGATGGCCATGCTGCCGCCGGAAGGTTTGGATCTGAAGGATTACCTGGGCAATCTTGAGCAGGGTCTGATTCAACAGGCGCTTGACGACGCCAGTGGCGTGGTTGCACGCGCTGCCGAGCGTTTACGCATTCGCCGCACCACCCTGGTTGAGAAAATGCGCAAGTACGGTATGAGCCGACGTGATGATGAAGGGTTGGACGACTGACCTTTCTATGTCCGACGATCGTCAGCGACTTGGCGTTAGCCCAACCAATAGAGCCGAAGGTTTGACGAAACCTTCGGCTCTATTTTTTATGGCATTGATTTGAAAGGATATTTTTTCAGGCACGGGTATTGCTATCTCTCTTGCAACTGACTGTCTTATGACGGCTCGCTGCGCGAGAGAGAACCATGAACGCTAACGCCCACCGCCCCGAAGAATCCGAAGCGCCCGCTCCCGTGGAGCAGGCCAGCCGTGCCGGCCTCGAGCAGGCCTTTGCCTTGTTCAACCAAATGTCGACTCAGCTCAGCACCAGCTACAGCATGCTGGAGGCGCGGGTGACTGAGCTAAAGGGCCAGTTGGCACTTGTCAGTGCTCAGCGTATGCAGGAGCTGGCCGAGAAAGAACGCCTGGCTAACCGCCTGCAGAGCTTGTTGGATCTGTTGCCCGGCGGGGTGATTGTGATCGACGGTCAAGGCGTGGTGCGCGAAGCCAACCCGGTGGCGCGTAATCTGCTCGGTCAGCCATTGGTGGGTATGCTCTGGCGCCAGGTGATCGCGCGCAACTTTGCCCCACGTGAAGATGACGGCCATGAAATCTCCCTGAAGGATGGCCGGCGTTTGTCGATTGCCACCCGTTCACTGCACGCTGAACCCGGGCAGTTAGTGCTGCTGACCGACCTGACAGAAACCCGGCGCTTGCAGGATCAATTGTCGCGCCATGAGCGTTTGTCTGCTTTGGGCCGTATGGTCGCATCTCTGGCTCACCAGATTCGTACGCCGCTCTCGGCTGCATTGCTCTACGCCAGTCACTTGACTGAGCAAGTGCTGCCAGTTGAACAGCAGCAGCGGTTTGCCGGCCGCCTGAAAGAGCGTCTGCACGAGCTGGAGCATCAGGTGCGCGACATGCTGATCTTCGCCCGTGGCGAGCTGCCACTACCGGATCGTTTGGTACCCAAGGAACTGTTCGATGCGCTGCGCAGCGCCGCCGAACCCCATGTGCTGGATATGCAGGTGCGCTGGCAGTGCGATAGCCGCGCGGGCGAGCTGCTGTGCAACCGCGACACGCTGGTGGGCACTGTGCTCAATCTGATCGAGAACGCGATTCAGGCAGGCGGCCGTGAAGCGCGATTGAAGATTCATCTGTATCAGCGCGGCGAAACTGTGCGGCTGTGCATCAGCGACAACGGCCCAGGCATTGACCGCGCGACGCTGGCGCGGCTTGGCGAACCCTTCTTTACCACCAAAACCACTGGTACCGGGCTTGGCCTGGCCGTGGTCAAGGCAGTGGCGCGCGCCCATCAGGGCGATGTGCAGCTGCGTTCGCGGCCGGGGCGTGGCACCTGCGCCATTCTCACCTTGCCGCTGCTTGGTGCTACGCACCCTTTGATTCAGGAGTAACCATCCATGGCGAGCAAAATTCTATTGGTCGAAGATGACCGTGCATTGCGCGAGGCACTGGCCGATACCCTGGCGTTGGGTGGGCATGACTACCGAGCGGTGGATTGTGCCGAAGCGGCGCTGCTGGCGATTGCCGAAGAGCCTTTTGGCCTGGTAGTCAGCGACGTAAATATGCCCGGTATGGATGGCCATCAGTTGCTGGCGCAGATTCGTCAGCGTCAGCCCCAACTGCCGGTGCTGTTGATGACTGCGTTCGGCGCGGTGGAGCGGGCGGTAGATGCCATGCGCCAAGGCGCGGCGGATTATCTGGTTAAACCATTCGAGCCGAAAGCCCTGCTGACACTGGTGGACAGGCATGCGCTGGGCCAGGTTTCTGTCAGCGAGCAGGACGGCCCGGTTGCCGAGGAGCCGGCCAGCGTGCAGCTGCTGGCCCTGGCCACGCGGGTGGCGCAGAGCGATTCAACGGTATTGATCACTGGCGAATCCGGTACCGGTAAAGAGGTGCTGGCGCGCTTTATCCACCAGCAGTCACCACGCGGCAGCAAACCCTTTATTGCGATCAATTGCGCGGCGATTCCAGACAACATGCTCGAGGCCACGCTATTTGGCCATGAGAAGGGCGCATTTACCGGGGCTATTGCCAGTGCGCCGGGCAAATTTGAATTGGCCGAAGGCGGCACTATTCTGCTCGACGAAATTTCTGAAATGCCGCTGGGCTTGCAGGCCAAACTGTTGCGCGTGCTGCAGGAGCGTGAGGTGGAACGGGTGGGCGCGCGCAAGCCGATTACTCTGGACATCCGTGTGCTGGCTACGAGTAACCGTGACCTGGCTGCAGAAGTGGCGGCGGGGCGCTTCCGTGAAGACCTTTACTATCGCCTGTCAGTGTTCCCGCTGGCCTGGCGGCCGTTACGTGAGCGCCCGGCGGATATCGTGCCGCTGGCCGAGCGTCTGCTGGCCAAGTACGTGAAGAAAATGAACCATGCGCCGATTCGGCTTTCGCCGCAGGCGCAGATGAGCCTGATGAGCCATAGCTGGCCGGGCAATGTGCGCGAGCTGGATAACGCCATCCAGCGCGCGCTGATCTTGCAGCAGGGCGGGCTGATTCAGCCGCAGGACCTTTGCCTGCTGGCACCTATTGGTTCGGCGGTTACGCCGCCCGCGCAGCCGCTGTTGGCGGTGGTGGTCAATAGCGCCCCCGTGCAGCAGGACGCTTCGTCGGCAGAAGCCGGTGCCTTGGGCGATGATCTGCGTCGGCATGAGTTTCAGATGATCATCGATACCTTGCGCGCCGAGCGCGGTCGGCGCAAGGAAGCCGCTGAGCGTCTGGGCATCAGCCCGCGTACCTTGCGCTACAAGCTGGCGCAAATGCGTGATGCCGGTATGGATGTGGAAGGTTATCTGTTTGCCAGCTGAGCCGCTGTTTGCCGGGCTCTAAGCGCTGTACTTGATAACGGGGTAGGCCGTAAAGCGGACTACCCCGTTTGCGTTGGTTGTTTAGCCTTTCCAGGGCTCTGGCGCGCCCAGCAGGCGGCCCATTGCGCCGTATAGCCCCAGCTCCTTGAGCACGGCCAGCTCGCCCTCGGTTTCCACCATTTCCGCAATCAATGGCAGGTCGATGCTGTTGGTGGCGCGGAACACGGCCTCGATAAACATGCGCTTGTCGCTTTCCTGATCAATGGCGCGGATATAGGTGCCATCGAGCTTTAGGTAGGCGAGGCCCAGGTGGGTCAGGTTGCCGATCAGGCTGAAGCGCCCGCCAAAGTGTTGCAGGCCCAGGCTGAATCCGGTGTCGCGGATGCTCTGGCTAAGGGCTTCCAGCTCGGCGGCCGGCGGCAGGTGACGCTCGTCCACTTCCAGGGTCAGCAGGCTGGCCAGCTGTGGGTGTTGCCGGAGGATTTCGAACATGCGCTTGAGGGTTTCGCCATCGCGCAGGGTCGCTGCCGAAAGGCTCAGGGCCAGTGGCGCAGCATGCTGGCTGAGGTGCGCCAGGCTGTGCTCGAGCATGGCCAGGTCGAAACGCGCGGTCCACCCCAGGCGTTCGATCCAGGGCAGGAAACGCCCGGCGGCAATCGCTTCGCCTTGCGGGTCAAGCAGGCGCGCCAGGACCTTGTGGTGCAGCAGCTGGTTGCGGTCGGCGCATTGCATGACCGGCTGGAAATACAGCTGCAGCTTGCGCTTGTTCAGCGCATCGTCGATCCAGGTGCGCCAGTCGTGTAGGCCCTGAGTCGGTTGGGCGTTGTAGTCATCCAAGCGAACCCAGTCGCGGCTTGGGTCATTCTGCGCTTGCGCCAAGGCCTGATCAGCGCGGCCAATGACTTGGCTGGGTTCTTCACCTGGGCGGAAGGCGGCAATGCCCATATGCGCTACCGGTGTGCAGTCGCTTGCGCCGGTCTGGCGCAGGCTTTCCAGGCCGGTATGCAGCTCACCGGCGAGCAGGTCGGCTTCTTCGCTGCCGATGCCGGGGGCCAGTAGGCTGAATTCGCCGCCACGGCTGCGTGAGGCCAGCCAGTCCGAGCGGTTGGTCTGGTTGAGCAGACGCTTGAGCAGTTCACCGATGGCGGCAATCAGCCCATCGGTGCGCTGGCCGCCGAGGCGCTGGTTGAGCCCGCCGAGGTCATTGACCCGCAGCAGGATCAGGTAGCCTTCGGCATTCTGTTCGCTGACCACCAGTTGGTGGGCCAGGCGGATATCGAACAGCCGGCGGTTGGCCAAGCCGGTGATGCTGTCCTGATAGGCCTCTTCGCGCAGTTTCTCGCTGCGCGCGGCTTCTTCGGCAAACAGGGTTTTCAGCTTCTCCACCATCTGGTTCATGGCGGTGACCACGCGTTTGAGTTCGGGTGTGCGTGGCACCTTGGGCAGGGTGAGGAATTCGCGACGGGTGATGGCCTGAGCCTGTTGCACCATATTGTCCAGCGGGCGCAGTTGAGTGCGCAGCAGCCAACCGCCGAGTATGGCGCTGACCAGGCCGCAGAGCAGTAGCCAGATCAGGCTGCCAATGGCGCTGTCCCAGAGTTTGGCCAGGGCAAATTGCGGATGGCTGAGCACCTCGACCCGCGCAGCCTGTTCCCAGCCGCGCATGATCAGCGCATCGCCGCCCTGGGGTTGCAGGTCAACCAGTTCGCTGAACCAGGCGGGCACGGTTTCTGCGCTGGCATCGTCGCTGCGCCGCTCGACAATCACTTCATCATCGGGGATGCGCACCACGCGGATGCTGGTGAAATAGCCGCTGTCGAAGATCGAGCTGACCATCAGCTCGATCATCGCCGGATCATCCACGTGCGGGGTCATCGACAGGCCCAGCGCGGTCGCGGCGTCCTGGGCATGGGAGCGCAGTTGGCTGAGCAATTGCTCGCGCGAGCTTTCCACCCCGGCGATAAAACTGCCGGTAAAGGCCACAACCAGGAACAGGCAGATGGCGAGAAATAGCTGCTTGAGTAGAGACATAGGTTCCTCCTAGCCTTCGCCGATGGCGAAGCCCTCCGTGCGCATTTTTTTCAAGATGTCTTGCCAGCGGGAGAGCTTCTTGGAGTCGCTCTTCTTGCTGTTGGAACCGGGGAGATAGAGCCCTTCCGCATTGAATGCATAGACCGGCAGCAGGTCTTTGCGCTGCGAGGCGGGTTTGATTTGATTGATCAGGTTGTCCAGCACCAATGGTTCGGCGCCAGGGCTGGCGTAGTAGGTCAGCACCATATGCGCCTGGTTGTAATTGAGCGCCTTGACGTAGGTGATACGCAGCTTGTCGCTGGGGATGCCGAGGCGGCGCAGGGTAAAGTATTTGGCGATGGAGTAGTCTTCGCAGTCGCCGGCGCCCTTGACCAGCATCTCGATGGGCGTGGCCCAATAATCGTTCTGTTTCCACAGGCGGATATCGTCGGTAAAGCGGATCTGCCGGTTGAAGAAACGATTGACCTCGGTGAGCTTGTCTATTTCGCTGCTGTCGGTGCTGGCCTTGATTTGCGCTTCCCAGGCCTGGATGCGCTGCTTGGCTGCACCGAGGTTGCCGTAGCGGCTTTCGGCGTTTTGCAGGATGAGGCCGAAGTCCCAGTTGGCCAGCGCGCTGGCCAGGCCGATCAGCAGGATGCAACCGCCCAGCAACGCTCGGTTGAGGCGCTTAAACCATCCATGAGTAAGCTGACGGGGTGGCATGTACCGCGCCTCGGCCGGGGATTGGGAAAGTCTAGGTGGTGCTGCTGTTTTTTGCCGCGCTGAATATACCGAATGTCGGCTGGTTCGGTGCTTAGGATTTGTCCCGCGTTTTCTGGCTGAGGATATACAGACTGACCAGCACCGCGCTGGTCAACATAAAGGCTCTGGCCCAGAACAGCGGCACCAAGTAGCACGACACGCCGATACTCAGCCACATCAGGCTGATGGCGTAGACCTTACCCTTGAGCGGAATACCGTGGCCTTCGAGGTAATCGATGATCCACGGGCCAAGCTGGCGGTGATTGACCAGCCACAGGTAGAAGCGCTTCGAGCTGCGCATAAAACAGGCGGCAGCCAGCAGCAGGAAAGGTGTGGTGGGCAGTACGGGAAGGAAGATGCCGATTACTCCCAGCGCCACGCTCAGCCAGCCGATGGCCAGCAGAACGTAGCGAATAACCGGGTTGCGCTGTTCCTGGATAGTGCGCGCCATGGCGCGTGCTTAGTGGTGACGGGGCTTCAGGAGGGCCGGTTTTTCTTCCGGGGCATGGCATAGCAGGAACAGCGCGGTCAGCAGCTCAGGGATCTGTTCGACCATGCTGTCGACCAGGTCGCGATCACGGGCAATCTCGGCGAACTCGGGTTGCTCATCAAACAGGCCTGAACCGACCATGATCGGCAGCAGCAGTTCGCTGACCTCGTCTTCGGCGTCGTCGAACCACACCGCTTCACGCAGGAACACCCCTTCCATAAAGCCGATGCACCAGCCGCGCAGATCGGAATCATCCGGCTCGTCACCCAGGTCAAGCTCGCACGGCACTTCCGGATCATCATCACTGGCCAGTTGGCGGGCGATATGACTTTGCAGTTGGATCAGGGTGGCTTCGACCTCTTCGCGCTCGGCATCACTGCGGTAGTGCGGCGGCTCGGAGAACAGTGCATCAATCCACTCGCGCTCCGGCACCGGCTGCGGGCAGATCGACAGGGCGGTCAGGTAGCCGTGGGCGGCGATGTAGTCCAGTGCCTCGTCATGCAGCTCATCGGCGTCGAGGAAGGCTTGCAGGCGGGACAATTGTTCGGCGAAAGACATCGAGGGCTACCTTGAAGAAGTAAACGAGGCTGGATTCTAGTCCAGACCCGCTACAGCAGCCATAGTTCTAGGTAAATACGGGCAAATGCGCAGCTGGGTCAGATCGGGACTCAGGCCCATTGCCAGGTGCGTATAATGCGCGGCTTGTTTCGGAGACCTTTCATGCTCGAGCACGCACAACGCATCCTCAAAGACGTATTCGGTTACGACAGCTTTCGTGGCCGTCAGGGTGCGATTATCGAGCGCGTGGCCAGTGGCGGCGATGCTCTGGTATTGATGCCCACCGGTGGCGGCAAGTCGCTGTGCTTTCAGGTGCCGGCCCTGCTACGCGAAGGCCTGGCGGTGGTGGTGTCGCCGCTGATCGCGCTGATGGACGATCAGGTCGCCACCCTTGATGAGCTGGGCGTGGCGGCAGTGGCGCTGAATTCCACCCTGAGCGCCGATGAGCAGCGCGAGATCGCCGAGCGGATCAAGCGCGGCGAAATCAAGATGCTCTACCTGGCCCCCGAGCGGCTGGTGCAGCCGCGCATGCTGAGCTTTCTGCAGAACCTCGAGATTGCCCTGTTCGCCATCGACGAAGCGCATTGCGTGTCGCAGTGGGGGCATGATTTCCGCCCTGAGTATCTGCAGTTGGGCCAGCTTGCCGAGCTGTTCCCCAATGTGCCGCGCATCGCCCTGACTGCCACGGCGGATATGCGCACCCGCGAGGAAATCGTCCAGCGTCTGCATCTGCAGAATGCCGAGCGTTTTCTGTCGAGCTTTGACCGACCGAATATTTTCTACCGCATCGTGCCCAAGGAGCAGCCGCGCAAACAGTTGCTGAACTTCCTCGCGGCGCGCAAGGGCGATGCCGGGATCGTCTATTGCCTGTCGCGCAAGAAGGTCGAGGAGGTTGCCTCATTCCTCTCCGAACAGGGCTTCCCGGCGTTGCCCTATCACGCCGGTCTGGCCAATGAGTTGCGCGCTTATCACCAGAAGCGCTTTCTCAACGAGGAAGGGTTGATCATGGTGGCGACCATCGCCTTTGGCATGGGCATCGATAAACCCAACGTGCGCTTTGTCGCCCACCTCGATCTGCCGAAATCTCTAGAAGCCTATTATCAGGAGACCGGTCGCGCCGGCCGCGACGGCCTGCCGGCGGATGCGTGGATGGCCTACGGTCTGCAGGATGTGATTTTCCTCAAGCAGATGCTCAACAACTCCGAGGGTGACGAGCGCCACAAGCGCGTCGAGAAACACAAGCTCGATGCCATGCTGGCGCTGTGCGAGGAAACCCGCTGCCGGCGCCAGGCCCTGCTGGCTTATTTCGACGAAGACATGCCGCAGCCTTGTGGCCATTGTGATAACTGCATCGACGGGGTGCAGACCTGGGATGCCACCGAGCCCGCGCGCCAGGGACTGTCGGCAATCTATCGCACCGGCCAGCGTTACGGTGTCGGCCACCTGGTCGATGTGCTGCTCGGCCGCGATAACGAGAAAATCCGTGGCGTGGGCCATCAACATCTGGCGGTGTTCGGCATCGGCAAGGCGCTGGCCGAAGGTGAATGGCGTTCGTTGTTTCGTCAGTTGGTGGCGCGTGGCCTGGCCGATGTCGACCTCGAAGGGTTTGGTGGCCTGCGCCTTTCTGATAGTTGCCGGCCCTTGCTCAAGGGTGAGGTCGGCCTGCAGCTGCGCCGTGATCTGAAACCACAGCAGAGCGCCAAGGCCTCCAGTAGCGCCGCCAGTCAGTTAGTGCGGGGGGAGGAGCGCGGCCAGTGGGAAGCGCTGCGCGCCTTACGCCGCAAACTTGCGGAAGAGCATGGCGTACCGCCGTATGTGATCTTCCCGGATGCCACGTTGCTGGAGATGCTGCGCAGCAAGCCCAGTACCCTGGCCGAGATGGCTCGGGTCAGCGGTGTCGGCGCACGCAAGCTGGAGCGTTATGGCGAGGCCTTCCTGGCCGTGCTCGGTGCGGATGATGAAGCGCCGCGCGCGGTGGTCGACTTGCGCCACGAACTGGTCAGCCTGGCCCGTGCCGGCATGACCCCCGCGCAGATCGCCAGTCAGCTCAGCTGCAGCGAGAAGAATGTCTACGGCCTGCTGGCCGAAGCCATTGCTCGTCAGCAGTTGTCTCTGGAACAGGCGCTGGATCTGCCCGAGGCATTGCTCGGCGAGATCCAAGACGCCTTTCTCGACGGTGAGGGCGAACTGCCGCCTGTAGCCGCAATCAGTGAGCAGTTCTCCGGGCGCGTTGAGCTGGGCATTCTGCACTGCGTGCGAGCGGCCTTGCAGGCGGAGTTTGAAGCCTGAATGCGGTCTGGCTGCCGGTTGATCTTGTGGCGCTGGATGCGAGCGACTAAGGTGTTTTCAGCTACCCAGCTGTAGAGGTTCCGGTGCCGCTTTCCCATGCCTGGCTAGACGATGTTCGCCCCAGTCCCTACGCGGATCAGCTTGCCTTGGGCTTCCGTCTGTTGCGCTTCTCCCGGCCACTGGAGCAGGAGTACCGCGACTATGTGCGCGACGACACCTTCGACCTCAAGCGCATCGCCCTGGGCGTAGGCATTCTGGTGTGGCTGGCTTTTGCCGCGTTTGATTTCGTCCTGATCAAGGCGCCTGAAGTGTGGTGGATGCTGGCCATCCGCCTCGCGGTTTTATTGCTGTTGTTGCTATTCGCTGGGTTGCTGATTCAGCGCAAGCACACCTACCTGTTACAGCCGCTGAGCCTGGTCAGCCTGTTAGCGCTGGGCGCGGCGGCGTCCTTTGTAGTTGGCATTGCCCATCGGGTTGACCCGAGTTATCCCTATGAAGGACTGCTGCTGGTCTGCATGGCTGCATATTTTCTGGCGGGGCTACGTCTGGTCGAAGCCTTGTGCTGCTCCTTGCTGGTGCTCCTGGTCTACGTCTGTGTCGAATTGTTGGTGGCCCGTTTGGCGCTGCCTCGGCTGATCAATAACACGCTGTTTCTGCTGTTCGGCAACCTGATGGGCGCTGTGGGTTGTTATCTGCTGGAGTTCAAATCGCGTGAGCATTTTCTGATCAGCCGGCTGATGCGCGTACTGGCTGATCACGACAGCCTGACCGGCCTGCACAATCGCCGCAGCTTCAACCGTCAGTTCGAGCGCCTGTGGCGTCAGGCCCAGCGCGAGAATCGCAGCCTGGCGTTGCTGCTCTGCGATGTCGATCACTTCAAAGCCTACAACGATCATTACGGCCATCAGGCCGGCGATAACGTCTTGCAACGCATTGGCAGCCTGCTGCAGGACGCCGCACGGCGTCCGCTGGATATGGCTGTGCGCCTGGGCGGCGAAGAGTTTGCGGTGCTGCTCTATGACATCGGCGAAGTCGAAGCGCGGCACCACGCCGAAGCACTGCGCCAGACCCTGCAAACCCTAAATATCGAACATGCAGGCTCGGACACGGCGAGCATGTTGACCATGTCGATTGGCATTTCCTGCATTCAACCCGCGGCAGGTGGCGCGTTGGCGCAGCTCTACGAGCATGCGGATCGCGCGCTTTACGAGGCCAAGGCGTTTGGCCGCAATCAGGTTGTGGCGTAGGGTGGGTTGGGCGCACGACCACGGGCTATCTGCTGATGCGTAGTTAGTTGCGCCGTAACCCACCAGATGGCGCACAATTCCGCAGTTGCTGCTGTGCCAATCCGCCTTGCGCCACTAACCCACCCTACAAAAGCTGCGTGCAACACGTCATTTGGGCGTAGCCATATGTCTGCCTGCTATTTGGCCGATTTTGCCGCTGTGCTTGGCGTCTGTGGTGAATGCCCGCAGCGAAGTCGCGGTGCTAGCATCGCTGAGGTTTTTTTCCTTGAGTGATTGCTCCGATGGATCGACTGATTCAGGCCAACGGCCAGCCGCATTACGGCATTTTTCCCACCGCGCCGGGGCTGATCAATTACCGCGATTTTGATTTCCGCTCGCCCATGGGCCGCAAGCTGGGCGCGTTGGCGAAATGGCGGCGCTTCCACCAGTTTCAGTATTTCGGCTTGATCAGTGATCAGCTGATTGGCGGCTGCGCGCTGGCCAACCTCAGCCTGTTGGGTGTGGGGTTTGTCTACCTGTTTCATCCGGCCAGCGGGCGCATGATCGAACGCCAGTTCAAGCTGCCGCTGGGCTTTGGCAGCCAGTTCTCGCAGACCCCGGATCAGGGCGTGTGCGAGGTGCGCAGTGGCGGCAACCTGCTGCGTTTGGAAAACAACGCCTCGCCCAGAGAAAAGCGCCTGCTGGTGGAACTGGATGACGGCACCCGTATCGACGCCTGCTTTTCTGAGGAGCAGCCGGCTTTTCAACCGATGTGCATCAACACGCCCACCGCGGTCAACGGTTGGGTTTATGCGCAGAAAGTGGCGGGAGTGCGCTGCACGGGGCAGGTACGAAGCGCGCTGGGGGATTTCGACCTGGCGCAGATTGGCGCATTTGCTCATCACGATTGGTCGGCCGGTTATATGCGCCCCGAAACCCACTGGAACTGGGCCTGCCTGTCCGGCCTGGCGGGGGAGCAGCGGGTCGGACTGAACCTGTCCTGCGGGGTCAATGAAAGCAGTTTTACCGAGAACTGCTTCTGGCTCGACGGCGAGCTGCTCAAGGTCGATACGGTGCGCTTTGTCTTTGATCGCGATCAGCCGTTGCAGCCCTGGTTGATCAACTCGTATGACGGCCAGGTGGCGCTGCGTTTCGAGGGGCGTGGTTTGCACAAGGAGCGCTTGAACGTGGGGCTGCTAGCGAGCAACTTCAAGCAGATCTTCGGTCAGTTCACCGGCGTGCTGCGCCCAATTGGCCGGCCCGAGGTGTGCATCGACAACCTCTGGGGCTTTGTTGAAGATCAGTATGTAAAGTGGTGAAACCTTTTACAGGCTTGCCTCGGTAAAAGGGTTATGGTTAGCTGGCTAATAATTAGTTTTTATAGTTAAGAGCCGTTGTCCATGTCGCATACCGATCAGCACCGTTTTGCCATGCAAGTTGCCCAACTCTCCCGCGCCTGGCGTGCCGAACTGGATCGCCGTCTGGTTGGCCTGGGGTTATCGCAAGCTCGTTGGCTGGTGCTGCTGCACCTAGGACGCTTTGCTGAATTGCCGACCCAGCGTGAGTTGGCGCAAAGCGTTGGCGTTGAAGGGCCGACCCTGGCGCGTCTGCTCGACAGCCTGGAAGCCCAGGGCCTGGTCAGTCGCCAGGCCGTACCGGAAGACCGTCGCGCGAAGAAGATTGCCCTTAGCCCGCAGGCCCGTCCGCTGATTGAAAAGATCGAAGCGATCTCCGCACAACTGCGCCAGGAAGTGTTTGCCGGCATTGATGAAGACGAATTGCGTCGCTGCCAGAAGGTCCACGCCCAGGTGTTGAGTAACCTGGAAAAGCGCTGATGCGTGACGACCTGCAGGCCTTGCAGCAACGCTTCGGTCCGCGTTACCCGCAGTGGCTGCTGGCCTTGCTGATGGTTGGCAGCATGGCCATGGTGTTGGCCTCCACCAGTATCAACGTCGCCTTGCCGGCGATCATGGCGGATTTCGCCATCGGTCGGCCGCTGGCGCAGTGGTTGTCCACCGGCTTTCTCGCAGCCATGACTGCGGGCCTGTTGTTGGCCGCCTGGGCCCAGGCACGTTTCGGCGCACGGCGTACGGCGCAATTCGGCCTGCTGCTATTTATCCTCAGTTCACTGTTGGCGCTGGTGGCTCACGCCGCCTGGCAGCTAATTGCCTTGCGCATCGTGCAGGGGCTGTGTGCGGGGATCGTGCAGCCGTTGGCCATGGTGCTGATCTTTCGCGTATTCGCCGATGGCGGGCGCGGCATGGCGCTGGGCATATATGGCCTGGGGGTGATGCTGGCGCCGTCGCTGGGGCCGGGGATCGGCGGCTACTTGGTCGATCATTTCGGTTGGCCGTCGATCTTCTGGATGCCGCTGCCAATGTGTCTGCTGGCTATGCTCGCCGGTCAGTGGTTGCTGCCCAGTGAGCGTGAGCGCAGCACGCCGCGTCTGGATATTCAGGCCTTTGCCTGGCTCTGTGTGGCGATATTTGCCGCGCTGGGTTTTCTCGCTGAAGCGCAGCGTTTTGCCTGGTCGACGCCCCGGGTCTGGTTACCGGGCTGTGTGGCGCTGCTGGCGGGCGCGGTGTTCATTCTGCGCAGTCGGCGCGCCGCTCAGCCGCTGCTGCCGCTGGCGCTGTGGCGGCATGCCGGGTTTCGTAGCGCCAGCTGGGTTGCGTTGACGCTGGGCCTGGGTCTGTATGGTTCGACCTACCTGATCCCGCTGTACTTGCAGACCGTTGAAGGCTTCAGCGCCGGGCGTTCGGGTCTGTTGCTGTTGCCGGCTGGGATATTGATGGGCATGGCGTCCTTTCTCGGTGGTTGGCTCAGTGATCGGCTGTCTGCGGCCGTGCTGCTGAGTGCCGGCCTGCTGGTCTTTGCCCTGTCCGCGGCGGGGCTGGCCTGGGTCGAGCAGGGCGCCTCGTTTATCCAGCTGTGCTTCTGGGCCTGTGTTGGGCGCATTGGTCTGGGCGTGTTGTTGCCGGCCTTGAGTACCGGTTCGCTGGATATTCTAAGCCCCGAGGAGCTGGCCCAAGGCGCAGGGGCCATCACCTTTGTTCGCCAGTTGGGCGGCGCATTTGGGGTCAATCTGCTGACCTTCTTTCTGGAGTGGCGGCACAACGCCGAAGGTGGCGATCACTGGGCGGAGATGCTCGCCTTCAAACAAAGTTTCTGGCTGGTGGCTGGGGTATTCGCGATTACGGTTTTGGCCGCCTGGGGCGTCAAGTCGACAAGGCGCTGACAGCTAAATGGTAGTGTGACGGAGTTGTCATTTTATTGACTGCGAGCCTATGCTTGCACCTGCGGTGGCTTGTTGCCAAACAGCGGTTGCTATTTTGGTACTCAGTGCGCCGTAACTATTCATGCACCAGCCGGGTTAAACACGGAACGTACTTCCCAAGGCAGCATTTGCCGTCTTCTATACTGTTTGTATGCGCTGGAAGCGCACGTATTGGCAAGGGCGTGCGGCGGATTCACCGGGAGCGTTTTTATGGCAAAGGTTCGTCAATTACTGATCGGCCTGGCATCCAGTTCGGCCCTCTATTCAGGGCTGGTACCAGCGCTTGGGCTGGGTGAAATTACCTTGCATTCGGCGCTTAGTCAGCCGCTGGATGCCGAAATCGAATTGTTTGATGTGGGCGATCTGACCAACGCAGATATGCGCGTGCGTCTGGCGCCCGCCGAAGTGTTCAGCCGTTCTGGTGTTGATCGCCTGTATTTCTTCAATGACCTGCGCTTCACCCCATTGCTGCGGGGCGGCAAGAGTGTGATTCGCGTGGTGTCGACCCAGCCGGTGCGTGAGCCGTATCTGAACTTTATCGTCGAAGTGGTACGGCCCAACGGCCAGCTGTACCGCGAGTACACCGTTCTCCTTGATCCACCCAGTTCTGCCGCTTACCGCAGCTTGGCTGCGCCTGCCAGCAGCGCGCCAGCCGCCGCGCCGATTACGCCCCGTGTAACCACTGCTGCGCCTGTGCGCCCTGGCGTAATGCCCGCCGCGCAGCTGGGTAATCGCTACGGCGTGGTCAGCGGTGACAGCCTATGGAAGATTGCCATGCGTCTGGCCGCCGATGCGGGGCAGGTGTCGCCCCAGACAGTCATGAACGATATCCATGCACTCAATCCACAGGCCTTTATCAATGGCGATATCAATCGCCTGCGCGCAGGTGTGCAGTTGCTATTGCCCGATAGCCTCGCCAGTGCTTCGTCAGCAGTGTCGGAGCCTTCTGCAGCCGCTTTGCCTGAGGCGACGGCAGCGCCTAGCACGCCGCTGCCGGTTGATCCGCCGGCTGAGCAATTGATCCAGGAGCAGGCTCGCGTCGAGGAAGAATTGGCCAGCCAAATAAGCGAAACCCTGCAACTGCAACAAAGCCTGGCCCAACTGGGCCTGCAGGTGCAGCAATTGCAAGAGCAGATGGAGGCGCGGGATCAGCAGATTGCTGGGCTGCAGGCCGAGTTGGCCGCTCGCCGGGCCAGTGCCGAAGCCACCGCAGCGCCAGCGCCTACTCCAGTCGCAGTTACTCCGCCGGTTACCGTTGAATCAGGTAGCAACTGGCTTGCGATTATTGCCGGTCTGCTGGCGCTGCTGCTGGCGGGTGTGGCTGGCCTGTTCTGGCGTAGCAGAAAACCCGTCGAGCCTACGCCTGTGCCTGCCCAGTCGGCGCGCGCAGCTAACATGCCCAAGGCGCCAAGTGTGACACCGCCTTTACCGGTAGAGCCGCCGGCCGCGGTAGCCCTCAAGGTACGCGACGTGCCGCGTGCCGGTCCGGTATGGCCGGCTGCGGGTGAGGATGCGTTGCAAAGCGCCAATGTGTATGTCGCCTATGGCCGCCTCAGTGAGGCTGCGAGTACTTTGCGCAAGGCCTGGGAAGCGCAACCGCAGCGCAGTGATATCGGTTTCCGG
The DNA here is from genome assembly GCF_963970955.1 of Pseudomonas sp. EA_35y_Pfl2_R111. Lineage (NCBI taxonomy): Bacteria > Pseudomonadati > Pseudomonadota > Gammaproteobacteria > Pseudomonadales > Pseudomonadaceae > Pseudomonas > Pseudomonas sp. EA_35y_Pfl2_R111. The sequence continues at coordinate 434,503 of NZ_CAXAOM010000001.1, read as the reverse complement.
CTGCTGGAAGTGCTGGCCTTGATGGGGGATGCTCAAGGCTTTGTCGCCCATGAAGCATTGGTGCGAGCATCGGGCTTTACTCCGGCACGGATCGACGAATTGAAAGCGCGGCATGCCGAGCTGTTCAATGCGCCAGCCACCAGTCTGCTTGACGATGTGGTGCTCGAGCTGGATGAGCTCGAGGAGCCTTCGTTTGAGGAGGCCGCCAATGATGGTCAGCTTAATCTGGATGATATGTCGCTGGATGCCGACTGGGATCTGGTCAGCCCCTTTGCCCCTAGTGCGCAGAGTAAGCCTGCGTCCAAAAGCAATGCAGAGGCCAAGCGCAAGTCCTCGGATATTTTCGAGTTGCCAGGCACCCACGATGCGCGCAGCCCGTTTGCCGAATCGATGCTGGTGGAGGAAACCTCCAACGACGGCTGGGGGGCGGATGAGTTCAATGCGTCCTACCTGGATGACCTTGATGAGCTGGCCGGCAACCGTGAAAACTTGTCCAAATTGAACATGGCTCTGGCCTATATCGAGCAGGGCAGCCTGGACAGCGCCTGCCAGATTCTCAATGAAGTGATCAACGAGGGTGATGAAGAGCAGAAGCAGGAAGCGCGTCAGCTGCTGGCCAGAATCGCCTGATACAACAGGCCGTCACTCAACGCCCGCGTGCCCTTGGTACGCGGGCGTTTTTCTTGTGCTGAGGTAAGGCCGCTGCGCGTTATTATCGGCTTTTCATCCATCGTGAGCCTGCCGCCAATGTCCAGCCCGAAAGCCGAAGTGGTCATCACCTATTGCAGCCAATGTCAGTGGTTGCTGCGCGCCGCCTGGCTGGCTCAGGAGCTGCTGTCGAGTTTTACCGATGACCTGTCCAGGGTGTGCCTGGAGCCTGGCACGGGCGGCGTGTTTCGCATTACCTGTGATGGTGTGCAGATATGGGAGCGCAAGGCCGATGGCGGCTTTCCCGAGGCCAAGGTACTCAAACAGCGCCTGCGCGATCAGATCGACCCGGCGCGGGATCTCGGTCATAACGACCGTAGCCATTGATCACTTGGCCATCCGCGCCGAAACAAAGATTGCGCTGACAATCAGCAGGCCGCCGGCAAGCATGCGTAAGGTCGGTACTTCGCTGAATAGTAACCAGGCGAAAGCAATCCCGTAGATCGGTTCCAGGGCAAAAATCACCGCGGTGGTGCGCGCCTTGAGTACCCGCAGGCTGGCGACGAACAGGCTGTGCGCCAGGCCTGTACAGAAGATCCCGAGCATGGCCATCCACAACCAGTCCTGCGCCTGCACGCTGGGCAGCGTCGGCCAGGCCAGCGGCATAAACACCAGCAGCACAGTGAGGTTCTGGTACAGCGCCGCCTGCACCGGATCAATGCCACGGGTGCTGGCGCGGTTGAGCAGCGACAGCAGGGCGAACAGCAGGCCGGACAGCACTGCCCAGAGTAGGCCGCTGGTGGCCTGGCTGCTCAGGTCGAAATCCGGGGTGACCAGCACCAGGCCCAGGCACACCAGCGCCACCATGGCGTATTCGATCGGCCGGGTACGTTCGCGGAACAGCAAACCTTCGAGCAGCACGGTAAAGGCCGGAAAACTGGCAAAGCCGAGGGTGGCGATAGCCACGCCGGAGATATGCACGGACTCGAAAAAGCTCCACCAGTGGCCGCCAAGCAGCAGGCCGCCGAGGCCCAGTAAGCTGGCTTGACGCAGCCCGAGGCTGACCAGGCGAGCGTTGTTGATCAGCTTGGCGAACAGCAGTAAGGCTGCCACGGCGAATACGGCACGGCCGGCGGAGATCATTTGTGGGGTGGTATTGGCCAGCTTGCCAAAGATGCCCGATAGACCAAACAGCAGAGCGCCCAGATGGATCGCCCACAGCGCGTTACGTTGATTCATGCCAGGCGGGCGCCGTTCGGTAGCGGTTTGTCGAAGCCGGCCAGTACCACGCGGTTATCGGCGTCATACACCCCGGTCACCAACACTTCGGAGCGTACGCCGGCGATGCGTTTTGCAGCGAAATTGCACACGCACAGCACCTGGCGGCCGAGCAGTTGCTCGCAACTGTAGTGGGCGGTGAGCTGGGCGCTGGAGGTTTTGAGACCCAACTCGCCGAGATCGACCTCCAGCACATAGGCGGGCTTTATCGCTTTTTTATTGGGGCGGGCAGCGCGAATGGTGCCGACGCGCAGCTCCACCTTTTCGAAATCCTGCCATTCGATGTGTTGCATGGGCGACTCCTCGATTCTGCCGAGCAGTCTAGGTGCCTATCTGTGCCCTTGTCTGTCTCAGGAATCGCGGGTTTTGTCGCCAGGCTCTTGTCGCTGGAGCCCGTGAATTAATCAGTGCGGCGCAGTTGCCGAGGCGTAACGCCGAGATGCCGCAACAGGGCGGCACTAAAGGCACTTTGCGAGCTGTAGCCAACTCGCGCAGCAATCTCGCCAATCGCCAGGTTGCTGCTTTGCAGCAGCTGACGCGCAAGCTGCAAGCGGCGATTCCGCACATAGTCCATGGGCGTTTGTCCGGTCTCACTGAGAAAGCGCGCATGAAAACGCGCCGTTGACAGGCCGGCCAGGCATGCCAGGTCGGCAACCTGCAAGGGGTGGGCGGCATGTTGGTCGATATACCCATCCAGCGCCGCCAGCGGCAGGCGACTGGCGGCATGGGCGGGCATGTCACCATTGGCCAGGCTGGCCAAGAGCAGGGCGGCGCCTTGCTGGGCAATCACCGGGTCATTGATCGGGCTGGCGGCCAGCCAGCTGACCAATTGGCTCTGTGCGGGATTCAGGCTGACGGCGGCGGGTTTTTCCAGCAGCTGGCGGGTGGCATCCAGATGCGAGCCCAGTTGTTGTCGCAGCCAGCTGTCTTCGGGTACGTCGAGCACCAAGCAGTGACTGCCATTTTTGCTGCCGCAGGCATGCTGCGCAGCGTTGGGCACCACGGCCAGGGTCTGTCGTTTCACCTGGCTACCACGCCCGGCAATTTCGAACTCCAGTACGCCGCTCAGGCCGAAGACCAGCTGTGCATGGTCATGGCTGTGGCTGAGCAGTTCGTGGCTGTAATGACGCAGTGAAAGCAGCGAGGACATTATTGGCTCCTTTTCAGGCGACTAAGTCTACTCGCAGATCTGGCGGGTGCGCTGTCATTGAACTGCCACGCGCCTGTCATGGCTATTTCACTGGTGCTGCGCAGACTCGAGCAAACCCAGCCGGAGGTCGTCTATGACCAGCGCCCAGCTCGCCAAGCCCAGCCGCAAGCAACGTGTCCGTACTCTGTGGATTTCCGATGTGCACTTGGGCACCCGGGACTGTCAGGCCGAACACCTGGCGGCATTTCTCAAGCGCTACCAGACCGACAAGATCTACCTGGTCGGTGACATCATCGACGGCTGGAAGCTGCGCAGCGGGGTGTACTGGCCGCAGTCGCATAGCAACGTGATCCGCCGCCTGCTGACCATGAGCAAACGCGGCACCGAGGTGATCTACGTCACCGGCAACCATGACGAATTCCTGCGTCGCTACTCCAGTTTAATGCTCGGCAATATCCAGCTGGTCGACGAAGCTGAGCACCTCACTGCCGATGGTCGTCGCCTGCTGGTGATTCATGGTGACCAGTTCGATGTGATCACTCGCTATCACCGCTGGCTGGCCTTTCTCGGCGATTCGGCCTACGGCTTTACCCTGACCCTCAACCGCTGGCTGAACTTCTGGCGCAGCCGTTATGGCTATGGCTACTGGTCGCTGTCGGCGTACCTCAAGCACAAGGTCAAGAGCGCGGTGAATTTTATCAGCGACTTTGAAGAAGCCATCGTCCATGAATGCGCCAAGCGTGGCTTCAATGGCGTGATCTGCGGGCATATCCACCATGCCGAAATCCGCCCGATGGGTGATGTCGAGTACATGAACTGCGGCGATTGGGTGGAGTCCTGCACGGCACTGATCGAGCATCTGGATGGCAGCATCGAGTTGTATCGCCTGGCTGATGATCAGGCGCGTCAGCTGCAAGCAGCCCCGGTTGTGGCCGCTGAGCCGGCCCTGTGAGGATTCTGATCGTCTCCGACGCCTGGTCACCGCAGGTCAATGGTGTGGTCACCAGCCTGCAGGCGCTGATCAGCGAACTGCGCGGCCTCGGCCATCAGGTCAAGCTGCTGTCGCCGGCGGATTTTAGCGCGCTGCCATGTCCCAGCTACCCGGAAATTCCGCTGGTATGGAACCTCTGGCGGGTTGGGCCAGCGATTCGTGCATTTCAGCCGGACTGCGTGCACCTGGCCACTGAAGGCCCCCTGGGCTGGGCGGCTAGGCGCTGGCTAAGCAGGCGCGGCCTGGCGTTCTCCAGCGCCATCCACACGCGTTTTCCCGAGTACGTACACACGCGCTGGCCCTGGGTGTCACTGTGCTGGGGTTATGCCTTTCTGCGCGCATTTCACCGGTCGAGCCAGGCGGTATTGGTGACTACCGAGCGCATGCGTGAGGAGTTTGCCGGCTGGGGCTTTAAGCGGCTGGTGCTGTGGCGTAAGGGCGTTGATACGCGGCTGTTTCGTCCATCCGTAACGCCGTCAAGCCTGGCTGAACCAGTATTTCTGTATGTCGGAAGGATTGCCCCGGAGAAAAATATCGAAGCGTTCCTGGCCCTCGATCTACCGGGGGAGAAGCGCGTGGTCGGCGACGGCCCGCAGCGCGACGCATTGCAGGCGGCTTATCCGCAGGTGAGCTTTCTTGGCTATCGACATGGCCAGGCGCTAGCCGAAGCGTTTCAGAGCGCCAGCGTGCTGGTATTCCCCTCGCGTACCGATACTTACGGCTTAGTAATGCTTGAGGCCCTGGCCTGCGGCACGCCGGTGGCGGCGTTTCCGGTAGCCGGGCCGCTGGATGTGCTGCAAGCGGGCATTAGCGGGGTTATGCACGAGGAGTTGCGTGCGGCCTGTTTGGCGGCATTGAACCTGGATCGCGCACGTTGCGCCGCGGTGGCTGCTAAGCAATCCTGGCGCGCATCGGCGCTGGAGTTTCTAGCGCAGCAGCCGCTGCTCGATGGCGAGCTGTGTATGCCAGGGCTGCAGGACCCACACCCAGCAGGGTGCGAACAGGCTCTTACATGATCACCTTGTCACGCAGCTTATCGGCTGCCTGACTGAGGGCCTGGATAACCTTTTCCTTGTCGAAATTCTGGATGCCGTTGGTATCCAGATACATGGAAAATCCCGGTAGTTCATGTTCTACATAGCTGGAGGTGGCGCCCAGATCGCGGCGGAAATCCACCACCTGATAAATCTGCACAGGGCGGGTAAAGCCCCTGACGTTGATCTGTCCCTTGTCGCGACACATGATCACGTCCTTGATCAGCGAATAGGTCTCGTGGGAAATCAGAATCTCGCCGGATTCTGCGGCGCTTTCCAGGCGGCTGGCGAGGTTCACGTCGCGGCCGATGATGGTGTAGTCCATGCGCGTATCGGCGCCGAAGTTTCCCACCGTGCAATAACCGGTGTTCAGTCCCATGCGGATTTCCAGCGGTTTGGTAATGCCCTGCGCACGCCACTGCTGGCGTAGCACCTTCATGTGCTTGCGCATGGCGATGGCCATGGAGACAGCATTCACCGCATCCTTCTTGGCACCTTTGCTGCTAGGGTCGCCAAAGAACACCATCACGCAGTCGCCGATAAATTTATCGATGGTGCCGCCGTATTTCAGGCAGATCTTCGACATCTCATTGAGGTAGGTGTTGAGCAAGTCGGTCAGGGCTTCGGCTTCCAGCTCTTCGGACAACTCGGTAAAGCCCTTAATGTCGGAGAAAAACACCGTGAGCTTCTTGCGCTGGGTTTCCAGGCGCACGCTCTTCTTGCCGGTGAAGATCGACTCCCATACCTGCGGCGACAGGTACTTGGCCAGGTTGCGCGCCAGGCGTGCGGCTTTCTCCTGCTCGCGAGTGATTTCGCTGCGCACCTGCGCCAGGCGCAGGCCCTGCTGGTGCACGAAGTAGGCGGTAATGCAGATATACAGGGTGGTGAAGAAGATGCTGGTCAGCGCTACCAGGGGCGGGGTGCTGATGTTCAGTTTGACCTCGAACAGCGCTGCGCAGAACACCGTACCGCTCAGCGCAATCAACGACGCCAGCGCCAGGTGACGCACGCCGCCAATCACCAGTGAGCTGAACAGCAGAATCAGCACTGACATCAGGCTGGGCACTACCGAGAAACCGAGCAGGGCGAGCGTACCACCGGCATGCAGAGCATCGATAAACAACAGGCTGAGGGTGGTGCGTTGTGGATGCTCACGCTTAAAGCGCAGACTCAGATGGTGCGCCAGATGTGGATAGAGCAGGGCGTAGGGCACCATCCAGAGAATGTCGTAGCCGAAATGCTGGGTGTAGGTGCCAGCGGCAATACTGGCGGCGATGGCGATATAAGCCAGCACGCGAGAGTAATACTCACGCAGTGGCGGTGCCGGTAGTGCGGAAGTTCGGGGGGCGCTTTTGACATTCATCCGTTGAAACAATCCCTGCTGCTCGTCTGGCACCTCTGTCGGGTGCCTGGATAGCGCACCGTAGCGGCTGCGCAAAATAGCCAGGGATCATAACCAAGCCCACCGCAACCGCCAAGCGCGCCAGCCGAACGGCAGTGCCGGTTGTGTCAGTGGTTGCTCAAGCGCAATTAAAACTTGATGCGTCCGGTAAAGGCATCCTTGAGCATCACCCAGTCGCCCATCAGCGAGTAGAGCGGGTAGTCAAAGGTGGCGGGGCGGTTTTTTTCGAAGACAAAGTGACCGACCCAGGCAAAGCCGTAACCAATTAGCGGTACGGCCAGCAGCCACAGCCACTGCTGAGTGCCCAGCACATAGCCCAGCACACATAGCACCAGCAGGCTGCCGACATAATGCAGGCGGCGGCAGGTGGCGTTGCTGTGCTCCTGTAGGTAATAGGGGTAGAACTCGGCGAAGCTGCTGTAGCGCTCGTGGGTTTCAGTGCTCATCGGGGCCTCCTACTTATTCTTTTGAATGTCGCCAGGCTTGCGGCTGTGGCGGCTTACTTGCAGTCTAGGTCGAGTGACGCGCTGGGCCACTGACATTAGGTGCCAGTTTAGTATCCTTCCGTCGCCCTTCAGACTCCCAAATAAGAACAGAACACGTCATGAGCGAACGTACCACTTCATCCAGCTGGGCCTCGGGCATTGTCGGGGCCCTGGAGCTTGGCGGGGTTGATTGCCGCAGTCTGTTTGCCCAGCTGGGGCTCGACTACGCGGCCTTGACTGACCCCAATGCGCGTTTTGCCCAGGATGCCATGACCCGCCTCTGGCACTTGGCCGTGGAGGCCTCAGGCAACCCGGCCATCGGTCTGAATATGGCGAAAATCCTGCGGCCATCGTCCTTTAATGTGGTCGGTTATGCGGTGATGAGCAGTCGTAATTTGCAGGAAGGCTTTGCCCGCCTGGTGCGCTATCAGCGGATTATCGGTGAGGGCGCTGATCTCAGTTTTCATCCCACTTCTGCGGGGTATGAAATGCTGCTGGCAATCCATGGCGATCGTCTGCCCTCGGCCCGGCAAAGCGCCGAAGCTTCGCTGGCTTATTCCCTGGCGTTCTGCCGTTGGTTAACCGGCAAGCCGCTACGCCCGCGTCTGGTCAGCCTGATGGGGCCGGCTCCGGAAGACGTGGCGCCCTACGAAGAGGTGTTTCAATGCCCGATGACGTTCAATGCCGACCACTATGCCTTGCTATTTGAACGGGCCGATTTGGATGCGCCGTTACCGTCAGCCAACGAGGCGCTGGCGCAGCTGCATGACCGTTTTGCCGGCGATTACCTCGCGCGTTTTTCCGGTACTCGGGTGACCCATCAGGTGCGCCAGGTGCTATGCCGCCTGCTACCCCAGGGCGAGCCGAAGCGTGAAGCCGTGGCGCAGGCGTTGCTGTTGTCCGAGCGCACCTTGCAGCGGCGTTTGCAAGATGAAGGCACCAGCTATCAGCACCTGCTGGATGACACGCGCCGCGAACTGGCCGGGCAGTACCTGGGCCAGGCCAACCTGACCTTGCTGGAAATTTCCTACTTGCTGGGGTTCTCCGACCCGAGCAACTTTTTTCGCGCCTTCCGCCGCTGGTTTGACACCACGCCGGGTGAGTATCGCGCGCGTCTATAGCTACCTTCTCAATGTCGCCAGAAGGCCGGTAGCATCAAGACTAGGACAGTGAGGATTTCCAGGCGGCCAAGCAGCATGCCGAAGGTCAGCAGCCATTTGGCGGTATCTGGCAGACTGGAGAAGTTGCCCGCCGGGCCGATGATCGGGCCCATGCCGGGGCCAACGCCGGAAACGGTACTGGCCGCGCCACTGAGGGCGGTGATCCAGTCCAGCCCGCAAAGCGTCAAGCCCAGGGCCAGCACGGCGATGGTGATGGTGAAGAAGAATGAGAAGGTCAGAATTGAGCGGACGATATCCTCATCCAGATTATGCCGGTTGTATTGCTGCTTGATCACCGCGCGCGGGTGGATCAGCTGCAACAGGTTGGCTTTGAGCAGGGTGTAGGCGACCTGGAAACGGAAAATCTTCAGACCGCCGGCGGTCGAGCCCGAGCAGCCGCCGATAAAACCTAGGTAAAAAAACAGCATGCCGGCAAAACCACCCCACAGCGTGTAGTCGCCCAGGGCGAAGCCGGTGGTGGTCATGATCGAGGTGGTGTTGAACGCCACGTGGCGAATGGCTTCGAGCCAGTGCAGGTCGGTGCTGATGAAATACCAGGTGCCGAGCAGTAGCCAGGTGCTCAGCAAAATGCCGAGGAAGCCACGTACCTGCTGGTCGCGGATCAAAGCCTTGTAGTTGCCGCGCAGCATCGAGGCAAACAGCACGAACGGCACGCTGCCGAGGATCATCAACACGATGGTGACCCAGTGCACGGCCGGCTCGCTCCATTTGCCAAGCGATAAATCCGAAGTGGAAAACCCGCCGGTGGCGATGGCCGACATGGTGTGGTTGATCGCATCGAACAGCCCCATACCCGCCGTCCACAGCGCCAGGCAACCGAGCATGCTGATGCCCAGATAAGCTGCGACCATGTACTTGGCGACCATATGCGAGCGCGGCATGATCTTTTCGGAACGGTCCGATGACTCGGTCTGGAACAGGCGCATACCGCCGATCCGCAGCATCGGCAGAATCGCTACGGCCATGGCGATAAAGCCGATCCCGCCGAGCCAGTGCAGTAGCGAGCGCCAGATCAGAATTCCCGGCGACATGTCATCCAGCCCGGAAAGTACCGTGGCACCGGTGGCGGTGATGCCCGACATGCTTTCAAACACTGCATCGGTCACGCCCAGATGCTGGGAGAACATAAACGGCAGGGCGGCAAACAGCCCCACCAGCACCCAGCTGGACACCGTCAACAGGTACATGTCGCGTGGGCGCAGCTGCAGATCCTTGGGCCTGCCTTGGGCAATCATCGCGATGCCGGCGATAAAGGTGATCAGGCTGGACCAAAGAAAGGCGTTGAGTTCGTCAGGCCGCGCAAACAGAACCAGCGTCAACATGGGCACGGCCATGCTGATCGCCAGGGTCAGAAGAAAAATGCCATTGATAAACGCGATGATCCGTAAGGTCGGCCAAGCCATCTAAGCGGGTTCCATTGCATAAGTAGCAGCAGTCTAGGTTATCGGGCTTGCCTAATGCCCGGCCGATTTCAATCAGTGGCGCCAGAAGGCCCGAGTGACCAGTACCAGTACAGTCAGAATTTCCAGGCGTCCGAGCAGCATGCCGACAGTCAGTAGCCATTTGGCGGCATCTGGCAGGCTGGAGAAATTACCCGCAGGGCCAATGATCGGGCCCAGGCCGGGGCCTACGTTGCACACTGCTGTTGCCGCGCCAGTCAGTGCGGTTACCCAGTCCAGGCCAAGCAGAGCCAGGCCCAGGGCAATCACACCGATGGTGATGGTAAAGAAAAACGAAAAGGTAATCAGCGAGCGGACAATTTCTTCATCAAGGTTGTGGTTGTTGTACTGCTGCTTGATCACCGCGCGTGGGTGCACCAATTGCTGCAGGTTGGCTCGCAGCAGCACATAGGCCACCTGGAAGCGAAAGATCTTCAGGCCGCCGGAGGTGGAGCCCGAACAGCCGCCGACAAAGGTTAGGTAGAAGAACAGCAGTACGGCGAAACTGCCCCAGGTGCTGTAGTCGCCCAGTGCGAAGCCGGTGGTAGTGACCACCGAGGTGACATTCACCGCGACAACGCGGAACGCATCCAGCCAGCTGTTATCCGAGTGCAGCCACAGCCAGGTGCCGAATACCAACCAGGTGGCCAGCAGAAAGCCGAGAAAGCCCCGTACCTGGTGGTCCTTGAACAGCGCTCTACGGTTGCCGCGCAGGGTGGCGACATACAAGGTGAAGGGCAGGCCACCGAAGATCATCAGCAGCACCGCCACCCAGTGCACGGCCGGCTGACTCCAGTTGGCCAGCGATGAATCCGAGGTTGAGTATCCGCCGGTGGAGATCGAGGTCATTGCATGATTGATTGCATCGAAGGGCGTCATGCCGGCCAGCCAGAAGCCGAGAAAGCCGCTCAGGGTCAGGCTCAGGTAGATAAACAGAATGTATTTGGCCGCCATATGCGAGCGCGGCATGACTTTCTCGCCCCAGTCGGAGGATTCAGTCTGGAACAGGCGCATGCCGCCGACGCGCAGCAGCGGCAGAATCGCCACCGCCATGCCGATAAAGCCAATACCGCCCAGCCATTGCAGCATCGAGCGCCAGATCAGCAGGCCGGGGGAGGCGTGATCCAGGCCCGATAGCACGGTTGAGCCGGTGGTGGTCACGCCGGACATGGTCTCGAAGAAGGCGTCGGTGTAGCTGATGTGGTGAATCAGCACCATCGGCAGAGCGGCAAAGATGCACACCACCAGCCAGCTGCCAGTAGTCAGCAGGTACATGTCGCGCGGGCGCAGCTGCGCATCCTTGGGTCGTCCGGGGATGACCATGGCAATACCCGCAGTAGCCGTCACCAAACTGGACCAGAGGAAGGCGTTGAGGTCGTCGGTGCGCGAATACAACAGTAGCGTCAGCATGGGGATCAGCATGCTGACGGCCAGAGTGATCAAAAAGATGCCGAGAATAAAAGCAATGATGCGCAGTGTCGGCAATGACATGGATTCGGCTCAGGCTCTGGTAGGGCAAAGGGGCGTTATTCTACGCGCGCTGCAGCCGCTGTACAGCCGCGTAATAGGCGCTTTACAAGCGCTTGGCGCTGCATAGAATAGCCGCCAGGTGCCGGCCCTTGCCGGTTTCTGAGCCCGCCAAATCATGTCCGATAGCAATCCTTGTTTAAGTTGTGGCGCCTGCTGCGCGCATTTTCGTGTGTCATTTTTCTGGGGTGAGTGCCAATCGGCCGGTGGTCTGGTGCCCGATGATCAGGTTGTGCTGATCACCCCGCACCGGGTCGCCATGCGCGGGACCGAGCACAAGCCTGTGCGTTGCACGGCCTTGCTCGGTGACGTCGGCCAAGGCGTGCGCTGTACGCTGTATGAGCAGCGCTCCAGTACTTGCCGCGAATTCGAGGCCTCTTGGGTCAATGGCGAGCACAACCCGCATTGCGATGCGGCGCGCAGTGCACACGGCTTACCGCCCTTGATGCCGCCGGTGTTGCCCAGTATTTCGCCTGAACGGGTGGCCTGAGAGCTTGCTTACGATCTGCTGCGCGTCGGCCCTGCTGCGTTAAAAGCAGGCTCGGAATGCTTATGTACAGCTCGTACACTCCGCTTCCTCGCCTGCTTTTGCCTTGCATGTCTCTAGCTCGCGAGATCGTAAACAAGCTCTGCTACACAGCGCGCAAGTTGTTCGTGCGCGGCGTACAGGTACTAGAATGGCCGTCTGTTTCAATTGCCGAGGTGGCTGATGGACGCTCTTGATGCGTTGCTAAACCGTGTTTCCGCGCCGCGCCTGATTGCGCCGGCTCCCGATGCTGCGCAGCGCGAGCTGTTGTTTCGCGCCGCCCTGCGCGCGCCTGACCATGGCCAGTTGCGGCCTTGGCGCTTTCTTACGGTGGAAGGCGAGGCGCTTGTTCAATTGGGCGAGCTGTTTGCCAGTACATTACCTGCCGATGCCAGCCCTGAAGCTTTGACCAAGGCGCGTGCGATGCCGCTGCGTGCGCCGTTGCTGGTGGTGGTGATTGCTTGTGTTAAGGCCAGCCCAAAAGTGCCGGCGCAGGAGCAGGTGCTGGCCGCCGGCTGCGCGGCCCACGGGATTCTGTTGGCGGCTCACGCCCAAGGTATTGGTGCGGTCTGGCGCACCGGTGATATGGCGTACAATTCACAGGTCGCTGCCGGCCTGGGTTTGAGCGCAGATGAGCAGGTGATTGCCTATCTCTACCTCGGCACTCCAGAGCGCGAGTTGCGTGCGGTGCCACAGGTGCAGGTCAGCGACTTTGTCAGAGCTTGGCCTGCTCCTGACTCAGCTGAGTAAGCGGCAGGCGCAGGGTGGCGATAAAGCCGCCTTGCGCATGGTTACTCAGTTCCAGCTGGCCGCCATGCCGCTCGGCGGCGCGGCGGGCGATCGCCAAGCCCAGGCCGTGACCGCTGCTGGTCTGGCCAGGGGCGCGGTAGAAGGGTTCGCCAAGGCGTGTCAGCAGCTCAGGTGCAACGCCAGGGCCGTGGTCACGTACGCTCAGGCATAGCTGCTCGGCGTTTCTACTGGCCCTCAGCTCGATAGCCTGGCCAGCCGGGTTGAAGCGCAGGGCGTTGCGCAGCAAGTTATCCATCGCGCGTTGCAGCATGTCCGGCCAGCCGTTGAGCTGCAGGCCGCTTTCCAGCTGAATCTCGACCTGTTGCTCTGGGGCGTCCAGGCGCGCTTCGTCCTGCAGTTTGTGCAGCACCTCGCCTAGGTTGATCGGCTGCGCCGCGCCCGGTTCGGCATCGAGGCGGGCGAGCGCGAGGATTTCACTGATCAGCGCTTCCAGGCGATCGCACTCCTGGCTCAGGCGCGGCCAGTATTTTCCCCGTTCGGCCGCATCGGCGCGCTCAGTCAACGCCAGGGCGATACGCAGGCGCGCCAGTGGTGAGCGCAGCTCATGTGACACGTCGCGCAACAGCTGCCGTTGGCTGCTGATCAGGCCTTGTACGCGCTCGCCCATACGGTTGAAATCGGCCGCCAGCACGCCGAGCTCATCACGCCGTTCGGCCAACTTGGCCAGGCTGTTCTGTTGATAGGCGGTTTGCCCCAGATCGTGCACTGCGCCGCGCAGGCGATTCAGCGGGCGGGTGATGGAGAGCGTCAGCCAGAGGCTGAACAGGGTCAGCACCAGCATGGCAATACCCAGCGCGCTCAGCGGCCAGAGCAGGCTGTCGCGCTGCCACGCGGCGACCTCGGGATTTGGTATACGGTAGATAAACAGGTAGGTTTCGCCGCTGTGCGGGCTGGTGTAATCGACACTCAGGCGGCGCCAGGGCAGGCGTTTCTCATTGCGATGGCGCGCTTCAAAGGCTGCTGCACGAGGCGGGAAGGTGCCTTGAACCACCGGCTGGCCACTGTCATCAAGCACCTGCACATCGATGCGGAATTTGCGTTTGCGTTGTTCGAGTAGCGCTTGAGCGGAGCTTGGGCCTTTCTTCTCGTAGCGTTGCGTCCATTTCTCGGCGAGGTCATCCATGCCGGGGTGCTGGCTGAGCAGCCAGGCATCCTGATTGAGCATGCGTCCAAGCAGCATGGACAACCCCGCTACCAGGGCGATAGCCAGCCAGAAGCTGGCAAAGATGCGCCAGAACAGTGACCGCACGGTGGCTCCTTGTTAGTAATCGCTGGAGTGGAAATGCTTACGCCCATCAGGCTACATAACCTGATGGGCGCAGAGACAACAGTGCCTGGGTTAGTTCTTTTTCGCTTGCTCGGCCTGCCAGGCTTTGAATGCCTGGTGCTCGGCGCGGCGCTCTTGCATTTTCTTCTGGTGCTCGTCGAAGGCTTTCTGCTGCTCAGGGTTGAGCAGGGCACGGATGGCGCTGCGTTGTTGCTCCTTGGCGGCCTTCAGCTCGTCCTGCATGGCTTTCTGTTCGGCCGCTGGCAGCTTGTCCAGGTAGCGCTTGGTGATTTCATGGCGGCCTTTCATCTGCTCGCCCATCAGCTTACGAATTTCGCGCTGCTGCTCTTTGCTTAGGTCGAGCTCTTTGAACATGCGTGAGCCATGCTCACCATGATGGCCACCGTGCCGCGAGCCACCTTCGGGCATGGCCATGGCCAGGGTCGGCAGGGTCAGGGCGAGCAGTACTGCGGTAAGGGTCTTGCGCATGGTGTGTCTCCTTGTCTGAAACCGGTAAACACCGGATAAGCCCAGTCTAGGGCGGTCAAGGTCAAGGGCCGTCAGGGCAAGGTAAAGCTTAGGTAAAGAGCACGGCGTGGCTGGTTTACAGAGCCGGCTCTCAAACGCTGTAGTAGTAGCCGCGGCTACGCAGTGCAAGAATGCGCTGGCGGCCGTCTGCATGTGGGCCGAGCTTTTTGCGCAGATTGCTGACGTGCATGTCCAGGCTGCGGTCATACAGCGTCAGTTTGCGGCCGAGGGCCAGTTGCGCCAGTTCCTGTTTGTCCACTGGCTCGCCTGGATGTTGCAACAGGGCTTCGAGGATGCGGCTTTCCGAGAGTGTCAACAGCACTTCCTGTTCGCCCAGGGTCACGGTGCCGCGGGCCTGACTGTAATGCAGGTCGCCGAGATCAAGCGGGCTGCTGGGCGTGGCCGGCAGGCTACGGCGTAAGACGGCACGTAAACGGGCGGTCAGCTCGCGGGGATCGCAAGGTTTGGCCAGGTAGTCGTCGGCGCCCAGTTCCAGGCCGAGAATCCGGTCCAGAGGTTCGCCACGGGCCGAAAGCATCAGCACGGGCAGTTCGGGGTGGTCGCTGCGCAACTGCTTGAGCAATTCCAGGCCACTGCCATCGGGCAGCATCACGTCCAGTACCACCGCATCCGGGCTGTGTTTGGCGAGAGCGTTACGGGCACCTTGGCCGTCATGGCAGGCGCTGACCTGAAAGCCTTCCTGGGTCAGCCAGCTGGTCAGCAGCTCGCAGAGTTCGACGTCGTCGTCGATTAACAGCAGATTACTCATGGGTCAGTTGAGCCACTCGCTGCGTGAACGGCGACCACGACGCAGGAACGCGCCGATAATCACCCCGAGCAGACCGGCTCCGGCGCCCGTAGCAAACCACATCTGCTGTTCGCTTATCAGCGGCTGCGGGGTGCTGGCCTGGGTCTTTTTCAGCTGCAGTTTAAGGCGCTGGTTTTCCTGGCGCAGGCGTTGCAGTTGCACGGTGTCACGTTCATTACTGCTGTTTTGCAATTCCGCGCTGAGGGCTGCGCGCTGTTCTTCGCTGAGCGCCAGGCGCTGTTCCAGTTCATCTATATGCGTCTGCGCCGAAGTGGCTTCTGCCAAAGGCTGCGGCGGGCTTTCTTCGGCCTGGACGAAGGCCGGCGAACACAGGGTTAAGAGCAGAAACAACGGGCCTGGACGCATCGGAACTCCTATCTTTTTAATTATTGTTATGGGCTATTCAGCGGAGGGGTTGATTCAAGGCAAGACCAGTTTGAAGGGTTTTACCAGTACCGAGGCATACACCCCGGCGGCGCGGTAGGGGTCGGTATCGGCCCACTGTTGTGCGGCCGGCAGCGATTCGAACTCGGCGACGATCAGGCTGCCGGAAAAGCCCGCTGGGCCTGGATCATTGCTGTCGACGGCTGGGTGCGGGCCGGCAAGGATCAAGCGACCTTCGCTTTTCAGCTGCTCCAGGCGTGCAAGGTGCGCCGGACGGGCACTCAGGCGGCTTTCCAGGGAATTTTCCACATCGGTGGCAATGATCGCGTAGAGCATCTCAATCCTTAATACGGTGGTTGGCACGGGCCAGCGCCAGGGGAGAAAAGCAGCCTGGTCAGGCAAAGTCGAGGAAATATTGGCGCAAGCCAGCAAGAATCCACATCTGGCGGCATAATAACAAACATAAATGACTCGGAAAGCGCCCCTTATGGATGTTGATTTGCATTGCCACAGCACCGCTTCAGATGGCGCGCTTGCGCCAGCTGTGGTGGTGGCGCGGGCGTTTGAGCGCGGTGTGCGTTTGCTGGCGCTGACCGATCACGACACCCTTGATGGCCTGGATGAGGCCGGCGCCGCAGCGCAAGAATTGGGCATGCAACTGGTCAATGGCATCGAGCTGTCCTGCACCTGGGGCGGTGCGACCATTCATGTACTGGGCTACGCCTTCAATCGCGATGCGCCGGCTTTGCAGCAGGCGATTGCCGAGCTGCATGAGGGGCGCTGGTTGCGCGCTGCTGAGATCAGTAAGCGCCTGGAAGCCAAAGGCATGCCGGGCGCGCTGGAAGGTGCGCGGGCCATGCAGCAGGAACTGGGTGACAGTGGGAATGCTCCGGCGCGGCCGCACTTTGCGGACTTTCTGGTGCGCAGGGGATATGTGAAGGATCGCGCCGAAGCGTTTCGTAAGTGGCTTGGCTCGGGCAAGCTGGGCGATGTCAAACAGCACTGGCCAGAGCTGGCCCAGGCGGTTGATACCTTGCGCCGTGCGGGTGCTTGGGTCAGCCTGGCGCATCCCTGGCAGTACGACTTTACTCGCAGCAAACGGCGCAAGCTGATCGCCGATTTTGTCGGTGCCGGTGGGCATTCGCTGGAGGTGGTCAACGGTATGCAGCCTGCCGAACAGGTGGGCAGTCTGGCGATTCTGGCGCGGGAGTTTGGCATGTTCGTCACGGCTGGCAGTGATTTCCATGCGCCGGGCCAGTGGTCTGAGCTGGGCGTCTATCGCCCAGTGCCCGAGGATCTACCGCCCTTGTGGGCACGGTTCAAACATGTCCAGCAGCCTACTGCAATCTGACCAGGACCTTAGTGTGAGTCAATTCTTCCAGATTCATCCGGAAAACCCGCAAGCGCGCCTGATCAAACAGGCTGTCGAGATTATTCGGGCTGGCGGGGTAGTTATCTACCCGACAGACTCGTCGTATGCAGTCGGTTGTCATATTGGTGATAAGGGCGCGATAGAGCGCATACGTCGCCTGCGCCAGCTGGACGACAAGCATAACTTCACCCTGGTATGCCGAGACCTGTCGCAACTCAGCACTTTTGCCAAGGTCGATACCGCTGCTTTCCGTCTGCTTAAGAGCCATACCCCGGGGCCTTACACCTTTATCCTCAATGCCACCCGTGAAGTGCCGCGCATGCTGCTGCATGCCAAACGCCGCACCATTGGTCTGCGCGTGCCCAGTCATCCGATTGCCATGGCCTTGCTGGCCGAGTTGGATGAGCCGTTGATGAGTGTGACCTTGATTTTGCCGGGGGACACGCTGCCGATGAGCGATCCTTACGAGATGCGTCAGATTCTTGAGCATCAGGTCGATCTGATCATCGATGGCGGCTTCGGCGGCCTGGAAGCCTCCACCGTGGTCAGCCTGCTTGACGATGAGCCTGAGGTTTTTCGAGTGGGTTGCGGTGATCCGTCGCCTTTTACGAATGACATCTGATCCTGGCTATAATCGAACTCCTTTGAGCTTTCAGGTAATCCGTTTTGAGTCTTGTTGACGCTGAACGCCGCGTGCTGTCTGGCATGCGCCCAAGTGGTCTGCTGCATCTGGGGCATTATCAGGGCGTGCTGAAAAACTGGGTGAAGCTGCAACACAGCTATGAATGCTTCTTCTGTATCGTTGATCTGCACGCGCTGACCACGGATTACGACGATGTCGGACCCTTGTCTCAGCGCGTTATGGACATGGCCGTGGACTGGCTGGCGGCTGGCGTCAGCCCCAGCTCGGCGACGCTGTTTATTCAGTCGCAAGTCCCTGAGCACGCCGAGCTGCACCTGCTGCTGTCGATGATCTGCCCGCTCAGTTGGCTGGAGCGCGTGCCGTCCTATAAAGAGCAGCAGGAGCAGCTGCACGGCAAAGACCTGAGCACCTTCGGCTTTCTCGGTTACCCCTTGCTGCAGGCAGCCGACATTCTGCTGTACCGCGCCGGCGTGGTGCCGGTGGGCAGTGATCAGTTGGCACATATTGAGTTTGCTCGGGATGTGGCGCGGCGCTTCAACCATCTGTATGGCCGCGAGCCAGGCTTTGAGGAGAAGGCCGAGGCGGCGATCGTCAGACTTGGCAAGAAAACCGCGACGCTCTACAACAACCTGCGCAAGGCCTATCAGCAGCAGGGCGACGCTGAGGCGCTGGAAACCGCGCGGGCGCTGCTCAAGGACCAGCAGAGCATCACTTTGGGGGATAAGGAACGTCTCTACGGTTATCTAGAAGGTGGCGGCAAGATTCTGCTGATCGAACCCCAGGCCATGCTTGGCGAGTCGCCTAGGCTGCTTGGGCTTGATGGCGGCAAGATGTCCAAGTCCAATAACAATGCGATTTTCCTGCGTGACAGCGGCGCGGTGATCGAAGAAAAGATCCGTCGTATGCCGACCGATCCTGCGCGGGTGCATCGCGATGACCCCGGCAATCCGGCGAACTGCCCGGTGTGGTCGCTGCACCAGTTGTATTCCAGCAACGCGACCTGCGACTGGGCGCAGCAAGGCTGTCGCAGCGCCGGCATCGGTTGCCTGGAATGCAAGGCACCCTTGGTCGAGGCGCTGCAGCAGGAGTTGCAACCGTTGCAGGCACGCGCTGCGGATTATCAGGACAACCCTGATCTGGTCCGGCAGATTCTCGCCGATGGTGCCGACCGTGCGCGCTCCGAGGCGCGGGAAACCTTGAGTGAAGTGCGCATGGCCCTTGGCCTGAATTACCGCTGAACCTAACGCTGAATCTAACCTCGAGAGTGACCATGTCCAGCGTGCCAGCCCAGGAACATCCCGACAGCCATCCCCAGGATCAGGCCAATGCCCAGCAAGAGCTGCCCTTTGCCCTGGTGTATGGTCAGGCGGTCACCGAAATGCCGCTGGACCTGTATATCCCGCCGGATGCCCTGGAGGTGTTTCTCGAAGCCTTCGAAGGCCCGCTGGACCTGCTGCTGTACCTGATCCGCAAGCAGAACATCGATGTGCTGGACATTCCGGTGGCGGAAATCACCCGCCAGTACATGGGCTATGTCGAACTGATGCAGTCGGTGCGCCTGGAGCTGGCGGCCGAGTATCTGGTGATGGCGGCCATGCTCGCCGAGATCAAGTCGCGCATGTTGCTGCCGCGCTCCAGTGAGGCCGAAGCCGAGGAAGACGACCCGCGCGCCGAGCTGATCCGCCGTCTGCAGGAATACGAGCGTTACAAGGCTGCCGCGGAAGGCATCGACGGTCTTAGCCGGGTCGGGCGGGACATCACCGTGCCGCGCCTGGATGCCCCCGAAGCGCGGGCGCGCAAACTGCTGCCGGATGTCAGCCTGGAAGAAGTGCTGCTGTCGATGGCCGAAGTGCTGCGCCGCGCCGATATGTTTGAAAGCCACCAGGTTACCCGTGAAGCATTGTCGACCCGCGAGCGCATGAGCGAAGTGCTCGAACGCCTCAAGGGCGGCGCGTTTGTGCCCTTTGTCAGCCTGTTCAGCGCTGAAGAGGGCAAGCTCGGCGTGGTGGTGACCTTTATGGCAGTGCTCGAGTTGATCAAGGAATCCCTGGTTGAACTGGTGCAAAATGAGGCTTTCGGGCCAATCCATGTGCGTGCGCGGGCTGAATAAGCATGAACCTTAACGAACCTCGCGAGCTGGCCAGCCTGCTCGAAGCCTTTCTGCTGGCATCTGGCAAACCACAATCGCTGGAGCGTCTGTTCGAGCTTTTCGAAGAGGCCGAGCGCCCCGAACCGGCGGTGTTCAAAAAGGCCCTGGCGCACCTGGGCAAGTCCTGTGAAGGACGTGCTTTTGAGCTGGTCGAAGTGGCGTCAGGCTACCGACTGCAAGTGCGCGAAAAATATGCCCCTTGGGTTGGCCGGCTGTGGGAAGAGCGCCCGCAGCGCTACTCGCGCGCCATGCTGGAAACCCTAGCGCTGATCGCCTACCGCCAGCCGATTACTCGTGGCGAAATCGAAGATGTGCGCGGTGTGGCGGTCAACAGTCATATCGTCAAAACCCTGCTGGAGCGCGAGTGGATTCGCGTGGTGGGTTATCGCGATGTGCCGGGCAAACCGGCAATGTTTGCCACCACCAAAGCCTTTCTCGATCACTTCAACCTGAAAAGCCTCGACGAATTACCGCCATTGGCCGCCCTGCGCGAGCTGGAGCCTGAGCCGGCCTTGGCGTTTGACGAGGATCTGGAAGCGCCGCAGAGCCTGCAGGCACGTGCCGATCTGGCCCTGGCCGATGAACCTGCGATGGAAGTGGGTGAGGAAACCAGCTTCAGCAGCCTGCTGGCTGAACTCGACTCGATGGAGCAGGGTCTGAAGACCGACTTCGATGATTTGCCCGAGCAGGACGATGAGCTTGACGATGCCGATGAGCCTCATGAAACCCTGGATAAAGAGCAGCTGCCTGACTAAAGGGCGGGGTGCGTCAGCGAGGGCGTTAGTGCGGTGAAAGACCCTTGCATCAAGCTGTGCAAGTTCGAGTGCGATATCTGTCTCGGTTGCGGGCGCAGCAAAGCCGAGATCAAGGGTTGGAAGAAGCTTGATAAGCCTGCTCGGCGCGCCGTGTTGGCCGAGGCTGATATGCGTTTGCTGAGCCTGGCGACCATTGGTCGGCGCAAAGGCTGACGGCCACCGATCAGCCAGCTAGCCTCAATCCGTGCGTCAGCGCCGCGTTTCGCGTATGCTCCGCGCCCCTTCGACGAATAGGCCCTGCCTAAATCGTCCTAATCACTAAAGAAAACACCGGGAGGTGCCCAGATGAGTGAAGAAATCGAAGAATACAGCCCCGCAGGCGAAAAGCTGCAGAAAGTTATGGCGCGCATGGGCCTGGCTTCACGCCGTGAAATCGAAGCCTGGATTACCGCTGGCCGCGTCAAGGTCAACGGCGCAGTCGCCAGCCTCGGCGTGCGCGTCGACCTGCACGATGCGATTGCCGTCGATGGCAAAGTGATCCGTCGCGAAGAAGCCGCCGAAAGCGTGCGCCGCGTAATCATCTATAACAAGCCCGAAGGTGAGATCTGCACCCGTGACGACCCGGAAGGCCGTCCGACCGTGTTTGACCGTCTGCCACGGCCTAAAGACGGCCGCTGGATCAATATCGGTCGCCTCGACATCAATACCACCGGCTTGCTGATGTTCACCACCGACGGTGAGCTGGCCAACCGCCTGATGCACCCGTCCTTCCAGATGGACCGCGAGTACGCCGTGCGTGTGCGTGGTGAAGTCGACGAAGAGATGATCGAGCGCCTGAAAGCTGGCGTGATGCTCGAAGACGGCCCGGCCAAGTTCACCGACATCAAGGTCGCGCCGGGCGGTGTGGGCTTCAACCACTGGTATCACTGCGTGGTGATGGAAGGCCGTAACCGCGAAGTACGCCGGTTGTGGGAATCCCAGGGCTTGGTGGTCAGCCGTCTGAAGCGCGTGCGTTTCGGCCCGGTGTTTATCACCTCGGACCTGACCATGGGCCGCTGGCGTGAAATGAGCCAGCGCGAAGTGGATATCCTCAGCGAAGAAGTCGGCCTCAAGCCGGTCGCTTTGCCGGATATGAAGGAAAAAGCCCGCGACAAGATCGACCGTCTGCAGCGCAAATCGGCCAAGCCGGTGGGTCGTGCCGCACGTCCGGAACGGACCCTGCGTCCGGCCCATGGCGGCGGCCCAGCAGCGGCTGGCGATCAGGGTCGTTCGCGTCCTGCCCGTGGTGAAGGCGATGAGCGTGGCGAGCGTCCAGTACGCACCCCACGTGCACCGCGTGCCGATCAGAGCAAGGGCACGCCGGTTGCTGAGCGTCCACGTGACGTCAACAAGAAGCGCCCGGCCAAGCCAGGTGCGCAGCGCCCAGGCGTCGAGCTGAGCGAGCGTCCATCACGCAAGCCAGCCGGTGCGCCGGTCAAGCGCCGCAGCCCGCCGAGCCGTGAAGGTCAGCGCCCAGGTTTTGGTCGCGGTCCTAAGCCGGAGTAATCCATTGCGGTGGATGTGAAAAAGGCGACCTTCGGGTCGCCTTTTTTATGTCCTGCCATCCATGGCGGCCACCCTGCGGGCCGTCGCTGCGCGACGTTAAAAATGGCTCCCGGCCATTTTTTATCGCCGGACGTTTACCCGGCCATCGACAGGCGATTACGGCCATCGCGTTTGGACACGTACAGCGCGCTGTCGGCACGGCGCAGCAGGCTTTCCATGGATTCACCCGGCAGCAGGGTGGCGCAGCCGAGGCTGACCGACAGTTCGATGGCGCGATTTTCCACCAGGTACTGGATGCCGAGAACGGCCATGCGCAGGCGTTCACCGACCATTGAGGCGGCTTCGCGGTTGGTGTTGGAGAGCAGCACCATAAATTCTTCACCGCCGAAGCGGAACACCATGTCGACATTACGCAGGCTGTCTTTCAGGGCGGTGGCGACGGCTTTCAATGCCTGGTCGCCGATCAGGTGGCCGTGGCTATCGTTGATGCGTTTGAAGTGGTCGATGTCGACCATCAGCACGGACAGCGGCTGCAGGGTGCGTCGGGCAATATCCACTTCGCGTTTGAGCGTCTGCTGCATGGCGATGCGGTTGCCGGTATCGGTCAGCGGGTCGCGCAATGCGCTCTGTACTGCAGAGCGGTAGAGCAGGGCGTTGCGCAGCGGGAACAGCAGGCTGGCGAGCAGCGATTCCAGCTGGCCCAGCTCATCCTCGCTAAAGCGCTGGTTACGACGGAAGGTCAGCTCACCGAGGAATTCGCCATCGTGATTCAGGCGGTAGCCGGCCGAGTGATTACCGCGCTCGCCCAATTCCAGGCGCAGGTCGCAGGAGGCCAGTTGGTAGCTGAGGGCGCTGAGTGGCACCAGGCGCTGCACTTCGCTGTAGAACAGCTCGAGAATGCGTTCGGCTTCCAGCGAGGTTTGCAGGCGCAGGCTCAGTTGTTGGCGCAGTTGCGCCAGGCTGACCGGCTTGAGGTTTTTCTGCAGGCGACTGGCATAGCCGAGACGCTGCAATTTTGCAGCGTCGAAATCGATGGTGTTGGACTGGTTATGCGGGGCCATAAGCCTTACCTCTTACGCGATACGCGACGACTGGAAGAGGTAGAGCGAATTTCATGCCAAGCACGGTTTTGAGTAAAAAGTGCTTTTATTTCATGTGCTTACGTTTATGCGGCAAAGATTGGCGGCAAGCCTTTGCCGGTTAACTGGCGGCCTGCTGGCAATTTGATGCCAGCAGATCGGCCTGCCGCCGGGAAACCGGCGGCGGCAGCAGTAACTTACTGCGCGTCAAATGCCTGGCCATTGACGCCCGTGCTGCCTGGTCCCATCAGGTACAGGTAGACCGGCATGATGGCGTCCGGCAATGGGTTGTTGGTCGGGTTTTCGCCCGGGTAGGCCTGGGCGCGCATATCGGTACGGGTTGCGCCTGGGTTGACGCTGTTGGCGCGTACGCTGCTGATGCTATCGATTTCATCGGCGAGCACCTGCATCAGGCCCTCGGTGGCGAATTTCGACACTGCATAAGCACCCCAGTAAGCGCGGCCCTTGCGGCCGACGCTGCTGGAGGTGAATACCACCGAGGCGTCTGTCGAGAGTTTGAGCAGCGGCAGCAGGGTGCTGGTGAGCATAAACATGGCGTTGACGTTGACCTGCATAACGCGCATGAAGTTGTCGCCGGACAGTTGCTCCAGCGGCGTGCGCGGGCCGATGATCGAGGCGTTGTGCAACAGGCCGTCAAGCTTGCCGAACTCGGCTTCGATCATCGCCGCCAGCTCGTCGTACTGGTGCGGCAGGGCGGTTTCCAGGTTGAACGGGATCACTGCAGCCTGCGGATGGCCGGCGGCTTCGATGGCGTCATACACCCGGCTGAGGTTTTCTTCGGTCTTGCCCAGCAGCAGTACGGTTGCGCCGTGGGCGGCGAAGGTCTTGGCGGCGGTTGCGCCAATGCCACGGCCGGCACCGGTCACCAGAATCACGCGGCCCTTGAGCAGGTCGGGGCGGGCGGAATAGTCATGCATGGGTAAAGCCTCATTAATTCAAAAACGGGTGGCGCCGGTGCGCGTCCGGTAAGCAGTCTTCAGCAGCTGCACAGGGCTCGCTCGAGCACAGCGCGCAGTTCCAGCGGATGGTCCACCACTACATCGGCGCCCCAGTTGCGTGGGTTGTCCTGCGGGTGGATATAGCCGTAGGTGACGGCGGCGGTCTTGCAGCCGGCGGCGCGGCCGGCTTCGATATCGCGCTCGTCATCGCCGATAAACAGGGTGGCGGCGGGCTCCACGCCCATCTTCGCGCAGGCCAGCAGGATCATCTCCGGATCGGGCTTGCTGCGGCTGACGTGATCCGGGCAGACCAATACCGCCGAGCGCTGCGCCAGACCAAGTTGCTGCATGATCGGCTCGGCATAGCGCACCGGCTTGTTGGTCGCCACACCCCAGATCAGTTTGGCCTGTTCGATATCTTCGAGCAGCTCATGCATGCCGTCGAATGGTCGAGTAAGTACCGCGCAGTGGCTCTGATAGCGCTCGAGAAACTCCAGGCGCAGGGCTTCGAAGCCTTCATCCTCAGGGTTTATGGCGAAGTTGGCGGCGACCATGGCACGCGCACCGCCGGAGACCTGATCACGAATCAGCTTGTCGGCAATCGGTGGCAGGTCGCGTTCGGCGCGCATGGCCTGGCAGATGGCGATAAAGTCCGGTGCGCTGTCGAGCAGGGTGCCGTCCATATCGAATAAAACCGCGCGTAAACGCATGCGCCTCACTCCTCGCGCAGGGTCTGGATCATGTAGTTGACGTCGACATCGGCTTCCAGCTTGTAGCGTTTGCTCAGCGGGTTGTAGGTCAGGCCGATGATGCCTTTGACCGCAAGGCCTGCCTCGCGGCTCCAAGCGCCCAGTTCGGACGGACGGATAAATTTCTTGAAGTCATGGGTGCCGCGCGGCAGCAGGCGCATCAGGTATTCGGCGCCGATGATGGCGAACAGATACGCCTTGGGGTTGCGGTTGATGGTGGAGAAGAACACCTGGCCGCCGGGTTTGACCATGCGGTAGCAGGCGCGGATCACCGACGCCGGGTCGGGTACGTGCTCCAGCATTTCCAGGCAGGTGACCACGTCGAACTGCTCAGGCATTTCTTCAGCCAGGGCTTCTGCGGTGATCTGCCGGTATTCGACGGTTACGCCCGACTCCAGCTGATGCAATTGGGCCACCGCCAGCGGCGCTTCGCCCATATCGATACCGGTGACGCTTGCGCCGCGCTGAGCCATGGATTCGCTGAGGATGCCGCCGCCGCAGCCGACGTCCAGTACCTTCTTGCCGGCCAGACCGGCGCGCTCGTCGATCCAGTTGACGCGCAGCGGGTTGATGTCATGCAGCGGCTTGAATTCGCTTTCGCGGTCCCACCAGCGGTGGGCAAGGGCTTCGAATTTGGCGATTTCAGCGTGGTCGACGTTACTCATATAAATCCCTGAATCAGGCTGCGGCAAGAATGGGAGCGCAAGGTGCTCATGTTGCCAGTTTCGCCGGGTGGATTGGACGCCTGTTATGCGTCCAATGTATGTCAGTTTGTCGCAGTGCCCGAATTCTCTGGGCTGGCAGTCACTTGCCGGCGATCTTCGCGCCCCAGGCGCGGGCGTTGGCGATGATCCGTTGTTCGTCCAGGCGCGTTAGTTGGCCGGCGTCGAGCAATTGTTTGCCGCCGACCCACAGGTGTTCGACGCAGGGGCGGCCACCGGCGTAGATAAGCTGCGATACCGGGTCGTAGACCGGTTGCTGAGCCAGGCCGGAGAGGTTGAATACCGCCATATCCGCAGCCTTACCCAGTTCCAGCGAGCCGATCTGCTCATTCAGGCCCAATGCGCGGGCGCCGTTGAGGGTGGCCATGCGCAGTGCGCGGTGGGCATCCAGGGCTGTGGCTGAGCCGGCAACCGCCTTGGCCAGCAGGGCAGCAGTGCGGGTTTCGCCGAGCAGGTCGAGATCATTGTTGCTCGCCGCACCATCGGTGCCGATGGCCACGTTGACCCCGGCCTGCCAGAGTTTTTCCACTGGGCAGAAGCCGCTGGCGAGTTTGAGGTTGGACTCTGGGCAATGGATCACACTGCTGTTGCTTTCCACCAGCAGGGCCAGGTCCTCATCATTAATCTGGGTCATGTGCACGGCCTGGAAGCGCGGGCCGAGCAGATCGAGGCGCGCCAGGCGGGCCAGTGGTCGTTCACCGCGTTGCTCCAGACTCTGTTGCACCTCGAAGGCGGTTTCATGCACATGCATATGAATGCCGGCGTCGAGCTCTTCGGCGAGCATGCGGATGTTTTCCAGCTTGTCGTCGCTCACGGTGTATGGCGCGTGCGGGCCGAAGGCGACGCTCAGGCGCGGGTGGTGCTTGATGTCGTCGAACAGCGCCAGGCCCTTGCGCAGCGCCTCGTCGGCGTCGCGGGCGCCGGGAATTGGGAAATCCAGCACTGGAATGCTGATCTGTGCGCGGATGCCGCTGCGGTGCACCAGCTGGCTGGCGGTTTCCGGGAAGAAATACATGTCGGAGAAGCAGGTGATACCGCCCTTGAGCTGTTCTGCGATGGCTAGCTCGGTGCCATCCTGCACAAACTGCTCGTTGACCCATTTGGCCTCGGCCGGCCAGATGTGCTTCTCCAGCCAGGTCATCAGCGGCAGATCATCGGCCAGGCCGCGGAACAGGGTCATTGCCGCATGCCCGTGGGCGTTGATCAGGCCTGGCGTGAGCAGCCGGCCGGGCAGTTCAAGCACCTGCAGGGCGCTGTGTTTGAGCGCTTCAGCGCGCGGGGCGATCAGCGCGATGCGTCCATCACGGATGCCCAGGCCGTGCTCTAGCAGCACCACACCGGCAGGCTCGACCGGGACCAACCAGGTGGGCAGTAGCAGCAGGTCGAGTGGGGTTTGCGGCATGGGGTGTGCTTCCGGCAGTCAGTAAAGTGGCGAGTTTATAGAGGAACGCCCTAGGCTTGAAGCTGCACGCGCTCTATATGGCGGGCTGTTGGCACGAAGCTCGGGGCGGTGTGCGTATAATGGTCGGCTTTTTCCGGCGGAGGTGTGTGATGCGCGAGCAATTGCTAGCGGCAGAGAAGGTCAGGGCCATCGAGTGGCGTGACGGCGCTCTGCACCTGCTCGATCAGCGCGCCCTGCCTTTCGAGGAAACCTGGCTGAGCTACCACTCGGCGGCGGATGTCGCCGAGGCGATCCGTAGCATGGTGGTGCGCGGCGCCCCGGCCATCGGCATCAGTGCGGCCTATGCAATTGTCCTGGCTGTACGGGTTCGTCTGCAGGAAGGCGGCGACTGGCGCGCGGCGCTGCAGGCGGATTTCGACCTGCTGGCGGCTTCGCGGCCGACGGCGGTCAACCTGTTCTGGGCGCTCGATCGTATGCGTGATCGGCTTACACGGCTGAAAAGCCATGACGATCCGCTGGCGCTGCTGGAGGCCGAAGCCATTGGCATTCATCAAAGTGACCGCGAAGCCAACCTGACCATGGCCCAGCTGGGTGTCGATCTGATCCGCAAGCACCAAGGCAACCAGCAGAACTTGCTGACCCACTGCAATGCCGGCGCTCTGGCAACTGGCGGCTTTGGAACGGCGCTGGGGGTGATTCGTGCTGCCTATCACGATGGTTTGCTTGAGCGGGTGTACGCCGACGAAACCCGGCCTTGGCTGCAGGGCTCGCGCCTGACTGCCTGGGAACTGGCGGCTGATGGCATTCCGGTGACGGTCAATGTCGATTCGGCTGCCGCGCACCTGATGAAAACCCGTGGCATCACCTGGGTCATCGTCGGCGCTGACCGCATTGCCGCCAATGGCGATGTGGCCAACAAGATCGGCACCTATCAGCTGGCGGTGAATGCCATGCACCACGGTGTGCGCTTTATGGTAGTGGCGCCCAGCTCAACCATTGATATGGCTATGGAGCACGGTGACGACATCGTGCTGGAAGAGCGCGCCCCTGATGAGCTGCTGGAGCTGGGCGGCAAGCGCATCGCTGGCGGGATCGAAGCGCTCAATCCGGTATTCGATGTGACCCCGGCGGACCTGATCGACTTTATCGTCACCGAAAAGGGCGTGGTTGATCGTCCGGATGCGGAAAAAATGGCGCAATTGATGTGCCGCAAGCGTCTGCACTGAGTTTTTCTGCGAGTGCGCGCACCTAGTCGGTAGGGTGGCGCTGGGGATAGGTGCGCCGCGGTGATTGTGGTAAGCTCCGGCGGTTTTCGGGGGTGCCCGTTATGGGCCTCTTACCTGCGCAGATACATGGCATAACTTATTGATTTGTCGTGAGTCGCTATGAGCCTCAAGGCACGGCGACAGGCTCCACACCACTCAGGACGAGCGGCGCGGAGTTTCACCAGAAAAAGGAACAAGGCTACTCATGGGCGAACTGGCCAAAGAAATCCTCCCGGTCAATATTGAAGACGAACTCAAGCAGTCCTACCTCGATTACGCGATGAGCGTAATCGTCGGGCGCGCACTGCCGGATGCACGTGATGGCTTGAAGCCCGTGCACCGCCGTGTGCTGTTTGCCATGAGTGAGTTGGGCAACGACTGGAACAAGGCATACAAGAAGTCCGCCCGTGTGGTCGGTGACGTAATCGGTAAGTACCACCCACACGGTGATACCGCGGTGTACGACACCATCGTACGGATGGCGCAGCCATTCTCCCTGCGTTACCTGCTGGTCGACGGCCAGGGCAACTTCGGCTCGGTGGACGGCGATAACGCGGCCGCCATGCGATACACCGAAGTGCGCATGACCAAGCTGGCCCATGAGCTGCTGGCTGACCTGCACAAAGAAACCGTGGATTGGGTGCCGAACTACGACGGCACCGAGATGATCCCGGCGGTTATGCCGACCAAGGTCCCCAACCTGTTGGTCAACGGCTCCAGCGGTATCGCCGTGGGCATGGCCACCAATATTCCGCCGCACAACCTCACGGAAGTGATCAATGGTTGTCTGGCGCTGATCGACAACGGCGAGCTGACTGTCGATGAGCTGATGCAGTACATCCCCGGTCCGGACTTCCCGACTGCGGCGATCATCAACGGTCGCGCCGGCATCATCGAGGCCTACCGCACCGGCCGTGGCCGCATCTATATGCGTGCCCGCGCTATCATTGAAGACATCGATAAGGTCGGTGGCCGCCAGCAGATCATCGTCAGTGAGCTGCCGTATCAGCTGAACAAGGCGCGTCTGATCGAGAAGATTGCCGAGCTGGTTAAAGAGAAGAAGCTCGAAGGCATCACCGAGCTGCGCGATGAGTCCGACAAGGACGGCATGCGTATCGTGATCGAGCTGCGTCGTGGCGAAGTACCGGAAGTGGTACTCAACAACCTCTACGCCCAGACCCAGATGCAGTGCGTGTTCGGCATCAACGTGGTGGCGCTGATCGACGGCCAGCCGAAGGTCCTTAACCTCAAGGACATGCTCGAAGCCTTTATTCTGCACCGCCGTGAAGTGGTTACCCGCCGCACCGTGTTCGAACTGCGCAAGGCCCGTGAGCGTGGCCATATCCTTGAAGGCCAGGCGGTTGCGCTGTCCAACATCGACCCGGTTATCGCCCTGATCAAGGCCTCGCCGACCCCGGCCGAAGCCAAGCTAGCGCTGATTGCCACGCCGTGGGAATCCAGTGCAGTGGAAACCATGGTCGAGCGCGCCGGTGCCGACGCCTGCCGCCCGGATGACCTTGATCCGCAGTATGGTCTGCGCGATGGCAAGTACTTCCTCTCGCCGGAACAGGCCCAGGCCATCCTCGAACTGCGTCTGCACCGCCTGACCGGTCTTGAGCATGAAAAACTGCTGGCCGAATACCAGGAAATCCTCACCCAGATCGGCGAGCTGATCCGCATCCTCACCAGCGCCACGCGCCTGATGGAAGTGATCCGCGAGGAGCTAGAAGCGGTCAAGGCCGAGTTTGGCGACAAGCGCCGTACCGAGATTCTCGATAACCGTCTGGACCTCAGTCTGGCTGACCTGATCACCGAAGAAGAGCGTGTGGTCACCATCTCTCACACCGGTTATGCCAAGTCGCAACCGTTGACCGCCTACCAGGCGCAGCGTCGTGGCGGTAAAGGTAAATCGGCAACCGGGATCAAGGATGAGGACTACATCGAGCATCTGTTGGTCGCCAACAGCCACGCCACCCTGTTGCTGTTCTCCAGCAAGGGCAAGGTGTACTGGCTGAAAACCTACGAAATTCCGGAAGCCTCGCGCGCCGCCCGTGGTCGTCCGCTAGTCAACCTGTTGCCGCTTGGGGAAGGTGAGCGCATCACCGCGATGCTTCAGGTCGATCTGGAAGCCCTGCGACAGCAGGCGCCGGAAGGCGATGAGCAGGACGATATCGAAGGCGTAGTGGTTGAGGCTGAAGAAGTCGAAGACCTGGCCGAAGGCGATGACGCGGACGACGAAACCCCGGATGAACCTACCGGTGCCTACATCTTTATGGCCACGGCCAAAGGCACTGTGAAGAAAACCCCGCTGGTGCAGTTCAGCCGTCCACGCAGCTCGGGCCTGATCGCCCTCAAGCTGGACGAAGATGACACCCTGATCTCCGCCGCCATCACCAATGGTGCGTGCGAAGTGATGATGTTCTCCGACGGCGGCAAGGTGATTCGCTTCAAGGAAAGCAAAGTGCGCACCATGGGCCGTACGGCTCGCGGCGTGCGTGGCATGCGTCTGCCGGAAGGCCAGGAAATCATCTCCATGCTGATTCCTGAGGCCGAAGCGCAGATTCTTACCGCCTCCGAGCGTGGCTACGGCAAGCGCACCGCGATGGCCGAGTTCCCACGTCGCGGTCGTGGCGGCCAGGGCGTCATCGCCATGGTCAGCAACGAGCGTAACGGCAAGCTGGTCGGCGCTGTGCAGGTGTTGGAAGGCGAGGAAATCATGCTGATTTCTGATCAGGGCACCCTGGTACGTACCCGTGTCAGCGAAGTCTCCAGCCTCGGTCGTAACACCCAGGGCGTGACCCTGATCAAGCTGGCTAAGGATGAAACCCTGGTCGGCCTTGAGCGTGTGCAGGAGCCTTCGGCGGAAGACGACGAAGAGCTGCTGGAAGGCGAAGAAGGCGAAGAAGGCGTTGAAGGCGCAGTAGAGGATGCAGGTGATGCACCCGAAGCTGCGGCTGACGAAAGTCCGATCAGCGAAGAGTGATCTGTCGGGGCGAGTGCGCTCGCCCCTGACGGCGTAGGATTTGGCGGCTGCTGGCACGCACCAGCCCGCCCACTATTTTGAGCGAGAGTGGATGTGAGCAAGCGAGCCTTTAACTTCTGCGCCGGCCCGGCCGCGCTTCCTGAAGCTGTTCTGCAACGCGCCCAGGCGGAGCTCCTCGATTGGCAGGGTAAAGGCCTGTCGGTGATGGAGATGAGCCACCGCAGCGACGAGTACACCGCCATCGCGGAAAAGGCCGAGCAGGACTTGCGCGACCTGATGGAAATTCCGTCCGACTACAAAGTGCTGTTCCTGCAGGGCGGGGCCAGCCAGCAGTTCGCTGAAATCCCGCTCAACCTGCTGCCGGAAGACGGCGTCGCCGACTATATCGACACCGGTATCTGGTCGAAGAAAAGCATCGAAGAAGCCAGCCGCTACGGCAATATCAATGTTGCTGCCAGCGCCAAGGCCTATGACTATTTCGCCATCCCTGGGCAGAACGAGTGGCAGCTGTCGAAAGGTGCCGCCTACCTGCACTACGCCAGCAACGAAACCATTGGTGGCCTGCAGTTCGACTGGATTCCCGAAGTCGGTGACGTGCCGCTGGTGGCGGACATGTCTTCCGATATCCTTTCGCGCCCGATCGATGTGTCGAAGTTCGGTCTGATCTACGCTGGCGCGCAGAAGAACATCGGCCCCAGTGGCCTGGTGGTGACCATCGTTCGTGAAGACCTGCTCGGCCGTGCCCGCAGCGTCTGCCCGACCATGCTCAACTACAAGATCGCGGCCGATAATGGCTCGATGTACAACACCCCGGCAACCTTCTCCTGGTACCTGTCCGGCCTGGTGTTTGAGTGGCTGAAAGAGCAGGGCGGGGTGGCCGCCATGGAGCGGATCAACCGCGCCAAGAAAGACTTGCTGTACAAGGCCATCGATACCAGCGATTTCTACAGCAACCCGATTGCCCATAACGCCCGCTCCTGGATGAACGTGCCGTTCCGCCTGGCCGACGAGAAATTGGATAAGCCGTTCCTCGCCGGTGCTGATGCGCGCGGCCTGCTCAACCTGAAAGGCCACCGTTCGGTCGGCGGCATGCGTGCCTCGATCTATAACGCCGTGGGCCTGGATGCCGTTGAAGCGCTGGTGGCTTATATGGCCGAGTTCGAGAAGGAGCACGGCTAATGACCGACCCAATTTCCGAGCAGGAACTGCAGGCCCTGCGCCTGCGCATCGACAACCTTGATGAGAAGATTCTCGCGCTGATCAGTGATCGCGCCAGCTGCGCTGAAGAAGTCGCGCGGGTCAAGATGAAGGCTCTGCCGGAAGGCGAGAAGCCGGTGTTCTACCGCCCTGAGCGCGAAGCCCAGGTGCTTAAGCGCATCATGGAACGCAACCAGGGGCCGCTGGGCAACGAGGAAATGGCGCGGCTGTTCCGCGAAATCATGTCCTCCTGTCTGGCCCTGGAAAATCCGCTCAAGGTCGCCTACCTCGGTCCGGAAGGTACTTTCTCTCAGGCCGCGGCGATGAAACACTTCGGTCACGCGGTGATCAGCGTACCGATGGCGGCTATCGATGAAGTGTTCCGTGAAGTGGCTGCCGGTGCGGTGAACTTCGGCGTGGTGCCGGTGGAGAACTCCACCGAAGGCGCAATCAACCACACGCTGGACAGCTTCCTCGAACACGACATGGTCATCTGCGGTGAAGTCGAGCTGCGCATTCATCACCACCTGCTGGTCGGTGAAACCACCAAGACCGACAAGATCACCCGCATCTATTCCCACGCCCAGTCCCTGGCGCAGTGTCGCAAGTGGCTGGATGCGCATTACCCGAATGTTGAGCGCGTGGCGGTGTCGAGCAACGCCGATGCGGCCAAGCGGGTGAAAAGCGAGTGGAGCAGCGCGGCGATTGCCGGCGATATGGCGGCCAGCCTGTATGGTCTAACCAAGCTGGCGGAGAAAATTGAGGATCGCCCGGATAACTCCACGCGTTTCCTGATCATCGGCAGCCAGGAGGTGCCGCCGACCGGCGACGACAAGACGTCAATCATCGTATCTATGAGCAACAAGCCAGGTGCGCTGCATGAGTTGCTGGTGCCGTTCCACAACAACGGTATTGATCTGACGCGCATCGAAACCCGCCCGTCGCGCAGCGGCAAGTGGACTTACGTGTTCTTTATCGACTTCGTCGGTCACCACCGCGACCCGCTGATCAAGGACGTGCTGGAAAAGATCAATCAGGAAGCCGTGGCGCTCAAGGTGCTGGGTTCCTACCCCAAAGCGGTACTTTAAAACTGCTGCGGCACGCCTCAGGTCTCAAGCTACACGCGCATCGACGCCGGGCTGTACTTGGGGCTTGCGGCTTTAAGCGTGAGGCTTTGCTATGACCGATTTCCTCGCCCTGGCCCAGCCAGGCGTACAGCAGCTGTCGCCCTATGTGCCGGGTAAGCCGGTGGATGAGCTGGCCCGTGAGCTGGATCTGGATCCGGCCAGCATCGTCAAGCTGGCCAGCAACGAAAACCCGCTGGGCCCAAGCCCCAAGGCATTGGAAGCGATTCGCGGCGAGTTGGTCGAGCTGACCCGTTACCCCGATGGCAATGGATTCGAGCTGAAAAGTCGCCTGGCGGCGCGCTGCGGCGTGCAGATCAATCAGGTCACTTTGGGCAACGGTTCCAACGACATTCTCGATCTGGTCGCCCGCGCCTATCTGGCCCCCGGCCTTAATGCGGTGTTTAGCCAGTACGCCTTTGCCGTTTACCCCATCTCGACCCAGGCCGTAGGTGCCCAGGGCAAAGTGGTGCCGGCCAAGGACTACGGTCACGACCTGGAAGCCATGCTCGCGGCCATCGATGAAAACACTCGCGTGGTGTTTATCGCCAACCCGAACAACCCGACTGGCACCTGGTTTGGCCCCGACGCGCTGGAGCGCTTTCTCGCTCGCGTACCCGGCAATGTGCTGGTAGTGCTGGACGAGGCTTATATCGAGTTCGCCGAAGGTGATGAGCTGCCGGACGGCCTCAAGTACCTGGCGCGTTATGACAACCTGCTGGTCTCGCGCACGTTCTCCAAAGCCTATGGCCTGGCGGCGCTGCGCGTTGGTTATGCGCTCAGCTCGGCGCAGATCGCCGATGTGCTCAACCGTGTGCGCCAGCCATTCAACGTCAACAGCCTCGCCCTGGCCGCGGCCTGCGCCGCGCTGGATGATGCCGATTACCTGACGCAAAGCCGTCAGCTCAATGATGCCGGCATGGCGCAGCTGGAAGCAGGTCTGCGCGAGCTGGGTCTGAGCTGGATCGCGTCGAAAGGCAACTTTATTGCCGTGGACTTTGGTCGTGATACCGCGGCGATCAACCAGACGCTGCTACGTGCTGGGGTGATCGTGCGGCCGGTAGCCGGTTACGGCATGCCGAACTTCCTGCGGGTTTCGATTGGTCTGCCTGCAGAGAATGCGCGCTTTCTCGATGCCCTGGCCAAGGTGCTGAGCGCGTGAGTGAAGCCAGATCTGCTGTCACTCAGGTGCAACCTGCTGCCCCTAAGCTCGGCCGCCTTGTGGTTATTGGTTTGGGTCTGATTGGCGGCTCCTTTGCCAAGGGTTTACGTGAGCGGCACCTGTTTCGCGAAGTGCTCGGGGTCGATCTCGACCCAGAGTCGCGGCGGATGGCGGTTGAGCTGGGCGTGGTCGATCGCTGCGAGGTTGATCTGCTTGCCGCCTGTCAGGGCGCCGATGTTATCCAGTTGGCGGTGCCTATCCTGGCCATGGAAAGGCTGCTCACAGAGCTGGCCAAGCTTGACCTGGGTACGACGGTGCTCACCGACGTGGGCAGCGCCAAAGGCAATGTGGTGCGCGCGGCGCGCCTGGCCTTTACCGGTAAGTCGGTGCGGTTTGTGCCGGGCCACCCGATTGCCGGCTCCGAGCAGAGCGGGGTGGAAGCGTCCAATGCTCAGCTGTTCCGCCGCCATAAGGTCATCCTTACGCCCTGCGAGCAGAGTGATGACGCGGCTCTGGCATTGGTCGACGCCCTGTGGCGCGAGCTGGGCGCGGATGTTGAGCATATGGAGGTCGAGCATCATGATCAGGTGCTGGCTGCGACCAGTCATCTGCCGCATTTGCTGGCCTTTACCCTGGTTGACTCGCTGGCCAAGCGCAGTGAGAACCTGGAGATCTTTCGTTACGCCGCCGGCGGTTTTCGCGACTTCACGCGAATTGCCGGCAGTGATCCGGTGATGTGGCATGACATCTTCCTCGCCAACCGCGAGGCGGTGCTGCGCACGTTAGACGTATTTCGCGACGATCTCGACGCCTTGCGCGACGCGGTTGACGCAGGGGACGGGCATCAATTGCTGGGCGTATTCACGCGCGCCCGCGTTGCCCGTGAGCATTTCGGCAAAATTCTCGCCCGTAGGGCCTATGTGGACGCTATGCACTCGAACGATCTGATTTTTCTGGCTAATCCTGGCGGTAAACTCTCCGGACGTATTCGTGTTCCGGGCGACAAATCCATCTCGCACCGCTCAATCATGCTGGGTTCACTGGCAGAAGGCGTCACCGAGGTTGAGGGTTTCCTTGAGGGTGAGGATGCTCTGGCAACCATCCAGGCGTTTCGCGACATGGGCGTGGTCATCGAAGGCCCGCACCATGGTCGAGTAACTGTGCATGGCGTTGGCTTGCGTGGCCTTAAAGCGCCACCTGGTCCGATTTATTTGGGTAATTCGGGCACCTCGATGCGCCTGCTTTCCGGTCTGCTCGCCGCACAGTCTTTCGATACAACCTTGACCGGCGATGCCTCGCTGTCCAAGCGTCCAATGAACCGCGTAGCCAAGCCGTTGCGCGCCATGGGTGCAATCATTGAGACCGGCCCTGAAGGTCGTCCGCCTTTGACCGTTCGTGCCGGCGGCATCCTGGGTGGTATGACCTATGAAATGCCGATGGCCAGCGCTCAGGTTAAATCCTGCATGTTGTTGGCGGGTTTGTATGCGGCAGGCTCGACCACGGTGATTGAGCCTGCGCCAACCCGTGACCATACCGAGCGAATGCTGCGCGGCTTCGGTTATCCGGTTACGGTCGAAGGTAACTCGGCGACTGTGGAGTCGGGTCACAAGCTGATCGGTACGCACATCGAAGTTCCAGCCGATATTTCTTCGGCAGCTTTCTTCCTTGTGGCTGGCAGCATCGCCGAGGACTCCGAGCTGCTTCTGGAGCATGTTGGGGTTAACCCGACGCGCACCGGTGTTATCGATATCCTCCGATTGATGGGCGGCGACATCACTCTGGAAAATGAGCGTGAAGTCGGTGGCGAGCCGGTGGCGGATATTCGTGTGCGCAGTGCCAAGCTCAAAGGCATCAATATCCCGGAAGATCTGGTGCCGCTGGCTATTGATGAGTTCCCTGTACTGTTCATCGCCGCTTCAGTCGCAGAAGGCCGTACCGTGCTGCGTGGCGCTGAAGAGCTGCGGGTCAAGGAGTCTGATCGAATTCAGGTGATGGCTGACGGCCTGATTACCTTGGGCGTCAAGGCTGAGCCAACGCCGGACGGCATCATTATCGAGGGCGGCAGCATCGGTGGTGGTGAAGTTTGGGCGCACGGCGATCACCGCATCGCCATGTCGTTCAGCGTGGCATCGCTGCGCGCAACGGCTCCGATCCGCATCCATGATTGCGCCAACGTCGCTACTTCGTTCCCCAACTTCCTCGCGCTGTCGGCTCAGGTTGGCATTCGTGTGGCCGAGGAGGGCAAGGCATGATCGTCGCGCCGGTTATCACCATCGACGGGCCGAGCGGCTCGGGCAAGGGCACCATTGCTGGCCTGCTGGCCAAACAACTGGGCTGGAATCTGCTGGACTCGGGCGCGTTGTATCGCCTGCTGGCCTTTGCCGCCGGTAATCACGGCGTTGATCTGACCAATGAAGAGGCGATGAAACTGCTCGCCGCTCATCTGGATGTGCAGTTTATCGCTGCCGGTGGCGGTCATGGCCAGCGCATCATTCTTGAGGGTGAAGAGGTCACTGACCTGATTCGCAACGAGCAGGTCGGCGCCGGCGCCTCGCAGGTGGCCTCGCTGTCCGCCGTGCGTGAAGCACTGTTGCAACGTCAGCAGGCTTTCCAGGAAATGCCAGGTCTGGTCGCCGATGGTCGCGACATGGGTACGGTGGTATTTCCCGATGCGCCGCTGAAGGTTTTCCTCACCGCCAGCGCCGAGGAGCGTGCCCGCCGCCGCTACTTGCAGTTGAAGGCCAAGGGCGATGATGTTAATCTCGCGAGTCTTCTTGATGAGATTCAGGCGCGCGACGAGCGCGATACCCAGCGTGCAGTGGCTCCGCTCAAGCCGGCAGCCGATGCAATCCAGCTGGACTCAACTGAACTCTCCATCGAACAAGTGCTTGAACGAATTCTCAGTGAAGTCGCCAATCGCGACCTCGCTGGATGACCAGAGCCACAGCTGCTTTAAGCTGACCGGCTCGCCAAGGAAGCTCTCGGGAACCCAGTCCTCGACTCGTTTGCTTCTTTTTATATAAACGTACCCACATTGTCTGGAGTGTGGTTTGGGCGGATTCCCTGCCCTGAATCAACAGGAATTAAAATGAGCGAAAGCTTTGCTGAACTGTTTGAAGAAAGCCTAAAAACCCTGAACCTTCAGGCTGGCTCGATCATCACCGCTATCATCGTCGACATCGATTACCAAGCAGGTTGGGTAACCGTTCACGCTGGTTTGAAGTCTGAAGGCCTCATCCCGCTGGAGCAGTTCCACAACGACGCTGGCGAGCTGACCATCAAGGTCGGTGACGAAGTTCACGTTGCCCTGGACGCGGTTGAAGATGGCTTTGGTGAAACCAAGCTGTCCCGCGAAAAAGCCAAACGTGCCGAGTGCTGGATCGTTCTGGAAGCAGCTTTCGCCGCTGAGGAAGTGGTTACGGGCGTTATCAACGGTAAGGTTAAGGGCGGCTTCACTGTCGACGTTAACGGCATCCGTGCGTTCCTCCCAGGTTCCTTGGTCGATGTCCGTCCGGTGCGTGATACCACTCACCTGGAAGGCAAAGAACTCGAATTCAAAGTCATCAAGCTGGACCAGAAGCGCAACAACGTTGTCGTTTCCCGCCGCAGCGTGCTGGAAGCCGAGAACAGCGCCGAGCGCGAAGCTCTGCTGGAATCCCTGCAGGAAGGTCAGCAAGTCAAAGGTATCGTCAAGAACCTCACCGACTACGGCGCGTTCGTGGATCTGGGTG
This sequence comes from Pseudomonas sp. EA_35y_Pfl2_R111, assembly GCF_963970955.1. Lineage (NCBI taxonomy): Bacteria > Pseudomonadati > Pseudomonadota > Gammaproteobacteria > Pseudomonadales > Pseudomonadaceae > Pseudomonas > Pseudomonas sp. EA_35y_Pfl2_R111. Next base: position 396,208 of record NZ_CAXAOM010000001.1, on the reverse strand, counting down.
GCGTCGACGGCCTGCTGCACATCACCGACATGGCGTGGAAGCGTATCAAGCATCCGTCTGAAATCGTCAACGTTGGCGATGAAATCGACGTCAAGATCCTCAAGTACGATCGTGAGCGCAACCGCGTTTCCCTCGGCCTCAAGCAGCTGGGCGAAGATCCATGGGTTGCCATCAAGGCGCGTTACCCGCAGGACACCCGTGTTACTGCGCGCGTAACCAACCTGACCGACTACGGCTGCTTCGCAGAGCTGGAAGAGGGCGTGGAAGGCCTGGTGCATGTATCCGAAATGGATTGGACCAACAAGAACATCCATCCTTCGAAAGTCGTTAACGTCGGCGACGAAGTGGAAGTTATGGTTCTGGATATCGACGAAGAGCGTCGTCGTATCTCCCTGGGTATCAAGCAGTGCAAAACTAACCCGTGGGAAGATTTCTCCGGTCAGTTCAACAAGGGCGACAAGATCTCCGGCACCATCAAGTCGATCACCGATTTCGGTATCTTCATTGGTCTGGATGGCGGTATCGACGGCCTCGTTCACCTGTCCGACATCTCCTGGAACGAAGTAGGCGAAGAAGCTGTACGCCGCTTCAAGAAGGGCGACGAGCTGGAAACCGTTATCCTCTCCGTTGATCCGGAGCGTGAGCGCATCTCCCTCGGCATCAAGCAGCTGGAAGAAGATCCGTTCTCCGACTACGTTGCTGTTAACGATAAAGGCACCATCGTGCGCGGCATCGTTAAAGAAGTTGACGCCAAGGGCGCCATCATCACCCTGGCCGAAGGCATTGAAGCCACTCTGAAAGCCTCCGAAATCAGCCGTGACCGCGTTGAAGACGCGCGCAACGTTCTGAAAGAAGGCGAAGAAGTCGAAGCCAAAATCATCAGCGTTGACCGTAAGAGCCGCGTAATCAGCTTGTCGGTCAAGTCGAAAGACGTTGAAGACGAAAAAGAAGCCATCAAAGAAATGCGTAAGCAGGAAGTTGAAACTGCCGGTCCGACCACCTTGGGTGATCTGCTCCGCGCGCAAATGGAAAAACAGAACTAAGTTCGGTTTATCCAAAGAAAAGGGCGACTTCGGTCGCCCTTTTTTGTGGCCGCTATTCTTTAAAGCCCTCCCTCATAGTCGTCGAGGGCAAAGTCAGGCGTTCCTCTAGGCGATTTCTAATGCCCTTAAAATCGATAACCTGTTGTTTTATAGGCTGTTCAAACCCGATCAGGCATGCTAAAACCTTCCTATCTAGTGATCTAGCCGCTTGAAAAAGAAGGGAAAACCATGACCAAGTCGGAGTTGATCGAGCGCATCGTCACCCATCAGGGGCAGCTCTCGTCCAAGGATGTTGAGTTGGCGATCAAAACCATGCTTGAGCAGATGTCGCAGGCGCTGTCGACAGGGGATCGTATCGAGATACGCGGCTTCGGCAGCTTCTCACTGCATTACCGCGCGCCGCGTGTTGGGCGTAATCCGAAAACTGGTGATTCGGTCAGGTTGGATGGGAAGTTTGTACCGCACTTCAAGCCGGGTAAGGAGCTGAGGGACCGGGTGAATGAGGATGAATGATTGTTCGATCTTGGTCTCTTATCATTCTCGATGCGTGCTCTTCGTTGCTGCCTATCGCCCTTGAGGTTACTGCTTTACCTTTTTGAAGCAGTGGCGCTCGTCTCGTGTAAAATATCTCGCCTTGGAATGGTGCGTGCAGATTGCGCTGCCGGCATTTTCCGTCGCCTATGATTTACCAAGGGTCGTGTATCAGGCCTGCCATTTCGCAGGTTTTTTCATTTTTGCTTATGAGATATTTTGATGCTTCAGGTTTTTAAAAAGCTGAGAAATTTGCTTAGCGCCAGTGAGCAGGTGCGGGCTTTCCTTGTGTTCTTGTTAATGCTGGGTACTGCTTTTTTAGAGATGATTGGTGTGGCGTCTATAATGCCGTTTGTGGCTGTTTTGGCTGACTCCCAGGCGGTAGAGAAGTATGAGTACTTAAAATTTGCTTACGATGCCCTTAACTTTACGGATACCAAGAATTTTTTGATATTGCTTGGTGGGGCCGTTCTTTTTTTGTTTGTATTTAGTCTTGCACTTAAAGCATTCACCACCTATGCAGTTTTACGCTTTTCTAATATGCGAGCGCACAGCTTTGCCTATCGATTGCTTGAGGGGTATCTGCAGCGGCCATATGGTTTTTTCCTAGGGCGTAATACTGCTGAGTTGAGTAAGCGAATATTTTCAGAAGTTGGTGAGGTTATAAATGGTGCTCTGATTCCAGCGATGAAGGTGGTCTCTGGGGGCTTGGTTGCCATTATGATTAGCGCTCTTCTTCTCGCAGTTGAGCCACTGCTCTCTGTGTTGGTTGGCGCTGTCTTGGGCGGTGCGTTTGTGGCTGTGTATGTCTCTACGCGTGGATTGTTACGTCGTCTAGGTGAGCGTCGTGTCTATACCAATGAGAGAAGGTTTGTTCTAGCCTCTGAAGCATTAAGCGGAATTAAAGAGTTGAAATTGATGGGGCGCGAAGGTAGTTACCTTGAGCGCTTTTCGCAGGTTTCGAAATCTTTTGCCAAAGATGTAACTGTCAGTAAAGCCATTGGTGATTTACCGCATTTTGCAATTCAGGCGATCGCGTTTGGTGGCGTATTAGTTTTAGTCCTATATTTGATGGGCGTTCATGGCGGTTTACAAGGGGCTTTGCCTGTGATCGCTCTCTATGCTTTTGCAGGTTATCGTCTGTTGCCTGCTTTTCAAGAGATCTTCAAAAATATTACCCAGTTACGATTTTATGATGCCGCTTTGGATAGTCTTGCTGACGACTTGCTAGGTTTGCCAGAAAGTTCGGTTGCTCAAGCTAAGTCGCTAAGTGATGAACGGCTCAGTGGTGATATTGAGTTGTCTGACATTAGTTATCGTTATCCGGGGGCAGAAAGCAATTCCCTTTCAGGTATATCGATTGCTGTTGCAAAGGGCACTAGTGTGGCTTTTATAGGTACAACTGGTGCTGGGAAAAGCACGATCGTTGATTTGATCCTAGGATTGCTTGAGCCAAGTGCTGGCTGCATACGTGTAGGTGACCAGCTTCTACAAGGTGAAAACCTAAGAGCATGGCAGCGTAATATTGGCTATGTGCCTCAAGCCATCTATTTAGCTGATGCATCTATTGCCGAAAATATAGCTTTTGGGATCCCGTCCCACGAAATCGATATGCAAGCGGTAGAAAAAGCAGCGAAAGCGGCCCACCTGCATGACTTCATCATCAGCGAGCTCTCCGAAGGCTATCAAGCCTCTGTGGGGGAGCGGGGTGTGCGCCTTTCTGGTGGCCAACGCCAGCGTATTGGCATAGCAAGGGCGCTGTACCATGATCCTGACGTCGTGGTCTTTGATGAAGCTACCAGTGCTCTTGATAATGCAACAGAGGCGCTGGTTATGCAGGCAATCAATGAGTTGAGAGGCGGAAAAACCGTCATCCTAATTGCTCATCGGTTAAGCACTGTAGAGCGTTGCGACACTATTTTTATGCTTGAGCATGGAAAATTATGCGCGAGCGGTACATATGACGAATTAATGCTAAGCAGTAGTGCCTTCGGCCGTCTAACTAGCGCCAATTCCTGAGCGGGAGCAGCAGCAGTGTTCAATGACAAAACTATTCTCATAACAGGTGGCACCGGCTCTTTCGGTAATACCTTCGTGCCTATGACCCTCGCCAAGTACAACCCCAAAAAAATCATCATCTTCTCCCGTGATGAGATGAAGCAATGGGATATGGCGAAGAAGTTTGAGGGCGACCATCGTGTGCGGTTCTTTATCGGCGATGTGCGCGACAAGGATCGTCTATACCGCGCTCTAGATGGTGTTGACTATGTTGTGCATGCGGCCGCAACGAAGATCGTTCCTACTGCTGAGTACAACCCGTTTGAGTGTGTGAAAACCAACATCAATGGCGCCATGAACCTAATTGACGCATGCATTGATAAGGGCGTGAAGGGTGTGGTGGCGCTTTCAACTGATAAGGCTAGTAGCCCAATTAACCTATACGGCGCGACCAAACTGGCTTCGGATAAATTGTTCGTAGCCGGAAACTCGTATGTGGGTGGTCATGAAACGCGCTTTTCCGTGGTGCGTTACGGCAATGTCATGGGGTCGCGTGGGTCGGTTATTCCTTTCTTTATGTCCATTAAAGACAAAGGCGTACTGCCGATTACTGACGAGCGTATGACTCGCTTTATGATTTCTTTGGAGGAGGGCGTCGAACTGGTTTGGCACGCCTTCGAGGACATGGAGGGCGGCGAGATCTACGTAAAAAAAATCCCATCCATGAAAGTCACCGACCTAGCACGTGTCGTGGCGCCTGATGCAAAACAAGAAATTGTTGGAATTCGTCCGGGTGAGAAACTGCATGAGCAGATGATCAGCGCCGAAGACGCGTATTACACCTATGAATACCCCGAGCACTTCAAGATTTTACCCACCATTCACGGTTGGGCCACTTGCCCTAAGCGAATCAAGGATGGCAAGAGGGTTCCTGAAGGCTTTGTTTATGCCAGCGATAACAATTCCGAATGGATGAGCGATGACGATCTGCAGGGCTGGATTGATCTCAATCGTGAAAAAATCGGGAGCATCTGATTCATGATCCCTTATGGTCGCCAGGACATAACCCAGGCCGACATTGATGCGGTTGTTGCAGTTCTACAGTCAGACTTTCTCACTCAAGGGCCGATGGTGCCTCGATTTGAGCAGGTTGTGGCGCAGCATGTAGGTGCTCACCATGCCTTGGCGGTAAACAGCGCCACGTCGGCGCTGCACATTGCTTGTTTGGCGCTCGGGCTTGGCCCCAGCGACCGTTTGTGGACAACGCCAATCACCTTTGTTGCGTCGGCTAACTGCGCGCTTTATTGCGGAGCCGAAGTTGACTTCGTGGATATTGATCCGCGCACCTATAATCTTTGTCCTCGGGCGCTAGCGCGTAAATTGGAACAGGCCGAACGTGAGGGAACGCTGCCCAAGGTGGTGGTGCCCGTCCATTTGTGCGGGCAGCCCTGCGATATGCAAGCCATTCACGCATTGGCACAGCGCTACGGCTTCAAGATTATCGAAGATGCCTCACACGCTATTGGTGGCAAATATCAGGACGAGTTTATCGGCAGCGGCAAGTACAGTGATATCACTGTCTTCAGTTTCCATCCCGTGAAAATCATTACCACTGCGGAAGGTGGTATGGCCCTGACCAATGACGCCGAGCTTGCAGAGCGTATGGCCCTTCTGCGTAGTCATGGCATCACTCGTGACCCAGCACAGATGACGCATGCTGTCGATGGCCCGTGGTACTACCAGCAGATTGAACTTGGCTTCAACTATCGTATGACCGAGTTGCAGGCCGCGCTGGGCATTAGCCAAATGCAACGTCTGGATCAGTATGTGCAACGTCGTCATGAGCTCGCCAAGCGTTATGACGAGTTACTAGCTGAGCTGCCCGTTCGTTGCCCATGGCAGCATCCTGATAGTTATTCGGGCCTTCATCTCTACGTAATTCGTTTGCAGTTGGACAGGATTACCAGCAGTCACCTTCAGGTTTTTCAAGCACTCCGTGAACAGGGGGTAGGTGTCAACCTGCACTATATTCCAGTGCACACTCAGCCCTACTATCAGCGCCTAGGTTTCTCCCAGGGTGATTTCCCTGAATCAGAACACTACTACTCTGAAGCCATCAGCTTGCCTGTCTACGCAACGATGACCGATGCCCAGCAAGATGCAGTGGTTGCTGTTCTTAAGCGCGTTCTGTGTCCATGAGGCTCGCTCTCGGTACCGTTCAGTTTGGCATGAACTACGGAGTAGCCAATCGGCAAGGGCAAGTGGATCTCGCCCAAGCGCACAGCATTATTGAAACCGCTCGCCATGCTGGCATCGACACCTTAGATACCGCTATTGCATACGGTGAGAGTGAGTCGACCCTAGGCCAGATTGATCTTGACGGCTTCAAGGTAATTACCAAACTGCCGGCCCTCCCGGACGATTGTGCGGATATCGCTGGTTGGGTCGAAGAGCAATTGGTGGGTTCGTTAGGTCGTTTGCGGTGCGGTGCGGTGCGGGGCTTGTTGCTGCATCGACCGGAGCAACTGCTTGGTCCAAAAGGTGCTGAGCTCTATCGAGGTTTGGCTGAAATGAAAGCCCAAGGCCTTGTAGAGCAAATCGGTGTCTCGATTTACGAACCGCTGGAGTTAGATACGCTTTGTGCGGCGATGGACTTTGATCTGGTACAGGCACCTTTCAATATTCTGGACGCCCGCCTTACAGACTCTGGCTGGCTTCAGCGGTTATCGGCACGTGGTACCGAGCTTCATGTGCGCTCCGTGTTTATGCAGGGGCTTTTGTTGATGACGGCGACAGAGCGGCCACATAAGTTTTCGCGTTGGAGTGCGCTCTGGCAGGAATGGCACAATTGGTTAGACGCGGGCGGAGTAACGCCTGTTCAGGCGTGCTTGCGTCATGCACTTTCGTTCAATGCAATATCTCGGGTGGTGGTTGGGGTTGATACAGCTGTTCAGCTCCAGGAAATTGCATCAGCGGCGAATGGCCCGATGCCCGCAATCCCCCAAACACTGCGCAGCATTGATCCTGATTTGTTGAACCCCTCGCGCTGGAATCAGTTATGAAAGTCGTTGCTGTTGTGCAGGCCCGTATGGGGTCGACGCGTTTGCCGAACAAGGTGATGAAGCCCATCGGTGGCGTCCCCATGATTGAGCTGCTGTTGGCGCGGCTTGCGCGGGCCACGAAGTTGGATGAAATCGTTCTGGCGACGTCTGAAGACCCACGTAATTCACCCCTGGCGGAGCACGTACGCCGTTTGGGGTACCGCTGCATACAAGGCAGCGAAGACGATGTACTTGCCCGCTTTTTGCTTGCTGGTGAGCAGAGCGCCGCAGATGTCGTTGTGCGCATTACTGGGGATTGCCCCTTGGTTGACCCTGCTCTGGTCGATCAGGCAATCAGCCAGTTTCTAGCATCTGATGTTGACTACCTGAGCAACGTTAAGCCTGCAACGTACCCAGATGGCCTAGACATCGAAGTCTTTCGGTTTTCCGCCCTAGAGCAGGCAGCGCAAGAAACCGAGCTGGCATTTGACCATGAGCATGTCACGCCTTATCTGCGTGAGTCAGGACGCTTCAGCCAAGCCTCACTTGAGCACTCTGAAGATCTGTCAGGGCTGCGCTGGACTGTTGATGAACCGGCTGATTTTGTGGTGATTGAGCGGGTGTTCGCGCACTTCACTCCGGATAAGCACTTCAGCTGGCCGCAGGTGCTTGAGTTGCAGCGCACACAGCCACAAATGTTTGCGGATAACCACCAATTGAAACGAAATGAAGGAGCCGTGATGGGCACCGGTCAGAAATTGTGGAAACGCGCCAAGCAAGTAATTCCTGGCGGCAATATGCTTCTTTCCAAGCGCGCAGAAATGTTTCTGCCGGAGCAGTGGCCGGCTTATTTCAGCAAGGCTAAGGGCTGTAAGGTCTGGGACCTGGACGGCAATGAATATACCGATATGTTCATTATGGGCATCGGCACCAACACTTTGGGTTATGGCGATCCGGAGGTTGATGATGCGGTGCGCGGGACCATAGACAGCGGCAATATGTCGACATTCAACTGCCCGGAAGAAGTCTACTTGGCTGAAAAACTGGTTGAGCTGCACCCATGGGCTGACATGGTTCGCTTTGCTCGCTCCGGTGGTGAAGCGAATGCCATTGCCATTCGTATTGCCCGCGCCGCCTCTGGCCGCGATAAGGTCGCGATCTGCGGTTACCACGGCTGGCACGACTGGTACTTGTCAGCCAATCTGGGCGACGACAAAAACCTTGCAGGTCACCTGCTGCCAGGGCTAGAGCCCAAAGGTGTTCCTGCGAACCTGCGAGGGACGGTGTTCCCGTTTAACTACAATAATTTTGCCGAGCTTCTGGCCTTGGTCGACGCCCATGATATTGGGGTGATCAAGATGGAAGTGTCGCGTAACCGTGGCCCGGAAGATAACTTCCTGCACAAGGTGCGACAGCTGGCAACCGAGCGCGGCATTGTGTTGATCTTTGACGAGTGCACTTCCGGTTTCCGCCAAACCTTCGGCGGCCTACATAAGCTCTATGGTGTCGAACCGGATATGGCCATGTTTGGTAAGGCGTTGGGTAACGGTTACGCCCTCACCGCAACTATTGGCAAGCGCGAGGTAATGGAAGCTGCGCAAAGTACATTTATCAGCAGCACATTCTGGACTGAGCGTATTGGGCCGACAGCTGCGCTGAAAACCCTGGAAGTCATGGAGCGCGTGAAGTCCTGGGAAAGCATCACCCACACCGGCCTTGATATCACTGCTAAATGGCAGGCGTTGGCACAGAAACATGAACTATCCATCACGACCAGCGGCCTGCCAGCATTAACGGGGTTTGCCTTCAACAGTCCTGAAAATCTGGCCTACAAAACCCTGATTACTCAAGAAATGCTCGGCAAAGGCTATTTGGCTGGTACCAGTGTGTATGTCTGTACCCAGCATACGCCTGAGGTCGTGGACGGCTACTTTGCTGCTCTTGACCCGATTTTTGCCTTGATCAAAGAGTGTGAATCGGGGCGTTCGGTGCAGAGCTTGCTGAAAGGGCCGGTGTGTCACGGCGGCTTCAAGCGCCTGAACTGAAATTGATGAAGGTCGCCTTTCGGGCTGATGCCTCGCTGCAAATGGGCAGCGGGCATGTCATGCGTTGCCTAACTCTGGCGAATGCTTTGCGTGAGAAGGGTGCTGAATGCCACTTCCTTTTTCGCGAGCATCCAGGGCATATGCTCGCGCAGATTCGCGCCGCCGGGCACATCATTCATCCGCTGGCACTGACTCCTCGTGTTGAGGCAATGCTTGAGCAGCAGAATATCTTGGCTCATGCAGGCTGGTTGGGCGCGTCACAGTCAGAAGATGCTCAACAAAGCATCGATGTACTACGTGGTATACAGCCTGACTGGCTGGTTGTTGATCACTATGCGTTGGATGTTCGTTGGCACAAGGCACTGCGGCCATTCACTAAGCGCTTGATGGTAATTGATGATCTTGCCGACCGTAGCCACGACTGCGATTTGTTGTTGGATCAAACATTTGGACGCACTGGCGCTGAATACCTCGCCCTGGTGCCCGAAGGTTGCAACGTGCTGTGCGGTTCCCAATTTGCCTTGCTCCGGCCTGAGTTTCCCCTACTACGGCTTAGTAGCCTTGTTCGCCGTGCTGATCTAACGGCGGTAAAGCAGGTGCTGATTACCATGGGCGGCGTTGATCAGGCCAATGCCACGACTCAAGTATTGAAAGCGCTTGCCGGAATGGAGTATCTGGCGGGGCTGCAAATTACTGTGGTTATGGGCGGTCGGGCACCTTGGCTGCACGCCGTACGTCAGCAGGTACTGCAGTTGCCGTTGAGTGCTGAGGTACTGGTTGATAGTCAGAATATGGCGGAGCTGATGGCGCGAGCGGATTTGGCAATTGGCGCTGCGGGTTCGACAGCCTGGGAGCGCTGCAGTCTAGGGCTTCCTTCAATCATGGTAGTGCTGGCGGAAAACCAACTCACAGTCGCTGCTGGCTTACAAGAAGCGGGGGCGGCGCAGGTCATTGCTTGTGTTGAGGATATTCCAGGCCGCTTACCAGCCTTGCTAGCTCCATTACTCAATGAGCCGCATCGCCTTAACCAAATGTCCGCTGCCGCCGCTCAAGTTACCAATGGTGAGGGTGTGCAGGCGGTTATCCAGGCTTTTGATGTGTGGGGTTAATCTGTGAGTAAAGTGTCGCCACTGCTGCGCCCCTTGCAAGAGGATGATCTGCCCCTCGTATTGGCGTGGCGTAACCATGACGGCGTGCGCAGTTATATGTACAACCAGCATGAGATCAGCCCCGCTGAGCATGCACGCTGGTTTGCCAATGCCTCTCAGGACGCCAAACGTCATCTACTCATCTATCAGCCCACAGGCAAACCACAAGGGTTTGTCAGCTTTCATCAATTGCGGGATTCAGCTGTTGCGGAGTGGGGGTTTTATCTGGCCCCGGATGCCGAGAAAGGGACGGGTAGCGCACTAGGTCGGGCCGCCCTGGATTACGCCTTTGGCAGCTTGAAGCTGCATAAAGTCTGCGCCGAAGCCTTGAGCTTCAATGAGCGTTCACGCCGCTTTCACGAAAAGCTGGGATTCCAGCAAGAAGGCGTGTTACGTGATCATTATTTCGACGGCAGCCGGTATCATGCCGTTTATTGTTTCGGGCTCCTGGCCAATGAATGGTCCGGGGGCGCTTCGGAGAGTTGAGTATGTCAGTGCATCCCTCTATCAGTATTGCCGGGCGACGTATCGGCTTGAATGAGCCTCCCTATGTGATTGCCGAGCTGTCAGCCAACCACAACGGCAGCCTGGAAACCGCCAAGCGCATCATGGCTGCCGCCAAAGTAGCCGGCGCTGACGCCATTAAATTACAGACCTATCGCCCAGACACCATTACCTTGGATTGCGATTCTAGCGACTTCCAGATCCGTGGCGGGCTGTGGGACGGCAAGACGCTATATAAACTTTACGAAGAAGCGCATATGCCTTGGGAGTGGCATGCCGTGTTGTTTGAGCATGCCCGGCAGCTGGGTATCACTACCTTCAGCTCCCCATTCGACACAACTGCAGTGGACCTGCTCGAAGACCTCAACGCGCCGGCCTACAAGATTGCCTCATTCGAGGCAGTGGATTTACCACTGATTAAGTACGCGGCCGCTACCGGTAAGCCGATGATCATTTCCACTGGCATGGCTGATGCCGAGGAAATCCAGGAGGCCATTGAGGCAGCACGCGCCGGTGGCTGTAAAGAACTGGCCATTCTGCACTGCGTTAGCGGTTATCCGGCCCCTGCTGAAGATTACAACCTGCGCACCCTGCCAGACATGATCGAACGCTTTGGCTTGGTGACGGGGTTGTCCGACCACACGCTGGATAACACCACCGCTATTGCCAGTGTGGTGCTGGGTGCTTCGATCATCGAAAAGCACTTCACTCTGAACCGCAGTGGCGGTGGCCCTGACGACAGTTTCTCCCTGGAACCGGCTGAACTGAGCGCCTTGTGCCGTGATAGCCGTACAGCGTGGCAAACACTGGGGCGTGTGGACTATGGGCGCAAGTCCAGTGAACAAGGTAATGCCCAGTTCCGCCGCTCGCTGTACTTCGTCGCAACAGGCAAAGCGGGTGATGTGATTACGGCCGAGATGGTACGCAGTGTTCGACCCGGTTTTGGGTTACCGCCGAAAATGCTGGATCAGGTTATTGGCAAGCGTTTGAGCTGTGATGTGCATTATGGGATGCCAGTTACCCATGAGGCTGTATTGTGATTTTGGAGCAGACGCCTACTCCGGACAATATTGTCGATATGTTGCTGTTACTTGCCAGTAAACACGGCTTGTATGTCGGGCTGAGAGAAACAAGTTCTTTAGAGTGGGAGCAGGTGCTTGAGCAGGCTGCTTATGTACCTGTTTCTTACTCTCAGGCCATGATTGATTATCAGGGGGCCTATTTCGGTGGCCTGAGTAAAGCATGGCAGGACTGCTCTCTGGTGCTGTTCAATGACCGTAAGCCCTGCGCCGTCTGGCCAATAAGCTTGGCCCTCAATGACTCGCGATGGAGCATTAGCAGTGCTGGGGACGCGGTAGTTGGCCCGTTATTCAGCCAGCGCCTGTCAAATAAGAGCGTCAAGTCATTGGTGACGGCCTGCGCCGGTTTTCTGAATGCATTTGCTACGCAGATGGGCTGTGACATTCGCTACCAAGAGTCTTTTCGCGACAGCGATGGCCTCAGCGAGTGGTACTTGCGTACTGTGCAGGAGGCGCCTCCTAAGGCGGTTAAACACGATCTTTATATTGATCTGCGCCCTGATCTGAATAGCATTCGCGGGCATTTCCGTAAGAGCTACAAGCCGCTAATTTCGTCAGGTGAAAAGCTGTGGCAAGTCGCTGTTAGCTGCAAATCAGAGCCCTCCGTATGGGAGGAGTTTCGCTTGCTGCACCTAGCGGTAGCTGGAAGAGAGACCCGTACATTGCAGAGCTGGGACGCACAGTTACAGGCGATAGCGTCGCAGGCCGCTTTTCTGGTGTGCCTGCGTGATCCCAATGGTCGCATGGTGGGAGGGGGCTTGTTCCATATCACGCGGGACGAAGGGCTCTATGCCGTGGGAGCCTATGACCGAGCATTGTTCGATAAGCCTTTGGGGCATGTTGTGCAGTACCACGCCATTCTGGAAATGAAAAAACGCCAGTTGCGTTGGTACAAGCTAGGAGCGCGGGCGTTTCTTGGGGATGAGCCTCAGCCATCGGCTAAAGAGCTTTCCATTGCTGAGTTTAAGCAAGGCTTTGCCAGCCACGTGTTCCCGCGAATTGAATTGCATAAGGCTTATAATCAGGTCGAGTCTTGATGGATGTCTCCAGTCAAAATGGTTATTGCATGAGAACGATGTCGCCGTTGGTGAGTGCCTGGGTTGGTCGCGGAAATTTTGGTGATGAACTGCTTTCCTATGGCCTGCGTTTGGAGCTTTATCAGGCCTCGACAGTGAGTGCAGTGAGCTATTACGAGAAGGGAAGGGATGCGATTTATCGTGCGCCCGATGATGCTCTGATTAAGTCTTGTAATGTCTCTGGGCAATCTCGTTGGGTAAAGCTTTGCAAGCGCTATACCCAGACATACTCCGCTTATGACAGCGTATTTTTTGGTGGGGGGTCTGTATTGCATTCAGGCCATAGCATCGCCTGGAAGCATGAGCTGCTGCGCCGTTTCCGTCGTGGGCGTTCTAACACCTCTTTATTGTCGGCGGCTGTAGGTGTGTCGCTCGGCCCTTTTCCTGATGCGCAGGCCGAACGCCAAGCACAGGCCTTTCTGGCTGAGTTGGATGTGGTGCATTGCCGGGACGCAATTTCTGCTGACTTTGCCCGCCAAGTGGGCGGGCCTGAAGTCATACAGGGCCGTGACTTGGCCTTTTCGGTCCGGGCGTTGCGTCCTGAGTTGTTCTCGGCTGCAAAGCAGCCGGAGCGGGTTGGAGCCTCCTTTATCCTCAGCCCGAAACTAGGCGAAGAACAACAGCGTGAGCAATTTGCCAAGATGCAGGCGGTGTTGAATGACCTGACCTCCAAGGGTTACCACGTGTTGTTGGCATCGCTCTATTCCGGCGACAAATATGCGGATGACCGTTTACATAAGCGCTTGCGTGAGTCAGCCAGCCAGCCGGACTTGATCGAGTTGCATGATTACCGTGGCGATGTTCGCGCAACCACAGCACAAATAGCCTCCTGTAGTTTTTATATCTCCATGCGTCTACATGGTGCGGTCACTGCATACCTGTCCGGTACACCTTTCTTTGCGCTTAACCGTCACCCTAAGGTGCGAGAATTTTGTACCTCGGTGTTGGGTGAGCATGCAGATACCTGTCAGGGCGATCTGAGTCTTCCTGCCCCAGAATTGCTTGAGCGGCTGGAGTTGGCTTTGCAGAAAGCATCGTCCCAGCCCCGTTATGAGTTACAGAGTGATAGTTGTTACACACACTCCAGTTTGGCCTTGCTTGCTCGGCTGAGGGCTATTGCATGAGCACGCAACAAGCAGCCAAACCCACCCTCTATTTACCGGTAGAGATCAAAGCGCGCGAGTTCAAAGCCAAAGTGCTGTTGGCGCTAATTGCCGCTCGGCAAGGCTTTCGAGTGTATCTCGGCAGTAAGGTATCGATTGATCGGCTGGTTCGTGAGAAACCGGAGCAGGGCGGCATCTACTTTTACAAGGGTGGCAAGGCGGAAAAGGATCTGCGTGCAATCAAGCAGCGTACTGAACGTTTTGTAGTGCTGGATGAGGAGTTGGGGCCGGCGGTGCAGGACCTCGGATACTTCTATAAGCGCAGGATCTATCCGGGTACCGAAAGCTATGTGGATAGGCTGTACGTGATCGGTGATGTGCACCGCGAAGTAATTGCCCAGGTTCGGCCACAGTTAATAGACAAGGTGGAAGTAACAGGTTGGCCCAGGGTCGATCTTTGGCGCGCCGATTTCAAAGCCCCTTACGCCAGCGATATTCAAGCCTTGCAGAATCGCTTCGGTCAGTTTTTGTTGTTTTCTTCGGATTTCGGCATCCTTTCTGAGCAAACCATCAGTCAGGAGGTGGCACGCCTGCGTCAGGTGAAGTCCTCCCAAGAAGAATACGATCACTATGAACGCTCAATGCGTGCGGCCTATACCGACTTCCTCGACTTTGTCGAGTTGGTCAAGCGTATGGATGCTGACGCTGAATTCCCGCCGCTGATTATTCGACCTCATCCCTCCGAGGATATTCGCCTTTGGTACAAGCATCTCGCTGGCCTGCAGCGGGTAAAAATTATCTTTGAAGGGGAGATCAGCCCTTGGCTTTATGCCTCACGTGGCCTTCTACACCGTGGATGCACCACTGCCGTCCAGGCGTATGTCGGTGAAACGCCGGTGTTGTACTGGGTGGGTGGGCAAGCGGCGATCAAGTATGAAACGCTGTCTTACCAAGTTTCACAGCCAGTAGCTAATTACTCCGCGCTCAAACTGGCTTGCCAGGCCATCATGTCGGGCAACTTTGAGTTACCGGTTTCAGTTGAAGTGGACAGTAAGCTCTGTGTTGATGAAGAGCTGGCTTGCGACAAGATAGTTGCTTCCCTGAAAAACATGGCCGTGACAAATGAAATGCCTTTTGGTTTACCAGGCTGGAAGCGAAAGCTGCGTTTTGTTTGGGGGCATGTGAACGAGTACCGTGAAGCGCGCGGTTGGGGTTATGCCCGGAAAAAGCTGGCCAAGGCTCAGCGCAAGATGGCCGGCGGTATTCATCAGCAGGAAGTTTCTACAGTTGCCTATAAATTGATACCCGATTTCTCAGGGTCAATTACTGAGTGCGATTTTAATCTGGTCGAGGTGGAGGCCTGAGGGCCTTTGATTTGAATTGCGAATGTAGGGTGTCATATGGATATTGAGAAAGTCCGAGCCTTTTATGAGGCCAGCTATTCAAACTTGGGTTTTTCTGCTCAGCGCAAATATCCCAATGAAGAGCTTTGCCGTTTTATCGGGCGCAATTTTTCGCAACTCTCCCTTGACGAGAAGCAGGCTGTGCGCGTGCTTGAAGTGGGCTGTGGAAGTGGTTCGAATCTGTGGATGTTAGCCCGTGAAGGCTTCGATACGTTTGGCATTGATCTCTCGCCAGAATCTCTGGTTCTGGCCGAAAGAATGCTCGAAAGCTATGGGGCTAAGGCATCTGTGAGTGCCGGAGATATGACTCAACTTGAATTCCCCGCTGGTTTTTTTCATGCGGTGGTGGACGTTTTTTCGTCCTATTGTCTGGATGCAAATCTTGCCCGTTCATTTATTGCAAGTGTCAGTCGAGTGCTAGCGGAAGGGGGATTGTTTTTTTCCTACTTCCCAGCCAAAAGTTCAGAAGCCTTTACCAATCATGAGCCCGCTTGCATGTTAGACAACGATACGCTCTCAGGTATTTACCGTACGGACTCGCCCTTTACCGGCAATCACTATCCGTTCCGTTTTCTGCATCCGCAGGAGTATGAGCAAATGCTGATCGAGGCGGGTTTTGAGGTGCAGTACAGTGAGGTGGTTAGTCGTACTTATGGTCGGCGTAAAGAACAGTTTTCCTTTATCACTATCGAGGCCAGGAAAGTAAGTTGACATGACTTCCTCCCAACTATCCGGCTTCGCGGTAACCGTTGTTATCCCTACTGCTGATCGCGGTGTTTTATTGCGGCGCTCGCTTGACTGCGTACTGGCGCAAACAGTCTCGGCTAGCGAAATTATTCTGGTCGACAATGGCCGTGAGGATGCGCATACCGAGGGATTGGCCGAGCGGGTTCGGGTAATCCGCACGGCGCCACGAATTGGGCCCGGGCGGGCACGTAACGTTGGCACACAGGCTGCTGCCTGTGAGTTGGTAGCTTTTCTTGATGATGACGATTTGTGGCTGCCCGATTACTTGGAGCGGGTGATTGAACGCTTTCAGGAAACAGGGGCCGATGCCGTGCTTGGTCAGTTAATGCGCCAGCCTGTGGGGCAGGAGGCTCAGCCATATAAAGTGTTGCCGGATGGGGCTGAAGAGCAACGCCGAGTGTTTTATTCCAACCCAGGCTTTGGCGGGCAGAACCTGACCATTCGGCGTGAGGTGTTTCTGGCCTTTGGTGGCTTTGATGAGGCCATGCCTGCATCAGAAGATCGTGATCTTGCTGCGCGCATGTTGTTGGCGGGTAAGCGCTTGGCCTCACAGCCGCGGGCGATTGCTATCCTGTGTGACCATGCGGGTGGGCGGGCACGCCATAGCTTGGCAGTGGGAAATTGGGTTTTTTTCAAGAAGCACTGGCGTAATATGCGCGCCGCTGAGTTGTATCGAGCGCTTAAGGTGTTAGTGAAGCGCCGCCTGCTGGTACTGCTTGGGCGTTAGACAACCGAATCAGGACACGCACGTGGCGGACATTCTCGCAACAGTATTGAGCAAGCTCGGTGGTAGGTTGCAGGCTGCAGGTCAGCGGCGGGCGTTGTCGTCCTTTCCAGGGACGATTCGCGTGGCCGATTGCCTGGTAACGGACCTCAAACCCTTGGGCGGCTATCACCAGCCAGGCGTAACCAAAGCTGGGCGCTTGTCGTTTGCGGGCATGTGTCAGGGGCGCAAGGTCAAAGTTTACAGCGCGTTTTCCAAAGCCCAGATTGACTTACGTTTAGCGGTGCAGGGCCATCCCTTTGCTGGTTGTGAGTTTGCGCCGGTTATCACCGCGGATGAGCATTTGATTGTCGAGGCGTGGGTGGAAGGTGCTCCGGTTGCTGCATTGCCACATGCTCAACAGCTTGAGGCGAGCGAAGCGGTCTCTTCATTTATTATCGGTAATCAACGCGAGCCGTCGTTGTTGGCGTTGGCCAGTCAACATACAGGTGCTTTTTGTTACCTGAATGATTACCTGTTGGCACGCCTGGGTGTATGGCGACATTGGGGCGATGTTGGCGCGTTTGTTGAGCAATGGCAGGTCGAGTATCAGGCCC
This sequence comes from Pseudomonas sp. EA_35y_Pfl2_R111, assembly GCF_963970955.1. Classification (NCBI taxonomy): domain Bacteria; kingdom Pseudomonadati; phylum Pseudomonadota; class Gammaproteobacteria; order Pseudomonadales; family Pseudomonadaceae; genus Pseudomonas; species Pseudomonas sp. EA_35y_Pfl2_R111. Next base: position 379,170 of record NZ_CAXAOM010000001.1, on the reverse strand, counting down.
TACTCTCTGCTGGGACCATCGCACAGTTTTTGAGTCACCCGGATCTGTCTGCTGCGAATCTGATTCGTGAGCATGCCACCGGCCATTGGGTGATTATTGACAACGAATTGCTCGGAGTGGGGGCCGGCTGGATTCTGGATGCTCGGAATTCGTTACTGAAGCGTGATATGCCTTCAACTGGCCCCGCGCTTGATGTGCCGATGAGTTTTGTTGAGAAAACATGGCGCCTGCGGCAGTTGGGCTCTGCGTTGGATGCCAATGATTTCAAACTGGCAGCCTCGCTGTGCCGTTTGCATTGAGTCGTGTGTTTTTGTACGTGGGGTGTGATGGGCCATGAGAACTATAAGAAGCCGGCTCGCGGCCCTGGGGCGGGATCCATTGCGTGAAACGTTATCCGAGGCGTTACAGATCCAGGTGAGGCCTGAGTCGGTTAGTGGCTATGGCTTGCCGGGTTATGTGCAATACAAGCATGTGCATGCTTCTTGGTTACGCCCTTGGTTAAAGAAGAATCCGCTTTATCCGTTGATCAAGGGGCGCGCTCCGCTTGTGTTGCCGGGGGATTGGGACCGGGCCTGCGTGCCTTTTTCCACCACCCCCGTGTATGTGTTTCTTGCTGATTTGCAGGCCTGTGCTTTCGAGTACAAAGACACAGAGTTTTATCGCCTGCTGCTGGCCGATCTCCATGCGGGTAAACAGCGCTCATATAAGTCACTTTTGTTGAACTCCGAGCAAGCTATTGATCAGTTGTTCGAGGGCTATGTTCGCGTATTTAAAAGTATGGCTGCTGAGGGGTACCAAGCAGACAAGGCCGTTGACCCCATCTGCGTGATGGTGACGCGCGACGGACGATTGATAAAAGAAGAGAAAGGCCGCCATCGCCTGGCTATTGCTCAATTGGTGGGTGTGGAGCGAGTGCCTGTACTGGTTCGGCATATTCATCCGGACTGGCTAACAGCGATGGGTGGCACGAGTTCCGGCTCAGCAGCGGCTAATATCGTGCGCTCTCTACAGTCGCTGGCGGTTTGACGGTGAGCATGTGAAGACTTTGTTAAAGCGTATGGTGCAGCGGTTGCGTTTATATCGACTGATCACTACCAATACGGCCAAGCAGCTACTGGCCGGCCCTCAGTGTATTGCCAACGTCAGGGTGCCTAATCTGTTGTTGCCGCCGGTCATTTATATTGACCCTAACAAGATTGTCTATGCGGCCAGTGTGGCGATTAAGCCAGCGAAGGGTAATGCTTTATTTTTATCCGGCGACTGGGACCAAGCGCGGCAGCCTTTGTCTGAGGTCGAAACCAGTAACTCCAAATATGTGTCATGTCGGGAGTTGTTGGAGGCGCGTATCGACCTTGAGGCAACGCATGAGTATGGCTTGATCATGGCGGCTATTCGCGACAGTGGTAGTTACCGAGGCTGTCGGAGTGAAGCTGATGCTATGACGCATATTCAGGCGCGCCAGGCGTTCTATTTTGCAATGCGGCAGAACGGTTATAAAAGCCAGGCAGCGCTCGGCGGCAGCCGCTATCAGGGAGAAGTGGAGTGCGCACTTGACCGCGATGGCAACCTCATCAAGATCAATGCCGGTAACCACCGTTTTGCCGCGGCGCGCTATCTGGGGCTGACTTCAATACCTGTGCATCTCGCCGTTATCCATGCTGAGCATCTGCGGTCTTTACCTGAGAGGGGGCTTCCTGCTGTGCGCCAGCTAATCGCGGATGTTGAGGCACGCTATGCCTAAGTTAGCGATTTGTAGTGGCGCGTGTAGTGAGGATGATTCCGAACATGCAGCCTTAGGTGAGCTAAAGCAGTCGATTTTTGGAGTGTACGTGTGAAGCTGCTTTATCTTGCGCAGTCAGATATTCCATCGCAGGCAGCCAATAGTGTTCATGTGATGAAAATGTGTGAGGCATTTTCGGCTCAAGGATGTGAAGTTGCCCTCTGGCTGCCTGAAAAGAAAATAACCTCATCCGCCGAAGAGATATTTCGTTATTACGGTGTGTCGCCTCGTTTCGATCTGTGCTGGCTAGCAGGAATGTCTTGGCTGAAGCCTTCATATGCTTTTGCGTGGCAAGTGTGGGTGCAGTTGCGCAAAGTTCGGCAGCTGCCTGATCTAGTATTTTCTCGCTCGCTACTCGGGGCCGTTAGTGCGCTGCTGGCTGGAGCAAAGGTAGTGCTAGAGGTGCACCAGCCTATGCGTGATTCGGGTGTTCTACAGGGGCTGATGTTCAGGTGGATTGTCCGGCACAAGCGATTTCAGCGCCTTGTGGTCATTACCCAAGCACTCAAGGACTGGCATTTACAGCAGAAGTTGCTGTGTGCTGAGATGATTCATGTGGCCCCTGATGGCGCCGAGCCTCCTGTTACCGATAGCCCACGCGTGGCTAGCGGCCCAACTGAAGCGGGTGACTTTAGGGTTGGTTATGTCGGCAGCCTGCACCAAGGCAAGGGGATGGAGGTTGTCCTGCCCTTGGCTCAATTATTGGCAGAGGTTGACTTTCATGTGGTTGGTGGCTCTGACGTGCAGTTGCGTGAGTGGCGCAATAAGGCTGAAGGGTTAGGCAATTTAACCTTTCATGGATTTATGCCGCCAGTTGATGTGCAGGGTTTTATGTCCGGCATGGACGTGCTTCTGGCCCCTAATCAGCAAGTAGTTAAGGGTGTTGGCGGTAGTGATATTGGGCGCTGGACATCCCCTCTGAAAATTTTCGAGTACATGGCTGCGCGCAAGCCCATCCTGGCGTCGGATCTGTCGGTATTACGCGAAGTTCTGCAGCATGAGGGCAATTGCTTGTTGTGCTCGGCGGACTCTCCCGAGCAATGGGCGCATGCTGTGGTGCGCCTACGTGATGAGCCTGCGTTGAGTCAGCGTTTAGCTGAGCAGGCTTATACGGATCTAGTGGGCAAATACACGTGGAGTTGTAGAGCCAGAACCCTATTGGCCTGCCTGGCTGATAGAACGCGATGAGAGCGTCGCTGAGAAATCGTTTGAGCTGCTTAGAAGCAGTCACTAATTCGTGGCTATTTCGAGGCGTATATGGCGACCGTCTAACAATGCTTGAGTCGCTTCGCGTGCCAAACGCGAGTTTGTTGCCCTGCATTCATATCGATCCGCTAAAAATTGAGTTCAAATGCAATCTGCGTGGAGCGGTTCAAGTCCAGCGCACCCTTATGCGCGGTGGTGACTGGGATTTGGCGCGCAAAACCTTTCTGGAGGTTGAGGCGACCGACCCGCGCTACATCAGTTGCCGCGAGTTGCTTGAGGGAAACACCCCTATTGAGCAGCTTGAAGAATTTCGTCAATTACTCGCTCGCTTAGAGCAACGTGGCGAAGCGCGGGGTATGAAGACTCACGAAGAGTTACGCCGCTATATGCTGGCTGTGCAGGGGCTTTATCGCCAGATTTCTGATGCCGGAAAGCTGATGACGCAGTCCGAGCTTGGGCGCTGTAAATACGGTGGTGAGATCAACTGTGCGGTTTCGCGGGATGGTATTCTGATGAAAACTGATGACGGTAATCATAGGTTCGCTATTGCGCGATTACTTGGGCTGCGGAGCGTTCCGGTGCAGATATCAGCTGTTCATGTAGATGTTAAATATGAGCGAGTTAATAATTCTGCAGTTGCGTCGATTAATAAGTTTTTTCTTGATATGCAGTGCGCGTATTCTTAATTTTTCTTGCATGGTGTTATATGGCTGGCGCTGCTAAATACAAGTATCGTGGAGATGTTGATGGCTTAAGGGCTGTGGCTGTAATTGCGGTAATATTAAACCATTTTTATCCAGCGTTAATGCCGTCAGGTTATCTGGGCGTTGACGTGTTTTTTGTGATATCAGGCTATGTGATAACACAGAGCTTGGTTTCTATGAAGAGTCAGGGGTGGTTTGATTACTTAACTACATTTTATGCAAATCGTGTTCGTAGGTTGTTGCCGGCCTTAATTTTTTGCGTTGCACTCACCACTGTATTATTCCTTGTGTTGACGCCTGGGCCGCAACGAGAGATTTTTGTGACGGGAGGTCTTTCTCTGTTTGGACTTTCCAATCTTTATTTGTTGAAAATTGCAAGTAACTATTTTTCTATCGATGCTCATCTAAACCCATTTACTCACACGTGGTCGCTCGGTGTTGAGGAGCAGTTCTACTTCATTTATCCCGCGTTACTGGCGTTGACTGGTCTTGCTTTGGTGAAAGTAGAGCGTGCGTGGGCTCGTACGACGCTGCTTCTTGTCGTGTTGTCTGCTGCTTCTTTGCTTTCTTACCTTTTTCTGGTTAAGAGTCATCCTGTTTTTTCGTTCTATTCAATGCCTACACGATTCTGGGAGTTTTGTTTTGGGGCATTTGCTTTCATTTTTATAAATAAGTACTGGCTGAATGGGAAGTCCATTCGGTGGCGCGGTGGTTTGCTGTGGTTGTCCTTTTTGGGTTTGCTAGGCTTGTTCTTTGTGCCGATTGAGTATCAGGCTTGTTCAACTGTTCTGGCAGTTCTGCTGGTGACTATTTTGATTGTTTTCTCGGTCCCCAGCTTGGGTGTGCACCAACTACTTTGCTCGCCTCCATTCTTGTACATTGGCGCGTTGTCATATTCACTATATCTCTGGCACTGGAGCATTTTGGTGTTGGGGCGTTACACCGTTGGCGATTCCTTGGTTGCTTCCTTTTTCTTGCTTGTCATCGTTTTTGCGTTTTCTCTTTTTTCCTACTATTTCGTTGAGCGCCCAATGCGCTATAAAGGTTACTTAAGCGGTCGCGTTAAGCCATTGTGTTTGGTTATTTTAATAGTGCTGCCTCTGTCTTATTTGATTGTGCGTGAGGTGCCTAAGGCTCGGGTTGAAAATTTGAGCGTGGCATCCTTGATGGGTATCGAAGCGGCAGCTTCCTGGGCAGGTACAATCAAATGTCATGGTGATAATCAGGCTGAAAACGATGAGGTTTTTCTAAGTGATTGCCTGCACCCAGTGCGCACAGTTGAGCGGCCTCATACAGTATTTCTGTTGGGTGACTCTCATGCAGCGCAGTTTACTTTTATGCTGGAAAAAGCGCTTCAGGGAGTGCCTTATTCATTAAGGTTTGCACACAATGCAAGTGACTATGACTTTCCGCGAAGCTTTCTATCAGGCAAGGCCGTGGCGCCGACGCTAGACTATGTGGTGGAGACCGCGCGTAAGGGGGATGTGGTGGCTGTTGCGATGCATCGAGGTCGGCTTAATCCGAATCGGGATGGCCATGTCGATATGAGTCATCCAGTTGAGCTAGATAAGCGTGCTGTTTTTTTTGAAGAAAATCTTTCGGTGTATATTGAAAAATTAGCGGCTAGTGGAGTTAAGGTTGTACTGATAAAAGATACACCACTTATGTCTGTCGTTGCCGCCAGTGAGGCTTGTAAACTGCAGCTTCAAATTTTTGGACGTAGCGTCTGTCGGGTGTCCAGGGCTCAAGATTTACATACAAGAAAGCGGCTTGACCTGGTTTATCAAGGGTTACTTGAAAAAAATAAAGCTGTATTTACATGGGATCCATTTGATTTTATGTATTCTGCCGACGGCTATGCCGATGTAGTAGATGACGTGAATGAATATGTGATGATGGATTCACATCATATTACGCAGTATCAATCCGAAAAAATGGCACAAGAATTTTCTCTATTTTTTAAAGGGGTTGTGCGTTAATCCACGGTTTATGATTGCCTGCTTGTAAATAAATATGTGGCTGTTGCAGTTCCATTAGCTTTAGCCGACGGAGATACGTTTTGAACGTTCTGTATGTGGTTTCTACCTTAAAGCGCTGTGGTCCGACTAATCAGCTCTTTGGTTTGGTAAAGAACCTTGATCGCTCACGTTTTACGCCATTCGTCCTGACGCTTTCTCCGGAAACCGGCGAGTCGCGCTGGGATGATTTTGTGGCACAGGGGATCAACGTTCAGTCGCTTGGTTTAGGCCGCTTGAGCGGTTTATTAAAAGGGCGCAAGGCGTTGAGCGCTCGGTTGTCTGCTATTAAACCGGTTTTAGTGCATAGCCAGGGTATTCGTGCGGACAGTTTATGCGTGCAAGTGCTGCCTCGCTCGGTGGTTCAGGTCGCGACCTTACGCAACTATCCCTTTAAAGATTATGTGATGTCTTTTGGGCGCGTGCAGGGCGAGTTAATGGCGCGCTGGCATCTATTTAACTTACGCAAAGTCAATGCGGTCGCCTTGGTTTCCAACGCTATCCATGGAATGCTCCAAGGGCGTTTACTGCAGGCGCGTGTTGTACAGAATGGCGTAGATGTTGATCGTTACCATCTTGCGGATAGTGCCAAGCGTGCCCTTTTACGCGAGCGTCTGGAGCTGCCACCGGAAGCGCGGATCTTTATTTCCACAGGGCATCTTGATCCTCGGAAAGATCCGATCACTGCGATTAATGGTTTCTTGGAGGGCGCGCGCAAGGAAGACCAGTTTCTGGTGTTGGGGGATGGCGTTTTGCGTGAAGAGCTTAAAGGCCGATACAGCTCCTCTCGCCAGATAAGGTTTCTGGGGCGAGTTGCTAATGTGCAGGAGTATCTGCAGGCAAGCGATTACTTCATTTCTGCTTCACTAGCCGAAGGATTACCGAATGCTGTGCTTGAAGCACTTGCTTGTGGTTTACCTTGTTTGTTGAGTGACATCGCAGAGCACTCCGAAATCTTGCTGGGTTCCAATTTGCGCTCTCTATTGTTTTCGACGGGGAACAATGAGGCTTTGGCGGAGTGCCTGAGGGGGCTGGACGATGGCAATTATGCGCAGGCCAGAGCTGAGGCCGTAGCCATAATCTCTTCTGGCTTCAGTGCTGCACATATGTCAGCTCACTATCAGGCGTTATACAAAGAGTTGTTATCGTGAGTGTCGCCTTCTCTGTTTTGATGTCTGTTTATGCGCGCGAGAAACCTGCTTTTCTTGAAGCGTCGCTGCAGAGCCTTGTTGACCAGACAGAGCCTGCCGAGCAAGTCGTCTTGGTAAAGGATGGGCCACTGACTCCAGAGTTGGAGGCAGTTATTGATTCATTCATGGACCGCATGCCTTTGGTCCTATGTGCTCTTCCGGCCAACCATGGATTGGCAGTTGCCCTCAATGAAGGTCTTAAGTATTGCTGCCATGATTGGGTTGCACGGATGGACAGTGATGATGTTGCGCTGCCTGAGCGTTTTGCTGCTCAGTCGATATTTCTCGCCAAACATCCTGATGTAGATGTGTTGGGCGCTTGTATCGAGGAGCGAGATAGCAGCATGTCGCAGGTTTTGGCGCGACGCGATGTGCCGTGCGCTCATGACGATATCAGGCGCTTTGCGACCCGGCGCAGCCCCATAAGTCACCCGGTTGTCGTTTTCCGCAAAGCTGCGGTGCTGGCTGTGGGTGGCTATCCGCTATTTCAGCGTGCGCAGGATTACGCACTGTGGTCGCTGATGCTTGTGCGTGGCTATCGCTTTGCTAATCAGACGGAGTGTCTGCTGTGGATGAGAACGGGGGAAGGGTTGATGGCTCGTCGCGGCTATCAATATTTTCTAAATGAGTTGAGGCTGCTGCGTTTCCAGCGCGAGATTGGTCTGCTGGGATGGTCCGACTTTATGCTGAATGTCACTGCGCGGTTTATCTTGCGGATCGCGCCTAGTCGCTTGAAACAGCTCATCTATGATGTTGCAAGGTAGTAGCGGATAAGCTTTGTTGCCGTCTGAAAGTAGTGCTGTGGTATCGTTGCCGCATTTTTCAGGTGGGGCGAGTCTTTTATGAATATCACTGTCTTCGGCACGGGTTACGTTGGCCTTGTTACCGGCGCTTGCCTAGCTGATGTAGGCCATCAGGTCATGTGCGTGGATGTTGATCAGGCCAAAATCGAGGGGCTTAAGCAAGGTGTTTTACCTATTTACGAGCCCGGTCTGGATTCGATGGTTACCCGCAACCACGCTGAAGGCCGACTACATTTCACCACCGATGCCGCGCAGGGTGTGGCATTTGGTGAGGTACAGTTCATCGCTGTAGGTACCCCGCCAGATGAAGATGGTTCCGCCGATCTAAAATATGTTCTTGCTGTGGCTACTACTATAGCCACTCACATGACGGGTTATAAGGTCATTGTGGATAAGTCTACTGTGCCGGTAGGCACGGCCGACAAAGTCAAAGGCATGGTTGACCAAGTGCTGCAGCAGCGCGACATAAGCCTGCCATTTGATGTGTGCTCGAACCCTGAATTTCTCAAGGAAGGCGCGGCGATTGAGGACTTCACCAAAGGCGCGCGCATTGTCATAGGCACGGATTCTGAATCTGTACGCGTACGTATGCGGGAGTGTTACGCCCCATACAGCCGTAATCATGACAAGTTGATTTTCATGGACGTACGCTCTGCGGAACTGACCAAGTACGCAGCGAACGCCATGCTGGCAACCAAGATCAGCTTTATGAACGAAATGGCGCAATTAGCTGAGCGCTTAGGCGCTGACATTGAGCAGGTACGCTTAGGTATTGGTTCTGATCCACGTATTGGTTTCCACTTTATATATCCCGGTTGTGGTTATGGCGGTTCCTGTTTCCCTAAAGACGTACAGGCGCTCGCACGCACGGCGCAACAAATTGGCTATGAAGCAGAATTGCTAAATGCCGTTGAGGCTGTGAATGATCGGCAGAAAACGGTGTTGTTTACCAAGTTGAGTGCTGCGTTTGATGGGCAGCTTAAAGGTAAAACCATTGCGCTCTGGGGATTGGCATTTAAACCTAATACGGATGATATGAGGGAAGCGCCTAGCCGAGAGTTGATGGAGTCACTTTGGGCCGCCGGAGCCCGGGTCCAGGCTTTTGACCCTGAGGCGATGAAGGAAACCGCGCGTATTTATGGTCAGCGGGCTGATCTGGGTTTGGTTGGTAGCCGTGAGGAAGCCCTCGTAGGTGCTGACGCCTTGGTGATTTGCACAGAGTGGAAGCAGTTCCGAACGGTTGACTTCGCTTGGCTCAAAGGCCAGCTCGTGAGCCCAGTGCTTGTAGATGGGCGCAATCTTTTTGATCCACAGGCTGTTAAAGCGGCCGGGTTGATGTATTACGCCATTGGCCGCGCTGACTCGCTGAAACCCGCCCTCTAGTTACAGGTTTATTGATATGAAAGTCCTAGTAACGGGAGCCGCCGGTTTTATCGGTTTCCATGTGTGTCGTTATTTGTTGGACCGCGGTGATGAGGTTGTTGGGATTGATAACCTGAATGATTATTATGAGGTCGAGCTCAAGCATGCTCGGCTGAATGAACTGCAGCCCTATGCCAACTTTCGTTTTATGCGCATGGACATCGCCGATCGTACTGCGATGGCGGCGCTGTTTGAGGCCGAAGGCTTCAACCGGGTTGTTCACCTGGCGGCGCAGGCAGGCGTCAGATATTCCTTAGAGAACCCACATGCTTATGCCGAAAGCAACCTATTGGGTTTTTTGAATATTCTTGAAGGTTGTCGGAGAGAGTCGATAGAGCATTTGGTCTATGCGTCCTCCAGTTCGGTGTATGGCGCCAATGAAACCATGCCTTTTAGCGTGCACGACAACGTTGATCATCCTGTTTCTCTCTATGCTGCAACTAAGAAAGCCAACGAATTAATGGCGCATTCTTATAGCCATTTGTACGGACTGCCGACAACCGGGCTGCGGTTCTTTACTGTCTACGGCCCTTGGGGGCGGCCGGATATGTCACCGTTTTTGTTTACCCGAGCAATTCTCGAAGGTAAGCCGTTGAAGGTATTCAACTATGGTAAGCATCGGCGCGACTTTACTTACATCGATGATATCGTCGAGGGTGTAGTACATTGCCTCGATCGAATTGCTGTAGGCAACGCCGAGTGGTCTGGACAGCAGCCAGATCCATCAAGTAGTAAGGCCCCTTGGCGTGTTTATAACATCGGTAACAGTGAGCCGGTGGAGTTGCTTACCTACATCGAGTTGATTGAGAAAGCACTAGGTAAGAGTACCGTTAAGGAGCTACTTCCCTTGCAGCCAGGTGATGTCGAGCATACTTATGCAGATGTTGCGGATTTGGTCAGGGATACTGGCTACAAACCTAAAGTTTCAGTGGGCGAGGGGATTAAGCGGTTTGTTACTTGGTACCGCGCATTCTATAAAGTTTGATTCGATTATACAAAGCGCCAGTGGCTAGGTGACCGTGTGAGTATTTCTTGTGATGGCGCCAGTAACCTTCGTTGTTTGGTAACGGGGGCAAATGGATTTATTGGCACTGCGTTGGTCAAACATTTACGGCAGCGTGGTATGTCAGTGCGGGGAGCTGCGCGTCAGTTACCTGACGGTCCAGGGGACTGGATTAAGATCGAGGGCCTCACGAGTAATACGGATTGGCGACCAGCACTTTCTGGCTGTGATGTAGTTATTCACACCGCTGGGCGCGCGCATGTAATGAAAAGGCAGTCGATTGATTCACTGGCGCAATTTCGTGTGGTCAATGTTGATGGGACCTTGGCATTGGCTCGGCAAGCGTTAGAGGCGGGTGTTCGACGTTTTGTTTTTATCAGCTCAATTGGTGTCAATGGTCCGAGCAGTGTTCTTGGTCCCTATACTGAGCAAGATCTACCTGAGCCTCAAGCGTATTACGCGCAATCAAAACTTGAAGCCGAGATGGCGCTGCAGGCGCTTGTAAGTGGGCGCGATATGGAGCTGGTTATAGTTCGTCCGCCCCTTGTTTACTCAGCACACGCGCCTGGGAATTTTTCTAGGTTGCTGAAGCTCGTAAGTCTTGGCATACCTCTGCCTTTTGCGCGGGTGAAGAATCTTCGCAGCATTATTTCCTTAGAGAATTTGCTGGATTTTTTATACTGCAGTGTTGTTCACCCGTCTGCCGCGAATCAGCTGTTTTTAGTGGCTGACGGTCATGATATGAGTATTGCGGAACTTATCGAGTACCTTGCTGACGGTATGGGACGCAGGGTGCTCATGCTCCCAGTTTCTCCTGCCTTAATGAAATATGCAGCAAAAACTCTTGGGGTTTATTCCCAATACCAGCAGCTTTGCGGTGACCTTCAGGTCGATATAGGAAAAGCCCGTACGGTGCTGGGTTGGCAACCGCCGGTTGCAGCTTCTACCGCTCTAAGAGAAAGTGCTATTCGCTATCTGGATCAGAGAAAATGATATTAGCTGTGGTATGTGTATTTACTTTCGTCGCTGCGTTGTTGGCTACAGGACTTTTGCGACGTTACGCCATAGCACGTAGCTTGATGGACATCCCCAACTCACGTAGTTCACACTCTGTACCAACCCCTCGCGGGGGTGGTGTTGCTATTGTTTTTTGCTTTTTGACTGTTTTATTTATGCTTTTTCAAATGGGCTATGTAGGGTGGACGTTATTTTGCGCGCTACTAGGTAGTGGTAGTGGTATTGCATTGTTAGGGTTCCTTGATGATCATGGTCATATAGCTGCGCGTTGGCGCTTATTAGGCCATTTTATTGCGGCTGGTTGGGTGCTGTTTTATCTGGATGGATTGCCGCCGGTTCTAATGCTTGGCGTTACTTACGACCTTAAATGGTTTGGTTATTTGATTGGCGCGTTTTACCTCGTATGGATGCTTAATCTCTATAATTTTATGGACGGTATTGATGGGCTCGCCAGCGCAGAGGCTATTAGTGTGTGCCTCGGCGCGGCGCTTATCTATATTGTTTTGGGGTATATAGATCACAGTGCCGTATTGCTGGTTATGGCTTCTGCAGTAGGTGGCTTTCTCTGGTGGAACTTCCCCCCAGCCAAAATTTTTATGGGCGATGCCGGTAGTGGGTTTCTTGGGATTGTCTTGGCGTGTTTTTCTCTACAGGCAGGTTGGCTCTCCGCCACGCTTGTATGGAGCTGGCTGATTCTACTTGGAGTTTTTATTGTCGATGCAACTTGGACGTTGCTATGCCGTTTACTCCGGGGTGAGGCTTTATATGAGGCGCATCGCAGTCATGCTTATCAGGTTGCATCACGTCGGTACGGACGGCATCTTCCTGTAACACTTGGTGTTTTACTCATTAATTTATTTTGGTTGACCCCTTGGGCTTTAGTTGCTGCCACCGGCTATGTTGATGGTGTGCTGGCATTATTGTTGGCTTATTCTCCGTTGTTGGGGCTGGCTATATTTTTCAATGCGGGCAAACAGGAGAATCAAACATGAGTGTAGATTACGCTTTGCCGCTTGGAGGAAAATTCAATGCTGCGTAAACGCTTGTTGAAATTACCGCGGCGTATGAAACGTAGTCTTCAGGTGGTGACAGATGTAATACTCATTTGGGCGGCTCTCTGGCTCGCTTTTGTTTTGCGCTTAGGCTTCGATTCGCGCATTGATCCGTTGGGTCAACACGCCTGGCTTTTCTTGGCTGCACCGTTGATCGCTATTCCCATATTTATTCGGCTTGGACTGTATCGTGCTGTCATGCGCTATTTTGGCAATGATGCACTGATGACTATTTTCAAAGCCATATCCTTGTCAGCGTTACTTATGGCTTTAACTATTTACTGGTACCGGCCGACAGTTCTTGTTCCACGCTCTTTGGTCTTTAATTACTGGTGGCTTAGCCTGCTTCTGATTGGCGGGCTGCGTTTACTTATGCGTCAGTATTTTATGGAGGGATGGGCGTCTGTGAAGCAGCAGCTACCTTTCATTCCACGTAATGACGGCTTTTTGAAAGTTGCTGTATATGGTGCTGGGGCTGCGGGAAACCAGCTCGTAACTGCCTTGCGAGCAGGGCGAATTATGGAACCTGTAGCATTTATCGATGACGACGATGGAATCGCTACGCGCATTGTTTCAGGTTTGCAGGTTTACAAGCCTAAGCATATTCAGCAGATGATCAAAGAAACCGGTGCTCAAGAAATTCTGCTGGCTATTCCGTCTGCTAGTCGTGCCAGGCGTCGAGAGATTTTAGAGTTCCTTGAGGTTCTTCCTCTTCATGTGCGTTCTGTTCCTGGTTATATGGACTTGGCGACTGGGCGTGTTAAGGTCGAAGATATTCAAGAAGTTGATGTTGCTGATCTGTTAGGGCGCGATATAGTCCCACCGCAGCGCGATCTTTTTGAGCGCTGCATTGCTGGGCAGTCCGTCATGGTCACGGGCGCAGGTGGCTCCATTGGCTCTGAGCTGTGCAGGCAGATTCTTGGTAGTAGCCCAACCGCTTTGATTATTTTTGATCATAGCGAATTTAATCTTTATAGCATTCACGCGGAACTGTTGGTGCGTATAGACCGAGAGCGCCTCAGCGTAAGACTTGTTCCGATACTTGGTTCTATCCGTAATGACTCGCGATTATCTGATCTTATGCGCGTCTGGTCGGTTGATACTGTTTATCATGCCGCGGCATATAAACACGTGCCGATGGTTGAGCATAATATTGCGGAAGGGTTGTTAAACAACGTTTTGGGTACATTGAATGTGGCTCAGTCTTCTATTAGAGCTGGAGTTAAGAATTTTGTACTGATTTCAACGGATAAGGCTGTACGCCCGACAAATATTATGGGCAGTACTAAACGTCTTGCCGAAATGCTTCTGCAGGCGCTGAGCTATGAGACTATGCCACGCTTGTTTAATGATGAGAGCGCTGTGCACATAAGCCAGACGCGCTTCACCATGGTCCGTTTCGGCAATGTACTAGGGTCTTCCGGTTCCGTTATTCCGCTGTTTCACGAGCAAATTCGCCGCGGTGGCCCGGTAACTGTCACACATCCGGACATTACCCGTTATTTTATGACCATTCCCGAAGCTGCGCAGTTGGTGATTCAGGCCGGCGCCATGGGGCAGGGCGGGGATGTGTTTGTGCTGGATATGGGGAAGCCGGTGAAAATTGCCGAACTGGCTGAGAAAATGATTCATTTGAGTGGTTTGAGCGTACGCTCCGAAAAAAATCCGCAGGGTGATATTGCTATCGAGTTCACCGGTTTGCGTCCTGGGGAGAAGCTCTACGAGGAGCTGCTGATCGGCGATAACGTCAGCCCCACTGAGCATCCGATGATCATGCGAGCCAATGAAGAGCATTTACCATGGGAGGCTTTCAAGGGGCGCCTGAGTGAATTGCTGGATGCGGTAGAGCATGATGACTATGAGCGCGTACGTCAGTTGTTGTGTGAGACGGTTAGTGGCTACAAACCAGAAGGTGAGATTGTCGATTGGATTCATACGAAGCGGCGTATGGAACCATAGAGTTATTCAGTCCTTCGGGTAGGACTAAATCGTTGGCTGACGTTCGCCGCGTCAGGACGCACACAGTTATTTGACAAGCGCATGGCAGCAGCTAGTTTTCAGAGCGTGGAGAGGAAATCCCACGTCGATGAAAACTAACGAAAGGATGCACTACATGCAAAAAGCCAAACTGTCTTCTCTGTTGTTCGCTGTTCTTGCTTCCATGTCCCTGGCGGTTTCCGCCGCTGAAACGCAGACCCAGCCAGCCCCTGTTGTTGAAGCGGCTGAAGTGGCGTCGATCGGTAAGGTCAATCTCAATACGGCTGACGCTGCCACCCTGCAACGTGAGTTGCTGGGGATTGGTGAGGTCAAGGCGCAGGCGATTGTTGCTTATCGTGATGAACATGGTGACTTTGCTTCGGTGGATGAATTATTAGAAGTCAAGGGTATTGGTGAGGCAACGCTGGAGAAGAACCGCGATAAATTGAGTATTAACTGACGCGTCCAGTTGTTTTTAATAAAGGCCGGTTATTAACCGGCCTTTTTGCTTTCTGGCGATCATGTTTTTAATACGCTTTGCGTGTTATCTGGTAACAGCAGGCTGAGGATTAACCGCGAGGCGCTTTATGTTTTGGTTGGCATTGGCGGCGGATGCGGTGGTGGTTGTGCATTTGCTGTTTATTATTTTCGCTGTGCTAGGTGGCTTGCTGGTGTGGCGTTGGCGCGGGTTGGTCTGGCTGCATGTGCCTGCGGCTCTGTGGGGCGTGCTGGTGGAACTGATGCATTGGCCTTGTCCGCTGACGCCACTGGAGCACAGCCTGCGCCTGGCTGCGGGGCAGGCGGGGTACAGCGGTGGTTTCGTTGAACACTATCTGCTGCCGATCATCTATCCGGCTGGGTTGACGCCGCAGATTCAGATTGGCTTGGGGGTGTTTGTTCTGCTGCTCAATGCGCTGATTTATGGTCTGTTGCTGTGGCAGCGCTGGCGGCGGCCTTGAGTTGAGCTTAGGCCGCCTTATTCAGATGGATGATGGTATGCGGGCAAGATAATTTCCCCGGCTACACTGGCCCCATCAATCACAGCATCACAAGGCAGCTTTCCTATGCAAAATCGCATGATGATCACCGGCGCGGGCTCGGGTTTGGGGCGTGAGATGGCCCTGCGTTGGGCGCGTGAGGGTTGGCAGTTGGCGCTGTCGGATGTCAACGAGCCGGGCCTAGTGGAAACTCTGCAGATGGTTCGCGAGGCGGGTGGTGATGGTTTCACCCAGCGCTGCGATGTGCGTGATTACAGCCAATTGACGGCGTTTGCCCAGGCCTGTGAGGAGAAGCTCGGCGGCATCGATGTGATCGTCAACAACGCCGGCGTTGCCTCTGGCGGCTTCTTCAGCGAGTTGTCGCTGGAGGATTGGGATTGGCAGATTGCGATCAATCTGATGGGAGTGGTCAAGGGCTGTAAGGCTTTCCTGCCGTTGCTGGAAAAGAGCAAGGGCAAGATCGTCAATATCGCCTCCATGGCAGCCTTGATGCAGGGCCCGGCGATGAGCAACTACAACGTGGCCAAGGCTGGCGTTGTGGCGTTGTCGGAAAGCCTACTGATCGAGTTGAAAATGTATGAAGTGGGCGTGCATGTAGTGTGCCCGTCGTTCTTCCAGACCAATTTGCTGGATTCGTTCCGCGGTCCGACACCGGCGATGAAGGCGCAGGTTGGCAAACTGCTGGAGAGCTCGCCGATCAGTGCAGCGGAGATTGCCGACTACATCTACCAGGAGATCGGCAAAGGCGAGTTTATGATTCTGCCTCATGAGCAAGGCCGCATGGCCTGGGCGTTGAAGCAAAAGAATCCGCAGCTGCTGTACAACGAAATGACGACCATGGCCGATAAGATGCGTGCGCCGCGCGCTAAGTGAAAGGCTGTGTCGAAGTAAGTAGTTGATTTAGCGGTCAACTTAATCGTTGTTCGGGCTTGTCTGTGATGAGCTCGCGCTCTAAGGTTTGCGGTCATGTCGGCATGGCCGCGAAACTGATGGATTTACTGTGAAACCTTTCCCGCGGGCCATGCTGTTGCTGGCCCTGATCTTGGCCGCAATCAACCTACGGCCCGGCATCACGTCCCTGGCGCCGCTGATCGAGCGGATCGCCGAAGAGTTGGCCTTGAGCCGCAGTCTGATCAGCCTCACGACTGCCCTGCCGGTCTTGTGCATGGGCTTGCTGGCACCGTTTGCTCCGCGTTTGGCGATGCGTCTGGGTTTGGAATGCACCATCGCCTTGTGCATGGCGGTGATTGCGCTGGCGCTGCTGCTGCGTGCGGTGGGGCATGCAAGTGCCATTTTGATTGGCAGTGCGGTGTTACTTGGCGCTGCCATTGCGGTTGCCGGGCCTTTGCTGTCGGGCTTTATCAAACGTCACTTTGCCGGACGCATGGGCAGTGTGGTGGGTTGGTACTCGCTTAGCATGGCAATTGGCGGTGCCGGTGGCGCGGTACTCACAGTGCCGGCCACTCAGTGGCTGGGCGATGATTGGACCTATGGCCTGGCGATTTGGGCATTGCCAGCGCTAGTGGGGCTGGTGTTCTGGCTATGCCTGCCCAACCGTGTCGAAGCCGAGAGCGGGGAGGGCGGTATGGGCTTGCCCTGGCGGCAGCCGCGTGCATGGTTGATCAGCGCGTTCTTTGCCATTCAGGCCGGCTTGTTTTATGCCCTCGCCACCTGGGCTGTTGCGCGTTATCACGAAGCTGGCTTGAGCCTGATGCACAGCAACAGCCTGTTCAGCGTGTCGATGCTGATGGGCTTGCCCAGCTCATTTCTGCTGCCCTGGTTAGCGCAGCGTTACAAGAACCGCTATCTGCTGCTGGTGGCCTGTGGGTTGGTATCGTCGATCAGTCTGGCGATGATCACCTTTCAGCCGTCGGTGCTGCCTGAGCTGTGGGCGGTCACCATCGGCTTTGGCCTGGGCGGCTCCTTTGCCTTGTCGTTGGTGTTGCCGTTGTATGAGGCGGGCTCGCCACTGGCGGTCAGCCGTTGGACGGCGATGATGCTGTGCATGGGTTACTGCATTGCGTGCCTGACCCCGGTGCTGACCGGCCTGGCGCGCGACCTGGCAGGCAACTACCAATTGCCATTTATGGTGCTGACGGGGCTTGCGGTATTAATGACGCTGCTGGCCTGGACGATGCGCCGCGGACCGAAGCGTGCCCACGGTTGATGCTTATTTGGCAGCAGTTCCTTCCTTGGCCAGGACGGCTGTGATAGAAGGCAGCCTTGATTTGCTGGAGTGCCTGCGTGGAGTCCGAATCCATCGTTTATGGTTGCATCCGTGACTGGCCGTCTGATAGTCCGGCGGAAAGCCGTTTGCGTCGCGAAATTAATCGGCAGGTGCTCGATGAGCTACCGATGGGCGATGCCTGGAGCTTTCTTGGGCGGGAGATGTTTGCCTGTTGTGAGCAACCGAGTGATGGTCTGTACCAGACCCAGGTGATCCACTTTGGCGCCAGCTATCGCACCGTGGAGTATGAGTGGAGCCTGTGGATCAAGCAGTTCGAGGCCCTGCTCAAGAGCCTGTACTGGGCCAGCGCGGTGGTGCATCTGGAAACCGAGCTGAACGGCACGCACACCTTTCGCTGGGAGTCGGATAACGGCTTTCACAGCCCGCAGGAAGGTGAGTTGCGCGTGCGCTGTGCGTGGGAGCGTGAGGGCGGCCTGCGCGGTTAGCCGGATTTAGTCCTCAAGAGTGTCAAGCGCATCCAGCCATTCTTTCGGCACATCGCGTTTCAGCGCCAGCTGGCATTGCTGGCTCTCCGCATCAAACACAATCACCGCCTGGCCTTTGCTCAGGGCGTGGCGTACCCGTTCGATACGCGTATCCAGCGGGGTTTCGTCGCCATTGTCGGTGCCGTCGCGGGTGACGAAGTCTTCGATCAGGCGGGTCAGGGTGTCAGCTTCGAGCAGGTCATACGGAATCAGCACGGTAGGGTCTCCAGAATGCAGCGCGGATGCTAACGCGCGCGGCCCTGGCTGACCATGCTTGCTGCGCCGTTATTGGGCGGACGGCTCAGCTGGCTGCAAGTAGGCTTCCAGGGTGCTGTACAGCTTGGCGCTGTCCAGCGGTTTGCCGAGGAAATCATTCATCCCGGATTCGACCCCGTGCTGGCGGTGCTCATCGAGAATATGTGCGGTCAGGGCGATGATCGGCACCGCCGGCAGGTTGTACTGACGCTCCAGACGGCGGATCTGCCGGGTGGCTTCGAAGCCGTCCATCTCTGGCATTTCGCAGTCCATTAGGATCAGTTGCGTGGCGCCTGGGTCGCGTTGGTACTCATTGAGAGCGGCCAGGCCATTGGTCACCAGGCGCACGTTGTAGCCGCGTTTTTTCAGAAAGCCCTGCACTACCAGCTGATTTACCGGGTTGTCTTCGGCCACCAGGATGCACGGCGTGCTGCCGGTGTCGTTGTAGGTTTTTGGCAGCGGTTTGATCTCGGCAACACGCGGCTCTTCATAAAGCTCCAGCAGTGCAGTGCGCAGCGCATTGATCGCCAGCGGTTGCGGCAGACCAAGCAGGCGCAGGCCAGCGGAGCTGGGCAATTGCTGGCATTGTTCGGGTGCACAAAGTAGTAGCACGCGTTGCCCTGGCTGTAATAGCGGGCGCAGCGAATCCAGCCAGTGCTGGATGCTGCCCGGCCAGGGCGCCATCAATACCAGCAGTGGCGGGGCGGCAAAATCTTCCAGATAGCCGAGTAGGGTTTCCGGGTTTTGACAGCGTTCGGTGCGCATGCCCCAGCGGCCCAGCAAGCGGCTCAAGGCATCCAGGCCGAGGCCGTCGAGGGAGGTGAGCAGCGCGGTACGGCCCTTGAGCAGTTCGTGCAGCGGGTCGGCTGGCAGGGGCTCTTCGGCTTGTGGGATGTCGAAGGCGAAGCGTGTGCCCTGACCCGGAGTGCTCTGCACTTCGATACGGCCACCCATCATTTCCACCAGCTCCTTGCTGATTGCCAGGCCCAGGCCGCTGCCGCCGTAGCGGCGGGTGGTGCTGGAGTCGCCTTGGGCGAAGGATTCGAACAGCTGGGTCAGGGCCTGATCGCTAATGCCGATGCCGCTGTCACTGATGGCAAACACTAGATGCGGTTTACCCTGGGAATCATTGCGTCGGCAAACATTCAGCGCCACATGGCCCTCGGCGGTGAATTTCAGGGCGTTGCTGAGCAGGTTCATTAGCACCTGCTTGAGCCGCGTCGGGTCGCCTTGGGCGCGGCGTGGTACGCCACTTTCCAGGCTGACGTAAAGGCGCAGGCGCTTGTCCAGGGCTTGGCCGGTGAACAGGCTGAGGGTGTCGGAGATCAGTTCTTCCAGGTCGAACTCGATATGTTCCAGGCTGAGTTTGCCGGATTCGATGCGCGCGTAATCCAGGATGTCGTTGATCACCGCCATCAGTGAACTGCCGGAGCTGGAAATGGTGTCGACGTAGAAGCGCTGGCTGCGGTCCAGTGAGGTTTCCTTGAGCAGCTGCAGCATGCCCAGCACGCCATTGAGTGGGGTGCGGATCTCGTGGCTCATCTTGGCTAAAAAGCGGCTCTTGGCCAGACTCTCGATTTCCGCCTGCTCGGCAGCACGACGCGACTGGAAGCCTTCCTCTTTAAGCAGGTTGATGCGATCGGCCAGTCCGATGGACAGGGTGATCAGCTCGATGGTCACGCCGATTTTCACCACCGTGGCGCCGAACACGCCTAATACCTCCAGCCCCAGCGAGCCGGTGGTGGCCTGAATAAACGCAAACAGCAGAATGGCCCAGGCCAGGGTGTAGTAGGAACCGTACCGCACCCCTCGGCGCCAAACATAGAGGCCAGTGAGCAGCAGTGCCAGCGATACCAGCGAGACGGTAACGCTGGCCAGAATATTCCACGCATTGAAGCCGATCAGTGGCACCGCCAGTAAGCAACCGGCGCAGGCCAGCATCAAGAGGCGCAGGGCGGTATCCAGGCGCGGAAAATACTGTGGTGCGTGGAGGAAGTGGCGGCTGAACTGAATGGCCGTCAGGCAGTGCAGGTACATCAGGATGTAGATGCTCACCGACTGGAATGCCACATGTTCAGGCAGCAGTTTGAACAACATGCCATCGAAGCAGGCAGCCAGCAGGCCGACGTTGAGGTTGTAGGTCAGGTACCAGAGGTAGGCTGATTCACGCAGGGAGATAAACAGGAACAGGTTGTAGCAAAACATCGCAAACAGCACGCCGTAGAACGCGCCATTAAAACCCATGAGGTTTTCCTGCGCCGCGGCACTGGCCTGGTAGGTGCTGAAGAACAGCGGCATAAAGATCGTACTGGTGGTTTTAACCCGAACCAGCAGTGTGCTTTCACCGGGTGCTAGCTCAAGCGGAAACCAGAAGTTGCGCACCTGTACCGGGCGCTGGGAAAAGGCATAGCGGTCGCCGCTTTCCTGCATCTGCCACTGGCCGTCGGTAGCAGACAGGAACACCTGCAGATGATCGAGCAGCGGATAGTTGACTTCCAGATAGCCGGCTAGGCTCTGCGCCAAGCTGTTATTCAGCCGTACTTTGAACCACCAGACCGAATCATTCTTGCCGAGGTTGGCGTGTTCGCCCTTGGTCGGGATAAATCGCTCATCAGCCAGGTTGCCAACCTGCTCGACGTTTAGCTCACCCTGCGGGTCTTCCAGATAGCCCATGGATGAGCCGAGAGACAGGCGCAGGTCAGCGTTGTCCAATGTGGCAGGCAGCAGTGCCCATGCCGGCCCGCACAGCCAGAAGAGCACCACCGCCAGGCATATACGAGGCATTCACCGACCTCAATATTTCTATATGAGGCCTGATCCGGCCCCGCGTCATGCTGTCACTTTGCCCGGATGCGCGCAGCCCTTCAAGCGTCCTGATCACGTGGCCGCAATAGGCTATCTACAGTCGGGACGCGGGTATCACTTTCCATCTGTGCATCGTGCTCCAGTTGATGGCTGAAGCGCTCTAGCGAGCCTTGTGCCGGCTGGGCGTCGCTGGAGAATACCGGTGGGCTGAGCACATAGGCGGCGAGCAGGCGGCTCAAGGATTTGAGGCTGTCGATGTGCGTGCGCTCATAGCCATGAGTGGCGTCACAGCCGAAGGCCAGCAGGGCGGTGCGGATGTCATGGCCGGCGGTCACTGCCGATTGTGCATCGCTGTGGTAGTAGCGAAATAGATCGCGGCGCACCGGGATTTCATTTTCGCTGGCCAGGCGCAGCAACTGGCGGGATAGATGATAGTCATAGGGGCCGCCGGAGTCCTGCATGGCCACGCTGACGGTGTGCTCGCTGGATTGCTGGCCCGGTGCGACCGGGGCGATATCAATGCCGACAAATTCGCTGACATCCCAGGGCAACGCGGCGGCCGCGCCGGAGCCGACTTCCTCGGTGATGGTAAACAGCGGGTGGCAGTCGATTTCCGGCTCCAGGCCGCTCTCCTGGATGGCCTTGAGGGCGGTGAGCAGAGCGGCAACGCCGGCCTTGTCATCCAGGTGGCGGGCGCTGATATGGCCGCTCTCGGTAAATTCCGGCAAGGGGTCGAAGGCAACAAAATCGCCTACCGAGATGCCCAGCGACTCGCAGTCGGCGCGGGTGCTGCAATAAGCATCCAGGCGCAGTTCGACGTGGTCCCAGCTGATTGGCATCTGATCCACCTCGGTGTTGAAGGCGTGCCCCGAGGCCATCAGCGGTAGCACGCTGCCGCGAATCACGCCCTGATCGGTAAACACGCTGACGCGGCTGCCTTCGGCAAAGCGGCTCGACCAGCAGCCGACGGCGGCCAGGCCCAGGCGGCCGTTGTCCTGTAGCTCGCGAACAATTGCGCCAATGGTGTCCAGGTGCGCCGAAACCGCGCGGTCCGGGCTGCTCTGCTTGCCTTTAAGCGTGCCGCGAATGGTGCCGCGGCGGGTCATCTCGAAGGGGATGCCGATCTCTTCCAGGCGCTCGGCAACGTAGCGCACGATGGTGTCGGTAAAACCGGTGGGGCTGGGAATGGCGAGCATTTCCAGCAGCACCTTCTGCAGATAGACGAGGTCGGGTTCGGGGAGTTGCTGCATGGAATCTCCTCTACTGTGATTGGCCCCTCCGCCGAAGAGGGGCTGGGAAAGGGGGTTAGCTGGGTGTCTGGCTCAGGGGAAAAAGCAGATCGATAAAGCGCTCTGCCGTGGGTTGTGGTTGATGATTGGCCAGGCCGGCGCGTTCGTTGGCTTCGATAAACACATACTCGGGCTGGTCGGCGGCGGGCACCAGCAGGTCTAGGCCGACTACCGGGATATCCAGGGCGCGGGCGGCTTTTACGGCGGCGTCGGCAAGCACAGGGTGGAGGATTTCGGTGACGTCCTCCAGGCTTCCGCCAGTGTGCAGGTTGGCGGTCTTGCGTACAGCGAGACGCTGTCCAGCTGCGAGCACGCTGCTGTAGTCGACCCCGGCAGCATGCAGGGTACGCAGGGTTTCGGCATCTTTGGGGATGCGGCTTTCGCCCTCGGTGGCAGCTTGCCGGCGACGGCTTTGTGCGTCGATCAGCTCGCCGATACTGTGCAGGCCATCACCGATCACTTCCGCTGGGCGGCGGATGGCGGCGGCGACCACAGCAAAGCCGATTACCAGAATGCGCAAGTCGTAGCCTTCGTGAAAGCTTTCCAGCAGCACGCGACTGTCGAAGGGCTGGGCGCGCTCGATGGCGGCCTGCACTTCGGCCGGGCTGCGCAGGTCGACCGCAACGCCCTGGCCCTGTTCGCCATCCACCGGCTTGACCACCAAGCTGCCGTGCTCGGCGAGGAAGGCAGCATTTTCCTCAGCACTGCCAGCCAGGCGCTGGGCTGGCAGGTGCAGGCCGGCGCGGGCCAGGGCGCGATGGGTCAGGCGCTTGTCCTGACAGAGAGTCATGCTGACCGCGCTGGTCAGGTCGCTTAGCGATTCTCGGCAACGGATTCGCCTGCCGCCATGGTTTAAGGTGAACAGGCCGGCGTCGGCGTCGTCTACCTGCACTTCGATACCGCGGCGCAGCGCTTCATCGACGATGATCCGTGCGTAGGGGTTCATCGGCGTATGCGGGCCGGGACCAAGGAACAGCGCTTCGTTGATGCCATTTTTGCGCTTGATGCTGAAGGTCTGCAGCTCACGAAAGCCCAGCTTGGCATACAGCCCTTTGGCCTGTTCGTTATCGTGCAGCACGGACAGGTCCAAGTAGCTCAGCCCGCGGCTCATAAAGTGTTCGATCAGGTGGCGTACCAGCACTTCACCGACCCCCGGCCTGCTGCAGCGCGGATCGACGGCCAGGCACCATAGGCTGCTGCCGTGGTCCGGGTCCTGGTAGGCCTTGTGGTGATTAAGACCCATAACGCTGCCAATCACCGCGCCGCTGTCTTCATCTTCAGCCAGCCAGTACACCGGCCCGCCCAGGTGGCGTGGGGTGAGCTTCTCTGGCTCGATTGGCAGCATCCCGCGTAGCTGGTACAGGCTGTTGATCGCGTGCCAGTCCGCCTCATTCTGTGCGCGGCGTACCCGGTAGCCACGAAAGCCACGGCGTGCCTGACGGTAGTCGGTGAACCACAGACGCAAGGTGTCGGAGGGGTCTAGAAACAGCTGCTGCGGTGCCTGCGCGAGCACCTGATGTGGGGCGGCGACATATAAAGCAATGTCGCGCTCGCCCGCCTGCTCGGTCAGTAAGTCACTGGCCAAGGCGGCGGCATCCGGATAGGTGTGGCCGAGCAGTAGGCGACCCCAGCCACAATGCACTGCTTTGGGCTGACCCAGATGGCTACCGGGCGCTTCGGCAAAGCGTGCTTGCAGGCGCTCGTAGGAAGGCGTCTGGCCGCGTAATAGGCGTTGGTTGATGGCAGTGGCGCGCATGGGAATGTCCCTCGTCCTCTATCGCTACACCCGGTCTGCGCCGGGGTGTGGGTTGAGCCGTGACAACCCCGAATTAGATCCGGGCTATGGCTATGCCTCAGTCGGCGTAGGGGCGCTTCATATCGCCACCCTACGCACTAGGGATTCTTACAGGCCGTGTTCGTTCAACCATAGGTTGAGCGCAGCCATCTGCCACAACTTGGAGCCGCGCAGCGGCGTCAGCTGGCCATAGGGGTCGCTCAGCAGGCGATCAAGCATGGCCGGATTGAACAGGCCGCGATCCTGACTCGGGTCAAGCAATAGATCGCGTACCCAGCCTAGAGTTGCACCTTCCAGATGCTTGAGACCGGGCACAGGGAAGTAGCCCTTGGGCCGGTCGATCACCGCACTGGGGATCACCTGGCGTGCGGCTTCCTTGAGCACATGCTTGCCGCCATCGGGCAGTTTGAAGCGCCCCGGAATGCGCGCCGAGAGCTCGGCCAGGCGATAGTCGAGGAACGGTGTGCGCGCTTCTAGGCCCCAGGCCATGGTCATGTTATCGACCCGTTTAACTGGGTCATCGACCAGCATCACCGTGCTGTCCAGACGCAGGGCTTTGTCCACGGCGGCGACGGCCCCGGGCTGGGCGAAGTGTTCGCGGACAAAATCGCCGGCAGCATCGCCGGTCAGCCAGGCGGGCTGCACGCAGGCCGCGTATTCGTCGTAGTCACGGTCGAAGAACGCCGCGCGGTAGGCGCTGAAGGCATCTTCGGCGGCGTCCACCTGTGGGTACCAGTGATAGCCGGCGAACAGTTCGTCGGCGCCCTGGCCGCTTTGCACCACCTTGCAGTGCTTGGCAACCTCGCGCGACAGCAGATAGAAGGCGATGCAGTCGTGACTGACCATCGGCTCGCTCATAGCGCGAAACGCCGCTGGCAGCTGTTCGAGAATTTCGTGCTCGCCAATGCGCAACTGGTGATGCTGAGTATTAAAGCGTTCAGCGATCAGGTCGGAGTATTGGAACTCATCACCGCGTTCGCCGCCGGCATCTTGAAAGCCGATGGAGAAGGTCGACAGGTTTTCCACCCCAGCTTCACGCAGCAGGCCAACCAGCATGCTCGAGTCGACACCACCCGAAAGCAGTACGCCAACATCCACCGCGGCACGCTGGCGGATCGATACGGCCTCGCGCATGCCATCGAGTACGCGTTCCTTCCATTCATCCAGGCCAAAGCTAATTTCATCACGCTGTGGGCCGAACTGCAGGCTCCACCAGGTTTTTTGCTCGCAGTTGCCCTGGGCATCGATGCGCATCCAGCTGGCTGGCGGCAACTTCTCTACGCCGGCCAGCAAAGTACGCGGGGCTGGGACCACGGCGTGGAAGTTCAGGTAGTGGTTGAGCGCGATGGGATCGAGGGTCTTGCCAATATCACCACCAGCCATCAAGGCCGGCAGGCTGGAGGCAAAACGCAAGCGTTGGCCGGTGCGCGACAGATACAGTGGTTTGACGCCAAGGCGGTCGCGGGCAATGAATAGCTGCTGGCTGTCACGCTCCCAGATGGCAAAGGCGAACATGCCATTGAGCTTGGGCAGCAGGTCTGTGCCCCAGGCGTGGTAGCCCTTAAGCAGCACTTCGGTGTCACCACCAGAGAAAAAGCGATAACCCAGAGCTTTCAGCTCGTCACGCAGTTCCGGGTAGTTGTAGATGGCCCCGTTGAAGACCATGGACAGGCCCAGATCGCTGTCGATCATCGGTTGGCCTGAGGCTTCGGCGAGATCCATGATCTTCAGCCGACGATGGCCAAGGGCAAGCGGCCCTTGACTGTGGAAGCCGTGCGCGTCGGGACCGCGAGGGGCTAGGTGATGGGTGATCCGCTCAACTGCGGCCATGTCGGCCGGTCGTTGATCAAAGCGTAGTTCTCCAGCTATTCCGCACATAATTTTCCTTACCGGTATTGCCGTTGGGGAGAGGTTCGGCTAGCCGAACCTTTTACAGCAGAACAAAAAAATGCTTTGATGTCAAAGCTTAATGGCGATTAAAAAGGTGCTTATGCTAGTTAAAAAGGTTTCTACTGAAATAGATTTGTCATCTGTTTCGGTCTTTGAATTGCCGCTGTTTCAGGCGCTACGACGCTTGCAGCAGGCGGGCGAAGTGCATGCCAAGCGGGTGAGTCGTTTTGGTGGGCTAACGCCCATGCACTTGCTGATTTTGCAGGTGTTAGCGGGGGAGAAACGCCTGACAGCCAGCGACTTGAGTGGCCGGGTTAGCCTGACGGCTGCGACCTTGTCGGGCATGCTTGATCGGTTGGAGGAGCGCGGTTTGCTGCAACGTCAGCGTGATGATCAGGACCGTCGTAAGCAATGGTTGTTGCTTAGCGAACCTGGTCGGGCGCTGGTGCAGCAGGCGCCGAGCTTGCTGCCGCCTGAGTTTGTGCAACGCTTTGCGGGGCTCAGCGATTGGGAGCGCCACAGCCTGACTGCCGCGCTATTACGTGCAGCCGAGCTGTGCGGTGAAATGGAGTGAGCTTAGCGGGTGCTGCTGGCCTTGGGTTGGCGATAGAGGTCGAGCAACACTTGGTCGAGAATCGACGAGGCACCCCATGGGCGTGGGTCGTTGAGAATCGCGACAACGGCCCAGCTGTTGCCATTGCTGTCGCGGCTGAAACCAGCGATAGCGCGTACGTTGTTCAGCGTACCGGTCTTGATCCGCGCCTCGCCCACCAGCGGGGTGCGATGCAGGCGTTTACGCATGGTGCCGTCCATCGCCACCAGTGGCAGCGATGCCATAAATTCGGCGGCGTACGGGCTTTTCCAGGCAGCCTGCAACAGTGTGGCCATCTCCCGTGCGCTAACCCGTTCTGCGCGTGACAGCCCGGAGCCGTTCTCCATCACCAGGTGCGGCGCAGTAATGCCTTTACGCGCCAGCCAGCTGCGAATCACCCGTTGTGCGGCTTTGCTGTCGTCCTGATCGGCGGAGTTGCGGAACTGCGCGCCGAGGCTCAAGAACAGTTGCCGGGCCATGGTGTTGTTACTGTATTTATTGATGTCGCGGATGATCTCGGTCAGGTCCGGCGAGTAAGCGCGAGCCAGCAGGCGGGCCTTCTCCGGAACCGGGGCGAGGCGATCCTTGCCCATGATGCTACCGCCCAATTCCTGCCAGATGGCGCGGATTGCACCGGCGGCGTAGCTCGGGTGGTCGAGCAGCGACAAGTAGGTTTGCGAGCTGCAGCCTTCGGCCAGCTTGCCGGTCACAATGACCGTGGTGCCGTCGAATTCGGTGACCGGGTTGTAGCGCACATCCGGCCAGCCTGGGCATTTGGCTGCCGGCAGGGCTTTGACGCGGTTGTCGATGCGGATATCAGCAATCGGCGGCTCGGCGGCGATATGCACCTTGCCACCCTCAGTGCGAGCGATAAAACGCAGGGCCTTGAGGTTGACCAACAGCGAGTCGGGCGTCACCAGAAACGGTTTGTTGGCGTCGCCGCCGTCGTCATTGAAGCTCGGCAGTTGCGGTTGTACGAAGTGGCTGCGATCGAGCACCAGATCGCCCGTGACCTGCAGCACGCCGTTGGCACGTAAGTCGCGCATCATCAGCCAGAGCTTTTCCATGTTCAGCTTGGGGTCGCCGCCGCCCTTGAGGTACAGGTTGCCGTTGAGTACGCCGTTCTTCAGTTGGCCGTCGGTAAAAAACTCGGTTTTCCACTGGTGGGTCGGGCCGAGCAACTCAAGCGCCGCATAGGTGGTGACCAGCTTCATGGTGGAGGCTGGGTTGACGGAGATGTCGGCATTGAAAAAGGTACTGTTGCCGGGGCCGTTGAGCGGCACGGTGACCACCGACAGCGACTGGCTGCTGATCTTGTTGGCTTTCAGCGATTGCTGAACCTTGTTTGAGATACCGCTCGTGGCGGCTGCCAGTGGCAGACAAACGGGTAATAGCAGGCCGGCGATGGCCAGGTGACGCAGGGTTTTGATCATGGGCGGCTACCCTCCAGCTGAGGGACAAAGGTGACGCGAGGCATGTAAAGAGGTTCCGTCGCGGATTGAGAATATGTTGGCAATTATGCCCCAATACAGTTCCAGCTGAATGGCAGTAAATGGCATCGGCCGGGCTTTTCTGTGGGCTATCGACTGACCTATCGTCTTCGAGGCGGGCGCGCAAGCCGCGAAACTGCTAGAGTGCCGCGCGTTATCACTTTTGAGGATTGTTCCATGGCTACTAACCGTTCCCGCCGTCTGCGCAAAAAACTCTGCGTGGATGAATTCCAGGAGCTGGGTTTTGAGCTGAACCTGAACTTCAAGCAAGACCTGGCTGATGAAGCTATCGACAGCTTTCTTGAGCAGTTCCTGCGTGACGCCATGACCGCTAACGGCCTGGGCTATGTCGGCGGCGATGACTTCGGTCTGGTGTGCCTGGGCAAGCGCGGCTCGGTCAGTGAAGAGCAGCGTGCAGCCGTTGAAGCCTGGCTGAAAGGCCGTGACGAGCTGGTGGATTTCACTGCCAGCCCACTGATCGATGTCTGGTATCCAGACAACGCGATCAATCAGGCCTGATGCTGTAAGCGGGGTATGCGTCACGCATACCCCGTTGTTGTCCCCCCCCTCTATTTATTCGCTCAGGCCCGCTTTGGCCAGCAGCGCCGCGTTATCGACCTGATCAATCTGCTCTTGACGTAAAAAGCGTTCGGCGTAGCTGAGGTAGATCTTTTCCCGCACGAACAGTCCGAACAACTCGGGGTCGATGTGCGCGCCTTTGCACATGCCCGCCATGATGTTCAGCGATTCGGACAACAGCTTGCCCTTTTTGTAGGGGCGATCCACGGCGGTCAGCGCTTCGAAAATATCGGCAATCGCCATCATCCGTGCCGGCAGGCTCATGTCCTCGCGCTTCAGGCGTTTCGGGTAGCCGGTGCCGTCCATCTTTTCATGGTGGCCGCCGGCGATCTCGGCAACATTGGCCAGGTGCGGCGGGAAGGGCAGGTGGCTGAGCATGCGAATGGTCTGCACCATATGGCCGTTGATGATAAAGCGCTCTTCATTGGTCAGGGTGCCGCGGCGAGTACCGAGGTTATAGACCTCACCACGGTTGTGTTTGTAATGCGGCACGTCCAGCTTGAAGCCCCAGGGGTTGTCGTCGGCAATCAGTTCGCTCTCGGGGCGTTCGAGTAGGTGTTCAGGTTTGTCGCTGAGCAGCGCTTCCTGCACCGGTAACGCTGGCGCCGGCGTGCGTGATTGGCGCTGGTTTTCTTCCCAGGACACGCCCAGGCGATCATCTAGGGTGCGCGTCCAGGTGCGTGTGGCGATGCTGCGCAAACGCTCCAGGTCGGCGTCGGCCATCGCTTCACCGCCTAGGTTGCAGCGGGCGATAAAGGCGAATTCATCATCCAGAGTGGCGAGCAATTCATCGCGCGCCTGGCCGAGGCTCGTGGCCTCACCGCCCTGGCTGAGGTGTTCCCAGTAACTGATCCAGGCATCGCGTTTGAGCACCTCGAAGCGCATGCGCACTTCATGGATGCGGTCGTAAATGGTCTCCAGCTTGGTGGCTTTGTCCACCACGTACTCGGGCACGGTGACCTTGCCGCAGTCATGCAGCCAGGCAGCGATATGCAGGGCTTCCCATTCTTCTTCGCTGGGCTGGTAATCGCGGAACGGCGCTTCGTCGCTTGCCGCAGCGGCGCGGGCGAGCATCAGAGTGACTTCCGGTACGCGCTGGCAGTGACCGCCGGTATAGGGGCTCTTGGCGTCGATGGCACCGGCGATCAGCTGGATAAAGGCGTCGAGCAGTTTCTTCTGTTGATCGAGCAGGCGCTGGCTCTCGATGCACAGCGCGGCAACGCCAGACACGGCCTCGACATAGGCGATGCGCTCGGGCCGCAACATGGCCAGGTCGGCTTCGTCTCCGGTATCACGGTGCAGCAGCAGCAGGACCCCGAGAGTTTGCCCCTGGCGGTTATGCAGGCCGGTGCAGACCAAATGCACGCGCGGGCTGTCGAGGGTGTGCAGCAGGCTCTGGAAGCCTTGAGCATGCTCGAAACCGAGCGCTACGGTGACGCTGGGGCCGCCCGTAGCTGTTTGCCCGAGCCAGTCGGGCAGGGCCGGATCGCCTGGGTCGAAGCTCGGGATGCGGTGCTCTTCCAGGTTGTGTTGCAGTTCGTTGATAAACAGGCCGTGCGGCTCAAGGCGGCCACTGCTGCTGTCGCGCAGATACAGCAAGCCGCCACTGGCTTCGCTGAGGTCGACGGTTTCGCGCAGCACCCGGCGTAATAAAGCATCGAAGCGGGTTTCCGCCGAAAGCGTGGCGGTAATGTCGAGGAAGCTGGAGATGGTCTCTTTCATCCGTCCCATCGACACCGCCAACTGATCAACTTCCTTGACGAAGGAGCGGCCACTGGCTGGGTAATCGAAATTGAAGCTGCGGATAGCTTCGGCTTCACCCACCAGCAGGCGCAGCGGTTTGACCAGAATATTGGAGAGCAGCCAGCCAATCGGAATGCACAACAGCAGAATGCCCAGGGTCAGCACTGCACCCTGCCAGCGAATTCGGTAGGCATCGGCCAGCAACTCGCTCTCCGGGGCGAGCAGGGCCAGGCGCAACCCTTGGGGACCGCCCTCGCTGAACTGGCTGTAGGAAATTTGCCAGCGCTGCTTGTTCAGGCGCACTGCGCCCTGGCGATCCGCGTCGAGCCCGAGCCTGAGAAAGTCGGCGAGTATCGGGCTGAGGTCCTTGACCTGCACCAGTTGCAGCTTTTCTCCGGGAATCACCAGGCGTGTGCTGTCCGGGTAGGCAACCGCGCTGCCGTCGGGGCTGTACAGCACCACTTCGGTGGAAGGTGTCAGGCGATGTCCGGCCAGGGTGGCTGATAGGTCATCAAGGGTCAGGTCGGCGCCTACCACCGTGGTTTCGCTGCTTTTGCGAGCGATGGTGGTGCCGATTTCTCCGGTGGAGAAGAAGGCATAGGGCGCTGTTGTGAAGTGTTTCTGGCTTTGCAGTGCACTGTTGTACCAGGGCCGGGCACGTGGATCGTAGGTCTCCTTGAGGTTTTGCCGCCGGCTAATCGGTTGCAGCTGCGCGTCGAAAAACAGGTATTCAGAATCCAGGCGTTGCTCACTGATGCGGTCGATGCTCCACACCTGATACGCCGCATTGTCGGGAGCAAAGAAAATCTGCCGCAGTTTTTCACTGCGTAGCGGCCGCACCATAAAGAAGCTGCCATCGCCATAGCCGACATAGATTGACGCCAACTTGGGATTATCGCGCAGCGCCTGGCTGAAAATCGGCAGCATGATCATGCGCGCATGGCGGTCGCGGCCATTGATCTGCTCGTTACGCGTCAGCAGATTGATCATGTTGCGAATCGGTTGGTAGGTATTGCGCAAATCCGCTTGGACTTCCTTGCGCATCTGGCTGAACAGCTGGTCGCTGCTGCTGAGGATGATGCTACTGGTTTGCTGGTAGTTGAAAAATCCCAGCACCACACCCGAACCCAACAGCAGCAGGGTGAACAGCACGCTGATATGGATATGGAGCGGAAAACGTCGTTCCTTGGACCTTGCTATCTGCTGCATCCGCGCATGCCCTTGTGTGCCCTGACTAAGCGCAAAGCATAGTGGAGCCTTACGCGCTTTGCCGTTGAGCGGATACAGGTTTTTTGTGCCGCAGCAGCTCTAAATTGGGTCTGTGCTGTGCTTGGCTTTTTGTAGGTTGTGCCGGTGTTCGAGCCAGCGCTCTAAGCCGTATACCAATAGCGCTACCAGCAAGGCCAGAGCGACTCCGATCAGGCTGTTGAACAGACGCACCTGCGGTAGTTGCCAGTCATGCGCCAGGCTTTCGGCCAGCAGCACGAAGCACACCGTGGTCTGCAGCACAAACAGGCCGTAATGATTGGCCTGCAGGGCGCGGCTAAGGGCGATCAGCGGTAGTAATGTGGCGACCATCAGCGCCGGATTCTGCATGCTGTGGCCGAGCAGAATCAGCAGTGCAGCCGCACCCAGGCTGGCGAGAATAGATTGCACGGCGCGCACGAGGCTGCCCTGGAAATCCAGCTGCAAGGTTGTCACCACGGTCAGTGTCAGCCAATAGCCACGGTGCAACTCGGCCAGGTTGACGATCAGCCCGGAGAGGGCGAATGCCAGGGTGCAGCCCAGTGCATGCAGCCGCCACTTCTGCTGTGGCAGGCGTTTGGCGTGACGCTTGAGCACCTTGAAAATGCTGATAAAACGCGGCATGTACGGCCACATGCGCAGACCATGCATGCCGCGCAGACCAAAGGCCAGCAGCATCACCCAGAGGCCGCCGAGGATAAACAGCGCGGCAATCGCGTAGGGGTTGTTCAGGCTGCCCAGGCCGTACTGGCCTTGGCCCAGGCATAGGCAGATGGCCAGACCGATGCCCAGCTTGCCAGCTTCGCTGCCAAACCGTTGCAGCCAGGCGAGGAGAAAGCCGAACGCGGCGAAGATCAGCAAGCTCGCGTAGGCATGCTCGGCTGACCAGAAGCCCAGCCCGGCGCTACAGGCGCCCAGGCCGCAAAGCATCAGCATGCGCAGCATGCCCAGACGGTGCAGCGGGCTGGCCTGAGCCGCCTGGAAGGCACCCGCCGACGCCCAGAGAAAGCCCGGATGAGCGCTGAACAGCCCGAGCAGCAGCGGCAGCGCACAGCCGAAACCAGCGACCATTGCCGGGCCCCAGGCGGGTGGACCGGCATGCCAGCTGAAGGTTTGTCGCAATAGGCTATTCATGGCTTATACCGGGCTTGAACGGCCCGTCATCTCACGAGCCATTTCAGTAGCGTAGCTGTCAGTCATGCCGGCGATAAAGTCGATCATGCGCAGGAACGAGCGATACAGCGGCCAGCTTGGATCGGGTGCGTTGTTGCCGAGCAGGTCAAGGATACGGCGGTTCTTGAACGATGGCGTGCGGCCGCCGTGCTGTTCCAGCGCCGCGCCGCAGAAGGCGTTGAGCAGAATTTCCAGAGTGGTGTAGGCGCCGATCTCGTGCAGGGTTTTGCGCTTGTCCTGGAATATCTTCTGCCGAGCCATGTCCTTGGCGCTCTGCACACAGCGCTTGGCGGTGCCGTGCATATGCTCGACCAGATCGCCCTGCAAGGTGCCGCTGAGCAGGGCGTCCTGCTGTTCGACAAAGGCTTCGGCGGCGGCATTGGTCAGGTGTTCGATGGCCTTGCCGCGCAGGATGGCCAGCTTGCGCCGCTTGGAATCGTCCGGGCCGAGTTGGCGGTAGGTTTCCGGCAGATCATCGCCGACCAGATCAAGCAGCAGCGCCTCGACCTCACTGTAGTCGAGCAGCTCCATCTCCAGGCCGTCTTCCAGGTCGATCAGGCCGTAGCAGATGTCGTCAGCAGCCTCCATCAGATAGACCAGCGGGTGCCGTGCCCAGCGCTGTTCTTCCAGCTGCGGCAGGCCGAGTTTGCCGGCGATCTGCTCAAGCAGCGGCAGTTCGCTCTGGTAGCAGCCGAACTTGTGTTTCTTGTAGCCCAGGGCTTCGGCGTGGCGTGCGGTCCAGGGGTACTTCAGGTAGGTGCCAAGGGTTGCGTAGGTCAGCCGGGTACCACCGTCGAACTGGTGGTATTCCAATTGGGTGAGCACGCGAAAACCCTGGGCATTGCCCTCGAAACTGAGGAAGTCACCGCGTTCGGCGGTGCTCATCGAGTCCAGCCAGCCACGCCCGGCGGCCTGCTGAAACCAGTGACGGATGGCGTCTTCACCGGAGTGGCCGAAGGGCGGATTGCCAATATCGTGGGCTAGGCAGGCGGATTGCACGACCATGCCCATATCGCTTGGCTCGCACCAGTCTGGTAGTGCGTCGCGGATCATTTCGCCGACCCGCATGCCCAAGGAGCGGCCTACGCAGCTGACTTCCAGAGAATGGGTCAGGCGCGTGTGGATATGGTCGTTGCTCGACACCGGGTGCACCTGGGTCTTGCGCCCCAGACGGCGAAAGGCGCCGGAGAAGATGATGCGGTCATGGTCTTTGTGAAACGGGGTGCGGCCCAGTTCGGCGACGCTGTGCGTCGGCTTGCCGAGTCGCTCACGGTTGAGCAGGGTTTGCCAATCCAAGGTATGTCCTCGCCGTTACCTGGCTGTGGCAGCTAGCTTCGGGGTTCTCTGCCGACGATGCAAGGCGAGGTGCTGTTAAAAGCCAGCGGCGTCAATATCGATCAGTAGCAAGCGCTTGCCGTTGTCGATGAATTGCCCCGCAGTCAGGCAGTACTGGTTAGTGGTGGCATCGCGGTAAGTGCTGGAGAGAATCAGCCGGCGTTCCTCCCAGCCTTCGGCCAGCAACTGATAGAAGTATGGTCGCCATGACCAGTTATGCCCGACATAGCGCGCATCGCTGTGCCAGGAATGTTCGCGCCACTCCAGATTGGCCGTCAGCTGGGTACCGTGTCGGTCGCATTGGAAGATACGCAGTAGCCAGGGATAAGCCTGTGGTTGTGGCAGTTGTTCAGAGTGTGCGCCGCTTTCGACCCAGGCCTTGAAGCTGTTCATCAGTTCGCTGAGCTGCTGGCGCAGGGTCATCAGACGTGCGCGTTCGGCGAGCTTTTGCTGCACATAGCGATCGCGCAACTGGGCGAAGCGTTTGACGAAGGCGTGGCTACTAAAGAATGCCTCTTCGGGTTTGGCGAACAGGTAACCCTGTACATAACGTGCGCCGCACTCCAGGGCAAAATCCAGCTCGGCCTCGGTTTCCACCCCTTCAGCGATGATCCAGCAGCCGGTCTTTTCCGCCATCTGCGCCAGGGCCTTGACGATCTCACTGCTCGGACCACCACGGGCGGCCTGCTGAAAAAGGCGCATGTCCAGCTTGAGGATGTCCGGTTGCAGGGCCAGTACGCGATCGAGCTGTGAGTAGCCTGCGCCGAAGTCGTCGATGGCAATCCGTGCGCCTGCCTGCCGATAGCGTTGCACCACACCCGGCAGGCGCGCGCTGGCGCCGCCCAGCTCGGTTATTTCAAAGACGATACGTGCCGGGTCGATGCCGCTGCGCTGCAATTGTTTGAGGCTGGGCAACGCTTGTTCGGGGCGCAGCCGGCTGATCCAGCGTGGCGAGATATTCAGGCTGAGAAACCAGTCATGAGGGGCTTCATGAAAGCGCGTCAGGGCCTGTTCGCGGACCTCGCGGTCGAGACGGCGCAGGGCAGTGGGGGAGGTTTTCGGGTCACTGAACAGGGGGCCGGCTGAATGCAACCGGCCATCCTCGCTGCGCAGCCGCGCCAATGCCTCGACACCGGCAATACGTCCGGTGGCGGTATCAATAAAAGGTTGGAAAACAGCAAGCGGTTGACCGTTGAACACTGCACAGTTCCTTAGTCAGGGAAGACGCCCTAACGGGCGGCGTAGCCTGGGAACTAAGCAAGATTGTGGCCAGCTCAAACTTCTGCGTGGGTATCTTTAGTCGTGGTCGCTGGCGTGCCTGGGCGACGCGGTGGATGGCGTCTGAGCAGCGGGAACACGACCAAGGCGATACGTAGCCAGCGGCGCCAATGGCCGCGGCGGATACCAATGGTGGTCAACAGCACTGCACCGCCTGCGACCCAAAGTGGTGCGCTGCTGTTGCTCAGTTCTTCACGCCAGTGTTTGCGCCAATGTTGCGCCCGCCGCAGCGGCTGCAGCATTACCAGGGTCTCGTGGCGCAATTCTTGGCGGTGCATTTCCAGGCGCATGCGCAGCAGGGTCTTCTGCAGCTCACGGCGTGAGGTCTTGGCATTGTGCTCGGACATAGTCATGGCAGCAGTTGCTCACGGTCACGGGCCAGTTCTTCAAGGCTGGCGCTGAAAGGTGCGGGGGCGTTACGTATACGCTGCAGCAGGGTAAACAAAGCGCTCATCAGGCCGAGCGCATAGAAGCCGCAAAGCGCGCTGACAACCAGAAAGCGGTGAGTCTCCCAGAAGGCAATGAGCAGCGCAGCTGACAAACCTATAATCAGCAGCAAGCTGAAAAACAGACTTAGGCCGGCTAATACCAGCAGGTTTAGGGTATGGCTTTGCTGCTCTTTAAGCTCTTCACCAAGCAGCGCAATGTGGCCATGTAATAACCCAAGCATGGCACTGGCAAAGCGCCGTGGCGAACCGCGTCGACTTGGCGGGTTAGGTGGTGTTGCATCCATGAACGTTCTCTTTAACCAGTCGTTGGGTGGTAAGCGGGAGCCGTTTAGCGAAGCGCTACGTCAGTAGCGCTTCTGGCTGGCTGAAACAGGCGCAAGCCGATTTACGTTCCAATATGCTTCTTGGTCCGTTTCACCACAGCGTTAACAAGCGTTGAGAATTTTCAATGACCTGCTAGCGGCGAGAAATCAGCATGCCCAGCAGTAAACCGATAGCGGCTGCAATGCCGAGGGTTTGCCATGGGTGAGTCTGTACATAGCCTTCGGTGGCTTGGATGGCTGCCTTGCCGCGTTCGTGCAGGGCATCTTCAGCGTTATGCAGAGTGCTGCGTGCGCGCCCCAAGCTGCCACGAATCTGATTGCGCAGTTCCTCGGCCTGCTCGCCAGCAAGGCTGGCGGAATGCTGCAGCAAGCTTTCCGTATCGCGCACCAATGCCTTGAATTCATTGATCAACTGATCCGAGTTGGACGATAGAGGGTTGGTGTTGGCCATGGTGTCTCTCCTAGTGGCTTGACGGGCGTGTAAAAAGTTCGAGTCCACTGTGGGGCAGTGGTTCCTTCTTTCTTCCCTACGCGGCAGAGCTAGTGAGGTATCTGCTGGTACAGCGCTTGCATTGTGCTGGTGCGCAACCTTGCAGATGCGCTCCTTTATGGGGCTGTGAGGGTTTTGGCTAGGACGCCGTGGTGCATAAATAACTTATTAATAACTATGGAATAAGTGCTTCAAAGCAGAGTCCGGGTGGCACTTGTTTGGTGCTGCATGGGGCCTGTCTTGGCAAGGTGGTTCGCGAAAAATGCCGTCTTATGGTGCGCATTTATTAAAGCGTGTTCCGCTTTGGTGCTTTTTCCCGCGACGGAGTTTTCTTTGCAGATGGAAAACATCAACAGTGCTGTGGAAACCCTGATTCACGGCTCCAATACCCTGTTTATCCTACTCGGTGCCGTAATGGTACTGGCGATGCACGCCGGTTTTGCTTTTCTGGAAGTCGGCACGGTCAGGCAGAAGAACCAGGTTAACGCCCTATCGAAGATCATCTCCGACTTTGCCGTCTCGGCCCTGGCCTATTTCTTTATCGGGTACTGGATCGCCTACGGCGTGACGTTCCTCGAACCGGCCAGCGTGCTGACTGAAGGCAACGGCTATGCCCTGGTGAAGTTCTTCTTTCTGCTGACCTTTGCTGCAGCTATTCCTGCGATCATTTCCGGTGGCATTGCTGAGCGCGCCAAATTCGGCCCGCAGCTGTGTGCCACGGTGCTGATCGTGGCCTTTATCTATCCCTTCTTTGAAGGTGTGATCTGGAACGGCAACTATGGCGTTCAGGCCTGGCTGGAAGCGCAGTTTGGCGCAGCCTTCCATGATTTTGCTGGCTCAGTGGTGGTGCATGCGATGGGTGGCTGGTTGGCCTTTGGCGCGGTAATTTTGCTGGGGCGCCGCAATGGCCGTTATCGCGATGGTCGCCTGGTGGCGTTCGCCCCGTCGAATATTCCGTTCCTGGCGCTGGGCTCATGGATTCTGATCATCGGCTGGTTCGGCTTTAACGTGATGAGCGCGCAGACCCTGGGTAGCGTCAGCGGCCTGGTGGCGGTCAACACCTTGATGGCGATGGTCGGCGGTACGGTGGCGGCTTTGCTTGTTGGCCGTAATGACCCAGGCTTTCTGCACAACGGTCCGCTCGCTGGCCTGGTGGCGGTGTGTGCCGGTTCCGACCTGATGCATCCGGTCGGTGCGCTGGTTACTGGAGCCATTGCCGGCGCGCTGTTCGTCTGGGCGTTTACCGCGACCCAGGTGAAGTGGAAGATCGACGATGTGCTCGGCGTCTGGCCGCTGCACGGTCTGTGCGGCGTGTGGGGCGGTATCGCTTGCGGCATCTTCGGCCAAGAGGCGCTGGGTGGTCTCGGTGGTGTAAGCCTGACCAGCCAGTTTGTCGGCACTGCGCTGGGCGTGCTGGTGGCCTTGATTGGTGGAGTGCTGGTGTACGGCGTGCTGAAAGCGACTGTGGGTATCCGCCTGAGCCAGGAGGAGGAGTACCACGGTGCAGATCTTTCGGTGCATAAGATTGGCGCCGTCAGCCAGGATTGATGGCGACGCGCTAATGCAAAAGGCCCGGACAATGTCCGGGCCTTTTTATTGCAACCGCTTCAGAGCAGCGGCAGGGTGTAGCTGACGATCAGACGGTTTTCGTCGATGTCATTGGCGAAGTTCGAGCGCACAGTCGCATTGCGCCAGCGCACGCCCAGATTCTTCAGGGCGCCTTCTTGGAACACGTACATCAGCTCGCTGTTGCGTTCCCATTCCTTACCTTCAGAAACATTGCGGCCACGGTCGACATTGTCGCCGGTCAGGTAGCGGGTCATAAAGGTCAGACCCGGAATACCGATGCTGGCAAAGTTGAAGTCATAACGTGCCTGATAGGACTTCTCGTCCTTGTTGGCAAAGTCACTGATCTGCACATAGTTGACCAGGAACGGGTCAGTGCCGCTGATGTAGGCAAAGCCGGTGTCACCGCTCATCTTCTGGTAGCCCAGACCGAAGCTGTGACCTTCAATGCCGTAGGTGACCATCGCGCCTAGGGCTTTGTTATCGATGTTGCTGCGGCTGTCGTCGGTGGAGCGGGCATAACGCAGATCGGTCTTCAGAGTCTGCTTGTCCGCCAGCGGCAGTACGTGCACCAGGCTGAAGGAGTTCTGCTTGTACATGTCCTCCAGTTTGGAGTGGTAGTAGCCGGCAGTCAGATCCTTAGTGATCTTGTAGTTGCCACCGAAGAAGCTGAACGAGTCAGTAGTAGCGCCGCCGGTAGTGGTGATGCCACGACGGCCACCGGTGGTCAGGGCGATATCTTCGTAGTCATTGGAGTTACGACCGTTGACTTCACGCACATGGCCCATATCCAGAGTCAGACCGTCGATTTCCTGCGAAACCAGATGGCCAGCTTGAAAAACCTGCGGCAACAAACGACTGTCGCTGGAGGCAATGGCCTGGTTCTTGAACTGCATACCGCCAACACGCAGGGTGCTTTTGGAGATTTTGGCTTTGGCTGCGATAGCCAGACCAGAGTAGTTATCCTGCGAACCACCAGACGAACGATCCGGCACCAGCAGACCGCTGCCAGCAGTGCCATCACCTGAGTCCAGCTTGAAGCCAAACATGCCAATGGCATCAGCACCAAAACCTACGGTGCCTTCGGTGAAGCCCGATTCAGCGCGCAGGATAAAGCCCTGCGCCCACTCTTCTTGCTTGTGCTGGGCCGCACCTTCCTGACGGAAATCGCGGTTGAAGTAGAAGTTGCGCGCTTCGATAGTGGCTTTGCTGTCCTTGATAAATTCTGCCTGGGCCAGCGTTGGCAGGGTGAGGCAGGCGCCCAGGGTGGCAAGTGCCACCGCGTGGGCGAGGGGAGATTGAGTCATTATTGTTAGCTCCTCGTGTGTGCGGGTCGGCTTGTAGCCGATCTGGTACAGCGAGGCGCAATAAACCATGGCCATAGGTGCTTGGCGCTTAGACTTTGGTCTGCTCGTAGACTGCCTGAAGCGTGATGACAAGTGGCAGATATAGCGGCAATCGCTCTAGCCCGCACGGTCGTGCCGTTGATCGGGTTATTCGCAGATAGGTTAAAGTTTTACCGTTCCAGGCCGTCTAACAATCAGATACACCGCCTAGGTAACTAATTATGAATCCTCTGGCCTCAAACTTATCGTCCACTTCACGGCCTACCTCCGTCGGCGCTCAGCCAGTAGTGCGCAACGCTGCCGACGCGCAGGCAACACTGGCCAATCGACTTGCCGAACGCCTTGGGCTTGAACCAGGTTCCCTGGCCGGGAAGAAGGCTAACGACTACACCCCGGAGAAAGTCGCCGGGCGCATTCTCGGTTTTATCGAGCAGCGTCTGCAGAGCGAACAAGCGGCTGGTGCCGATACCGGTGAGCTGCAGAAGCTTCTCGACCAGGCCCGTAGCGGCGTGGAGAAGGGCTTTGCTGAAGCCCGCAAGATTCTCGACGGCATGGGCGTTTTGCAGGGCAAGGTAGCGAGCGATATCGACGACACCTACCAGAAAATTCAGGATGGGTTTAACGACCTGACTAAGCGTTTTAATCCTGATGCAGGGCTGGCTAAGGGCTCAACCAATATCGCTGCCTACAGCGAGCGCTTTGCAGCCCAAGCGGAAACCTTCGATATGGAAGTGACCACCCGTGATGGTGATCGCCTGCGTATCTCCGTCGCCCAGGCCTCGGCCAACTGGTCGCAGAGTGGCGCTGTCGCCAGCAGCAATGGCAACGGCAGCTCGGTGGCTGCCAGCAGCCAGTCCGGCAGTCTGCAGATAGGTGGCTGGCAGGTCAGCGTTGAAGGCGAGTTGGATGGCGATGAACGTGCAGCGTTGGAGAAACTCTTCGGTCAGGTGCAAGAGCTTTCCAACAAGTTCTATGCCGGTGACCTGTCCGGTGCCTTCGACCGCGCCATGGCGCTGGAGATGGATGGCGAGCAGTTGGCGTCGATGTCCCTGCGTCTGACCCAAACCACTGTACGGCAGGCGACCGATGCCTACAGTACCGTGGCGCAAGATGGTGGCCAGGCGGCCAGCGCGGTCAACAGTTCGCTGGTCGACTACGCCCAGGGCTTGCTCGACGCATTGCGCAGCGCCAATAAGGTGGCAGAGGAAGGCACAGCTAAAACCAGCTTGCTGGATATGCTCAAAGGCGGCTTCTCGCTCGATGAGCGTTTTGACAGCGGCCGCCTAGATAAGGCCGAGCAGCTCAATAGCCGCTTGCTCGATGGCTTGCAGAACCTGCTCAATCCTGGCCTGGACGGCAACAAGCCTGCGGGCGCCTGAGTGCTAAACTGCACCTCCAGTGGTTAGTGGAGGTGAGTAGATGCTCCCGGAATGCCAATTATTCGGTACGCTCGGCTGCCACCTTTGTGAGGTGGCCGAAGCGTTGCTGATGCCTTTTGTCGAGCATGGCCTTTTGGTCGAATTGGTCGATATTGCCGAGCATGAACATTTGGTCGAGGACTATGGTCTGCGCATTCCGGTGCTGCGTCGCAGTGATACCGGGGCCGAGTTGACCTGGCCATTCGAAGCCGAACAAATTGTCGAATTCCTGCGCAGCGCCTGATGCTCAAGGCGCGCGCGGTCAATGATTTAACAAGGGAAGAGAATCAATGAGCATGGTGCTTGGAGACGCCCTGTCGCTGCTGCTGTTTCGTTTGCACAGCGGTCGCTTGCTGGGGATCAACCTGCTCAAGGTTCAGGAGATTATTCCCTGTCCGGCGCTGACCAAGCTACCCAGTCGGCATCCACATGTGCGTGGCGTGGCTACCCTGCGCGGTTCGGCGCTGACGGTGATCGATCTGGCCAAGGCCATCGGCGAGCGGGGCGTATCTGGTAACAATGACGGTTGCCTGATCGTCACCGAACTCAGCCGCTCCCGTCAGGGTTTGCACGTCCAAAGTGTGGAACGCATCGTCCAGTGCTACACCCGCGACGTACGCCCGCCGCCGGCAGGTTCAGGCAGCAAAGCCTTTATTACCGGCGT
The DNA here is from genome assembly GCF_963970955.1 of Pseudomonas sp. EA_35y_Pfl2_R111. NCBI lineage: Bacteria > Pseudomonadati > Pseudomonadota > Gammaproteobacteria > Pseudomonadales > Pseudomonadaceae > Pseudomonas > Pseudomonas sp. EA_35y_Pfl2_R111. Next base: position 337,566 of record NZ_CAXAOM010000001.1, on the reverse strand, counting down.
GACTCAGATCGACGGCAAGATTGTGCAGATTCTCGATATCGAAAAAGTCCTGCATGAGCTCGCCCCGATGATTGTTGAAGAGTTGGACGAGCAAATGCTGTCAGAGCGCGAACGGGCTCTGCTCAAAAGGCGTCGCGTGCTGGTAGTCGATGACTCGCACGTGGCGTTGCACCAGACCATGATTACCTTGCGCAAGCTGGAGCTGGATTGCCAGATGGTACGCAGTGCCGCCGACGCGCTTGAATTGCTGCAGAAGCAATTTGATGCTGGGGAGCCAATCGAGGTGCTGGTATCGGATATCGAAATGCCGGAAATGGATGGCTACGACCTGGTACGCACGCTGCGTAAGAAACCGGATATCGGCCAGATCTACGTGCTGCTGCACACCTCGCTCGACAGCACGATGAACACCGAAAAAGCTAAGGCAGTCGGCGCCAATGACGTGCTGACCAAGTTCTCCACCGTGGACTTAAGCAAGGCTTTGGTGCATGCCTTTGAAAGTCTGCAGTAGCCGTTTTTCACCCATAAAAAAGCCCGCTACCAAGCGGGCTTTTTTATGGGTTCTGGTCGAGAGACAGGATTCGAACCTGCGACCTTCTCGTCCCGAACGAGACGCGCTACCAAGCTGCGCTACACTCCGAATGGGTCGAGATTTTACTGAAAAAGTTTTACCGCACAAGCCGTTAGGTTTTGATTTTTTCTATCAGCCACGCGCTTGGAATGCATGAACTAGCGCCCAGGTGCTGGGTACAGCAAGCACCTTGCAACACCTGGGATATCGACTTACAGCTCTTTGACGGTACGCACTTCATCCTTGTTGACCTTGGCGCGTTTGCCATCGAGTTGTTCGAACTCATAGAAGCCCGACTCCTCATCGAAATCCGGCTCGTCGACAGTCTGGATTTCACGGCCATCGTTGAGGGTGATAACCGTCGGGGACGCGCAACCGGTCAGCGCGATCAGGCCCAAGGTAAGCAGCAATGCTGGAATAATCCGCTGAGTCATGGGTTTCTCCTTGATTGATAGGGGTTTTACCCTGCTTGTGACGAACGTTTGTCGATCAAGTTCCCTTGCCGGCATTTATCCGCGCGTCGCCAGCAAGTCCGGCGTGTTGAGGTTGGCCAGGCGAGGGTCACCAATCGGGCACTCGACTATCACCGGATCAAGGCTGCGCAACCAGCGTTGCGGGCTGCGTTCGCCGGCTTGCCAGGCCTGTTCCAGGTCAGCATGCAGTGCACGGGGAATAACGCTGAACAGCGGTTCGAGAAACCCACCCTGACGGACGACGACTGCGCGTTCCCCGGCCACGCTCAGTAGCGCCTCCAGCAGTGGCCTGTCGAGTTGCGGCGCATCACACGGCAGGATCAGCAGGTTGGCATGACGGGCCGCGCGCGCACCGGCGCGAATGCCTGCCAGCGGGCCTTGGAAGTCAGCTTCGTCATCGCTTACCAGATGGTCCGCAAAGGGCGCATAGCGTTCGGCGTTGCGGTTGCAGGAGATGATTAGATCATCAGTCAGCGGTCGTACCAGCTCATGCAGCCAGGCAATCAGCGGGCGGCCTTGCCAGTCGAGCAGGCCCTTGTCAGCGCCGCCCATACGCTGCCCACGGCCGCCGGAAAGCAGCAGAATAGAACAGCGCGGCAGGGTGGTGAACGCGGGCATGCGCAGTCTCCGAAAGCAGGCCTGTGATATAACGGCGGGCATTATCGCCCATAACTGGAAGCCTGCCATGAACCACAAGGCCGAGGCACATTTCGTGCCCTTGAATATCGCGGTGTTGACCGTCAGTGACACCCGCAGCCTGGAGACTGACACCTCCGGCCAGCTGTTTGTCGACCGCCTGCAGGCCGCCGGCCACCAGCTCGCCGCACGGGTTTTGCTCAAGGACGACCTGTACAAGATTCGCGCCCAGGTCGCCACCTGGATTGCCGAGGACCAGGTGCAGGTAGTACTGATCACTGGCGGCACCGGCTTTACCGGTCGCGATAGCACACCGGAAGCTGTGAGTTGTTTACTGGATAAACAGGTCGATGGTTTTGGTGAGTTGTTCCGACAGATTTCCGTGGCGGATATCGGTACCTCAACCGTGCAGTCCCGCGCTCTGGCTGGGCTCTCCAACGGCACCCTGGTGTGCTGCCTGCCGGGTTCGACCAACGCCTGCCGCACCGCCTGGGATGGCATCCTCGCTGAGCAGCTGGATAACCGTCATCGCCCGTGTAATTTCGTCCCGCACCTCAAGTCGCTGGCCGCCTGCGAGAGCCGTGGATGAGCTGCTGTGACAAGCCTGGGTTGATGCCCGTCGAGGCGGCGCTGGCGCGTTTGCTGGCGCAGGCTGAGGCCAGTGCGATTGTTGAAACCGAGCAGGTCAATCTAGGCGAGGCCGCTGGCCGGGTATTAGCCGAGCCGTTGCTTGCTCCGCTTGATCTGCCGCCTTGGGACAACAGCGCGATGGACGGTTATGCCCTGAGCCTGTCCGATTGGAATGGCAAGCCTCTGGTCGTCAGTCAGCGTGTCCAGGCCGGCAGCGCGCCGCGGCCTTTGCAGCCCGGCACCTGCGCGCGAATTTTTACCGGCGCGCCTCTACCAACCGGCGCCGATACCGTGGAGATGCAGGAAAACGCCGTGCTCGGCGAGGATGGTCGCGTTGCCTTTAGCGAGCCGCTGAAGCTTGGGCAGAACGTGCGCGCCCAGGGGCAGGAAACCCGTATCGGCGATTCCGTATTGCCGGCTGGTACTCGTCTGGGTCCGATCGAACTGGGTTTGGCCGCGTCCCTAGGCTGCGCCGAATTGACCGTGCGCCGGCGGCCACGGGTGGCGGTGTTATCCACCGGTGATGAGCTGGTCGAGCCGGGCCAGCCGCTCGGGCCTGGGCAGATCTACAACAGCAATCGCCGTTTGCTTATCGCCTGGTTACAGCGGCTAGGCTGCGAGGTGGTGGACGGTGGCATTCTGCTCGATGATCTGGAGCTGACCCGCGCGGCGCTGGGTGCGCTGAGCGATGTCGACCTGATCCTCTCCACCGGCGGTGTATCGGTGGGCGAGGCGGATTTCCTGGGTATGGCCCTGCGCGAAGAGGGTGAGCTGGCGCTATGGAAGCTGGCGATCAAACCGGGCAAGCCGCTGACCTGCGGGCAGTTTCGCGGCGTGCCGGTGATCGGTTTGCCGGGCAATCCGGCCTCGACCCTCGTGACCTTCGGCTTGCTCGCACGACCTTATCTGTTGCGTCGTCTGGGCGTGCAGCGGGTCGAGCCGCTGGGCTTTCCGATGCCGGCGGGTTTCACCTGGAGCAAGCCGGGCAATCGCCGCGAATACCTGCGCGCGCGCCTGGAGAATGGCCGGGTGGTGCCTTATCCGAATCAGAGTTCCGGGGTGCTGCGCAGCGCCGCCTGGGCTGAGGGATTTGCTGAAGTCTTGGAAAACACCACGCTGGCCGAGGGCGATAGCCTGAGGTTTATCCCACTGAGCGAAATTCTGGGGTAGGGCTGCGCGGCTTTAGCACCTGGCCTGCTGTGGCTTTGTGGTGGATGAAAAAAGCGTCATCCACCCTACGGTCGAGTCGGCTGCGTTTTCCACGCGGTACACGGCTGGGGGAGTAGGGTGGATGGCGCTTCACCCATCCACCAAGGGTGTCAGCTACTGCGCCGGCTTTCGCGAAACTCTCCCGGAGTTTGCCCGGTCCAGGTCTTGAAGCTGCGGTGGAACGAGCGCGACTCGGTAAAGCCCAGGTAGCTGGCGATATCCTGAATCGCCAGGTCGCTGCGCAGCAGATAATGCTCGGCCAGTTCCTGGCGCAGTTCATCGAGAATCTGCTGGTAGCTGGTGCCGGCCAGCTGCAGATGACGCTGCAGAGTGCGCACCGTCATATTGAATTTCTCCGCCACCCGTTCCTTGCGCGGTAAGCCATCCTTGAGCAGCAGACGTAGGGCGTTCTTCACTCGTTGCGGCAGCGGCTCGTTGTCGTCCAGCCCAGCCATCAGGGTCAGGGCGTGTTCTTCTAAAGTGCGCAGCAGGTTGGCGTCGGCCTGGCGCAGCGGCACCGTGAGGTATTCCAGCGGCACGAGCAGCGCATTGCAGCTTTGCTCGAAGCGGATCGGGCAGCCGAAAATCGCCTGGTACTCGGCAATATCGACGCCCTCAGGCAGGGCGTGCTCGAACCACACCTCCCGCGGCGAACTGTCCGAATCGGAGATCCAGCGCGCATACAGCAACCACGAAGCCAGTACGTTCTCCACCATGTGCCGGCGGATCGGCTCAGCCTGATGGCGACAGGTCCAGATCAGGCGAACGTGGTCTGCACCTGCCTCGACCCGGCTGACACCCATGTCACCCACCAATTTCTCGTAAGGCACGATGCGGCTCATGGCCTCACCTAGGGTGGCGCAGTTCATGGTGATATAGCCCAGCACGCTCCAGGAACCAGGTTGTACAAAACGCGCGCAGTGCAGGCCGAACAGCGGATCACCGGAGACGCGCAGCAAATGCGCGAGCAGGCGCTCATGGGTTTCGCTGGGGATGCGCTTGCTGTTGTCGGCCAGGTCCTCGGCCTTGATACCGGCCGCCGTCAGCGCCTGATCGATATCCAGACCCAGCTGCTCGGCATGGCGCAGGTATTTGAGCAGGGAGGGGACTGAGGTGTAGCCGAGGTTGTCGGTCATCTTCTTATTCTGAATGTCTTGATTGGCGATAGCGCCTGGCCCGATTCGACAGTGACGCTCCTGGGCGGCCCGCTAGTATAGGCAGCCATCGAGGGTGACTGAAATATCCGGGAGACACAGATGCGACGTTGGAACGGCTGGGGTGATGAAGCAACAGTGGTGGAACTGCCGGCCCATGGCGAGGCTTTTCTGGCCGAACTGGTCGGCCCTGGCCAGCTGCTTGCCGATGCTAGCCTGGAGCAGGTGCTGGCCCAGGTGCCGGCTTCGCGTCTGCAGGCCCATCCGCTGATCTGCCTGAATGCCGAAGACCGCGTGCGCCATGCCCGTGGCCAGAGCCTGCCGGACTGGCTGGCGATGCGTTCTGGCGATTTTGGTGTGTTTCCCGACGGCGTGGCTTATCCGGAGAGCGCCGCGCAGATCCGCGATTTGCTGGCCTGGGCCAGCCAGCAAGACCTGATCGTGATTCCCTACGGCGGCGGCACCTCGGTGGCCGGGCATATCAACCCGCAGGCCGGCAGCAAACCGGTGCTGACCCTGTCGCTTGAGCGCATGGGAAAGCTGATCGAGATCGACCACGACAGCCTGATCGCTACCTTCGGCCCCGGCGCCACTGGCCCGCAGGTGGAAAGCCAGTTGCGCGCCCAAGGCTACACCCTCGGTCATTTCCCGCAGTCCTGGGAGCTGTCGACCCTCGGCGGTTGGGTCGCCAGTCGTTCCAGCGGCCAGCAGTCGCTGCGCTACGGGCGTATCGAGCAGCTGTTCGCCGGCGGCAAGGTCGAGACCTTCGCCGGCACCCTAGAGATTCCGACTTTCCCGGCTTCTGCCGCGGGCCCCGATCTGCGTGAAATTCTGATGGGTTCGGAAGGGCGCTTCGGCATCATTTCCGAGGTCAAGGTGCGTATCACTCGCCTGGCCGAGCAGGAAAATTTCTACGCGGTGTTCCTGCCCAATTGGCAGCAGGCGCTGAGCGCCATTCGCAGCCTGGCTCAGGCGCGGGTGCCGCTGTCGATGCTGCGCCTGTCCAACGCCATCGAGACCAAGACCCAACTGGCCCTGGCCGGCCATCCGCAGCAGATTGCCTGGCTGGAGAAATACCTGGCCCTGCGCGGTGCTCGCGATGGCAAGTGCATGCTGACCTTTGGCGTCACCGGCAGCCGCACACAGAACGCCGCCTCGCTGAAACAGGCAAAGAAGCTGCTGAAGAGCTTTGACGGCGTATTTACTGGCACCCTGCTGGGCAAGAAGTGGGCAGAGAACCGCTTCCGTTTCCCTTATCTGCGCCACGGTCTGTGGGACGCCGGTTATGCGGTGGACACCCTGGAAACCGCCACCGATTGGAGCAACGTCGACAGCCTGCTGAACAAGGTCGAGACCAGCCTGCGCAATGGCCTGAGCGAGGAGGGCGAGCAGGTGCATGTGTTTACCCACCTGTCCCATGTCTACAACGAAGGCTCGAGCATCTACACCACCTATGTCTTCCGCCCTGGCAATAGCTATGCCGAGGCCATGGGGCGCTGGCAGAAGCTCAAGCACGCCGCCAGCCTGACCATCGCCGAGAACCGCGGCACCATCAGCCATCAGCACGGCGTTGGCCGCGATCACGCGCCTTACCTGCCGGTGGAGAAGGGCGAGCTGGGTATGGCCACGCTCAAGGCGCTGGCCGGGCATTTCGACCCTGAGCAGCGCCTGGCACCTGGCGTGCTGATTCAGGATTGATGATGAACAACTGGAACGCCGCCTGGCGCGAACAGGCCTTGCCCGAGCTGGCCGCACGCGATTGGGATCTGATCGTGGTCGGCGGCGGCATCAGCGGTGCCGGGATTCTGCGTGAAGCAACGCGGCGTGGCTGGAAATGCCTGTTGCTGGAACAGCGCGACTTCGCCTGGGGCACCTCCAGTCGTTCCTCGAAGATGGTCCACGGTGGGCTGCGCTATATCGCCAAGGGCCAGTTTGCTCTGACCCGGGATTCGGTGCGCGAGCGCCAGCGCCTGTTGCAGGAAGCGCCGGGGCTGGTCGACCCCTTGAGTTTTATCATGGCCCATTACCAGGGCGGCTTTCCTGGTCCCAAGGTGTTCGGCAGCTTGCTGGCGGTGTACGACGCCCTGGCTGGCAAGCGCAACCATCTGTACTACCCACTGCAGCAACTGCGCTATCTGGCTCCGGGCCTGAAGGAAGACGGGCTGCTGGGCGGTACGCGGTTTTTCGATGCGGTGACCGATGATGCGCGGCTGGTGCAGCGCGTGCTGGGTGAGGCCCGTGCCGAGGGCGGCGAAGCGCTAAACGGCATGCGCGTTGCCGAGCTGCGCCGCGAAGGTGGGCAGGTCAGCGGCCTGTTGGCCGAGGATGCCGAAACTGGGAAGTTGTACCGCTTTAACAGCCGCGTGGTGGCCCAGGCTACCGGTGCCTGGGCTGATCAGTTGCGCCGGAAAACCGGTCTGGAGCATATCCGCCCGTTGCGTGGCAGCCATCTGTTGCTGCCTGCCTGGCGCTTGCCGGTGGCCCATGCGTTCAGCTTTATGCACGCGGCTGATAAACGTCCGGTGTTTGTCTTCCCCTGGGAAGGCGCGACGGTAATCGGCACCACCGATCTGGATCACTCGGCGCCCTTGGCGCAGGAAGCCCGAATCAGCCGCGAAGAGGTGGATTACCTGCTGGCTGCCTGCAATCAGCAATTTCCGTCCGCCGGGATTCGCACTGCGGATGCGCTGTCGAGTTGGGCCGGCGTGCGCCCGGTGGTCAGCGACGGCGTTGCGGGGCGCAAGCCCTCTGATGAGAAGCGTGAGCATGCGCTGTGGGTCGAGCCCGGCTGCGTCACCCTGGCTGGCGGTAAGCTGACTACTTTCCGTCTATTGGCGCTGGAAGTGCTACAGGCCTGTGCGCCTTTTGTGGGACGTACTGTGGATGATCAAGGCGCGGCGACCTTTGCACCTGTACCCAGTCAACCGATGCCAACCCTAAGTCCTGCCCAGCAGAAGCGCCTGATCGGCCGTTATGGCCGGGCGCTGCCGCAGCTGCTGGCGCTGCTCGAAGAGCTAGGCGTTGAGCAGGTGGCGGGCACGGACACGCTGTGGGCCGAACTGGCCTGGGCGGCCGAGCAAGAACTGGTGCTGCACCTGGATGATCTGCTGCTACGCCGTACCCGCCTTGGCCTGTTGTTGGCTCAGGGCGCGGCGGCCGAATTTCCGCGTATCCGCGCGTTGTGTCAGGCCCGCCTGGGCTGGAGTGACACGCGCTGGCAGTGGGAAGAACAGGTGTATCTGCAACTCTGGCAGCGCTGTTACAGCCTACCGGCAGAAGATTGATCAATAGGAAGGACGGCGTCTTGAGCGAGAAAAGTTACCTGCTGGCCATCGACAATGGCACCCAAAGCATCCGGGCGCTGTTGTTCGATCTTCAGGGCAATCTGCTCGCCAAGGGCAAGGTGGAGCTTGAGGCCTATTACTCCAAGCAGCCCGGTTGGGCCGAGCAGGACCCCGAGTATTACTGGGCCAGCCTGGGCCAGGCCTGCGCTCAGCTGTGGCAGCAGGTGGATATCGACCGCAGCCTGATCAAGGGCGTGTCGCTGACTACCCAGCGCGGCACCTTGATCAATGTTGACCAGCAAGGTCAGCCCCTGCGCCCGGCCATGCTCTGGCTTGACCAGCGCCAGGCCAAGGTCGAAGGGCGGATCAAGGGGCCCTGGGGTTGGCTGTTCAAGCTGGCGGGTTTGCAGGCCACGGTGGATTACTTCCGCGCTCAGGCCGAGGTCAACTGGATCGCGCAGAACCAGCCGGACATCTGGGCCAATACGCACAAGGTGCTGCTGCTCTCCGGCTTTCTTACTCACCGGCTGTGCGGCAAGTTTGTCGATTCGCTGACCAGCTGTGTGGCCTACCTGCCGTTTGACTACAAGCGTTTGCAGTGGGCCAAGCCCGGGGACTGGAAATGGCAGGCCATGCCGGTGCGCCGCGAGCAGTTGCCGGAGCTGTGCAAGCCCGGTGAGCTACTCGGCCATATCACGGCGACGGCCAGCCGCCATACCGGGATTCCCGAAGGCCTGCCGTTGATTGCCGCCGGCGCCGACAAGGCCTGTGAGGTGCTCGGTGCTGGCGGGGTCGAGGCGAGCACGGCCTGTCTGTCCTATGGCACTACGGCGACCATCAACACCACCCGCAGCCAGTACCTGGAAACCATCCCGCTGATTCCGCCATACCCCTCGGCGATCCCCGATCACTTCAATACTGAGGTGATGATTTATCGCGGCTTCTGGATGGTCAGCTGGTTTAAGCAGGAGTTTGGTCTGCGTGAAATGCAGCGGGCCAAGGAGCTGGGCGTTGAGCCTGAGGCGTTGTTCGATGAGCTGGTCAACAGCGTGCCGGCTGGCTCCATGGGCCTGATGCTGCAACCCTACTGGTCGCCGGGCATCCGCGAACCGGGCCTGGAGGCCAAGGGTTCGATCATCGGTTTTGGCGACGTGCACACCCGCGCGCATATCTACCGGGCGATTCTTGAAGGCTTGGCTTATGCCCTGCGCCAGGGCAAGGAGAAGATCGAGAAGCGTTCGGGCACGCGTATCACCCGCCTGCGTGTTTCCGGTGGCGGCTCGCAAAGCGATGCGGCGATGCAGCTGACCGCTGATATTTTCGGCCTGCCTGCCGAGCGCCCGCACCTCTATGAGACCAGCGGCCTGGGTGCGGCAATCAACTGCGCGGTAGGGCTGGGCCTATATCCGGATTACCCCACGGCGATTGCTGAAATGACGCGAGTGGGTCAGGTATTCATGCCTAATCCAGAAGCGCAGCGCGTGTACCAGCAGCTGTACACGCAGGTTTATCAGCGCATGTATAAACAACTCAAACCGCTGTACCAAACCATTCGTAAAATCACCGGCTATCCGGCATAAAAGGCCCGAGTTTTGTAGGATGGGTTGAGCGTAGCGATACCCATCGGCACATTGATGGGTATCGCCTTCGGCTAACCCTTCCTACGGGCTGTATTCGTAAGATCACCGGGTATCTAGCCTAAAGAGGCATAGCGGCGCATAGGTCCTGTTGCGTCGCTATGCCATGGCTGCAGGTCAGGCCACATCCACCAGAATGATTTCGCTATCTTCGATAGCCGTCACCCGAATCACTTCGACATCGCTAACAGCCACACCATCGCGGGCCTGAGCGCTGACGCCGTTGACCTCAATGCTGCCGCTGGCGGCCACCAGATAAGCTCGGCGCGCCGCACCAATTGGGTATTCGGTGCTTTGCCCAGCTTGCAGGGTGGCGGCGGCCATCCGCGCATTGCTGCGGATCGACAGCGCGTCCTGGTCTTCGGCAAAGCCGCTGGCCAGGGTGACAAAGGCACCGGCGCGCTCGCCTTTAGGGAACGGCTTGGCGCCCCAGGATGGCGGCAGACCTGACTGGTTTGGCTGAATCCAGATTTGAAAGATCTTGGTGGTGCTGTCTTCTAGGTTGTATTCGCTGTGGGCAATCCCGGTGCCGGCGCTCATCACCTGAACATCACCCGCTTCGGTGCGTCCCTGGTTACCCAGGTTGTCCTTGTGGGTGATGGCCCCTTGGCGTACATAGGTGATGATTTCCATGTCGCGGTGTGGGTGGGTAGGAAAGCCCGTATGTGGGGCGATCTCATCATCGTTCCAGACCCGCAGCGGACCCCAGCTCATGCGCTCCGGGTCGTAGTATTCGGCAAAGGAAAAGTGGTGACGGGCATTCAGCCAGCCATGATGGGCACCGCCGAGTTCGGCGAAGGGGCGTACTTCGATCATCTGCGTATCCTCATTAAGAACACCGGCTTTTGGCTGCAGTGTTGGTGGGCGATGGACAGATGATCCAATAAATCAATACGATTAAAAATGCGTAATTATTGAGCTTAATTATCTGTTTTATTGATGTTTTAGCCGGCAGGTTGCAAGCTAATGCAATCTCAAGCCATGTTGCTCAGCCTGATCTAAAGCATGAAAAGGATGCCGGGAATGCAAGAACGTAAAGCGCTGCTGATTCTGCATGGCAAGCAAGCCCTCAATGCCGAGGTGCGTGCTGCGGTGCAGGAACGTCGTGACGAGGGCTGGCAACTGGATGTGCGGGTGACCTGGGAAGCGGGCGATGCGCAGCGTCTGGTCAATGAGGCGCTGCAGGCCGGGTACCCGACCCTGATCGCCGGTGGTGGAGATGGCACCTTACGTGATGTGGCTGAAGCCATGGCCCTGGCGAAGACCACTGCCAGTTTGGCGCTGTTGCCGCTGGGTACGGCCAATGACTTTGCCCACGCGGCGGGAATCGCCCTTGATCCGCAGATTGCTTTAGCGCTGCTGGATACGCCAGCGCAGGCAATTGATCTGGGTGAAGCCGACGGGCAGGTGTTTCTCAATATGGCCACTGGCGGTTTTGGCTCCAATGTCACCGCCAATACGTCGGAAGACCTCAAGCGCGTACTAGGCGTCGCGGCTTACTTTCTGACTGGGCTGACTCGTTTTGCTGAAGTGCAGTCTTCGTTCGGTCGCTTTACCGGTCCGGATTTTCAGTGGGAAGGCGAGTTTCTCGCTCTAGGCATTGGCAATGGTCGTCAGGCGGGCGGTGGACACGTGCTGTGCCCCCAGGCGCGAGTCAATGATGGTCTGCTGGATATCTGTATTGTTCCGGCGGCGGTCGATGTGGTCGGCACCTTAGGCACATTGTTGTCCGGCGGTATTAATGGTTTGCAGAGCGTGGCCCTAAGCGCGCGGCTGCCCTGGCTGGAAGTTGAGGCGCCAGAAGGGCTGGACCTCAATCTGGATGGTGAGCCGATGGAGAGTCGCAAGCTGCGCTTTGCCGCAATGCCGGCTGCCCTGCGGCTGCACCTGCCGGAAGGCTCGCCGTTGCTGCTGGAATAAACGTGGGGCGGACTGTTGTCTGGCTGGCCTACGCGCTGCGCTTGTCGCATGATGGCGCTGCGCCATCTGCCTTCAGATGCGCGGCAGATGGCCGATACATCAGTGCATGGCTATTTGAGCTAGGCTAGATCGATAAGTGAACAGGAGCGCATGATGGCCGGCATTCTCGACTCAGTGAACCAACGCACCCAGCTGGTGGGTGAGAACCGCCTGGAAATTCTCATGTTCCGCCTGGTGGGTCGGCAGTTGTTTGCGATCAACGTATTCAAGGTGCAGGAAGTTCTGCAGATGCCCAAGCTGACCCTGATGCCGCAGCGGCACAGGTTTGTTTGTGGTGTGGTCAACCTGCGTGGGCAGACGTTGCCAGTGATCGATCTGTCCCAGGCCATCGGCATGCGCCCAATCGTGCCGGATGAGCGCAGCACCATCATCGTTACTGAATACAACCGCTCGGTGCAGGCCTTTCTAGTCGGCGGGGTAGAGCGCATTCTCAACCTCAACTGGGAATCCATCCTGCCGCCGCCAGGAGGCGCCGGGCGCCAGCATTACCTGACCGCAATTACCAAGGTCGAAGACCAGATCGTCGAAGTGATCGACGTGGAAAAGGTGCTGGCGGAAATCACTCCGATGAGCACCAAGGTCTCGCCGGAGAAACTCTCAGACCCACTGCTGGAATACGCCAAGGGCCGTGAAGTGCTGCTGGTGGATGACTCCAACGTGGCCATGAGTCAGCTCAAGGGCACCATGGCGCAACTGGATATCCGTTGCCACGCCGCCAGCGATGGTTTGCGCGCGCTGAACCTGCTGAAAAGCTGGGCCGACGACGGGGTCGATGTGCACGAGAAATTGCTGATGGTGATTACCGATGCGGAAATGCCAGAAATGGACGGCTACCGCCTGACCACCGAAATCCGCAATGACTCGCGTCTTAAGGATTTATATGTGGTGCTGCACACCTCGCTGTCCGGCAGCTTCAACGAAGCGATGGTGAAGAAGGTCGGTTGCGACAACTTCCTCTCCAAATTCCAACCGGACAAGCTGGTGGATGTGGTGCACCAGCGTTTGGCGCTGCTACACCCCGAGGAATAAGCCTGCCGCGAGCGTCAGGCGTACATGTGCCATGCGTTTATTCGCTTAGCCGCTGGCGCAGCCGCTCTACGCGTTCGCGGTTGACGTCGAAATCCGAGTGACCCACGCGTGACGCCGAGCGCACATCCACGGCGGCCGCGCCAATCAGAAATTCCACATCGTCGACAAAACGCATCAGCTTGCTGCTGAACTCGGCGCGCAGGTAACCCGGTGCCTCTTCCACTAGATTCACCCGTGGTTCTTCACTGAGCAGTGCCTTGAGGCGTGTCTGGGTTTGCTCGGCGCTGCCTTGCAGCGGTAGCGGTTCAATGGCGTGTCGCGCATCGCTGGCCTGGCTGTTTACGCAGTTCGGTGAATCCGGACAGGCGCTCAGTTGGCCGTCATGGATGCCTAGGTTATCCGGCGCGGTACCGCTGCAAGCGCTTAGCAACACCAGTAGCGGCAAGGCCAAAGCGGGCTTGTAGGTACGTCGGGTTGCTCGTATAAGTGCGTTTTGCCAAACGGAAGCTGGGCTCATGTTGCATCTCTCCGGGTTGTACCGTTATCCATTGAAGTCGGCGTCAGGCGAGGCCTTGCGCGAAACGACGCTGGACGCCTTGGGCGTGCAGGGTGATCGTCGCTGGATGGTAGTCGATGCTGAAACCGGGCGCTTCCTTACGCAACGCTTGCTGGCGCAGATGACCCAGCTGCAGGCACGCTGGATAGGCAGCACGCATCTGCAATTGAGTGCACCGGGTATGGCTGAGCTGCAGGTGGCGGTGCCGGATGAGCATGCGCCGTTGCGTAATGTGATGATCTGGCGCGACAGCTTACACGTGCCGGATGCTGGTGATGTGGCCGCGCAGTGGCTGAGCCAGTTTCTCGGCCGTGCCTGCCGCCTGGTGCAGGTGTCAGAACCGCGTGCGCGGCAGGTCGATACGGCCTATGCCGAAGTGGGCGAAAAGGTGGCGTTTGCCGACGGCTTCCCTTTGCTGCTGATCGGTCAGGCGTCGTTGGATGACCTATCAGCGCGGGTCGGCCGACCGTTGCCGATGCTGCGTTTTCGTCCGAATCTGGTGGTCAGCGGTAGCGAGCCCTATGCCGAAGACAGCTGGAAGCGCATTCGCATTGGTGAGTTGGAGTTTCGTGTGGTCAAGGGCTGCTCACGCTGCATCATGACCACCCTCGACCCGCAGACGGGCGAGCGCAGTGCCGATCGTGAACCGTTGACCACCCTAAAAAACTACCGCGAGCGCGGAGGCGAGGTGTATTTCGGACAGAATCTGATCGCCTGTGGCGAAGGGCAGTTGCGTCTGGATATGCCGGTGCAGGTGCTGGAATAGGCGGAAGTGCACGCCCAACAGCAGCTGTTGAGCGTGCGGATTAAGCCGCTATTGGTCGAAGTAACGCTCGTGCCAGGCGACCAGTGGCTGCGGCGCGTTGAGCTTCTCGCCGTAGATCACCGAGTAGGACAGCACGTTTTGCACGTACTGGCGGGTTTCATCAAACGGGATATTTTCGATCCACACGTCATACGAGAGATGATCCGCGCCGCGTAGCCATTGACGTACCCGGCCTGGGCCGGCGTTGTAGGCCGCGGAAGCCAGCACCCGGTTGCCGTTGAACTGGCCGTAGATCTGGCTTAGGTAGGCCGCACCCAGCTGAATATTGACTTCCGGGCGGTAAGCCAGCTGCGGCGATGACAGCGGAATGCCAAAGCGCTTGGCGGTTTCTTTGGCGGTGGCTGGCATTAGCTGCATCAAACCCATGGCGCCGACGTGGGATTTGGCATCGGCCATAAAGGCGCTTTCCTGGCGAGTGACGGCAAATACCCAGCTGGAATGGATGTCGCGGTTCTTCGCCTCACGCACTAAATGTTCGCGGTGGGCCATCGGGAAACGTACTTCCAGATCGTCCCAATACTGCGCCTGGCTGATAGTGCGGATGGCTGGGAAGTACCAGCCCATGTCATAGGCCAGGCGGGCCTGGGCGACCATTTCATCCCGGCTGAACAGGCGGCTGACGTTGTACCACTCGCGCCGGCCATCGGCCACCTGACCACGGGCGTGAAACTCCAGAGCACGGCGAATTGCCGCCGAGTTGCGTACTTTCTGGATCGTCTGTGGGCTCAGGGCCAGTGGCTTGTTGTTCAACTGGTAGGGCGCCTGTACCTGGTCGGCGGCCATAAAGCCGTAGAAATCACGTTCTTTGGCCAGCGCCTGGTACAGCACTTTAGGTTCCTGGCTATTGGGCTGCGCCAGTTGCAGGCTGCGCGCCTGCCAGTAGCGCCAGCGGTTGGTATTCCCGAGTTCCGCTGGCATTCGGCGGGTTAGTTGGTTGGCTTCATCCCAGCGGCCCAGGCGTAGCAGCAGGCGGGCGCGCCATTCGCTGACGGTGTTGTCGCGCAGTTCGGGGTCGTACTTGGCCATGACCTGCAGGGCGCGGGCATCAAAGCGCTTGGCCAGGGTCAGGCCGATTTCGCGGGCAATGGCTACTTTTTCCTCGCTGGAGAATTTCATCCGCTGCGCGTAGCCGTCGAGCAGTTTGAGTGCGCTTTCCGGGTCCTGGCGAGCCAGGCGGCGCAGGCCCAGGCCAACCACGTCAGCCATGGCCGAGTCGGTCTGGGTAAAGCGTGAAGTCTGTTTCAGCAGTTCGGGCTTCTGCGCCACCTGCATCAGAGTTTTGCCGTGGTTGCCCAGAGTCGGCATGGTCTTGATCAGGTGAGTGACCAGGCCGTAGTTGCGCGCTTCAGCCGCTAGCTTGGCGCGCTGCCAGCGTTTCTGTTCGGTGAGCTGACCTTCTGCGGCCCACAACGCAAACAGCGGGTCGCAGGCGTTAGGCTGGGATTTGCCGACCAGCCAGAGTTTTTCTGCGGTGGCGCTGCCTTCGGCGCGCATGCCGTGGCTCAGCTGGTATTGGCCATACAGGCAGTCGAGCTCGGTGAAGTTCAGCGCCGGGTCGTAGTAGTTGATAAAGGTCTGCCATTCACCGCGCTCGGCCAGCCAGCGCAGCCAGCGCAGTTTCATCCAGCTGATCTGCGGCAGGTCGCCATGCTCGGCGAGAAATTTCTCGATTTCGTCATTGCTCGCCCATTTCAGCCGGGCGGTCAGCTCGTCATAGGCCAGGTAAGGCTCCAGCGGGTAATCGCGCAGGGCGCTGGCATAGCGCTGGTAAGGACCTTTGTCGCCCTTGGCCAGCGCGGCTTTGGCTTGGTCGTAATATTGACGTTGTTGCGTCAGGGTGGCGGCTTGCGCCGCAGCGACGCTCAGGGAGGAAACCAATAGGCAGGACAGTAAACTAAACAGGGGACCGCGCATGACACTTCCAGGCAAATAGTGCGTATGGCCCTAGCTTAGTCGTTTGCCTATGGGCGGTGAAGGCGCAATACGTTTCAATCGGCAATTGTCAGCACTCATCGCCGCCGGAGCCTTTGGCCGCCGCGCTAGAGCGTTTGCTGCCTAGGTAGCCTATGGGTAGGGCAGAATTTACCGTGCCTGCCACTGAAATTGCCTGCTTGGTTTGTGCGCTTCTCGGTTAGAATGCGCGCCCTGTTTTGCGGGTGCCTTGGGCAGCTGCAGATGATTTTCTGGGTGTTTTCAGGTTGCCGCTGTGCCTTGACAGCAACGAAGCCCGTTGCTCGGCCACGGTTTTACCGGCCTTCACCCGTCGTTTTTTGTTGAGGCGTGCCATGACCCTGCTCAAGTTCACCGATATTTCCCTGGCCTACGGCGCAATGCCGCTATTGGACAAGGTGTCTTGGCAGATCGCCCGTGGCGAGCGGGTGTGCATCATTGGCCGCAACGGCACCGGTAAGTCGAGCATGATGAAACTGGTCAAGGGCGACCAGAAGGCTGATGACGGCGCCGTCTGGCGCGCGCCGGGCCTGAAAATCGGCGAATTACCGCAGGAATTGCCGCTGGCCGACGAGCGCACGGTGTTTGATGTGGTCGCCCAGGGCCTGGACGGCGTGGGAGAGTTGCTTGCGCAGTACCACCACTTGGCGCAGAACTGTGTCACCGAAGCCGATCTGGATAAGCTGATGCATGTCCAGCAAGACCTCGAAGCCCGTGACGGTTGGCGCTTGCAGCAGCTGGTCGATAGCACCCTGAGCCGCCTGCAACTGCCGGCCGACAAGACGCTGGCTGAGCTCTCCGGCGGCTGGCGTCGCCGCGTGCTGCTGGCCCAGGCGCTGGTCTCCGAGCCTGATTTGCTGCTACTCGACGAGCCAACCAACCACCTGGATATCGGCGCAATTGCCTGGCTGGAAGAAGCCTTGACCGATTTCCAGGGCGCGGTGCTGTTTATCACCCACGACCGTTCCTTCCTGCAGAACCTGGCTACGCGCATCCTCGAACTGGACCGTGGCGGCCTGATCGACTGGAACGGCGACTACGCCAGCTTCTTGGTACACAAGGAAGCAACCCTGGCCGCCGAGGAAACCGCCAACGCGCTGTTCGACAAGCGCCTGGCTCAGGAAGAAGTCTGGATTCGCCAAGGCATCAAGGCCCGCCGCACCCGCAACGAAGGCCGCGTGCGTGCCCTGAAAGCCCTGCGCGTCGAGCGCAGCGAGCGCCGTGAACGCACTGGCAAGGCCAATATCCAGCTGGAAACCGCCGAGAAATCCGGCAAGCAGGTGATGGTGCTGGAGAACGTCAGCTTTGCGCATCCGGGCGGACCGTTCCTGATCAAGGACTTCTCTATGGTGCTGCAGCGCGGCGACCGCATCGGTCTGCTCGGCGCCAACGGCACCGGCAAAACCACGCTGCTCAAGCTAATGCTCGGCGGCTTGCAGCCTACCAGCGGTGAAGTGGCCGAAGGCACGCGCATCGATGTGGCTTATTTTGACCAATTGCGTCACCAGCTCGACCTGGAAAAGACCGTGATCGACAACGTCGCCGAAGGCCGCGACTTTATCGAGATCGACGGGCAGAACCGCCATGTACTGAGCTACCTGGGTGACTTCCTGTTCAGCCCGCAGCGTGCGCGTACCCCGGTCAAGGCGCTGTCTGGCGGTGAGCGGGCACGCCTCTTGCTCGCCAAGCTATTCAGCAAACCGGCCAACTTGCTGGTGCTGGACGAACCGACCAACGACCTCGATGTGGAAACTCTGGAGTTGCTTGAAGAAGTACTGCTGACCTTCCCTGGCACCGTGCTGATGGTCAGCCACGATCGGGCCTTCCTCGACAACGTGGTGACCAGTACCCTGGTCTTCGAGGGTGAGGGCCTGGTCCGTGAGTACGTCGGCGGTTATCAGGATTGGCTACGTCAGGGCGGTTCGCCGCGCCTGCTCGGGGTTGGCGAAAGCAAAGCCGGCAAGCCTGAACTAGCCTCAGCAGTGGTCCCGACGCCGGTAGCGGCAGAGCCTGTGGCGGCCGTGGCCGCAGCAGCGAGCAAGAAAAAACTCAGTTACAAGCTGCAACGCGAACTGGAAGCCATTCCCGGGCAGATTGATGTGCTGGAGGGGCAGGTTGCCAGCTTGCAGGAGCAGATCGGCTCGTCGAGTTTCTATCAGCAGCCTGCGGAAAAGACCGCTGAGGTGCTGGCGAAATTGCAGGCCGTACAGCATGAGCTGGAACAATTGGTCGAGCGTTGGGCGGAGCTGGAAGGCTAAACCCGATGTGTTAAGTACGTAACGCACTCAAACAGGATTTTGAGACTTCTGGCGGAGACATTCATGGCCATCGAGTACCGCATCACTCTCGACGACAATCATCAGTTCAGCTACAGGATCGAGCTGGATCGGGTGTATGAGGCAGAGGCAGCGCAAAGCGCACCGGCCTGGACGCGTCTTGAATACCAGCAGTGCAGCAATTGTCCGCTGAGCAAGGACAACTTCAGTCATTGCCCGGCGGCTGTCGACTTGCACCGGGTCATCGAGGATTTTCAGGGCCTGCCGGCATTCAAGAAAGTGGCTGTATGGGTGCGTACGCCGGAGCGTGAGTACAACAAGCAGGTGGGTCTGGAGGAGGGACTGCGCGCGCTGCTCGGCGTGATCATGGCGACTAGTGCCTGCCCAGTGCTGGGTAAGCTAAAGCCCATGGCGCAGCACCATCTGCCGTTTGCTAATAGCCAGGAATTCATTCTGCGCACGGTGTCGCTGTACCTGACGCAGCAGTACTTCAATCTGCGCGAAGGGCGCACGCCTGACTGGGAGCTGAAGGGGCTGGTGCGTATGTTTCAGCAGCTACAGCTGGTCAATCAGGCGTTCTGGCAGCGGATTCACGCGACCTGCGAGGGCGACTCCAACCTCAAGGCGTTCCTGACCTTTTTCTCCATGGCCTCGAGCATGACCTATTCGCTGGAAACCCAGTTGCAGAAGATTCGCCCACTGGTCATGAGTCCATCTGTTAGCGGTGAATAGCGCTGCCGCGTTATTCACCCGCAGTTTGCTTTAGTCGGCTTTTTTCAAGCGTACGGCCAGCACGTCGCAGGGCGCGCCGTGCAGCACGTCATTGGCCGTCGAACCCAGTAGCAGTGCGAGGCCATGGCGGCCGTGGCTGCCGACGACGATTAGGTCGCACTGCTGTTCTTCGGCCAGGCGATGGATTTCCTGGCGCGGTTGGCCATAGGCCAGGTGGCGGTGTTCTGCGCTGAGGTCGGGATACTTGCCAGAAAATTTGTCCAGGCGCTCACGGGCTTGGTCGAATTGCTGCTGTTGCAACATCGATAAATCCATCGGCACGTCGCCGCCAAAGGCCATGGCCATGGGTTCGACGATATGCACCACAGACAACTTGGCCCCACTGCTGGTGGCCAGTTTCTGCGCGCGGTGCATCACCGGGTCGCATTCTTCGGTAAGGTCGACGGCGACCAGAATGTGCTGGTAGGGCATGGGGTAAGTCTCCTTGCAAATGAATCAATGGTTTTAGTATGGCCGTCTTGAGCGCTGATGACAGGTTTTTGCCGGTGAGATAACGATATGAGTCCCTGGTTTCTGCTTTTGCTCTTGGCCTTTTTGCTCAGTCCGCTGGCCTGGCTGGTGCCCTCGCGCCATCAGCGTGGGCAGATGGATGTGCGCCTGCAGGCGCGGCGTATGGGTGTGGCGATGCAGCTGTCGCGCCAGGAGTGGCCGCATTGGTTGCTGCGTCAGCCGCCGCATTCTTGTCCGCAATACCACCGTGCACGCCGCCGCGGCCGGGTCGATAGCTGGTGCTATTGGCAGATGGAGCCGGGGCAGTGGGTGAATAAATGGCGCGAGCCCTGCGCCGATCAGGCCCTGTTGACGCAATTGCAGGCGTTGCCAGCGGATGCGTTCAAGGTCGAGGCGACTGATCAGATGCTGTCGGTCTGCTGGGGTGAGCGGGGCGCTAGCGAAGCGTTGGAGACAATTGTCGCGTTTCTGAAGGCCAACGCCTGAACAAAATTGTCTGGAACATTTTTTAACGTCGCGTAGCGACGGCCCGAAGGGTGGCCGCCAGGGATGGCAGGCCATAATAAAGAAGGCCCAGTGCGAGCACTGGGCCGGAGTACGGCCAGGCAGGCCGGTAAAACGAATGCGGATGGCGGCGGTCGCGATCAGAGGTTGGCGGCCGCGTATTGACTGGAAATCTGTTCAATGCCCTGGATGATGGTGTTGGAGTACTTGTTGACCAGAAATGGCACGCTGTTCTCGTTGTAATTGATCAACGACTTCTCAATATAGCGCCATTTAGTGGCAACCCCTTCCCAAGATTGTTTGAGCTGTGGCGTGTTCTTCGGGTCTTTCTCTAGCGCCGCCATCTTGCTGGCGAATTCACTGACCAGCTCCTCCATCGGTCGTGCGTCGCCGCCGCCCATAAAGGTGGCGCCTACCGAGGCGCTGCGTGAGGCGTAATCCACGGCAATGCCTTGCATCAGCACGCTCTGTTCGCGGCTGCGTTGGGTTAGCGCTGGCACGCTGTAGCTGCCTTCCTGCTGGATCTTGGTATACAGCTCATGACTTAGCGTCATCAGTTGCTGGTTGCGCGCGGCTAAGTCGGCTACCGGCTGCAGGTCTGTGTAGCCCTGGCTCTTCAGGGCGGTTACCAGATTGTTGAGATCAATCTGATAACCCTTCCACTGCTGATCCAGCTGCGAGCGCAGGGCTTTTGCACCTTCGCCGGGCATGTCGGTCAATGCCGTCAGGTGGCTATTCACCTCGCTCAGCGAGTCATTGATCATTCGCGCATAGCGTTGATCACCTTCCATGCCGTTAAACATATAGAAATCGCCCAGGGACTTTTGTGCTGCCAGGCGCAGCTGGTGCAGTTTCAGCAGGTTGGTAGCGGCATCTGCAGCCTGGGTTGCGGCGCTGATTAGAGGGAGAGTAATTGCGAGCAGGGTGCTCAAAGCAATGGCAAGCATGCGGCTCGACATGGGGGAAACTCCGTGCGCCCTTGATTGGGCTCTAATTGTTTTTGTTTTTTGGGCTACGGGCGGTCTAAAACGGCCGTATTGAGACGACTGTACCTGCAGCTAAATCATTTTGCTAGGTATGCGCTGGATCACACTTCTGTCTGCCAAGTTAACAAAGTGACTCGATATCGCTGCGGATGGCCGCTTGTTCGCTGCACAGTCGTCAGCGTACTGCTGTACGCCTGAACGTAACGTTTTGTACGCCTTTGCAGTCACCACAGGCCAATTGACAAGCAGGGGCTTTTCCTTGAAGGTGTGCACACCCAAATCAAACGGGCGTATGAATTGAGCGTTTGCCTTCAAAGGCACCGCCTTTACAGCCCGATTATCGCGTCGGTGGGTGTGCCAGGCTGATAGGGGCTACTCTAAAACGACTATGTCGTGGAGTAGCTTGCTGGTTGGCTCCGATGTGTACTGTTCAGCTTCCATACCGTGGAGATCAGTTGATGATTTACGAAGGTAAAGCCATCACGGTTAAGACTCTTGAGAGTGGCATCGTCGAATTGAAATTCGACCTCAAGGGTGAATCCGTCAACAAATTCAACCGTCTTACCCTCAATGAACTGCGTCAATCCGTTGATGCGATCAAGGCCGATGGTTCGATCAAGGGCGTGATTGTCACCAGTGGCAAAGACGTATTTATCGTCGGCGCCGACATCACCGAGTTCGTTGACAACTTCAAGTTGCCCGACGAAGAACTGGTGGCTGGCAACCTCGAAGCCAACAAGATCTTCAGTGATTTTGAAGACCTCAATGTCCCGACTGTTGCTGCGATCAATGGCATCGCCCTGGGCGGTGGTTTTGAAATGTGCCTGGCTGCGGATTACCGCGTCATGGCCGAAAGCGCCAAAGTTGGCCTGCCGGAAGTTAAGCTGGGCATCTACCCAGGCTTCGGCGGTACTGTGCGTCTGCCACGTGTTATCGGTACCGATAACGCTGTTGAATGGATTGCCGGCGGTAAAGAAAACAAAGCAGCTGACGCGCTGAAAATGGGTGCAGTGGATGCCGTGGTTGCCGCTGACAAGCTGCAAGCCGCTGCCCTGGACCTGATCAAGCGCGCCATCTCTGGCGAGCTGGACTACAAGGCCAAGCGTCAGCCGAAGCTGGAAAAGCTCAAGCTCAACGCTATCGAGCAGATGATGTGCTTCGAAACTGCCAAAGGTTTCGTTGCTGGTCAGGCTGGCCCGAACTACCCGGCGCCGGTTGAAGCGATCAAAACCATTCAGAAAGCCGCCAACTTCGGTCGCGATAAAGCGCTGGAAGTGGAAGCTGCTGGCTTCGTCAAACTGGCTAAAACCCCGGTTGCTGCCAGCCTGATCGGCCTGTTCCTGAACGATCAGGACCTGAAGAAGAAAGCCAAGCAGTACGACGAAATCGCCAAAGACGTGAAACTGGCTGCCGTGCTCGGCGCTGGCATCATGGGTGGCGGTATCGCCTACCAGTCCGCTTCCAAGGGCACCCCGATCCTGATGAAGGATATCCGTGAAGAGGGTATCCAGATGGGGCTGGCCGAGGCTTCCAAGCTGCTCGGCGGTCGCGTTGCCAAAGGTCGTATGACTGCGGCGAAGATGGCTGAAGCCCTTACCGCTATTCGTCCAACCATGTCCTACGGTGACTTCGGCGCTGTCGATATCGTTGTCGAAGCCGTTGTCGAGAACCCGAAGGTCAAGCAGATCGTTCTGGCTGAAGTGGAAGGCGTGGTTAAAGAAGACGCAATCCTCGCGTCGAACACTTCGACCATCTCCATCAACTTGCTGGCCAAGGCCCTCAAGCGTCCGGAAAACTTCGTCGGCATGCACTTCTTCAACCCGGTGCACATGATGCCGCTGGTTGAAGTGATTCGCGGTGAGAAGTCCAGCGACGTAGCCGTGGCTACCACCGTTGCTTACGCCAAGAAAATGGGCAAGACCCCGGTTGTGGTCAACGACTGCCCAGGCTTCCTGGTTAACCGCGTGCTGTTCCCGTACTTCGGTGGCTTCTCCAAGCTGCTGGCATTCGGCGTGGACTTCGTGCGTATCGACAAGGTCATGGAGAAGTTCGGCTGGCCGATGGGCCCGGCGTACCTGTCCGACGTGGTCGGTATCGACACCGGGCACCACGGCCGTGACGTAATGGCTGAAGGCTTCCCGGATCGCATGGCTGTTGAAGGCCGTACCGCAGTTGACGTGATGTATGAAGCAGATCGCCTGGGCCAGAAGAACGGCAAAGGCTTCTACTCCTACGAAATGGACAAGCGCGGCAAGCCGAAGAAGGTTTCTGATCCGGTTGCCTACGACCTGCTCAAGTCCATCGTGGCCGAGCAGCGTGAAGTGACTGATGAAGACATCATCAACTTCATGATGATTCCTCTGTGCATGGAAACCGTGCGTTGTCTGGAAGATGGCATCGTTGATACCGCAGCTGAGGCCGATATGGGCCTGATCTACGGCATCGGCTTCCCGCCGTTCCGCGGTGGTGCGCTGCGTTACATCGATACCGTCGGTGTAGCCGAGTTCGTTGCCCTGGCCGACAAATACGCCGAGCTGGGCGCGCTGTACACCCCGACTGCCAAGCTTCGCGAAATGGCCGCTAACGGCCAGAAGTTTTTCGGTTAATCGCGCAACGACTAGAGCGAGAGTGAATTTATGAGCCTGAATCCTAGAGATGCAGTCATCGTCGACTTCGGTCGTACCCCGATGGGTCGTTCCAAGGGCGGCATGCATCGCAACACCCGTGCCGAGACCATGTCGGCCAACCTGATCAGCGGCGTGCTGGCACGTAACACCAAGCTGGATCCAGCTGAGGTGGAAGACGTGATCTGGGGCTGCGTTAACCAGACCCTGGAGCAGGGCTGGAACATCGCGCGCATGGCGTCGCTGATGACCCAGATCCCGCATACTGCTGCTGGCCAGACTGTAAGCCGCCTGTGCGGTTCGTCCATGAGCGCTCTGCACACTGCCGTGCAGGCGATCCAAACCGGTAACGGTGACGTGTTCGTCATCGGCGGTGTGGAGCACATGGGCCACGTAGGCATGATGCACGGCGTTGATCCAAACCCGCACCTGTCGCTGTACGCGGCCAAGGCCTCGGGCATGATGGGTCTGACTGCTGAAATGCTCGGCAAGATGCATGGCATCAGCCGTGAGCAGCAGGACGCATTCGGTGAGCGTTCGCACCGTCTGGCCCACAAAGCTACCGTCGAAGGCAAGTTCAAGGATGAAATCATCCCGATGCAAGGCTACGACGAGAACGGCTTCCTGAAGGTGTTCGACTACGACGAAACCATTCGTCCGGAAACCACCTTGGCAAGCCTGGCGGCACTGAAGCCTGCGTTCAACCCGAAAGGCGGCACTGTGACTGCAGGTACGTCCTCGCAGATCACTGACGGCGCTTCCTGCATGATCGTTATGAGCGCCCAGCGCGCCCAAGACCTCGGCATTCAGCCAATGGCAGTGGTTCGCGCCATGGCCGTGGCCGGTGTTGATCCAGCGATCATGGGTTACGGTCCAGTACCGTCGACTCAGAAAGCCCTCAAGCGTGCTGGCCTGACCATTAATGACATCGACTTCTTCGAGCTCAACGAAGCCTTCGCTGCCCAGGCCCTGCCTGTGCTGAAGGACCTGAAAGTGCTCGACAAGATGGAAGAAAAGGTCAACCTGCACGGCGGCGCGATCGCTCTGGGTCACCCGTTCGGTTGTTCCGGTGCGCGTATCTCCGGTACCCTGCTGAATGTGATGAAGCAGAATGGCGGCACCTTCGGTGTGTCGACCATGTGCGTAGGTCTCGGCCAAGGCATCACCACCGTCTTCGAACGCCTCTAAGCTTCACCGGCGTAAGAGATGGAAAAACCGGGGCCGAGTGCCCCGGTTTTTGTTTATCAGCAGAAAATCTTCAAGGAACTCACCCATGCAGCTACAGCCCGGCCTCTATCGTCACTACAAAGGCCCTGAGTACCGTGTATTTGGCGTAGCCCAGCATTCCGAGACGGAGCAGGCGATGGTGGTCTATCAGGCGCTGTACGGCGAGTTTGGCCTGTGGGTGAGGCCATTGGAGATGTTCTGCGAAAGCGTTGAGGTGGACGGCGAGACGGTTCCACGCTTTGCTTTGATTCAGGCTGAAACCGCACTGTTCACTCGGCCTTGAGCTGACATCGGGCCACTGCTGCGCTTGACCTCAGCCAGACCACCACTATATATAGCGGTGCCGCGCTAGCAGGCAGTACAGCGCCTCCCGCATTTATTTATCGAATTTCAGGAATTTTCCAATCCATGGGCAAATCGCTGGTCATCGTGGAATCCCCGGCCAAGGCCAAGACCATCAACAAGTACTTGGGCAACGAGTACGTGGTGAAGTCGAGCATCGGCCACATCCGTGACCTACCCACCAGTGGTTCGGCAAGCACCGCCAAAGAGCCGGTCAAGCGTGGTAAAGCCGCTGCAGGTGAAGTACCGGCGCTGTCGCCCAAGGAAAAAGCCAAGCGTCAGCTGTTTGCGCGCATGGGGGTTGATCCCGAGCACGGCTGGAAAGCCAAGTACGAGATCCTTCCAGGCAAAGAGAAGGTAGTCGAAGAGCTGCGCCGTTTGGCCAAGGATGCCGACACCATCTATCTCGCAACCGACTTGGACCGCGAGGGGGAAGCCATTGCCTGGCACCTGCGCGAATCCATCGGTGGCGATGACAGCCGCTACAAGCGTGTGGTGTTCAACGAAATCACCAAGAAGGCCATCCAAGAAGCGTTTTCCAAGCCTGGTGAGCTGGATATCAATCGAGTCAATGCCCAGCAGGCGCGGCGCTTCCTTGACCGCGTAGTGGGTTATATGGTCTCGCCGCTGCTGTGGGCCAAGATCGCGCGTGGCCTGTCTGCCGGTCGTGTGCAGTCGGTAGCCGTGAAGCTGGTGGTGGAGCGCGAGAAAGAGATCCGCGCTTTCGTCCCTGAAGAATACTGGGAAGTGCACGCCGATCTGGGTACCGCCAAGGGCGCCAATGTGCGCTTTGAAGTGGCCCGCGAGAACGGCGCTGCCTTCAAGCCGCTGAATGAAGCTCAGGCCATGGCGGCCCTGGCTACGCTAAAAGCTTCCAGCTACAGCATCACTAAACGTGAAGACAAACCGACCAGCAGCAAGCCGTCGGCACCGTTTATTACCTCCACCCTGCAGCAGGCTGCAAGTAACCGCCTGGGCTTCGGGGTGAAGAAGACCATGATGATGGCCCAGCGTCTCTACGAGGCTGGCTATATCACCTATATGCGTACCGACTCGACCAACCTCTCGGCCGATGCTGTGAGCATGGTGCGTGACTTTATCGAAGGTGAGTTCGGCAAGAAGTACCTGCCGGCCAACCCGATTGCCTACAGCAGCAAGGAAGGCGCCCAGGAGGCGCACGAAGCGATTCGTCCTTCCGACGTCAACCTCAAGCCGACGCAGCTGTCGGGCATGGAGCGTGACGCCGAGCGTCTGTATGAGCTGATCTGGCGCCAGTTCGTGGCCTGCCAGATGCCGCCGGCTGAATACCTGTCGACCACTGTGACCGTCACTGCGGCGCAGTTCGAGCTGCGTGCCAAGGGCCGTATTCTCAAGTTCGACGGTTACACCCGCGTATTGCCGCAGCTGAGCAAGCCAGGCGATGACGATGTATTGCCGGAAATGAATCAGGGCGAAGCGCTTAAGCTGATCAAGCTTGATCCGAGCCAGCACTTCACCAAGCCGCCGGCGCGCTACTCGGAAGCCAGCCTGGTCAAGGAAATGGAGAAACGCGGTATCGGTCGTCCGTCGACCTATGCAGCGATTATTGGCACCATCCAGGACCGCGGCTACGTGGCGCTGCATAACCGCCGCTTCTACTCCGAGAAGATGGGTGACATCGTCACCGAGCGTCTGGCTGAAAGCTTCTCCAACCTGATGGACTACGGCTTTACCGCCGGTATGGAAGAGCACTTGGACGATGTAGCCCAGGGCGAGCGCGAGTGGAAGCACGTGCTGGACGAGTTCTACGGTGACTTCAAGAAGAAGCTTGAAGTGGCTGAAGCGGGCGAGGGCGGCATGCGTGCCAACCAGCCGACGCTGACCGATATCGCCTGCCGTGATTGCGGCCGGCCAATGACCATTCGTACCGCATCAACTGGGGTATTCCTCGGTTGCTCCGGTTATGCCCTGCCGCCGAAAGAACGCTGCAAGGCCACCGTCAATCTGGTGCCGGGCGATGAAATTGCCGCGGATGACGAGGGTGAGTCTGAGTCGCGCGTGTTACTTGGCAAGCACCGCTGCCCGATCTGTTCGACCGCGATGGACGCCTACCTGCTCGACGAAACCCGCAAGCTGCATATCTGTGGCAATAACCCGGATTGTTCCGGTTATGAAGTGGAGCAGGGTCAATACCGCATCAAGGGCTACGAAGGGCCGAGCCTGGAGTGCGACAAGTGCGGCAGCCAGATGCAGCTCAAGACCGGTCGTTTCGGCAAGTTCTTTGGCTGTACCAACAGTGAGTGCAAGAACACCCGCAAACTGCTGAAAAGCGGTGAAGCGGCGCCGCCGAAAATGGACCCGGTGAAGATGCCGGAGCTCAAGTGCGAGAAGGTCAACGACACCTACATCCTGCGCGACGGCGCTTCGGGTCTGTTCCTGGCTGCCAGCCAGTTCCCGAAAAACCGCGAAACTCGTGCACCGCTGGTGTTGGAGCTGATTCCGCATCGCGATGAGATCGATCCCAAGTACCACTTTCTCTGCGATGCGCCAAAGAAAGACCCGCAAGGTCGCGCAGCGGTGATTCGCTACAGCCGCAAAACCAAGGAGCAGTACGTACAGACCGAGGTCGACGGCAAGCCGACTGGCTGGCGTGCGTTCTTTGATGGCGGTAAGTGGAAAGTCGAAGACAAGAGCTGATCTAGCGGAGCGCGTGTCGGCCATTGGCCGGCGCGCGTATGCTTATC
This sequence comes from Pseudomonas sp. EA_35y_Pfl2_R111, assembly GCF_963970955.1. Taxonomy (NCBI): domain Bacteria; kingdom Pseudomonadati; phylum Pseudomonadota; class Gammaproteobacteria; order Pseudomonadales; family Pseudomonadaceae; genus Pseudomonas; species Pseudomonas sp. EA_35y_Pfl2_R111. Next base: position 309,707 of record NZ_CAXAOM010000001.1, on the reverse strand, counting down.
CAATCCGCTGTGGAGGGTGCCGCAATGGCCAATGAACTCTATACCCGCACCAATCAGAAAATCTTCTACGCCGGCCTGGCGCTGGAGTCCTGGCGCAAAGCCGAGCAGGGTCAGAGCATGAATGCTCTAGCCTTGATCCAGGCCGAGCGCGAGGCTGCGTTGTTTCATCTGTACGGTGCGTTGCTGAGCCTGTGCCATGAGATTGCCGGCTACTACCGCTTGCCTGACAGCGCTGCTCCGCAGGCCGAACGCTTTCTCACCGAGGAAGTGTTGCAGGCGGCGCCTAGCCAGGAGCTGGGTGAGCTGGTCGAGTTGACGCAGTCGGCCGATAGCTGGGTCGCGCAACTGCTCAAGGCCTATGCCGAGCTGTTTCAACCGCCGCAGGCGGGTAAGAAAGCCAAGGTCGACCCCAGCACTCCGTTGATCACAGCGGTCAGTTTGGATGAAGAAGTCGCACCTTTGGCGCAGGACACGCTTGAGGCCTGGCGTCAGCAGCTGAAGGCTCTGGCACAGCGCTTTCGGCAAACCCTGAGTGAGTGGTAAGAGGCTGATTGGACCGGCGGACTAGGGTGAGCCCGGGTCGGCTGTTACACTATCTGCCTTTCGTGGAGAGCTAAGCCAATGCCTACATCATTCCTGGAAATTGTTGAATTGCCCGACGGGCGCATTGCCCTGCGTCGTGCAGAGGATGAAGAATCACTGGTGGTGCTGGACTTCTCTGCCGATGCCAAAGCGTTCCTGCAGGGGCAGCACGTCGAGGTGGCCAAGGCCATGCTCAATGTCGGTGTACAGATGGCGGGGCGCCTGGCTGAAAATAATTTCCAGCAGGAAGAGGGGCCGCGGGTTCTGCATTGATTGCAGAATTCTTCCAGGCTCTGAGCTAGAGCGTTCTGCTCGCGTTAGCTGGTTCTTGCATCAGGTTTTTACTGGCTGATGCGCACATTCCTTGTGCATGACCTTTGGCCAATCACCCCAGACTGATATTCAGGCTTTGCGCCTTGCCCTGGCGGGCCGCTTGCTCAAGCTGTTGCCGTGCCTGGCGTTCCAGCGGATGCAGCCAGCTAACAACCGTGTGACTGCGTCCCAGCGTCAAGGCTTGTTGTGCCAACTCCAGCGCGCTTTGTGCGCCACGTGGATGCAGCAGCAGAATGCGTTCGCGGTTCAGGCCTGCTTCGCGTAGCCAAGTCTGGGTAAGACTGGATGGCGGGGCGATCAGGGTCAGCCAGCGTTCGTCGTGGTTGTCGCTGAGTTCACGCAGAATCGGCGCTAGAAGATTCAGGCAGTGCCCGACTGCACCACGCAGCGACAGTTCACTGAACGCCTCTGTCTCATCATCCTGCCAGGGCAGCTCAGCGCTATCGGCAAGTAATGGCGTCACCGTCGATGCCAGAAATGCATCGAACAAAGGCAGTTGTGTACGGTTCAGTGATTGCGGGAACTGCATAAATCCTCCACTAGCGGCGGATAACGCCGACGCTCAAACCTTCAATAATCAGGTCCTGTTCTTCCAGGTTTATTTCGATCGGCGCGAACTCCGGGTTTTCCGCAATCAGCCAGACCTTGTTGCCTTCACGCTTGAAACGTTTGACGGTCACTTCATCGTCGAGACGCGCCACCACTACTTGCCCATTACGGGCTTCACGGGTGGTGTGTACGGCCAGTAGGTCGCCATCGAAGATGCCGATGTCCTTCATGCTCATGCCGCGTACACGCAGCAGGTAATCAGCCTTGGGGTGGAAGAAGTCCGGATTGATCTTGCAGGACTCTTCGACATGTTGCTGCGCCAGAATCGGTGCGCCTGCAGCGACGCGGCCAATCACCGGCAAGCCTTCGTCGTCCTCGGCATTGGGCTCAAAGCCTGGAATGCGAATGCCGCGTGAAGCCCCAGGAGTCATTTCGATTGCACCCTTGCGGGCCAGGGCCTTGAGATGCTCTTCCGCTGCGTTGGGGGATTTGAAACCCAGTTTCAAGGCGATTTCCGCACGGGTAGGCGGATAGCCGTTGTCTTCAAGGCACTGCTTGATGAAGGCGAGAATTTCAGCTTGGCGCGGCGTCAGTTTTAGCATGGTCGGCTCTGTTTTTTTGTACAGTGACTGGTATTATATACAGTGATCGTGGATTGGCAATCTTTGTGTTCTGATCTCTACTCAATTGACCTTTGTATCCTCTGTTGCTGCGTCCTGTTACTCGGGCTGCTCATAGGGCGTCTAGCTAGGGTTAGCCTGTACCTTTAGCGGATGTCTGTGACCACCCGGCCACAAGATGGTTTGCCCGGCTTGACAAGGCGGGCGGCTGAAACGTATGTTTCAAACAAGTGTTTGTTCAGATGAAAAGAGTCATGGCCCAGTCGGAAACCGTTGAACGCATTCTCGATGCGGCAGAGCAGCTTTTTGCGGAGAAAGGTTTCGCAGAAACGTCTCTGCGTTTGATCACCAGCAAGGCAGGGGTAAACCTAGCTGCGGTGAATTACCACTTCGGCTCGAAGAAAGCCCTGATTCAGGCGGTGTTCTCGCGCTTTCTCGGGCCTTTCTGCGTAAGCCTGGAGCGTGAGTTGGATCGCCGTCAGGCCAAGCCTGAAACCAAGGTCAGCCTCGAAGAGCTGCTTGAGTTATTGGTAGAGCAGGCGCTGACAGTAAAACCGCGCAGCGGCAACGACCTTTCAATCTTTATGCGTCTGCTGGGCCTGGCCTTCAGCCAGAGCCAGGGGCACCTGCGCAAGTACCTCGAAGAGGTGTACGGCAAGGTATTCCGCCGCTATATGCAGCTGGTGCATGAAGCCGCTCCGCGCATTCCTCCGCTGGAACTGTTCTGGCGGGTGCACTTTATGCTCGGCGCCGCAGCGTTCAGCATGTCCGGGATCAAGGCCCTGCGGGCCATGTCGGAAACCGACTTCGGCGTTAACACCTCGATTGAGCAGGTGATGCGCCTGATGGTGCCATTTCTGGCTGCCGGCATGCGTTCCGAAACCGGTTTGACCGATGAAGCTCTGGCTAGCGCTCAGCTCAAGCCGCGCACCAAGACGCCAGCCATTCCCAGCAAAGTTTGACCTCGGCAGGTGGGCTTGGCGGATGCTATCCGCTAAGCTAGCCGCCCATGGTTGCTCTCGATTTTCTGCATATATCCCTCGCCGATCAGTGCTTGTATGGCTTTGCCAATGGGCAGCTGCAGCTGCGCCTGAGTGTTTCGACCGCGCTGAACGGCGCCGGTGAGCGCAATGGTTCCGGCTGCACGCCGCGGGGCTTGCACAAGGTGCGGGCGAAGATTGGTGAGGGCTTGCCGAGCGCTGCCGTACTGCGCGGCAGGCGCTGGACCGGCGAGGTCTGGTCGCCTGAGTTGCATGCGCAATTTCCCGGCCGTGACTGGATTCTTACGCGCATTCTCTGGTTGAGTGGTTGTGAGCCTGGACGCAATCGTCTGGGCGCTGTCGATACCTTTCGCCGCTATATCTACATACACGGTACGCCGGACAGCGAGCCAATGGGGGTGGCGCTGTCGCATGGCTGCGTGCGTTTGCGCAACAGCGATCTGCTGGGACTCTATGCACGCGTCCCGCTTCACTGTGCGGTACAGATTGACGAGGCCGCCTGCCCTGAGTGGGCGGTTGCGCCTCTTAATTAAGGAAGAGTTGTGAGTGCACGCATGCAAGGTTCATTGATGCTGGATATCGCCGGTACCTGGTTGACCGCAGAGGATCGGCAGATCCTGCGCCAGCCGCAGGTGGCCGGGTTGATTCTGTTCGCGCGCAATATCGAAGACCCGCGCCAGGTGCGCGAGCTGTCTGCGGCTATTCGCGCGGTGCGCCCGGATCTGTTGCTGGCGGTGGATCAAGAGGGCGGCCGCGTACAGCGGCTGCGCCAGGGCTTTGTGCGTTTGCCGGCGATGCGTGCGCTGGCCGATAACGCCAATGCCGAGCATCTGGCCGAGCAGTGCGGCTGGATTATGGCGACCGAAGTGCTGGCTGCAGGTTTGGACCTGAGCTTTGCCCCGGTGCTGGATCTCGATCATCAGCGCAGTGCGGTGGTCGGCAGCCGCTCCTTTGAGGGTGAGTCGCAGCGCGCGACCTTGCTTGCTGGCGCGTTTATCCGTGGGATGAACGCCGCGGGAATGGCCGCTACCGGCAAGCATTTCCCCGGGCACGGCTGGGCCGAGGCAGATTCCCATGTAGCCATCCCGGTTGATGAGCGCAGCCTGGAGCAGATTCGTGTAGTCGATTTGCAGCCCTTTGCACAGTTGAGCCGGCAGTTGGCTGCGGTGATGCCCGCCCATGTGATCTACCCTCAGGTGGATAGTCAGCCTGCAGGGTTTTCCCGGCGCTGGCTGCAGGACATTCTGCGTGGCGAGCTGGCCTTTGACGGGGTGATTTTCAGCGACGATTTGTCCATGGCCGGCGCGCATGTGGTCGGCGATGCGGCCTGCCGCATCGAAGCAGCGCTAGTGGCAGGCTGTGACATGGGGCTGGTGTGTAATGACCGAGCAGCGGCGGAGCTGGCCTTGAGCGCACTGCAGCGACTCAAGGTAGAACCGCCGCAAGGTCTGGCGCGGATGCGCCGGCAGGCCTTTCCGGGTATTGAGTATCGGCAGAGCCCGCGTTGGCTGGCGGCACTTGGCAGCCTGCGCGATGCGCAATTAATCGACTAAGGAGTAATGGATGACGGTTTACGCGATTATCGGCGGTACGGGGCTGACCAAGCTGGACGGTCTGACCATCAAGGCCGCGCTGCATATCGATACGCCCTATGGTGCGCCCTCTGCGGCGGTGCTCAAAGGTGACTATGCCGGTCGTGAGGTGCTGTTCCTCGCTCGCCACGGGCACCCGCATCGCATTCCGCCGCATCAGGTCAACTACCGCGCTAACCTCTGGGCGCTGCGTGAGGCTGGCGCCAAGGCGATTATCGCGGTCAACTCGGTGGGTGGTATTCACCCGGCCATGGGTACCGGGCATTTCTGCCTTCCGCACCAGATCATCGATTACACCTCGGGGCGCGAGCACACCTATTTCGAGGGGGAGCTGGAGCATGTCACCCACGTCGATTTCAGCCACCCCTATGACGCAGGACTGCGCACCAAGCTTGCCAACGCCCTTACTGCCGAACACTGCGCGTTTAGCAGCCACGGCCTTTACGGCTGCACCCAGGGGCCGCGATTGGAAACCGTTGCTGAGATTGCGCGGATGGAACGTGATGGCTGCGACATCGTCGGCATGACCGGTATGCCGGAAGCCGTGCTGGCCCGTGAGCTGGCTTTGCCCTATGCCTGCTTGGCGTTGGTGGTAAACCCGGCTGCGGGCAAGTCCCGTGCGCTGATCACCATGGCGGAAATCGAGCGCGCCCTGGAAGAGGGGATGGGTACGGTCAAGGCCGTATTGGCGCGTGTGTTGGCCAGTTGAGCGATCATTGTTGTAATAAAAAAGGGCCGCATTGCGCGGCCCTTTTTTATGTCGGTGTTTTTTACAGCGGTCTGACGCGAATCAGCATGCCCAGGCTGCCATTATCGACAAAGGTCAGCTCGCCGCTTTTCAGGCGGCTGCTCTGTTTGATGCGCTCACTGTCGGTGAGGATGCCGCTGGCGTCGAGCTGGTTGACCCAGATGTCGCTGTCTAGCTCGATCACGCGGCCGGCTTTAAGGCTGATTGTGCCTTCGACTGGGTAGTGACCGAACTGCTCATCGCCGGTGCTGATGGCGACGCGGCTGCTCGACTCGCCCAGGCTCTGGGACCAGGCTTTGTGCAGCAATACCTGATAACCATTGGAGGGGCTGAGCTTGCCGGCTTCGGCATTTAGTGCGGTGCTGCGGCTGTTGCTGCCATCCACCGGCAGCGCATTCTGCGCCCAGTTGTCGGGTGGTAGTTGGCCGGCGGAAATCGGCGTGGCGGCCTGGCGGAATACGATGACTTCAACCTGATACAGGCTTTCAGCCAGGGCGACAGTGCTGCTGAGTAGGCCCAGCAGGAGAAGCGGTAGCAGGGCCAGGGTGCGGAATGCGCGCATGGGTCAGTCCTTTAGGTAGCGGGAGACAGGCGCTCGAACAGCGCCTCTAAGGTGTTGAATCGTTCTTCCGGGCGCTCCATGGCTACCTGGATTTTAAACATCGTCGCGCCTTCGAACTTGTAGCGGTTTGGCGCGCCCTGGATCAGCTTGATCAGGGTTAGCGGATCGACGCAGGTGTCGGCGGCGAATTCGATACGTCCGCCTTGTGGGCCAGCATCGACCTTTTTGATCCCGAGCTTTTCCGCCTGCAATTTCAGCAGGGTAATGCGCACCAGATTCTTGGTCGGGTCCGGCAGCAGGCCGAAGCGGTCGATCATCTCCACTTGCAGTTCTTTCAGGCCATCCTCGTCGGCGGCGTTGGCGATGCGCTTGTAGAGGATCAGTCGCGCATGCACGTCGGGCAGGTAGTCCTCGGGGATCAGCGCCGGTACGCGCAGGTTGATCTCCGGGCCGCCGCCTAGTGGCTGGTCGAGGTTGGGCTGCTCGCCCTTGCGGATGGATTTCACCGCGCGTTCGAGCATTTCCATATAGAGGGTGAAACCTACCGCCTGGATCTGCCCGCTCTGGCCGTCGCCGAGCAACTCGCCAGCACCGCGGATTTCCAGGTCATGGGTGGCCAGTAGAAAGCCTGCGCCGAGATCCTGGGCGCCGGAGATGGCTTCCAGACGCTTCTGCGCGTCGTCGGTCATCTGCTTGCGCGGCGGGGTCAGCAGGTAGGCATAGGCCTGGTGGTGGCTTCGGCCAACGCGGCCGCGCAATTGGTGCAGCTGGGCCAGGCCGAATTTGTCGGCACGCTCGATGATGATGGTGTTGGCGCTCGGCACGTCGATACCGGTTTCGATAATGGTCGAGGCAATCAGCACGTTGAAGCGCTTGTGATAGAAATCGCCCATCACCTGCTCAAGTTCCCGTTCGCGCATCTGCCCGTGACCGATGCCGATACGTGCTTCGGGCACCAGTTCGGCAAGGTCGGCGGCGCATTTCTCGATGGTCTTTACATCGTTGTGCAGGTAATACACCTGACCGCCACGCAGCAGTTCGCGCAGCAGCGCTTCTTTGATCGTCGGGTTGTTCTGCTCCATGACGAAGGTGCGTACCGAGAGGCGGCGCGCTGGCGGCGTGGCGATGATCGATAGATCGCGCATGCCGGCCACGGCCATGTTCAGGGTGCGGGGAATCGGTGTGGCGGTGAGCGTGAGGATGTCGACTTCGCTACGCAGGCTCTTGAGCTGCTCTTTCTGGCGCACGCCAAAGCGGTGCTCTTCGTCGATGATCACCAGGCCCAGGTTGCTGAATTTAACGTCGTCCTGCAGCAGTTTGTGGGTGCCGATAACGATATCCACCTTGCCCTCAGCTAGTTGCTGCATGGCCTCGCTGACTTCTTTGGCACTCTTGAAACGGCTCATGACCTCGACCTTGACCGGCCAGTCGGCGAAACGGTCGCGGAAGCTGTTGTAGTGCTGCTGGGCGAGCAGGGTGGTGGGCACCAATACCGCCACCTGCTTGCCGCCATGCACGGCGATAAAGGCGGCGCGCATCGCCACCTCGGTTTTGCCGAAGCCAACATCGCCACATACCAGGCGGTCCATCGGTTTGGCGGAGAGCATGTCGCTGTACACCGCCTCGATGGCGGCTTGCTGATCCGGCGTTTCCTCGAAGGGGAAGCCGGCGCTGAACGTGGCGTAGTCGGCCTTCGGGTCGGCAAATGCATAGCCTTCGCGGGCGGCGCGGCGGGCGTAGACGTCGAGCAGTTCGGCGGCGACATCGCGGACCTGTTCGGCTGCTTTACGTTTGGCCTTCTGCCAGATTTCCGAGCCTAAGCGGTGCAGCGGTGCCAGGGCATCGTCGCTGCCGGTGTAGCGAGCGATCAGGTGCAGGCTGGCCACCGGTACGTAGAGCTTGGCTTCTTCGGCGTACATCAGGGCGAGAAATTCGGCGGCCTGGCCGTCGAATTCCATGGTCACCAGCCCCAGGTAGCGGCCGACTCCATGGTCGATATGCACCACCGGCGCGCCTTCGCGCAGCTCGGTAAGGTTTTTGATGACGTTGTCGCCGCCATCGCGGGATTTCTCGCGGCGACGGCGTTGCATAACGCGCTGGCCGAACAGCGGGCTTTCGGCCAACAGGGCCAGATCTTCGAGCAGCAGGCCGTCATCCAGCGGGGCGATGCAGATGCCTAAGCGCTGTTTGCTGGCGGTAAAGGCCGGCCAGCTCTCGAATTCGTTGGGCTTGAGCTTGAGGCGCGCAAGCAACTCCAGCAGCACCTCGCGGCGCCCTGCGGACTCGGCGCAGAACAGCACGCGTCCGGGGTATTCCTCGATAAAGCGCCGCAGCGCCGCCAGCGGTTCGCCGGCCTTGGCCTGGATCGCCAGGTCAGGCAACGGTTTGGCGTTGAAACGCAGGCGGCCGACGCCTTCTTCTATGTCGTCCTGGCTGACCACCACGCGTGGCCAGTTTTTCAGACGGGCGAAACAGTCTTCTACCGGTAAGAAGATATCGGCAGGCGGCAACAGCGGGCGCTCCGGGTCGACGCGGCGATCTTCATAGCGGCTGCGTGCATCCACCCAGAACTGCTCGGCGGCTTTTTCGATGCCCGGCAGGGAAAATACCTGAGTGTCTGCGGGCAAATAGTCGAAGAGGGTGGCGGTTTCCTCGAAGAACAGCGGCAGGTAGTACTCGATACCCGCCGGGGTGATTCCGGTACTGAGGTCCTGGTAGATCGGGCAGCGGCGGAAATCCACGTCGAACCGCTCGCGAAAGCGTCCGCGGAAATCCGTAACAGCTTTCTTTTCCACTGGGAATTCGCGCCCCGGCAGCAGCTTGATCGACTCGACCTTGTCGATGGAGCGCTGGCTTTCCGGGTCGAAGGTGCGCAGGGTTTCGATTTCGTCATCGAATAGGTCAATGCGGTACGGCTGGCTGCTGCCCATCGGAAATAGATCGATCAGTGCGCCGCGTACGGCGAACTCGCCGTGTTCGTACACCGTATCCACGCAGCGATAGCCGGCAGCTTCCAGATTGCCGCGCATCTGGTTGACGTCGAGTTGCTGGCCGACCTGCATGACCAGGCTGCTGCCGAGCAGAAAGCGTTTGGGCGCCAGGCGGTGTAGGGCGGTGGTGATCGGGACTACTAACACGCCGTGCTTGAGCTCGGGTAGGCGATAGAGTGCGGCGATGCGCTGGGAAATGATGTCTTGGTGCGGCGAAAACAGGTCGTAGGGCAGGGTTTCCCAGTCAGGGAAATGCAGCACCGGCAAATCCGGAGCAAAAAAGCTCAGCTCCTCTTGCAGGCGCTCGGCGCTCTGGCTGTCGGCAGTCAGCAGCAGGGTGAAACGTTTGGCATTGCTGGCAGCTTCGGCAATCGCCAGGCTCAGCGCGGCACCGGGCAGGTTGCCCCAGTGTTGTTTGCCGGCAGTGGCCGGCAGGGACGGTAGACGCAGTACAGGCACGGGCGGCTCACGGTCATGGCACAAGGCCGACGATTGTAGCGGGCGTTTATGTGCGGTGTCAGTTACGACAGTCGTGCATTGCTCATGCTTGCTTGCGCCGTCATAATGTAGCCCCTTTTTTCAGCCCCTACATGTGGAAGGTACTGCCCGTGACTCAGAAGCCCGACCAGTGTCTCGGTGAGTGGATCGATCGAGAAGCCCTTGCGGAAGCGATGATTCCGATGATTGGCCAACTCTACCGTAACAACAACGTGGTCACCTCGATCTACGGCCGTGGTCTGATCAACCGTTCGGTGATCGACATTCTCAAGGCCCACCGCTTCGCGCGTCACCGTCTGGCTGGCGACAGTGAATTGTCGGTGCACGATACCTTCCAGGTGCTCAAGGCCATGAGCGAACTCAAACTGGGTGCCGCTTCGGTGGACCTGGGCAAGATGGTCAGCAAGTTCAAGACTGAAGGCCAGGGCCGCAGCATTGAGCAGTTCGTCAAGGACGAGCTGGTCGAAGTAGCTGGCACGCAGAATAGCGAAGCTCGCGAAGGTACCGACGTGGTGTTGTACGGCTTCGGTCGTATCGGCCGTCTGCTGGCGCGCATCCTGATCGAGAAAACCGGTGGTGGCGACGGTCTGCGTCTACGCGCCATTGTTGTGCGCAAGGGCGCGACCAATGACCTGGTCAAACGCGCCAGTTTGTTGCGCCGCGACTCGGTACACGGCAAGTTTGATGGCACCATCACCATCGACGAAGAAAACAGCACTCTGACCGCAAACGGCAACCTGATTCAGGTGATCTACGCAAAGTCGCCGGCCGAAGTCGACTACACCCAGTACGGCATCAAGAACGCTCTGCTGGTCGACAACACGGGTGTTTGGCGTGACGCCGATGGCTTGGGCCAGCACCTGGCCTGCCCAGGTGTTGATCGCGTAGTGCTGACCGCGCCGGGTAAAGGCGCGCTGAAGAACATCGTGCACGGCATCAACCACGGCGAAATCACCCCGGACGACAAGATCATCTCGGCCGCTTCCTGCACCACCAACGCCATAGTACCGGTGCTTAAGGCGATCAACGATCAGTACGGCATCGTCAACGGTCACGTCGAAACCGTTCACTCGTACACCAACGACCAGAACCTGATCGACAACTTCCACAAGGGCGACCGTCGTGGTCGCAGTGCACCGCTGAACATGGTGATCACCGAAACCGGCGCCGCCACAGCTGCTGCCAAGGCACTGCCAGTGCTGAAAGGCAAGCTGACCGGCAACGCCATTCGCGTACCGACGCCGAACGTGTCGATGGCCATTCTCAACCTCAACCTTGAGAAAGCCACCACCCGCGAAGAAGTCAACGAGTACCTGCGCCAGATGGCCATGCACTCGGACCTGCAGAAGCAGATCGACTTCGTCCAGTCGCAGGAAGTGGTGTCCACTGACTTCGTCGGCTCGCGCCACGCCGGTGTGGTTGATGCTGAAGCCACCATCTGCAATGACAACCGCGTTGTACTGTATGTGTGGTACGACAACGAGTTCGGTTACAGCTGCCAGGTGGTTCGCGTGATGGAAGACATGGCCGGGGTCAACCCACCAGCTTTCCCGCGCTAAGCGCAGGCGATGCATGAAAATGGGAGCTTCGGCTCCCGTTTTTTATGGCTTGCGGTCCGAGGACGTCACCCTGTGCGACGTTAAATGACTCTCGGCCATTCTTACCGTCTGGCATTAGTCGGCCAGCAGGCTGGTACGCAATTTATCCGACAGGCCGTTAGGCGACAGCCAGATGCCCAAGTAGGCCTTGGCCAGTGCCGGGTCCTGGCTGGTGTAGGCGACTTTGCCGTTTACTTCCAAGGTCAGGCCGCTGTCTGCGTTGAGGTTCAGGGCGTAACGGTCACCTGGGCGAATATCCCTGAACGTGGCATGTAGGGCATCTACTTCGGGGCGAAGGCGCTGCAGTGTGGTCGCGTCGTGCTGGCGTTCGAGCGTGACCCAGGCTGCTTTGATCACGTCTTGGCTGTCGATGTTACGGAAGTAATAGAGCTCCAGGCGTTGTGTGAGTGGCTGGGCGGCTGCCTGGCTGGCGCTGGCCTCGCTGGGGGCATAGAAGGCCGCAGCATAGACATCGGCCCACAGGTAGGTCAGCACGCTTTGGTTCTTGCGCTCCAGGCTGTTCTGCTCAAGCTGGTGAGTGCTGGCGAAGTTGGCTTCTTGCAGGCGTTCGCGGTTGTTGGCGAATAACTCGCTGCTCAGCAGCATCAGGATGGTAAGCGCGATTAGCAGGCGCATGGCAGTGCTCCGGTGGTCTATTAGTCTTATGTCGCGCGCGACGGCTTTGCAGTCAAGCCGGCATCTGTTGCCTTCTGTTACGTTAAACCGGATAAAAGCAAGCGCTTGGGTGGCCAGTGGCCGAAGGTGCGACTTATAATCGGCCAGATTTTTTCCCGCGACCGACATCCTGCCTAGCGCCCGATCTGTTTTGGCGTTGCGCCGCATTTTCTGCGTTGGTGTCGTCCGTATTCTAAAAAAGCTTATAAATCAGTGGTTAGGCAAACCTATGATCAAAATTAAACATGGGCTTGATTTGCCCATAACAGGCGTGCCGGCGCAGCGCATTGAGGCTGCAAGGCCGGTGCGTAGCGTCGCCGTCATAGGCTTCGATTATCACGGTATGAAGCCTTCGATGGAGGTCCAGGTCGGCGACCGGGTCAAGCTTGGCCAGGTGCTGTTCTCGGACAAGAAGTCGCCAGGCGTGCAATACACCGCTCCAGCCGCAGGCGTGATCAGCGCCATCCACCGTGGTGAAAAGCGCGTGCTGCAATCCGTGGTTATCGATGTCGAGGGCGATGAGCAAGTCACCTTTGATCAGGTAGCGGTTGACCAGTTGGCGACTGTTGGCGACGCCAAAGTGCGTGAAGTACTGCTGCAATCGGGCCTGTGGACCGCACTGCGTGCCCGCCCATTCAGCAAGGTGCCGGCTGCTGATGCACGGCCCAGCTCGATTTTCGTCACGGCCATTGATACCCAGCCGCTGGCAGCCGATCCGGTTGTGGTGATTGCCGAGTATGCCGACGACTTTAGCAATGGTCTGCAAGTGCTGAGCAATCTGGCCAAGGTGTTTCTGTGCAAGGCTGAAGGTACCAGCTTGCCTGGTGAGCAGCTGAGCAACGTGCACACCGAAGCCTTTGCTGGCCCGCACCCTGCGGGTTTGCCGGGCACGCACATCCACTTCCTAGATCCGGTCAGCGCCACCAAGAGCGTCTGGTCGATCAACTATCAGGACGTGATTGCCATCGGCAAACTGTTCACCACCGGGCAGCTCTGGACTGAGCGCGTTGTTGCGCTGGCCGGCCCCGTGGTTGAGCAGCCGCGCCTGCTGCGTACCCGCTTGGGTGCCAGCCTCAGCGAGCTAACGGCAGGTCAGCTGCAGCCTGGTGTCAACCGGGTTATTTCCGGTTCGGTGCTGGGTGGCCGTAATGCTCAGGGCGCTTTCGCTTTCCTCGGTCGCTATCACCTGCAGGTGTCCTGCCTGGTTGAAGGGCACGAGCGTGAGCTGATGCATTACCTGCGTGCCGGGGTAAACAAGCACTCGGTGATGAACATTTTTGTGTCCAAGCTCAATGCCGCGAAGAAGTTCGCCTTCTCTACCACCACCAATGGCAGCCCGCGCGCCATGGTGCCAGTGGGCAACTACGAAGCCGTGATGCCGCTGGATATCCTGCCGACGCAACTGCTGCGCTACTTGATTGTCGGCGACACCGAGATGGCTCAGAAATTGGGCTGCCTGGAGCTCGACGAAGAAGACCTGGCGCTGTGCACCTATGTGTGTGCCGGTAAGTATGAGTACGGCCCGATCCTGCGCGATAACCTCGCCCGTATTGAGAAGGAGGGTTAAGTCATGGGTATTCGTGCATTCCTCGATAAAATCGAGCACAACTTTGAAAAAGGCGGCAAGTACGAGAATTGGTACGCCCTCTATGAGGCTGTCGACACCTTCTTCTATCGCCCTGGCAGCGTAACCAAGACCACCGCCCACGTGCGTGACGGTATCGACCTCAAGCGCATGATGATCACCGTGTGGCTGTGTACCTTCCCGATGATGTTTTTTGGGATGTGGAACACCGGTTACCAGGCCAACCTGATTTTTGCTAACAACCCTGAGCTGCTGACGGCACAAGAGGGCTGGCGCTTTGCGCTGATTGGCTCGCTGGCCGGCTTCGACCCGGGCAGCCTGTGGGATAACTTTATCCAGGGCGCGGCGTATTTCCTGCCGGTGTATGCGACGGCCTTTATCGTCGGCGGCTTCTGGGAAGTGCTGTTTGCGTCGATCCGTAAGCACGAAGTCAACGAAGGCTTCTTCGTCACCTCTGTGCTGTTCGCCCTGATTCTGCCGCCGAGCATTCCGCTCTGGCAGGTCGCACTGGGTATCAGTTTCGGTGTGGTGATTGGCAAGGAAGTGTTTGGTGGTACCGGCAAGAACTTCCTCAATCCGGCGCTGACCGGCCGTGCCTTCCTGTTCTTCGCTTACCCGGCGCAGATGTCCGGTGATGCGGTGTGGACTGCCGTCGACGGCTTTGCCGGTGCTACTTCGCTGAGCCTGGCGGCGGCGGGTGGTATCGACAATGTAGTGAGCAATGGCATTACCTGGATGAGCGCTTTTGTTGGCACCATTCACGGTTCGCTCGGTGAAACCAGCACCCTGGCAATCTTGATCGGCGGTGGCGTGCTGCTGATCACCAAGATCGCTTCCTGGCGCATCGTCGCCGGTGTGATGCTGGGGATGATTGGCCTTAGCCTGCTGCTCAATTCCATCGGCTCGGCTACCAATCCGATGTTTGCCATGCCTTGGTACTGGCACCTAGTGGTGGGTGGCTTTGCTTTCGGTATGTTGTTTATGGCCACCGACCCGGTGTCGGCGTCCATGACCAATACCGGCAAGTGGATTTTCGGTGCCTTGATCGGTGTGATGGTGGTGCTGATTCGTGTGGTCAACCCGGCGTTCCCGGAAGGCATGATGCTGGCGATTCTGTTCGCCAACCTGTTCGCACCGCTGATCGACCACTTTGTCGTTCAAGCCAATATCAAGCGGAGGCTGGCACGAAATGTCTAGTCAAAAAGAATCCACCGTCCGCACGCTGGTGGTGGCCCTGTTGGTCTGTCTGGTGTGCTCGGTGTTTGTCGCCGGTGCAGCCGTGGCGCTGAAACCGACCCAAGTGGACAACCGTCTGCTGGATAAGCAGCGCAGCATTCTGGCGATTGCCGGTCTGGGCGATGCCAGCATGTCTAGTGCTCAGGTCAAGGACATGTTCAAAGGCACTATCAGCGCCAAGCTGGTGGACCTGGAAACTGGCAAGTTCTCTGACGCCCATGACCCAGTCACCTTCGATCCGCTTAAGGCGTCCAAAGACCCGAAAATGTCTGACGTGCTTCAGAGCAGCGAGGACATTGCCGGGATCAAGCGTCAGGAGCGCTTCAGCACCGTGTATGTGGTGGAGAAGAATGGTCAGGTTGAAACCCTGATCCTGCCAGTGCGCGGTTACGGTCTGTGGTCGACCCTGCATGGCTTTATCGCGGTCAAGGGTGACCTGAATACTGTGGTCGGCATGGGCTTCTACCAGCACGGCGAAACGCCAGGCCTGGGTGGCGAAGTCGACAATCCAAAGTGGAAAGGCCAGTGGCCAGGCAAAACCCTGTTCGATGAGGACGGCAAACTGGCCGTGCAGATCGTCAAGGGTGGCGTCGATCCACAAAGTCCCAAGGCCGTGCATCAAGTTGATGGCCTGGCAGGCGCTACCCTGACCAGCAATGGGGTGGACAACTTGCTGAAGTTCTGGCTGGGCCAGAATGGCTTCGGTCCGTTTATCGCGAACCTGCGTGCAGGGGAGGCTTGATCATGTCGCAGCCGACTATTAAAGAAGTCCTGCTTAACCCGATTTTCAACAACAACCCGATTGGCTTGCAGATCCTCGGTATCTGCTCCGCCCTGGCGGTGACCTCGAACCTGAAAACCGCGCTGGTGATGTCTGCCGCGCTGACCTTGGTAACCGGGTTCTCCAACCTGTTTATCTCGATGATTCGCAGCCAGATCCCAGGCTCGATCCGCATGATCGTGCAGATGGTGATCATTGCCTCCTTGGTGATCGTGGTTGATCAGGTGCTGAAGGCATATGCCTTCAGCCTATCCAAGCAGCTCTCGGTGTTTGTCGGTCTGATCATCACCAACTGCATCGTGATGGGCCGCGCAGAAGCCTTTGCCATGCAGAATCCGCCAGTGGTGTCGTTCTTCGATGGTATCGGTAACGGTCTGGGCTATAGCGCCATGCTGGTTGCCCTGGGCATCATTCGTGAGCTGTTTGGTGCGGGCAAACTGATGGGTTACGAGATCATCCCGGTGATCAACGACGGTGGCTGGTACCAGCCTAACGGCATGCTCTTGCTGCCGCCTTCGGCGTTCTTCCTGATCGGTCTGTTTATCTGGGGTATTCGCGTCTGGAAAAGAGACCAGATCGAGAAGCCGAGCTTCAAGATGGCGCCTCAGGTATCCAATAAGGAGGCCTACTAATGGAGCACTACATCAGCCTGTTCGTCCGTGCGGTGTTCGTTGAGAACATGGCGCTGGCGTTCTTCCTTGGCATGTGCACCTTTATTGCCATCTCGAAAAAGGTCGAAACCGCCATTGGTCTCGGTATTGCCGTAGTGGTGGTGCTGGGTATCACCATGCCGGTGAACAACCTGATCTACACCAATCTGCTCAAGGACGGTGCACTGGCCTGGGCCGGTTACCCCCAAGTCGATCTGAGCTTCCTTGGCCTGCTGACCTTTATCGGCGTGATCGCGGCGATCGTCCAGATCCTCGAGATGACCCTGGATAAGTACGTGCCCTCGCTGTACAACGCCCTCGGCGTGTTCCTGCCGTTGATCACCGTGAACTGCGCCATCATGGGTGGCTCGTTGTTTATGGTCGAGCGTGACTACAACCTGGCGGAAAGCACCGTCTACGGTGTCGGTGCCGGCGTTTCCTGGGCCTTGGCGATTGCCGCGCTGGCGGGTATTCGCGAGAAACTCAAGTACAGCGATGTACCTGAAGGTCTGCAAGGATTGGGCATCACCTTTATCACCATCGGTCTGATGTCTCTGGGCTTCATGTCCTTCTCCGGCGTGCAGTTGTAAGGACGGGATGAATAGATGATCAATTTCGAGATTTTCATCGCCATCGGCATGTTCACCGGCATTGTGCTGGCGTTGGTGCTGATCATTATCGCGGCGCGCGCCAAGCTGGTTTCCAGCGGTGACGTAAGCATCGAGATCAACGGCGAAAAAACCATCGTGGTGCCGGCTGGCGGCAAGTTGCTGCAGACACTGGCTGCCAACAATATTTTCCTATCCTCGGCTTGTGGCGGCGGTGGTACCTGCGCCCAGTGCAAGTGCGTGGTCGAGCACGGCGGTGGCGAAATGCTGCCGACCGAAGAGGCCGCCTTTACCCGCCGCGAAGCCAAAGCTGGCTGGCGCTTGTCCTGTCAGACTCCGGTCAAGCAGGACATGAAGATCGAAGTGCCGGAAGAAGTCTTCGGCGTGAAGAAGTGGGAATGCACCGTTGAGTCAAACCCTAACGTGGCCACCTTCATCAAAGAGCTGACATTGAAGCTGCCGGAGGGTGAGAACGTCGATTTCCGCGCCGGTGGTTATGTGCAGCTGGAGTGCCCGCCGCACGAGGTTTTCTACAAGGACTTCGATATTCAACCGGAATATCGCGGCGATTGGGACAAGTTCAACCAGTGGAAGTACGTGTCCAAGGTTGAAGAGACGGTCATCCGCGCTTATTCCATGGCCAATTACCCGGAAGAAGTCGGTCTGGTTAAGTTCAATATCCGTATTGCTTCGCCGCCACCTGGCAAAGATGATTTGCCGCCGGGCAAGATGAGCTCCTATGTGTTCAGCCTCAAGCCAGGCGACAAAATCGACGTGTACGGCCCATTTGGTGAGTTCTTCGCCAAGGACACCGAAGCTGAGATGGTGTTTATCGGTGGCGGTGCCGGTATGGCGCCGATGCGCTCGCACATCTTCGACCAGCTCAAGCGCTTGAAGTCGACCCGCAAGATCAGCTTCTGGTATGGCGCACGCTCCATGCGTGAAGCCTTCTACAACGAAGAATATGATCAGTTGCAGGCCGAGAACCCCAACTTCAAGTGGCATCTGGCACTGTCCGATCCGCTGCCGGAAGATAACTGGACCGGTCTCAAGGGCTTTATTCACAACGTGCTGTACGAAAACTACCTGAAGGACCATCCGGCTCCGGAAGAGTGTGAGTTCTACATGTGCGGTCCGCCCATGATGAACGCGGCGGTGATCAAGATGCTGGTCGACCTGGGTGTGGAGGAGGAGAACATCCTGCTCGACGACTTCGGCGGTTAAGCATGAGCCATGTGCTACTGCGGCCCGTTATCGCTGTCAGCTTGCTGACAGCCCTAACGGGCTGTTGGTTTTCAGAGCGTGTAGAAGAGTTCGGTGGCCCGACCATGGGCAGCACCTACACCGTTAAATATGTGCGCAGCAAGGATTCGCCGAGCCTTGAGTTGCTCAAGCGCGAGACCGATGCAATCCTGGCTGAGATTGACGTGCAGATGTCAACCTACCGCGATGATTCCGCAATCGAACAATTCAACCAGACTCCGGCGGGCACCTGTCAGGCGATGCCGGCCGGGGTATTGGAATTAGTTGAGGCTGGGCGTGCGCTGCATAAGCAAAGTGCTGGTGCGTTCGACTTGACTCTGGAACCGCTGCTTAACCTTTGGGGCTTCGGACCCAAGGCTAGGGCCGAGAGAGTGCCAACGCCGGAGCAGTTAGCCGTCGCTCGTGAGCGTATCGGTATGCAGCACCTGCGTCGCGAAGGTGAGCAGCTGTGCAAGGATGTTGATGTACAGGTCGATTTCAACAGCATTGCCGCTGGCTATGCGGTGGACAAGATCGTGCAGCGTTTCAATGAGCTGGGCGTGACCAGTTATATGGTTGAGGTCACCGGGGAGCTCAAGGCTGCAGGCAAAAAGCCGGATGGTCAGCCTTGGCGGATCGGCCTGGAAGCGCCGCAGGACGGCCAGCGTGTCGCTCAGCGTGTGCTTACCGTCGATGGTTACGGCATTTCCACCTCGGGTGATTACCGCAACTACTTCGAGGAAGAAGGACAGCGGTATTCGCACACCCTCGATCCGTTGACCGGTGCGCCGATCATCCACAAGCTGGCTGCGGTAACCGTGGTGGATAAGTCGACCTTGCGTGCCGATGGCTTGTCTACAGTGCTAATGGTGATGGGTACTGAGCCTGGCCTGGCATTTGCTGAGCGCATGGGTATTGCGGCGTTTTTCGTGACCCGTGAAGGTGACGCTTTCGTCACACAGACTACTCAGGCTTTCGAGCAGCTATTCGCTGCAGGAGACGAGCAATGACATTTTTAGTGGTTTTTCTGACCATGCTGCTGGTAGTGGGCATGATGGCCGTGGGCGTGATGATGGGGCGTAAGCCCATCGCTGGCTCGTGCGGTGGTATCGCCAACCTAGGCATCGAGAAGGAATGCTCGATTTGTGGTGGCAGCCGCGAGAAATGCGAGGAAATCAACAGCGACCCGCAAGGCAAAACCGCAGCCTTGGCCTACGACGCGACCAAACGCTAATCGTCCTGTGGCCGGCTTAGCGGCTAGGCTTGCAGCGAACGAACTGTTGCCAGGCTGCATACGCAGCGTTGGCCCTGCCGAGAGCTCGGTACAAGAGCTCCGGTGTGATCTGAAGGAGTAAACATGGCGGTCTACAACTACGACGTAGTGGTGTTGGGCTCTGGCCCGGCAGGTGAGGGCGCGGCAATGAACGCGGCCAAGGCCGGGCGCAAGGTGGCCGTGGTCGACAGCCGTCGTGAAGTCGGTGGCAACTGCACTCACTTGGGCACCATCCCGTCCAAGGCGCTGCGCCACTCGGTGCGGCAGATCATGCAGTTCAACACCAACCCGATGTTCCGCCAGATCGGCGAGCCGCGCTGGTTCTCCTTCCCCGATGTACTGAAAAGTGCTGAGCGGGTGATTGCCAAGCAGGTGAGTTCGCGTACCGGTTATTACGCGCGTAACCGCATCGATGTGTTTTTCGGCACCGGTAGTTTTGCTGATGAACACACCATCGAAGTGGTCTGCGCCAATGGCGTGGTGGAAAAGCTGGTGGCCAAGCAGATCGTCATTGCTACCGGTTCGCGGCCTTACCGCCCGGTGGACGTCGACTTCCACCACCCGCGTGTCTACGACAGCGATACCATCCTCAGCCTTGGCCATACTCCGCGCCGCATCATCATCTACGGCGCCGGGGTTATCGGCTCCGAGTACGCCTCGATCTTCAGCGGGCTGGGTGTGCTGGTCGATCTGATCGACAACCGCGACCAGTTGCTGAGCTTCCTCGATGCGGAAATCTCCGACGCCTTGAGCTACCACCTGCGCAACAACAACGTACTGATTCGTCATAACGAAGAGTACGAAAGTGTTGAGGGCGTAGAGAACGGGGTGATTCTGCACCTTAAGTCCGGCAAGAAGATTAAGGCCGACGCCTTCCTCTGGTGCAACGGCCGTACCGGTAACACCGACCAGTTGGGCTTGGAAAATATCGGTATTAAGGTCAACAGTCGCGGGCAAATCGAAGTCGACGAGACTTACCGTACCGAAGTGCCGACCGTCTATGCGGCGGGCGATGTAATCGGCTGGCCGAGTCTGGCCAGTGCGGCGGCCGACCAGGGGCGCTCGGCTGCTGGTAGCATCGTCGACAATGGCAGCTGGCGCTTCGTCGATGACGTGCCGACCGGTATTTACACCATTCCGGAGATCAGTTCGATCGGTAAAACCGAGCGCGAGCTGACCCAGGCCAAAATCCCCTACGAAGTCGGCAAGGCATTCTTTAAAGGCATGGCCCGTGCGCAGATTTCTCACGAGCCGGTGGGCATGCTCAAGCTACTGTTTCACCGCGAAACTCTGGAAGTTCTGGGCGTGCACTGCTTCGGTTACCAGGCATCCGAGATTGTGCATATCGGCCAGGCGATCATGAATCAGAAGGGCGAAGCCAACAGCATCAAGTACTTCGTCAACACCACGTTTAACTACCCGACTATGGCGGAAGCCTATCGGGTTGCGGCGTTCGACGGCCTCAACCGGCTTTTTTGAGCGGCTCCGGCCGGTGGCCTGAGCCGGCCGGGGAGAACCCGTTCAGCGACTCCTGCGACTGGCGTTGGCCTAATCGCGAAAGTTTCTGATCAGGCTTAACGAAAAACCGGCCCTTGCGGCCGGTTTTTTTCGTTTCTGTAGCTGGGGCTATCCGGGAGGTTATTCCAGGGTTGTCACGGCCAGGCCGGGAAAGTCGGTGATGATGCTATCTACACCGAAGTCTGCCAGGCGGCGCATCAGTGCTGGTTCGTTGACCGTCCACACCGAGACATGCAAACCGGCTTTCTGCGCCTTGAGCAGGCGCTCTGGGGTGCACAGCGTCCAGTTCAGGGCGAGCAGGTGGCAGCCGTAATGCTTGGCAACCTTCAATGGGTCGAGCCAGGCGTATTCGGCGACCAGTCCGCGTTGCAGGTGCGGAGTCAGACGCTGCAAGGCACCGAGCACTTCGCGGGAGCTGGAGGTTACGGTGACCTTGTCCGTCAGCTTGTAGCGCTCGGCCAGCTCGGCAATCGCCTTGACCATGCGCGCCGAGCGAACCTTCGAGGCGCTTTTGACTTCCAGCTGCCAGTGCTCGAAATCGCAGTGCTGGAACAGCTCTTCCAGTCGTGGAATTGGGCAGGGCGTAACTGCGCCAGGGCCGCCTTTGCGGGCGTCATAGGTCACCAGCTCGGCGGCGTCATGTTCGACGACCTTGCCGCGGTGGCCGGTGGTGCGCTTGAGGGTCGGGTCGTGAATCACCATCAGCTCGCCATCGCGCGACAGGTGCAGATCCAGCTCGCAGCGGCGTACGCCATGCTTGAGGCATTGCTGGAAGCTGGCCAGGGTGTTTTCCGGTACCTCGCCTTTGGCGCCGCGATGTCCATAGATAACTGTCACTGTTGCTCCTTGTCAGGCAGGGCTGCGCCGGGCTGGTGATGACGCACGCTGTTGATCACGTGTTTATGCTCGAAGTAGACGCTGAATTCGCGGTAATCCCAGCGGGTGATCGGCGGGTTGCCGACGCTGGGGTGCTCTTCATCGGCCAGTCCGAAACGCTCAAGCACGGAGCGTTGGGATTCGCCGAACTGCGGCAGCTGCAGCGCCCTTCCACCTTGCTGGCCGATGGGGATTTGCAGGGTGTCAGCATTAGCGCCGAGAGGCAGGAGCAGGGCGAGAAGCAGAAACAGACGGGGCATGATGGCTCGCTATCAGGGTTACAGGGGCTGCTCGCGGGCCTGGCGACGTTCCAGGGCCTGGCGTTGTAGGATATGCCGGGCAAGTAGCTGGCGTTGAGCATCGCTCAGGGCCTCGAATTCTGCGCCAATTTCAAACTGCTGCGAGGGCAGTGGTTGGCAATGCACCACCTTGGCCCTTAGCAATAGGCCCAGGGCCTGCGGCATCAGCACCATCTTCACCGCTAGGTGCGCGCCAGTTGCCACGGGCTGAGGGTTATTAAAGCTGACGCCACCCTCGGACAGGCTGACCTTGCGCGGCGTGCCGATGTCGCGCAGCAGGCTTTGCGCCACGGCCTGGCCGAGCAGGTCGATACGCTTGTTCATCACCTTGAGGTAATTGGCCAGGGTGCGATCACGCTCGGTGATGTGCCGCAGCAGATGCTGCGACTCGAAGTCCATCAGGTGCAGATCGCTGAGCAGGTTGAATAGTGGGGAGCTGTCGTGAAGCTCGTCACTGGCCAGGGCTTCTGCGCCCGAGAGCAGGGTGAATTCCAGTGCGATCGTATCGTCGATACGATAGTATTCGCGGCGATCATCTTCATCTTGAGTCGGCATGGCGAACCCATGGCAGCAGTAGTGGTCAGAGTGTAAGGCTGCTCGCCAAGCCCCGCCACAAGGACGTTTCTTTTTCCCTCGAATCAGCCCTCACATGTTCAGACCTCTGTTCGTATTTATCGGCACGCGCTACACGCGGGCCAAGCGTCGCAACCACTTCGTATCCTTTATTTCCCTGACCTCAATGATCGGGCTGGCACTTGGTGTGCTGGTGATGATCCTGGTGTTGTCGGTAATGAATGGCTTCGACCATGAAATGCGCACCCGGGTGCTCGGTATGGTGCCGCATGCCACCGTGGAAAGTGCCACCCCGATCAAAGATTGGCGCAGCCTAGCCGAACAGGCGCAGAGCAACCCGCAAGTGCTGGCGGTTGCACCCTTCAGCCAGATGCAGGGCTTGCTGACCAGCGATGGCAAGGTGCAGAAAGTGCTGATCAATGCGGTCGATCCGCTTGAAGAGGCCAAGGTCTCGATCATCGGCGATTTCTTTAAGCAGGGCCGCCTTGAGGCGCTGCAGCCCGGCGAGTTCGGCATGGTGCTGGGCGACAAGGCCGCGGCCAAACTCGGCGTTGGCATGGGTGACAAGGTCACCTTCGTTGCCCCGGAAGTGACGGTCACTCCGGCCGGTATGTTTCCGCGTCTCAAGCGCTTTACAGTGGTCGGCATTTTTCATGTCGGCGCCGGCGAGATCGACGGCCACCTGGCCCTGACTCATGTGCAGGATCTGGCACGTTTGCAGCGTTGGCAGCCCGACCAAGTGCAAGGTATTCGCCTGAAGCTCGCCGATCTGTTTGAGGCCCCGCGTACGGCCTGGGCGCTGGCGCAGACCTTCGGTGAGGGCGATTACTATGCCCGCGACTGGACCCGCACCCACGGCAATCTGTACCAAGCGATCCGCATGGAAAAGGCCATGATTGGCCTGTTGTTACTGCTGATCGTTGCGGTGGCCGCGTTCAATATCATTTCCACGCTGGTGATGGTGGTTACCGACAAGAAGGGCGATATCGCGATTCTGCGAACCCTCGGCGCGACCCCACGGCAGATCATGGCGATCTTTATGGTCCAGGGCACGGTGATCGGCGTATTTGGTACGGCTGTCGGCGCGCTGCTGGGCTGTATCGCTGCCTTGAATATCAGCAGTGCGATTGCCGCGCTGGAAGGGCTGTTGGGGATCAAGTTCCTTAATGCCGATGTGTACTTCATCGACTACCTACCTTCGCAGCTGATGCTGGCCGACGTGCTACTGGTCTGTGGCGCGGCATTGATTCTGAGTTTTTTCGCCACTCTGTACCCGGCCTGGCGCGCGGCGCGTACCCAGCCCGCGGAGGCGCTACGTTATGAGTAATCAGGTTATGAATGATCAGGTTATGAGTGATCCAGCTATGCAAGATCGTGCAGTTCTTAGTTGTCGCAATCTCGGTAAAAGCTACGACGAGGGCCCGCAATCGGTGGTGGTGCTGGATGGTTTGCAGCTGGAATTGCACCCCGGCGAGCGCGTGGCAATTGTCGGCAGTTCCGGCTCGGGCAAGAGCACCTTGCTGAATATGCTCGGCGGTCTGGATACGCCGAGTACCGGCAGCGTCTGGCTGGCGGGCGAGGAATTGTCGGCGCTGAACGAAAAGCAGCGCGGCCTGTTACGTAATCGCGCCCTGGGCTTCGTCTATCAGTTTCACCACCTGCTGCCGGAGTTCACCGCGCTGGAAAACGTCTGCATGCCGCTGCTGATTGGCCGTACGCCGATCAGCGAAGCACGCGAACGCGCCACAGCGCTGCTGGAGCGCGTTGGCCTGGGCCATCGCCTGGCGCACAAACCGTCAGAGTTGTCCGGGGGCGAGCGTCAGCGTGTGGCGATTGCCCGCGCGCTGGTCAATCAGCCAGGCTTGGTGTTGCTCGATGAGCCCACCGGTAACCTTGATCACCACACCGCGCAGGGCATTCAGGACCTGATGAAAGAGCTCAGCAGCGCCTCGCAAACTGCCTTCCTCGTGGTGACCCACGATATGGAGCTGGCGCAGAAGATGGACCGCATCCTGCGTCTGGAAGACGGCAAGTTGGTGGCTGCCTGATGTTTCGTCCGCTGAGTATCTTTATCGGTATCCGCTATACCGGGGCCAAGCGGCGCAACCACTTTATTTCCTTTATCTCGATGACCTCGATGATCGGCCTCGCCCTCGGTGTGCTGGCGATGATCGTGGTGCTGTCGGTGATGAACGGTTTCCAGAAGGAAATGAGCACGCGCATCCTTGGCATGGTGCCGCATGCCAGCATTGCCGGCAGCCAGCCGCTGGATGATTGGCAGCAGGTTGCTGCTGCTGCGAAGAGCAACCCGCAGGTGGTCGCCGCAGTGCCGTTTGCCGAGTTGGAAGGAATGCTCTCGGTGCGTGGTGCGATGCAACCGATACAGCTGCATGGCGTTGATCCGGCGTTGGAACCGCAGGTATCGATCATCGATAAGCATATGCAGCAAGGCCGCCTGAGCGATTTGCGTGAAGGCGAGTTTGGTGTAGTGCTGGGTGAGATCACCGCGCGGCGTTTCCAGCTGCGCGTGGGCGATAAGCTTGCGCTGATCGTGCCGGAGCTGAGCAGCGTGCCGGGTGGTATCAGTCCGCGTATGCAGCGTCTCAACGTGGTCGGCATCTTCAAGGTGGGGGCCGAGCTGGACAGCTCGCTGGCGCTGATTCATGTCGCTGATGCGGCGCATATCCAGCGCATGCAGCCAGGCCAGGTGCAGAGTGTTCGGCTTAAGCTGAAGGATCTGTATCAGGCGCCGCAGGTAGCCGCGCAGATTGTTGGCGAGCTGGGCGCAGGTTATAGCTCCGCCGACTGGACGCTGACCCAGGGCAGTCTGTTCAGTGCGATGAAAATGGAAAAAACCATGATCGGCCTGTTGCTGCTGCTGATCGTTGCGGTGGCGGCCTTCAATATCATCGCCACGCTGATCATGGTGGTGGCAGACAAGGGCGCGGATATCGCCATCCTGCGCACCCTGGGCGCGACGCCGGGGCAGATTATGGGCATCTTTATGGTTCAAGGTACGGTTATCGGCGTGATCGGTACGGTGATCGGCGCGGTGTTGGGGATTCTCGCGGCGCTGAATGTCAGTCAGCTGGTAGGCTGGATCGAGCGCTTGAGTGGCCAGCAGGTGATGAGTTCGGACGTGTACTTCATCAGCAATCTGCCTTCTGAGCTACTGCTGTCTGATGTCCTGTTGATCTGCGGGGCGGCGTTCAGCCTGAGCTTTCTGGCTACCGTTTACCCGTCCTGGCGTGCCGCGCAGATTCAGCCGGCCGATGCGCTGCGTTACGAATAAGCTACGCTGGCATAAACAAAAAAGCCGTTACTGAGTAACGGCTTTTTTGTGTCAGTTTGGTGCGTCTTGCTGAAGGCGTTTTTCCTGGCGTTTGCGCCAGTTATGCCGCACCCACCAGCGCCAGTAGGCGTTAGTGCCAAAGTAGCCGATCAGGGCGAGCAGTAGCCCCAGCACCAGAGACCCCAGATACAGCGGCTGCCAATGCGTTTGCAGCACATGGCCGACCCAACCAAGGGTGATGTGATCAGGCATTTTCAGAGTAGGTGTGCTCATCAGCCAGGCGCCAAATTTATAGCTGCAATAGAACACAGGCGGCATGGTGATCGGGTTGGTCAGCCAGACTAGGCCAATCGAGATCGGCAGGTTGCCCCGAGCCGGAATGGCTACGGCGGCAGCGGCAGCCATTTGCATGGGTATGGGAATCATCGCCCAGAACAGGCCAATGGCCATGGCGCGTGAAACAGAATGTCGGTTGAGGTGCCAGAGGTTGGGGTCGTGGATCAGACTGCCCAGAAAGCGCAGGGATTTATTGCCCTTGATGCGGTCTGGGTGGGGCATGTAGCGCTTGAATAAACGACGCGGCATGAAGGCTCTCTGGCAGGTAAAAGCGCCGATATTATGCACCCTTTGATGACCGTCCGCTGTCCGACTTTGTGACAGCAAATATGCAAAAGCTGATCGACAGGTTAAATGCTGGATCTGACTCACGGAGCGAGTCTATGCGCATAGGGATTTTGGCGCTGGTAGCTGGGCTACTGGTGCTGCGTTTTCTTCCGGCCTTGCCGCCGTTATGGCTGCTGATTGTTCTGCCGGTGGCAGCGCTGATGCTTTTGCCGTTTCGCAGTTTCCCTATCGCTTTGTTTTTATTCGGCTTCACCTGGGCTTGTGTATCGGCGCAGTGGGCGCTGGATGATCGCCTGGCGCGGCATCTGGATGCACGAACCCTATGGCTGCAAGGGCAGGTGGTCGGCCTGCCCGAAGTGGGCGAGGGCGTAGTGCGCTTTCAGCTGGAACAGGTGGTTTCACGGCGCGACAAATTACCCGCGCGCCTGCGTCTGTCTTGGTATGGCGGGCCGACACTGCGCGCTGGTGAAACCTGGCGTCTGGCGGTACGGCTTAAGCGCCCTCATGGTTTGGTCAACCCCCAGTCATTCGATTACGAGGCGTGGCTGCTGGCGCAGCGCATCGGGGCTACGGGCACGGTAAAAAGTGGTGAGCTGATTGCGCCTGCCCGTGGAAGCGGTGCTTGGCGCGACCGCTTGCGTCAGCAGCTCTTGGCAACGCCCGCACATGGCCGTGAAGGCGCCTTGGCGGCCTTGGTGCTGGGCGATGGCTCGGGGTTGTCGACAGCCGACTGGCAGGTGCTGCAGAACACCGGCACGGTGCACCTGATGGTGATCTCCGGTCAGCATATCGGTCTGTTGGCGGCGCTTTTATACGGCCTGGTTGCCGGCTTGGCGCGTCTGGGGCTCTGGCCGCGCAACTGGCCCTGGTTGCCGTGCGCTTGTGTAATGGCGGTTGCAGGCGCGTTGGCTTATGGGCTGTTGGCAGGTTTTGAGGTGCCGGTACAGCGCGCCTGCGTGATGGTCGGTCTGGTGCTGCTCTGGCGCTGGCGTTTCCGCCATCTGGGCGTATGGCTGCCGCTGTTGTTGGCTGTGCTTGCGGTGTTGCTGTGGGAGCCGCTGGCCAGTTTACAACCGGGTTTCTGGTTGTCCTTTGGTGCAGTGATGCTGCTGATTTTGATCTTCAGCGGTCGCCTCGGCGCTTGGCCCTGGTGGAGTACTTTGCTGCGCGCGCAATGGGCTATGGCAATCGGCTTGTTGCCCTTATTGCTGGCGCTCGGCTTGCCGGTAAGTGCTAGCGGCCCGTTGGCCAATCTGCTGGCTGTTCCAGTGGTGGGGATACTGGTGGTGCCGCTGGCATTACTCGGTACGTTATTGCTGCCAGTACCTGGGGTGGGGGCCGCGCTGCTTTGGCTGGCGGGGTGGGTGCTGAACTTGCTCTTCGAATTACTGGCCTTGTTAGCTCTGTGGCTGCCGGCCTGGTTGCCCAGCGCTTTGCCCTATTGGGCTTGGCTGCTCGTTGCGCTTGGTGCGCTGGTGCTGCTCCTGCCGGCCGCCTTGCCGATGCGCAGCCTGGGCGTGTTATTGCTGCTGCCTTTGTTGTTCAGCCCGCAACAGCGTCCTGAAAATGGGCGAGCGGAGGTGTGGGTGCTGGATGTCGGTCAAGGGCTGGCGGTGCTGGTTCGCACCCAGGGGCATGATCTGCTGTATGACGCTGGACCGCGCTTTGGCGAATTCGATACCGGTGAGCGGGTGGTATTGCCATCTCTACGGGCGTTGGATGTGCGCGGGCTTGATCTGTTGCTGATCAGTCATGCCGATAACGATCACGCGGGAGGCGCTGCAGCGATCAAGCGCGGTCTGCCCGTGAACCAAGTGCTCAGTGGCGAGCCGGATAAGCTCGCACCTTTATTGCTGGCCGACGCCTGCGTCAATGGGCTGAGCTGGAACTGGGATGGGGTCGAGTTCAGCACCTGGCGTTGGACGCAGGCGACTGATGGCAATCAGGCATCCTGCGTGCTGCGTATAGAAGCCAATGGCGAGCGGCTGTGGTTGACCGGCGACATCGACAGCGATGCCGAGCGGGCACTGCTCAACAGCGGCTTGATGATGCCGGCGCAATGGCTGCTGGCACCCCATCACGGCAGTCGCAGTTCGTCATCTGCCGCCTTACTGGCGCAGGTCAGGCCCGCTGCCGCGCTGGTTTCCCGCGGTGCGCACAATGCTTTTGGCCATCCGCATGACGAGGTGGTAGCCCGCTACCGGGCCTTGAATACGCAGCTGTACGACACGGCTCTGCATGGCGCTATACGGATTCGCCTGGGTGCATTCGAGCAGGCGCAGGGTTTGCGCTATCGAGCACGTTTTTGGCGGGAAAAATGAGAACGGCAGCGGTCGGCGAGGCGGCGACCCTATGCTAGAGTGGCGCCACTTTTGTGAAGGGGATCTGCCACGTGTGGGAACTGGTTAAAGCTGGCGGCTGGATGATGCTGCCAATCATTCTGTGTTCTATCGCTGCGGCCGGCATCGTTGCCGAACGCCTCTGGACACTGCGGCCGAGCCGCATCACGCCACCCAACCTGCTCGGTCAGGTATGGAAGTGGATCAAAGATAAAAAGCTTAATAACCAGAAGCTCAAGGAGCTGCGCGCCAACTCACCCTTGGGGCAAATCCTTGCTGCGGGCCTGGCCAATTCCAAGCATGGTCGCGAGATCATGAAAGAGTGCATTCAGGAAGCGGCCGCCCGAGTCATTCATGACCTTGAGCGTTATCTGAATGCGTTGGGGACCATTGCCGGTATCGCTCCGTTGCTGGGTCTACTGGGGACCGTGCTTGGCATGATCGAAATTTTCAGCTCCTTCATGGGCTCAGGTATGGCCAATGCGGCATTACTCGCCGGCGGCATTTCCAAGGCGCTGATCACCACGGCCGCAGGCCTGATGGTGGCTATCCCTGCACTGTTCTTCCATCGCTATCTGCAACGTCGGGTCGATGAACTGGTAGTGGGTATGGAGCAGGAGGCGATTCGCCTGGTGGAAGTGGTGCAGGGTGACCGTGACGTTGACCTGGGTGAGGATAAGGCGTGAAATTCCGGCGCAAACCGCGGGAGAACGTCGAGATCAATCTGGCCTCGTTGATTGACGTGGTATTTATCCTGCTGCTGTTCTTCGTGGTCACCACGACTTTTACCCGTGAGACTCAGCTTAAGGTCGATCTGCCTGAGGCCGCTACTGGTACGCCGCCAGAGCAGACTGAACTGAAGCAGCTGGAGATCCTGATTGCCGCCGATGGCAGCTACTCGCTGAACGCCAAGCAGTTGCTGAAAAGCGATCTGCAAAGCCTGATGGCGGCGCTGCAGAAGGAATCGGAAGGCGATAACAGCCTGCCGCTGATCATCAGTGCCGATGCCAAGGCGCAGCATCAGGCGGTAATTACCGCCATGGATGCGGCCGGCAAGCTGGGTTTTGCCCACCTGCGTATGACCACCATTGAGGCGCAAGCCGCGCCTTGAGGCTTGCCCGCTGATGAGCCTGTCCGCACGACTCACTGCTGCCTGGTACACCGGTCATCCGGCACTGGGCCTGTTGCGTCCGCTGGAGTGGCTCTATCGCGTGGTGGTGCAGCGCAAGCGCGCGCGCTTTCTGGCCGGTGATGGCAACATTTACCGTGCTCCCGTGCCGGTCGTAGTAGTCGGCAACATTACCGTTGGCGGCACCGGCAAGACCCCGATGATTCTCTGGCTGATTGAACATTGCCGCCGCCAAGGGCTGCGCGTCGGTGTGGTCAGTCGCGGCTATGGTGCGCAGCCGCCACAGCTGCCCTGGCGGGTGCAGGCCGATCAGGCTGCCAGCGTTGCTGGTGACGAACCGTTGCTGATTGTGCAGCGCAGCGGCGTGCCGCTGATGATTGACCCTGACCGCGGGCGCGCCGTGGCGGCTTTGCTGGCGGCCGAACCGTTGGACCTAGTTCTCAGTGATGACGGCTTGCAGCACTACCGTCTGGCCCGAGATCTCGAACTGGTGCTGATCGATGCCGCGCGCGGCTTGGGCAATCGTCGTTGCCTGCCTGCCGGCCCGCTGCGTGAGCCGGTCGAGCGTCTACAGGCGGTGGATGCGCTGCTGTATAACGGCGCCCCCAGTGATCCGCAGGGCGCTTACGGCTTTACCCTGCAGCCGCGCGCCCTGGTCAATCTACGCAGTGCTCAGCAGCACCCGCTGAGTCATTTCCCGGCTGGTCAGGCCCTGCATGCGGTCGCCGGCATTGGCAACCCGCAGCGTTTCTTCAACACCCTCGAAGGGCTACACTGGCGGCCTGTCGCGCATGCCTTTGCTGACCACGCGCCGTATAGCGCCGAGCTGCTGAATTTCAGCCCGGAGCTGCCGGTGCTGATGACGGAAAAGGATGCGGTCAAGTGCCGTGCCTTTGCGGCTGACGATTGGTGGTACCTGGCGGTGGATGCCGAGCCTTCGGCCGCGTTTGTCGCCTGGTTTGATCAGCAATTGCAGCGTCTTGTGCCGCGCACCTGATTGTTCTGATCATTCGGCGGCTTCGTCCGCCCCAGTAGCTGCTTCCTCTCAAGGATCTCCCATGGACCCGAAACTACTCGACATTCTCGCCTGCCCATTGTGCAAAGGCCCACTTAAGCTCGCCGCTGACAAGAGCGAGCTGATCTGCAAGGCCGACGCACTGGCCTTTCCGGTGCGCGATGGCATCCCGGTGATGCTGGAAAGCGAAGCCCGCACCCTTAACGTTGACGAGCGCCTGGACAAGTAAATGAGCCCTGTCTTTACCGTTGTGATTCCGGCGCGTTTTGCTTCCAGCCGCCTGCCGGGCAAGCCGCTGCAGGATATTGCCGGCAAACCGATGATTCAGCATGTCTGGGAGCAGGCGTGCAAAAGCAGCGCCCAGCAGGTGGTAGTTGCCACCGACGATGCGCGCATCGTTGAGGCGTGCCGCAGCTTTGGTGCGCAGGTGGTGCTGACCCGCGTCGATCACAACTCCGGTACCGACCGCCTGGCTGAAGTAGCGACGGCTCTGGGCCTGGCGGCTGACGCTATCGTGGTCAACGTGCAGGGCGACGAGCCGCTGATTCCGCCAGCGATCATTGATCAGGTGGCGGCCAATCTGGCGGTCAATCCGCAGGCGGCCATCGCCACCCTGGCTGAGCCGATCGAGGATGTACAGGCGCTGTTCAACCCCAATGTGGTCAAGGTAGTCAGCGACAAGGCCGGCCTGGCCCTGACCTTCAGTCGTGCGCCGCTAGCCTGGGCGCGGGATGCCTTCGCCAAGAGCCGTGACGAACTGCCAGTCGGCGTGCCGTACCGTCGCCACATCGGCATCTACGCCTACCGTGCGCAGTTTCTGCATGACTTCGTCGCCTGGGGCCCGTGCTGGCTGGAAGACACCGAGTGCCTGGAGCAGCTGCGCGCGCTCTGGCATGGCGTGCGTATCCATGTCGCCGATGCCCTGCAAGCGCCACCTGCGGGCGTCGACACGCCGGAAGACCTGGAGCGGGTTCGTCGCCTGCTGGGGGTCTGATGCGCGTTCTGTTCGTCTGCCTGGGCAATATCTGCCGCTCGCCAACGGCCGAAGGTGTATTGCGCCACAAGCTGCGTGAAGCAGGACTGGAAGGGCGCATCGAGGTCGATTCGGCCGGCACTGGCGGCTGGCATGTGGGCAAGGCTGCGGATCTGCGCACTCGTCAGGCTGCGCAGCAGCATGGCTATGACCTCTCTGCGCTGCGCGGTCGGCAGGTCAAAGCGGCGGATTTTCACGCCTTTGACCTGATTCTGGCGATGGATAACAGCAACCTGCACGACCTGCAGCAGCTGCGTCCGGGCAATCATGCGGCCGAGCTTGACCTGTTTCTACGCCGTTATCAGCTGGAACTGGATGAAGTGCCGGATCCTTATTACGGTGGTGAAGCCGGTTTTACCCAGGTACTGGATTTGATCGAGCAGGCCTGTGATGCGCTGGTAATAGAACTCAAGGGGCGCTTATGAGCCTTCAGGTGCGCACTCAGGTATCACTGAAGCCTTATAACAGCTTTGCCGTCGAGGCCCAGGCCAGTCATTTTGCCGAAGCTGCAAACGATCAGCAGGTGCGCGAAGCGCTGAGCTATGCGCAAACGCAGCAGCTTCCGCTGCTGTTACTCGGTGGTGGCAGTAATCTGCTGCTCACAACCGATGTCGAGGTGCTGGTGCTGCGTATGGCCAGTCGCGGTATTCGCGTGCTTGAGGATGATGGCGAGCGGGTGCTAATCGAAGCGGAGGCGGGCGAGCCCTGGCATCCCTTTGTGCAGTGGACCCTGGCCCGCGGCTTTGCCGGCTTGGAAAACCTCAGCCTGATTCCCGGCACCGTCGGTGCCGCACCGGTGCAGAATATTGGCGCCTACGGCGTTGAACTGAAGGATCTGTTTGCCGGTTTGACCGCCCTGGATCGCCGCAGTGGCGAGCTGCGCGAATTTTCTTTGGACGATTGCGCCTTTGCCTACCGAGATAGCCTGTTCAAGCGGGAAAGCGGGCGTTGGGTCATCCTGCGGGTGCGTTTTGCCTTGAGTCGTGCTGCTGCGCTGCATCTGGATTACGGTCCAGTGCGTCAGCGTCTGGAAGAGCAGGGAATCAATGCCCCGACGGCGCTGGATATCAGCCATGCGATCTGCGCCATTCGCAGCGAAAAATTGCCTGACCCTGCTCACCTAGGCAATGCCGGCAGCTTCTTCAAGAACCCGCTGGTATCGAGTGAGCTGGCGCAGCGTTTGCGCGCTGAGCATGCCGATCTGGTGGCCTATCCTCAGGTGGTGAATGGCCAGGCGGACGGGCAGGTTAAGCTGGCCGCGGGCTGGCTGATCGAGCGGGCGGGCTGGAAGGGCTTTCGTGAGGGGGATGCGGGTGTGCATCGTCTGCAGGCGTTGGTGCTGGTGAATTACGGCGCCGCCACTGGTGCGCAGCTGTTGGCACTGGCGCAGCGTATCCAGGCGGATATCGCCCAGCGTTTTGCGGTCGACTTGGAGATCGAGCCAAACGTGTTGTAAGGCGTTTGGGCGGAAGGTAGCGAACAGCGATTGATCGCACTGTAATAAAAGCTAGAACGCAAAAGGGGATGCCGAAGCATCCCCTTTTTTATTGCCTAGCGGATC
Source organism: Pseudomonas sp. EA_35y_Pfl2_R111 (assembly GCF_963970955.1). NCBI lineage: Bacteria > Pseudomonadati > Pseudomonadota > Gammaproteobacteria > Pseudomonadales > Pseudomonadaceae > Pseudomonas > Pseudomonas sp. EA_35y_Pfl2_R111. The sequence goes on along the minus strand of NZ_CAXAOM010000001.1, from coordinate 276,325 downwards.
AGACCTGCGGTTTGACCGCTTCTTTATCCTGCTCGTCAGCTTCTGCTTCAGTAAACAGCGAGCTTTGCGGCTTCGGGCTTACTTCTGCTTCTGTGGCTTCAGCTTTGGGCCCGACTGTTTCGCTGTGCGCAGGCGCTTCGGCTGCGGTTTCCACTACGGCTTCGGCAACTACGTCTGCAACCGGCTCCGCAGCGATCGGCGCAGCCGCTTCAACCTGCACGGCGGCAGTTGGGGCTTCGGCGGCTTCGCGGGCCAGGCGCTCGGCTTCACGCTGACGACGACGCACTTCGCGCGGATCGTTCGGTGCGCGACCGTTGCTGCTGACAGCGACCGCAGGTGCGGCTTCAGCTGCCACAACTTCAGTCACTGCGACTTCGGCAACCGGCTCGGCAACGGCAACCACAGCTGGCGCTTCAATAACTTCTGCGACCGGTGCGGACGCTTCTACAACAGCAGGTGCTGGTGCAGCTTCGCTGACTTCGGCCTGTGCAGGTGCTCCGCTGGCCTCGACAACCGGGTTGCTTACTGCTTCTACAACAGCGGTTTCAACAACGGCTTGTGGCGCTTCAGCTGCAGCGACTTCACGTGGCTGCTCCTGCTCGACAGCTGCCGGTGCGGCTTCAGTGGTCGCTTGGGTTGCTTCGTCCGCGCCAGTGATGACGGCGGCGGTCACTGCTGTAGCGACTACTGCGTTGTCGGCGTCGGCTGGTGCTTCTGCGGTTTCTTCGCTGCCTTCGATTGGGTTGCCGTTGGCATCGTTCTGGCGCTCGCGACGATTGCTGCGACGACGCTGGCCGCGGGAGCGGCGACGTGGGCGATCACCACCTTCGCTGCCTTCCTGCTCATCGTCCTGCAGTGCTTCTTCAGCATTCAGTGCTTCTTCGTCACTGACAGCTGCAGCCTGTTCGGCACGCGGCTGGCGCTCTTCACGCGGTGCGCGCGGCTGGCGCGGTTCGCGTTGCGGACGTTCGGCGCGGGCTTCTTCGCTAACGGTTGCGCTATCACCAGGTGCGGCATCTAGTGGCTCACGCAGTTCGCGCGGCTGGCGCTCTTCACGTGGTTTGCGGTCGCGTGGCTGACGCTCTTCACGTGGTGGGCGCGATTGACGCACTTCTTGCGGCTCGCGAACTTCTACGACGTCACGCGGGCTGCGTTCTTCGCGTGGCGCACGCTCTTCACGCGGTGCGCGTTCCTCACGTGGAGCACGTTCTTCACGGGCTGCGCGAGGCTGACGCTCTTCACGCGGAGCACGCTCTTCACGTGGCCCACGGTCCTCGCGCGGCTTTCGATCTTCATTGTTGCGGCCACCACGGTTGCGGTTCTGCTGGCGACCGTTGCGACGTTCATCACTGCGCTGTGGGCGTTCGCTGGTTTTCTTCTCAACGATGGCGGGCTTTTCTTCTTCCTTGCCGGCGAACAGGCTGACCAGCGACTTGACCAGACCCTTGAACAGGCTTGGCTCGGCAGCAGCTACCGGCTGTGCGGCTACTGCTTCAACCGGGGTTGGCGCAGTGCGCTGCGGCGCGGTCTTGATCGCGGCTTCCTGGCGAACCAGAGTGCGCGTTGCGGCGGCCTGCTTCTCTTCTTCCACTTCAATGGTCGCCATTTCATAGCTGGATTGAGTGGACTGAGCTTCCGGGCTGTCGTCACGAATGCGGGTGACTTCGAAGTGCGGGGTTTCCAGGTGATCGTTCGGCACGATAACGATGCGCGCACGGGTACGCAGTTCGGTCTTGGTGATCGAGTTGCGTTTTTCGTTGAGCAGGAAGGCGGCAACTGGAATTGGCACTTGTGCGCGAACTTCGGCGGTGCGGTCTTTCAGGGCTTCTTCTTCGATCAGGCGCAGAATCGCCAGCGACAGCGATTCAACGTCGCGGATGATGCCTTGGCCATTGCAGCGTGGGCAGACGATGCCGCTGCTTTCGCCCAGGGACGGACGCAGGCGCTGACGCGACATTTCCAGCAGGCCGAAGCGCGAGATGCGGCCCACTTGTACGCGGGCACGGTCGGCTTCCAGGCTTTCACGGACTTTTTCTTCCACGGCGCGTTGGTTCTTCGCCGGGGTCATGTCGATAAAGTCGATAACGATCAGGCCGCCGATGTCACGCAGGCGCAGCTGGCGGGCGATTTCTTCAGCCGCTTCCAGGTTGGTCTGCAGGGCAGTTTCTTCGATGTCACTGCCTTTGGTCGCACGGGCCGAGTTGATGTCGATGGACACCAGGGCTTCGGTCGGGTCGATGACGATGGAACCACCGGACGGCAGCTTCACTTCGCGCTGGAAAGCGGTTTCAATCTGGCTTTCGATCTGGAAGCGGTTGAACAGCGGCACGCTGTCTTCGTACAGCTTGATCTTGCTGGCGTACTGCGGCATCACCTGATTGATAAAGCTCAGAGCTTCCTGCTGCGCTTCGATGCTATCGACCAGCACTTCGCCGATGTCCTGGCGCAGGTAGTCGCGGATGGCGCGAATGATCACGTTGCTTTCCTGATAGATCAGGAAGGGCGCAGCGCGGTCGAGCGAGGCTTCTTTGATGGCGGTCCAGAGTTGCAGCAGGTAATCGAGGTCCCACTGCATTTCTTCGCTGGAGCGGCCCAGGCCTGCGGTGCGCACGATCAGGCCCATGTCGCTAGGGGCGACCAGGCCGTTCAGTGCTTCACGCAGCTCATTACGCTCTTCGCCTTCGATGCGACGCGAGATGCCGCCAGCGCGCGGGTTATTTGGCATCAGTACCAAGTAACGACCGGCGAGGCTGATAAAGGTGGTCAGGGCTGCACCCTTGTTGCCACGTTCTTCCTTCTCGACCTGAACGATGACTTCCTGGCCTTCCTTGAGCACGTCTTTGATATTGACGCGGCCTTCTGGGGCCTTGCTGAAATATTCGCGGGAGATTTCTTTGAGCGGGAGAAAACCGTGACGTTCAGAGCCGAAGTCAACGAAAGCAGCTTCGAGGCTGGGTTCTACGCGGGTGATTTTACCCTTATAGATGTTAGATTTTTTCTGCTCACGGGCGCCGGACTCGATGTCCAGGTCGTAGAGTTTTTGCCCATCTACCAGGGCGACACGCAGCTCTTCAGGTTGAGTTGCGTTAATCAGCATTCTTTTCATGTAATACCGTCGGTTTCCGGTGCTGGCGGAAGCGGCGTTCGGCACACACGACTTCAGGGTCGGTGTCAGGTGCGTCAGGAACGGTCGTAAAGCGTTCCAGTGTCTAGCGGCGGTCAGCCAATTGTGCTGGGCCGCGACGGACGTCTCCTGCTCGCTGTGATAACAGAAAGCACTAAGTCAGGAGGAGGAATCAGCTGTTGGTAGCGGACGAGATGAAGCGTCTTGGTAAAGCGAGCTGCTACGCGGACCAACAGTTGTACATCTCCACCCTACACGTATCGCTGAAACTCGGGTGCCGCTCGCGAAAATCCGCAGCGGGTTAACTATTACCGCAACCGTCCAGAGGGGCAGGTTGCGCATCATGGCTTAAAGGCTTTATTTCCGAGTTATTCACAGCCTTGGAGGCTTTTCTTTCGTTGAATAACCCGTCGGACGGCCTCACGTCCCGAATGGGTTGCGTTGGTTGGGGATGGCAGTTTTGGCGATCATCCGCAAACCAGGCCGCTTTTGGCGGCGTCCCCGACTATAGCAGCAATGATTAAGTGCTTCAATTCCATAAAAAATTGTTATGATTGCGCGATGACAAATCCTTCCCCTCCAACCTCCGGCGTCCAGCTGCTCGAGGTTGCGCCGGAGCTTGCCGGCCAACGCATTGATAACTTTCTTCGCACCCAGCTCAAAGGCGTGCCCAAGACGTTGATTTACCGTATTTTGCGTAAAGGCGAAGTGCGCGTGAATAAAGGTCGGATTAAGCCTGAGTACAAGTTGCAAGCCGGCGACATCATTCGCGTGCCGCCGCTGCGCCTGGCTGAGCGCGATGAGCCCGAGCCGTTGGCCCAGGGGCTCTTGCAGCGGCTTGAAGCTGCAATTGTCTATGAAGATAAGGCGCTGATCGTGCTGAACAAGCCGGCCGGCATCGCTGTGCATGGCGGTAGTGGGCTGAATTACGGGGTTATCGAAGCCTTTCGTCAGTTGCGTCCGGATGCCAAAGATCTGGAGTTGGTGCACCGCCTGGATCGTGATACTTCGGGTCTGTTGATGATTGCCAAGAAGCGCAGCATGTTGCGCCATCTGCACGAAGCATTGCGTGGCGATGGCGTGGATAAGCGTTATATGGCGCTGGTGCGTGGCAACTGGGCGACGGCCAAGAAGCAGGTCAATGCGCCACTGCTTAAGAGTAATCTGCGTTCCGGTGAGCGCATGGTTGAGGTCAATCCTGAAGGTAAGGAGGCGTTGACTATCTTCCGTGTGCTGCGCCGCTTTGGTGAGTTCGCTACCCTAGTCGAGGCCAAGCCGGTTACCGGACGTACCCATCAGATCCGTGTGCATGCGCAGCATGCCGGGCACTGCATTGCTGGTGACAGCAAGTACGGCGATGACGATTTCACCAAGGAAATTCGCGATCTAGGCGGCAAGCGCCTGTTTCTGCATGCCTATGAGTTGGTTGTGCCGCTGCCTGAAGGTGGTCAACTCAAGCTTGAAGCGCCGGTCGATGAAATGTGGGTGCGGACTATGGTGCGTCTCGGTGCCTGATTCTCAGATGCGTGGCTGTCAGGAGCGTGGCTACCAGCTGCTGATCTTTGATTGGGATGGCACGTTGGTCGATTCCATCGGTCGGATCGTTGCGGCGATGCATCTGGCTGCCGATGCTTGCGACTTGCCACGCTGCACGGATGAACAAGTGCGCGGCATTATCGGTCTGGGCTTGCCTGAGGCGATTCGTTGCCTGTATCCGGATATGCAGGATGCGGTTCGTGCTCAGCGACTGCGGCAAAGCTATAGCGAAAATTACTTGGCCCTTGAGTCCGAGCCTTCGGCGCTGTTCCATGGTGTGGCTGAGGGTTTAGAGGCGTTTCGTGTCGAGGGTTATCGTCTGGCAGTAGCGACTGGCAAAGGGCGGCACGGTTTGCAGCGCGTGCTGGCGGATCGGGGTTGGCTGGATTATTTCGACTACAGCCGCTGCGCCGACGAAACGGCAAGCAAGCCGGATCCACTGATGTTGCATGAGATTCTTGCGCAAAGCGGTATTGCTGCCAGTCGGGCGCTGATGGTGGGTGACTCGACCTTCGACCTGTTGATGGCGCAGCGTGCCGGCATGGATTGTGTGGCCGTGGGTTATGGTGCGCAGTCGTTGCAGGCGCTGCGTGAGTGCCGGCCTACGCTGGCAATAGAGTGTTTTACCGAGTTGCGCGCCTGGCTAGGCCGGTGCGCGTCAAATCAGTCAGTTGGGGTGGTTTTGCATGGCAGATGAATGGAAGGCGTCGGCGGCTGATGGCGACGGTAAGAGCTGGCAGCTGCTGGAGAAGACTCTTCTGGCCGGGGTGCAGGAGCAGCGCCGCGCGCGGCGTTGGGGGGTTTTCTTCAAGCTGCTGACCTTTATTTATATCTTCGGTGCGCTGGCATTGTTCTCGCCCATGCTGGCGATGAAAAAAGGTGCGACCACCGGCAGTCATACTGCGGTGATCGAGGTGCGCGGGATGATTGCCGATCAGGAATCGGCCAGTGCCGATAATATTGTCAGCAGCCTGCGTGCGGCGTTTGAGGACGCCAACACCAAGGGCGTGATCCTGCGCATCAATAGCCCGGGTGGCAGCCCGGTGCAGTCGGGCTACATCTATGACGAGATTCGCCGCCTGCGCGCCGAATACCCGACGATCAAAGTGTATGCAGTGATCACCGATTTGGGTGCGTCGGGTGCCTATTACATCGCCAGTGCGGCCGATGAGATCTATGCCGACAAGGCTAGCCTGGTCGGCTCTATTGGTGTCACGGCCGCAACCTTTGGTTTTGTTGGGGCTATGGAGAAGCTGGGTGTGGATCGTCGTGTGTATACCTCCGGCGAGCACAAGGCGTTTCTCGATCCGTTCCAGCCGCAAAAGGCTGAAGAGACCGAGTTTTGGCAGGGCGTACTGGAAACCACCCATCGTCAGTTTATTGCCAGCGTTAAGCAGGGGCGTGGTGAGCGTTTGAAAGATGCCGAGCACCCTGAGCTGTTCTCGGGCCTGGTTTGGTCGGGAGAGCAAGCCTTGCAGTTGGGCTTGGTCGATGCCTTAGGTAATACCAGCTATGTGGCGCGGGAAGTGATTGGCGAGAAGGAAATCGTCGACTTCACGGTGCAAGAGTCACCTTTCGATAAGTTTGCCAAGACTTTAGGTGCCAGCTTGGCTGAGCGCATTGCACTTTGGATGGGGTTCCAGGGGCCGGCGTTGCGCTAAGGTCTGGAGCTGTTTTAAACAAGCCCGGTCATTGATCGGGCTTGTTGTTTTTAGGGGATATCGATGCCGCTGGCCAGCAGCATGTCCACCAGGCGGATTAGGGGGAGGCCGATCAGGCTGTTGCTGTCGCTACCTTCTGTGCTGCGAAACAGGCTGATGCCCAGGCCTTCGGCCTTGAAGCTGCCGGCACAGTCGAAGGGTTGTTCGGCTGTCAGGTAGCGCATGATCTGTGCTTCGCTGAGGGCGCGGAAATGCACGGTGAAGGGGGTGCAGTCGGTTTGCTGCTGGCCGGTGGCACTGTTAAACAGCGTGAGGCCGGTCAGAAAGGTCACGCTGTTGCCGCTGGCTGCCATTAGCTGCTCGCGAGCGCGCTCCAGGGTGTGTGGTTTGCCGATGATTTGCGAGCCGAGTACTGCCACCTGATCTGAGCCGATGATCAGGTGCTGCGGGTGGGTAGCGCTCAGTGCTTGGGCCTTTTCCAGCGATAGTCGGCGCACCAGGGCTTCTGCGTCTTCATCGGGTCGCCTTAATTCGTCGATGTGCGGAGCGCTCCAGGTGAAGGGCAAGCGCAGGCGGGTGAGCAGTTCACGTCGGTAGGGTGAGCTGGAGGCGAGCACCAGAGGCAGCACGGCGATTTCCTTCTATTTAAGAGTTGGTAGAGGGTGGGCGATTCTAGCTGTCGGTCCATATGCTGGACAGGCCGAATTTCCTTTGACAGCGGCGGGTTGCATCCCTAAAATGCGCCGCCTATGTCAAATGGCCCGATTCCACCTCACGTTGATCCGCGCAAATTAGCCGATCGCAGCGCCACCCTCGAAGGTGAGCTGCAACTGTCAGATTTGCAGCGACTCTGCGGCCCGCTTGCCGATAACCAAGGCATGGTGCGCACGAAGTTCTTCTTCGAGCGCGACGAGCGCAATGCTGTAGTTTTTCACAGCGAGCTTGAGGTTGAAGTCAAGATGGTTTGCCAGCGTTGTCTGGAGCTGGTCACTTTGCCGATCCATAGCGCGTGTGATTACGCTGTGGTGAAAGAGGGTGCGAATACCCAGTCAGTGCCGCAAGGCTATGACGTGATTGAGTTGGGTGAAGACCCATTGGATCTGCTGGCGCTGGTTGAGGAGGAGCTTCTGCTTGCCTTGCCCATTGTCCCGGCTCATGACCCTAAAGATTGCCAGCAGCCGACCGGCCTCGAAGAGCCCGAGTCGAGCGAGGACGAGGTAACGCGGTCCAACCCGTTCAGTGTATTGGCGCAGTTAAAGCGTGACCCAAACGTTTAGGAGTTAATTAGTTATGGCTGTTCAGCAGAACAAAAAATCCCGTTCCGCCCGTGACATGCGTCGTTCGCACGATGCCCTCGAGGCCAGCACTCTGTCGGTCGAGAAAACCACCGGTGAAATCCACCTGCGTCACCACGTATCGCCAGAAGGCGTTTACCGTGGTCGTAAAGTGATCGACAAGGGCGCTGACGAGTAAATCTTGTCCGCTCCGATCATCGCGATTGATGCAATGGGTGGGGACTTCGGTCCCCACTGCATTGTTCCAGCCTGCATCTCCTGTCTGGCTGAAAATCCCTCGTTGCACCTGGTCCTCGTCGGCCAATCTTCTCTGCTTGAATCTCTGATTGCCCGCTATCCCGGCGTCGATCGTGCACGTCTGCGCGTTGAGCATGCGGGCGAAATTATCGCCATGGACGAGCGGCCGGCCCAGGCGCTGCGTGGCAAGCCGGATTCGTCGATGCGTATCAGTCTTGAGTTACTGCGCAGTGGTGCGGCGCAGGCTTGCGTCAGTGCCGGTAATACCGGTGCGCTTATGGCGTTGTCGCGCTATGTGCTGAAAACCCTGCCCGGCATTGATCGTCCGGCCATGGTCACCGCCATTCCGACGCAGGCGGGCTTCTGCCATCTGCTCGATCTGGGCGCCAATGTCGATTGCAGCGCCGAGCACCTCTACCAGTTTGCCGTGATGGGCTCGGTTACTGCCGAGGCGCTGGGTGCAGTGCGTCCGCGCGTAGCGTTGCTGAACGTCGGCACTGAAGACATCAAGGGCAACCAGCAGGTCAAACTGGCGGCCAGTCTGCTGCAGCAAGCGGAAGGCCTGAACTACATCGGCTTTGTCGAAGGCGATGGGCTGTATCGCGGTGAGGCCGATGTCGTGGTGTGCGACGGTTTTGTTGGCAATATCCTGCTCAAGTCCAGCGAAGGCCTGGCGGCAATGATTGCCGGGCGGATTGAAGCACTGTTCAAATCCAGCCTGGCTGCGCGCATGGTGGGAGTCTTGGCGTTACCGCTGTTGCGGCGCTTGCAGGGTGAACTGGCCCCGGCGCAGCACAATGGGGCGAGTTTTGTCGGGCTGCAGGGCATTGTGGTGAAAAGCCATGGTGCGGCCGGACCTGACGACTTTAAAAGCGCTATTCGCCGAGCTTTGCGGGAGATTGAAGAGGATTTGCCGCAGCGTTTGCATGGTCGCCTGGGCGAGCACCTGCTTTAGAATGTGACCGCAGCGGACAGCCTGTCATCCAACTGTCAGTTTCTTGCGCTTGGCTAAGCTGAGCGCGTATTACCGACGATCACGATCATTAGGAACAGGTTTCCATGTCTGCATCTCTCGCATTCGTCTTTCCGGGTCAGGGTTCCCAGTCGTTGAGCATGCTCGCCGAGCATGGTGCACAGCGACCGCTGATCCTCGAAACCTTCGCCGAGGCTTCCGAAGCCCTTGGTTATGACCTCTGGGCGTTGACCCAGCAAGGTCCTGAAGAACAACTCAATCAAACCGACAAGACTCAGCCTGCGATTCTCACCGCCTCTGTCGCGCTGTGGCGTGCCTGGCTTGCCGAGAGCGCCGCGCGTCCGGCTTTTGTCGCTGGCCACAGCCTGGGTGAATACTCGGCGCTGGTCGCAGCGGGTAGCTTGTCGCTGGCTGCTGCGGTCAAGTTAGTTGAGCATCGCGGTCAGCTGATGCAGCAGGCGGTTCCTGCCGGGCAGGGCGGCATGGCGGCGATTCTCGGTCTGGAAGATGCTGATGTACTGGCTGCTTGCGCCGAAGCTGCGCAGGGTGAAGTGGTCAGTGCAGTGAATTTCAATGCGCCAGGACAGGTGGTTATCGCCGGCGGCGCTGCTGCCGTTGAGCGCGCCATTGAGGCCTGCAAGGCACGTGGTGCCAAGCGCGCGATGCAATTGCCGGTTAGCGTGCCGTCGCATTGCGCGCTGATGCGGCCTGCGGCTGAGCGCTTTGCCGGAGCAGTAGCGGCAATTGACTGGCAGGCTCCGAACATTGCCCTGGTGCAGAACGTCAGCGCTGCGGCAGTGATGGATCTGGAAGGGCTCAAGCGCGACCTGTTGGCTCAACTTTACAGCCCGGTGCGTTGGGTTGAGTCGATCGTCTGCCTGTCTGCGCAAGGTGTGACTGATCTGGTTGAGTGCGGTCCGGGCAAGGTGTTGTCTGGTTTGAACAAGCGCTGCGTCAAAGGCATCAATACCCATAACCTGGACACCCCGGACGCCTTCGCTGCTGCGAACGCGGCCCTGGTCTGATTAAGGAGAAACGTTATGAGCCTGCAAGGTAAAGTTGCACTGGTCACTGGCGCGAGCCGTGGCATTGGCCAGGCGATTGCCCTGGAGTTGGGGCGTCAGGGCGCCGTGGTTATCGGTACCGCTACCACCGCTTCGGGTGCTGAACGTATTGCGGAAACCCTGAAAGCCAATGGCATTGAGGGGGCGGGTCTGGTTCTCGATGTCAGTGACAGCGAATCGGTCGCCAGCACCCTCGAACATATCCAGCAACATCTTGGTCAGCCGTTGATTCTGGTCAATAACGCCGGCATCACCCGCGATAACCTGATGCTGCGCATGAAAGATGACGAGTGGTTTGATGTCATCAACACTAACCTGAGCAGCCTGTACCGGCTGACCAAGGCTGTACTGCGCGGTATGACCAAGGCGCGCTACGGGCGCATCATCAACATCGGTTCGGTGGTGGGTGCCATGGGCAACGGTGGGCAGGTTAACTATGCAGCTGCCAAGGCTGGTCTTGAAGGTTTTGGCCGTGCGCTGGCGCGTGAAGTGGGTTCGCGGGCGATTACCGTGAACGCCGTGGCACCGGGCTTTATCGACACAGATATGACCCGTGAACTGCCGGAAGCACAGCGTGATGCGCTGCTGACACAGATTCCGTTGGGGCGTTTGGGGCAGGCCGAAGAGATCGCAAAAGTGGTCGCTTTCCTCGCTTCTGATGGCGCGGCTTACGTTACAGGCGCTACTATCCCTGTGAACGGCGGGATGTACATGAGCTGAATGTGACGGATGGCTTCAGAAAACTGTCATAGATGCTGTCTAAAATCCGTTATAAAGCTGCAACAGGTTTGTAGGCAGGTCGTTGAAGTGTTTGTGGGGCACCCCGGCATTCAGCTTGAAATGCTAAAAACCCTTTCTATACACTTGGCCGCAGCACAGTGGCCAAGATTTGTCCCATTAGGAGTGAGAACAACGTATGAGCACCATCGAAGAACGCGTCAAGAAAATCGTTGCCGAGCAACTGGGCGTCAAAGAAGAGGAAGTAACCAACAGCGCTTCCTTCGTTGAAGACCTGGGTGCCGACTCTCTTGACACCGTTGAGCTGGTGATGGCTCTCGAGGAAGAATTCGAGACCGAGATCCCGGACGAGCAAGCCGAGAAGATCACCACCGTTCAGGAAGCGATCGACTACGTTACTGCTCACGCGTAAAACGTAATCGTCGGATCCCGACTCGGAAAAGCCGCACTCCCTTCATCAGGCGTGCGGCTTTTCTTTAAGCGCTTTCCAGGCGTTGATAACTAGAAAAGGAGATTGCTGTGTCGCGTAGACGCGTCGTGGTTACCGGTATGGGCATGCTGTCGCCATTGGGTAACGATGTGCCGAGTAGCTGGCAGGGCATTTTGGCTGGCCGCAGTGGCATTGGCCTGCTTGAGCATATGGATCTTTCCGCTTTTTCCACACGTTTTGGTGGTGCGGTAAAGGGCTTTAACGTTGAGGAATACTTGTCCGCCAAAGAGGCGCGCAAGCTCGATCTGTTTATCCAGTACGGCCTCGCTGCCAGTTTTCAGGCAGTGCGCAACTCCGGTCTGGAAGTCACCGATGCCAACCGTGAGCGCATCGGCGTGGCCATGGGCTCCGGTATCGGCGGCCTGACCAATATCGAGAACAACTGCAAGTCATTGCATGAGCAAGGGCCGCGGCGCATTTCGCCGTTCTTCGTGCCTGGCTCGATCATCAATATGATTTCTGGCTTCCTGTCGATTCATCTGGGGCTGCAGGGGCCTAACTACGCCATTGCCACGGCCTGTACCACCGGTACGCACTGCATCGGCATGGCTGCGCGCAACATCATGTACGGCGAGGCCGATGTGATGGTTGCTGGCGGCGCCGAGATGGCCGCTTGCGGACTGGGTATGGGTGGCTTTGGTGCTGCTCGTGCGCTGTCGACGCGCAATGACGAACCGGCCAAGGCCAGCCGTCCGTGGGACAAAGACCGTGACGGTTTTGTGTTATCCGACGGTGCTGGCGCGCTGGTGCTGGAAGAGTTGGAGCACGCCAAGGCGCGTGGCGCGACCATCCATGCCGAGCTGATCGGCTTTGGCATGAGCGGCGACGCTTATCACATGACCTCGCCACCGGAAGATGGCGCAGGTGCGGCGCGCTGCATGACCAATGCCTTGCGCGATGCCGGCGTGAATCCTGATCAGGTGCAGTACATCAACGCGCATGGCACCTCGACCTCGGCCGGCGACAAGGCTGAAGTTGCGGCGGTGAAGTCGGTGTTCGGCGAGCATGCTTACAAGCTGGCCGTCAGCTCGACCAAATCCATGACCGGCCACCTGCTCGGCGCTGCCGGTGCGGTGGAGGCTATCTTCAGTATTCTCGCGCTGCGCGATCAGGTGGCGCCACCCACCATCAACCTGGATAACCCGGACGAAGGCTGTGATCTGGACTTCGTTGCGCACCAGGCCAAGGCCATGGCGCTGGATGTCGTGCTGTCCAACTCCTTCGGTTTTGGCGGTACCAACGGCTCGCTGGTGTTCCGCCGGTTCGCCGGTTGATGCTGAGCTGGGTCGATGGCCAGCCGGCCGAGCTGCTATCCGTCAAGGATCGCGGCTTGGCTTACGGTGATGGGTTGTTTGAGACCATCGCGGTAAATGCCGGGCAACCGGTGCTGTTGGACCGTCACCTGGCGCGTTTGGCCGAAGGTTGTGTGCGGCTGAAGATTCCTCTCGATCTATCCGTCGTGCGTGCCCAGCTGCTGGCCTTCAGTCAGCAGCTGGGGGATGGCGTGGCCAAGCTGATCCTTACTCGGGGTGACGGGCTGCGTGGTTATACGCCGCCGCAACCTGCCCAACCTCGATTGATCCTGCAGGGGGCCGCTAAACCGGTTTATCCCGCAGCCGATGCCGAACAGGGCGTGCGCCTGTTTGCCTGCGCTACGCGTTTGGCCGAGCAGCCGTTGCTGGCGGGCCTGAAGCATCTCAATCGACTGGAGCAGGTGCTGGCGCGCAGTGAGTGGCAGGACGCCGAGCATGCCGAGGGTCTGATGCTGGACACCAGCGGCCGGGTGATCGAGGGCGTTTACAGCAACCTGTTGCTGGTCAGTGCCGACATGCTGATTACTGCTGACCTGTCTCGTTGTGGGGTTGCTGGTGTGATGCGCGCCGAGCTGCTGGCTCAGGCGGCCACGCTTGGGATCGAGTGTCAGGTGCGCGATATCAGCTACGCCGAGTTGCTGGCAGCTGACGAGGTCATGCTGTGCAACAGCGTCTACGGCGTGTGGCCAGTTCGCGCTTTGCTTGCACACGACTGGCCCGTAGGCCCGCTCACCCGTAAACTGCAGGCCATTGCCCGCGATCTACTGGACTGCTGATTCGTGATACGCAAAATTTTGCTGCTGCTGGAAGGCGGCGTGTTGTTGGCTGGCTTGCTGGTTGCGTTTGCCGCCTGGCAACAGCACACGGCGCTGCATCAGCCGCTGAATCTGACTGAAGAATACCTGGTGGATGTGCCTGCAGGCGCGACTCCGGGTGGCGTGCTCAATCGCCTTGAGGCTGATGGCATTCTCGATCAGGCCTTCTGGCTGCGCCTTTACTGGCGCTTCAATCTGCGCAATCAACCCCTGCACAGTGGCGAATATCGGCTGACGCCTGGCGCTACAGCGCTGGATATGCTCGGCCAGTGGCGGCGCGGTGAAGTGCTGCAATACAGCTTGACGCTGGTTGAAGGCTGGAATTTTCGCCAGGTACGTGCGGCACTGGCGCGCGAAACCCGTCTCGAGCTGACCCTGAGTGAGCTGAGCGATGCCGAGCTGATGAAGAAGCTCGGCCTGCCAGGCCAGAATCCGGAAGGGCGTTTTTTCCCCGATACCTACAGCTTTGTGCGCGGTATGAGCGATCTTGAGCTGCTCAAACAGGCGCATGCGCGACTGGAGCAGGTGCTGGCCGAGGAGTGGGCGCAGCGCGCCAAGGACCTGCCTTACAAAGAACCTTATGACGCGCTGATCATGGCCTCGATGATCGAGAAGGAAACCGGCGTGCCGCAAGAGCGTGGCGAAATTGCCGGGGTGTTTGTGCGGCGTCTGCGCATCGGCATGCGCCTGCAGACTGACCCAACGGTGATTTACGGTATGGGCGAGCGCTACAACGGCCGCATCACTCGTAATGACCTGCGTCAGCCAACGGCCTACAACACCTATACCATCGACGGTATGCCGCCGACGCCGATCGCCCTGGTGGGTCGCGAGGCGATCCATGCGGCGCTGAATCCGGTGGCCGGCAGCAGCCTGTATTTCGTTGCCCGGGGCGATGGCAGCCATGTATTTTCCAGCACCCTGGAGCAGCACAACCGGGCCGTGCGCGAGTATCAGCTCAAGCGCCGCGCGGATTACCGTTCGAGCCCGGCCCCAGTAGTGCCCAATAATCAGTAAGGACAGCCTGTGAGCGGTTTGTTTATCACCCTGGAAGGCCCGGAGGGCGCAGGCAAGAGCACCAATCGTGACTACCTGGCCGAGTTATTGCGCGAGCAGGGTATCGATGTGCTGCTGACCCGTGAGCCGGGTGGCACGCCGCTGGCTGAGCGGGTGCGTGAGCTGCTGCTGGCGCCCAGTGATGAGCCGATGGCGGCAGACACCGAGCTGCTGCTGGTGTTTGCCGCGCGTGCTCAGCATCTGGCGCAGGTGATCCGTCCGGCACTGGCGCGTGGCGCTGTGGTGCTCTGTGATCGGTTTACCGATGCGACCTACGCCTATCAGGGCGGTGGCCGGGGGCTCTCCGAGGTGCGTATCGCCTTGCTGGAGGAGTTCGTTCAGGACTCGCTACGCCCAGACCTGACGCTGGTGTTCGATCTGCCGATCGAAGTGGGCTTGGCCCGCGCTGCGGCGCGCGGTCGGTTGGATCGCTTCGAACAGGAAGGCCGGCAGTTCTTCGATGCTGTGCGCCAGACCTACCTGCGCCGCGCGGCCGAGCAGCCGCAGCGCTACCGCATCGTTGATGCCGCACAGTCTTTGAGTCAGGTTCAGTGCGCACTGGATGAGTTGCTGCCGCAACTGCTGGAGCTGCAGCGTGGCTGACGCTTACCCCTGGCAGGATTCACTTTGGCAGCAACTGGCGGGTCGCGCGCAGCATGCCCATGCCTATTTGCTACACGGGCCGGCCGGCATCGGCAAGCGCGCGCTGGCTGAGCGGCTAATGGCGCGCCTGTTGTGTCAGCAGCCCGCTGGCCTAGATGCCTGTGGCCAGTGCAAGTCCTGCCATCTGCTGGCAGCCGGCACCCATCCGGATAACTACATCCTGGAGCCGGATGAGGCCGACAAGGCGATCAAGGTCGATCAGGTGCGTGAGCTGGTCAGCTTCGTCGTGCAGACCGCGCAACTGGCCGGGCGCAAGGTGGTGCTGGTCGAGCCGACCGAGTCAATGAACGTCAACGCCGCCAACGCCTTGCTGAAAAGCCTGGAAGAGCCATCCGGCAATACCGTGTTGTTGTTGATCAGCCATCAACCCAGCCGCCTATTGCCGACGGTGAAAAGCCGCTGCGTGCAGCAGGCCTGTCCGTTACCAAGCGAGGCGATGAGCCTGGCGTGGTTGCAGCAGGCGTTGCCGGGCTGTAGCGCCGAAGAGCATCGCGAGTTGCTGTTCCTTGCCGCCGGCTCGCCGCTGGCGGCGGTAAAGATGCATGAGCAGGGCGTTATCGCCCAGCGTGCACAGGTGGTAGAGGGGGTGAAGAAGCTGCTCAAGCAGCAGATTGCCCCCAGCCAGCTGGCTGAAAGCTGGAATGCGGTCTCCCTGCAGTTGCTGTTCGACTGGTTCTGCCAGTGGTCGCAGCTGATGCTGCGCTACCAGCTGACCCGCGATGAAGATGGGCTGGGGCAAGCTGATATGCGCAAGGTGGTGCAGTACCTGGCGGAGAAAGCCTCGCAGCCGAAAGTGCTGAATATGCAGGATTGGTTGCTGGCGCAGCGTCAGAAAGTCCTCGGCAAGGCTAACCTTAACCGTGTCTTGCTTCTCGAAGCCTTGCTGGTGCAGTGGGCAAGCTTGCCCGGACCGGGCTAGAATCGGCCATTAAGTGAATAAAATCAGGAATGCCGCATGAGTCTGCCTCCTAACTTGGGCCCGCGTAACGGAATTTTGTCGCTGACAATCAAGGACAAATCCGTGCTTTATGCCGCTTACATGCCCTTTATCAAGAATGGCGGCCTGTTTATTCCAACCAACAAGAGCTACAAGCTCGGCGATGAAGTGTTCATGCTGCTCAACCTGATGGACGAGCCGGAAAAGATTCCGGTCGCTGGCAAGGTGGTCTGGATCACCCCCAAGGGTGCCCAGGGCAACCGCGCCGCCGGTGTGGGTGTGCAGTTCAACGATGGCGACAACACCGCGCGCAACAAGATCGAAACCTACCTGGCCGGTGCGCTGACCTCGGATCGCCCGACGCACACCATGTAAGTGTTTTTTCCTCCGTATCACGGTGCTCGCTCTGTGGCACCGATTTTCAAGTGATTGCTCCCCATGCTGGTTGATTCCCACTGTCACCTTGACCGCCTTGATCTGGCCGCCCATGGCGGTTCGCTCGACGCGGCGCTGGATGCTGCGCGCGCGCGCGGCGTTGGTCATTTCCTGTGTATCGGCGTCAGCGCCGATAATGCCGCCACTGTCAAAGACCTGGCAGAGCGTTATAGCGATGTCGACTGTTCAGTCGGCGTGCACCCGCTGGACCTTGAGCCCGGCGCGGCGCCAGCGCTGGATTGGCTGCTCGGTGAGCTGAATCACCCGCAAGTGGTAGCCATCGGCGAAACCGGCCTGGATTATCACTACGAGCCGGAGTCCGCAGCGCTGCAGCAAGCGTCCTTTCGTTTGCACCTGGATGCGGCACGGATTACCGGCAAACCGGTGATCGTGCATACCCGCGAGGCGCGTGCTGACACTCTAGCGTTACTGCGTGAAGCGGCGCTGCCGCAGGCCGGCGTGCTGCATTGCTTTACCGAAGACTGGGAAATGGCCAAGTCCGCGCTGGATATTGGCTTCTATATTTCCCTGTCCGGCATCGTCACCTTCCGCAATGCCGACGCGCTGCGTGAGGTGGCGCGCCAGGTGCCCGCTGATCGTTTGTTGGTAGAGACCGACTCGCCTTACCTGGCGCCCATCCCGCATCGCGGCAAGCCGAACCTGCCGGAGTATGTGCGTGATGTGGCCGAGTACCTGGCGGTGCTGCGTGGCGTGAGCTTCGAGCAATTGGCTGAGCAGACCACCGCCAATTTCAAGCGTCTATTCCCGCTGGCTCGGGTGAAGTGAGCTCCGCAGATTCAGCGCAATAAATGGAGCAATTTTTAACGTCGCGTAGCGGCGGCCCGAGGGGAGGCCGCCATGGATGGCGGGCATAAAAAAAACCCGGGCTCTGGGGGATGAGACCGGGTTAAGACCATTAGGAGTAAATCAAGGTACGCGGTCCACGGTACCTTGCCTGGCGGGGCGCTTGGGGGATACGCCGCACACCAGTACTCATCAGTATTGGTGAATATTGGCGATCGTCCAGGCCGTTTGCCGGCATTCTTAAACGGATTTGGAATACAGATCGCGCTGCTGAGTCCTCAAGCAGACGCTAGCTGCTGCAGCAGCGCCAGTGTCTCTTCAATAACCCTGGGTTCGCTGTAGAAGTGTGGCGACAGGCGGATACCTGCACCGCGCTGTGCGCAGATCACCTGCCGGTCCTTGAGGCGTTCAAACAAGGCCTGGTGCTGCCAGCCATCCAGGCTGAAGGTCAGAATTCCTGCACGTTGCTGGCGTGCGGCGGCGCTGTGCACACGCGCTCCGGGTACCTTATGTAGCCCATCAATTAACCATTGCATACGCTCCTGTAGAGCGTTCTCTACCTGCGCCATGCCAACCTCTTCCAGCAGCGACAGGCTGGCTTCCAAGGCCATCGCGCCGAGCATGTTCGGGCTGCCGCACTCAAAGCGCCGGGCGCTGCGTGCGGGCTCCCAGCTGCTGCGCTGGTAGTCGCCGGCATGTTCGAGCATATGCCAGCCATATTCATGCAGCTTGAGCTGCGCGCGCAGGTCGCTGCGGCAATAGAACACCCCAAGGCCTTCCGGGCCGAGCAACCACTTGTGCCCGTCGGCCATAGCAAAGGCGCATTGGCTGGCCTGCACGTCGAAGGGCAGGGCGCCGAGCTGCTGAATGGCATCGATGCACAGCAGCACGCCGCGCGCCTCGCAGCCCTGGCCTAAACGTGGAAGGTCCAAACGCAGGCCGCTAGCGTACTGCACCGCACTGATCGCCATTAGCCGGGTACGCGGCCCGCAGGCGGCGAGTAGGGTTGCTTCCGCGTCACCCTGATGCAGATTGACCTGCACGACCTCAACACCCAGCGGCGCTAGCGCTTCCCAGACAATCCGGTTGGAGGGGAATTCTTCGTCGCTGATCACCACTTGGTCGCCTGGTCGCCAATCCAGACCGAAGGCGACGAAGGACAACGCCTCTGAGGTGTTTTTCACCAACGCGATATCGCTGCGGGAGGGCGCGTTGAGCAAGCGCTGTAAGCGCTCGCGCAGGCGGCGTTCGACCTGCAGCCAGGCTGGGTAGTCGCGCGCGCCGGTTTGCGCATTCTCGATGGCAAAGCGGCTGACCGCATCGACAGCCCGTTGTGGCCAAGGGGAAACGGCTGCGTGGTTCAGGTAGCGCAGACCGGGAAGTTGCGGAAACTCGTCATGAACGTCGTACATGGTCGGATGATCCGTGCAATTTGCCGTTAGTTAGGCATAATACGCGCCTTCGTTTTTTTGACCCCGTAGTCCTTTTATGCATAAAGAACCCCGCAAGGTCCGTGAGTTTCGCCGCCGCGAACAGGAAATTCTCGACACAGCCCTGAAACTCTTCCTCGACCAGGGTGAAGACAGCGTGACTGTGGAGATGATTGCCGACACGGTTGGTATCGGCAAAGGCACCATCTACAAACATTTCAAATCCAAGGCGGAGATCTACCTGCGCCTGATGCTCGACTATGAGCGCGATCTCAACGAGCTGTTGCACTCGGCCGATATCGACCGCGACAAGGAATCCCTGTCGCGCGCCTACTTCGAGTTCCGCATGCGTGACCCGCAGCGCTATCGTCTGTTTGACCGCCTGGAAGAGAAGGTGGTCAAGGGCAATCAAGTGCCGGAGATGGTCGAGCAGCTGCACAAGATCCGTGCCTCTAACTTCGAGCGTCTGACCCAGCTGATCAAGGGCCGCATCGCCGAAGGCAAGCTGGAAGACGTGCCGCCATACTTCCATTACTGCGCCGCCTGGGCGCTGGTGCACGGCGCTGTGGCGCTGTACCACTCGCCGTTCTGGAGCAACGTGTTGGAAGATCAGGAAGGTTTCTTCCAGTTCCTCATGGATATCGGCGTGCGCATGGGCAACAAGCGTAAGCGTGAGGGTGACACCCCGGCTAGCTGAGGTATTCAGCGGGTGGATAACGAATCTACTGCGCTGGCGGCGCCCCTATACTCGGCGCTTACCTTTGCTGGAGTCATGCATGATCGTTGACCGCCAGGGCAGACGCTTTCGCAATCTGCGGATCAGCCTGACCGCCGCCTGCAACTATGCCTGCACCTACTGCGTACCCGATGGTAAGCGGTTGGTAGCAGCGCAGGACGAGCTCTCAGCCGAGGCCATGCTGCGTGGCGTGGCCTATCTGATCGAAGCCGCCGGTATCGAGCGGTTGCGCATCACCGGTGGCGAGCCGCTGGTCAGTCCCAAGCTCGACGCTTTTTTGCGCGGCGTCAGCCAGCTTGGTTTGGCCGATATCAGCCTGACCAGCAATGGCCAGCTGCTGGCGCGCAAGCTACCGCTGCTGCTGGAATGCGGCATTCGTCGCTTGAATATTTCCCTGGACACCCTCGACGCTGCGGCATTCCGCACCATTGCCCGTGGCGGCGATCTGGCGACAGTGCTCGATGGCTTGCAGCAGGCGCGGGCGGCGGGGATACAGATCAAGGTCAATATGGTGCCGTTGCGCGGGCAGAACCTCGATCAGGTGTTGCCGCTGCTCGACTACTGCCTGGCCAATGGCTTCGAGCTGCGCTTTATCGAGCTGATGCGCATGGGCCATCTGGCCCGCGATGGCAACGGCTTCCAGCGCCAGTTTGTCGGCATGCCCGAGCTGCTGGAGCTGATCGGCAGCCGCTACGACTATATTCAGGCCCACGCCCCGCTGGATGCCACCGCGCTGCGTTTCGCCATTCCGGAAGTGGGCCACTTCGGCGTAATCGCCAATGAAAGCGTGCCGTTCTGCCGCACCTGCTCGCGGCTGCGCCTATCCTCGACTGGCTGGCTGCATGGCTGCCTGTCCTCGAGCAACCGCCACTACATCGGCGATCTGCTCGACAAACCACGTCACCAGGCGTTACCTGCATTACAGGGCTTGCTGGTCAAGTCGCTGGGGGACAAGCAGGACGTGGCATTCTCCGGAGGTGCAACTGTGATGAAGATTATTGGTGGCTAAGGTATCCGCCGCTGCCAGGAAGGCGTGATGGTTATTCGTGGCTGTGATGAGCAGCACTGCCGGGATAGGTGAGTCCTGCAGCGCAGTTGGCCGGTATTCCGCTCCTCGATTTTGCCTTGCTACCTTACAAATAAGCGAGGAGTCCTAGTTCACGTCAGTGAACGAAGTGAATGATTTGAAGCAGTCGCTATAGCGGCTTTGAACTCAATAACCATAACGATCCATATCGGCCGTGAAGGATCTAGTGAGCCGTTCTCGACAGTCAGACTCGTTTGCACTTTTCCACTGGCCGCCATATGTTTCGCTCATAGAAAGACAGAATGTTCGCCTGAATTCTTCCCAGCGCACTTTTGCTTCTTTCAGATTTTTAAGAGCTTCTTTTCCACCCGGACTAGGTTCCTGCTCGGCCTCCTTCAGTAGCTGAGAGAATTTCACACTCATGGCGTGCTCGCTCTCTTTCCAGCGTTCAAGGTTGTTTTCAGCGTATTCAGCTTGCGATAGGGAAAAAACTGAACCAGATGCGAGAAATATAACCGCAGCTGTCACTTTTTCTGTTCGAGTCCATGCCATAACTGGTTGCAACCTCTAACGATTAAGCTAAGGAGCGGGCTTTAGTCGGTCGCAGAGAACGAAGCGAACGGTGAGCCAGTTGTTAGCTTACGTGAACACGTTACTCATTTCGGTTTTGAGTAGTTCTTTGGAGTCTTTTTTAATGAGTGCGCCATGTGCTGAAATAATGGCTTCAAAGTCGAGGGTCAAAAGAGCCTCGAAATCTTTTTTGAGCGTTTCACCTTTTGGCGTTACGCGCTTCAGCCAAGGCACCCCGATGTTTAGACCTGTTTTGAAACCTAGCAACTTAAAAGCGAGTTTTGTAAACCATGAGAAATAGCTCCAGTCAGAATGATATTGGATGCTGTCGGTGGTTATTAATAGCTTATGCTCTTTAATGAGAAGCGCTGCCTCTGGGAAAATGGCAGATTCAAAAACGAAAAATTCGGAATTTTTGATGGGTTCCGTAGTACTTGAAGTGATGATTTTTGTTGGTTTCGGTGATTTGTATGTTTCCTGGCCTTGCTGAGCCCAGAACTCACATTTATATCTGTCTATATAAAATTCATCGTCAAGGCCGTGAAAGTCGCCCAGTCTAATTATTATGCTCACCTTACCAAGTAGATCTAAAGCGGCTAGGCCTTCCTCGCTCATGCGAACGGGATTAATTAATATTATTTCTGGGCCGCTTTGCAGAATGACCATGTTTCTGTTCATTGTCATGCAGGGCCCCATCTTAATACTGCCGTGCAGCAAAAATACGCCAGGGTATAAACTCTGTATTTGATCGTGTGGATATGCTGGTGGATGCATTACTCTTCCTTAAGTAAGCTAACGTTTGGCTAAGGGGCGGGCTTTAGCCCGTCCCAGTGAGCGAAGCGAACGATTTGAACCATTTGTTAGAGGTTGCTTGCTCAATGTTGAGTAATCTTTGTGTGAGAGAAATGGCCATGCTCATCGAAGTAGATATGCAAATAGTCGTAATCGATTCCCAAACCGCTGCACATGCCAAGTGAATATTGATATTCCTGTTTAATAAACTTTTCACTTGGCTCTCCAAGTAAAACAGCTACATCATTTTCAGTCATTTTGTTTGATAACAAGCCTTGTATGTCGCTAGCCATTCCTCCACGGTAGCAAGTGGCAGATTGTTCGTCGGATATTGCAGCGTGCCATTTTGTATTTTCAAAAGATTCAGAGCTGAAAACTCCATAGCTTGCATGCCAATAAGAAAATACCAATAAAGATGAAAGTACTAGGAAAGTGGCTCCTGTAGAAATGAGTACCCATTTTATGAGTTTTAACGCATGCATCCGTGCAACCTCTAACGTTTGGTTAAGGGGCGGGCTTTAGCCCGTCCCAGTGAGCGCAGCGAGCGATTTGAACCAACTGTTAGACGCTCGGATGTACGCATAATTAAAAGCACCGCCTTCCCTGCTTGTAACGCGTTACGCGGTGAACCTGGCGAAACTCAATAAATTTAATGTTTACGATTTTACTGAATAAATGCGGTTTTGCCTGTGCCCCGATAGTGGCGGCGGTAGCTCAGTAAACATAAATTTTGAACACTTGTGAAGCCTGAAGCAGTGGGACGATATTACTGATGTACGCGATTAAAAACCAAACAAGCTGAAAGCGATTGGCTAACGTTTGGTTAAGGGGCGGGCTTTAGCCCGTCCCAGTGAGCGCAGCGAACGGTTTGAACCGCTAGTTAGGTGTAGGCGCGGTATGGCATGGTTATAGTCATAATTATCTCTTACGTTGAATGCCATTCGAAACCTCGTTGTCGATTTCTATTCGATCAAGCAGTGCCTGTTCGGATGCGTTTGGCAATTTATACTTGTAAATAACGTCGGTGACAAATTTGATTTCCGATGTATTTTGTTCGATGACCTTGGAGTTTTCACATATTTTTTCGAAGTAGCTTTTGATTTCTTCGAATGTCTCTCGGTCATTGTTGGCTTTGAGGTCGCCAAAGGTCGCGGTAGCTTGATTAAGCAAGGCAATTCCTGAGTTCATCTGTGAGAGTTTGGATAGAATTCGAAGACCAACAAGGCAGGCAAATACGAGAAAGCCGAGGATTATGAGGAGCAATGTTTCGATCATATATTTATTTCCCGAGAAATGAATGAAATCTGACGTTGGAAATAAGGTGCGCCGGTAGCTCGTCCGCTTTGATTTTTAGGTGCATGAATATTTGTATATGTAAGTGGTAGCGACTTAAGTTACCAGCCTAAGAGTGAGCCCCATTTTCCTTTTTGAATTGTTGGTTCGCAATAGAGAGGAAGATCATGCTTTCGGGCGGCATTTACTACTTGATATTCGCCAAACTCAGTTTCCATTGCCTTTATTAGGTCATTGTAGCGTGCGGCTCGATTTGAGGCGGCTTTTGAAAACGTGCTCTCGCGATAGAGAACGCCACCAACAAACCAAATGGTAATTACTGCAAAAATTATTGATACATACATATTTAATTTCCTATTTTTCTAGTCAGTATCAATGCTAGCTGCGGAGCGCAATGAAAAAGGCACCTAACGTTTGGTTAAGGGGCGGGCTTTAGCCCGTCCCAGTGAGCGCAGCGAACGGTTTGAACCACTAGTTAGAGGGTGGTGCCGATATTCCAGCTGTTCTCATGCGTTTTATTAACAGATTGATTCCGTCGGATTTTATGCAAAGTATTATTCCGATGAATATTTCAACGATTGTAATGAGTTCGTTTATTGCGAGTTCACCGATCCTGCCGGGATATTCTGGCGGTTGTCCAATGTAGCTAATAAGCCAGGCAGCATTAAATATTAGGTCGGATATGTTTTTGGTGATGATGTAAATACCCAATATGCATAGCGCTACTGATTGTAGTTGCTCGGCGGTAAT
Organism: Pseudomonas sp. EA_35y_Pfl2_R111; assembly: GCF_963970955.1. NCBI lineage: Bacteria > Pseudomonadati > Pseudomonadota > Gammaproteobacteria > Pseudomonadales > Pseudomonadaceae > Pseudomonas > Pseudomonas sp. EA_35y_Pfl2_R111. Next base: position 252,586 of record NZ_CAXAOM010000001.1, on the reverse strand, counting down.
ATTTGTGTTGAGCGTACTTTCAGAATTTACTGGCGTAAGAAACTTGGAGATTGTCAGTGGAAGCTTTGTTAGTGCTAATGCTGCGATTAACATGAAGCTTATTTCAAATATTGCAATTGCTGCATAAGTTTTATACTCGCCAGAATTTGTTGCTGCTACCTGGGTCAATAAAAAATACTGACGTATTACTGCAAGAAAAGTCGAGTAGAAAATATAAATTCCAAGAACCCGGATTGGGATGCTCAGGAGTTCAGTGTATTTCATGTGCGTCCTCTAACGTTTGGTTAAGGGGCGGGCTTTAGCCCGTCCCAGTGAGCGAAGCGAACGATTTGAACCACTTGTTAGGGTTGCATTGCACATGCAGCAACTCCGGCCAAAGATGCGGCGAGCGCTATTGCGCCCACTTTTACTAAAGATTTTGCTTGGTTTTCCAGACGGATACTCCGACTAAAGCGTGACGTTAACAAGCCAAACAAAACTAGTAGCGAAGAAATTATGGATGTGACTAATAGGCCGACAAAAGCACCGACTGGGAAAGCTGGTGAATATTGAGGATTCGCTTCACCAGGCGCCGGAGTGTACAAAAGCATGCCCTGAGGGTTTTCATTATGAAGATGCCAGCCAAGGAGTATTGGCAAGGCATATGTACAAATTAATATGCAAACAGTTCTTGTTGTATGGCGAAGATCCATCTTGCAACCCTAACGTTTGGTTAAGGGGCGGGCTTTAGCCCGTCCCAGTGAGCGAAGCGAACGATTTGAACCGATTGTTAGGCAGTATTGCGAGTTAGAATGTTCGGCTACGAAGTTTTTAAATACAGTCGTTGAGACTTAAATCAATACTCGGGGGAGTTGTTACGTGCGGGTCTTTCCACTTTGATTGGATACATACAGCGAATTGCTCCGCAAACGGCTGCGACTATACCGCAAACGAGGTACTCATCAGTATGCAAAGGAAGAAATTGAGAGATTATCGCTGCGAGCAGCCCGGAACCAGCTCCAATTAGTGCCCCATAGCCATACCTAACACGTGACAGATTAAGAACGTTGGCAACAGTGCCCAAGATAGAAATAAATACTACTCCGGCTAAAAACGCTAGTGGCCCTCCAAAAACATAAGCCACGACAATTCCAAGAGAGCCGGTTAGTTCATTTTCAGCCCTAGATGACATAATAAGAAACCCTACAGCAGGGCCAATAAGCGTAAATATAAGTAACGTGATTATTCCGGATTTCATGCTATTAGTACTCTCTAACGTTTGATTAAGGTGCAGTTTAGTCGTTTCATTGAGCGTAGCGAAAGATTCTAGCCAGTTGTTAGGCCTGACCTGCCTGCCCAATAGCCGTAAGGCAAAAACGGCTACGCCGCGAGGACAGAAGGTGTATAAGTGATTTATTTGTTGCGTGGTCCGTCATAAATTAAATCCTTATTGGCAATGACAATAACTATGGCGGCTTACTCTCGACGGGGTGTTGAGGGTAAACCAACCGTAAAGAATTCCAGAGAGTGCCTAACGTTAAGTTAAGGGGCGGGCTTTAGCCCGTCCCAGTGAGCGTAGCGAACGATTTGAACGCATTGTTAGGCTATGTAAGATGTATTGTTGTGTCATCCAGAGGCGATATGGCTTGCTTCTGACATGAAACGAAATTTATGCCTGGGATCGGCGACTCAGTAGATTGGCAGAAGCCCCAATAAGGCCCGCGCTCATCATGCTTAGGATAGGCCACGATGCTAATTGAGCTTTCATCGGTATACGTTGTGTATATACCAAGAAACATTTTAGAGCTAACTACTTCTGGTTCTTTAGAAAAAGGATTGCGCTCAGGGAGCACCATTCCAAGCACTAGCGCCAAATCTTCATTTGGGAGTGCTTTAAGGGCGGCTGCTAACTCAAGGTGGGTCATGTTTTTCCTTGGTTGCCTAACGTTTGGTTAAGGGGCGGGCTTTAGCCCGTCCCAGTGAGCGAAGCGAACGATTTGAACCATTTGTTAGGTTGCGCTTACGCATTTAATCCATCATGCCAGCACAACCATTTTGAAAAGCTCAGAAGGCTGCTAAACCCCGACAGCTCTAGCCAAGGATGCTTAGAGACTATGTGGTTGAAAAGTTCTTTTTCAAACTCGCTGGACCAATGTACTCCGCCTGGTTGAGCCCAGAGAAACTCCTCTGTGGTTTTTACAGCAGATGAAAGAGTGGAATGAATCTCTACTTTGTACTGCGCGCTATATTTTTCTGCCAAGTAGCCGTTTAAGCGGCTCTCGCTAGGGAAGGTTTGAATATATTCCGTGAGGGCGTTATTGAGTTCTAGCGCGCTGATTCTCATGAGCAACCTAACGTTTGGTTAAGGGGCGGGCTTTAGCCCGTCCCAGTGAGCGAAGCGAACGATTTGAACCACTAGTTAGGTGCTTCACCACGCCTGGCTCCTGCTTTGCAGTACTCGCTGCCATATGTTCTCGTGTGTGGTGCTTTGCCAGACGCCACCTAGTAACAGCCTAAATTCTGCACTACGGGCTGCTTCGTGTTCTACCAATTCAATGATTGTGTCGCCTTGATAAACGAGCAGCATCTCCATCGGGCCTGCAGCCAATTGCTGAAATAATGAGTTCTCTGGCTGTTGATTTATTTTAGATAGAATTTCAAAAACTATTTCTAAGGCTTCCTTTGGGGCTGAGTACACAAGTTCATTTAGCTCGTCTCCGCCTGCCAGTAGCTTCCCTGTTAATTCATACTCTCTGTAATAGCTGATCCATTTTTCAGCGATTCTGAGAATTTCTGCACGATCCAAGAGAAGCACCTAACGTTTGGTTAAGGGGCCGGCTTTAGCCGGTCCCGAGTGAGCGAAGCGAACGACTTGAACCAGTTGTTATAGGTAATGGCCAACCAATACCCCAGTGGAAAATATTATTAAAAGACATATATAGTGAATGGTAGATAGCTTCTTTACTAAGTTTTTAATATCCATATCTTCAGGGTGGGTCGTGTAATGCCGGATTTCTCCATGCTTTGCGTGATTTATTACCATCATCAAGTGTACTGATAGAAATAATAGAATTAGCGCTGATAACCCAAGACAAAAGCCTAGCAGCACAAGTGGCGCACTGGTGGCTTACTGGCTGGGCAGTAAACTTAAAACGGACTCTGGGGCGGATATGTATAGGCCTGATGGTATTCCGACAGATGATAATAGGAGACTCGTGCTTAGATTGTCTGGCAAATATCTTGGAATGCCTTTAACTTGCGCGTCACTATGATCCATAGGATTACCTATAACGTTTGGTTAAGGGGCGGGCTTTAGCCCGTCCCAGCGAGCGCAGCGAGCGATTTGAACCAACTGTTAGACGCTCGGATGTACGCATAATTTGAAGCACCGCCTTCCCTGCTTGTAACGCGCTACGCGGTGAACCTGGCGAAACGCTATAAATTTAATGTTTACGATTTCACTGAATAAATGCGGTTTTGCCTGTGCCGCGATAGTGGCGACGGTGGCTCAGTAAATACAAATTTCGAACACTTGTGAAGCCTGAAGCAGTGGAGCGATAGTGCTGATGTACACGATTAAAAACCAAACAAGCTGAAAGCGATTGGCTAACTATAAATAGACACCACTTGGTGCCGTAACGCTTTGCGGGCTTGGTGGATAACATTCTTGTCCAGTTGCGGTGCGCCGTCTAGGCTGAGGTTCGCCGGTATGAATTGGCAGGACAGGGAGTTATGCACCATGGACGGAAAGCCTCGGTTACTGGATCAGGTTCGCGAGCAAATTCGCTTCAAACACTACTCGATTCGCACTGAACACGTCTATTGCGAGTGGGTAAAGCGGTTTATCCGTTTTCATAGTTATCGGCACCCGGAGGAGATGGGGGCTGCTGAGGTCGAGGCATTTCTTTCAGATTTGGCAGTACGCAAGAATGTTTCGGCTTCAACACAGAATCAGGCGCTTGCTGCGCTGCTTTTTCTGTACAAGCAGGTTCTGAAATTGGATTTGCCTTGGTTGGGCGAAGTTGTGCGGGCCAAAAAGCCAAGTCGTTTGCCTGTTGTGTTGAGCCTGGCAGAGGTGCAGCAGATTTTGGCGCAACTGGATGGTGAGGTCGCTTTGGCAGCGAATCTGTTGTATGGCTCTGGTATGCGTTTAATGGAAGTGCTGCGACTGAGGGTTAAGGATGTTGATTTTATGCGAGGGGAGATTCTAATTCGTGATGGCAAAGGTATGAAGGATCGCGTAACAGTTCTGCCCCGTTGTCTGATCGAGCCCCTCAAGCAGCACCTTACTTTGGTCAGGGCTCGTCATAACGCTGAGTTGAAGGCGGGCAGAGGTGATGTTTACTTGCCATTCGCACTTGAGCGCAAGTACCCAAATGGCCCGTGGAATTGGGCTTGGCAGTATGTGTTTCCCGCTGCTGGCTTGTCGGTCGATCCGCGTAGCGGCAGGACACGTCGTCATCATTTGGACGAGAAGCGCGTGCAGCGTGCGTTCAAGGCGGCTATTAAGCGTACGGGCATTGTGAAGTTGGCTACACCCCATACACTAAGGCATTCCTTTGCCACCCATCTTCTGGAGAGTGGCCAGGACATCCGTACTGTGCAGGAGTTACTTGGCCATGCGGATGTGAAAACGACGATGATTTACACCCATGTCCTGAATCGTGGTGGGCTTGCTGTGTTGAGTCCATTGGATCGCGCGTAAAAAGCCCTGCATTGGCAGGGCTGTTTATTGGGCGATACGGTGAGGGCTTTAGATCAACTCGGCCCACATGTCATATTCATCGGCATCGACGATGCGCACGCGGACTTTTTCGCCTGGAGTGACGTTGGTGCTGGCGATAAACACGCTGCCGTCGATTTCCGGCGCGTCGGCGTAGCACCGAGCGACTGCGCCTTGGTCGTCGACTTCATCGATCAGTACGTCCATTTCCTTGCCGACCTTCAGTTGCAGGCGTGCGGTGCTGATGGCTTGCTGGTGGGCCATAAAGCGGTCCCAGCGGTCCTGTTTGATGTCATCCGGCACGGCGTTGTCGAGCAGGTTGGCCGGGGCGCCTTCTACCGGCGAATACTGGAAGCATCCAACGCGGTCGAGTTGGGCTTCGGTCAGCCAGTTGAGCAGGTACTGAAAGTCTTCTTCGGTCTCGCCGGGGAAGCCGACGATAAAGGTCGAGCGGATGGTCAGTTCCGGACAGATCTCGCGCCAGTTCTTGATACGCGCCAGGGTCTTGTCTTCGAAGGCTGGGCGCTTCATCAGCTTGAGCACTTTCGGGCTGGCGTGCTGGAAGGGGATATCCAGGTACGGCAGGATCTTGCCAGCGGCCATCAGCGGAATCAGCTCGTCGACGTGCGGGTAGGGGTAGACGTAGTGCAGGCGGACCCATACGCCCATGCTGGAGAGCGCTTCGCACATTTCGGTCATGCGAGTTTTTACCGGCTGACCGTTCCAGAAGTCGGTTTTGTACTTCACGTCGACGCCGTAGGCGCTGGTGTCCTGGCTGATCACCAGCAACTCCTTAACGCCGGATTTGACCAGGCGTTCGGCTTCGCTAAGCACTTCGCCCACTGGGCGGCTGACCAGCTTGCCGCGCATCGAGGGGATGATGCAGAAGCTGCAGCTGTGGTTGCAGCCTTCGGAAATCTTCAGGTAGGCGTAGTGGCGTGGGGTGAGTTTGATACCTTGTGGCGGCACTAGATCGATCAGTGGGTTGTGGTCCTGACGCGGCGGAACGACTTCATGTACAGCGTTGACCACCTGCTCGTACTGTTGCGGCCCTGTGACCGACAGCACGCTCGGGTGTGCGTCGCGGATGCTGCCTTCTTCCACACCCATGCAGCCGGTGACGATCACCTTGCCGTTTTCCTTGATCGCTTCGCCAATCACTTCCAGCGACTCGGCTTTGGCACTGTCGATAAAGCCACAGGTGTTAACCACCACCACATCGGCGTCTTGGTAGGTGGACACCACTTCATAACCTTCCATGCGCAGCTGGGTCAGGATGCGTTCGGAGTCCACCAGCGCCTTGGGGCAACCGAGTGATACGAAGCCGACTTTTGGCGTGGCGGGGGTGGACATGGCGTTAACCTCAGGCGTGTACGGATGGATGCTGGGCGCTTGGCGCGCCTCTGATCAAAAAGTGCGCAATTCTAGCGGCGACGCTGGCAATTGACCAGCACTGAGCGTCGCCTTGATGGAGTGGGGCTGATTGCCTGATGAGGTCAGGACTGCTTGCTTGGCAGGATGCGCGTCAGGGTGTTGTCGCGCACGACGAAATGGTGGAGCAGTCCGGCGACGGCGTGCAGGCCGATCAGCCAGTATCCAGCGCTGCCGGCCAGTTCATGCCATTCCTTTATAGTGCCGGCCAGATCCGGGTTCTTGCCGACCAGTGGCGGCAACTCCAGCCCAAAGAAGGGGATGGGTTTGCCTGCTGCGCTGAGGATCAACCAGCCGGCCAACGGTGCGCCGATCATCAGGCCGTAGAGTGCCAGATGCATCAACTTGGCCGGGACGGCTTGCCAGGCGGGTAGGATGGGGTGGATTGCCGGTGTCGGTGCAATGGCGCGGGCTAGCAGGCGCAACCAGACTAGGGCGAACACACTCAGGCCGAGCATAAAGTGCCACTGCTTGAGCAGCTCGCGAGTGTCGCTGCCCTTGGGGAAATTGCCTTTGAGTTCGATGCAGGCGTAGACGCCGGCAATTAGAATCAGCATCAGCCAATGCAGGGTGATGGACAGGCTGCCGTAGCGCGATTGGGTATTTTTCCAGGGCATGGTGGTGTGGGCTCCGAGGCTGTAAGTGAAGTTCTGCTCCAGTCTAGATAGGCAAACCTTAAGCCTTGCTGAGCCGGATCACTTAAATCACGCACAAACAAAAAGGCCACTCGATTGAGTGGCCTTTTTGAGTATCTGGTTGCGGGAGCCGGATTTGAACCGACGACCTTCGGGTTATGAGCCCGACGAGCTACCAGACTGCTCCATCCCGCGCCGGCCATTCTATATAGAAATCGCGTGCTGTCAACAAAATAGTGTTTTCAATCAAATGCTTAGGTTGTGCGGGTGACAGAAACAAAAAAGGCCACTCGATTGAGTGGCCTTTTTTGAGTATCTGGTTGCGGGAGCCGGATTTGAACCGACGACCTTCGGGTTATGAGCCCGACGAGCTACCAGACTGCTCCATCCCGCGCCGGCCATTCTATACAGGAACGGTGCTTTGTCAATTGATTAGTGGTTTTTAATCAATAACTTAAATCGTTTGGGCGGAAATGCAAAAAGGCCACTCGATTGAGTGGCCTTTTTGAGTATCTGGTTGCGGGAGCCGGATTTGAACCGACGACCTTCGGGTTATGAGCCCGACGAGCTACCAGACTGCTCCATCCCGCGGCGCCAATTCTAGCGTCTAAATGCTGCTTGTCAACCTAAAGGTGGCTAGAAGTTGTTTTTATTCAGGTGCTTAGCCGTGCGCTGGCGAGTTTTGCGCTGCAGACCCCTGTGCTGGAGCCTGATTGGGTGGACAGGTTTGCTTTCGGCATAGCCCGCAACCGGGGTGTTGGGCTAGAGTCCGTGCCCATTAAATGGAGGAAAGTTATGAGCGTTGAATGCAAAGCCTGTGGTGCTCAGGTACCGGCCGATGCCAAGACCTGTCCGGGTTGTGGTGCTGCCGTGGCGGCGAAGACCAAGTTGGTGCCATTGGCTGCGTTTATGCTGATCGTCATCCTGATTATCCAGTCTTATATGAACAAGCCTGAGGATGCTGCGAGCGAAGCCAAGCCCGCGGCACCTGTAAGCTCAGTCGCGCAATAGCAGCGGGATTGGTGGGCTTGGCGATGAGCAGCCGCAAGATCATCCACGTCGATTGCGACTGCTTCTACGCGGCAATCGAGATGCGTGATGATCCGAGCCTGGCCAGCAAACCCTTGGCGGTCGGCGGTTCGGCGGATCGGCGTGGGGTAATCGCCACCTGCAATTACGAAGCGCGCAGTTACGGCGTGCGCTCAGCCATGGCTTCTGGGCAGGCGCTTAAATTGTGTCCAGATCTGGTGATCGTTAAGCCGCGGATAGAGGCTTATAAGGCCGTTTCGCGAGAGATTCAGGCGATCTTTCGCGATTACACCGAGCTGATCGAACCCTTGTCGCTGGATGAGGCCTACCTGGATGTAACTGACAGCCCGCACTTTGCTGGCAGCGCCACGCGTATCGCTCAGGATATTCGCCGGCGGGTCTCGCAGGAGCTGCACATCACCGTCTCGGCGGGCGTGGCGCCGAACAAGTTCCTGGCCAAGATCGCCAGCGATTGGAAAAAGCCTAACGGCCTGTTTGTGATTACCCCGGATCAGGTTGAGGATTTTGTTGCCGTCTTGCCGGTGAGCAAGCTGCATGGCGTGGGCAAGGTCACGGCCGACAAGCTTGGGCGCTTGGGCATTCGTACCTGCAGCGACTTGCGCGAATGGAATAAGCTGGCGTTGGTCAAGGAGTTCGGCAGTTTCGGTGAGCGCTTGTGGGGGCTGGCGCGGGGGATTGATGAGCGAGTCGTGCATAACGACAGTCGGCGTCAGTCGGTCAGCGTAGAGAATACCTTTGATAAGGACTTGCCGGACTTGGCCGCCTGCCTGGAGCAGTTGCCCGCGCTATTGGAGCAACTGGCTACGAGGATGGAACGGCTGGATGCGAGTTATCGGCCGGACAAGCCTTTCGTCAAAATCAAGTTTCACGACTTCAGTCAGACCACCCTGGAGCAGGGCGGGGCGCGGCGTGATCTGGAGAGCTATACGCGGCTGATGAGCGCCGCCTTCGCCCGTGGCAACAAGGCCGTGCGCTTGCTTGGTGTAGGTGTGCGCCTGCATGACTTGCGCGGCACGCACGAGCAGTTGGAGTTGTTTGCACCCTGACAGCGGGTGTGCAGGGCGCTGAAACAGAAAAGGCGAAGCCGCAGGGCTTCGCCTTTTTTGGTTGCGCATGGATCAGTGCTTGCGCGGTACCGGCTTGAGCAGTTCGTCAGGCGGCATTTCGCAGGCGATCTTGCGGCCCAGCAGGGCCTCGATGGCCGGCAGGGCGTAGGCGTCGTCTTCGCCAGCAAAACTGATCGAGGTGCCGCTGGTGCCCGCGCGACCGGTGCGACCGATGCGGTGCACATAGTCGTCCGGAGTTTCCGGCAGGGTGAAATTGATCACGTGGCTGATTGCATCAACGTGGATACCGCGGCCGGCCACGTCGGTGGCGACCATCACGCGAATCTTGCCTTCACGAAAGCCTTCAAGGGCGCGGATGCGTTTGTGCTGCGGTACGTCGCCGGACATCTGCACGGCGCTGATGCCATCGCGCGTCAGGCGTTCTTCGATGCGCCTCACTTCATCCTTGCGGTTGGCGAAGACCATCACACGAATCCAGTCGTTCTGGGTGATCAGGTTGTACAGCAGCTTGTATTTGTCGCTGCCGGCTACGGCATAGACGTGCTGTTCGACCGTATCGCTGGCGACGTTTTCCGGCTCGATCTCGACGATCGCTGGCTCCGTAGTCCATTGCTTGGCCAGGTTCATCACGTCTTCGGTGAAGGTCGCGGAGAACAGCAGAGTCTGGCGTTCGCCCTTCATCGGGGTCTGGCGGATGATCTGGCGCACCTGGGGGATGAAGCCCATGTCGAGCATGCGGTCGGCTTCGTCGAGCACCATCACTTCGACCATATCCAGGTGCACTTCGCCGCGCTGGTTGAAGTCGAGCAAACGCCCTGGGGTGGCAACCAGAATGTCGCAGAAGCGCGATTCCAGCAGCTTGAGCTGTTTGTCGAAGTCCATGCCACCGACGAAGCTCATCACGTTGAGGCCGGTGTATTTGGTCAGGTCGGCTGCGTCCTTGGCGATCTGCACCACCAGCTCGCGGGTTGGCGCAATGATCAGCGCGCGCGGCTCGCCCATGTAGCGCTCTTTCGGCGGTGGGGTCTGCAGCAACTGGGTGATGATCGAGATCAGGAAGGCGGCGGTTTTGCCTGTACCGGTCTGGGCGCGGCCGATGGCGTCGCGGCCACTAAGGGTGTAACCCAGTACCTGTGCCTGGATCGGCGTGCAGTAGGGGAAGCCCAGATCATGGATGGCATGCATCAGCTCGGGGGAGAGCTTGAAATCATGAAAACGGGTTTTGCCCTCGGCCGGTGCTACGGCGAAGTCTTCCAGTTTCCAGGTGTCGACTGGTTTGGCAGGGCGTTCGCGGCGCGGTTTCGCCGGTTTTTCCTTGCTCTGTAACGGTTTTTCAGCGGCTTCAGTGGGGCGCGGTGAGGCGCTGCGGCTGGGTTTTTCAGCGTTGGCGTCAGGCTGGACGCGCGGTGCGCTGGGCGTTACAGGTGACGGAGTTGCTGGGCTGGGCTGCTCGCCCTCGGCTTTGCCGAATATTTTCTTGAGTGCTTTGAGCACGGTCATCTCATCAATTGGTTAAGGAGTGAACGGCCGCCAGTGTAAAGCAAGAAGCCGGCGCGGCGAAGTGCCGCGCCAGATGGCGGTGATTGGCTGGTTTTTACTCAATTTTCGGGAAGGCTGGCAAGCAGCAAGCGCTGCACGTTACCGCCCATGATCGCGGCAATTTCGTCGTGGCTGAAACCCGCCTTGAGCAAGCCTTCGGTCAGTTGCGGCAGGCCCGTTACGTCAAACGGTGCATGGATGGTGCCGTTGAAGTCCGAGCCCAGCGCCACGTGCTGCACGCCAATCAAGCCGGCGGTATAGCGGATTGCCTTGACGATGGCCTCGACCGAGGTAGCGCAAACGGCAGCATCCCAGTAACCGATACCGATGACCCCACCGGTGGCGGCGATGGCTTGCAGGTGTTTGTCGCTGAGGTTGCGCGTGCCTTTGCAGGTGCCTTCCACGCCTGTGTGGGAGACCAATACCGGGCGGGTGCTGATGGCCAGCACGTCATCGATCAGTGGGCGCGAGGCGTGGGCCAGGTCAATCAGCATGGCTTTTTCTTCCAGGCGCTTGATCACTTGCCGGCCCAGCGGCGTGAGGCCGCCTTTTTCCAGGCCGTGGGCCGAGCCGCCGATTTCGTTATCAAAGAAGTGGGTGAGGCCGGTGATGCGAAAGCCGGCGTCATACAGTGCGTCGACATTCTCCAGCTTATTTTCGATCGGTTGTAGGCCCTCGGTGGCGAGAATTGCCGCTACACGCTGCGGGTCTTTCTGCCAGGCGCTGACAAAGCTGGCCAGGTCGCTGCGGTTCTTGATCATGACCAGGCGGCCGTCGCTGTTGGCGCTGGCCTGATTGAGTTTGTGCGCCTTGTATAGGGCGCGTTGCAGCAGGCTGTCCCAGGTTTCCTTGGGCCAGCGTTGAGCCATGGCCAGCAGGGTGATGTTGTCGGTCTCTCCGCTATTGCTTTCATAGTTGATGCCGCGCGGCGTCTTGGTCACGGTGGAGAACACCTGCAGGCCAATGCGGCCTTCGAGCATGCGCGGCAGGTCGGAGTGGCCAAAGTCGTAGCGCTTGAGCAGATCGCGCTCCCACAGCAGCACGTCGTCATGCAGGTCGGCGATAAACAGCTGTTGATGCAGCTGATTGGCCGATTCACTGGCGGGGTAAGGCGCGGGGGATTCGACGCTGTTCATCTTGCGGTCAAGCAAGGAGGGCAGGGCAAACACACTGCCCGCAGCGATCAACAGGATTATCAGCAGGGTGATCAGAATTTTGCGCATATATAAGGTGCCATCCGGGCGTTGTTGTTATGCGCAGCACTCTAGCAAGAGTGAGTAAGAAATGTGATTGAGTGGACTGCAGTACGGGTGCTTTTAACGTTTGTTTGCGATCTCGCGAGCTAGAGTTCTGCAAGGCGCTACGTTAGTAACAGCCTTCGGCTGGTCAAAGCGGCGAGGAAGCGGATTGGACTCGCACGCGAGTGTACTGTTGTACATGAGCATTCCGAGTCTGTTTTTAACGCAGCAGGGCCGACGCGCAGCAGATCGTGAGGATTAACCGCAGAGACAGTCGCGGCCTTGCAGCTTAGCCTGATACAGCGCACTGTCCGCGCGGGCGATCACGCCTTGCAGGCTGTCCTTGGGCTGCATTTGCGCCAGACCAATGGATACGGTCACCCCGGGCAATACGCCAATTGGTGAGTGGAATGAGCTGACATCACGCAGTGCTAGGCGCAGTCGTTCGCCAATACCGCGAGCTTCATCGACGCCGATTTCCGGCAGCAGAATGACGAACTCTTCGCCGCCGTAGCGGGTCAGGCTGTCCTTGGGACGTAGTTGGTTGCGCAGGGTATTCGCCACCAGGCACAGGGCATAGTCGCCGGCGAGGTGGCCGTGCTGGTCGTTGTAGGCTTTGAAGTGGTCGACATCGAGCATCAGCATGCACAGTGGCTTGCCATTGAAGGCGCTGCGGGTGCTTTCGCGTTCGAAGATATGTTCCAGCCAGCGGCGATTATAGGCGCCGGTAAGGGCGTCAATATTGGCGGTCTGTTCGCTGTCTAGAATGATCCGGTTGCCTTTGCGCACGCGATCGCAGAGCAGTTCGAGCATGTTCTGCATCAGTTCTGGCGATTGCTGGAACAGATTGAACAGCGATTCGCGGTGCAGGCGCAGCACGCAGCAGGGCTCAGTCGCCACCACGTAGGCGGAAGGGTGTTCATTGTCGATAAAGCTGATTTCGCCGGCGCAATCGCCGACCTTCAGGGTGCTGACGGCCTGGCTGTCGAGTGAGCCGAGGTAGACCTTGAGCTGGCCCTTAAGCAACAGGTAGAGGTACTGATTGCGGTTGAAGGGCGATAACAGCACTTCGCCTGCTTCCAGATCGCAGGCACGGAATTCCTTGAGCAGCTGGCTGATGCTGCTGGCGGCGACGTTGTTGAACAGTCGCAGGTGGCGAAGTTGCTGCAGGTCAGCCTGCCATTTGGCGTTTTTCATGGGATCGGCAGGTGTGACAGTGAGTTGGAAATGTTGGTCATCGCTAACGCTCCCTGCATTAAGGGCGAATACCATGCCTGAACATATTCCGCTGCCTGTGGCCTGACAACCGTTGTCTGACGCATGGGCGACCAGTGGTATTGAAGTTGAATGATTGGTCACAAATCTGGCGCGATCCTTGCGCCGGCACTTGCTTACGCTGCGGGGTGCAGTTCTATCGCCACGGCAAAACCAGCCAGGCGCTCGCTCACGGCGTCAGCCAGCGCTGCCTGGTCAGCGGGCAAGTAGATGTGGGCGACCTGGCCGCGCTTGTCATCGCTGAGCACTTCCACGCGCAGGCGTGAATCCAGCTCTGCCAGTGCGGCCTGGTAGACGCGCGCAATGGCATCGAAGCGCAGTGCCGGTTTGAAGGTTTTACCCACGGCGGTTAGCGGGATGGCGTCGATGATCCAGGCTTCCTTGGGGATCGCCGCACGCTCGGGGATGTGTTCGGCAGCATGGGCCAGCAGTTCGGTTTCACTGACTTCAGCGCCGGGTTTGAGTTGCACATACACCACCGGCAGCTCGCCGGCTTTTTCATCGGGTTTGCCGACAGCGGCGGCCATGGCCACGGCGGGGTGCTTGTGCAACGCTTCTTCGATCATCTGCGGGTCGATATTGTGGCCGCCACGGATGATCAGGTCCTTGCTGCGCCCGGTCAGCCAGATATAGCCGTCGGCATCTACGCGGCCTAAGTCGCCGGTATTGAACCAGTCGCCGTCGACCCAGATGCCGGCATTCTTGCTGCTCTGCAGGTAACCCTTGAACACCGTTGCGCCACGGATGCACAAGTTGCCGATTTCATTGCGATTGGCCTCTCTGAGATAGCTGCCCTGTTCGTCGAGCATCTTGATGCTCACCTCGCAATAGGGCATCGGCAAGCCGATAGAGCCGGGGCGGCGCTCACCAGCAGGCGGGTTGGCGCAGCTGCCGCAGGTGCCCTCGGTAAGGCCGTAGCCTTCGATCAGGGTCAGTCCGGTTTTGCTTTCGAACTGGCGGATTAGCTCCACCGGCATCGGCGCGGCGCCACACAGGGCGTATTTCAGCGAGCTGAGGTCATGGCCTTCGCTCGGCACCTGCAGCAGGCCGGCGTAGATGGTCGGTACGCCGCTGAAGAAACTGACCTTGTGGCGTTCGATGATTTTCCAGAAGTTGCCGATCAGGTTGGTGTTGCGATAACCCTGCGGGGTGGCCAGCAGCACTTCGGCTCCGCCGATAAAAGCGGTGAGGCCGGTAACAATCACGCCATTGACGTGAAACAGCGGCAAGCCGCAGAGGGTGACATCGCCCGGCGCAAAGCCGGTAACCAGGTTCATGCTGTAGGCCATGGCTACTTCGTTGCCGTGGCTGTGCGGCGCGAGCTTCGGCGTGCCGGTGGTGCCGCCGGTATGGAAGTAGCTGGCAATGTCGTCCGGCGCGATCACGCGCCCGCTTTCCAGATGGTCGTCTGGGCAGGCTGCGATCAGCTCGTCGAAGTCCAGTACGCCGTCCGGCAATGGCCCGCGCTGCGCCTTTATGGCGGCGCGCTGTGGCTCCGGCAGCAGGTTGGCCATGTCCACACAGATAATCGCCTTGAGCGCTGGCAGTTGTTCGCGCAGGCCTTCGACCTTGGCCCACAGGTCGGTGCCGGGGAAGGGCGCCAGGGTGACCAGCAGCTCCGAGTCCGATGCCTGGATCAGCTCGGCGATATGTTCCGGGTCGAGCAGCGGGTTGATCGCATTGACGATCCCGGCCGCTTCGCCGCCCCAGATGGTGAAGTGGGTGTGCGGCAGGTTGGGCAACAGAAACGATACCGCCTTGCCGGGGCGCAGGCCCAGGCGGTGGAAGGCGTTGGCGGTCTGGGTGATCTTGCCTAGCAGCTGCCCATAGCTGAGGCGGTAAGCCGCCTCATCTGCCGTACCCTGGAGGATAAAGGAGAGTGCCGGGGCATCGGGTTGCCGCGCGGCGCTGCGGCGGATCAGCTCGTAGGTGCTGGCCGGCAGGTCGCGCTCGGCCAGTGGGGTTTGCTCGATCAGCTGAATATCGCGCAGGGTCTTGATCGCAGGGATGGCAGGCATGTTTTTCACTCGCAGACAGTCAACTGGTGAACCGTTGCTCCAGCCAGTCGGCGATGTCGCGGATTTCCTCATTCACCACTTCATGGCCCATTGGGTAATCACGCCACTGCACGCTGACGCCGGAGGCGCTCAAGTAGTCATGGGCTGCGCGGCCCATGGCCGGCAGAACGATGTCGTCGAATGTGCCATGCAAACACAGGACCGGCAGTTGTTTTTTTGTATCTGCCAGCTGGATCTCGTCGCTGAAGGTCGGCGCATAGGTCGACAGAGCGATGACTCCGCCGAGGGCGAACTGCCAGCGTAGGAAGGCTGTATGCAATACGACTGCACCGCCTTGGGAAAAACCGGCGAGCACAATGCGCGACGGATCAATACCGCTGGCACGTTGCGCTTCGATCAGCGCGATCACCTGCTGCGCCGAGGCTTCCAGCTGCTCACGGTTGATCGCCCGGGCCGGGCTCATGGCCAATATGTCGTACCAGCTGGGCATGGCGTAGCCGCCATTGATCGTCACCGCCTGGGTCGGCGCTTGTGGCAGAACGAAGCGGGTGCTGTGCAGGCGTTGCTGGAGCATCTCAGCCACCGGCATAAAGTCGTAACGGTCGGCCCCCAGGCCGTGCAACCAAATGACGCACGCGTCGGCGGCAAGTGTGGGCTGAAGGATCAAGGGTTCACTCATCTGAGGCTCCGCTGTGGTGCGTGCGCGCTGATTTAGTGCGCGGGAAAATTTAGGGGGTGGCGATTCTAGAAAGAAGTTGTCGCCAGGGTGCAAGTTTTGCTCTTGACCTGTCCGTATGGTGCTCAAAGCGCGGCGCTGGTACGGGCCTTGCTATACACCCTAGGGACTGATGACGTTGCCGGGTCGTGGTAACACTGCCACCAAATCGGGCACGGAGCAGACTGAAATGCCTTTGCCGGCGTTTCACAGGTTCGCCAGGCGCTGCATGCTGTGCGACAAGTCACTTGCTATCTGTCTCTAGCCCATTCAAATAATGGGCGGGTGAGAGTTTATGGCCGCTGGAGCAATCGGCAACTAAACTCGCGCTAAGGTTTGATCCCCGGTTGAGTGTGTTGCTGCCGACACAGTCAACGAGCCCCATAAGGGTACGGTGGTAGAACCGAGACTCCAAACACAACAAAAGCAACTGGAGGTTTTAATGAAGATGGTGAAATCCACATTGGCAGTACTGACCACCGCCGCTGTTCTCGGTGTCAGCAGTTTTGCTCAAGCAGGCGCTACTCTGGACGCGATCCAGAAGAAAGGTTTCGTGCAGTGCGGTATCAGCGATGGTCTGCCTGGCTTCTCCTACGCCGATGAGAAGGGTAACTACCTGGGTCTCGACGTTGACGTATGCCGCGCAGTAGCTGCTGCAGTATTCGGTGACGCTACCAAGGTCAAGTACAGCCCGCTGACCGCCAAAGAGCGCTTCACCGCGCTGCAGTCTGGCGAAGTCGACATCCTCTCGCGTAACACCACCTGGACCAGCTCGCGCGATTCGGGCCTGGGTCTGAACTTTGCCGGCGTTAACTATTACGACGGTCAAGGCTTCCTGGTTAACAAGAAACTCGGCGTTTCCAGCGCTAAAGAACTCGACGGCGCGACTGTCTGCATCCAGGCAGGTACCACCACCGAGCTGAACCTCTCCGACTACTTCCGCGCCAACAGCCTGAAGTACACCCCGATCACCTACGACACCTCCGACGAAAGCGCCAAATCGGTTGAAGCTGGCCGTTGCGACGTGCTGACCTCCGACCAGTCGCAGCTTTACGCACAGCGCATCAAGCTGGCCGACCCGGAATCCTATGTGGTACTGCCGGAAGTGATCTCGAAAGAGCCACTGGGCCCGGTCGTACGCCAGGGTGACGAAGAGTGGTTCGACATCGTGCGCTGGTCGCTGTATGCGATGGTTAACGCTGAAGAGCTGGGTGTGACTTCGGCCAACGTTGAAGAGCAAGCCAAATCCACCAAAAACCCCGACGTAGCACGTCTGCTCGGTGCTGAAGGTGAGTTCGGTAAAGATCTGAAACTGCCGAAAGACTGGGCCGTACAGATCGTCAAGCAAGTGGGTAACTACGGCGAAAGCTTCGAGCGCAACGTCGGTACCGGCAGTGAGCTGAAGATCGAACGTGGCCTCAACGCCCTATGGAACAAGGGTGGTCTGCAGTACGCACCGCCAGTGCGCTGACCGTCCGTTGCCAGCCGCTCGTCCTGAGCGGCTGGCATTGTTCTGATTGATGTGAACCTCATGCCCGCTTATGCGGGCATGAGGGTTCCAAGAGGGCTTATATGCAAACCACTGCAAATGTCCCGCGCCCTGGTGGATCGGTTTGGACCGACCCCAAGGTGCGTGCCTGGCTATTTCAAATTCTTGCTGTTATCGCCGTTGTGGCGCTCGGCTGGTTTCTATTTGACAACACCCAGACCAACCTGGAAAAACGCGGGATCACTTCCGGGTTTTCCTTCCTCAATAACAGCGCCGGTTTCGGCATTGCCCAGCACCTGATCGACTACGACGAAAGCAACTCCTATGGGCGTGTTTTCGTGGTGGGTTTGCTCAACACCTTGTTGGTGTCGGTGATTGGTATCGTCCTGGCGACGCTGTTGGGTTTCCTCCTGGGGGTGGCGCGTCTGTCGCCGAATTGGTTGGTCAGCAAGCTGGCCACGGTTTACATCGAGACGTTCCGTAATATCCCGCCGCTGCTGCAGATTTTCTTCTGGTACTTCGCTGTGATGCTCTCCCTGCCAGGACCGCGGCAGAGCATGGGCGTGGGCGAGACGTTCTTTCTCAACAGTCGCGGCCTGTATATGCCGGCGCCAAGTCCAGGGGACAACTTCAGTCTGTTCGCCGGTGCGGTGGTCGTTGCGATCATCGGCGTGGTGCTGCTAACGCGCTGGTCCAAGGCGCGTTTTGAGGCCACTGGTAAATATTTCCCTGTGTCCCTGGGAGCAATTCCGCTGTTGATTGGCCTGCCGGGGCTGGCGATTCTGCTGGGCGGTAATCCGCTGCAGTGGAGTGTGCCGGAGCTATCTGGTTTCAACTTCCGTGGCGGCTGGGTGCTGATCCCCGAGCTGATGGCACTGACCCTGGCGCTGACCATCTACACAGCGGCCTTTATCGCCGAAAACGTGCGTTCCGGGATCATGGCCGTCAGCCACGGGCAGACCGAAGCGGCGCGTTCTTTGGGCCTGCCGGCTGGCAAGACCCTGCGTCTGGTGATTATTCCGCAAGCGCTGCGGGTAATCATTCCGCCGCTGACCAGCCAATACCTGAACCTGGCGAAGAACTCCTCGCTGGCTGCCGGTATCGGTTATCCAGACATGGTCTCGCTGTTCGCCGGTACGGTACTCAACCAGACTGGGCAAGCGATCGAGGTGATTGCCATCACCATGAGTGTGTACCTGGCGATCAGTATCAGCATTTCCATGCTGATGAACTGGTACAACAAGCGCATTGCGCTGATCGAGCGGTAAGGAGCAGCCATGCAAACTCATACCTTCAAACCTGATCTACCGCCACCCGCGCTCAGCGTCGGTGTGCTTGGTTGGCTGCGCGCCAACCTTTTCTCCAGCTGGTTCAACACCCTGCTGACGCTGTTCGCCGCGTACCTGGTGTGGCTGATTGTGCCGCCGCTGATTCAGTGGGCATTGATCGATGCGGACTGGACCGGCACCACCCGGGCTGACTGCACCAGTGGCGGGGCCTGCTGGGTGTTTGTGCAGCAGCGTTTCGGCCAGTTTATGTACGGTTTCTACCCGAGTGAGCTGCGCTGGCGCGTTGACCTGACCTTGTGGCTGGCAATCATCGGTGCTGCACCGCTGTTTGTGCCGCAAATGCCGCGCAAGGCTATGTATGGCCTGGGCTTCCTAGTGGTTTATCCGCTGTTGGCGTATTGGTTGCTGCACGGTGGCTTCTTCGGGCTCTCGACCGTCTCGACTAGCCAGTGGGGCGGCCTGATGCTGACCCTGGTAATCGCTGCCGTCGGTATTGCCGGTGCCTTGCCACTAGGCATTCTACTGGCGCTGGGACGGCGTTCGGACATGCCGGCGATCCGCGTGATCTGCGTGACCTTTATCGAGTTCTGGCGCGGGGTGCCGTTGATCACCGTGCTGTTTATGTCCTCGGTGATGCTACCGCTGTTCCTGCCCGAGGGCTTGAGCTTCGACAAGCTGATGCGTGCGCTGATCGGGGTGATCCTGTTCCAGTCGGCCTATATCGCCGAAGTGGTGCGCGGTGGTCTGCAGGCGATTCCCAAGGGTCAGTACGAAGCCGCTGCGGCCATGGGCCTGGGCTACTGGCGGATGATGGGCCTGGTGATTCTGCCGCAAGCCCTGAAGCTGGTTATTCCCGGCATCGTCAACACCTTTATTGCGCTGTTCAAGGACACCAGCCTGGTGATCATCATCGGCCTGTTCGACCTGCTCAACAGCATCAAGCAAGCCACCACCGATCCGGCTTGGCTGGGCATGGCCACTGAAGGCTACGTGTTCGCCGCGCTGATTTTCTGGATTTTCTGTTTTGGTATGTCCCGCTACTCCCAACATCTGGAGCGCAAGCTGGACACCGGCCATAAGCGTTAGGAGCTAACCCATGAGTGAAGCAATTAAACAGCCAGCACCTGCTAACGCTGAAGGCATGATCCAGATGCAAGGCGTGCACAAATGGTACGGTCAGTTTCATGTGCTCAAAGACATCAACCTGAATGTGCAGGCCGGTGAGCGTATCGTGTTGTGCGGGCCGTCCGGCTCGGGCAAGTCGACCACCATCCGCTGCCTCAATCGTCTGGAAGAGCACCAGCAGGGGCGCATCGTGGTCGATGGCACCGAGCTGACCCACGACCTCAAGCACATCGAAGCGGTGCGTCGCGAAGTCGGCATGGTGTTCCAGCACTTCAACCTGTTCCCGCACCTGACCGTGCTGCAGAACTGCACCTTGGCGCCGATGTGGGTGCGCAAGATGCCCAAGCGTCAGGCTGAAGAGATTGCCATGCACTTTCTTGAACGTGTGCGTATTCCGGAGCAGGCCAACAAGTTTCCTGGTCAGCTCTCTGGTGGCCAGCAGCAGCGTGTGGCGATTGCCCGTGCACTGTGCATGAAGCCGAAGATCATGCTGTTCGACGAGCCGACCTCGGCCCTCGATCCGGAAATGGTCAAGGAAGTGCTGGATACCATGATCGGCCTGGCTGAAGACGGTATGACCATGCTCTGTGTAACCCACGAAATGGGCTTTGCCCGCACCGTGGCGAACCGAGTGATCTTTATGGACAAGGGCGAGATCGTTGAACAGAACGAGCCCAACGCCTTCTTCACCAACCCGCAGAACGAACGCACCAAGCTGTTCCTCAGCCAGATCATCCACTGAGTTTCGGCCGCAAATAAAAAGGGAGCCTTCGGGCTCCCTTTTTATTTGCGTATGGTTTGTGCGCTTAAAGTCTGTTTCGGATCTCGTGAGCTAGAGCAAAACAAGGCGCTACGTTAGTAACAGCCTTCGGCTGGTCAAGCGGCTGAGGAAGCGGAGCGTACTGGTTGTAAGTGAGCGCTACTCGTTGCACTCGCCGTCCGGGCCGCGCTAAAGCGCGTTAGCCAACCGCGGCTTGCCGACGCCGTTTCAACGCAGTTTGGCCGGCGCGCAGCAGATCCGAGAGGGGCTCTTATTTGCTTTCAGGCCATAGGCGCAATGGCTTGCCTTCGGCGGGCCAGAGCTGCAGCTGCTCGGTGGCCGAGAAGTCCCAGCGTTCTACCTTGCTCAGGCTCTCGAGAAAGTGCGCTTCCTGCTCCATCAGCGCCGGTGCGCACATCTTGCGGGTGCTGCCGGCGGCGCTGAAACTGAGCTTGTCACCCTCCAGGGTGTAACCGGCAAACCAGTGGTTGCAGCCTGCATTGCCATAGGCGCGGCCGTCGTCACCGAGGGTGATGGTCAGATGGCTGCGATCAACCAGCGGGCGTTCACCGATCCATTCCACCTGATAGGTATGCTCGGTTTCCAGCTGCGGTGCGGGTGTGGCGCAGCCCACGAGGCCGGCCGCCAGCAGGCTGATAGTCAGTGCGCGTTTCATATAGCCTCCTTGTTGATGCATTTCGGGCATAGGTGCTTGGCGTTTTTCGACTGCCAGCCCAGTTCCTTGATTCGCGCCTCTGCGGCCGGCGCCTGGGCCTTTTTGCCGAGGGCGGCGTCGACGGCGAACTCAAAGTCCAGCTGCGCATTGCAGCTGTCGCAGTTGGCCTGCCAATTGAAAATCGCCAGTTCCTTGAACGCCGGGCCGGTAGCCACAGCAACCCACTGACCGCGCGGGTTGATCAGGTGGCGAACCTTGTCGGCCAGCAGGCGCATGGACAGCTCACGGCTGCCCTTGAGGGTCACCAACAGGGTGTCGCCGCTCTGGATCGAGCCGCCATTGCCGGTGACCTGGTAACGACCCGGTGCCAGTGCGCGGCATTCGATCAGGGTGTGCTCGGGGTTGAGCAGGTTGTAGCGAAAGTCGTGTTCGGCCATGAGTCCTCCAAGTAGGCGCGAATGCTATCACGGGCTAGGAAGCAGCTGATTGATCGGCGCATTTGCCAGCCAGGCGGCGATGTTGTCGCGGGTGGTGCTGGCAATCGCAGCCAATGCTTCGTGGGTCAGAAAGCCCTGGTGCGCGGTAATCAGCACATTGGGGAAGCTCAGCAGGCGCGCCAGCACATCATCCTGCAACGGCTGTTCGGAGCAGTCCTCGAAGAACAGCTCGGCCTCTTCTTCATAAACATCCAGACCCAGATAGCCCAGTTGCCCGCTTTTTAGTGCGCCGATCAGCGCCGGGGTATCAATCAAGGCGCCACGCCCGGTATTAATCAGCATTGCGCCGCGCTGCATCTGCTGCAATCGCGCGGCGTTGATCAGGTGATGAGTGGCGGCGTTGAGCGGGCAGTGCAGGCTGATGATGTTGCTGTCTTCAATTAGCTGATCCAGTGTCACCTGCTGCGCGCCGGCGGGTAGCTCGGCGATGGGCGCCGGGTCATGGATCAGCAGCTGGCAGCCGAAACCGGCCATGATCCGCGCAAAGGTCAGACCGATCTGTCCGGCGCCGATAATGCCGACCTGTTTGGCGTGCAGGTCGAAGCCAATCAGCCCGTGTAGCGAAAAGTCGCCTTCGCGGGTACGGTTGAAGGCGCGGTGGGTGCGCCGGTTGAGGGTCATGATCAGCGCCAGGGCATGTTCGGCGACGGCGTGCGGTGAATAAGCCGGTACTCGTACCACCGTCAGGCCGAGGGCTTGCGCGGCGTGCAGGTCGACATGGTTGTAGCCGGCCGAGCGCAGGGCAACCAGCCGAGTACCGCCAGTGGCCAGTTGCTGCAGCACTGGGGCGCTGAGGTCGTCATTGATAAAGGCGCAAACCACCTCGCAACCGGCGGCTAGGCCGGCGCTATCCTGGCGCAGATGGGCTTCCTGAAAGTTCAGCTGCCAGTTATCCGGGAACCCAGCAGCGCGAAAACTCTGCTGGTCGTAAGGCTTGCTGCTGAACAGAATGATGCGCATGGGGCTCCTCGTGCGCCTAACTCAGGCGCTGACCTGGGCGTGCTGGGCCAATCGGTCGATGGCGGCATCCAACTCATCAAGGGCCTGTTGGGCGGCGGGGTCGTTCTGTTTCAGCAGGGTTTCGCTGCGCTGGCAGGCGGCGCGCAGCTGCGGTACGCCGCAATAGCGAGTGGCCCCATGCAGGCGGTGCACCCGTTCGATCAGGCTGTTACGCTCGCCGCTGTCCCGCGCCTGGCGGATGGCCTGGCGGTCGCCGGGCAGTCCGGCCAACAGCATGCTCAGCATATCGGCTGCCAGGTCGGCCTTGCCGGCAGCCAGGCGCAGGCCTTCATCGGCATCCAGCACGCTGAGGTTGTTATGCGTGGCGCTGATGCCGCTGTGTTCGCTACTTTGGTTACGTAGGGCTAGACCGGTCCATTTAAGTACCACCTGGGCCAACTGACGCTCGCTGATCGGCTTGGTCAGGTAGTCGTCTAGGCCGCTTTGCAACAGCGCGCGTTTTTCGTTGGCGAGGGCGTGAGCGGTCAGCGCAACAATCGGCACTGGGCCCTGGTTGCGCCCATTTTCCTGTTGGCGAATTGCCTCTGTGGCCTGGCGGCCATCCATGCCAGGCATCTGTACGTCCATAAAAATCAGATCGAAGCTCTGCTCGGCGGCTTTTTCCACGGCCTCATAGCCGCTGTTGGCGATGGTCACCAGCGCGCCCATATCGCCCAACAGGGTTTGCACCAGCAGCAGGTTGGCCGGATTGTCGTCGACGCAGAGGATTAGCGGCGGGCGGCTGGGGGCGCTTTGCGGACTCTCCACGCGATTTTGCCGAGGGTTGACCAGCTCAGCCAGGCCCCGTTGCAGCTTGCGCGTGCAGGCGGGCTTGGCCTGCAACTGGCTGTACGCATCCGGCAACAGGCTGTGGTACAGCGACTGTTCTGTGGTGGGGCACAACAGCAGGGTTTTACAGTCCAGGCGTTCGAGTTCCCAAATGCGCTGGTCGAGGCGTTCCGGCGGCAGGGTCTGGGTGCTTACGCCCAGCACCGCCAGCTCAAAAGGCTGTGCGCTGCGCCGCGCTTCGGCCACGGCGCTGAGCAGGCTATCGAGATCGTCAAAGCCGCTGACCTGCAGGCCGCAGTCTTCTAACTGATGCTGCAGCGCCTGGCGGGCCAGGTCGTGGTGTTCCAGGGCGGCCGCGCGGCGGCCGAGAAGCGGTGGGCGCGGCAGATCTTCGGCATCGTCGCGGGCTTTGGGCAGGCTCAAGGTAATCCAGAACTCCGAGCCTTCTTCGGGCGTGCTGTCGACGCCGATTTCGCCACCCATCTGCTCAATCAGACGCTTGGAAATCACCAGGCCCAGGCCGGTACCGCCGGCCTGGCGGCTGAGCGAATTGTCGGCCTGGCTGAAGGCCTGGAACAACTCGCGCAGGTCTTCATCGGACAGGCCAATGCCGGTGTCCTGCACACTGATGCGCAGCTGTGCGCGGTCGACGCTTTCGTCCTCGAGCATGGCGCGAATCACGATGGAGCCGGCACGGGTGAACTTGATCGCGTTGCTCACGAGGTTAGTCAGCACCTGCTTGAGCCGCAGCGGGTCGCCGATCAGCGACAGCGGCGTGTCACGGTAAACCAGGCTGAGCAACTCCAGCTGTTTGGCGTGGGCGGCGGGGGCAAGGATGGTCAGGGTGTCCTGCAGCAAATCGCGCAGGTTGAACGGAATATTTTCCAGGACCAGTTTGCCGGCTTCGATCTTCGAGAAATCGAGAATCTCGTTGATGATCGCCAGCAGGCTATCGGCGGATTTTTCGATGGTGCCCAGGTAATCCTGCTGGCGCGGGGTCAGTTCGCTTTTCTGCAGCAGATTGGTGAAACCGAGAATGCCGTTGAGCGGGGTGCGGATCTCGTGGCTCATATTGGCGAGGAATTCGGATTTGATCCGGCTGGCCTCTAGGGCCTCCTTACGCGCCAGGTCCAGCTCGATGTTCTGAATTTCGATGGTTTCCAGGTTCTGCCGTACGTCTTCGGTGGCTTGATCAACGCTGTGTTGCAGTTCTTCCTGGGCGTTCTGCAGCGATTCGGCCATGCGGTTGATACCCGAGGCCAGCTCATCCAGCTCGTGGCTGCCGAGTGGCGGCAGACGGGTTTCCAGATGGCCGTCCTTGAGCTGCGCTACGCCATGTTTGATCTGCCGAAGCGGGTCGTTGATGGTGCGGCTCATGCGCACGGCGAGCAGGGCGGTGACCATCAGCCCGGTGGCGATTAGCAGCAGGCTGGCCAGCAGGCTGCGGTAACCGCTGAGCAAGGTGCTGTGGTGCGACAGCTCCAGTTCGATCCAGCCCAGCAGCCGCGTGTCTGGCTCGTCAGTAGCCTTGCCGGTCAGGCTCAGGTGCTGCTGATACACCGGCAACAGAAAGCGTGTGGCGTTCTGGTTGCTGTTCTGTGCGGGCTGCGGCTCGCCTGCCACGGGCGAAGGGTTGAGCATGCTCGGACCCGCGTGCGCCAAGGTGTCGCGCTCGGCGGCGAGAAAACTCACGGCGCGCACATCCGGCTGTTCGAGTGCCTGACTGGCAATACGCTGCAACACCTCACTATCACCGGCATGCAGGGCGGGTGCGGCCAGCGGTGCCAGCTGCTCGATGATCATCTGCCCGCGCTGCAGCAGTTGCCCCTGTAAACCGGACAACTGTACCCAGGTGAAATAACCGCCCAACACCAGCGCCAACAGGCTGGTGGGCAACAGGGTGAGCATAAGCACACGGCCTTTGATGCCTAGATCCTTTAACACTCGTTACCTCCTGTGTTGACGTTGGCGCAGTGTAGCGACTCGGCCACGCAGAATCTGTAGTCAAGTGGTTCAGACGCCCAGTGCGGCAGCGCTGGGCCCGCGCTTTGGGGGCGGGCTGTGGCTCGTATCAGCTCGATTTATCGAGCTGCCAGGGCAGCTTTGCCGCCAGCAATATAAGCAGCCCCACTATGTTCAGTACGACAGCAAACAGGATGCCGAGGATCCCGGCGGTACCAGTCCACAGTGTTGAGGTGGCAATGGCTGCCTGCTCGGGGTGATCGGGATCATAGTGCACCTTGACCCGTTCGCCGACGTTGTGGCCGCCGCCGGTATGCTGAACCCGATCGGTGAAGGTCAGGGTCTGGCCCTGTTCGGTGGTGAACTGCACGACGGGCGCGATCAGGGTTTTGCTCCTCAGGCTGTTACCTACCCGGCTACTGGAGTGACCGACGACCTTACCCTCGACGCTCTCCTCGAATAGCCAGGAGCCTAAGGTGCTACTGATTTCGCTAAAGCCGCTATAGCCCAGATAAAGGCCGCTTAGAATCAGCAGCCAGGCCCAGAGACGAATGGATTTACGGATCATAACGAAGCAGCCCTGCACGTTGTTTTGGCCGTTATGGTAACCGGGCGCCACGCTAAACATTCGCATGGCTGCATGGCATTGCCGAGGCCTTCGCATTTTTCCAGCTGTGGTCCTGTAGTTCGGGGCCAGCACGGCAGTTATGGCTGCCACCGGTTTGCCGTTATCATGGCGACCTTCTTTGCTTTTGGATCATCTCGTTCGCCATGAGCCCGCATTACCCAACCATCGCCGATTGCATCGGCAACACCCCGCTGGTGCGTCTGCAGCGCCTGCCGGGTAACACCAGCAACACCTTGCTGCTGAAGCTGGAAGGCAATAACCCGGCCGGTTCGGTTAAGGACCGCCCTGCGCTGTCGATGATCACTCGCGCCGAGCAGCGCGGCGACATCCAGCCCGGTGATGTGTTGATCGAGGCCACCAGCGGCAATACCGGCATCGCCCTAGCCATGGCAGCGGCGATCAAGGGTTACCGGATGGTGCTGATCATGCCGGACAACTCCACCGCCGAACGCAAGGCGGCAATGACCGCTTACGGCGCGCAGCTGATTCTGGTCGGCGGCATGGAAGAGGCGCGTGACCTGGCCCTGCAGATGCAGGCTGATGGCAAAGGCAAGGTGCTCGATCAGTTCGCCAACGGCGACAACCCGATTGCCCATTACACCAGCACCGGCCCGGAAATCTGGCAGCAGACGGGCGGGCAGATCACCCATTTCATCAGTTCCATGGGCACCACCGGGACCATCATGGGCGTGTCACGCTTCCTGAAAGAGCAGAAGCCGGACGTGCAAATCGTCGGTCTGCAGCCGATGGAAGGCGCGGCGATTCCTGGTATTCGCCGCTGGCCGCAGGAGTACCTGCCGAAGATTTATCAGGCCGAGCGGGTTGATCGCATCATCGACATGGGTCAGCAGGAAGCCGAAGACGTCATGCGTCGTCTGGCGCGTGAAGAAGGCATCTTCTGCGGCGTGTCCTCCGGTGGTTCGGTGGCGGCGATGCTGCGCCTGTCCCAGGAGGTCGAGAACGCGGTGATGGTGGCGATCATCTGCGACCGTGGCGACCGTTACCTGTCCAGCGGCGTTTACGACGCCCCGAGCAACTGATGGCCAAGAAAGACGGCGGTCTGCGCTTTCAACCCAGCGGTGGTTCCCGTGCAACCCAGGTGCCGGTGGGCAAGAAGCAGAAGCTCACCATCGAGCGCCTGGCCAACGATGGCCGGGGCATCGCTTTCAGCGAAGGGCGTACCTGGTTCGTCAGCGGTGCACTGGCCGGCGAGCAGATCGAAGCGCGAGTGCTGGGTGCCCACGGCAAGGTGATCGAGGCGCGGGTCGAGCGCATTCTCACCGCCAGCGCCGAACGCCGTAGCGAAGCCTGCGCACATGCCAAAGTCTGTGGCGGCTGCAGCCTGCAGCATATGCCCCATGCCGATCAGCTTGCCCTGAAACAGCGCATGCTCGCCGAGCAGCTCAGCCGCCTCGCTAACCTTGAACCGAAGGAATGGGCCGCACCGCTGGTCGGCCCGGAGATGGGCTATCGCCGCCGCGCGCGCATCGCCGTGCGCTGGGACAACAAGGCCAAGCGCCTGGATGTTGGTTTTCGCGCGGCGGCGAGCCAGGACATCATCGCCATCAGCGATTGCCCGGTGCTGGTACAACCCTTGCAGCCGATCTTGCGCGCGTTACCCCAGGTTCTGCGCGAGTTGGATAAACCCCAGGCCATTGGTCATGTCGAGTTGTTCAGCGGCAGCTCCAGTGCTGTGCTGATAAGACATACCGCTGCATTGAGTGAAGCGGACCTGGCTCGTTTGCAGGCGTTCTGTACTGAGCAGAATGCGCAGCTGTGGTTGCACGGCACTGCCGAGCCGCAGCCGTTTGAGCCGGCGCAGCAGCTGAGTTATCGCCTGGATGCGTTTGATCTCGATCTGGCTTACCGGCCCGGTGATTTTGTGCAGGTCAACCAGCCGGTGAATGACGCCATGGTTGCGCAGGCACTGGACTGGCTGGCGCCGCAGGCCGACGAGCGGGTGCTGGATCTGTTCTGCGGCCTGGGCAATTTCGCCTTACCGCTGGCCCAGCGGGTGCGGGAACTGGTGGCGGTGGAGGGCGTGCAGACCATGGTCGAGCGCGCCGCTGAGAATGCCGCGAGCAACGGCCTGGGCAATGCGCACTTTTTCCAGGCCGACCTGTCCAACCCGCTGGTCGATGCGGGCTGGGCTCAGGGCGGTTTCGCCGCGGTGCTGTTGGACCCGCCGCGTGATGGCGCGTTTCAGGTGATCAAGCAAATGACGGCGCTGGGCGTCAAACGGGTGCTGTATGTGTCGTGCAACCCGACGACCCTGGCCCGCGACAGCGCCGAGTTACAGGCGCAGGGCTACCGGTTAGAACGTGCCGGTATCCTCGATATGTTTCCGCAAACCGCGCACGTCGAAGCGATGGCGCTGTTTGTCAGGCAGTAGATAGAAGCGTTGGGGTACAAGGGGCAAATGCTTGGTTTATCCGGCGCGGCCCTTATCTCAGCGCTGCAGGGGCGCACAGGGAGTACGCCTTAAGTGGTTAAACCGACCGGCTCATAGAAGGCGGCGACTGTTCGGTGTGTATACCGCGCACCGTAGGGAAGGTAAGCAAGATGGTTCAGGTTAGAGCGCATCAGCCGATCAACGATGACGGCAGCATCAACCTCGAGGCCTGGCTCGAGCATGTACTGAGTGTTGATCCGGCGCTGGATCGCGAAGCCCTGCGCGAGGCTTGCGAGTTCGCCCGCGAGGCCGAGCAGCAAGCCAATGCCGCTAAGAATCTATGGACCGAGGGCGCGTCGAGCTTCCGCTCCGGTCTTGAGATCGCCGAAATTCTCGCCGACCTCAAGCTCGATCAGGACTCCCTGGTCGCCGCCGTGATCTACCGCTGCGTGCGCGAAGGCAAGGTGCCGTTGGCGCTGGTCCATCAGCGCTTCGGCCCGGTGGTGGCCAAGCTGGTGGAAGGCGTGCTGCGTATGGCGGCGATCAGCGCCTCCTTGAATCCGCGTGATTCCCTGGTGCTCGGCTCCCAGGCGCAGGTGGAGAACCTGCGCAAAATGCTCGTGGCCATGGTCGATGACGTACGTGTGGCGCTGATCAAACTGGCCGAGCGCACTTGCGCGATCCGTGCGGTGAAGGAAGCCGACGATGAGAAGCGTCAGCGCGTGGCGCGCGAGGTGTTCGACATCTACGCACCGTTGGCCCACCGTTTGGGCATCGGCCATATCAAGTGGGAACTGGAAGACCTGTCCTTTCGCTACTTGGAACCCGAACAATACAAGCAAATTGCCAAGCTGCTGCATGAGCGTCGTCTCGACCGCGAACACTACATCAATGAAGTGATGGGCCAGCTGCGCGAGGAGCTGGAGGCCACCGGGATCAAGGCTGATATCAGCGGTCGGGCCAAACACATCTATTCGATCTGGCGAAAAATGCAGCGTAAGGGCCTGCAGTTCAGCCAGATCTATGACGTGCGCGCGGTGCGCGTGCTGGTGCCGCAGGTGCGTGATTGCTACACCGCCCTCGGTATCGTGCACACCTTGTGGCGGCACATTCCCAAGGAGTTTGACGATTACATCGCCAACCCTAAGGAAAACGGCTACCGCTCGCTGCATACCGCGGTACTTGGCCCGGAAGGCAAGGTGCTGGAGGTGCAGATTCGCACCCAGTCAATGCACGAGGAGGCCGAGCTAGGCGTGTGCGCGCACTGGCGCTACAAAGGCACCGACGTCAAAGCCAGCTCCAATCATTACGAAGAGAAAATTTCCTGGCTGCGCCAGGTACTCGAATGGCACGAAGAACTGGGCGATATTGGCGGTCTGGCCGAGCAGCTGCGCGTGGACATCGAGCCGGACCGGGTTTATGTGTTCACCCCGGACGGCCACGCCATCGATTTGCCCAAGGGATCGACACCGCTGGATTTTGCCTACCGTGTGCACACCGAAATCGGCCACAACTGCCGTGGCGCCAAGATCAACGGGCGTATTGTCCCGCTCACTTACAGCCTGCAGACCGGCGAGCAGGTGGAGATCATCACCAGCAAGCACGGCACCCCGAGCCGTGACTGGTTAAATACCAACCTGGGCTACGTCACCACTTCGCGGGCGCGGGCGAAAATCGTTCACTGGTTCAAATTGCAGGACCGCGATCAAAACGTTGCCGCGGGTAAAACCCAGCTTGAACGTGAGTTGCAGCGCCTGGCGCTGCCTCATGTGGACTTCGAAAAGCTGGCCGAGAAGGCCAATATGAAAACCAGCGAGGACATGTTTGCTTCGTTGGGCGCCGGCGATTTGCGCCTGGCGCAGCTGGTCAACCTGGCACAGCAGCTGGTTGAGCCGGATAGGGCCAACGAACAGCTGGAGCTGATCCCGCGTAAAGCGCTGGGCTTCAAGCCGGGCAAGCGCGGCGATATCCAGATTCAGGGGGTGGGCAACCTGTTGACGCAGATGGCCGGTTGCTGCCAGCCGTTGCCGGGCGATCCGATTGTGGGTTACATCACCCAAGGCCGAGGCGTCAGCATTCACCGTCAGGACTGCGCTTCGGTGCTGCAATTAGCTGGACGTGAGCCAGAACGGATCATTCAGGTCAGTTGGGGGCCGGTACCGGTACAGACCTACCCGGTGGATGTCATTATTCGGGCCTATGACCGTTCTGGTCTATTGCGCGATGTGACCCAGGTGCTGCTCAACGAGAAGCTCAACATGTTGGCGGTGAACACCCGCTCGAACAAGGATGACAATACGGCGTCTATATCGATCACTGTGGAGATTCCCGGTTTGGATGCACTGGGCCGACTGCTTGGGCGCATTTCCCAGTTGCCCAACATTATTGAGGCGCGTCGCCATCGGGTTTCATAGGGTGGGTTGAGCTTCGCGATACCCATGCTGTATCCACCATTGGCTCGATGGGTTACACGGCGCGCGAGTTTGTCAGCGCCGCGCAATCCTTCTTCTGCGCCGCTACCCCATCCTACGGATGTGTATTACCGGGATTGTTATGTACCAACTCGATGACCTACTGCACCTTATGGCTCGCCTGCGCGACCCGCAACATGGCTGCCCATGGGACCTCAAGCAGAACTACGCGAGCATCGTGCCGCATACCATCGAGGAAGCCTACGAGGTGGCCGATGCCATCGAGCGCGGCGACTTCGATCATCTGCCGGGTGAGCTGGGCGACTTGCTGTTTCAGGTGGTGTATTACAGCCAGCTGGCCCGGGAAGAAGGGCGTTTTGAGTTTGCCCAGGTGGTCGATGACATCACGACCAAGCTGATTCGTCGCCATCCTCATGTGTTCCCCGATGGCGATCTGTACGGCGCAGTGGACGTGGCCAAGCTGGAGGAGGCTGCAGTCAAACAGCGCTGGGAAGAGATCAAGGCCGAAGAGCGCGCCGAGAAGGCCGCCGCTCCTGAACAGCTCTCGCTGCTCGACGATGTGCCCGCAGCGCTGCCGTCGCTAAGCCGAGCGATCAAGCTGCAGAAGCGCGCTGCCCAGGTAGGTTTCGACTGGCCCGACGCCTTGCCGGTGGTCGACAAGGTGCGCGAAGAGCTGGATGAAGTGCTCGAGGCCATGAGTGAAAACGACCCCGAGGCGATCAGCGATGAAATTGGCGACTTGCTGTTTGTAGTCAGCAACCTGGCGCGACATCTCAAGGTCGATCCGGAAACCGCCCTGCGTGCGGCTAACGCCAAGTTCGAGCGGCGCTTTCGTTTTATCGAGCAGGCATTGCGCGAAGCGGGGCGCAACATGGAAGATTGCCACCTAGATGAATTGGACGCGCTCTGGGGCGAAGCCAAGAAGCTGGAAAAGCAGACCCCGAGTTGTTGAATGTGCAGGGCGGTCTGCCTGTTGGTGGTGGGTACGCCCGCTTTAAATTGATGGTTGGAAAGGTAGGTTATGGCTCTCTCACTACGCGATCAGTTGCTTAAAGCCGGGCTGGTCAACGAAAAGCAGGCCAAGCAGGCCGGTAAGGAAAAACAGAGGCAGCAGCGTCTGGAGCAGAAAGGTCATATCGAGAAGGACGAGTCGCAAAAGCTCGCCGCTCAGCAGGCCATGGCCGAGAAGGCCGCCCGTGACCAAGAGCTGAACCGTCAGCAGCAGGAAAAGATCGAGCAGAAGGCCCGTGCCGCGCAGATCAAGCAGTTGATTGAGGTGTCGCGCTTGCCCAAGCTGACCACTGAGGATTACTACAACTTTGTCGACGACAAGAAGGTTAAGCGCCTGTCGGTCAACGCCCTGGTTCGCAATAAGCTCAGCAGTGGCTCGCTGGCCATCGTCCGTCACGGCGGCGGCTACGAAGTAATTCCGCGTGAGGCCGCGCTGAAGATTCAGGAGCGCGACGCCCGGCGCGTGGTGCTGCTCAATACACCGACTGAAGCGCCGGATGCGGATGATCCCTACGCGGCTTATCAGGTGCCGGATGACTTGATGTGGTAATGGCCTAGGCCGCGCCTGGAGAAATCCGCGCCACAAAAAAAGCCGAGCTAGTAGCTCGGCTTTTTTTGTGGCAATCGCCTCAGTCCTGACGGCCTGCGACAGTCTTGCCATCGACTGTGCCTTCCTTGAGCATGATCTGGTATTCCTTGCCGTCTTTTTCGACCTGATGCAGGCGCACCAGCAGGAATTCCCAATCCTTGGCGAACCAGAGGATGGTCTTGCGGCTGCTTTGCGTCGGGTCGCGTACGCGCTCGACCTTAACTGCATCAATCAGGCCGGCCTGGGTGCGCACGGCTTCCTCGCCGAGTACGCGGAAATCGTAGGTTTCCACTTCATCACCATCGACCACCTGGTAGCTCATGGTCTTAGTGCCGGCGGCTACGTCGTACTGCAGCGCCAGCTGGTAAGTTGACTTGTCCAGCAGGCCGCGGTTCAGCGGTAGGCGCACTGGAGTGTCGCGGTCGCTGCCGATTACCTGTTTGGCATCCCAGTCGAAGTCGTGCTCAATCTTCTTACCTTTGCCCAGCCCGCTGCGCTCGTACAGGTAGGTCTGCGGTAGAAATGCTTCATTATCGACGCGCAGGGTGCTTTGTTCGGTCAGGCTGGCAACCAACATGGAGGCTTCGAAATTCAGCTGCCATAGGCCGTTATCCAGGGCTTCAAGGCTGCGCTCGGCGCTACCGCTGACGGGCAGTTGTTTCCAGTCGGCGGTGTAACTGGCAGAGAAGGGCTTCAGCTCGACGGCCAATGCCGGCAGGCTCAGAAGCGTTAGTGCGAACAGTAAGGCGCGACCCATGGTGTCTCCTAAGTTCGAATAAGGTGTCCAGTACTTGGTAACAATTGCTCGTCCAACATGGCCCCGTGCGTTGTCAGCTGCAAACGGCCTTCGGCAAACCAGCGCACAGCCAGCGGGTAAATCACATGTTCCTGCTCGTGTACGCGCTGCGCCAGACTGGTCGGCGAGTCATCCGACTGTACCGGTACTACTGCCTGTACGACCAGTGGTCCGCCATCGAGTTCCTCGCTGACGAAGTGCACGCTGCAGCCATGCTCTCTGTCACCGGCGTCCAGCGCCCGCTGGTGGGTGTGCAGGCCTTTGTATTTCGGCAGCAAGGACGGGTGGATATTCAGCAGGCGGCCGGCGTAGTGGCTAACGAAGCCCGGCGTGAGGATGCGCATAAAACCAGCGAGCACCACAAGCTGCGGATCAAACGCATCGATGGCTGTGATCAGCGCGGCGTCGAAGGCCTCGCGGCCGTCGAACTGCTTATGGTTAAGCACGGCGGTAGCGATGCCAGCCTGTTGCGCGCGCTCCAGACCATAGGCATCGGCGCGGTTGGAAATCACCGCGGCGATGCGTGCCGGATTGCCGTCATTGGCGATGCTGTCAATCAGCGCCTGCAGGTTGCTGCCGGAGCCGGAGATCAGCACCACCACATTGCACTGCGCAGGCATTAGTGCTGTTTCAGGTTGTTCAGCACGACCTGGGCTGCACCTTCAGCCGCTTCACCGATCTGACCGATCACCCAGGGCTGTTCGCCAGCGGCGCTCAGGGTTTGCAGAGTGATCTCGACCTGATCCTGAGCTACGCAGATGACCATGCCGACGCCGCAGTTGAGTACGCGGTGCATCTCGTGCTCATCGACGTTGCCTTTTTCCTGCAGCCAGTCGAATACCACTGGGCGAGTCCAGCTGGCCACGTCGACTACGGCCTGTGCGCCTTTTGGCAGCACGCGTGGGATGTTGTCGAGCAGGCCGCCACCGGTGATGTGGGCCATGGCTTTGACTGCGCCAGTGTCCTTGATCAGCTTGAGCAGCGGTTTGACGTAGATACGGGTTGGTGCCATCAGCAGGTCGGTCAGCGGCTTGCCGTCGACCTGGGTGGTTTCGATTTCAGTACCGGACACTTCGATGATCTTGCGGATCAGCGAGTAGCCGTTGGAGTGCGGGCCGGAGGACGGCAGGGCGATCAGCGCGTCACCCGCGGCGACTTTCGAGCCGTCGATGATTTCGGCTTTTTCCACCACGCCGACGCAGAAGCCGGCCAGATCGTAATCTTCGCCTTCGTACATACCTGGCATTTCTGCGGTTTCACCGCCAACCAGGGAGCAGCCAGCCAGTTCGCAGCCGGCGCCGATGCCGGTCACCACTGTGGCAGCCACGTCGACATTGAGCTTGCCTGTGGCGTAATAATCGAGGAAGAACAGCGGCTCGGCACCACAGACCACCAGGTCGTTAACGCACATGGCGACCAGATCCTGGCCGATGCTGTCGTGTTTGTTCAGGTTCAGCGCCAGGCGCAGCTTGGTGCCCACGCCATCGGTGCCGGAGACCAACACCGGTTGCTTGTAGCCAGCAGGGATCTCGCACAGCGCGCCGAAGCCGCCCAGCCCACCCATGACTTCCGGACGCGCGGTGCGCTTGGCCACGCCTTTGATGCGCTCGACCAGGGCTTCGCCCGCGTCGATATCTACACCTGCGTCCTTGTAGCTGATGGAGGGTTGCTTGCTCATAGATCCAGGCCTTTAGGGGAAATTCGGATTGGCACCGGCGCGTGTGGCGGCGGTCTGCGAAGGCGCGCGATTTTATCAGGCTTACCCGGCAGCGGCCACCCGCTAAGGTTGCGGCTGTTGGGACGGCTGTTTAAGCTCGAAATCTGGCTGTCGTTGGCAGTCTGCGGCTGAAAAGGGCTTTGGAATGCGCCCTAACAGCACCTAAACTCGCACGCTTGAACCGCCGCGGCCTGCATTATGTGGCGTGGCTTGGCCGCAACTGTTGTTAAACCTGGCCCGTGCGCCGTTTCCGTCCGTCGAGAATCCATCCATGCGTTTAACCGCTCGCCTGCTTCTAGTCTGTTTGTCGCTGTCCTGCCTGTCTGCTCTGGCCGCGCCGGTGAGTGATCTGTACCAAGTCCGCGAGCCGGTCAGCAGCCAGCAGCCGGAAGAGCGCGCTGCCGCCCTGAGCCGTGCGCTGGATACCCTGGTGTTGCGCCTGACCGGTAAGGTCGATGCGGCGCAGACCCCGGCATTGGCGGCGCTGCGCAAGGATCCGCAACAGATCGTCCTTCAATACGGCTATGAGGGTGAACAATTGCTGGTCGACTTTGACCCACAGAGCACCGAGCGCAGCCTGCGTCAGGCGGGGTTGGCGCTGTGGGGCGCGAATCGTCCAAGCATTCTGCTGTGGTGGCTGAGTGATGCCAGCGATGGCAGCCGTCTGCTAGGCGACGGTCAAGCCGCTGCGGCACCACTCAATCAGGCAGCGCAGCACCGTGGTCTGCCGCTGCGTCTGCCATTGGCTGACTTGGCCGAGCAACTGGTGGCGGTGCCGGAAAACCTCACGGCGAATGATCCAGTCGCCCTGCGTGAAGCCTCCGAGCGTTACGCCGCTGACGCCTTGCTGGCCGTTGTGGCGCGCGAAGCAAATGGTCAGTGGCAGGCTGAGTGGCGCCTGTGGCTGGGCGACGAGCGTGAGCAGGGCACTGCGCAGGGCGCCGATCAGGCCGCTCTGGCCGATACCATCCTGCTGGCAGTCAACCAGCGCCTGGCGCCACGGTTTATCGTGGCTGCCGGTGCCGCTACTGGCTTGACTGTGGAAGTGCAGGGCGTCGACCTGACGCGCTATGCCGAGTTGCAGCGCATTCTTGAGCCGTTCGGCGCGCAACTGCTCAAGGTGCAGGGCGACACGCTGACCTTTGCCATCAATGCCAATGCCGAGCAGTTGCGTGCGCAACTGGGCCTGGCGCGTTTGCAGGAAGTACCGGCAGGGGCACCGGTGCTTGATGCCGATCAGGCGCTGATGCCGCCTGCCACTGCTGCTGATCCAGAGGGACAGGCCGCGTTGCGTGACAATGTACTGAGGTTTCGCTGGTAGACTGCGCTGATTGCCCCGTGTCCTGACTTGAAAACCGCAGCTTAGAGCTGCGGTTTTCTTATATAGCGGGCTGTGGGGTTAAGGAGTTTTGGATAAACGTTGGTGTATGGAGCACTGGGCATGATCGATTCGCATCGTTGGATCTGGATAGTCGGGGCGCTGTTGCTGGGCGGGTTGTTGTATTTGCTGGCGCCGATTCTCTCGCCATTTCTGATCGGTATTCTGCTGGCCTATCTGGGTGATCCGTTGGTTGATCGCCTGGAGCGCTGGAAGTTGTCGCGGACCTGGGGTGTGGTGGTGGTTTTTGCACTGTTCACTTTGGTGTTGGTCATTTTGCTGCTGGTGCTGGTGCCCATGCTGGGCAAGCAGCTGGTGCGGCTGTACGAACTGGCTCCGCAAATGCTCGATTGGGTGCAGAACCAGGCTCTGCCATGGATTCAGCTCAAGCTGGGATTGAGCGATGGCTTCTGGCGTTTCGACCAGCTGAAGGCCGCCTTTAGTGGGCAGATCGACAAGACTACCGATATCGTCGGCATGCTGCTGTCCACGGCAACTGCTTCAGGTATGGCGCTGCTGGCCTGGTTGGCTAACTTGGTGCTGATTCCAGTGGTGAGCTTCTACCTGATGCGCGACTGGGACCTGATGGTTGCCAAGCTGCGCAGTTTGCTGCCGCGTGGCCGTGAAGGGTTGGTTGTGCAGTTGTTCGGCGAGTGCCATGAAGTGCTCGGGGCCTTCCTACGCGGCCAGCTACTGGTAATGCTGGCGCTGGGGGTTATGTATGCCACCGGGCTGATGGCAATCGGCCTCGAACTTGGGTTGCTGATTGGTGTGCTGGCTGGCTTGGCCAGCATCGTGCCGTACTTGGGCGTGTTTGTAGGCATTGGCGCTGCCCTGACAGCCGGCCTGTTCCAGTTCGGCCCGGATTTCTACCCGCTGATGGGTATCGCTGCAGTCTTTATCGTCGGGCAAATGCTCGAAGGCATGCTACTGACGCCTCTGCTGGTAGGCGACCGCATCGGTCTGCACCCAGTAGCAGTGATTTTCGCGATCATGGCCGGCGGCCAACTTTTCGGCTTCACTGGCGTTCTACTGGCCTTGCCAGTGGCTGCAGTGATTATGGTGTTAGTGCGTCATCTGCATGATTTCTATAAACTTTCCGATCTTTACGGTGAGCCAGCCAGCGGTTCCGACGAGCCGCCTAACCCAGCATGACACCCATACAACTGCCTCTAGGTGTGCGTCTGCGCGATGATGCCACCTTTGCCAATTACTACCCCGGAGCTAACGCTGCGGCGTTGGGTTATGTCGAGCGTCTGTGCGAAGCCGATGCCGGCTGGACGGAAAGCCTGATCTATTTGTGGGGCGGTGAGGGCGTAGGGCGAAGTCACTTGTTGCAGGCGGCCTGTTTGCGCTTTGAGCAGCGTGGCGAGCCGGCTGTATACCTGCCGTTGGCTGAGGTGGTCGAGTACGGCCCAGCGCTGCTCGATAATCTGGAGCAGTGTGAGCTGGTTTGTCTGGATGATCTGGATGCAGTTGCCGGGCGCAGCGACTGGGAAGAAGCGCTGTTTCACCTGTTCAACCGTTTACGCGACAGCGGCCGGCGCCTGTTGCTGGCCGCCAGCACGTCGCCGCGCGAGTTGCCGGTGCAGCTGGCTGACTTGCAATCGCGCCTGACTCTGGCGCTGGTGTTTCAGCTGCAGTCGCTGTCCGATGAGGACAAGTTGCGCGCCCTGCAGCTGCGTGCGTCTCGTCGGGGGCTGCACCTGAGTGATGAAGTAGGGCGGTTTATCCTGACTCGCGGCGAGCGCAGCATGAGCGCTTTGTTCGATTTACTTGAGCGCTTGGATCAGGCGTCACTGCAGGCTCAGCGCAAGCTGACAATTCCCTTTCTTAAAGAAATCCTCGGCTGGTAGCGGCCTGTCTAGTCAGCCGGCAGTCCAGTAATAAAGCGCTCTATAGCATCTGCACAAGCCTGTGGCTGGCTCTGCAGAAGGAAATGTGGGCCATCCAGTGCGATCTCGGTTAGCTGTGTGCAGCATGTCTGCAGGCTGGCCTGAGCCTTACGGGTTACCAGCCTGTCCTGCTTGGCCAGTAGGTGCAGTGCCGGCAACTCGAGCTGCAATGCGGGTTTTTGTAATTGGCTAAGGCTGTGCAGGCGTGCTCGCAGTAAGAGCGTGGGTAGCCTCTGGATTTCTTTGCGCAGTATCAGCGTCAGTTCGGCGCTGGTTTGGCCATTCAGGCAGAACAGGTTTAACAAGGTATTTTGCCCAAGTAGCCAACGCGGCAGAGGTAGGTGCTGGAGAAGCGGCAGTAGTGGATGCGGCCGACTCAAGAATGAGGCGGCGAAGATCACGCCCCGCAAGCCGGGTGGCCTGTGTAGGGCCAGCTGGTAGGCCAGTGGACCGGAATACGATTCGCCAAGCAGCACGTAGGGTGTATTGCCGAGCCTACCTAACAATCGATCGGCCAAATCTTTATAGACTTGGCTGCCTTCAGTAGACAGTTCTAGCGCTTGCACTTTCAGCGCTGGATGCAGGTGGGCCAGTAAAGGCCCGAACAGAGTGCTGCTGCCGTTGAGGCCTGGCAACAACACCAAACGCATCAGGCTTCTCCCGCCAACTTGCGCTCATACTGAAAACGCCAACGGGTAAACATCAGGGCTGCGCAGAACAGGCTGAAGCTCAGCCCTGTCAGTAGCAAACCGTACACGGCCTTGCTTGGGTCAAAGGCCGCGAGTACGCCTTGGATAAAGTACAAATTCACCACAAAGCAGGCCCAGGCGTGGGCTCGGGCGTTGCCGAGGATCAGGCCTGGTGCCAGCAATAGTAGGGGTGCGAGTTGTACGCCGAGTATCACCCAGAGCAGTTTGCTGGGCACGTTGGCGAACCACAGGTTCCACGCCAGTAACAATGCTGCGAGGCTAAAAAAGCTCAGCAGGCTGACCGCGCGGCTGATGTTCAGGCGTGGTTGCAACCATTCTAGGGACGGCAGCGGTTTAGCGGTTTTAGCCACGGGCACTCTCCAGCTTTGCCGCGGTTTGCGCCAGGCGCTGGCCGAGTGCGCGGCACAGGGCAATTTCATGTTCATCGAGGGTGCGTTTGCCATCGGCGCCAGCGTGATGGCTGGCGCCATAGGGCGTACCGCCGCCACGGGTTTCCAGTAACGCGGCTTCGCTATAGGGCAGGCCGGTGATCAGCATGCCGTGGTGCAGCAGAGGCAGCAGCATCGACAGCAGGGTGGTTTCCTGGCCGCCGTGCAGGCTGGCGGTGGAGGTAAATACGCCCGCCGGTTTGCCAACCAGGCCGCCGGTCAGCCACAGGCCGCTGGTGCCATCGAGGAAGTACTTGAGTGGCGCGGCCATATTGCCGAAGCGCGTCGGGCTACCGAGCGCCAGGCCCGCGCAGTTCTTCAGATCATCCAGGCTGGCGTATAGCGCGCCTTCAGCAGGAATATCCGCGGCCACTGCTTCGCACTCGCTGGAGACTGCCGGCACTGTGCGCAGGCGCGCTTCCAGGCCACCCATCTCGACACCACGGGCGATCTGTCGGGCCATTTCCGCAGTGGCGCCATGACGGCTGTAATACAGCACCAGGATATAGGGGGCGCTCACGGCAGAATCTCCAGAACATTTTCAGGTGGGCGTCCAATGATGGCCTTGTCACCGACGACCAGAATAGGGCGCTCAATCAATTTTGGCTGGCCGGCCATGGCGTCGATCAGTTGTGCGTCAGTCATTCTCGGGTCATTCAAGCCCAGTGACTTGTATTCATCTTCGCCGGTGCGCAGCAGTTGCCGCGCGGGGATGCCGAGCTTGCCAAGCAACTCTTGCAGCTGCTCGGCGTTCAGCGGTGTTTCCAAGTAGCGCACGATGGTTGGGCTGAGCCCGCGATCTTCCAGTAATTGCAATGCACTGCGCGATTTTGAGCAGCGCGGGTTATGGTAGAGCGTCATAGCGGTCATGTTCGGGTCGCCGGTTACCTTCGATGGCGGCTATTCTAACCGCTAACACTAGCTACGCCTGCCTCTCAGGCGGGTGGCGGTAGATAAATGCTAAGGAGAGGGCATGCGGCAGCGTGTTAACAATCTGTTGGAGTTCTGGCGGTTTTTGTTGCAGCGCTTTATCGCCGACCGAGGCACCAGTAATGCTGCGGCCTTGACCTACACCACCCTGTTTGCGGTGGTGCCGATGATGACGGTGACCTTCTCCATGCTCTCGGCCATTCCGGCATTTCAGGATACCGGCGAGCAGATCCAGAGCTTTATCTTCCGCAACTTCGTGCCCTCTGCTGGCGAAACATTGCAGCAGTACCTGCGCGATTTCACGAGTCAGGCGCGTCAACTGACCTGGATTGGTGTGGCGGTATTGGCCGCGACGGCGTTCTGGATGCTGGTGACCATCGAGAAGACCTTCAACACCATCTGGCGCGTGCGTCAGCCGCGCCGGGGCGTGTCGAGCTTTTTGCTGTACTGGGCGATTCTCAGCCTGGGGCCGTTGCTGCTTGGCGGTGGCTTTGCCATCAGCACCTACTTCACGTCGCTGTCGCTGATTTCCGGGCCAGATGCGCTGCTCGGGGCCCAGGTTCTGCTGAAATTTATGCCGCTGTTGTTTAGCGTGGCGGCGTTCACTCTGCTGTATGCCACGGTGCCGAATGCTCAGGTACCGGTGCGGCATGCGCTTCTGGGCGGTTTATTTACAGCGATTCTGTTCGAAGTGGCGAAGATGCTGTTCGGCCTGTATGTGCGCCTGTTTCCCGGTTATCAGCTGATTTATGGCGCATTTGCCACGGTGCCGCTGTTTCTGTTGTGGATCTACGTGTCATGGCTGATTGTGCTGTTTGGTGCTGAGCTGGTCTGCAACCTGGGGTTTTCCCAGCAATGGCGTAAGCGTGCGATGCCCCGACTGCTGATGGCGCTCGGTGTGTTGCGGGTATTCTACGAGCGTCAGCAGTCGGGTTTGAAAGTGCGCTTGCTGGATGTGCAGCGCCAGGGCTGGTCGCTTGCTGAGCATGAATGGGAAGAGATTCTGGTGTTTCTTGAGCAGCAGAAACTGATCGCCCCGACCGGCTCGGGCACTTGGGTGTTGAGTCGAGACCTTGGTCATTATTCGCTGCAGCAACTGCTTAGCCACAGTCCCTGGCCCTTGCCTAGGGCGGAGAATCTTCCTGAGCAACTCGATGAGGCCTGGTATCCGGCGCTGCGCAATGGCTTGGTGCAATTGCAGGAAGAGCAGGCGGCGCTATTTGGTG
Organism: Pseudomonas sp. EA_35y_Pfl2_R111; assembly: GCF_963970955.1. NCBI lineage: Bacteria > Pseudomonadati > Pseudomonadota > Gammaproteobacteria > Pseudomonadales > Pseudomonadaceae > Pseudomonas > Pseudomonas sp. EA_35y_Pfl2_R111. Next base: position 211,198 of record NZ_CAXAOM010000001.1, on the reverse strand, counting down.
AAAACCTGGCGAAGTGGTTGCAGCCAGAGGCCGAACCGGGAAAGTGACGTAAAACGTCAGTTTGCGGCGTTGTGCTGATGGCGCATGATGGCACGCGCGACCATGAAGGTCGCCAAACACGGTTAAAGGGAAGCTGGCACGCTTCTGGCTATCTGTCCTGCAGATAGCGATCAGGCCAGCAGGCAGGGATTGGCGGAGTGTGAAGGCGTTATGACAGCCACTAAAGGCAAAGTAATTCATCTGTACCAGCGTGACCCGCAAGAGGCCCTTGAGAGGCTCAATCGGATCACTGGCCTGCGCTTCAGCAGCTGGCCACAGTCCTTGGTCAATTCCAGACCGTCTGAGCAGTCAGGCATTTCTGACTCATCTGCAACCATTGCGCCGCCTGATTCTGGTGCCAAGTGCGGCCCTGCAGGAATGGTTTCGGGTTAAACGCAAAACCCCGCGTCGATGCGCGGGGTTTGTATGTCGCTGGGTCTTGATCAGGCGAGAGCTTGGCGGCTATCGGTTTGTGGCAATTCGACCGCTTGCACAAACAACTCTTCGACCACCAGGCTGGTTGCGGGTACGGCAGAACGTAGGCGTACCTGCATTTCTTCGATCTTCTGTTTTACCGGCAGGCGGGCAATGCTGGAAAGCAGGATTTTACTGTGTTGATTAACCTTGCCGTGGTCGACCATTACTTCACGGCGAGCGGTGCCGTCACGATAGCTGATCAACAGGGACACAGGCAGATTGGCCAGGCCAGGCAAATGCAACCAGGCGGCTACGTTGAACTCAGCGACGCGCCCTTCGTAAGGGGTGACCTGTAAGCGGGCGAGATTGACGATGGCAGATGGCACAGGGCCGACCAACTTATCGAGGGCTTGGGTCATGGTGGTATTCCAGGCTAATAACGGATCGCATCGAGCGTGAGTGCGATGATTATAAGCTTGGCTCGGCCGATGAAACTGTGCACTCGGCCGACGTTCGGCGTGACCTTTCTCGCAGTTTTAGCGTATCGGTAACAGCACCTAAGCCAGCTGCATCGGGTAGCGGGTGACGGAGGTGGTGATCAGGTTGGCGGTCGGCAGTGGCAGGATCGCTTGGTTGTGCGCGCTGGCCAGTTGCAGCCAGACATTTTCCCCTTCAACAAACTGCCCATTAGGCAGCCATAAGCCGTGGTGCCAGCCGTTACCAGGCGCTGGGGTGCTTTGCAGAACGCCTGGGTGAGTCTGGGCGCTTGGCGCGCGGCGCAGCCAGACCGGGCGCGGCAGGCCTTTCAGGTAGCGCAGACCCAAGTGCAGGCCTTCACTGTTCAGATGTCGCCAGCGTACCAGGGCCAGGGTTGGCGTATCGCTGCCGGTGACCAATAGCACAAGCTGGCCAACTGACAGCTGTACGGCCTGATCAGCATTACACAGCAAGCGTGCGCCGCCTGCGCTGGCGTCGAGCATCTGCGCGCTGGTGCGCGGCGGTCGCTGTTCCAGTAACTGGGCATGAATAGTGGGTAGACCGACTACCAGATTGCACTCCGAGCTATGGTCGGCGCGGGTATGGCGACGCTGTTGGCGCCCCAGCCAGTGTTGTTGCACGCGCTCCAGCAACTGGCGTTCCGCCTTGCTCTGCAGTGGCGCGGGCTCATGCAGGGCCACCAGCAGAGCGCCCAGCTCGAAGCGGCGTAAATAGTCGGCACTGCCTTCTGGCGTCTGGGCATAACTTAGGCAGGGTTGTGCTTCGGTCAGGTCGATGGTCGGCCCTTCGATCTCCTCATCCTCATCCCAGGGCAGTAATCGCGCCAACCCGGCCAGGGGTGAGAGTGCACCGAACAGCAGTGAACATTCGCCATCGGCAAGATGGAAGGGGTCGCTCAGCGCCAACAGCAGCATCTGCTGGTAGATGCCGCGCATGGTGTTTGCCGGTTGTGGGGTAAACGCCGCAGCCACTGGCTCGTCCAGGCAGTCTTGGTGTTCACCGATCCAGTACAGCAGGTGACTGTCCCGCCACAGGCTGGGCGGCGGCTCCTGATACAGCTGATAGTGACGCAGCAGGCTCTGGGCGAGAAAGTGCTGAGCCATATACAGGCACCAGGCCAGGTGCGGACGTGAGGGCTGGCGGCCTTGGAGGATTTGCAGCAGCAGACGCTTGAAGCCGATAGCCAGTTCACTGCACAGGTGCACGAACAGGGCGGTGGGCGGACTTTCGCTTTGATAGGCCTTGCTGTAGTGGCGGTACTGGTCGCTGAAGCTTTGCAGTGCGCGCTGCCTTTCGAGTAAGGTCATGGCGCTGCGGTTCAGCTTGAAAAGCAGGCTGAGCGCCTGTTGCAAGGCCAGTTCCGGCGCTTGCAGACGGGCCTGGGCCAGTTGCTCGTTGAGGTCAGCCAGTGGCGCGACCTCGGTTTCGAGGATGTCTGGCACTTCCAGGCGCAAGGCATCTAAAGTCATATCAACCTTATGGAATCAGGGAGCGAATGCATGGGAATGCGTTTCCAGGCGATCATTCGTGCTGTTGCGGGCGTAGGCATAGGTCTGATTCTGGCCGGTTGCGCTGAAGACATAGGCGTCGATCAATATGGACGAAAGGTAGCGGTTGAGCGTCTGGAAGGCCAGTGGTTAGTGATTAATTACTGGGCGCAGTGGTGTGCGCCTTGCCGCACCGAGATTCCTGAACTCAATGCCTTGGAAAAACAACTCAAGGAACAGTCCGTACAGGTGCTTGGGGTGAATTTCGATGCGCTGCAGGGCGAGAAGTTGAGTCAGGCGGCGCACGACATGGGCATTAGTTTTACTGTGTTGGCGCAGGACCCGGCCGAGCGCTATCAGTTGCCGCGTGCTGAGGTGCTGCCAGTGACCTATATCGTCGACGATCAGGGACGCATGCGTGAGCGCTTGTTGGGTGAACAGACGGCGGCCGGTTTAACGGCTCGCCTGGCCGCGCTCAAGGCGGAGGGCTAAGCCGTGGCGCGTATCTGCAAACATGGTTATGTGAGTGGCCGCGTTCAGGGCGTACGTTTTCGTCAGACGACCGCAGAGCAAGCTGAGCGTCTGGGTCTCGATGGTTGGGTGCGCAATCTGGCCGACGGCCGGGTCGAGGTGCTGTTCGAAGGTGACGAAGCTGCAGTGGCTGAATTGGCTAGTTGGTTGCAGCGCGGACCGCAGGCTGCCGAAGTGACCGCGCTGGAGCTACAAGAGCAGGCGCAGCAGGGTGTTGCCGGATTTATCGTGCGGCGCTGAGAACCTGTTTACGATCTGCTGCGCGTCGGCCCTGCTGCGTTAAAAACAGGCTCGGATGCGAGCCCAGTCGGAATGCTCATGTACAACAGTACACTCCGCTTCCTCGCTTGTTTTTGCCTTGCAGGTCTCTAGCTCGCGAGATCGTAATATAGGTTCTGCTACCAATTATGGTTTGACATACCAGAAGTCGTGCCAGAAACCGACCACCTTTGCTGAGTAGGTGTGCTTGCCCAGGCTGCCGTTATAGCGCGCCAGGGCGCGGTTAAGGTCGCCGTTTTCCTTGCGCAGATAGAAGCTGAGGATGGTGCAGCCATAACGCAGGTTGGTGGCGTTATCTGTGAGGTTGTCTTGCGGGCGGCCCAGTTCCGCTTTCCAGAACGGCATCACCTGCATCATGCCTTGGGCGCCGACTGAGGAGATGGCGAAGCGGTCGAAGTGGCTTTCGGCATGAATCAGTGCAATTACCAGATCAGGGCGCAAGCCGGCTTTGCTGGCTTCGCGGTGCACCAGGCGCAGCAGACTCAGGCGTTCTTCGGCGTTCGGAATATAGCGGCGCATGCGCGTGGACATATCCAGCAGCCAGACTTCGGCCTCGAAGCGATCCTGAAAGCTGTCGGCCTGGGCTACGGTCTGTTGCAGCAGTGTGCGCAGTTCCGGCTCTGGCGCCTGACGCACTCCGGCATAAGCAGCGCCGCAGAGCAGCAGGCCGAGTAGGGCGCAGGTCAGGCGCTGCCGCATGGGGGTGTCAGTCGTTGCCAGGATCGGCGACCAGGCGGCCGGCGTCTTTGGTCAAGGCCTGGAGGAAGATTTTCTGCAGTTCCGGATCATTGCGCGTCAGTTCGATCAGGCCCTGTTCCAGCTCGCTGGCTTCCTCTTCGAGGCCCAGCTCCGACAGGCGTTTGACCCGATGCACCCATTGGGCAACGTCATCACCTTCAAGGTCATTGTAAATCAGCTCGTGGGCTTCCTGCAGCTTGCCGCGCAAGGTGCGGCTGACCAACAGAGAGGCATCGGCGCGCGCCGAGCCCTGATCATCTTCAACCGTCAGCAGCAGAGTGCTGATAAGGGTGACGTCTTCTTCGGCAAACGGGCTGTCGAGCAGATTCAGACGTAGGATGCCGTTACGGTCGGTCAGCAGCTCGTGGTTCTGCTCGCCGGCTTTAACCCGCACCGGGCGTTCGGCCCACGGCAGGCTGGAGTATTCCATGCGGGCATCCTGACGACTTTCCTCAAGGCTGGCGAGATTCTGCTGCGAGCGGCCGTTGGACTCGACATTCATCGCCGGATTGAGTCCGGCAAAGCCGTAGCTGATCCAGTCCTTGGTTGCGCTGTCTGGCAGGCTGCCGAGCAACACCACGTTCAACACGTTAGCGCCGATACCGCCGACCACCGCCAGTGCTCCCAGCGGCACTTCGTACAGCTCGCGCCAAGGCTGGTAAGGGGTGTAGCGGTCATAGCGGCGCGTCACGTCAAACGCCGTGACCTCGAAAGTCTTCTGTTCATGCACGCGCACGCGGCGTTGCGGCAACTCCAGCACGCGTGGCTCACCGACATCGATCTGCAGGCTGTGATCGAGCAATTTGCGCTCGACGCGCTCCTCGTGCTCGCTGCGTTGCGGCAACTGGTTGGCGCAACCGTTTAGTAGCAGGCTGCCACCCACAAGGGTGGCGATGAGGCTGAGGGTGTTTCGCTTGAACATGACGACTCTTGCTAAAGGGGCTGAGATCAGTGGCTGATACGGGCCTGGATAAAGCTCAGGATGTCGGCGACAGGCACGGCCTGGGCGTCGGTTTCCTTGCGGCTCTTGTACTCCAAGTTGCCTTCGGCCAGGCCACGATCGCTGACCACGATGCGATGCGGGATACCGATCAGTTCCATATCCGCGAATTTGATGCCCGGGCTGGTCTTTTTGTCACGGTCATCGAGCAGTACTTCGAAACCGGCAGCGGTAAGCTCGGCATACAGCTTGTCGGTGGCTTCGCGCACGGCATCGGTTTCGTAACGCAGCGGTATCAGGGCGATATGGAAAGGTGCCAGAGCGTCATTCCAGAGAATGCCGCGGTCATCATTGTTCTGCTCGATGGCAGCCGCCACCACGCGGGAAACGCCGATGCCATAGCAGCCCATGGTCAGGGTCACGGGTTTACCGTTCTCACCCAGCACCTGGCAGTTCAGCGCTTCGCTGTACTTGGTGCCCAGCTGGAAGATATGCCCAACTTCGATGCCGCGTTTGATTTCCAGAGTACCTTTGCCGTCTGGGCTCGGGTCGCCGGCCAGCACATTGCGCAGGTCCGCTACTTCCGGCAGCGGCAGGTCGCGCTCCCAGTTGACGCCGAAATAGTGCTTGTCGTCGATATTGGCACCGGAGGCGAAGTCGCTCATCAACGCTACCGAGCGGTCGATGATGCACGGTATCGGCAGATTGACCGGGCCCAGAGAGCCTGGGCCTGCGCCGATGGCTGCGCGAATCTCGGCTTCATTGGCGAATACCAACGGGCTGGCAACCAGCTCCAGATTGGCAGCTTTGATTTCATTGAGTTCGTGATCGCCACGTACGATTAGAGCCACCAAGGTGCCTTTCTTCGCGCCGTGCACCATCAATGTCTTGATGGTTTTTTCGATGGCCAGGCCAAAGCCCTGTACCAGTGCATCGATAGTCTTGGTGTCTGGAGTTTCAACCATGCGCATGCTTTCAGTCGCGGCGCCACGGCTGCTTTTGCGTGGTACTGCTTCTGCTTTTTCGATATTGGCGGCGTAATCGGAGCTGTCGCTGAAGGCAATATCGTCTTCGCCCGAGTCGGCCAATACGTGGAATTCGTGGGAGCCAGTGCCGCCGATGGAACCGGTATCAGCCTGCACGGGGCGGAAGTTCAGGCCCAGGCGGGTGAACACGTTGCAATAGGCTTGGTGCATGCGGTCATAGGTTTCTTGCAGCGAAGCCTGGTCGACGTGGAACGAGTAAGAGTCCTTCATGATGAACTCGCGGCCGCGCATCAGGCCGAAACGCGGACGGATTTCGTCTCGGAACTTGGTCTGGATCTGATACAGGTTGATCGGCAGCTGCTTGTAGCTGTTCAGCTCATTGCGCGCCAGATCGGTGATCACTTCTTCATGGGTCGGGCCGGCGCAGAAATCGCGGCCGTGACGATCCTTCATGCGCAGCAATTCCGGGCCGTATTGTTCCCAGCGACCGGATTCCTGCCACAGCTCTGCAGGCTGAATGCCGGGCATCAGCACTTCCAGGGCGCCAGCGGCATTCATTTCCTCGCGGACGACTTTCTCCACTTTGCGCAGCACGCGCAGGCCCATGGGCAGCCAGGTATACAGGCCGGAAGCGAGCTTGCGGATCATGCCGGCACGCAGCATCAGCTGATGGCTGATGACCACAGCGTCGGATGGGGTTTCTTTCAGAGTCGAGAGCAGGAACTGGCTGGTACGCATATTTGGCTGTTCTGTCGGTTGCAAGAGATTTTGAATGGCCCGCATTGTACGGTGCCTGTACAGATGCGTACAGGATGCTGGCGTGTGCTTATAAAAGGAGGGGAGTATGTCGATATTGACGGCGGAACAGGTGCAGGCGTTGATTCGGGCAGGGCTGCCTATGGCAGAGGACATCAACTTGTATATCGACCGGCTGGACGCCGTTGGCGCACTGGCGCGTGTGCCATTTCACAGCAAATTGATTCGACCAGGCGGCACCTTGTCCGGGCCAACCATTATGGCGTTGGCAGACGCGGCGATGTATGCAGTGGTGCTAGGCAGTCTCGGTCGGGTGGAAATGGCCGTGACGTCTAATTTGAATATTAACTTTCTAGTTAAACCCAAGCCGGTTGATCTATTAGCCGAGGCGCGGATATTGAGGTTGAGTCGCAGGCAGGCTGTTTGCGAAGTGTCTGTGTATTCGCAGGGCAACGAAGAGGAGTTGGTGGCGCATGTAACTGGGACTTATGCGTTGCCACTATAAGTTTTCAGCAGATAAGAAAAAGCCCGACCTAGGTCGGGCTTTCTTTACCAACTAAACGCTCTGAATTACAGAACGCTCAGTGGGTATTCAACGATCAGGCGGAAATCGTTGATGTCACCGCTATAAGCTTTGTCTGCACGGTAGAAGGCATTACGGATGCGGAAGGACAGGTCCTTGGCAGCGCCTTCTTGAATGACGTACTTGGCTTCGATGTCAAGTTCGCGCTCTTCAACGTCCGACTTGGTATCAGTGACAATGTTGTCACCAGCAATGTAACGAGTCATGAAGCTAAGGCCTGGTACGCCGTACTCGGCCATGTTGAGGTCGTAACGAACCTGCCAGGAGGTCTCGTCTTCGGCGTTGAAGTCGGAGTATTGAACCGAGTTTGACAGCCAGATGGTGCCGCCACCGTCAACACCGTAATCGTAGCCGCGGTCGCCGCTGGAGCGCTGGTAGGCGACGGTCACGCCGTGTGCGCCCATGCTGTATTTGGTCGCAAAGCTCCAGATGGTGTTGTCTTGGTCGCTGGAGGTGTTGGTGTACTGCTTGTCGTATTCGGTTTTATAGATGTTGAAGTCGAAGTTCAGCGCCTGATCTTCAGTGAGCGGCATGTTGTAGTTAACATTGCCGTAATACTTGTTCCAGTAATCTTCGACGTCAGAGGCGTGTGCTGCAACGCTCAGGTTGTCGCTCACGGCATAAGAAGCGCCGATAATATCTGCAGAAGTGAGACCGGCTTCACCTTTACCGTTAATGTCATCGCGGCTGCTGCCTGTCTGGCTGCTCAGGGCGGTGAAGCGACCAGCGGTCAGCTCAAGGCCTTCGATTTCGTTGCTGGTAAGCAGGGTGCCAGTGGCGACTTCAGGCAGGATGCGGCTGTCGTCAGTGGAAAATACTGGGCTGCCTGTGAACATGTTGCCATGTTTCAGTACTGTGTCGGAGATACGGAACTTAATTGCGCCGCCGACTTCAGTTTGGGTGTCATCACCACGGCCGTCATCGGTTTTGCCGAATTGGCCAGTACCTACGCGGCCACGGCCACTGTCCAGCTTGATGCTACTCAGGGAATGAGCGTCAAAGCCAACGCCGACGGTGCCTTGAGTGAAGCCGGATTCAAGCAGCAGGCGAATGCCCAGGCCTGTCTCTTCACGGTAGCCGGCCGGGTTTGCCGAGTTGCTGGCGGAGTTTGGACCATTACGGAAATCACGGTTCTGATATAGGACGCGGTTGAAGATATTGAAGCTGCTGTCTTCAACAATACCCTTGGATTCGGACTGGCTGGACGCCACGGCCATTTGACTGGTGCCCGCTGCTACTGCGAGGGCGATTACGCTCCACTTCATCACTTGCATCGTGATTGCTCCTTTGGTTTAGAAAAGTTGCGCCGTCCGGCTGGTTGTTATATGGACGGCTCTTTCTTTTTGTGTCGGCGGTAACTTATAGCACGCTGCCAATGTTGGCGATAGTTGCAATCTATTCCTTACGATTTCTTCACGGCTGTGTCGCAAAAGCTAATGAATCATGTCGCATTTTTGTAGAAGCAGCTGCGTGCTAGGAAGCCACCGCTAACGGATTTTTGCGCTTGCCCGCAGGCTGCCTTCAGCGGCCAAACGGTGCAGTGCGGATTCGTCATGGATTGCATAGCAATAGTCGTGCACAAAAATGCGGAAAGCTAATTTTTATCGTCAATTGACCTGTGTAAACAAGCTTTTCGGTGTTTACATTGGTTTGCGGTCTATTTTTTAGAGGTTTTTTCTATTTTTTTGAAGGAAAAAGGCCTTTTCGCTGTCGTTTTCTACTCTATTTTCAGCCGCTTGCTGTCATCTGGTGCTTGCGCAGTTTTTGACCTTGGCTGGGCATTACCGAAGGGAACAGTTTTGGTGCGTGAGCTTGGGATGGTTTTGCCGGGTGCTGTCTATTGGTGCATGGTAATTAGGTTTGTTCGTGAGAGTCGTGCTTCAGCTTCGGCGTATCCTACGCAACGAGTTTATTGGTGTTGGTTTGACTGGCGGCCAGTTGGTTGATCTGACTTCAGGTGTTGTTTTTTGGCCTGATCGATAGCTCTGAGTTAGTGGTTTTGTCTTATAAAGGTAATGGTTATGTTTGTTCTGGATTCGCGTTTGCAGCAGGACACTGTTTGGTTGGGTGATTACCCGCTATGCAGTTTGCTGTTGATGAATGATGCGCAGTACCCCTGGTTTATCTTGGTGCCGCGTCGTGACGATGTCAGCGAGTTGTTTCAGTTGGAAGCTGCCGATCAGCTACAGCTCTGGCGGGAAACCAGCAGCCTTGCTGAGGTGCTTAAGGACTGTTTTGCAGCAGATAAGATGAATGTCGCGACCTTGGGCAATATGGTCAGCCAGCTGCATATGCATGTCATCGTAAGGCGGCGCGAAGATGCGGCTTGGCCTGCGCCCGTTTGGGGCAAGCATCCGGCGGAGGCGTATACGCCTGAGCAATTGGCCTCGCTGAAAGCCCGCTTACGCCTGGTTTTGACCGGGGAATTTTGTTTTGCTGAGAGTTGACCTGGTGGAAATAGAAGAGCGCATCAACGATTTGCAAAGCCGACTGGCGTTTCAGGACGACACTATTCAGGCCCTTAACGATGCGCTGGTGGCGCAGCAGCGGCTTCTGGAGCGCTTGCAGCTGCAGGTGGCAGCGTTAATCAAGCGTCAGGATGAAGTGAGTTCGCAGTTCGGTATAGCTGAGGATGAGGCGCCGCCGCCCCATTATTGATCGGTTGTAAAACGCAAAAGGCCCGCAGCGTGCGGGCCTTTTGCGTTTATGCGATTAACGTCGTGCGGGAAGCGCCGCGATGACGTCTTCGGCTTGCAGGCCTTTGTCGCGTTGCATTACGGCGAATTCGACCCGCTGGCCTTCGACCAGTACGCGGTGGCCTTCACCGCGAATGGCGCGAAAGTGCACGAAAATATCGTCCCCTGAGTCGCGGGAAATAAAGCCGAAACCCTTCGAAGTATTGAACCACTTAACGGTACCTGTCTCGCGGTCGCCTAGGTCCTGCGAGCTTGATGTGTTGCGCGACTGAAGGCGCAGGTTGGCCGCCAGGTGTACGGCGATGGCCGCAGCGATGATCAGCAGGCTAAACAGGCTAGCCGGTTGGTTGGCGATTACCGGTAGCGGGGCGAGCAGAATCAAGGCTTGTAGTAGGGTGCCGAGTACCAATAGGGCGGAAACCAGGTTCTGCGCTTGATGGCGCAAGCCTGCGTGCCAGATGGGCAGTTGGGGGGCAAGTAGCAGGTTCAGTAGGCCGAACAGGGCAAGGCACAGTGCGCTGGGTTGCTCTAAAAAAGACTGTGGGGTGCTGCCAAAGGATGGGGCAAAAGAAAGTAGCAGGGCGAGAGCGCCCGTCAGAAGGTGGACAATTTTCAACATGTTCGATGAGCTCGCTTAATTAAAGAGTCAACAGGAAGGGCTGGTTGCGCGTATTGGGCATTGCACGGGAGGAATAGATGCGCGTGATGCCAGCCTATGTGCTGAACCATGGATATGGTTCAGCAGCACGGGGCGTATTTAACAGCAAAGAGGTGGGGTTCTCAATCAAGCACTGAGTGCTGTTTCGCTTGGGCTGGGGCTTACTTGATTGCGACCATCGCGCTTGGCTTGATAAAGCGCGTCATCGGCGCGGGTGAGCAGGGTTTCCAGGGTATCGCCTTGTTCTGCAAGGGCGAAGCCGAAGGAGGCGGTGATGCTGTCGAGTACTTCGTCGGTGCGGCGTACTTTGATGCGTAGTGACTGGATCTTTAGGCGTAGCTGTTCGGCAAAAGAATAGGCCGTTGCGTTGTCAAAGCAATCGCGCAGGATGATGCAGAACTCTTCACCGCCATAACGTGCAGCCATGGCGCGTGGAGGCAAGAGGTCGCGCAGCAATTGGCCAACGTGCTGCAATACACGATCACCCAGAGGGTGGCCATATTGATCGTTGAATTGTTTGAAGTGGTCGATATCCAGCATCACTAGGGCGACGCCGTCATGCTCGCTGCTCAGCGTCTGCTCTAGCAGTCTGCTGAAAGCATTGCGGTTGAATACCTGGGTCAGGCTGTCCAGCGTTGCGGCGATGTGCGCGCGTTCTAGCTGGCTGCGCAGGTTCTTGATTTCTTGCTGGGCGGCATTTAGTCGGTATAGGAATTTGTCCTGCTGATCCTGCATCAGTTGCGTGCTTTGCTGCAGCTCGTTCAAGACATTCGGAAGGTCATCAATGATCGGCTCCTGCAGCGCGGCTAGACCGTGCTCCAAGCTAGCCTGATAGTTGCGGCTACCAATCAGGCTGCGTGAGACGTTGCCTTCGATATCATCAACTAGTTCGATCACCTGCTGCTGACCGGCGCGGGCCTCTTCGAGCTCGCCATGGATGATGTAGTCGCGAAACAGCTTGGCCGCAGTTTCCGGAGGGAAGCTGTCAAAGTCTGTGACGGTTTTGTCGAGGCGGCGATTGAGCTCGGGCTCCAGGCCTTTGCTGTAGGTATACCAGAGGGCGTAATGCACCGGGTTAGGCGGTATATCGTGGCGCATCATCAGCGGTACCGCCTTCTTTAGAAGCGCCGCAGCGTCGCGGGTCTCCTCGGGGTACAGCTCTAGGATGCTGGGGGCTTTGGCGGGTTTGTTCATGCACGTCACTGTGGCCAAGTTGCAATTGACCAAAGCATAGAACAGCTGCTGGGCAAGCGCCTAGTAAAAGGCCCGTGAAGACGGGCCTTTTACGTGATTTACCTATTTATCCGGCTAGCTAGGCTGCCAGCAGGCTGCGCAGCATCCAGGCGGTTTTCTCATGCACTTGCATGCGCTGGGTCAGCAGATCTGCAGTGGGCTCGTCGCTGACTTTATCCAGCAGCGGGAAGATGCCGCGAGCGGTGCGTACGACGGCTTCCTGGCCTTGAACAAGTTGTTTGATCATGTCCTGAGCGTTCGGCACGCCTTCCTCTTCCTTTATAGAAGAAAGGCGGGCGTAGGCGGCATAGGTGCCAGGGGCCGGGAAGCCTAAGGCGCGAATGCGCTCGGCAATCTGATCGACGGCCAGTGACAGCTCGGTGTACTGACCTTCAAACATCAGGTGCAAGGTGTTGAACATCGGGCCGGTGACGTTCCAGTGAAAATTGTGGGTTTTCAGGTACAGGGTGTAGGTGTCAGCAAGCAAGCGCGACAGGCCTTCAGCGATTGCGGCGCGATCCTGCTCGGCAATTCCGATATTGATTTCCATACCATTTCTCCTCTCAGGTGGCTCGGGGCTTGGCTGCCCGCGTGATGGGCAGAGCCTACCATGGGTTTTGCCGAGCTTTATCGTGGTTTATATCAATGAAAGTGATGGTTGGAGGCTATTGCTTGGTTTGGGTTCCGTTTCCTAGGGCTTAACGATGCGCCAGCTCTGGATGTTGCTGCAGCGTCTGATTAAACAGCTCGACCCAGTGCGCGCTGAACTGCCTTCCGGCGAGGTTGTTTATTTCCAGAATAGCGCGCAGCAGAGGGCGTTTATTCAAGGTTTGGTGGGCGCGTTCGTGAGTGCGGGCGTCGAAGGTGTCGACGATATTGATAATCAGGGCCCCGGGGCTGGTTTCGAGCTCTTTCAGGCCTTTGGGGTAGCCGCTGCCGTCGGCGTGCTCTTGGTGTTGCAGGGTTATTTCTGCGGCCGCATCCCAGCGCGGCATGCGCTTGAGTAGGTCATACGCTAAGCGCGGGTGGGATTGCATCTGCCGGCGCTCTTCCCGATTGAAATGTGCTTCCTTGTGCAGCATCTCCAGTGGCAGAAACGCCATGCCCAGATCGTGCAGGCAGATGGCTGCAGCTAGTTGTTCGGGCGGCTCCGGGTTACCGCCCAGCTGATTGATCGCCAGGGCCAGGTCGAGTTGGCGCAGGCCACGGCCTTGCCAGAAGTGCGAGCGGCGTTCGCTGGCCTGCATCAGATCGACGAAAAACAGCAGGTCGGCGTCAGGCTCGATGCCATAGCGTCTGAGCAAGTCGGCAGCTGCGGGTTCATCAGCAACTATGGCTGCTGGCGGCCGCGAGCTGGGGTCGAGTTGTTGCAGCAGTGCACTGCGAATACCGGTTTGTTGCGCTGCTGGGGCCAGTGCCAGAGCGCTGAGGGCCTGGCTAAGCGCTTTGCTTTGAGCTGCGCTGAGTTGCGCCGGCGGGCCGCCAAGCGCGTGCTGGATCAGTTCTTTGAGGTGGTCGAGGGTTAATAGAAGGATATCGCCGAGCAGGCTGTCAAAATGCAACTGGCCCTCGCGCAAGCAGGATAGTACGTCCTCCATGGCTTGCGGCACGCTCATCAGAGTATCCAGGCCGATATAACCCAGGTTGCCCTTGAGCGTATGCACCAGGCGAAACAGCTCGCGTAGGCGCTCGCGGTCATCGGGGGCGTGTTCAAGCTCGATCAGTAATTGCTCGCAACGCTGGAATTGTTCGCTGGATTCCAGGCGAAAGTCTGCCAGCAAATCGCTGGGAATTTCAGCCAGGTTAGGCGTGACCATAAGCCTCTCCGCTATTCGACGATCAGAGTGCTGCATGCCTGAGTATAGAAAGCGTTGGCAAAAGCGCGCGGGGCGGCGGCTGCAAGTGGTGGCTTAACCATATATAATCCCGCCCTTTGCCGCGTTTTATCGGGCGAACCGTCGGCTGCGTATGCGCCGCTGATCGTTTCACGCCCCTTAAAGGCAGCACAATTGCGGAAAATGGCGCCTGCGCCAGCCGGTTATCCGGCCAACGAGCGTCGCAGTTACTGCGGCCCAACGAATTCAAGACTCAAGAGAAGCGACTACCACCATGATGCGCAGCCATTATTGCGGCCAACTGAACGAGAGCCTGGACGGCCAGGAAGTCACCCTTTGCGGTTGGGTACATCGCCGTCGTGACCATGGCGGGGTGATTTTCCTCGACATTCGTGACCGTGAAGGTCTGGCTCAAGTGGTATTCGACCCGGATCGCGCGGCGACCTTCGCCACTGCCGACAAGGTGCGCAGCGAATACGTCGTCAAGATCACCGGTAAGGTGCGTCTGCGTCCGGCCGGTGCCGGCAACGCCAACATGGCCTCCGGTGCTATCGAAGTGCTGGGCTATGAGCTGGAAGTGTTGAACGAAGCGGAAACCCCGCCGTTCCCGCTCAACGAATACACCGATGTGGGCGAAGAAACCCGTCTGCGCTACCGCTTTATCGACCTGCGTCGCCCGGAAATGGCGGCCAAGCTGAAGCTGCGTTCGAGCATCACCAGCAGCATCCGTCGTTACCTGGATGAAAACGGCTTCCTTGATGTGGAAACGCCGATCCTCACCCGTGCCACCCCTGAAGGCGCGCGTGATTATTTGGTGCCAAGCCGCACCCACGCCGGCAGCTTCTTCGCTTTGCCGCAATCGCCGCAGCTGTTCAAGCAACTGCTGATGGTGGCTGGCTTCGATCGTTACTACCAGATCGCCAAGTGCTTCCGTGACGAAGACCTGCGTGCCGACCGCCAGCCGGAATTCACCCAGATCGACATCGAAACCAGCTTCCTCGATGAAGCCGACATCATGGCGATCACCGAGAAGATGATTCGCCAGCTGTTTAAGGAAGTACTGAACGTTGAGTTCGGTGAGCTGCCGCACATGACCCTGGCCGAAGCCATGCGTCGCTATGGTTCGGACAAGCCCGATCTGCGTAACCCGCTGGAGCTGGTGGATGTAGCTGACCAGCTCAAAGACGTCGATTTCAAAGTCTTCGCTGGCCCGGCCAATGATCCGAAGTGCCGCGTCACTGCGCTGCGCGTTCCGGGCGGGGCGAGCATGCCGCGCAAGCAGATCGACGATTACACCAAGTTCGTTGGCATCTATGGCGCCAAAGGTCTGGCCTACATCAAGGTCAACGAGCGCGCCAACGGCGTGGAAGGGCTGCAGTCACCGATCGTCAAGAACATCCCACTGGATAACATCAATGTGATCCTTGATCGTGTTGGTGCCGTCGATGGCGACATCGTGTTCTTCGGCGCCGACAAATCCAAGATCGTTAGCGAGGCCTTGGGCGCGCTGCGGATCAAGCTGGGTCACGACCTCAACTTGCTGACCTGCGAGTGGGCGCCGCTATGGGTGGTCGACTTCCCGATGTTCGAAGAGAATGACGACGGCAGCCTGACCGCCATGCACCACCCGTTCACCGCGCCAAGTTGCAGTCCGGCTGAGCTGGAGGCTAACCCGGCTGCCGCTCTGTCCCGTGCTTACGACATGGTCCTGAACGGCACCGAGCTGGGCGGCGGTTCGATCCGTATCCACGACAAGTCGATGCAACAGACCGTGTTCCGCGTACTCGGTATCAGCGAAGACGAGCAGCAGGAGAAGTTCGGCTTCCTCCTCGACGCCCTGAAGTTCGGTGCACCGCCCCATGGTGGCCTGGCCTTTGGTCTGGACCGCCTGGTGATGCTGATGACCGGCGCGCAGTCGATCCGTGAAGTGATTGCCTTCCCGAAAACCCAGAGCGCGGCTTGTGTGATGACCCAGGCGCCGGGTGAGGTGGATAACAAGTCGTTGCGCGAGCTGCATATTCGCCTGCGCGAGCAGCCGAAAGCGGAATAAAGCGTTAAAAGAAGCCTGGTTTACCAGGCTTCTTCTTTATAGGTATCCCGTAGGAGCGGCCCATGGCGGCGATCTTTCTTTCGCGGGCATGGCCCGCTCCTACAGTGAATTGAACTGAGACAAACGGAGTGAGTTATGGCTGGTCATTCCAAGTGGGCCAATATCAAGCACCGCAAAGGGCGTCAGGACGCCAAACGCGGCAAGATCTTCACCAAACTGATTCGTGAGCTGACGGTTGCCTCCAAGCATGGCGGGCCGATTCCTGCGGATAACCCGCGTCTGCGTCTGGCAGTGGACAAGGCGCTTACCAACAACATGTCGCGTGATGTGATCGACCGTGCCATTGCCCGTGGTGCTGGCAACAACGAAGCCGACAACGTCGTCGAACTGAGTTACGAGGGTTATGCGCTGGGCGGCGTGGCGATTATCGTCGAGGCCATGACCGACAACCGCAATCGCACGGCCGCTGAAGTGCGGCATGCTTTCAGCAAGTGCGGTGGCAACCTGGGTACTGATGGCTCGGTCGCCTATATGTTCGACCGCAAGGGGCAGATCAGCTTCGCTACAGGTGTGAGCGAAGATGCCTTGATGGAAGCCGCTCTAGAGGCCGGTGCTGACGATGTGGAAATGGCTGAGGACGGCTCGGCGCTAGTGTCCACCAGTTTTGCTGACTTCCATGGCGTCAACGAGGCACTCAGTGCTGCTGGCTTCAAGGCTGTCGAGGCGGAAATTGCCATGATCCCCTCGATCAGTGCGCCAGTTACAGAGCTGGATACTGCGCAAAAAGTCATCAAGCTGATCGACATGCTGGAAGACCTTGATGATGTGCAGGAGGTCTATCACAACGCTGAGATTCCTGACGAAATAATGGAACAGCTTGGCTGAGTGCGCTGTATCAGTAAGCCGGAGGTCTTCAGGTAATTCCTGAGTACTTCCGGCTTTTTTGTGTCGTGGCATCCATGGCGGCCAACCCTTCGAGCCCGTCGCGGGGCGACGCCAAAAATCGTTCCCGACGATTTTTTATAGCTGTTGCCTGGGTGACGCCGACGTGGGCGGGCCCTATACTCGCCAACTGGATAAATAGACAGTGTGCCCGCCGAGTTGGCAGGCGCCTTGAGTGAGCGGTGGGGCATGACCTTGATTCTCGGCATCGACCCTGGTTCGCGCATCACTGGTTACGGTGTGGTGCGTGATACCGGGCGCAATTGCGAATATGTCGCCTCGGGCTGCATTCGTACGGGCAACGGTTCGATGCCAGAGCGTCTGCAGGTGGTGTTTCGCGGCGTGCGTGAGGTCATTGAAACCTATGAGCCGGTGACCATGGGTATCGAGCAGGTGTTTATGGCGCGCAACCCGGATTCTGCGCTCAAGCTCGGCCAGGCGCGTGGTGTGGCCATCGTCGCAGGAATAGAGGCGGGGTTGGATATCGCCGAATACACCGCCACCCAGGTCAAGCAGGCGATAGCCGGCACGGGCGGGGCGGATAAGGAGCAGGTGCAGATGATGGTCATGCACCTGCTCAAACTGGTGCAGAAACCGCAGATCGATGCCTCCGACGCCCTGGCCATTGCCCTGTGCCATGCCCACCATCGGCAGAGTCTGATTCCCCATGGCTTGGCCGGAGCCAAGCGGCGCGCGGGTCGTCTTCGTTTGTAACGTAACTTTTAAGGAAAGCAGCGGTGATAGGACGTTTGCGCGGCACCCTGGCGGAAAAGCAGCCGCCCCATGTGATTGTGGACATAAATGGTTTGGGTTATGAGCTGGAAGTGCCCATGACCACCCTGTACCGTTTGCCCTCGGTGGGTGAGCCGCTGACCCTGCACACCCATCTGGTGGTGCGTGAGGATGCGCATCTGCTTTATGGTTTTTTCGAGAAGCGCGAGCGTGAGCTGTTTCGCGAGTTGATTCGCCTCAATGGCGTCGGCCCGAAACTGGCCCTGGCCTTGATGTCCGGGTTGGAGGTCGATGAGTTGGTGCGCTGTGTGCAAGCGCAAGACACCTCGGTGCTGGTGAAGATTCCGGGTGTCGGTAAAAAAACCGCTGAACGCCTGCTCGTTGAGCTGAAAGACCGCTTCAAAGCCTGGGAAACCGTGCCCGGAATGTCGCACCTGGTGGTGGAACCTCGCGGCGGCAGTGCAGTCTCAAGCGCGGAGAATGATGCGGTCAGTGCACTTATTTCGCTCGGCTACAAACCCCAGGAAGCCAGTCGTGCCGTCTCAGCGATTAAGGAAGACGGTTTAAGCAGTGAAGATATGATTCGTCGAGCCCTGAAGGGAATGGTCTAGTGCTAGAAGCTGATCGCCTGATTACCGCAGCCCCGCGTGACCGTGACGAGCAGGTTGACCGCGCCATTCGCCCGCTGAAACTGGCCGAATACATCGGCCAGCCGAGCGTGCGCGAGCAGATGGAGCTGTTTATTCAGGCCGCTCGTGGCCGCAGCGAGGCGCTCGATCACACCCTGATCTTCGGCCCGCCTGGTCTGGGCAAGACCACTCTGGCCAATATCATCGCTCAGGAAATGAACGTTTCGATCAAGAGCACCTCAGGCCCCGTGCTGGAGCGGCCGGGTGATCTGGCGGCGCTGCTGACCAATCTTGAGCCGGGCGATGTGCTGTTTATCGATGAGATTCATCGCCTTTCGCCGATTGTCGAGGAAGTGCTGTACCCGGCAATGGAGGACTTCCAGCTCGACATCATGATCGGCGAAGGCCCAGCCGCGCGCTCGATCAAGCTCGATCTGCCGCCGTTTACCCTGGTCGGTGCGACCACGCGGGCGGGCATGCTGACCAACCCGTTGCGCGACCGTTTTGGCATTGTTCAGCGTCTGGAGTTTTACAACACCGAAGACCTGGCGACTATCGTCATGCGTTCGGCGGGAATTCTCGGCCTGTCCATCGAAGCCCATGGCGCCTTCGAGATTGCCCGCCGCGCGCGCGGTACACCACGGATAGCCAACCGTCTGTTGCGCCGCGTGCGCGATTTTGCCGAGGTGCGCGGGCAGGGCGATATTACCCGGCCGATTGCCGACCTAGCGCTAAACCTGCTGGATGTCGATGAGCGTGGCTTCGATCACCAGGATCGACGTCTATTGCTGACCATGATCGAGAAGTTCGACGGTGGCCCGGTGGGCATCGATAACCTGGCTGCTGCCATCAGTGAGGAGCGCCACACCATCGAGGATGTGCTTGAACCCTACCTGATTCAGCAGGGCTATATCATGCGCACCCCGCGGGGCCGTGTGGTCACCCGGCATGCCTATCTGCACTTTGGCCTGAATGTGCCCAAGCGCATGGGCGAATTGCCCACCGCTGACTTGTTTGGGCGCGATGATGATTGAGAAAAAATACTTGTCGAAGACGATTGGCAAGAACAGGAGCTGGCACTAGAGTATGCGCGCGCAAAACGGAGTTACGCCATTCACCCATCGCTGTCGGGTTTATTTCGAAGACACCGATGCCGGCGGCATCGTCTACTACGTCAATTACCTCAAATTTATGGAACGGGCTCGCACCGAGTGTCTGCGTGATCTGGGTTTTCTCCAGTCGACGTTGGCCGAGGAGGGCCTGTTGTTCGTTGTGCACTCGGCTGAAGCGCGTTACCACGCGCCCGCCAAACTCGACGACGAGTTGCTGGTAAGCGCTGAAGTAATTGAATTAAACCGTGCCAGCCTGCGCTTTCGTCAACAGGTCAGGCGGGCAACGGATGATGCGCTGCTTTGTGAAGGGCAGTTTATGGTGGCCTGTGTGCGCGCCGACAATTTAAAACCCCGGGCCATTCCCCAAACTCTGCACACGGCCTTTGCCGGGCAGGGCGGCGCGGGTACATCTAGAGCAGGAGAGTAAGCGTGGAAGCCAACGCCGTTGACCACATGTCGATGTGGAGTCTGATCAGCAACGCCAGCCTGGTAGTGCAACTGGTAATGCTGACGCTAGTGGCCGCTTCGGTCACTTCGTGGGTCATGATTTTTCAGCGCACCGCACTGCTGCGTGCGGCCAAGCGTGCCCTGGATAATTTCGAGGAGCGCTTCTGGTCGGGTATCGATCTGTCCAAGCTTTATCGCCAGGCGGGCAGCAATCCGGACCCGGATTCCGGTCTGGAGCAGATTTTTCGCGCTGGCTTCAAGGAATTCTCGCGTTTGCGCCAACAGTCCGGTGTTGATCCGGATGCGGTGATGGATGCCGTGGCGCGTGCCATGCGTGTGGCCATCTCACGTGAAGAAGAGAAGCTCGAGCAGAGCCTGCCGTTCCTCGCCACCGTCGGTTCGACCAGTCCATATATCGGTCTGTTCGGTACTGTGTGGGGCATCATGAACTCCTTCCGCGGCCTGGCACAGGTGCAGCAAGCGACCCTGGCCACTGTGGCTCCGGGTATTGCCGAGGCACTGATCGCCACCGCGATCGGTCTGTTCGCCGCGATTCCTGCGGTCATTGCCTACAACCGCTTTGCCGCCCGCGGCGAAATGCTGATCGGTCGTTACTACACCTTCGCCGATGAGTTCCAGGCGATTCTGCACCGCAAAGTCCACACCAGCGACGACTAAGCCTTAGGCACTCTCAATACAGGTTTTTCAAGCCATGGCCAGAATTCGCAACAGACGCAAGCCCGTCGCCGAGATGAACGTGGTGCCCTACATCGACGTGATGTTGGTGCTGCTGGTGATCTTTATGGTGACCGCGCCCATGCTCAACCAAGGGGTTAAGGTCGATCTGCCGCAAGTCAGCAGTGAGGTCTTGCCGCAGGACAACAACGCTCAGGTGCTGACCATCTCGATCAAGGCCGACAAGACCTATTTCTGGAATATGGGCACTGAGGTTGATGTCGATACCGTGCAGGATCAGGCGCTGACCCTGGAAGAAATGACCCGCGCAGTGACTGCGATCATCAGCCAAAGCCGGGCAACCGGTAAGCAGGTGCAGGTGTTCGTGCGCGGCGACAAGACCGTTGACTACGGCACCATCATGGCGGCCATGGGTGGTTTGCAGCAGGCTGACGTGGGTAACGTCGGGCTGATTACCGAGGCCCCCTGATGCACTACCAGCGCGAACGTTCGCCTTCGGAGAGTTTGTTCTGGCCCCTGGTCTGGGCTGTGGGCCTGCACGTCATCATGTTTGCCATGTTGTTCGTCAGCTTCGCCTTTGCCCCGGACCTGCCGCCGGCCAAGCCGGTAGTACAGGCCACGCTGTATAAGCTGCAATCGCAGAGCCAAGCCACCACCCAGACCAACCAGAAAATCGCGGGTGAAACCAAGAAAACCACGGCTCCGGTGTACGAAACTGAACAGCTGGAGCAGAAAAAGGCCGAGCAGGAAAAAGTAGCGGCCAAGGCAGCGGAACAAAAGAAAGCCCAAGAGGCTCAGAAAGCGGAGGCTGCCAAAAAGGCTGACGCCGATAAGAAAGCCGCTGAGCAGAAGAAGCTCGCCGATGTAGCCAAAAAGAAAGCAGCGGATGAGGCGGCCAAGAAAAAGGCCGCTGAAGACGCCAAGAAAAAAGCGGCAGAAGAGGCGAAGAAGAAAGCCGCTGCTGAGGCTGCGAAGAAGAAAAAGGCCGATGACGCGAAAAAGAAAGCGGCAGAAGCGGCCCAGCGTAAAGCGGTAGAAGACAAGAAGGCTGCCGCATTGGCGGAATTATTATCCGACGATGTTGGTCGCCAGCAGGCAATTGCCGATACCGTCGGCGATGAAGTAGCCGGCAGCCTGGATGACCTGATTGTTATGCTGGTGAGTCAGCAGTGGCGACGTCCGCCATCGGCGCGTAATGGCATGAGCGTAGAAGTACTGATCGAAATGCTGCCTGATGGCACCATTACCAATGCCAGTGTGACGCGCTCCAGTGGCGACTCGCCATTTGATAACTCTGCTGTGCAAGCGGTGCGTAACGTTGGCCGCATCGCCGAAATGCAACAGCTGGATCGCGCCACTTTTGATCGTCTTTACCGGCAGCGCCGCGCTGTCTTCAAACCGGAGGATTTAGGTCTGTGAATACCCTGATGCGTATTGTTCTGCTCGGTCTGACCCTGATGGTCGGCACCGTTCAGGCCGCTGATCCGCTGGTGATCAGCAGTGGCACCGACCGTGCTACACCCATCGCCGTCGTGCCTTTTGGCTGGCAAGGCGGCAACGTGTTGCCCGAGGATATGGCTGAAATTATCGGCAATGACCTGCGCAACTCCGGGGTGTTCGAGCCGATCCCTCGGCAGAATATGATCAGTCTGCCGACCCAGGCGACGGAAGTGATCTACCGCGATTGGCAGGCTCTTGGTGCGCAGTACGTATTGGTCGGCAACATTGTGCCGAACGCAGGTCGTTTGCAGGTTCAGTTCGCCTTGTTTAACGTAGCCACTCAGCAGCAAGTCATGACCGGCAGCGTAGGTGGTGGCGTCGATCAACTGCGCGACATGGCGCACCATATCGCCGATCAGTCGTTTGAGAAGCTCACTGGTGTGAAGGGCGCGTTTTCCACCCGTATGCTGTATGTGACTGCCGAGCGTTTTGCAGTCAACAACACTCGTTACACCCTGCAGCGCTCTGACTATGACGGCGCCCGTGCCGTGACCCTGCTGCAATCGCGCGAGCCGATTCTGTCGCCATCGTTTGCCCCGGATGGCAAGCGTATTGCCTACGTCTCTTTCGAGCAGAAGCGTCCGCGCATCTTTGTCCAGCACATCGACACCGGGCGCCGCGAGCAGATCACCAATTTTGAAGGCCTGAATGGCGCGCCAGCCTGGTCGCCGGATGGCAATCGCCTGGCATTCGTGCTGTCGCGTGACGGCAATCCAGAAATCTATGTAATGGATATGGGCACTCGCCAGCTGCGTCGGGTGACCAATCAACCATCGATTGATACCGAACCATTTTGGGGTAAAGACGGTCAGACCCTTTACTTCACGTCGGATCGTTCCGGCAAACCGCAGATATACAAAACCAACATCAATGGTGGCTCGGCAGAGCGTGTGACCTTTATCGGTAACTACAACGCCAACCCGAAACTTTCTGCTGATGAAAAGACCCTGGTAATGATTCACCGCCAGGATGGTTACACCGTGTTCAAGGTGGCGGCGCAAGACCTGCAGCGCGGCAATTTGCGCATTCTTTCAGACACCAGTTTGGATGAGTCGCCTACTGTTGCGCCTAACGGCACCATGGTAATCTACGCCACCCGCCAGCAGGGTCGGGGAGTCTTGGTATTAGCGTCCACCAATGGACGTGTGAGGCTCCCTCTTCCTACCGCTCAAGGCGAAGTTCGAGAGCCTTCATGGTCCCCTTACCTGAACTGATGCGGCGCTACACCGTTGTTGTTTGAAACACTGCTTAACACACTGGGGTTCATTAGGAGTTACATCATGGAAATGCTGAAATTTGGTAAGTTCGCCGCGCTGAGCCTGGCTCTGGCCGTTGCAGTTGGTTGCTCCTCGAAAGGCGGCGACGCTGCTGGCGAAGGCGCTACCGATCCTAACGCTGGTTACGGTGCTAACACTGGCGCTGTTGATGGCAGCCTGAGCGAAGAAGCTGCTCTGCGCGCTATCACCACCTTCTACTTCGAATACGACAGCTCCGACCTGAAGCCAGAGGCCATGCGCGCTCTGGACGTGCACGCCAAAGACCTGCAAGGCAATGGCGCTCGCGTAGTTCTGGAAGGCCACGCTGACGAGCGCGGTACTCGTGAATACAACATGGCTCTGGGCGAGCGTCGCGCCAAAGCTGTGCAGCGTTACCTGGTACTGCAGGGCGTTTCCCCGGCTCAACTGGAACTGGTTTCCTACGGTGAAGAGCGTGCAATCGCCACTGGTAACGACGAGTCCTCGTGGGCTCAAAACCGTCGCGTCGAACTGCGTAAGTAATTCGATATGCGTACGTGCCGCCGTGCTTTAACCGTTTTGGCGCTCAGCCTGCCGCTTTCGGCGTGGGCTGAGGTTCCCGTGGTAGATAACAATGCCGGTTACGGCAGCAGTTATCCGCCTGCTGGTTACGGTACGTCCGGCACCTCCGTCGCGACAGGGGCTGCGGCCCCTGTCACGGCGCAGGGCATGCTGTTCAACCAGTTACAGCAGATGCAACAAGAAATCGCGCAACTGCGCGGTACGCTGGAAGAGCAACAGAATGAAATTCAGCGTCTGAAACAAGAAAGCCTGGAGCGTTATCAGGATCTTGATCGGCGTGTGAGTGGTGGTGCAGCAGGTGCTGCGACCGGCCATAATTCTTCAGCTGCTGGCGCGATCAATGCCAGTGGTACACCTACTCCGCCAGCAGCGGAGCAGGCGCAAGCGTCGGCCAGCAATGAACCGGCCGATCCAGCAAAGGAAAAACTGTTTTACGAAGCTGCCTTTGACCTGATCAAGGCCAAGGAATTCGACAAAGCCAGTCAGGCCTTTGCCGCCTTCATGCGTAAATACCCGAACAGTCAGTACGCCGGCAACGCACAGTATTGGCTGGGTGAGGTGAATTTGGCGCAGGGTGATCTGCAGGGGGCTGGCCAGGCTTTTGCGCGGGTTAGCCAGACCTATCCAAGTCACGCCAAGGTGCCTGACTCGCTGTTCAAGCTTGCTGATGTCGAGCAGCGCCTAGGTAATAGCGACAAGGCCAAAGGTATTCTGCAGCAGGTCATTGCCCAGTACCCCGGTAGCTCGGCTGCTCAGCTGGCACAGCGTGATTTGCAGCGTTTACCTTAAGCGCTGAATGCTTGACCAAGAAACCCGCACTTTGTGCGGGTTTTTTATTGGCAGCCATTACTGTATTTCCCCGCTGGGTCCTTGCCGCGTAACGTTAAAATTTCTCCCATATTTTTACGACCAGTAATCCTGGTGGTGAGTATCGGGTCGCCGTCGCGGGATGTTAGGAATTTCACCCGGAATCTATTTCGTATACAATCCGCGCCCCTTTTCCCGCAACGGAGGCGGACAGCCTGTTTAGCTGTCACGCCCGTGGCTGATATGCAAGATACCCTGCGCATTACCGAGATTTTCTACTCGCTGCAGGGCGAGACGCGCACCGCCGGCTTGCCGACTGTGTTCGTTCGCCTGACCGGCTGTCCTCTGCGTTGCCAATACTGCGACACCGCCTATGCCTTCAGTGGTGGCGAGATCCAGTCGCTGGACGCCATCATCGAACAGGTTGCCGGCTATAAGCCGCGTTATATCTGCGTGACCGGTGGTGAGCCGTTGGCGCAACCCAATTGCATTCCTTTGCTCAAGCGTCTGTGTGATGCCGGCTACGAAGTGTCGCTGGAAACCAGTGGCGCGTTGGATGTCTCTGCTGTCGATCCGCGGGTAAGCAAGGTCCTCGACCTGAAAACCCCGGGCTCGGCCGAAGTGGCGCGTAACCGCTACGAGAATATCGATCTGTTGACGCCCAATGACCAGGTCAAGTTCGTGATCTGTTCCCGTGAGGACTATGACTGGGCGGTGAGCAAGCTGATCCAGTACCGCCTGGCTGAGCGCGTTGGCGAAGTGCTGATGTCGCCGAGTCACCATGAGCTGGATGCGCGCTCGCTGGCCGAGTGGATCATTGCCGACAACTTGCCGGTACGCCTGCAGATGCAGTTGCACAAGATTCTCTGGAATGATGAGCCGGGACATTGATATGAGCGATAAGAAAGCGGTAATCCTGCTATCTGGCGGCCTGGATTCGGCCACCGTGGTGGCGTTGGCCAAAGCCGATGGCTACAGCTGTTACACCATGAGCTTTGATTACGGACAGCGGCATCGCTCCGAGTTGCAGGCGGCCGAGCAGGTGGCGCGTCAGTTGGGGGTAGTTGAGCACAAGGTGATCGGCCTGAACCTGAATGGCATGGGTGGCTCGGCGCTGACTGATTCCAGTATCGAGGTGCCGGAAAGTCCGACCGAAGGCATTCCGGTAACTTACGTGCCTGCGCGCAATACCGTGTTCCTGTCGCTTGCGTTGGGTTGGGCTGAGGTGTTGGGCGCTCGGGATATTTTTATCGGTGTAAACGCGGTGGATTATTCCGGTTACCCCGATTGCCGTCCGGAGTTTGTTGAGGCTTTCGAGCGTATGGCCAATCTTGCTACCAAGGCCGGTGTAGAAGGGCAGTGCTTTCGCATTCAGGCCCCACTGCAGGCCATGAGCAAGGCCGAGATCGTTCTGGCCGGGGTTCAGCAGGGCGTTGACTACGCGCTGACCGTCTCCTGCTACCAGGCTGATGACCAGGGCCGCGCCTGCGGAAAATGTGACAGCTGCCGTCTGCGTGCTGCGGGCTTTGCATCGGCGGGTGTGGTTGATCCAACCCGTTATTTCTAAAAAGTTTTCGCGAAGTGTTGAATTTCTGAATTAAATCAGTATCATGCGCCTCGCGTCGGGTCGTTAGCTCAGTTGGTAGAGCAGTTGGCTTTTAACCAATTGGTCGTAGGTTCGAATCCCACACGACCCACCATATTTCCTTCCTCGGAAGGTCAAAAGCCTGAAAATTCTCATTGAAGGAGTTTTCGGGCTTTTTTGTATCTGTCATTTTTACCGCCTGTGCAAGGTGCAACCTGCCTGCTCCAGGGCTTTCCAGGCGGGTATACTCGCCGCACTGAAAGCATATTCAGAGCCTGATGATATGACCCAGATTTCCGAACGCCTGCTGGTGCAAGCTCACCTCGATGCCAAGCAGCCCAAGCCGCTGACGCCTGAGCAAGAGGCTTTTTACCGTGCTGAGATTGCTGCTGAGCTGAAAAAGCAGAACGCCGTACTGGTGGCGCACTATTACTGCGACCCAGTGCTGCAAGCCTTGGCCGAAGAAACTGGCGGCTGCGTTTCCGACTCGCTGGAGATGGCCCGCTTCGGCAATCAGCACCCAGCGCAGACCGTGCTGGTGGCCGGCGTTAAATTCATGGGCGAAACGGCGAAAATCCTCAATCCGGAAAAGCGCGTACTGATGCCGACACTTGAAGCGACCTGCTCGCTTGATCTGGGTTGTCCGGTGGACGAGTTTGCGGCGTTCTGCGATCAGCACCCGCAGCGCACGGTGGTGGTATATGCCAACACCTCGGCAGCGGTGAAGGCGCGCGCCGATTGGGTGGTGACCTCCAGTTGTGCGGTGGAGATCGTCGAGCATTTGATGGACAACGGCGAGAGCATTATCTGGGCGCCGGACCAGCATCTGGGGCGCTATATCCAGAACAAAACCGGCGCCGATATGCTGCTATGGGACGGTGCCTGCATCGTCCACGAGGAGTTCAAGGCCAAGCAGTTGGCAGACATGAAGGCGCTGTATCCAGATGCCGCCGTGCTGGTTCATCCCGAGTCACCGACCGCCGTGATCGATCTGGCCGATGCAGTGGGCTCTACCAGCCAGCTGATCGCTGCCGCGCAGCGTCTGCCGAACAAAACCTTTATCGTCGCCACCGACGCCGGCATCTTCTACAAGATGCAGCAGCTGTGCCCGGACAAGGAATTTGTCGCTGCGCCAACGGCCGGCAACGGCGCCGCTTGTCGTAGTTGTGCGCATTGCCCGTGGATGGCGATGAATACCTTGCAGCGTACTCTGGAGTGCCTGCGTGAGGGTAGTAATGAGATATTTGTCGACCCGGCATTGATCCCCAAAGCGATCAAACCGCTCAAGCGCATGCTCGACTTCACCCAGGCTGCGCGCTTAAAACTAAGCGGCAACGCTTAAGCGAGTTGCATAAAAAAGCCCGCCGGTTCTGCCGTGCGGGCTTTTGTGCATCTGGCAGCTGCTTAATGCGTGCCGCCTTGGGCAGGCATGGCCAGCAGCTGCTTTTCCTGGTTCCAATCGAAGGGCTCGTCGTTCTCTTCAGCGTAAAAGCGGCGTTCTTCGAGGGTCTGGTACATCTCGATTTCTTCGTCGGGCATAAAGTGCAGACAGTCGCCGCCGAAGAACCACAGCACGTCGCGCGGCACTAGGTGGGCGATTTGCGGGTAGCGCTGAAATATCTGGCTGATCAGGTCCTGGCCCAGGTAGAGGCTGGCTTCCGGATCGCTCGGCAGGTCGCTAAGCAATTCGTCGTAGCGCTCCAGGTACATGGCGTGGCTGTCATCGAGAATCTGCTCGGCTTCGCCCAGGGCGACCAGAATGGTGCGCAGGTGCTGCAGCAGTGCGAGGTGATGTTCGATGTGAGTGTTGGCCATGGGGCAATCCTGTAGGTAAAACGGGCGCGCAAGTATAAGGCTCGCGTCGCCCGCTGTCCCGTTTGCCTGCTTAGCGGACCTTGCCGGTGCTGAGTGTTAACTCCTCCTTGGCAAAGTCATCGACATCGATCACCACGCGCCGCGCTGCTTCGGCCTGATGCAGGCTGTGCGCTTCATCGGCACTGAGTACACCAGCGGCCAGTGCGGAATCAATCAGGCTTTGCCCGGGTAATTCCTGTACCTGACCGGCTTTGACGGCTTTGTGCAGTTTTTTCTGCGGGCCTTGTACGTCTTGCAGCAGGTTCATTGCATATTGCAGTGCCCCCACCGAGTCCTGTTCGGCGTGCGGGCGATAGCAGCCTTCGAGCAACTCCTCCAGCGCCGGGTCGCCGCTGTTGCGGCCGATAATGCCAGCCACTTCGGCGTCCAGCTCATCACTTGGGCCTTTGTGGCGGCGGCCCAGCGGCAATACCAGCAGGCGCAGGGCGCAGCCGAGCAGTTTGTTGGGGAAGTTAACGAGCAGCTCTTCCAGCGCCTGTTCGGCCTTGCCCAGGCTTTCTTCCACGGCCCAGCACAGCATGGGCTGCGAATGTTCTGGGTAGCCAAGGTCGTGGTAGCGCTTGAGCGCAGCGGAGGCCAGGTAAAGGTGGCTGAGTACATCACCCAGGCGCGCTGATAAACGCTCGCGACGTTTCAATTCGCCGCCAAGCAGCATCATGCTGGTATCAGCAAGCAGGGCAAAGGACGCCGCCAGGCGGTTGAGCGCGCGGAAGTAGGGGCGGCTGATACGGTCGCCCGGCACCTGACCGAAAACGCCAAAGCCGAGACTGAGCAGCAGGCTGCTGGCGGCGTTGCTGACGGCAAAGCCGATATGTTGCAGCAGCAGTTCATCGAATTCCTGCAGCGCCTGGTCGTGGTCTTCGCGTGCCGCCAGGGCCATTTCCTTGAGTACATAGGGGTGGCAGCGAATCGCGCCCTGGCCAAATATCATCAGGTTGCGCGAGAGGATATTGGCCCCCTCCACGGTGATAAAGATCGGCGCGCCCTGCCAGGAGCGGGCCAGGTAGTTGTTGGGGCCCATCACGATGCCTTTGCCGCCGTGCACGTCCATGGCGTGGCTGATGCACTCACGGCCGCGTTCGGTCAGGTGGTACTTAAGGATGGCCGAGAGCACCGAGGGCTTCTCTCCCAGGTCCACCGCATTGGCAGTGAGGATGCGTGCGCTGTCCATCAGCCAGGCGTTGCCGCCGATGCGCGCCAGGGCTTCCTGAATGCCTTCGAACGCGGACAGCGGCACATTAAACTGCTCGCGGATCTGACTGTATTGGCCGGTGGTCAGGCTGGTGAATTTGGCCGCGCCCGTGCCGACTGCTGGTAGGGAGATGGAGCGGCCCACGGACAGGCAGTTCATCAGCATCATCCAGCCCTTGCCGAGCATCTCCTGACCGCCAATCAGATATTCCAGGGGGATAAACACATCCTTGCCGGAGTTCGGACCGTTCATAAAGGCGGCGCCAAGTGGCAGGTGGCGACGGCCGATCTCGACGCCAGGCGTTTCTGTAGGCACCAGGGCCAGGCTGATACCAAGGTCTTCCTCTTCGCCCAAAAGATGTTCAGGGTCGTAGGCCTTGAAGGCCAGGCCGAGCAGGGTAGCGACTGGGCCAAGGGTGATATAGCGTTTTTCCCAGTTCAGGCGCAGGCCGATGACTTCCTCGCCTTGCCACTGACCCTTGCAGATGATTCCGGTATCCGGCATGGCGCCGGCGTCAGATCCCGCCAGTGGGCCGGTGAGGGCGAAGCAGGGGATGTCTTCACCGCGCGCCAGGCGCGGCAGGTAGTGGTCGCGCTGGGCGTCGGTGCCGTAGTGCAGCAGCAGTTCGGCAGGACCCAAGGAATTGGGCACCATCACGGTGGAGGCCAGGTCGCCTGAGCGGGTGGCCAGCTTCATCGCCACCTGGGAGTGGGCGTAGGCGGAAAAGCCCTTGCCACCGTATTGCTTGGGGATGATCAGGGCGAAGAAACCGTGGCTCTTGATATGTGCCCAGGCCTCGGCGGGCAGGTCCATCTGCTGGCCGATCTGCCAGTCACTGACCATGGCGCAGAGTGCTTCGGTGGGGCCGTCGATAAACGCCTGTTCTTCCTCGCTCAGTTGCGCCTTGGGGTAGGCCAGCAGGGTGTCCCAGTCGGGGCGGCCGCTAAACAACTCACCATCCCACCACACCGTGCCGGCTTCGATGGCATCGCGTTCGGTGGCCGACATTGGCGGCAATGTCCGCTTGAACCATGTAAATAGTGGCGCAGTGAACAGTTTGCGGCGTTGTTGCGGCAGCAGCAGTGGCAGGGCCACGGCCAGCAGTAACAACCAGAGCACGAGCATGAGCCAGTCAGGCGCGTGACTGAACACGCCCATCAGAATCAGAAAACCAGCCACTATGCCCAAGGCGGGCAGGGGAGCGGTACGCCGATGGGCAAGAAAGGCCGTGCCAAACAGCAGGGCGAGTAACCAGAGAGCGAGCATGCAGAATCCTCCATGATGACAATGCGTGTGTAAGCACCATCATGAGCGTAGTCGCCATTGATGGCGACAAGAGCGGTGAGCTTGGCCGAATCGTCGTGACATTGGCCGGACTCCCGTCGTTAGACTGGTTTCTCAATCGTGGAGAAACCCTGATGCGTGAATACCTTGAGCCCGGCCGCTTCATCGATAGTGACCATCCAGCGCTGGTTGAGTTCGCAGAAAGGTTTCGCGGGGCCAGCCGCGACCCGCGTGAACAGGCCATCCAACTGTACTATGCCGTACGTGATGAAATTCGCTACAACCCCTACGTATTCAGTCGTGACGCCGAAACGCTGAAAGCCAGCCACGCGTTGCAGGCGGGCGAGAGTTACTGCGTGCCCAAGGCCACCTTGCTTGCCGCCTGTGCCCGGCATTGCGGTATACCGGCACGCATCGGCCTGGCCGATGTTCGTAACCATCTGGCAACGCCGCGCTTGCTTGAGATGCTGCGCAGTGAAGTATTCGCCATGCATGGCTACACCGAGTTGTTCCTTGATGGTCGCTGGGTCAAGGCCACGCCGGCGTTTAACCTCGCGCTGTGCCGGGTATTCAAGGTGGCGCCGTTGGAGTTTGATGGCCTGAGCGACAGCGTATTCCATCCGTTCAATCAGCAGGGCGAGCGCTATATGGAGTACCTGCACGATCACGGTCAGTTTGCTGATGTGCCCGAGCAGCTGTTCTTCGACCATTTGGCCGCCTGTTACCCTCATTTGTTTGCCGAGGATGCGCTGTCGATCAGTGGCGACTTCGCCGCTGAGGCCGTCTCTGGTTGATGTATCGACCGGGCTGATAAGCACCATCGGATACTGCCAGGTTTAATCTGCGCTCGGCGCTGGTAGGCTGCTGCCCAGCCGTGGGGGCGGCAGTTTTGCGCGAAGAGACTGTGGTGGCGATGTTCCAGACGCTAGACTTGGGCCAGATCGCGCTGCATGGCGCAGCCTCTCTCGAATTTTTTATCTGATCAGGTGTGCACATTTTTATGAGTACTGCTCTGTCCATTCGCCAGTTGACCAAGACTTATGGCAACGGCTTCCAGGCGCTGCACGGCATCGACCTGGATGTGGCTGAAGGCGATTTCTTCGCCTTGCTCGGCCCCAACGGTGCCGGCAAGTCCACCACCATCGGCATCCTCTCGACTCTCGTTACCAAAAGCAGCGGCACGGTGAATGTGTTCGGGCACGACCTCGATAAACAACCGTCGGCGCTTAAACGCTGTCTGGGTGTTGTGCCGCAGGAATTCAACTTTAACCAGTTCGAGAAGGCCTTCGACATTGTCGTGACCCAGGCCGGTTACTACGGCATCCCGGCAAAAATCGCCAAGGAGCGCGCCGAGCAGTACCTCAATCAGCTCGGCCTGTGGGGCAAGCATGATGTGCCGTCGCGCGAATTGTCCGGCGGCATGAAGCGGCGTCTGATGATCGCTCGCGCCCTGGTGCATCAGCCGCGCTTGTTGATTCTTGATGAGCCGACTGCCGGGGTTGATATCGAACTGCGCCGCTCGATGTGGAGCTTTCTCACCGAGCTGAATCAGCAGGGCATCACCATCATCCTGACTACTCACTACCTCGAAGAAGCCGAACAGCTGTGCCGCAATATCGGCATCATCGACCACGGCCGCATCGTCGAAAACACCAGTATGAAGACGCTGTTGAAGACCCTGCATGTGGAGACCTTTCTGCTCGATCTCAAGGAGTCCCTGTTGGTGCCGCCGCAGCTGATCGGTTACCCGGCGCAACTGCTCGACCATCACACCCTGGAGGTGCAGGTCGACAAGAGCCAGGGCATCACCGAACTCTTCCACCAGTTAGCCCGGCAGAATATCGAGGTGCTCAGCTTGCGTAATAAGACCAATCGCCTGGAGGAGTTGTTCGTCTCCCTGGTCGAGAAGAACCTGGCGAAGGTGGCGGTATGAGCACGGCTTATCTGAACTCCGAATTCACCGCCAACATGGTGGCGCTGCGCACCATTGTTTACCGCGAGATCCGCCGCTTTACCCGTATCTGGCCGCAGACCTTGTTGCCGCCAGCGATCACCATGGTTTTGTACTTCGTGATCTTCGGCAACCTGATCGGCAGCCAGATCGGCGATATGGGTGGCTTCAGTTATATGGAGTACATCGTGCCGGGATTGATCATGATGTCGGTGATCACCAACTCTTACGGCAACGTAGTGTCGAGCTTCTTTGGTAGTAAGTTCCAGCGCTCCATCGAGGAGCTGATGGTCTCGCCGGTGTCGCCGCATATCATCCTCACCGGCTACGTGGTGGGCGGCGTACTGCGCGGGCTGGCGGTGGGTTTTATCGTCACCCTGCTGTCGCTGTTCTTCACCCATCTGCAGGTGCACCACCTCGGTGTCACGGTGCTGGTGGTGCTGCTGACCGCGACCATCTTCTCTCTGGGCGGTTTTATCAACGCGGTGTTCGCACGCAACTTCGATGATATTTCGATTATCCCGACCTTTGTGCTGACGCCTTTGACCTACCTGGGCGGAGTGTTCTATTCGATCAGCCTGCTGCCGCAGTTCTGGCAGACGGTGTCGCTGGCCAACCCGGTGCTGCATATGGTCAATGCCTTCCGTTACGGCATCCTCGGGGTGTCTGATATCCGCATCGGCGTGGCCATCGGTTTTATGCTGGTTGCCACCGCGGTGCTGTATGGCGTGTGTATTCGCCTGCTGGTAAGCGGTCGTGGTATGCGCCAATAGCAGTGCTAATACCGGGAAACAGTTTTAACGGCTGATTTGTACGGCTCGGCCGTTAGACTCGGCCTCTACAAAGAATTAGGGGTTGTATATGTTTGCCCGCGCACCTGCTTTTGTCGGTACGGTCTTTCTGCTGTGCTCGCTTGTTAGTGTGCAAACGCACGCCAATGAAGGGCCGCTGGTCGAGGTGGTTAAGGCTGAGCGGAGCTTGGTGCGCGACGAACTGGTGACCTTCGGCTCGCTGCGCCCCGACGAGTCGGTGATGATCCGTCCAGAAATCGCCGGCCGGGTGGCGCAGCTGCATTTTCGCGAAGGCCAGCGCGTCGAAGCGGGTGCGCTGCTGGTTAGCCTGGATGATTCCATTGCTCGTGCCGAATTTGCCCAGGCGCAGGCCAACCTGAATCTGGCGGAAAAGAACTTTCAGCGCGCGCAGATGCTGTTCAAGCGTGGCGCCAGCAATGCCCAGGCGCTGGATGAAGCCAGTGCCCAGCAGCAGGCCTCGCGGGCCAGCCTGGCCTTGTCCCAGGCGCGCTTGGACAAGACCCGCATTCTCGCCCCCTACGACGGTGTGCTCGGCCTGCGTCAGGTCAGCCCTGGCGATTACCTCAGCGAAGGCCAAGACATCGTCAATCTGGAAGTGCTGGATCCGCTCAAGGTGGATTTCCGCATTCCGCAAAAAGCCGTCAGTCAGATCCGTCTTAAGCAGGTCATCGAGATCAGCCTGGATGCCTATCCCGGCGAGCGCTTCACCGGCGAGATTTTCGCCATCAACCCGCGCCTGGACGAAGCAGGGCGCAGCCAGGCGATTCGCGCGCATATCAGTAACAGCGATGGCCGTTTGAGCCCGGGGCAATTTGTACGGGTGTCGGTCATTCTCGCGGAGCGGCCGAATGCCCTGGTGCTTCCAGAGGAAGCCATCATGCCGGTAGGCGAGCAGCTGCTGGTCAATCTGGTGGTCGATGGCAAAGTCGAGTTGCGCGAGGTCAAACTGGGTAAGCGCATGGCCGGCAAGGTTGAGGTAATTGAAGGCCTGCAAGGTGATGAAACCCTGATCAGTGCCGGCTGGCAGAAGGTCAGAGCCGGCGCATCGGTACGCACCAAGGTGGCGGAGCAAACGCCATGACCCTGTCGGATATCTGCATCCGTCGGCCGGTGTTTGCCACTGTTCTGTCGCTGATTGTGGTGCTGCTTGGCTTGATGGCCTATGACCGCCTGGCCGTGCGCGAATATCCGAATATCGACGTGCCGATTGTCACGGTCAACGTCACCTACCCGGGCGCCAGCCCGGAGATCATGGAGTCCCAGGTTGCCCAGCCGATCGAGGATGTGCTCTCGGGTATCGAAGGCCTGGATTTCGTCAGCTCCATCAGCCGTTCGGAAAACACCCAGATCACCGCGCAGTTCCGCCTGGGCAGCAACTCCGATGAGGCCGCCAACGATGTGCGCGACCGGCTGGGCCGAGTGCGCGGCCTGCTGCCCGATGAAATCAGCGAACCCATCGTGCAGAAGGTCGAGGCCGATGCCCAGCCGGTGATCTGGCTGGCTTTCTACAGCGAACGCTACAGCGCCATGGAGATCACCGATGTGCTGGAGCGGGTGATCAAGGATCGCCTGCAAACCATTCCCGGCGTCTCCGAAGTGCAGATTCGCGGCGCGCGTACCTTTGCCATGCGCATCTGGCTGGACCCGGAGAAGCTCGCCGCGCATAACCTTACCGTGCAGGACGTGGAAGATGCTCTGCGCCGGCAGAACGTGGAAATTCCGGCTGGACGTATCGAGTCGCAGCAACGTGAATTTACCGTGCTCTCGGAAACCGATATGAACACCCCGGAGCAGTTCAACCAGCTGATCCTCGATGACTCACGCGGTTATCTGTTGCGTCTGGCCGATGTTGGCTATGCCGAAATCGGCGCTGCGGATGAGCGCAGTATCGTCCGTTACAAGGGCCAGCCAGCCGTGTCGATGGGCATGATCAAACAGGCCACTGCCAACCCGCTGGACATCTCTGATGGCCTGGCGGCGGCTTTGCCCGATGTGCGGGCGCTGTTGCCCGAAGGCATGCAGATGGCGGTGGCCAATGACAACTCGCTGTTTATCCGCGAGTCGATCGACAACGTGTTTATCACCATCTGGGAAGCGGTGGGGCTGGTCATCCTGATCATCTTTATCTTCCTGCGTTCGCTGCGCGCTACCCTCATTCCGCTGGTGACCATTCCTGTGTCGCTGATCGGCGCATTTGCTCTCATGTCGCTGATGGGCTTCACCATCAACACCCTGACGCTGCTGGCCATGGTGTTGGCCATCGGCCTGGTGGTGGACGACGCCATCGTCATGCTGGAGAACATCCATCGGCATATCGAGGAGGGCATGCAACCGCTGCAAGCGGCGCTCAAGGGCAGCCGCGAGATCGCCTTTGCGGTAATCGCCATGACCCTGACCCTGGCCGCAGTATTCGCCCCCATCGGTTTTATGCAGGGCACCACGGGCAAGCTGTTTACCGAGTTCGCCTGGACCCTGGCCGGCGCAGTGCTGGTGTCCGGTTTTGTTGCCCTGACCCTGACGCCGATGATGTGCGCGCTGCTGCTCAAGCCGCATCAGGCCGGCGAACGGCACAACCGGGTGTACAACCTGATCGAGGACTTTCTCAACGGCCTGACCTACAGCTACAAACACCTACTGGCCAAGGCGCTGAGTGCCTGGGTGCTGGTGGTGGGCATGCTATTGCTCACGGTGGTGGCTTGTGTGCTGCTGTTCTCCGGATTGAAATCCGAGCTGGCACCGACCGAGGATACCGGCACCATTATCGGCGTGTTCAACGGCCCGGATGGCGCCACCATCAATTACACAGGGCGTTATGCCCGTGAGATCGAAGCCGCTTACGCCAGCATCCCCGAGACCAACCGCTATATGGTCATCGCTGGCTTCCCGACGGTGGCCCAGGGCATTTCCTTTATGAAGCTGGAGGACTGGGCCGACCGTTCGCGCAGCCAGTTCGAGATTCGCAACGAACTGCTGCCAAAACTGCAGGATATCGCCGGAGTTCGAGCCTTCCCGGTCAACCGGCCGCCGCTGGGGCAGAGCGCACGTAACCAACCGGTGAACTTCGTGATTCGCTCGTCCATGGAGTACGCCGAGCTGCAGGGTTATGTCGACGAATTGCTCAACGCGTTGCGCGATTATCCGGGGCTGGAAAGCCTGGACAGCGACCTCAAACTCAATGCGCCGCAGCTGAAAGTCGCGGTCAATCGCGAGCAGGCGGTGGCGGTGGGTACTGATGTGGCAACCATTGGCCGTAGTTTGGAGAGCCTGTTTGGCAGCCGCCAGGTGACGCGCTTCAAGCAGAACGGCGAGCAGTACGATGTGCTCGTGCAGTTGCAGGGCGTGGACCGCAGCAACCCGCAGGACCTGGATCGCGTCTATGTGCGTGGCCGCGATGAGAGTATGGTGCAGCTGTCCAACCTGATCGAGGTGCGCGAGACCGTCGCGCCGCGCGAGCTCAACCATTTCAACCAGCTGCGTGCGGTCACGGTCAGTGCCAACGTCGGCTCCGGTTACACCCTGGGCGAAGCCCTGGCGCATCTGGAAAGTACGGCGCGCACAGTGTTCCCGGCCGAGACCCAGTACGACTACACCGGCACTTCGCGGGACTTCAAGGAGTCCAGCGCCGGCATTGCGCTGATCTTCGCCCTGGCCCTGGCGTTTATCTTCCTGGTGCTGGCGGCGCAGTTCGAGAGCTTTACCG
Source organism: Pseudomonas sp. EA_35y_Pfl2_R111 (assembly GCF_963970955.1). Lineage (NCBI taxonomy): Bacteria > Pseudomonadati > Pseudomonadota > Gammaproteobacteria > Pseudomonadales > Pseudomonadaceae > Pseudomonas > Pseudomonas sp. EA_35y_Pfl2_R111. The sequence goes on along the minus strand of NZ_CAXAOM010000001.1, from coordinate 174,391 downwards.
ACCCGCTGATCATCCTGTTCAGCGTGCCGCTGTCGATGGCTGGGGCCTTACTGGCGCTGACGTTGTTTGGCGGCACCTTGAATATCTACTCGCAAATCGGCCTGGTGACGCTGATCGGCCTGATTACCAAGCACGGCATCCTGATCGTCGAGTTCGCCAATGTGCTGTTGCGTCAGGGCCATGAACTGCGTGGTGCGGTGATAGAGGCGTCGGTGCAGCGCCTGCGACCGATTCTGATGACCACCGGGGCGATGGTGCTGGGCTCACTGCCATTGGCGATTGCCACCGGCGCGGGTGCGGAAAGCCGTCAGCAGATCGGCATGGTGATTGTCGGCGGCCTGTTGGTCGGCACCTTCTTCACCCTCTTTGTGATCCCGACGCTGTATATGCTGCTGCGCCGCTGGCGGCCGATAAAGCAGGAAAGTGAGGCAATGGCGGTAGCGTAAAGTCTGATTTTCGTGGGAGCGGGCCATGCCCGCGAAATAGCTGAGTCGCGGGCTAAAAAATCGCGGGCATGGCCCGCTCCTACGTGCCTCAGTTACTCGACTTTCAGCACTAGCTTGCCGAAGTTCTCGCCGCTAAACAGTTTCAGCAGAGTTTCCGGAAAGGTGTTCAGGCCGCTGACGATATCTTCCTTGGATTTCAATTTGCCGCTGGCCAGCCAACCGCCCATCTCCGCCGCGGCTTCGCCGAAGCGCGGGGCGTAGGTCATCACCACCATGCCTTCCATGCGCGCGCTGTTGACCAGCAGATTCAGGTAGTTGGCGGGACCTTTGACGGCCTGCTTGTTGTTGTACTGGCTGATCGCGCCGCAGATGATTACCCGTGCCTTGAAGGCCAGGCGGGTCAGTACGGCATCGAGAATGTCGCCACCGACGTTGTCGAAATACACGTTTACGCCTTTTGGGCATTCGCGTTTGAGGCCGGCAATCACGTCCTCGCTCTTGTAGTCGATGGCACCGTCGAAGCCCAGCTCATCAATCAGGAACTTGCACTTGTCTGCGCCGCCGGCGATGCCGACCACGCGGCAGCCCTTGAGCTTGGCGATCTGCCCGGCAATGCTGCCCACTGCGCCGGCCGCACCGGAAATCACCACGGTTTCACCGGCTTGCGGCGCGCCGACATCAAGCAGGGCGAAGTAGGCGGTCATGCCGGTCATGCCCAGGGCGGACAGGTACAACGGCAGCGGCGCGCGCTTGGGATCGACCTTGTAGAAGCCTTTGGGCTCGCCGAGGAAATAATCCTGCACGCCGAGCGCGCCGTTTACATGGTCACCCACGGCGAAGTCCGGGTGCTGAGAGGCCACCACGTCACCCACGCCGAGTGCACGCATCACTTCGCCAATGCCGACCGGCGGGATATAGGATTTGGCATCGTTCATCCAGCCGCGCATGGCCGGGTCCAGTGACAGGTAGGCGTTCTTTACCAGGATTTGCCCAGGGCCGGGTTCGCCGACGCTGGTTTCTACGTAGCTGAAAGTCTCACGGCTGGGCAGGCCGACCGGGCGTTGGGCAAGCAGGAACTGACGATTGAGTGGGGCAGTCATGGCGGGTACTCACTGAACGGAAAGACTGTTGATAGCCCTTAGTGGCGTAATCAGCAAGATTTGCCCGTGGGACGAATGGTGACTAATCCATCCGGATGATCGTTGACCTGGGGTGTTAATCACTCGTTTGGATGAAGCCATCACCAGCAGTTTGATAGTGCTGCCTTGGGACTGGGGAGCTGATTAGACTCAGCGCAGTTTCTAATCCTTGCGAGGACACGCAGATGAGCTTGAGCTTTTCCGGCCGGGTTGCCCTGGTCACCGGTGGTGCAGCGGGTATTGGTCGTGCCACGGCACTGGCGTTCGCCAACGAAGGCCTGCAAGTGGTGGTGTCCGACGTTGATGTGGCGGGCGGCGAAACAACTGTCGCGCTGATACGTGAAGCCGGTGGTGACGCGCTGTTTGTGCGCTGCGACGTAACCCGCGATGCAGAGGTCAAGGTGCTGATGGAGCGCACACTGGGCGCCTATGGCCGTCTGGACTACGCCTTCAATAATGCCGGCATCGAGATCGAGAAGGGCAAGCTGGCCGAAGGTACTGAGGCCGAGTACGACGCCATCATGGGCGTCAACGTCAAAGGCGTTTGGCTGTGCATGAAGCACCAGATTCCGCTGTTACTGGCGCAGGGCGGCGGCGCGATCGTCAACACAGCCTCGATTGCCGGTCTTGGCGCCGCGCCGAAGATGAGCATCTATGCCGCGTCCAAGCATGCGGTGATCGGCCTGACCAAATCGGCAGCGGTCGAATATGCGAAGAAGAAGGTACGGGTCAACGCGGTGTGCCCGGCAGTGATCGACACCGATATGTTCCGCCGCGCCTATGAAGCCGATCCGAAGAAGGGCGAATTCGCCGCCGCTATGCACCCGGTCGGACGTATCGGCAAGGTCGAGGAAATCGCCACCGCCGTACTCTACCTGTGCTGCGACAATGCGGCCTTCACCACCGGCCAGGCGCTGGCGGTAGATGGCGGCGCTACAGCCATCTGATTTCATTCGGCAATTAAAAAGCGCCCAGATGGGCGCTTTTTTTATACCTCGCCATTTCTTTCACACGATTGGCCACTAAAGTCACTGCAGTGTTCTTCGCCGCTGTTCAAGATCGCTCAGCGCTTTGATCAAGGAGTAAAAGCCGTGACAGCTGATCCGTTACTAACTCTGTTCCTACCTATTGCTCTGGGCATCATCATGCTCGGCCTGGGCTTGTCGCTGACCCTGGCGGATTTTGCCCGGGTAGTGAAGTTCCCCAAGCCGGTACTGATCGGCCTGGCTTGCCAGCTGTTGCTGCTACCGCTGGTATGTTTCTTTCTGGCCAAGGCCTTTGGTCTGGCCCCCGCGCTGGCAGTTGGCCTGATGCTATTGGCGGCTTCACCGGGCGGCACCACAGCCAATCTCTACAGCCATCTGGCCCATGGCGACGTGGCGCTGAATATCACCCTGACGGCGGTGAATTCAGTGATCGCGGTGCTGACCATGCCGCTGATCGTCAACCTGTCGTTGGCCTACTTTATGGAAGGCGATCAGGCTCTGCCGTTGCAGTTCACCAAGGTGGTGCAGGTGTTTGTCATCGTGCTTGGGCCGGTGGCCATCGGTATCTGGATACGCAGCCGCTTCCCTGATTTTGCCGCACGCATGGAAAAGCCGGTGAAGATCATCTCCGCACTGTTTCTGCTGATTATCATCATTCTGGCGGTGGTCAAGGATTGGCAGACCTTTGTCGATTACGCGCCCCTGGTCGGCGGGGCGGCGTTGGCCTTCAATCTGATCAGCCTGGCGGTGGGCTATTGGGTGCCGCGTCTGTGCAAGTTGAGCCTGCGTCAGTCGATTGCCATCGGTATGGAAATCGGCATTCATAACGGCACTCTGGCGATTGCCCTGGCGCTGAGCCCGATGCTGCTGAACAACGCTACGATGTCCATCCCGGCAGCGATCTACAGCATCATCATGTTTTTTACCGCTGGGGCCTTTGGCTGGTGGGTCAACTTTGCCCATGGCAAAGAATTGAAAGCCACTGAGTAGGAGCTGACTGACATAAAAAAGCCCGTCACTTGGACGGGCTTTTTTATGTCTGCTGGTTGGCTCAGTGCAGCGGCAGTTCCACGCCTTCGAACAGCTCTTCCAGTTCAATCTTGCTATGGCACTGCACGGCTTTGGCCATCATGTCGCGGGTCAGGTGCGGGGCGAATTTCTCGATAAAGTCGCACATAAAACCGCGCAGGAAGGTGCCACGACGGAAGCCGATCTTGGTCACGCTGGCTTCGAACAGCTCGCCGGCATCCAGCACCACCAGGTCCGGATCTAGTTTGGCATCAACCGCCATCTTGGCCACGATGCCCACGCCCAGACCCAGGCGTACGTAAGTCTTGATCACGTCAGCGTCGGCGGCGGTAAACACCACTTTTGGCGTCAGGCCGCGATGGCTGAAGGCCTCGTCGAGTTTGGAGCGACCGGTAAAGCCGAACACGTAGGTGACGATGGAGTATTCGGCCAGGGCTTCCAGGGTTAGCTTTGGCAGCTTGGTCAGCGGATGGCCCTGGGGCACCACTACACAGCGGTTCCAGCGGTAGCAGGGCATCATGATCAGGTCGTTGAACAGCTCCAGACCTTCGGTGGCGATGGCGAAATCAACGGTGCCATCAGCAGCCATTTCGGCGATCTGCATCGGTGTTCCCTGGTGCATATGCAGGGCCACGTCCGGGTATTGCTTGATAAACGCACTGATAACCGGCGGCAGGGCATAGCGCGCCTGGGTGTGGGTGGTGGCGATGGACAGGGTGCCTTTCTTCTCATTGGAGAATTCCTGGGCGATCTGCTTGATGCTTTCGACCTTGCGCAGGATTTCCCCGGCGGTGTTGATGATGCGCTCGCCAGCTGGGGTGATGCGGGTCAGGTGTTTACCGCTGCGGGCGAATACTTCAACCCCCAGTTCGTCTTCAAGTAGGCGGATCTGTTTGCTGATGCCGGGCTGCGAGGTGTAGAGGCTTTGTGCCGTGGCAGAAACGTTGAGGTCGTGATGCGCGACTTCCCAGATGTAGCGCAGTTGCTGAAGCTTCATAAAAATCCCTCAAAGCAAAAAGACAGCCGTTCAGGTTACCGGCGTTTTATATAACCATAATGATGATTGAAGCATTAAATCTAGACCAAAAATAGAAATGTGCTGCGCTTCTTCTAAAGATCACCGCGGCTGCGATGCTGCAGCATCGGCACTAGGTACACCGGCACTTCGGACAATTGCACCAAGCGCGACGCGGTACGCCCCAGCGGAATGTCCATATCCGTGCCGTGGCTGTGGCTACCTAGGACCAGCAAATCCACGCCGAGTTGCTGCGCTTCATCGAGTATCACCAGCGGCGGATCGCCCTGTACCACGCGCACCGCCTTGATCAGCTCCAGATCATGCAGGGCTTCGCCTATCTCATCGCGAAAGCCCTCCAGCACCCGCTGCTCGATGCTCGCCATCACCGTACTTAGGCCATTGGTGCGCAGGTCTTTGAGCCGCTCTTCATCTAGATAGGTTTGCAATACCGACTCGGCAAACAGGCCCATGGGCTCTACCGCGTGCACCACATACAGGCTGGCATTGAAGGAACGGGTCAGCGCCAGGGCGTGTTGCAGGATGTAGGGGGCGTACAGGCCAAGATCAGTGGCATAGAGAATCGAGCGAATCATGCGGCCTCCTTGACTGCCTGACTGGCGGGCCTGATCTGAGCTTAGCAGCGCCATTGATAAGTCAAGAAAGCCGAAACTCTGAGGACGAATGGCTATATCGCGGGTGACGAAATGTGAGCGGCGAGGGCGTTTGAACACCCTCGCGCGGGGGGGTTAGATATGCGGCTCGTTGCTGATGCCGTGAGGTACATGACCGGTTGGCACGACCTTGTTGGCTTTTTCGCAGTGGCCGGTCTGATCGTCGAAGAATACGTCGGCGCCGAAGGTCTCCAGAATCGCGGCCTTTTCCAGGCCGCCGAGGAAAAACGACTCATCCAGGCGGATGTTCCACTCGCGCAGCGTGCGAATCACCCGCTCATGGGCCGGGGCCGAGCGCGCGGTAACCAGCGCCGTGCGAATCGGGCACTGCTCTTCGGGAAATTCCTGTTGCAGACGGTGCAGGGCGGCGAGGAACGGCTTGAACGGGCCGCCGCCGAGCAGCTCGCGGGCTGACTGGCGCTCGTGGCTCTGGAAGGCTTCCAGGCCGGCCTGTTGATAGACCCGCTCGGACTCATCCGAGAACAGCACGGCATCACCGTCGAAGGCGATGCGCAGCTCATTGCTTGCCGCCCGCCGAGCGCCGCCGGAGAGAATGGTCGCCGCACCGAAGCCGGCCCGCAGCGCACTGCGCACATCTTCGGCATGGGTGGAGAGAAACAGGTGGCAGCCGAAGGCGGCCAGATAAGGATCGGGACTGCGCCCGCCGACAAAGGCCGCGCGGGAGATGCCCAGGCCGTAGTGCTGAATCGAATTGAACGCGCGCAGGCCGGTGTCGGCACTGTTGCGCGAGACCAGAATAACCTCGACCCGCTGCTGCTTGAGGGCGGAGTTCAGCGCCAGGAGTTTTTCCACCAAGGGGAAGGCATCGCCAGGGGGGAGGATCTCATCCTCATGCTCGATCTGGTATTGGCGATAGGCCTCGACGCCCTGGCTTTCATAGATCTGGTGGCTGTCGCGCAGGTCGAACAGCGCCCGCGAGGAGATCGCCAGCACCAGTTTGTCGCCTAATCCCTTGCTCATGGCTGTGTCCTATTGCGCGCGTTGTTCGAGGAACCGCAGGGTCTGATAGAGCATCTCGGTGCGCGGCATCGCACAGCCGGCCTGGGCCGCAGCGGCCAGTGGTGCGGCATAGATGGCGTGCAGTTCCAGTGGGCGCTGCAGGGCAAAGTCGTGGTACATGCTCGGTAGGTAATCCGGCATGCGATCGGTGGCCGCCAGCAGTTTGCCGGCAAAGCCTGCGGGCAACTGATAGCCGCAGGCGCCGGCGGCTTCCACCACTTCCTGCATGATCGCTTCGATCAGTGCACGGCTATCGGCGTTGCCCATCAGCGCCGTGGTGGCGCTGTCCAGCAGCACGGCCAGGCCGTTATAGGGCACGTTCCACACCAGCTTCTGCCAGCGCGCCTGGTTCAGTTCGGCCATGGCGGTGGAGTCCAGCCCTGCAGCCTGGAACAGCGCGCTGCCTTGTTCGAGGATCTGCTGACGGCTCTCGGCATCGTTTGCCGGACCTGAGTGATAGCCCAGGTTGACGCTGCCCAGCGCCTGATGCTCGACCACTCCCGGAGCGCTGCGATGGGCGCAGATATAGCAAAGGCCACCCAGCAGGTGCAGCGAGTCCGGCAGTAGCGGGCGCAGTTCGTCTTCCACCGCCAGGCCGTTCTGCATCAACACCACCTTGGCGCCGGGCGCGGCGGCCTGGCTGATCAGTGGGGACAGTTCGGCGTTGCTGGTGGTCTTGGCACCGATCAGCAGCCAGTCGCACTGAGGCATATCGGCAACTGACTGGTACGCCTGCACCGGTTGTAGGTGCAGGTTGCCGTGCACTGCACTGTTGACCTGCAAGCCCTTGCTGGCGACTGCGGCGAATTCGCTGCGCAGCAGAAAGTGCACATCAAAGCCGGCGCGGGCCAGCATCAGGCCATAAAAACCGCCAATCGCGCCGGAGCCGATAATGCCGATACGCGGTGCTGCATTCATCAGGGTAATTCCTCTGCGGGGCGCGACAGGGCAGTGTCCAACGCCTGACTAAGTGCGGCGGGCTGCAGGCTGCTCTGCAGTGCGCCATAAAATTGGCCATCCTGAACCACGAACAACGCGGGTAGATGAAATGCCTCATAACGCGTCACTAAACCGCCACTGTTGGCCGCATCTACCCAGGCAAGGCGCTGTATCGGCAGGGGCAAATTAGGCAGCTCACGCCGCGCCCAACGGCAACTGGCACAACCTATGCTGGTAAATATCAGCAGTGAAATGCCAGGCAAGTCGAGTAGATGGCGATCTGCATCTAAATCGGTCAGTTCCAGTTCAGTCACTATACTGGCCAATGTGGTATCAAATTGATGGCATCCGAGGTAGTCATAGATGCGTCACTTTCTGCGTCATCCCAGTGATATGCCGGTTGAATTAGTGCTGCGCAAACAGGCATTTGTACCCAAAGAGCGGCTCAACAATATCAGCCTCGGCGGTGTGGCTTGCAACTCCAACCGCGCTTTTCGCCGTGGTACCGCCATCGAACTGCGTATTCCGCTGTTCGGCGAGCATGCGCGTTACCCAGGTCTGGTGGCTTGGTGCCGCAAGCAAGAGGGCAAATACCTGGTGGGTATCGCCTTTGTCGATGAAGACACGCTGTTTCGCGCGCGCATGGTCGAGCAGGTCTGCCAGATAGAACATTATCGCCATCAACGCGAGCAGGAGCTGGGCTGCAGCCTACCGGTCGAGGTGGTCGCACAGGAGTGGATCAGCCAGCATGCCGCCGAGTTCTCCCGCGCCAGCCTGAATTAGTGATTGCCCCGCCTGCAGGTCGTTGAAAAACGTAGGCGAGGCAGGCAAGACAAGGCAAAAACGGCCGAGGAAGCGGAGTTTACTGTTGTAAATGAGCATTCCGAGGCCGTTTTTAACGCAGTATTGCCAACGCAGGTAGTTTTTCGGCGACCTGCCAAGCCCATTGTCGAGCCAGGCCTATACGCGCTAAGGTTCGGCTTCCCCGCTGTGCTCATATTGCTGTGCTCCGCCACACGGGGATCGCTGGCGGCCGGCACCCGTGACCTGATGACTCTGACTGATGAATAGCACGATGGCTGATTTACCGATTGATGACCTGAACGTTGCTTCCAACGACACCCTGATAACCCCGGCCCAGCTCAAGCGTGAAATTCCGCTGACCGATGCTGCCTTGCGCACGGTTGCCAGTGGTCGTGAGGTGATCCGCAATATTCTCGATGGCAAGGATCATCGCCTGTTCGTGGTGGTCGGGCCGTGCTCGATCCACGATATCAAGGCCGCCCACGAGTATGCCGAGCGTCTCAAGGCGCTGGCTGCCGAGGTATCGGACAGTCTGTATCTGGTTATGCGCGTGTATTTCGAGAAGCCGCGTACCACCGTCGGCTGGAAAGGCCTGATCAACGATCCGTTTATGGATGACTCGTTCAAGATTCAGGACGGTCTGCATATCGGTCGCCAGTTGCTGCGTGACCTGGCTGAAATGGGCCTGCCGACTGCCACTGAAGCCCTCGACCCGATTTCCCCGCAGTACCTGCAGGATCTGATCAGCTGGTCGGCCATCGGCGCGCGCACTACCGAATCGCAAACCCACCGTGAAATGGCTTCCGGCCTGTCCTCGGCTGTGGGCTTCAAGAACGGCACCGATGGCGGCCTGACTGTGGCGATCAACGCCCTGCAGTCGGTCTCCAGCCCGCACCGTTTCCTCGGTATCAACCAGGAAGGTGGCGTGTCCATCGTTACCACCAAGGGCAATGCCTACGGCCACGTGGTGCTGCGCGGTGGCAACGGCAAGCCGAACTACGATTCGGTGAGTGTTGCCGTTTGTGAGCAGGAACTGACCAAAGCTGGCATACGCCCGAACATCATGGTCGATTGCAGCCACGCCAACTCCAACAAGGACCCGGCCCTGCAACCGCTGGTGATGGATAACGTCGCCAACCAGATTCTGGAAGGCAACCAGTCGATCGTCGGCCTGATGGTGGAAAGCCACCTGGGCTGGGGCGCGCAGTCAATTCCCAAGGACTTGAGCCAGCTCAAGTACGGCGTGTCGATCACCGATGCCTGCATTGATTGGGAAAGCACCGAGAAAACCCTGCGCGGCATGCACGCCAAGCTCAAGGATGTGCTGCCTAAGCGTCAGCGCGGCTGATTTCGCCAGCTGTGACAAAAAACGGGCTTATGCGTGATGCATAAGCCCGTTTTTTATGACCTGCCATCCATGGCGGTCACCCTTCGGGCCGTCGCTTCGCGAGGTTAAAAATCGTTCCAGACGATTTTTTATTGCCTGCTGTCCAGCTAGCCCGCAGTTCGTAGGATGGGTTGAGCGCAGCGATACCCATCACTCAAACGTCCTGCTTACCCCAATTTAGAATCGCCAAGGTCAAGAGCCCCGCAACAATCCCCCAGAACGCCGAGCCCACCGAGAACAGGGTCATGCCCGAGGCGGTTACCAGAAAGGTGATCAGCGCCGCTTCGCGTTCTTTCGGTTCGCTCATGGCTTGGGTCAGGCCGCCGATGATTGAGGCGAACAGCGCCAGCGCGGCGATGGACAGGATCAGGGCTTTCGGTAGAGCAGCAAACAGCGCGGCCAGGGTTGCGCCGAAGATGCCGGCGATGCCGTAGAACACTCCGCACCAGATGGCAGCGGTGTAGCGTTTTTTCGGGTCTTCATGAGCTTCCGGGCCGGCGCAGATCGCTGCGCTGATGGCCGCCATATGGATGCCGTGGCTGCCGAACGGAGCCAGCAGCATCGAAGTCAGTCCGGTGGTGGTGAGCAACGGGCTGGCCGGCACGTCATAACCATTGGCGCGCAGCACAGCCATGCCCGGCAAGTTCTGCGAGGCCATGGCGACGATAAACAGCGGAATACCGATGCTGATCGTTGCTGCCAGGGAGAAGCTCGGTGTGGTCCATTCCGGCACGGCCAGTTGCAGCTCGAAGTGTTCAAAGTTGAGCAGACCGAAGACCCCGGCCAGCACGCTGCCGACGATCAAGGCGGCGAGCACGGCATAGCGGGGCAACAGGCGTTTGCCCAGCAGGTAGGCGACCAGCATCGCCACCACCAGCAGCGGCTGCTGTTCGGCGGCCACGCAGATTTCCAGGCCGATCTTGAACAGCACACCGGCCAGCAGCGCCGCGGCGATGGAGGCGGGGATGCGGCGCATCAGGCGGTCGAAGGTGCCGGTTAGGCCGATCAGCACGATCAGGCCGGAGGCGAAGATGTAGGCACCAATGGCTTCGCTGAACGGAACACCGGGAAGGCTGGTGATCAACAGCGCCGCGCCGGGGGTGGACCAGGCGATCATGATCGGCGCGCGGTAGCGCAGCGACAGGCCGATGCAGCAGAGCGCCATGCCAATCGACAGCGCCCAGATCCAGGATGAAATCTGTCCGCTAGTCAACCCGGCGGCCTGGCCAGCCTGGAACATCAGCACCAGCGAGCTGGTGTAGCCAGTGAGCATGGCGATAAACCCGGCGACTACTGCCGAGGTCGACGTGTCGGCCAGCGGCCTTAGGCGGGCTTGCGGCAGGTCGTGCATCAGAGCAGTCCGGTATCGGCGAAGATGGGGTACAGCGAGGCTACCAGCAGCAGGGCCATGCCGATATTGAACACGCGCAGGGCGCGTGCGTTGCTCAGCCAGTTGCGCAGCAGGCTGCCAGCCACCGTCCACAGGCCGACGCTAGGGCAATTGACCAAAGCGAACAGCGCCGCGATCAGCAGCACATTGACCACGAAGTTTTCCTGCGGGGTGTAGGTGGTGATGGCGCCGATGGCCATGATCCAGGCTTTCGGGTTAACCCACTGAAAGGCAGCTGCCTGCAGAAAGGTAAACGGCTTGCCCACCGGCTTTCCGCCATCCTGCGGCGCACCAGAGCCGGCAATCTTCCAGGCCAGGTACAGCAGGTAGGCTGCGCCCAGATAGCGCAGCACGTTGTACAGCAGCGGTACCTGCTCGAACAACTGGCCAAGACCGAGGCCGACCGAGGCCACCAGCAGCATAAAGCCCAGGCTGATGCCGAACATATGCGGCAGGCTGCGGCGCAGCCCGAAGTTAACTCCGCTGGCGAGCAGCATCATATTGTTCGGCCCCGGCGTCACCGAGGTGACAAAGGCGAAGGCGATAAAGGCGAGCAGCAGTTCGGTGGTCATGGCGCAGCACTCAGGGGCAGTGCTGATCAGCCTAGGGGGAGATGGGCAGGCCGTCGCGGTACAGCGACGCTGGCAATGGACGTAACAGTTTTAAAGTGTTCTTGGAAAAGACCAATACAGTTTCTCTGAAATAACAGTACAGTCGGCTCTAATGGTCGGTCGAGAGCGCTTCAGCGCCCAGCCAGTGCCTGGTTGACCATGAGCCAGCCCTGTACTGCGTCGTCACCCACTTCACCAAAGGCCCGCTGCAGCAGCTTGGCCTGTTCACGGCGCAGGGCCTGTTCCAGCTTTGCACCTTCGGCAGTAAAGCCGAGCAGGCGTTTTCGCTTGTCGTCCTCAGCGGTCAGGCTTTGCACCAAGTCCATTTCCAGCAGCTGACGCAGCGGGGTGCTCAACGCCTGCTTGCTCACGCCCAGGTAAGCGAGCAGTTCTTTCATGCTCAGCCCTGGGTACTTGGCGATAAAGAACAGGATGCGGTGATGTACCCGCGACAGGCCGCGGCGCGCCAGTATCTCATCGGCCTTGGCGGTAAACGCCTGGTAGCCAAAGAAGAAGGCTTCCATGGCGGTCTGCTGAATGGCCGGGTTTTTTAGGTCAGGCATATTGACGTATCCGTATGGGTCGTCGTAGTTTCGGTCAAACAGTTTGACCTATTTTTATTTGCCTTTGCTACCGGTGTATCCATGGCCTTCTCCGAACGTGTTGCCCGCCTGAAAAGCTCCTTGATCCGTGAAATCCTCGCCGCGGCGCAGCGTCCGGAAGTCATGTCCTTCGCCGGTGGCTTGCCCGCTGAACCGATGCTGCCAAAGGTTGAGTGGGCTGAAATGCCCGCAAGCATGGGTCAATATGGCATGAGTGAAGGTGAGCCGGCGCTGCGTGAGGCGATTGCTGCCGAAGCACGCGCCCTCGGAGTACCTTGCGACGCCAGCCAGGTGCTGATCGTCAGCGGCTCGCAGCAGACGCTCGATCTGGCCAGCAAACTGTTTATCGATCCGGGCACCGAAGTGCTGCTCGAAGCGCCGACTTACTTGGCTGCACTGCAAGCGTTTCAGCTGTTCGGTGCTGACTGCATCGCCGTACCGCAGGAAGCCGATGGCCCGCAGATTGATGCTTTGCGTCAGCGCTTGGAAAACCACAAGCCGGCCTTCGCCTACCTGATCCCAACCTTCCAGAACCCGTCGGCGGTGCGCTACAGCGAAGCCAAGCGTGACGCCGTGGCGGCGCTGCTCGACGAGTTTGGCGTGACTCTGATCGAAGACGAACCTTACCGCGAGCTAGTGTTCGACGCAGGCAGCGCCACGCCGATTGTCAGCCGCCTGCAGAAGGCCAGCTGGATCTACACCGGTACTGTGTCGAAAACCCTGCTGCCGGGCCTGCGCGTTGGCTACCTGATCGCCACGCCGGACCTGTTCCCCTACCTGCTACGCCTCAAGCAATCGGCGGATTTACACACCAACCGCATTGGCCAGTGGCAGGCGCTGCAGTGGCTGGGCAGCGAGAAATACCGTGGCCACTTGGCCGAGCTGCGCGATTTTTATCGCATCCGCCGCGATGCCATGCAGGCGGTGCTGGAAGAGCACTTTAGCGATCTGGCCGACTGGCAGGTTCCCCAGGGCGGGCTGTTCTTCTGGCTGACCCTCAAACAGCCGCTGGACACTCGCACGCTGCTGGCGCCGGCGCTGGCGCAGAACGTGGCGTTTATGCCGGGCGAGCCGTTCTTTGTCGACCCGGACGCCAACCCCGGTCATTTGCGGCTTAACTTCAGCCACGTCGCACCTGAGCGTTTGAGCGAAGGCCTCAAGCGTCTGGCCGAGGTGATTCGTCAGGCGCAAGCAAGCAGCTGAGTGGTTTCAGACATATTTGGGAGGAGGGTGATATGTACAAGGTCTATGGCGATTACCGTTCGGGCAACTGCTACAAGATCAAGCTGATGCTGCACCTGCTGGATCAGCCCTACGAATGGATAGCGGTCGATATCCTTAAGGGCGAGACCCAGAGCGAAGCGTTTTTGGCTAAGAACCCCAATGGCAAGATCCCGGTACTGGAGCTGGAAGACGGCACCTGTTTGTGGGAGTCCAATGCCATCCTCAACTTCCTCGCTGATGGCACGGAGTTTCTGCCAACCGAGCCGCGTTTGCGCACCCAGGTGCTGCAGTGGCAGTTCTTCGAGCAGTACAGCCATGAACCGTATGTGGCGGTGGCGCGCTTTATTCAGCTGTATCAGGGGCTGCCAGAGGCTCGGCGCAGCGAGTACGAGGAGTGCCATGCGCGCGGTTACAAGGCGCTCAAGGTGATGGAGAAACAGCTACAGCGCACGTCTTACTTGGTGGGTGAAGAGTTCTCGATTGCCGATATCGCCTTGTATGCCTACACCCATGTGGCGGACGAAGGCGGCTTCGACCTGACCCCGTACCCGGCCATCCGCACCTGGCTGGATCGGGCCGCCAGCCATCCGCGTTATGTCGGTATGCTCGACTGACAGCTCAGCGGGCTAGATGAGCGGTGAGAGGCTCTGCATTTTCTCACCGCTCAGTCGCCGGCTCGCGGTAAAAAGCACTTATCATTCAACGATCTATCTCCAGGCTGGGTCGCGAATGCCATCTGCTGTTCAGCGCTACAAGCGGCTCTTATCCGCTGCTCTGGCGCGTTATTTCCCCCATACCACTGCCTATCTGCGTGCCGAGCGTGACGCATCTGCAGCGCTGAAAAAGCCTGCACCACTGGCCAAAAAAGCGGCCGCCAAGTCCAAGCGTGGCAGTGTGCAGACGCAGGGCAAACTACGCCGCGCTACCAGTAAACCCAGCACTCAGGGCATTTATGGGCCGGCCATGCTGCCGCTCGATGCAGCGCAAGGTCAGGCCATGCGCGAGCAGGTAACGCGGGCGGTGACGGCAGGTTTGCTCAGCGCACCTTCGGATGAGCAGTGGGCGATGATTCTCAGCAATCACCCGCTGACACGCATTTTCGCTGGTGCCGGTTCGGGCAAGTCCACCACGCTGGTTCTGCGAGTGGCATTCATGCTCTGTCACCTGGGTATCAAGCCTGAGCAGCTGACGGTGATTTCCTTTACCAATGCCTCTTGCGCCGAGCTGCGCGAACAGCTGCTCAAGGTGCTGGGCTTCTTCAACTACCCATTCGATGCCGCTCAGGCGCGGCAATGTGTACGCACTTTTCATTCGGCCATGGGAGCTATGGCCAAAAGCTTGCTGGATAACCCACGCTGGTTTGAGCAACTGGATGATAAGCAGGCGGCTGACCGCGAGCTGGATAACCCGCTGAGCGCCGGACGCCTGCGACCTGTCCAGCAGCGTCTGCTTAAACAGGCCTATCAGCAGTGCTATGCCGAGCAGCCGGTATTTCGCCAGCGGGTGCACGCTCTGTTGCAGCTGCCCTTGCCTTTGGCCGAGAGTAAGCGTCTACCGAAGGCGCCGTTGGATGCCTACAAGCTGCCAGGCGAATTCAGTGCTGCTCCGCTGTATGAGGCGTTCTACGTCCAGGCCGGTTTTGCTGAAAGTATTGGCATCACTGTCGCGACCCTGCAGCCGCGGGCCCTGGCTGGGTCGGCAGCTGTACGCGAGTTTAGCGAGGCCCTGCTGCTGTTCTGGCCGTATTTCGAGCAGTGCCAGCAGGAACAGAGTGTGATGACCTTTAACGCTGCCTTTGCCCAGCTAACGGCGCGGCTAAATGCCAGCGAGCAGAACGTTGCACCGGAGCTGCTGGCGCCATTTAGCCATCTGCTGATCGATGAATTTCAGGACATCTCGCCGCAAATCGTTCTGTGGCTGCAGGCCGTGCAACGTGCTCAAGCCGGGCAGGGCGGCACCGTCAGCCTCATGGCCATTGGCGATGACTGGCAGTCGATCTACGGTTGGCGCGGAAGCTCGCCGGAGCTGTTTCTCGACTTCGACCGGCACTTTCCAGGCAAAGGTAAAGCCAAGCACAGCGCCGTGCTGGCCCTGGCCAATAACTATCGCTCAGTTGAAGCGATCATCCGTGATGCTGAAACGCTGCTGGGCGCCGTGCAGCACAAACAGGCGAAGGCTAGTCAGGCGATCAAAGCCACCCAGCCGGGTGATCATGGCGTGCGCCTGATCCAGCGTTTCGACAGCAGGGTGCGTCTACCGGAACTGCTTAAGCAGATCAGCGAACAGTGCGCCTATGCCGCCGGGCGCAACAGCCGTGAGCGCAACGCGGTATTGCTGCTCAGCCGGCGCAACGAACCGCTGCAGGCCATCACCGCGCAGCTGGACAAGAAGCTGCCGGTCAAGGCCTACACCATTCACCGCGCCAAGGGTTTGCAGGCCGAAGTGGCGATCATCCTCGACGACTGCCAACCGTCCGAACCGCACCCGCTGCGCAATGCGCTGTACGCCTACTCGGGCTTCTTCAGCAACAGCTACGACCAGGCCATGCAGGATGAAAGTCTGCGCCTGGCCTATGTAGCGGTCACCCGTGGGGTCAGTCGGGTGTTCTGGTACTGCCAGAAAACCCAGGGCGCAACGCGCATCCTGGCGGAGCGGGGGCGGTAAAAGTTCCCTTGCGGTGTCAGCTCTGCGATGCCGTTGGCAGATTAGTTAAAACCGCTACTCCGTTCATCCGAATGGGATCGCCGCACTTGTCGACCAAAGCCGCGCGCGAGCAGCAGGTTCGCCGCGGATGGCGACAAGTCGCGCCATTTCGTCTCAGTAACCCTCGGGCTAGAGCCTTAGAAATAAATTGACGCAACTTCTGCGAGTGGTTAGTTTTGCCCTCCTTATATGAATGCTAATTATTCGTATTAGCGTTAAATATGGAGGTTGGAGTGAATGCATTGACGCGTATCGCTCGTGGGGGCTCCCCTTGGAGCGGTATCCATGCGCCCACTTATCGGTTCTATTCTCCCGAAGGTGGGGTTGAGGCCAGCGGTTGTTTCCAGGCTATCGAAACGCCGGCGGGCGATGATGGTCATGGGGTTGAGCGGGCGGTCGAAGCCGCCTTTGCCGAAGCCAGGGTGGCCGGCTTAAGTCAGCCGATGGTGGTTGGGGTGATTCCCTTCGACAAACGGCAACCGTCTAGCCTGTTTGTCCCGCGCCATGTTTCGCGCCTATTGCCGGGCGCGCCACCAACGAAAGTCTGCGGTTTGCCCTGTGGCAAGGCCAGGCAGTGCACCGAGCAGCCGGATCAGCACGGATTCAAGCAGGCGGTCAGTCGCGCGGTCGAGGTGTTGCGCGGGGGGCAGGTGAGCAAGGTGGTGCTGTCGCGGTTGTTGCAACTGGAATTCGATCACGCACCCTGCGCTGCCACAGTGTTTCAGGGGCTGCGTCAGCAGAACCCCGAGGCTTACCATTTCTCCATGGACTTACCGGATGGCGGCGTGCTGATTGGCGCAAGTCCTGAACTGTTGCTGCGTCAGCAGGGCTGCCAGTTCACCTCCAATCCGCTGGCCGGCTCAGCCAAACGCCTGGCTGACCCGGCTGCCGATGCGCGGGTGGCGCAGGCGTTGCTGCAATCGACCAAGGACCTGCACGAGCACCGTCTGGTGATCGAGGAACTGGACCGTCAGCTGCGCCCGCTGTGCCGCAGTTTGAATGTCGCCGATTGGCCTTCGCTACTGAAGACCGCACGGCTCTGGCATCTGTCGACGCAAATCGCCGGTGAGTTGGCTGTGCCGGCGTCCGCGCTGAGCCTGGCGTGCCGATTACACCCGACGCCAGCGCTGTGTGGTTTTCCTACCGCTGCGGCCAAGCAGCTGATCGCCGAACTGGAACCGTTTGACCGTGGCGTGTTTGGCGGCATCGTCGGTTGGAGTGATGCCGATGGCAATGGCGAGTGGGCGGTGGTGATTCGTTGCGGCATCGTCGAGCACACGCGGGTTCGCCTGTTTGCTGGCGCAGGGCTGGTGACCGCGTCTTGTCCGGAATCCGAGTGGCTGGAGACCGGCAACAAGTTGGGCACCATGCTCTCGGCCTTCGGTCTAGAGCGGGAGGCGCTATGAGTCTGGTGCCTTTCACACCCTGGCCGGCGGAATTTGCCGCGCGCTATCGCCAGGCTGGCTACTGGCGCGGTGAGCCGCTGACGCAATTGCTGGAGAAGCAGGTACAGGCGCAGCCCGAGGCGATTGCGCTGATCTGTGGCGAGCGGCAAATCAGCTACGCCGAACTCAACGCGCAAGCCGCTCACCTGGCTCAACGCCTAGCCAATCAGGGGTTCGCCCACGGTGATCGAGCGCTGGTGCAGTTGCCCAATCAGGCTGAGTTTTACGTGGTCTTCTTTGCGCTACTCAAGGTTGGCATTGCTCCGGTCAACGCATTGTTCAGCCATAGCCGCCTGGAGCTGCTCGCCTACGCCGGGCAGGTACGGCCCCGGTTGTTTATTGGCAGTCGCCAGCATTCGCTGTTTGCCGATGACAGTTTTCTCGATGAATTACAGGCCGCTATTCCTGAGCTCGGCACGATGCTGCTTGATGGCGATGCCGACTCTGCGCGGTCGCTAAGCGCCTGGCTGGAGCCGGCTGCCGCGCTGCACGCTTATGCGCCAACACCCGCGGACCAGGTAGCGTTCTTCCAGCTGTCCGGTGGCAGTACCGGCACGCCGAAACTGATTCCGCGCACCCATGACGACTACGCCTACAGCGTGCGCCGTAGCGTGGAGATCTGCGCGTTCGACCGCGACACCCGCTACCTCTGCGCGCTGCCGGCGGCGCACAACTTTGCCCTGAGCTCGCCCGGCGCGCTGGGTGTTTTCTATGCCGGCGGTTGTGTGGTGCTGGCGGCCGATCCGGGAGCTGCTACCTGTTTCCCATTGATCGCCCGCCATCGGGTAAGTGTTGCCGCTCTGGTGCCGCCGGCCCTGTCGCTGTGGCTGCAGGCCGCTGCCGAACAGCGGGCCGAACTGGCCAGCCTGCAGTTGTTGCAGGTCGGTGGCGCGCGTTTACCAGAAGCTCAAGCGCGGCGTATTGGCAGTGAGCTTGGCTGCCGATTGCAGCAAGTGTTTGGCATGGCTGAAGGCTTGGTCAATTACACCCGCTTCGACGATGACGACGCGCATGTCTTTGGTACTCAGGGTTGCCCGATGAGCCCGGCGGATGAAGTGCGCGTACTCGACCGCGACGACAACCCGGTGGCGGTTGGCGAGGTCGGTGCGCTGCTGACCCGTGGCCCTTACACCATTCGCGGTTACTTCCAGAGTCCGGCGCACAACGCTCAGGCTTTCGATGCCGAGGGGTTTTATCGCTCCGGCGATCTGGTTCGGCTGCGTGCCGATGGCTACCTGGAGGTGGTTGGGCGGATCAAGGATCAGATCAACCGCGGCGGCGAGAAGATAGCCGCCGAAGAGGTCGAGAACCTATTGATGGCCCATCCGGCGATCACCCACGCGGCACTGGTGGCCATGCCTGATATGGCCCTGGGCGAGAAGAGTTGCGCCTTCGTGGTCAGCCGTGACCCGGCGCTCAAGAGCATCGCTCTGCGCAAATTTCTGCGCGGCCTGGGCGTGGCTGATTACAAGCTGCCCGACCGTTTCGAGCAACTCGACCAGCTGCCCATGACCGCCGTCGGCAAGGTCGACAAGACCCGTTTGCGCCAGCGTATCGCCGCGCACCTGACCTCTATTGCATAAGGATTTTATTTTCATGGCTATTCCGGCTCTGCAGCCCTACCAAACCCCCAGCGAATGGACGCCGAACAAGGTCAAGTGGACCCTTGATCCAGCCCGTGCGGTGCTGTTGATTCACGATATGCAGGCATATTTCGCTGGCTTCTGGGAGGCCGACAGCGCCTTTGTCAGTGCCCTAGTTGAGCGCCTCGCAGCGGTACGCGCGCAGTGCAAGGCGCTGGGCATTCCAGTGGTCTACACCGCCCAGCCCGGCGTGCAAAGCGACGCCGAGCGGGCCCTGCTCAACGACATGTGGGGGCCGGGCATTACCCAGCATCCCGAGCGTCAGGCGATCATCGCTGGGCTGGCCCCGGAGCCCGACGACACGGTGTTGGTGAAGTGGCGCTACAGCGCCTTTCAGCGCTCGCCGCTGGAGCACATGATGACTGAGCTTGGTCGCGATCAACTGATCATTGGCGGGATCTACGCCCATATCGGCTGCCTGATGACCGCCTGCGACGCCTTTATGCGCGACATCCAGCCGTTCCTGCTGGCCGATGGCGTGGCCGACTTCAATCAGGCCGACCACCAGATGGCGCTTAACTATGTAGCTACCCGCTGCGGCCAGGTGATTGGCTGTGCCGACGTACTCGGCCTGGGCCGCGCCACCGCACCGGCCTGGACCCGCGCCGCCTTGCAGGCGCGGTTGCTGAGCTTGCTGGATGAGCTGGACGAGCCCTTCGACCCCGACGAGAACCTGATGGATTACGGCCTGGACTCGATCCAGGTGATGGCGCTGCTCAGCGAGTGGCGCGCGCAAGGTCTGGAGCTGAGCTTTACCGACCTGGCCAAAACGCCGACCCTGAATGGTTGGTGGAGCCTGATCGAACAACATGGCGGTGCCGCATGAGGGCGCTAGGTGTCGCCCAGCAGGGCCTGTGGCACGGTTATGTGCTGAATGAAGACCGCGCCATGTTCAACACCGCCGAATGCATCGCCTTCGCCGGCAAGATCCAGGCAGAGCCGCTGATTGCGGCGCTACGCCAAGCAGTGAGCGAGTGCGAGGCGCTGTCCGGGCACTTTGTGGTGGATGGCGAACAGGTGTTGTTCAACCCTGTCGAGTTGCCGCTAAGCGTGGCGCAGTTGCACATTCCAACTGGGGTGGACGCCCAGGCTTGGGTGCATCAATGGGGTATGACGGATATTCGCCAGGCGTTCGACCTGGAGCGCGAGCGGCCGTGCCGCTTCACCCTGTTGCAGGGCGAGCAGGTGGATTTTCTTTACGGCTGCATTCACCACATCGCCCTCGATGGCTATGGCAGCAACCTGCTGTATCAGCGCGTCGCTGATCTGTACGGCGCGGCGCTGCGCGGTGAACCGGCTGCGCCTTGTGAGTTTGGCGATTACACCGCCGTGCTGGCTGAAGATGCCGAGCGCGAAAGTCAGGGCCGTACGGCCACGGCGCAAGATTACTGGCGCGAACAACTCGGCGCGCTGCCCGAGGCGGTCAGTTTTAGCGAGCGCGTTGCGCCAATTTCGGCGAGCTTTCTCCGCCATTCGGCAGCGTTGCCGTCGGGCTTATGGCAGGCGCTAAATCAACTGGCCGAGGCCCATAAAATCGGCTGGCCGGACCTGCTGCTGGCCGCGTTATCGGCGCAGCTGCGTCAGGTCAGTGGCAGCGCCGCTCAAGTGCTCGGTCTGATGGTGATGAATCGCATGGGTTCGGCCTCGTTCAACGTGCCGTGCATGCAAATGAACATCGCGCCGCTGTGCCTCGACCTAAGCGATCAGGCGAACTTGATTGAGGCCGCCCAGAGCATCGGCAAGCTGCGTCGCAGCAGCCGTAAGCATCAGCATTACCGCTACGAATCGCTGCGCCGCGATCTCGGCCGGGTCGGCGGCGAGCAGCGTCTGTTCGGCCCGCTGATCAATATCATGCCGTTCGATCGCCCGCAGATGTTTGGCGACTGCCCGGCGCGCACCTTGAGCTTGAGCGCCGGCCCGGTGGAAGACCTGACCCTGGAAGTGCACCTGGGTGCTAACGGTGTGCCGCTGCTGGATTACGACGCCAACCCGGCGTGCTACAGCGAGGCGCAGGTACGCGCGCTGCAGGAGGAATTGTTCAGCCTGCTGGCCGCCTGGTTGCAGGCCCCGCAACAGCCGCGTGATCAGTTGCTGAGCGCCTGGAGTGCACAGTACCGCGCGCAACATTTGCTCAGCGCGCCGACCGCCGAGCAGGCAGCCATGGCCGAAGTCGGCAGCGTGCTGCAGGCCATTCGCGCTCAGGCCGAACGCCGGCCGCAGCACTTGGCACTTGTTCAGGGTGAGCGTCAACTCACTTACGGCGAATTGCAGGCGCAGGCCGAAACCATCGCCGCTGCCTTGAGCGAGCGTGGCGTACAGCCGGGCGAGCGGGTTGGGGTGATGCTCAGCCGCAGCCCCGAGGCGATTGTTGTGCAACTTGGCGTGTTGCTGGCGGGGGCAGTGTATGTGCCGCTCGATCCGGAGCAGCCTGGCGAACGTCAGCGCCTAATCTGCACCACCGCGCAGCTGGCCTTGGTGGTTACCGAGGCGGTGTTCCGTCATCGCCTGGCCGACAGTTACAGCGGCCCGATTGAACTGGCTGGCGTGCTGCACAGCGCCAAGCGCCTCTGCGCGCCGCGCCAGGGTGAGGCGGCGGCCTATTTGATGTTCACCTCCGGCTCCACCGGTACGCCCAAGGGTGTGGAAATAAGCCATCGCGCGCTGGATCACTTTATCCAGGCGGCGCGCTTGCGCTATGGCGTGGGTGGCACGGATCGCATGCTGCAATTTGCCCCGTTCAACTTCGACGCCAGTATCGAGGAGGTGTTTGTCAGCCTCAGCGCCGGCGCGACCCTGGTGCTGCGTACCGATGCACTGCTGGAGTCGATCAGCGCCTTTGTCGAAGGTCTGGAGCAGCTTGCAATCACTGTGCTCGACCTGCCGACCGCGTTCTGGAATGAATGGGTGGTGGCCTTGCGCGCAGGCCTGGTGCGGGTGCCGAGCGGGCTGAAGAGCGTGATCATCGGCGGCGAGGCGGTCTATCCCGAACAACTGACGGCCTGGCAGCGCATGGCCTCGCCAGCGGTTCGCCTGATCAACACCTATGGCCCCACTGAAACCACGGTAGTGGCGAGTACCTGCGACCTGCAGCAGCTGACAGCGGATGGCGACAGCCTGCCGATTGGTCAGCCGCTGGCTGGCGTAACGACGCTGGTGCTGGGTCGTGGCGAACGTCCGGCCGAGGAGGGCGAGCTGGTGCTGTGCGGTGCGCAGTTGGCCAACGGCTACCTTGGCAGCGATTCGCAAGCCTTTGCCAGCCTGCTGATAGGCGCGCAGCAGACACAGGTCTACCGCACTGGTGACCGGGTGCGGATAGAGGAAGGTCGGCTGGTCTACCTCGGCCGCCTGGATAACGAGTTCAAGATCAGCGGCTACCGCATTCAACCCGGCGAGGTCGAGTCGCGTCTGTTGGCCCTGAATGGCGTCGATGAGGCCTGCGTGCAGGGCCTGGAACTGGGCGGCGGCTTGCGCCGACTGGTGGCGTTTGTCGCCGGCCCGCGTGATGACCTGCGCGGCATTCGCCAGGAACTGGCCAAGCTGCTGCCGGCCGCCATGGTGCCGACCGACTACCGGCACTACCCGGCGTTACCACGTACCGCCACCAACAAGCTCGACCGCAAGCGCCTGCAAGCGCAGTACCTGCAAGGCTCAAGCGAGCAGGCGCTGGACGACGAGACCCAGCAACGGGTGCGCAGCATCTGGCAGCAGATTCTCGGCGTCAGTGCGATTCAGGCTGGCGACAACTTTTTCGAGCTGGGTGGGCAGTCGCTGCAGACCATTCAGATCGTCAACCGTTTGGCCAGCGAGTTTGGCACGGCGGTGAAGGTTTCCGATGTCTTCGATAACCCACGGCTGGCGGACTTCTGCCACTTCCTCGACAGCCGCGTGCTGCAGGGTGAAGCGCAGGTGGAACAGGTTTGGTAAGAACCTATTCACGATCTGCTGCGCGTCGGCGCTATTGCGTTAAAAACAAGCTCGGAATGCTCATTTACCACTCGTAAATTCCGCTTCCTTGCTGTTTTGACCCGCCGGAGGCGGTTACTACGTAGCGCCTTGTATCGCTCTAGCTCGCGAGATAGTGAACAGGCTCTAAGGAGCATGCAAATGAATAGACAAATGGATTTCAGCGGCCAGACCATCTGGGTCACCGGAGCCGGCCAGGGCATCGGCCGCAGCGTGGCGGAGGGCTTCGCCCAGTTGGGCGGACAGGTGATTGGCTTCGACCTGAATTTTCCCGAGCAGGATTACGGCTTCACACCGTTCGTGCTGGATATCGGTGATGCCCAGGCGGTGCAGCAGGCCTGCGCCGAGCTGCTGGGTGCCCATGGCGTGATCGATGTGCTGGCCAGTGTCGCCGGTGTGTTGCGCCTGGCACCGATTGAGGAGCTGGCGCTGGAGGACTGGGACGCCTGTCTGCGGGTGAATGTCTCCGGGCCGTTTTACCTGTTGCGCGAGCTGATGCCGCGCTTCAAGGCCTGGCGACGTGGCGCAGTGGTGGCGGTAAGCAGCAACGCGGCGCATGTACCGCGCATGCAGATGGCTGCCTACAGCGCATCCAAGGCGGCGCTGAGCAGCCTGATCCGCACCGCCGGGCTGGAACTGGCGACCCATGGCGTGCGCTGCAATCTGGTGTCGCCGGGCTCCACCGACACGCCGATGCAACGCGGCATGTGGCACAGCAGTGACGCCCCGGCGCGCACCATTGCCGGCTTTCCCGAGCAGTTCAAGCTGGGCATCCCGCTGCAGAAAATCGCCACCCCGGACGAGGTCGCCAGCGTCGTGCTGTTTCTGGCCTCCAGCCTGGCCAGCCATATCACCCTGCAAGACATCGTGGTCGACGGCGGCGCAAGTCTGACCGACTGAGAGGATAGTTATGGACACTAATATCATCGGCTTGCTGAACCAGCTGGCCCGCCAGGGCGTGCAGCTGAGTCTGAACGCCCAGGGCCAGTTGGTTTCGCAGTCGAGCAAGGACGCCATCACCCCGGCGCTGGGCCAGCTGATTCGTGACAACCGCGACGCCATCGTCAGCTGTCTGGCGGCGGCCAGCGCCTTCGCCGCGCCGATCCAGGCGCAGCACACCGAGAGCGGCCCGCTGTCGTCATCGCAAAGCGGCTTGTGGTTTATCGAACAGTACGAAGAAAGCTCGCACCTGTACAACATGCCGGTGTACTTCCGCCTGACCGGCGAGTTGGATGTGCCGGCGCTGGCGTTCGCCTTTGACGCGCTGGCGCAGCGCCACGCCAGCCTGCGCACGCGTTTTGTGCGCAATGCCCAGGGCCGCGGCGAGCAGCAGATTCTGCCGCAGCGGCCACTCCAGCTGGAGGTTGAGGATTATTCGGCGCTTGAGCTGCAGGCTCGCGAAGCGCGGGTGGCGCAGCGCGTACGCGAGGAAATCAACCGGCCGTTCGACCTCACCACGGGCGAGCTGACCCGCGTGCAGTTGCTGCGCCTCGATGCGCGCGAGCATGTGCTGCTGATCACCCAGCACCACATCATCTCCGACGGCTGGTCGGTGAAGAACATGTTTGCCGATATCAAGACCGCGTTTCTGGCCTTCCAGAATCGTCAGCCATTGAACTGGCCGGCGCCGGCGTTGAACTATATCGACTACGCCAGCTGGTTTAATTCGCCGCTGTTCCGTGACTACCACGAGCAGTTCAAACCCTTCTGGGTCGAGCGCCTGCGCGGCATCGCCGATGTGCACAGCCTGCCGCTGGACAAACCGCGCCCGGCACACCAGGCCAGCGGCGGCGAGCTGGTGTTCTCGACCATCGACAATGAGTTGTGGGCGCGCTTCAAACAGCTGTGCCAACGCCACAACACCTCGCCCTTTATCGGCCTGCATGCCGTGTTTGCGCTGCTGCTGGCACGTCACAGCGGCGAGCGTGACATCGTTATCGGCACGCCGTTGGCCTACCGCGAGCGCCCGGATATCGAGGCGTTGGTGGGGTTCTTCGTCAACACCCTGGTGCTGCGTACTCAGCTGCCCGAGCGGCAGAGTTTTACCGAGTACTTGCAAGCCTGCCGCAAGGATGACCTGGAAGCTTTCGACCACCAGCTGTACCGCTTCGAGGCGCTCAGCGAGGCGCTGGGTATGGACCGGCATACGGCGATTAATCCGATCTTTCAGATCATGCTGGTGTACCAGGCGCGGGTCGATTTCAACGACCTGATTCCTGGCTGTCAGGCGGTCGAGGAAACCTCGCCGGTGCTGCCGGCCAAGACCGATATCTCGGTCAAGGTCACCGAGTTGATGGACTCGGTGCGGGTCGACTGGCTGTACGCCACGGCGCTGTTCGAGCACGCCACGCTCGAGCGTTACGCCGAGCGCCTGCTGCTGTTGTTGCAGGCGGTGGTCGAACAGCCAGAAATGGATATCTGGGCGCTGCCGCTGCTTGAGCAGGCGCAGTTACAGGAGACTGCCGCACGCCTGGCGGTGCTGCCGCGCGAATACCCCAACCGGCGCACGGCGCTAGGCTTGTTCGAGGACATGGCGCGGCTGCATCCGCAGCGTCCGGCGCTCGGTTTTGGCGACGCGGCCATGAGCTATGCCGAACTCGATGCGCGGGCCAACCGCCTGGCGCATTGGCTGCTCAGCCAGGGCTGCGGTCCGGGTGCGCTGCTGGGTGTACTGGCGCGCCGCGACAATGCTTTTGCGGTGGCGGTGATGGCCATCTGGAAAATCAACGCCGCCTACGTGCCGCTGGACCCAGCGTACCCGCGCGAACGCTTGCAGCACATTCTCGGCGACGCCGGCATCGAGCTGATCGTCGCCCAGGGCGAGCCACCCTTTGCCTTGGACGCCG
Organism: Pseudomonas sp. EA_35y_Pfl2_R111; assembly: GCF_963970955.1. Lineage (NCBI taxonomy): Bacteria > Pseudomonadati > Pseudomonadota > Gammaproteobacteria > Pseudomonadales > Pseudomonadaceae > Pseudomonas > Pseudomonas sp. EA_35y_Pfl2_R111. The sequence goes on along the minus strand of NZ_CAXAOM010000001.1, from coordinate 148,525 downwards.
GAGTGCGCTGGATTGATTTGCAAGACGCCAGCCTGCAAACGCAACTGGACGCCATGGCGCCGACCACGCCGGCCCTCGGCCACGACCCGCAGCAGCTCGCCCAGGTGATCTACACCTCCGGCTCCAGCGGCTTGCCCAAGGGTGTGATGGTCGAGCAGGGTGGCCTGGTCAACCTGCTGCAGGACCATGCCCAGCGCCTGCAACTGGGCTGCGAGGCACGCATGTTCAACTGCATGTCGTTGTCGTTCGATGCCGGCAATATGTGCGCGCTGCTGCCGCTGACCCAGGGCGCCAGCCTGGTGTGGGGCGACCCGGACGAGGGCCTGTTGGAGCAGCTCGAACGCAGCGCCAGCAGCCATATGATCTGCCCCACAGCCTTGCTCGCAACCCTGCCCGAGCGCGCGTTACCGGCCTTGCAGGCTATCGGCTTCGGTGGCGAGGCCTGCCCGGCCGGGCTGGTCGAGCGCTGGGCCGGGCGCGTGCGCCTGATCAATATGTATGGCCCGACCGAGGCCACGGTGACTGCGCTGTGCAAGCACCTGCTGCCCGGCAGCAGCCTGACCATCGGCACGCCCATCGACGGCATGCAGGCGCTGATTCTCGACGAGCTGGGTAACCTCTGCCCGGTCGGTGTGCCGGGCGAGCTGTGCCTGGCCGGCCTGGGCCTGGCCCGTGGTTATCTGAACCAGCCGGAGCGCACTGCTGCGGTGTTCCGCGAACACAGGGTGGCCGGCGTTACCCTGCGCCTGTACCACAGCGGCGACCGCGCACGGCAGTTGGGCAATGGCGACTACGAATACCTCGGGCGGCTCGATGAGCAGATCAAGCTGCGCGGTTATCGCATCGAGCCGGGGGAGATCGAAACCCAGCTGAGCCTTAGCTGCCCGGCGCTGCAACAGGTCAAGGTGCTGGTGCAACGCGATGGTCAGCGCCAGGCGCTGGTGGCCTACGCCGCAGTCAAACCCAGCGAGGCTGCGCCGCTGCTCGACGCGATCCTGCACGACGTGGCGCAGCGCCTGCCGGAATATATGGTGCCGAGCCAGCTGGTGCTGCTCGAGCAGATGCCGCTGACGCCCAACGGCAAGCTCGACCTGCGCCAGCTGCCGAAAATCGACCTGGCCGATGGCGGCGAACACACGCCGCCGGCCACCGCCCTTGAGGCGGAAATTCTGGCCATCTGGCAGCGCGTGCTGAATCAGCCGCTGGGTGTGCAGAGCGACTTCTTCCAGTTGGGCGGCGATTCCATCCTGAGTATTCAGCTGACCACGCGCCTGCGCGACGCCGGCTATGTCTGCTCGGTCAAAGAGGTATTCGAGGCCAAGACCGTGCGCCGCCTGTGCCGGGTGCTGGGCAGCAAGCGCGAAGAGATCGCGCTGCAGGCCGAGCAGGGCGTGCTCACCGGTGAGTTTGCCTTGCAGCCGATTCAGCGCTGGTTCTATGAGCAACCGTTGGCCACCCCGCAACACTGGAACCAGGGCGTGCTCCTGCGTTTGCCCGAGGACGTTGATGTGGCGCAGCTGCGCAGTTATCTGCAACAGCTGTTGCAGCATCACGATGCCTTGCGCCTGGCGGTGACGGAGCGTGGCCAGCGTTACCTGGAGAACCTGCCATTGGGCTCACCTGCGCTGCTGGATTACCGCGAGCTGGGCGACAGCGGTTTGCAGTTGGCGTTAACCAAACTGCAAAGCCATTTTGAGCCGATGTTGGGGCGCACGCTGTGCTGGGGCGTGGTGGACAACCTGCCGCAGGGCCGCGCGCTGTTTATCGCCTGTCACCATTTGGTGGTCGATGCGGTGTCCTGGCGCATCCTCGCCGATGACCTGGCGCGCCTGCACCGTGGTGAAGCGCTGCCAGCCAAGACCAGCAGTTATCGCCAGTGGGGCCAGGGCTTGACCCGCTACGTGCTGCAGGCCGGTGAGCAGCTGCGTTACTGGCGCGAGCGCATGGCCGGTATGGATTATCCAATAGCGCCGGACTGGATCAGCAACGAGCCAACCCAGGTGCATTTGCTCGAGTTGGAACCCGAACTGACCCAGCAGTTGAGTCAGCATGCTACCCAGATGTTTGCTGGCGAGATGCGCAGCCTGCTGCTGGCCGCCTTGACCCGCACGCTGAGCGAGATGGGCCTGGGCCAGCGCCAGTGGATTCTGCTGGAGGGCCACGGCCGCGAGGCGATTGACCCGAGCCTGGACGTCAGCCGCACTCTGGGCTGGTTCACCAGCATGTACCCGCTGGTGCTGGATGATCAGGCGGATTGGGCGCAGCTGATTAGCCATTGCAGCGAGCAGTTGCGTCAGGTGCCGGATAACGGCGTCGGCTATATGCCGCTGCGTGCCAGCCTGACGGAACCCAGCCCCTTGCCGTTGCCGCCGGTGGCGTTGAACTACCTGGGCAGCGCCCGCAGTGGCCAGGGCGACTGGCAGCCACTGCCCGTCGCGCCGGGCCGCCCGAGCGCGGCGAACAACCGCTCGGCGGAGCTGGTCAGTCTGCATGGCGGGATTTTCGATGGTCGTCTGACCCTGCGCCAGATCGGCTGTCTGCGTGGCGACCTTAGCGAGCAGCTGCTGCAGCGTGTGCGTCAGCACTTGAGTGAGCTGGCCAGGCTGGCCGTGGAGGTGCCGGCATGAGTGTGATGCAGCACAACCTCGGCGTACCGCTGCTGGGTGCACACCTGGGGCAGGTGTTCAGCGAGCAGGCGCCGGCCTTGGCGTTGGGCTGGGCAGGCGAGGCATACAGCTATGCCCGCCTGGCCGCGCGTACGGCGGCGATTGCCGCGCAGCTAACCGCTCAAGGCGTGCCATCCGGCGCGCGGGTCGGCCTGTACTTGCAGCGTTCGGCCGATCTGTTGGCCGCCACGCTGGCGTGCCTGCATAACGGCCTGTGTTTTGTGCCGCTGGACCCGGAGTTCCCCCTTGAGCGTTTGCAGGGGATCGCCAGCGACGCCGAGCTGGCGCTGGTGCTGCAGGATGCCGAAGGCCAGGGCAGCTTCGCCATGCCCAGCCTGCATCTGCGGGCGGGCGAGTCTGGTGAGCTGAATTGGCCGGCGCTGGATGAGCAACTGCCGGCTTATATGATGTTTACCTCGGGCTCCACCGGGCGGCCCAAAGGTGTGGTGATCAGTCGCCGCGCCTTGGCCAACTTCCTCAGCGCCGCCAGTCGCCGTTTACAGCTGAGCAGCGCTACCCGCTGGCTGTTTATCACCACCCCGGCGTTCGATATTTCCCTGCTGGAAATGCTCGGCCCACTGTGGGCCGGCGGTGCACTGGAAGTGGTCGGCAGCCCCGCACACAAAGACCCCGATGCGCTGCTCGCGCTCTTGGCCGCGCACCCCGAGATCAACACCCTGCAGGCGACCCCTGCGTATTGGCGCATGCTGCTCAAGGCCGGCTGGCCGGGGCGCACCGGGCTTGTCGCGCTGTGCGGCGGCGAAGCCCTGGATACAACCCTGGCCGAGCGTCTGGCGCCCTTGGTCGGCCAGCTGTGGAATTGCTACGGCCCCACCGAGGCCACCGTCTGGTCGCTGATGGCCCGGGTCGAGTTACCTCTGGGCGAGCAGGGCGTGTTGCTGCGTCAGTCGCTGGAAGGTTATCGCCATTGGGTGCTGGATGAGGCGGGCGCTGCGTTGGCCATTGGCGGCGAGGGCGAGCTGTGTATTGAGGGGCCATCGCTGGCCAGCGGCTACTGGGCGCGTGACGACCTGAGCGCACAGAGTTTTATTGCCTGGCAAGGGCGCCAGTTGTACCGCACCGGTGACCGTGTGCAGCGGGTTGGCGAGGACGCCTACCGTTATCTCGGCCGGCGCGACGAGCAGATCAAGCTGCGAGGTTTTCGCATCGAGCTGGGCGAGATTGAAGTCAGTTTGCGCTGTATTGAAGGTGTGCAGGATGCGGCAGTGCGATTGTACGGCAGCGGCGATGAGGCCTGCCTGGTGGCCTATGTGGAGCTGCGCGAGGGTGGCGGTTTAGGTCGTATGAAAATCCGCCGTGCGCTGCAACAAAGACTGCCGCATTACATGATCCCGGCGCGCATTATCGTGCTGGATAGCTTGCCAAAAACCGCCAGCGGCAAGTTGGATCGCAAAAGCCTGCCGGCTCCAGAGGGTATGTAGTGGCTGCGTGAGGTGTTAGGAGGGGCCGTAGGATGGGTTGAGCTTGCGATACCCATCACTGGCTTGGTCACGATGGGTATCGCTGCGCTCAACCCATCCTAAAAATCTGTGCCATTAACGGTTGGTTCGCTCACTCAGCGCTTGATCGGCTGAGCGTCGGCTTTGCCGAGCAATTGTTCGATATCGGCAATCACCTGCAAGGCCGCTTGCGGGCCGCCGAGGGAGGTCCACAGCGAGCCGTCGACGGCGCCGAAGCGTTTGCCCTGGATGGCCGAGAGCTGTTTGAACGCTGGTGTCTGTTCGGCCTGGTGCAGGGCTTCCACGGCTTCACCGCTGGTGCTTAGGGTGCCGATCACCAGCCAGTCGGCGTCCAGCAGTTGCAGCGATTCCAGGCTAAGGGCCATGGAGTGGGTGTGGCCGGGGTCTTGCTGATAGCTCGGGCGCACCAGGCCGACGTCGCTGATCACGCTGCTGGCAAAGGCATCCTTGAACATGTAGGACGGGCCTTTGGGGTTCCAGCGCACGATGCTAAAGGTCTCACCCTGATGCGCTTTTAGGCGTTCGCGGGCCTCAGTTGCGCGAGCGTTGTAGCGCGCAAGCAAGGCCTCGGCGGCAGCGCTTTGGTTGAGCGCGTTGGCGGTGCGTTGCAGGCTTTCCTGCCAGGGCTTGGCCCAGCCGAAGGTGATCACCGTGGGGGCGATTTCATTGAGGATCGCCAATTGCTCGGGTTTTACCGGGCCGGTAAGGATCAGGTCGGGCTCCAGCTCCAGCAGGGTTTCCAGGTTGGGGTTGTCGATATCGCCGACCACCTTGATTGCGGCCACGGCCTGGTTGTCCAGGTAGCGTGGTGGCGCAGCCTGACCACGGCCGTTGATCGTGCCCACCGGGGTGATGCCCAGGGCCAGGGCGGCATCCAGATCCAGCTCACTGAGGGTGATCACCCGTTGTGGCGCGCTCGGCACCGTCACCGGGTTGCCGAAGGCATCTTCGATCTGACGGGTGTCGGCCACGGCGGCCGTGGTCAGCAGTTGGCTGACTAGCAGCAGGGGTAGGCTCCAGCGCAATACAGTAGTCATCGGGTTAGTCCTGTGCAGAGTGGATGGGTTTGCGCCGACGCGGGACGACCACCGGCGCACCGTCATCGGGGGCGGTGAGGATGTCGACATTGGTGTGGTAGAGCTGGTCGATCAGGTTTTTATTGATCACCTCACGGGCCCGGCCCATGGCGGCGACGCGGCCGTTGTCGAGGGCGATGATTACATCGCAGTAGCGCGCGGCCACGCCCAGGTCGTGAATCACGATTAGCACGGTGCGGCCCTCGGCGACGATATTGACCACCGCCTCCATGACCTCGGCCTGGTGGCCGATATCCAGGGCGCTGGTGGGCTCGTCGAGCAGCACCAGCTCGGTGTTCTGCGCCAGGATCATGCCCAGCCAGGCCCGCTGGGCCTGGCCGCCGGACAGTGAAGAGGCGACCTGTTGCCAGATGTCCTGCAGTTGCATGGCGTCGCGAGCACGGGCGACTTGCAAGGCGTCTTCTTCGTTCCACTGGTTGAACCAGCCCTGATGCGGATGACGGCCGTATTGCACCAATTGTTCGACGCGAATGCCTTCGGCCATCACCGGGCGCTGCGGTAGAAAGGCCAGCTCGCGGGCGAGGGCCTTCATTGCGAAGCGGTGCAGTGGCGTGCCGTTGAGTTCGACCTCACCGCCTTGCAGCGGCAGTTGTCGCGCCAGCAGTTTGAGCAGGGTGGATTTGCCGCTGCCGTTGGGCCCGACAATGCCGATCAGCTTGCCTTTCGGTAGCTCGAACGAGATGTCCTGCAACACGCTTTTACCCGGGTAGGCAAAGCTCAGGTTGTGTACGCGCAACTGCGCAGGTAAAGGCGGGGTTAACGGCGTCATCAATCGGAACCCTTGCGGTCTTTGAGCAACAGAATCAGCAACAGCACACCGCCGAGCAGGCGGGTCATGATTCCGGTGGGGATTTCCTCGGGTTGCGCCAGCAGGCGCGACAGGGTGTCGCTGCCTACCAGCAACACCGCGCCGCATAGGGCGGCTAGCCAGATTGGCGCGAGGTGATCGCGGGCCAGCCAGGAGGCGATGATCGGAGCGGCCATGGCGATAAACACCACCGGACCGCCGATGGCCGTGCCCAGCGCGGCCACCAGAATCGCCACGCCGAGTACCGCCAGTTGCAGCGCCGCGACCTTGATGCCGAGGTTCTGCGCCGTGGCTTCACCGAAGCGCAGCAGCGCCAGCGGGCGGTTGAGCCAAGCCAGTAGCGGGCACAGCGCCAGCAGAATCAGCGCAATCGGGGCGACCGTTGCGTAGCTGGCCCCGGCGAAATGGCCCATGCTCCACAGGTAGATGCTGCCCAGGTGTACCAGCGGCTGCGTGGCCATCATAAAGTCACCGATGGCGCCGAGCAGTTCCGACAGGGCGATGCCTATCACGATAAACAGATAGCCTTGCTCACCGGGGCGGCGGCACAAGACGAACAACGCCACGGCGGCCAGTGCCGCCCCCAATGGCGAGGCCCACCAGGGCCAGCTGCCGACGGTCAGATACAGGGCGAAACCGATCACCGCCAGCGAGGCACCTTCGTTGACGCCGATCATGTCCGGAGTGGCCAGACGGTTGCGCACCAGGGTCTGGATCAGGCAACCGGCCATGCCCATGGCAAGTCCGGCGACCACTACGGCGGCGACCCGTGGCATGCGGATCTTGAACACCATGATGTCATTGAGCTTGCTGCCCTGGCCGCCCAGGGTGGCCAGCACATCGGTCACGCCCATGCGCCCGGAACCGAGGCTGATGGCCGCGACTACCAACGCAAGTAACACCGCCAGCACCAGCAGGCTGAGTAGCCAGGTGCGCCGGTGCAGCAGCAGGCTGACTGGCCCCAGGCGCAGGTGCCAGAGTCCGGAAGGATGCTTCGATGACATGTCTATTTCACCGCCAGCAAGGAACGGAAGCCGCCGCGTAACACGATGGCGATCAAGGCCGGCGCGCCGAGCGCAGCCAGCAGGGTGCCGACTGGCAGCTCAAAGGGTTGCACCAGCCAGCGCGCGAGGATGTCGGCGGCGAGTAGAAAGAGCATGCCGAACAGGCTGGAGAACAGCAGCTGGCGCAGCAGCGCCACCGGTTCCAGCAGCCGCGCGCAGTAGGCCGCGAGGAAGCCGACGAAGCCAATTGGACCTGCCAGGGCGATGGCGCAGGCGGTTAGCAGGGTGGCGGCGAGCAGCACGCCGATGCGCACCCAGGTGGTGGAAATGCCCAGGGCGCGGGCCTGGCTGTCGCCCATCTGCATCAGCGTCAGTTGCCGGCACAGCAGAATCGCGAGTACCAGGCCGAGCAGGGCCATGGGGCTGACTGTGATCACGGCTGACAGCTCGGAAGCCGACAGCGAGCCCAGATTCCAATAGCGAAACTGCTCTAATGCGACGCGGGTCGAGAGCAGCAGAAAGTTGGCGATGCCGCCGAACACCGCCGCCAGCGCCATGCCGGCGAGGATCAGCTTGAGCGGGCTGGCCTGGCCGAGCATTACGCCAATGCCAAGCACCAGCAGGTTACCCAGCAGCGCCCCGGCACCGGCCCAGAGCAAATAGCCCTGGGTCGACTCGACGCCAAAGTAGATCAGCCCGATCACCAACCCGAACACCGCGCCGGCGTTAACGCCGAGCAGGCCGGGTTCGGCGAGCGGGTTACGTGTGGCGCTCTGCAGTAGGGTGGCGGCTAGCGCGAGACTGGCACCGACCAGCAGCGCGGCAAGGGTGCGCGGCAGGCGCAGGCTGTCCACCACCATGGCCAGCTTGTCATCGAGTAAGCGGGTAGGGTCGCCCAGTAGATAGCCGAGCACATCCGCCGCGCCGTACTGGCCCGCGCCCGTGGCCAGCGACAGCGCCAGCAGAGCGAGCAGCAGGACGCTGCCGGCGATCACTGCAATGCGCTGGCGGGTATCGAAGCCGTGGGGGCGTTTGTTCATGGGGCCGTCACAGAGAATTCGGGTAGCCCCGGCGACAAGCGTCGCCGGGGTACGGGTTGTTGCAGTGGGTGTTAGATGTCGTAGCTAAAGCCAAGGTAAAAGGTGCGGCCCATCAGGATATGGTCGGCTGACTGTGCAACTTCATCACGCTTGGTGTTGGTCATGTTGTTCAGGCCGGCCTTGAGCGTGAGCTCTTTGGTCGCTTGGAAGTTGCTGCCCAGGCTTAGAGTGGAATACGCCCCTGATTCGAAGCTGCCATTAACGCCCGGGCGCACGACTACCAGCATTTGACTGCCGGTGTATTGGTAGTCCAGGTTGAAGCCAAGCTGAGCCGTGGCTTGCCAGTCGAGGCCGATATTGGCGATGTGCTGTGGGGTGTAATTCAGCGGCTCGTCAGTATCGCGATTCTCGGCGTCGGAGTAGGTGTAGTTGGCGCGCGCGGCGAGAGCGTCGTTGAAGGCGTAACGGCCTTGCAGTTCGTAGCCCTGGATACGTGCCTTGCTGACGTTGGTGTAAGTCATCACTGGCGGCCTGTAACCTGCTGGTGGGTTCCAGCTGTCGCTGACGATCATGTCTTCGACGTCATTGTTGAAGAACATGATCCCGGCTTGCAGACGCTCGTTCTGATACTGGGTGCCCAGCTCATAGCTGACGGACGTTTCGGGTTTCAGGTCTGGATTGCCGACGATCTGGCACATGCCGCGGCAGGCCAACACGCTGTAGGTTTCGTCGGATTGAGGAATGTCCGGTGCCTTGAACGCCTTGCCGGCCCCGCCCTTGATCACCCAGTTGTCGGTCAGGTTATAGACGCCGTAGATGCGTGGGCTGAATTTGCCGCCGAAGGTTTCATGGTCATCCCAGCGTCCGGCAAGGGTGATATCGAGTGCACCCAGAGAGAACTCATCCTGCAGATAGACCGCCTGCTGATCGACTTCGGTCTCTGTGCCAAGGTTCTGGTTGTGTTCCAGGGTAGTTCGGCGGTACTCACCGCCTGCCGTAAGCAGATGGCTGCCGAGGGTGGTCGAGATCTGGCCGTCGAGGGTGTGGTTCTTTTGTTCCACTTCGCCCACGCGTCCACGTAGTGTCGTCATGATCTGCGAGTCGTCAGTCAGCTCGACGTCTTCGTAGTAGTAGCGCACGCGGGAGTTGAAGCTGTCCCAATTGCCGTTATGGCTCAGGCCAAAGGTGGTGCGCTGCATTTCTTGGATGTTGGTGATCAGACGTGATGCGGCAGGGGCGGTCGCGTTGTCCCAGCGCGCCTTGCGGGTGTCCTCGCGATGGCTGACGTCAAGGTCGATGCTTTGTTGCTCATCAAGCAGCCAGCTCAGCGAGCCCAGCGCGTTAGTGCCGCGGCGTTTTTCGGCTGCATCGGTGCCTTTGAGATTGAGCTGGCTGCTCTGCCAGGCCTCCTGGTCGGTGGACTCGAGTATCAGGTTGCCGAGCAAGGTGTTTTCGATCAGTGCACCGCTGAGGTAGCCACTGGTCTTCAGGTTGTCACCTTCTTCACCCTTGGTAGGGTTCTCATAACTTGCCGCCACACCGGCTGCGGTTGTGTTGGTGGGCTGACGCAGGATCACGTTGACCACGCCGCCCAGGGCGTCGGCGCCATACAGCGAGGACATCGGGCCACGGATCACTTCGATGCGCTCGACGGCGGCCATCGGGATCGACGACAAATCAAAGTCGTTGGCGTAGTTGGAGGTCAGGGCGTCACGCGAGTTTATGCGCCGACCGTTGACCAGCAGCAGGGTGTAGTCCGAATCCATGCCGCGCAGTTTGATCTCCTTGCGGCCATAGGCCGAGGAGGTGTTGATATGTACGCCGGGCAAACGCTTCACCGCATCGGCCAGGTCATAGACCGGCATTTTGTCGAGCTCGGCGCGGGTCACGACGGACACGCTGGCTGGGGCGCTGAGTTGGCTGTGCGCGGTTTGCGAGGCGGTAACGACGCTGTCTTCCAGCTTGACGGTGTTGTCGGCGAGTGCCGCGAACGGCAACAGACCGCCGAGCACGCCGACAGAGATGGCGTGACGACGATTGATGTTTCTGACAAGAGACATGACAGGTTCCATTTTTAGTAAATGTTGGCTCGTTTGCAGCTGATCACTGGTGCTCGGCGGGTTCAGCCCGCCTGTGTTGTTATGTGTGCTTGGTGGTCGACAGCCTCGCGTCGCTTGATGCCACGTTGGAGCAGCCACATGCCCGCCCCCGTGAATAAGCCGACGACGACATAGACGCCGCTAAGTTGCTCGAAACCTTGCAGCTGGTTGTCCACTCCGGTGCTCAGGTAGAACGCCGAGAACAGGCTGCCGAGCCCGGCGGCGACATTGCTGACGGTGCCCTGAAACGCCATAAACGCGGCGCGCTGATGCGGCGGGGGGATCGCCGCAGCGATGGTCATGCTGCTGTTGGTGCGCACGGCGCTGGCAGCCATAAACACGACGAAGACCAGATAAATCGACAGGCCAATGGGCGTGGCGAAACCCAGCAGCGTGGTCAGGGCTAAGCCGAAGCTGCTGAGCAGAATCACCGTCAGCGCGTGACCACGGTCAATCCAGATACCGCCCAGGCGCATGGCCGCCAGGCTGGCCAGGCCGCCATAGAGAAACAGCAGGCCGATCTGCTCACGCGGAAAACTCAGATTGAACTGGAAGTAGTTGGAGAAATGCGGCACCAGCAGAAAATGACCGAATACCTGCAGCGCGGTGATCGCCAGGGCACCCAGGCACAGCGGTGATTTCAGTAGCGGAAAAACCGAGCCGCTGGGGCGCGCGTTGCTGACCGGGATGTGCAACAGCAGGTGACACAGCAACGCCAACGCCAGGCCCAGGCCGCCGAAGATGATAAAGGGCGCTTGCCACGCCCAGCGCAGCGCCAGTTCTAGAGCCAGGGGCACCACCACAATGGCCGCGAGGGAAAAGCCCATGCCGATATAGGCAAGTTTTCGCCCGCGCTCGGCTGGCGGAATAAGGTCGAGCATGCTCGCCATCAGCAGCGCGCCCATGGGCCCGGCAACCAGGCCGGAGAGCACAAACAACAGAATCAGTTGCTCGGCGTTGCTGGTTAGGGCGCAGGCCATCAGCAAGGCGAAGCGCAGGGTCAGAAGGACCACCAACGCCTGTTTGCGTTTTAGGCGATCCAGCCAGGGGGCGGCCAGGGCCATGCTCAGGGCCGATGCGAGCGTGGCACCGCCGCTGATATAGCCGACATGACTGGCTTGCATGCCGAGGTGACGAACCAGGTCCGGACCGAGAGGCATCACCATCATCAGGCTGCCGATGGAAAGCAGGTTGATCAGCATCGCCAGATGCACAGCTGCTTTCGGGTGTCCTACGTCATCCATGGGTCTAACTGCTCTAGATTTGGCGCGGGCTGCATCTTAAGTAATGAAACAGTATTTCGCAAACGCTAATCGTTAGCGTTACTATTGGCCTTTTTGACGAGTAAAGGCATTGCGCGCCAAGGATTTTCCCGAGAACAACGCTGCGCCTGAGCCGCAGCGTTTGTCTGTTATGCCTGACCAAGCGACCCCAACGGATACCCACGTGGCAGGGGAGATGCTGTCCGGGCTGGCCACGCTGTTCAGTGGTGATCTGGCGCGTTACCGCAATGTTTTGGTGGCGGCGGATGACCCGCGTGAGGCCATCAGTGGCGTGGAATTTCTACAGCCACAGACGTTGAGTGCCTTGATGGCGCGCTTCCGTCCACAATTCGCCGCGGCAGATCAGCGCGGCTTGGCCTCGATCTGGGCCAATCAATACTTTATGCGTCTGTTTCCACCGGTGATCAGTGCGGCGCTGTTACTGGATCAGCGCATGCCGCTGCAGCTCGAGCAGCTGTCGATCGTCGTTGACAGCGAAGGCTTACCGCTGGTGTTCAAGCTGCCCGGGCCATGTGAGCCGCTGCCATCGCCGCAAAATCCCTTTGAACGCTTTGCTCATCTGCTGGATGACAATCTGCAGCCGTTTATCCAGGCGCTCTGTGCCCATACCGGGGTATCCGCGAAGGTGCTCTGGAGCAATGCCGGCAACTATTTCGAGGCCTGGCTTGGGCAGCTGCAAAAACGCAGCGATCAGCCACAGCTACTGCTTGATGGCGAGCGCTTGCTGAGCACCGCGCAGCGCCCAGATGGCTCGCGCAACCCGCTGTACGCGCCGATCCGTTATATCGATATCGAGCACGCCGACGGTCAGGTGCGCCCGTGGCGGCAGCGCCGTATGTGCTGCATCCGCTATGTGCTGCCTGGGGTAGAGCTGTGCCCCAACTGTCCACGACTTAAGCAGCCTAAGTAGCACGTGCTATGCATCACGCAGCAGGTCGTGGGTGGTGTCGGGGGCGGTAATCGATTGGATAAACGTCTGTCGCTATGCCGTGCGGGGTGTTCAGCGGTTTGGCTGGCACTTAATCAGCAAGCCTGGCTGCCTGCTAGATATGCTCTGAACTCAGTGGCGTCCGGTCCGTTCCAAAATCTAGTGAGCAGCGCGCGATCAGGCGATTTTTGGGAGGCGGTATGCGTTTTTTTCCAGATTTACAGGGCATCAAATTTGGCACGGTAATCAAGCGCACGGTGGCCGATTTCATCAAGGATGAGCTGCCGACCTATAGCGCGGCCTTGGCCTTTCAACTGTTCTTTTCGCTATTTCCCTTCCTGCTGTTTCTGGTCGCGTTGATCAGCGTGCTGGATCTGCAACCGTTCTTCGATTGGCTGCGTCAGCAAGCCGCATTGGTGATGCCGCAGACGGCGATGGAGCTGATTGACGCAGTCATCGAACAACTGCAAACGCAAAAGATAGGGCTGTTTTCCCTGGGTATCTTGCTGGCGCTATGGACGGCGTCTGCGGCGGTGCGTTCGGTGATGGACGCAACCAACAAGGCCTATGGAGTAAAGGAGGGGCGGCCGGCCTGGAAGCGCTTGCCGTTGTCGCTGCTCTACACGGTGGTGATTGCCGCAACCCTGCTGCTGGCGGCGGGCTTTATGGTATTGGGGCCGCAGGTGCTGAGCTGGTTGGCGCATTATTTCGGTATCGAACAGCTGGTTATCGAGATTTGGACGTGGCTGCGCTGGCCGCTGGTGGTGGGGATGCTGATGCTGGTGGTGGCGGTGGTTTACTACGTTGCACCGGATGTGCAGCAGGAGTTCAGGTTTATCACTCCCGGCTCGGTGCTCGCGGTAGTGGTATGGATAGGGGCGTCTCTGGGCTTTGGCTATTACGCGCAGAACTTCGCCAACTACAACGCCACATACGGCAGCATCGGCGCCATCATTATCTTCCTGATGTACCTGTATATCTCCTCGGCGGTGTTGCTGTTCGGCGCGGAGATGAATGCGGTAATTGAGCATCTTTCCCGCGAGGGCAAGGATGAGGGCGAGAAGACTATTTCGTCGTGATTGTTTAGTGCTGAGAATCGAGAAGAAATGGCAACTAACACTTGTTGGCTCTCACTAGACGCATTAATCGGCGCGCCGTGCAAACAGGGAGGTATGTGGTTACAAGCATCCGCGACCCAACCATAACTTCAAATATCCCGAAACAAGTCATGGGCGTTAAGCAAGTCGTAGGCAATCTGCGGACGTTTTTCCAAACCGCGCCGAATGGCGGTAGGAATCGCCTGACGAGTTTTGCGGCACAGCCCCGGCAGTTCATCGATCTGGATGGCGATGCCGCGCATGCTGCGCACCTCATTAAAGCCAGGGGCGACGGCGACGCGCACGCCGAGTTGTTCGTAGATGCGCCGCTGCAGCTTTTCCAGGTCCGCCAGGCTTTCCAGATTTTCCAGGCGCTCTAGCAGGCGCTTTTCCTCGTTGCGGGTGAGTAACAGGATGCGCACATCACTGCCGGCTTGCTGCAACAGCTGCTCGCGCCCGCAATCGCAGGCACCGGGTGGGCAGGGTTGACGCAAGGGTGGGGTGTTGGTCATGGGCTCCGATCATAGCCAGCTACGGGGGCTTTTGCCCATGCTCGGGTGTGGACAAATAGCCTGTTGGGCGGATAATCCGCCTCCATGCCACTGTCCACGATAACCTCCGCTGCTATGTGCTCACTGCGTACCGCTCTGATCTGGATGCTGATGCTCGCCCTTCCGGCGCAGAGCATGGCTGCCATCAGCATGCAATTATGCGCGGTAACCCAGCAGAGCGGGTTGATGGCCCAGGCTGACCCGCAGATGGCGGCGTATCATCCCGGCACAATGATCATGGTTCAAGCTGCCGAGGCTTCTGTTTATGGTGAACACCATCCCAGCGACAGCTCCAGTAAGTCTGTGTCTGCCGCCGATAACAGTCTGTGCAGCCTCTGCGCCTTTTGTGTCGGTGCGTTGGCACTGAGCACTGGGGTTACCAGTAATACCCCACTGCAAGCGGTCGAGCCCTCTCTGGGGCGGCTGGATGAATTTATCGGCTTTATCAGCGATCCCCTCGAACGTCCGCCGCGGTTATTTCTCGTCTGAAGATTGTCTTGATGTGTGCGGCTAGCTCTGTGGAGCGGTCTGCTCACAGCGTTTATTCAGCTTCTAATTCGAGAACGTAACCATGAATGCATCTTCATATTCTGTCGCGTTGCTGTTGGGTCTGGGCCTTCTGTTGGCCGCCGATGCTGCGCTGGCTGCTGGCGAACATCACGGCGCACATCACGCGGCAGCGCCGGCCAAACAGCAGAAAGCCTGGGGTATTGTCGGAGAAGCGGCGCAGGTCAGCCGTACCATCGAGATCAGCATGAGTGATCAGATGCGTTTCAGCCCCGACCAGCTTGAAGTCAAGCAGGGCGAAACCATTCGCTTTATCCATCGCAATGAAGGGCAGGTAATGCACGAGTTTGTGCTCGGTACCTTGGCTGAGTTGCAGGAGCATGCTGCGATGATGGTGACATCAGCAGGCATGCAGCATGAATCAGCGGATATGACGCATGTTGCACCGGGACAGCGGGAGGAGGTTATCTGGACCTTCAACCGTGTTGGTGAATTCGACTTTGCCTGCCTGATTCCCGGCCACTACCAGGCCGGTATGGTGGGTAAGGTGCGGGTGTTGGCGAACTGAATACATTGGGTTGAGTGATCAACCATATCGCTGAAACAACCGGGGCCGCTTAGCGGCCCCGGTTGTTTGTTCAGGCTGCCGCGAAGCGCTCGTCGAGATAAGCGATGATCGCCTTGGATTCATACAGCCAGGTGCTTTGGCCGTTTTCTTCGATACGCAGGCACGGCACCTTGATCTTGCCGCCTTGTTGCTCAAGCTCGCTGCGCGCCTGGGCGTCGTTTTTCGCGTCGCGCAGGGCCACGGGCACATTCAGCTTGTGCAGGGTGCGGCGGGTTTTCACGCAGAACGGGCAGGCGTGGAACTGATACAGCGCGAGGTTGCTGGCGTTTTTCTCGACCGCAGCCTGAGCTTCGCTGGTGCGTTTGAGTTTGGCCGGGCGGCTGATCCAATCGAGGAAGACGATCAACTGGCCGAGGCCGATGCGCAGTGCCTTGATAATCATGCGGGAGCAAACCTTGAGTCGATAAACAGGGGCGCGCAGCTTACCCGAGTTTCCCCGCCTTGGCGTAGCGGCTGCGCCCAACGGCAAAGCGCGATCAGCTTGGTAGCGCTCCAGCACTGTGCGAATGCTGCGATCAACCAGGTGGCTAGTGGCCGCCAAGGGCGTTGCGTGCTTGTTGGCCGACGATGGCCAGCACCGGCATAGGATCCATACGCGCATTGTAGAGATCGGTCAGCATGTACGCGGCACCAGGAGCGGAAGTTGCGATGCCGACGCCCAGTTCGGCGGAAAGCTTGGCGTCGGCTGTAAAGGTCGCCATCTCCTCATCATGCGCTTGAGTAAAGCGGATCTCGCCTTCGGCGCTCGCTAGCGCGCCGAACATGCCGTTGATGCCGTCACGGGGATAACCATACATATCGCGCGCTCCACTGCTAAAGGCGTTCAACGATGAACACTGCAACTGTTGTGCTTATGGCAAATTCGCTCGATCTTCAGCCCCGAAAGGCGGGGCTGGATAACGTGAGTCGTGTCGCTGCCCGTGCCCCGGCTTTTCAAGGCAGCGGGTTGCCGCCGGTAACGCCGAACACTTCGCCAGTGATGTAGCTCGACTCCTGGGAGGCCAGCAGCACATACAGCGGCGCGCATTCGGCCGGTTGACCCGGCCGCTTCATCGGCACATGCGCACCGAACGTGGGGATTTTTTCCGCGGGCTGGCCGTCGGTGGGTTGCAATACGGTCCAGATCGGCCCCGGCGCAACGGCGTTGACGCGGATGCCCTGATCGATCACCTGCGACGCCAACGCCTTGGTGAAGGCAACGATGGCGGCTTTGGTCGAGGCGTAATCGAGCAGCGTTGCAGAAGGGTCGTAGGACTGGATCGACGCCGTGTTGATGATCGTGGCGCCCGGTGGCATATGGGCCACGGCGGCTTTGCACAGCCAGAACAGCGCGTAGACATTGGTCTTGAAGGTGTGGTCGAACTGCTCGCTGCTCAGCTCACTGATGTGTTGTTGGGCGATTTGCTTGCCGGCGACGTTAACCAGAATATCCAGCCCGCCCAGCGCCTCTACGGCATTGCCGACCAGGGACTTGCAGAACGCTTCGCTCTTCAAATCACCGGGCAGAGCGATAGCTCGACGACCTTCGGCAGTGATCAGCGCCACGACCTCCTGAGCGTCGGATTCCTCTTCGGGCAGATAGTTGAGCACGATGTCGGCGCCTTCACGGGCATAGGCAATGGCCGTCGCTCGGCCGATGCCAGAGTCGGCACCCGTGATCAGGGCTTTGCGGCCTTTTAGCCGGCCGAACCCCACATAGCTTGCTTCGCCGTGATCCGGTTCGGGTCTCATTTTGCTGTCCAGTCCTGGCTCGGGCTGGTGCTGCGCCGGGAACTCCGGTTGTGGGTACTGCGTCAGGGGGTTCTGCATGCTGTATTGGTTGCCAGCATAACGTTTCATGGCAGTTCTCCTTGGTTAGTGGCTGTAACCTGCAGCCGCCAGAAACGCAAAGCCTCTGGCCGCAGGGTCGACTGGAGTCACTATTTAGGAGAAACAGCCTTGCCGCGAAGTTCACACCTTCTGAGCAGCGGTAGCGCCACGCGCCGCTTGTTGATTACAGGCAGATGGCGTCGCCATCGCTGATCGGTTTCGCTCTGCGAGTTTTCAGCGCTGGCCGCAGCGATCCGCTTCCAGCGATTGCGCCAGACGCTGCAGGTAGTCGCCAAAGCCGCCGTGCGCGCGGGAATCGCGGCGAGCGCTGGTGGCCACGCTATTGCTGCCACTCCAGACGATGCGCGCGCCAATGTTGTTCAGCGACTCGATCAGCCGCACATCCTCATGGGCGCGCAGCGGTGGAAACCCGCCGGCACGGTTATAGGCCTCAACGCAGATGCCAAGGTTGGCACCGTGTATATGGCGGTGATTGTCGCCTGGCTGGTAACGCTGGTGATACGCGTGTTGGACGGCGTCGTCGTAGCCTTCCCAGTCGTCCAGGTGGACCGTGCCGCAGACTACGTCTGCCTCGTGTCGCAGCTGTTGCACCAGCCAGTCCGTAGCCACGCAGCTGTCGGCATCGGTGCAGGCCAGCCAGCGTGCGCCGAGGGCGATGCAGTGGGCTGCGCCAGCGCGTCTGGCGAGGCCGACGTTGTGCGCCGCAATGCTCAGGCTGATGACCTGATGCTGCTGGGTGATTTGTGCCGAAGCGTCGGTGCAGGCATCCAGCACCACCACGATGCACACCGGCTCGCCATGCAGTTCGGGGTGGCGGGCAGCGTTGTACAGCGATTGCAGACAACGGCCCAGTAGTGCTTCCTCATTGTGGGCGGGTACCACGACGCCGATCACAGGGTGACCTCGTGCAAATTCATGGCGAACGGTGAGGCGCTCCAAAGCTCCAGCACGAAGTCTTTCTCTTGGTGAAAGACGATTTGTTCGAACGGCAGCGTCTGCCGCAGCAACTGATGCACCTGCTCGCCGTCGAGCGGGCTGCCTTCGATGGGATGGCGCCAGTGACAGGCGAGCAGATGACCGCTGCGGCTAAGGCTGGCGATGCAGTGTTGCAGCAGATCGTCCAGCGCCTGCTGGTCAAGGTAATAGCCAACTTCACTGATCACGATCAGATCAAAGCGCTGCTCTGGCCAGCACTGCGGCAGCTGCCCCGCGTAGACCTGTGCATGGGCATAATCGGTCAGGCGCTCGCGGGCCAGCGCGACTGCCCGTTGGCTGGCATCACAGCACAGCAGATGCTCGCAGCGTTGCGCCAACCCTGCGCTCAGCTCGCCGTTGGCGCAGCCCGGCTCAAAAACCCGCTGATAACGCTGGCGCGGCAGGGAGGCGAGCGTCAGCTGACGTTTGCGCGATTCGTACCAGCGGCTACGAAAGTGCCAGGGATCGTCGTTGGCGGCGTACAGCGCGTCGAAATAATCGGCAGGCAGGCTCATCGAAAGTACACCTCATAGGGCTGGGTAAAACGCGCAAGAGTGCGCTCGGTGAGTATCGGCGCCGCCCCGGTAGACGGGTCGGCCAGCAGCTGCGAGCGGTGCGCGCGCAGGGCAAGGCGCTTGCGGGCCAAGGTCTGCTCGTCGAGTCGGAACTTGCAGGCGCGTTCCCAGGGGATGCGCGAGTCTTCTGGCGTCGCCCAGTGCCATGCCCAGACCGGCATCTCATAAAGCCTCGCGCCTGTGGTCTGGGCAACAGCGGCGGTGACGCGCCCGACCACGTCATGATCGCAGTGAGCGTCAGCGCGCCAGGTGGTGATCACATGGCTGCAGCCTTGCAGCACCTGCTCAAGGTGCGCGCACAGGCGTGGCTCGTCGTGCGCCACCTTGCTATCGGGCAGATGCAGCCGCGTCCACTCGATGCGCTGCGCCGAGAGGCCCAGACACCGCAGTGCCGTGCGGCTTTCCTGCTGGCGGATTGCGCGCAGGCTATCTGCCGGCCAGAGCGTGGAGTGGGGGTGACTGCCTTCACCATCGGTGACGGCGACAATTTTGATCGGTACGTTCTTCGCCGCCAGTTGCGCGAGTAGCCCGCCGCAGCTCAGCACTTCATCGTCCGGATGCGGCGCCACAATGGTCAGTCGTGCACCTGGCGCAATCAGCTCGTCGAGCGCAACCAGCGGCAGCGCGGCCAGCCGCTGCGAGCTGGCCCAGGCTTGGGCTGATGTGCCCTGGCCCTGAATCAGGTTGACGTGTTCGCTCACAGATTCCAGTCCTTGTCGCCGCGCTGCAGCCGCAGTTCACCCAGGCGTTCGAGATCACGTTCGGCATGGCTTTGGCGCAGAAACACCGGCAGGTCGGCGAGCAAGCGGGCGAAGTGCGGGTCGCGGCAGAAAGGGGCGGCGCCCAGCGCGCGGCCCGCGTGGCGCATGACTCGATCCAGTGCCGCCTCTACTTGGGCGCGAACCAGGCGGGCAGGGTATTCGGCAGCCGCGCTGGGCTGCTTGTCGATCCAGCTGGCGCAGGCATATAGAGCCTGCCGAGCGCCGCTTAGCGCCGTATCCAGCGCGCCCAGGTGCGCCAGTGAATGTGGGTCGTCGCGCACGTTTCGCTGCACATGCCGGGCGATCGCCACGCCGGCGCCGTACCAGCAGGCGGCAATGCCGGCGCCACCATGCCAGAAGCCGGGGCGTGCGGTATAAGCCCCCGGCTCACCAATACAGAGGGCACTGGCGCCATCGAGGTGGATCTCGAAGCTGGCGGCCGCGGCCATTCCTACCGCCTGCCAGCCCTCGCGGGTCACCGTTACGCCAGGCTGGTTGAGCGCCAGCGCCACCAACTGTGAGCGGTCCTGTTCGTCCCACACCGTCATCAGCGCGTGGTCGACATGCAAGGCCCCCGAGCACCAGGCTTTGCGTCCGCATAGGGTCACGCAGTCAGCGTTGCGTGTGGCAATTTCCACCCGCGCCTGAGGCGGTTCTGCTGCCCAGACGGCCCATAATCCCGTCGCCGCGTCGCTGGCGCCAAGCTCTTGCAGAATGGCCCTGGCATCCGTGTGTGCTTCGTACAGTTTGAGCAGCGACAAGTCCGCGGCCGCTACCTTGGCCAGCATCTGCCAGCGCCGCAGAGTTTCCCCCCGGCCCGGCGCTGGCAGCTTATCCAGGCCTGCCGCCATTAGCGCACGCATCTGTTGCGGTACAGCGTCGTTGGCCTGCTCGCACGCACGCCGGCTAAATTCGTCTAGCGTGCGATCCAGTTGTGTGGGCTGCGCAAAGGCCACAAGGACAGATTCCTGATGGGTCACCGCTGTGCTCCTGGGGATCAAGGTGGGGTGGCGCCAAGTTTGTCCCACATGCCACGGTTGAGGTGCTGCTGATGGGTGTAGCCATGCCAGGGGTCGCGTTCGAGTTGCTCAAGGCGTTGCATGAGGTTGGCGACTGTCCACTGCTGCGCGCTGCTAAGCTGGTCCAGCTCGTCACGGCTGATCGGCACCGAAACCGGCAGCCCCGGGCGCGCACGTACCGAGTAGGCTGCGACGGTACTGGCACCGCGCGCATTGCGCAGGTAGTCGATGAAGATCTTGCCGACGCGATTCTTCGGCCCTGACGTTGCGGTAAACCGCTCCGGCAGTTGTTTGGTCATGAACTGTGCGATGGCTTTGGCGAAGGCCTTGACGGTGTCCCAATCGGCACGGCGCGCCAGCGGTACAACAATATGAATGCCCTTGCCGCCGCTGGTCTTGAGAAACCCCTGCAGATTCAATTCGTCCAGTACTCCCAGGGTCAGGTGGGTGGCTTCGAGCATGCTGCGCCATGGCAACGCCGGGTCGGGGTCGAGATCAAGGACGAAGCGGTCGGGCGTGTCGATGCGCGTACTGCTGGCGCCCCAGGTGTGCAGCTCGATGCAGCCCATCTGCGCGGCGCCGATCAGCGCTGGCAGGCTGTCGATTTCCATCAGCGCTGCATGGCCGGGGTCGAGCTTTTTGTCCAGATGTTTGATATGCGCAATGGCCAGGTGCTCGGCATGCTTCTGGAAGAACTGCTCGCCTTCAACGCCCTCCGGCGCACGCACCAGCGACACCGGGCGCCCGTCCAGATGCGGCAGCAACCAATCGGCCACGCTCTCGTAGAACTGCGCCAGTTGCAGCTTGCTGGTGCCGCTCTGCGGGTCGATCACCCGCTGTGCATTGCTGATCGCCACGCCGGCGAGCAGCGGCTTGCCGGCAGCGCTTGCGGTGGCGGGCGCGGCGGCTTTTTCCGGCTTGGCATCAGGCCACTGGGGATGTTCACGGATTATCTGACTGGCCGGTTTGTCGCTGCGCAGGGCGATAAAGCTCGCTTGGCGCACGATGCCTTCGCGCGTCCACTCGGCAAATTCCACTTCGCCTACCAGCTCCGGCTTGATCCAGTTGACCCCGCGGGCCTGCGCGCTGGTGAGTTTCTGCGCCAGTGGCGAATCGGCCTGCGCCAGTTTCTGCAAGCGCTGATGCAGCGTCTTCAGCGCCGCCTCGCCGAACCCGCTGCCCACACGCCCTGCATAGCGCAGGCCGGTGTCGTCATTTACCGCCAGCAGCAGCGCACCGAACCCGCTGCGGCTGCCCTTGGGATGGGTAAAACCAACGATGACGAACTCCTGGCGCAGGCGGCACTTGAGCTTGATCCAGTCGGCACTGCGTCGCGACAGGTAGGTGCTGCCCATGCGCTTGCCGATCACACCTTCCAGTGACATGGCGCAGGCGCTGTCGAGAATGTCCTGGTGGTGCGCGTTGAAGTCGGCGGAGAAACGCAGCGGGCCTTTTCGCGAGCCCGGCAGAAGCTGCTTGAGCTGGGCGCGGCGTTGCTCCAGCGGGGTTTGCCGCAAATCCTCGCCGTTGATAAATGGCGCGTCGAACAGGTAGTAGACGAGGTCATGGTTGCGGCCGATATCGAAGGCGTTCTGCAACTGCTGGAAATCCGGCAGGCCCATCTCGTTCAGCGCCACGACTTCACCATCGAGCCAGCTGTTGTGCAGGCCCAGCTTGGCCAGTGCCTCTGCCTGCAACGGCAGGCGTTCGCTCCAGTCATGGCCATTGCGGGTGAACAGACGCACCTCGCCATTGCTGATGCGGGCGAGAATTCGGTAGCCATCGAACTTCACCTCGTACGTCCAGTCGCCTTCCGGCGGCCGGTCGGTAAGGGTGGCCAACTGCGGTGCCAGGCTGGCAGGAAAGTCGCTGGCAGCGGCTGCGGGCTTTGGCGTGCTCGCGGCTTTTTTGCCCTTGGCGGTTTTGCTCAGTCCGCCCACCAGCGCGCCACTGATAACGCTCTGCGGCTGTTCATTGACGATGTCGTATTCATCGCTGGAGCGCGCCGTGTCGTCCCGCTCCTTGATCAACAGCCACTGTTCCTTGTCGCCACTGCCGCGCAAACGGGTGCGAACCAGTGCCCAGTCGCCGTTCAACTTTTCGCCGATCAAGCTGAACTTGAGCTTGCCGGCCGTATAGGCACTTGCCGGGTCGTCATGTGGCTGCCAGACGCCTTGATCCCAGACGATTACATCGCCGGCACCGTAATTGCCCTCGGGAATACTGCCTTCGAAGCTGGCGTAATCCAGCGGGTGGTCCTCTACATGCACCGCCAGACGCTTGTCGCGTGGGTCCAGGCTTGGGCCCTTGGGCACCGCCCAGCTCTTCAGGGTGCCGTCGAGCTCCAGGCGAAAGTCATAATGCAGATGACGGGCATCGTGCTTCTGAATCACGAAGCGCAGGGCACCGGCCTTGCTGCCACGCTTGCGCGGTTGTTCACGGGGTTCGCTGGTCTGCTCGAAGTTGCGTTTGCGGTTGTAGTCACTCTGCGCCTTGGCCATGCTCGTCGCTCCGCCTTAGTTGCGTTTAGTCTTGGCTGCTGGCTTGCGCGAGCCGCTGCTCTTGTCCGTTGTTTTGCTCGCAGGCTTGCCACCTAGGCTGCGCTTGAGCAGTTCGGTGAGGTCGATGACATCGGCGCTGCGGCGGCTGTCTTCGCCCTCGACGCGATCCACCACTTCGATCTTGCCGGCCTTGGCCTTGCGTTCCACCAGCTCCATGATGCGATTCTGAAATTCGTCGATGTATTCATCCGGCTGCCAGTCGCCACTCATGTCTTTGATCAGGCGCTTGGCCATGTCCAGCTCGCTCTTGGCCAGCTTCGGTTTGCTCACCGCCGCGCCCAGTTCCAGTGACGCCAGACTGCGCACTTCGCTGGGCCAGCGTAGCATCACTAGTACCAGGGCCGACTCAAGCGGCATCAGCGCGGCCAGATGCTGCTTGGTGTGCAGCACCACGTGGGCCAGCGCCACCTTGTTGGTGCTGCTCAGAGCCTCGCGCAAGAGTGCATAGACCTTTTCTCCACGGCGATCGGGGGCGAGGTAGTAGGGCGTGTCGATGTGCTGCAGCGGAATCTGCTCGCTGTCGACAAAGGCAAAAATATCGATGGTCTGGGTTGCCTCGGGGTGAGCAGCACGGATTTCCTCAGCGCTGAGCACCACATAGCGGCCCTTCTCATAGGCCACGCCCTTGACGATATTTTCCTTGCTCACTTCCTTGCCGGTCGCCTTGTTCACCCGCTTGTAGCCGACCGGCTCCATGCTGCGTTTGTCCAGCCAGTCGAAGTCCACACCCTGGGTCATGGTCGCGGAGGTCAGGGCGACAGGGATGTGCACCAGGCCGAAACTGATGGCGCCTTTCCAGATGGCCCTAGGCATGGTGGTCGTCTCCCGCCAGCGATTCCGGCACATAATGGAAGCTGCCACAACGGCTGCAGCGCTGGCACAGGAGGATTTCCCTGCCCATGCGCATGGCAGTGCCTGGTGACCAGAGACAACCTGCGATCAAGCATCGAATGGTCATTTTCTCCCTCCAACGGCCGGATGGCCGCGGCGTCTGTTCAATCAGTCGACCGCGGTCAGGCGCAGAAGGTTTTACTCAAATGCCAAGTGGCACGAACCGAGAGCGGCTACCAGCCACCGCTCCTCGTTTGACCTGAACGTTTTGCGCAGCGTGCACCTCATAGTTTCGACGGACGCAGAAGACATCCGACAGACCGAGGTGGCCCATGAGCGAGATCAGTAACGACGGCTTCGAACGTCGAGCTATTGCCTTTTCCCTGAACGGCCAAGCCGTGCAAGTCGAGGCCCATCCGTGGGTGACCGCACTCGATCTGCTGCGCGAACAACTGCAGCTGACCGGCACCAAAAAAGGGTGTGATCACGGCCAGTGTGGTGCCTGCACGGTTCTGCTCGACGGGCGCAGGGTCAATGCCTGCCTGCTATTGGCGGTGATGCTCGACGGCCATGAGCTGACCAGCATTGAAGGCCTTGCGCAGAACGGCGAACTGCACCCGATGCAGAAGGCTTTTATTGAGCAAGACGCCTTTCAGTGTGGCTATTGCACGCCAGGGCAGATCTGCTCGGCGCTGGGCATGATCGCCGAAGGGCATATCAATCAGGACAGCGACCTGCGCGAGCGCATGAGCGGCAATCTATGCCGTTGCGGCGCCTATCCCAACATCCTCGCCGCGATTGAGCAGGTGCTGGCAGACTGCGACGAGGTGAGCCGCTGATGATTCCCTTTGCTTACAGCAAACCGCACAGCATCCCTGAAGCGCTGCGTCTGGCCGGACCGGACAGCCGCTTTATCGCCGGCGGCACCAACCTGGTCGACCTGATGAAGGAAAACCTCGTGCGCCCGCAGCGGCTTATCGACATCAACGCGCTGCCACTGCGCGAGGTCGCGGCAAGTGCTGACGGCGGCCTGCGCATTGGCGCGCTGGTGAGCAATGCCGACCTGGCGTGGCACCCGCAGGTAGCCGCACGTTACCCGCTGATTGCTCAGGCGCTGCTTTCCGGCGCGTCACCGCAACTGCGCAATATGGCGACCGTCGGCGGTAACCTGCTGCAACGCACGCGCTGCCATTACTTCTACGACAGCCAGATGCCCTGCAACAAACGCGAGGCTGGCACTGGCTGCCCGGCCCGTGATGGCTTGAATCGCTACCACGCACTGTTCGGTGCCAGCGAACAATGTGTTGCCGTGCATCCGTCGGATTTTTGCGTGGCGCTTGCCGCGCTTGATGCGCAGGTTGTGGTGGTCGGGCAGGGCGGTGAAAGGCGCATCGCCTTTGCCGATTTCCATCGCCTGCCCGGCGAGCGTGCGCAGCAGGACACTGTGCTCGACGATGATGAGTTGATACTGGCGCTGGAGCTTCCCGCGCGCGGTTTCGCCGACCACAGCGCCTACCTGAAGATACGCGACCGGGCCTCCTTTGCCTTCGCCGTGGTTTCGGTGGCGGCCGCCCTGGAGCTGGATACCGACGGCAACATCCTGGAGGCCCGTCTGGCCCTGGGCGGAGTCGCCCATAAGCCTTGGCGCAACTCCGCCGCCGAAGCTGTGCTGGTGGGGCAGCGTCCTGTCACGCAGGCCTTTGCCCAGGCCGCCGAGCAGATGCTGCACGGTGCCCAGCCGCTTGCGCATAACGCCTTTAAAGTCGAACTGGCACGCCGCGCCATCGTGCGCGCGCTGAGCAACGCAGCCGCAGGAGTGAGCTCATGACTAGCGCAATGCTTGGCAAACCGCTTGATCGCGTCGATGGGCCGCTCAAGGTCGCAGGCCTGGCGCGCTACGCCGCTGACCAGCCGGCAGAGGCATTACTGCATGGCAGTGTGGTGTGCAGCGCCATCGCCCGGGGTCGCATCCGCGCTATCGACAGCAGCGCGGCGTTGGCACTGTCCGGCGTAGTGCTGGTGATGACCCATGAGAACCGTCCGCCGCTGGCCGAGGATGACGAGAGCTACGAGGACGACGACGCGGCCGATGGCTCGCCGTTTCGGCCGCTGTTCAATGGCCGGATTCGCTACAGCGGGCAACCGGTGGCGTTGGTCGTGGCCGACAATCTGGAGCTGTCTCGCTATGCCGCGTCGCTGGTGCAGGTCGAGTACGAGCCGCATCCTCATCAAACCGATCTACAGCCGCTGCTGGACGCTGCCCATCCTGCGCCCGCTGAGCTGCCGAACAATCGCGGCGATGCCGACGCAGCCATCACCGCTGCAGATGTGCAGCTCGACCTCAGCTACGAGCTGCCCAACGAGTACCACAATCCCATGGAGCCGCATGCCTCCACGGTGATCTACCAGGCAGACGGCAAACTGCTGGTGCACGATAAGACGCAAGGCCCGCAGAACAGCCAGCAGTACCTGGCCAGTGTGCTCAAACTCGAGCCCAGCAAGGTACGTGTCCTCTCGTCCTTCGTCGGCGGCGCCTTCGGCTCGGGGCTGCGCCCGCAATATCAGCTGCCACTGGCGGCGATGGCTGCGCTGCTGCTCAAGCGCAGCGTAAGGGTGACCCTGACGCGGCAGCAGATGTTCACCTTTGGCTATCGCCCGCGCACCTTCCAGCGTCTGCAGCTCGGCGCCTGGCGTGATGGTCGCCTCAATGGCTTGGTGCATGAGGTGATCGGCCAGACCTCGCGCTTCGAGGACTTCACCGAACATGTCGCCGAGTGGTCGGGGATGCTCTATCACTGTGATCACCTGCGGCTCGCCTATCGTTTGGTGCCGTTGGATGTCTACACGCCGCTGGACATGCGCGCGCCAGGTGCCGCCACCGGACTGTTCGCGCTCGAATCGGCGATGGATGAACTGGCCTGGGCCACCAATACCGATCCGGTGGAGCTGCGCCTGATTAACTACAGCGAAAGTAACTTGAACGAGAGCAAACCCTATTCCAGCAAGGAGCTGCGTGCCTGCTACGAGCAGGGCGCCAAGGCCTTTGGCTGGGAGCGCCGCAGCAAGCAGCCGCGCAGCATGCGCAGGGGTGAACAGCTGGTCGGCTACGGGATGGCCACCGGCGTCTGGGAAGCCCTGCAGATGCCGGCCAGTGCCCGCGCGACGCTCACGGCCAGTGGCCGCATCATCGTCTCCAGCGCCACCTGCGATATCGGCCCGGGTACCGCCACGGCCATGACCCAGATTGCCGCAGAAACCCTGGGGCTGGACCCAGCCCTGGTTGAATTCAGGCTGGGCGACTCCGACCTGCCTGACGCACCGCTGCAGGGCGGCTCGTTTACCGTGTCCTCGGTTGGCAGCGCCGTGCGTGAAGCCTGTCTCGCCTTGATCGAGCGCCTGTGCGAAGCCGCCCGACAACTGGCGGATGCACCGTTTAGCGATGCGCGAACACTGTGTTGCACAGGTGGCCGTATCCAGCAGGGCAGTGATGCTCAGCGCAGTATTGAACTGTGCGCTCTGGCCGCTCGCCACGGAACGCTGGAGGCACAGGTACAAGCGCAGCCCGGAAAGTTACGCGAGCACTTCGCCAGTGCCACACACTCTGCGGTTTTCGTTGAAGTCGAGGTGGATGAAGCCCTCGGCAGCGTGCGCGTGACCCGCGTGGTAAGCGCCGTGGCTGCTGGTAGGGTGGTCAACCCCAAGACCGCTCGTAGCCAGATTCTCGGCGGAGTGGTGTGGGGCGTAGGCATGGCGCTGCATGAGGAAGCCAAGGTGGACCATGCCCTTGGCCGCTGCATGAACCACAACCTGGCCGAATACCATATTCCGGTGCAGGCCGATATTGGCGAAATTCAGGTGATCTTCGTTGACGAAGACGATCAGGTGGTCAACCCATTAGGTTCCAAGGGCGTCGGTGAAATCGGCGTTGTCGGCATCGCCGCCGCTGTGGCCAACGCTGTTCACCACGCCACAGGTAAACGCATCCGCCAGTTGCCTATTACCCTCGACAAACTGCTCGAACCCTAAGCCATGGGCTTACTGCGTCTGGCTAGTCTCAGCAGAATATTCGTGGATTTTTCCGGCTCGAGATGCGAAGACGCTCAGGGATGGCAGGGTCAGCAGGGCGTAATCTCGCTGCTCTGCTTGCCTCAAAGCGCGCAGGCATAAAAAAACCGGCACAGGGCCGGTTTCTATATGCAGCAGGCCTTGATCAGTTATTGACCAGGCTGAGGAACTCGCTACGTGTAGCCGCGTTTTCGCGGAATTCGCCGAGCATCACCGAGGTGACCATGGAGGAGTTCTGCTTCTCCACGCCGCGCATCATCATGCACATATGCTGCGCTTCGATCACCACCGCCACGCCGAGGGCACCGGTGACCTGTTGGATGGCTTCGGCGATCTGCCGGCTGAGGTTTTCCTGGATTTGCAGGCGACGCGCATACATATCGACGATGCGCGCCACCTTCGACAGCCCGAGTACCTTGCCTTTGGGGATATAGGCCACATGAGCCTTACCGATAAAGGGCAGCAGATGGTGCTCACACAGTGAATACAGCTCGATGTTCTTGACCAGCACCATCTCGCTGGCATCGGAGCTGAACAGCGCGCCATTGGTGACTTCTTCGAGGGTTTGCTGGTAGCCCTTGCACAGGTACTGCATGGCTTTGGCAGCGCGCTTTGGCGTGTCGAGCAGGCCTTCGCGGGATACGTCCTCGCCGAGCTGGCCAAGGATCGCGGTGTAGTTCTGTTCCAGGGACATGGACAATCTCGTAGGTCTTTCTAAAGGGCGCAGGTTAGGCCGCGAGGGTCTGGCTGGCAAGTGCGCAGGCCGCCAGCCACAGGGGCTTATTCGTCGCGACCATCCATCATGGTGCGTTTGAGCATCACATATACCGCACCGGTGCCGCCGTGTTTGGCCAGGCAGGAGGTAAAGCCAAGTACTTGTGGGTGTTGACGCAGCCAGGTATTGACGTGGCTTTTGATCATTGGTTTGCGGCCGTCCATACGCACCGCCTTGCCATGGGTGATGCGTACACAGCGCACCTCCAGCTTGTTGGCCTCGGCGATAAATTCCCACAGGGTGTCACGGGCTTTTTCCACACTCATGCCGTGCAGGTCGAGGCTGCCTTCAAAGCTGATCTGACCCAGCTTGAGCTTGCGCATCTGGCCTTCCTGCACGCCATTGGCAGCCCAGTACAGCGGGTCTTCGGCGCCTACGTCGATGACGAACTGGTCGGACAGGCCATCGACTTTGACCGAGTCCACGCGCGCGGTGGCCGCTTGGCGCAGGGTGGCCAGCTGGGCACGGTTGGGTTTCGGTTTACCGGTGTCGGCGCGGTCATGCTTGATTGGCTTAACGCCGCGCAACTCGGCTTTAAACAAAGCGCTTTCGTTATCGTCTCTAGGATCGTCTTGCATTAGGGCCTCCGCGAAGGCCGCTAGTGTACCCAAGCTGCTGGCTCTCGTGTTTACCTGGCGCTAGTCGCGCTTTTTCATCAGATGCGGGGCCATGCTCAGATCGCTGGTGCGGCGCAGGCGGCGTCGGCAACGGCGCCAGAGCATCACGCCGAAACTCAGCAACAGCAGACCGCTGATAACCACAATGCTGGCAGCGGCCGGCGATTCGTTTAGTGGGCCAAGCGAGGCCGGCCGGCCGAGAAAGGTGGCAATGCCCGCCATACTAAGCAACACGCCGAACGTGGCAAACAACGCCGCGACGCCTGCGCCCAGGCGCAAGCGCCAGTTGCCGGTAGTGCGTGGGCGCAGACGGCGTGCATCAAAACCATCGGAGTGCTTCATTCCGATTTCCTCATGCCTATTTCCTCGGTGGCTATCGGCGGTATGACCGGCCAGGGTTAGCGTGGTTCAACTGCACCTTCGCGCTCATAGACTAGTTGTGAACTGCTGTGCGCTGGCGCGTATTCAGATCAAGGCGCTGGCGTGTGGCACCACGGCAGCAAAGTTGTCGGCCAGGGCAATCATTTCGGCGCGGTGCATCTCTGCGGCGCTGATCACCTGGCCGTCGAGCGTCGGCAGGTCCCGGGTGGCGCAGGCGGCATCGACCACGGTGCAGCGATAACCATAGTCCTTGGTCGCGCGCACCGTGGTACTGATGCTCGAATGGGTCATAAAGCCGCAGACGATCAGGTCCAGATGCCCCAGGGCCTGCAGGCGTTCATGTAGATCAGTGCCGTTGAAGGCGTTGGGCATACGTTTTTCGACGATGATTTCGCCCGGCAGCGGTGCTGCTTCCGGCAGGTGCAAGCCGCGTGGACCACGAGGGTCGAGCAGGCCATCGGGAATGCCCAGGTGTTTGACGTGAACGATGGCGCTACCCCGTTCACGGGCGGCGGCCAGCAGTTTGGCAATTTCCTCCAGCGCGGCATCCAGCCCCGGTAATTGCAACACGCCGCTGCGGTATTCCTCTTGCGCATCAATGATCAGCAAGGTCGCATTGCTCAGGCTGGCGGGCGCATGGCTGCGGCCAGTGAGGGCGAACATCGTTTTAGGGGCGGACATGGCAGGAACTCCAGGCTGGCATGGACAGTCCATCCATTGTCCGCCTGTGCTGCGCTGCTGTGAACCTTTGGTGTCGATGATCTTGCATGCTGCCTATGCGGCGAGCAGAATCGGGAGGCTGCCGAGGACCGGCGATTACACGCAAAGGAGCTGCAATATGAACCTGATTGCACTGTTTTCCGAACATTTCTGGCTGTTGTTTGCCGTGGCGATATCCATCGCTGTGCTACGCGAACTGCGTATCAAACGTGATGAACCGTCGCCCAATGAGTCGCGCAGCAACAGACTCTAGGGTCAGCTTTCTCATGCTGCTTGGGTTGAGCTCTGCGGGGCGTGCAATGGGCTAGAATGCGCGACTTTTCCTGCGGAGAGCTACCGTGACTGACGCTACACATACCCACATAACCCGCCTGCGCACGGTGCGCGACTATATTCGCTGGGCGGTCAGTCGGTTTCATGGTGAGGAGCTGTTCTTCGGCCACGGCACCGACAACGCCTGGGATGAAGCTCGCCAACTGGTGCTCGGCGCCCTGCATCTACCTTACGAAATTGCCGACAGCTACCTCGATTGCCGCCTGGAAGACGACGAGCACACGTGCCTGCACGCGTTGCTCGCGCGGCGCATTGATGAGCGCGTACCGACTGCTTACCTGTTGGGCGAAGCCTGGTTCTGCGGCATGCCATTTATTGTTGATGAGCGCGTGCTGATTCCGCGTTCGCCGATTGCCGAGCTGATCGAGCAGCATTTCGCGCCCTGGCTGGCGATGGAGCCAGCGCGGATTCTTGACCTGTGCACCGGCTCGGGTTGCATCGGTATCGCCTGTGCCTATGAGTTCCCCGAGGCCGAAGTGGTGCTCGGTGATCTGTCGTTTGAGGCGCTGGAAGTGGCGAACCAGAATATCGAGCGCCATGGCCTGGATGAGCGCGTGTACACCGTGCAGGGCGATGGTTTTGCCGGGCTGCCGGGCCAGCGTTTTGACTTGATCGTCTCCAACCCGCCTTATGTGGATGCCGAGGATTTCGCCGATATGCCAGCCGAATACCAGCACGAGCCTGAACTGGGCCTGGCCTGTGGCGAAGATGGCTTGAATCTGGTGCGACGTATGCTCGCCGAGGCGGCGGATCATCTGACCGAAAAAGGCCTGCTGATTATTGAAGTCGGCAATAGCCAGGTGCACGTCGAGGCGCTGTACCCGGAAGTCGATTTCACCTGGCTGGAATTTGAGCGCGGCGGTCACGGCGTATTCCTGCTCGCAGCCGCGCAATGCCGTGAGCACCAGGCGCTGTTCCGTCAGCGCCTGAATGGTTGATCAACGTAATGTCAGATGCCGGCTCAGCAGGGCGCGCAAAGCGGCCGGTTTGACCGGTTTGGCCAGGTAATCGAGGCCGGCGGCGTGCACTTGAGCGATCAGCTCGGGGCGGCCGTCGGCGCTGATCACCACACCCGGTAGCGGTTCACCCAGCCGGGTGCGCAGCCAGGCCATCAACTCGGTGCCGGTTTCGCCGTCATCCAGGTGAAAGTCCACCAGTGCCAGCTGCGGCCGCACGTCTTCGCTCAGCAGGTGTTCGCATTCCAGTCGATTGCGCGCCGTCCATACCTGACATCCCCAGCGTGACAGCAGGCTGTGCATGCCGGTGAGAATGCTGTCCTCATTGTCGACGCACAGCACCTGAATGCCGGCCAGTGCCTGGCCATTGTGTTCGGACTGGCTGGCCAGTACGGGCGGTTCGGCGTGCAAGGCCAGAGGAATAGTGACGCTGAATACGCTGCCCTTGCCCGGCCAGGAACGCACCTCCAGCTGGTGACCGAGCACTCGGCATAGGCCATCGGCAATTGCCAGGCCCAGACCCAGGCCTTTTTCAGCGCGGGTCTGGTGGCTGTCCAGGCGTTTGAACTCCTCGAAAATCACCTTGCGCTTGTCGTCGGGAATGCCTGGTCCACGGTCCCAGACTTCCAGGCGCAACTGTTGGCCCTTGCGGCGCACGCCGAGCAGTACACGGCCCTTGGCATAGCGGAAGGCATTGGTCAGGAAGTTCTGCAATATGCGCCGCAGCAGTTTGATATCGCTGTCGACCCGCTGGCGGCTGCCGCGCAGGCGGAAGTCCATGCCGTGTTCGGCGGCCAGCACCTTGAATTCCGCGCCGAGGGTGTCGAACAGGTTGTTCAGCACAAAGGCGTGGCGATCCGGGGTGATACGGCCGTTTTCCAGGCGCGAGATATCCAGCAGGTCGCTGATCAGGTCTTCTGCCGAACGCAGCGAGCTGTCCAGATGTCGCACCAATTCGCGGGCGTCGGCGGGTAGGGCGTCGTCCTGGTGGGACAGGGCGGCAGAGAACAGTCGCGCGGCATTCAACGGCTGCATCAGGTCATGGCTGACGGCGGCGAGAAAGCGGGTTTTCGACTGGTTGGCGGCCTCGGCCACGCCCTTGGCCTCGGTCAATGCCTGATTCAGTTGCGACAGTTCAAAGGTGCGGGCGGCGACCCGTTGTTCCAGGCCTTCGTTGGCGTCCTTGAGCGCACGCTCGGCTTCGCGGAATTCGGTGATGTCGGTGAAGCTCATAACGAAACCGCCGCCGGGCATGGGGTTGCCGATCAGCTCGATCACCCGGCCGTTGGGGAATAGCCGTTCTGAGGTGTGCGCAGTGCCCTGGCGCATCCAGTACAGGCGCTTGCTGACGTGTTCCTCGATATCGCCGCCGCCGAGCAGGCCGCGTTCGGCGTTGAAGCGGATCAGTTCGGCCACCGGCCGGCCGACGTACACCTGGCCGTCGGGGTAATTGAACAGTTCGATATAACGGTGGTTCCAGGCCACCAGGCGCAGCGACTGGTCGACCACGCTGATGCCCTGGGTGATATTTTCGATGGCGCCTTGCAGCAGCGCGCGGTTGAACTGCAGCACTTCCGAGGCTTCGTCGACGATGCGTACCACGTCCTCGACCTGCATCTCACGGCCTTCGATGGCCGCCTTGACCACCGCGCGGGTCGATGATGCACCGAGCACGCCGGCCAACAGGCGTTCGGTGTGGGCGATCCATTCACTGTTGGCGGTCTGGTTGGGGTCGAAGCCTTTGCCCTGGCGGTAGGCAAACCGCATAAAGCTCTGCCGCGCACGCTCTTCGCCGACAAAGCGGTTGGCCAACAGCAACAGGTCGCCAACCTGTACCGCGAGCATGCTGCGGTTGCTGGGTTTGTTGCCCAGGTCATGGCCGATAAAGCGCCCAGCCTGCCAATGCTCGGCCACCCGGGTGCGCGAGAAGTAGGAGACCCAGGCAAACAGCAGGAAGTTGCCGGCCAGCGACAGCACCACGCCACGGGTCAGCGGGTCGACCTGAAAACCAATCGGCCCGTACAGCAGGGTTTGCACCCCTGGCAAAGCATCGGTTGGCCAGCCCAGGCCACGTGCCACCAGCGGCATGACCAGTGTGTAGAACCAGATCAGCGCACCAACGAACAGCCCGGCAAACACGCCCTGGCGGTTGGCCTGTTTCCACACCAGCGCGCCGAACATCGCCGGTGCCAACTGGCCGATGGCGGCGAAAGACACCTGGCCGATGGTCGCCAGGCTGGCATTGGAGCCCAGCAGGCGATAACACACATAGGCCAGTAGCAGAATCACCACGATGCTTACCCGGCGTGCGCTCAGCATCCAGTGGCGAAAGGCCTCGAAGGGCCGCTCGGTGTTCTGCCGGCGGAGCAGCCAGGGCAGCAGCATGTCATTGGAGATCATGGTCGAGAGCGCCACCGAAGCGACAATCACCATGCCGGTGGCCGCCGAGGCGCCGCCGATAAAAGCCAGCATCGCCAGCGCGGGATGGGCCTCGGCCAGCGGCAGGCTGATCACAAAGGAATCCGGGGTGATGCCGGCCGGCAGCAGCATCTGCCCGGCCAGGGCGATGGGTACTACAAACAGCGCGGCGAGTATCAGGTAGGCGGGGAAGACCCAGCGCGCCAGACGCAGGTCCTTGGGCTCGATGTTTTCTACTACCGTCACATGGAATTGCCGCGGTAGGCAGATGATGGCGATCATCGCCAGGCCCGTCTGGGTCATCATGGCCGGCCAGTTGACGGTTTCGGCCCAAAAACTCTCCAGCTCGGTGCTGGCCTTGGCCTGGCTAAACAAATCACCAAAGCCGTTATACAGGCCGTAGGTGACAAATGCGCCGACAGCGAGGAAGGCCAGTAATTTGACCAGCGACTCGAAGGCAATCGCCAAGACCATACCGCGGTGGTGTTCGGTGACATCCAGGTTGCGCGTGCCGAACAATATTGTGAACAGCGCCAGCACCAGCGAGACGATCAGCGCGGTGTCCTGGGCGCCAGTGCCATTGGCGCCCGCGCCAGCACCGCTGAGCAGGCTGACCCCAAGTACGATGCCTTTGAGTTGCAGGGCGATATAGGGCAATACACCGACCAGGCAAACCAGCGCCACCACCACCGCGAGGGCCTGGGATTTGCCGTAGCGCGCTGCGATAAAGTCGGCAATTGAAGTGATGTTTTCCTGTTTGCTGATCATCACCATCTTCTGCAGCACCCAGGGGGCGAAGACCAGAATGATGATCGGTCCCAGGTAAATCGGCAGAAACGACCAGAGCTGTTCGGCGGCCTGACCTACCGCGCCGAAAAACGTCCAGCTGGTGCAGTACACCGCCAGCGAAAGGCTATACACCCAGGCGCGAATTTTCGGTGGCATGGGCGCGGCACGGCGGTCGCCATAGAAGGCGATGGTGAACAGAATGGCCATGTAAATCAGCGCAACCGCGGCGATCAGCCCGCTAGACAGGGTCATGCAAACTCCGAAAACAAACTTATAGGGGGCTGCCGGGGTCATATCTGGCGGCGCAGCGGCTGCCCAGAGCCTACCGCATCAGCGCCCACGGCAAATGACGGGTGTCAGTCTCGCAGCAAAGTGACGGTGCGTCAGGTACGACCAAGGTCGCACTGGCGCAGAATGTGTTGCTGTTGTGGATTGTGCACACATGCCGGCCCTGTTAGCGTGTCGCGCCTGCGACTCTGTCCGAGGAGGGACCCTATGTTCAAGCCGCAACTGATAACCCTGCAACGTGGCGGATTACGCATCGAACCCATGGTCGATGCCGATATTCCCGCCCTGATCAGTCTTGCCGAAGCCAATCGCCAGGAGCTGATCTATATGAGTGGCAGCCAGCGCCTCGACTGGTATCGCCAAGGCTTGCTCGAGCAGCGTGAAGGGCAGGCCTTGCCCTTTGTTATTCGCCTAGGCGACCAGTTGGTGGGAACCACCCGTTTCGGCGATTTTATGAACACCTTGCCTGCGGCGGA
Source organism: Pseudomonas sp. EA_35y_Pfl2_R111 (assembly GCF_963970955.1). NCBI lineage: Bacteria > Pseudomonadati > Pseudomonadota > Gammaproteobacteria > Pseudomonadales > Pseudomonadaceae > Pseudomonas > Pseudomonas sp. EA_35y_Pfl2_R111. The sequence continues at coordinate 112,966 of NZ_CAXAOM010000001.1, read as the reverse complement.
GATCGGCTGGACCTGGCTGGATCGTAGCCAGCACGGCACGGGCCTCAACACCACCATCAAGTACCTGATGCTCAAGCACGCGTTCGAAAACTGGGGGCTAGTGCGCGTACAGCTGAAAACCGCAGCCAGCAATCTGCGTTCGCAACGCGCCATCGAAAAACTCGGGGCGCAGCGTGAAGGCCTGCTGCGCAATCACCGTCGCCTCGCCGATGGGCGTCTGGACGACAGCGTGCTCTACAGCATCACCGACCATGACTGGCCGGCGATCAAGCTGCAGCTGGAGGCGCGTTTCAGCGGTTGAGCTATGGCACGCGCGGCTACCGAGCAAACACGTTTCTGGCAGGCGCGCGAGCTGGGCGGTATCGAGCTGCTGCACGCGCACTATATCGAGCAGCGTTTTTCGCCCCATGTGCATGAAGGCTTTGTCTTTACCGTGATTGAGCAGGGTGCTCAGCGCTTTCGCCACCGCGGTAGTGATCATCTGGCGCCAGCTGGCAGCATGGTGCTGATCAACCCGGATGAGCTGCACACTGGCTCCAAGGCCCATGATCAGGGCTGGCACTATCGCGGTTTCTACCCGGACAACGCGCAGGTGTGTGGCGTGCTGGCCGAGCTGGAGTTAGGTCAGCAGGGCATGCCCTCATTTGCCCTTAGCGTGTTGCATGATCCGCAGCTGCATCGTCAGTTTGTCGCCCTGCATCAGTTGCTGGATAGCCAAGCATCGGCGCTGCAACTGCAAACCGCCTGGCGTGAGGCCATTCTGCTGCTGTTTCAGCGCCATGCGCGCTTACCTGAGGGGCTGGTGCCGGGTGATGAGCCGCATGCCGTCACTCGCGCCAAGGAATTACTGGCCAGCCAATTGGCGGCACCGCCGTCATTGGAGCAACTGGCCGAGGCGGTGGGTTTGTCGCCTTTTCATTTCGCGCGGGTGTTTCGCCGCGCCACCGGCTTGCCGCCGCACAGCTGGCTGATGCAGCGCCGCCTGGAGCAGGCTCGGGCGTTGTTGAGAAATGGCTGTGCGCCGCTAAGCGTGGCAATGCAGCTGGGCTTTGCCGACCAGAGTCATCTCACTCGGCAGTTCAAACAGGCCTATGGCGTGGCGCCGGGGCAGTATCGGCAGGCCAGCGCTATCCGTTAGCGCGTGGCAATCCAGATCAGCAACCCCGCCTGAAACACGCAGAAGGCCACCAGGCAGGTGATGGTAAAGCGCAAACCACCATCTTCGCGTTTGAATACATCAATGCGCGCTTCCAGCTTGCGCACCTTTACTTCCAGCTCGCGCAGGCTTTGATCGGCCTGTTGCAACATGTTGGCAGCGTCCAGTAGTTCGACGATCTGGACCTTTTCCGTATGCCAGTCGCCATGCAGCGAGCTAACCCGTGGCGCGCCACACTGCGCTTTGATTTTCAGTGGGTCGAGGTATTCGACCACAAAGCCCTGGGCCTGCAGACAATGGTCGCGACGGGCGCGGGCTTCATCGCTGAAGGCGTCCTTGCTTTGCAGTGGGGTGTTTTCTATCTGGTAGTTGGCGAAGTGCTGACGTGCCCAGCTAATCCCCTGAGCCAGCATAAAACGTCCCAGGCCACGGTTTTCCGGCTGCACCAGCAGGCCAGTGTCGGGGCCGAAGCGCACCGTGCGCTGCTGATGATCGGCCCAGACTTCGAGGATGTTCTGCTCTTTGCGTACGCGCTGGCCGGGCAGCTGCAGGGTCAGGCGCAGCAGGCTGTGCTGTTTGCCCAGGCGTTCGACGCGGCCCAGCTGGATAAAGCGCAAGGGCCGCGCGCCGGTGTGGCGGTCGGTGGGCAGGGCGGCCAGGCGTAACAAGCTGAAGTGCTCGGGGGCCAGCTCGGCCCAGGGATGGGCTTGCTCGACGACCGCCTGCGGGGCAGCGTCAGGGTCGGTTTGTGGTGCGGGGCTGTCGGTCATACACGGCGATCCTGTGCGCGACATCTTCAGGTGTCGCCTGATGCGCTTATCGGCCGCCGCTCGGCTAACTGGAGGGTGGCTTTTGGCCGCTGCGCTGGATGAACTGGGCGATCTGCTCGCCGAGCCCCTGTGCCAACGGTAGCCGAGGATTGTTATAGCTCGCCAGTTGCGCCGGCAAATCCCACGCGCTGATGCGCAGCATATGGTTCATCCCGGGGATGATCAGCAGCTCGGCATCCCGCTTGGCCGCCTGCAGCGCCTGAGCATCGGCGACGCTGACCTGAATATCGTGGCTGCCCTGCACAATCAGCGCCGGGATCTGCAACCGGGCAAAGGCCTCGCCGGGTTTTTGCCGCAGCAGCGAGATCAGATAGGGCTGCACGCTGGGGCGAAACAGCACCTGCAACTGCTTGGGCACCTTGGGGCTGAATTGCCCGGCCAGCAGGCGGTCGAGTATTTGATTGCTCTGCACCAACAGATGCGGTGGAAGGCGTGCGGCCAGCTGCTCGCGTAAGAGCTGATCAATCGGTCGTGAACTGCCGGCAATTGCCACCAGAGCATCGGCCTGGGCCTGCTCGGCAGCCAGGCTGGCAATCAGAGCGCCTTCGCTATGGCCGATCAGAATCAGCCGGTCAAACGCCGGGTTGGCCTTAAGCAGCTGCGCCCAGCCCACCGTATCGCTGACATAACCCTCGACACTGAGGTCGCGCTCATTCGGGGTGGCCGCGCGGCTGGCGGCCACCCCGCGCTTGTCGTAACGCAGGCTGGCAATGCCCTGTTTGGCCAGGCTCTGGGCTAAGCGCTTGAGGCTGTCGCTCTGGCCGCCTTCGGGGTTGTTGCCGTCACGGTCTGTGGGGCCGGAGCCTGCGATCAGCAGGGCAACGGCCACCGGGGTGGTGCTGCTGGGCTTGAGCAGCGTGCCATGCAGCGTGCCCTGGTTTGTCTGTAGGCGTATGGCTTGCTGCACACTGCTGTGGGCGCTGCTGCGCGTGGTGTCGGGAGCGGCTTGCAGTAGGGTGCTGCAGAGAAACAGAGGCAACAGAAAAACTCGGGTCATGGATAGGGACTGCCAGGAGTGAGCCAGTTGGACGTTTATCCGTCCTGAAGGTTCGAGGATGATCTGTACGGACGCCACGGGTATACTCGCCGCCTTTACTCAAGTGGGGTTTTGCGCCGGCTGGCGTAGCCTCGGAGCTGATTTTCGCGGAGCGTTTTGCACATGTCCGGCAATACCTACGGCAAGCTGTTCACTGTCACCACCGCTGGCGAAAGCCATGGCCCGGCGTTGGTCGCCATTGTCGATGGCTGCCCGCCGGGGTTGGAGATTAGCCTGGAAGACCTGCAGCGTGATCTCGATCGACGCAAACCAGGTACCAGCCGCCACACCACGCAGCGCCAGGAAGACGACGAGGTGGAAATCCTCGCCGGCATCTTCGAGGGCAAGACCACGGGTTGCTCGATTGGCCTGTTGATCCGCAATACCGACCAGAAATCCAAGGACTACTCGGCGATCAAGGATTCCTTCCGCCCAGCCCACGCCGATTACACCTATCACCACAAGTACGGCGTGCGTGACTACCGCGGCGGTGGCCGCAGCTCGGCGCGCGAGACCGCCATGCGCGTCGCCGCTGGTGCTATCGCCAAAAAGTACCTGGCGTCCCAGGGCATCGTGATTCGCGGCTATATGAGCCAGCTCGGGCCGATTGAAATCCCATTCAAGAGCTGGGAATCCGTCGAGCAAAATGCCTTTTTCAGTCCCGACCCGGACAAGGTGCCAGAGCTGGAGGCCTATATGGACCAGTTGCGCCGCGATCAGGATTCGGTCGGGGCGAAGATTACCGTGGTCGCCGAAGGCGTGATGCCGGGCCTGGGCGAGCCGATTTTCGACCGTCTGGACGCCGAACTGGCCCATGCGCTGATGAGCATCAACGCGGTCAAGGGCGTGGAAATCGGCGCAGGTTTCGCCAGCGTGGCGCAGCGCGGCACCGAGCACCGTGACGAGATGACCCCAGAGGGTTTCCTCTCCAACAACGCCGGCGGCATCCTTGGCGGGCTTTCCAGTGGGCAGCCGATTGTTGCGCATTTGGCGCTCAAACCAACCTCAAGCATCACCACGCCGGGGCGTTCGATTGATATTCACGGCAACGCGGTGGATATCATCACCAAGGGCCGTCACGACCCCTGCGTGGGCATCCGCGCTACGCCAATCGCTGAGGCGATGATGGCCATCGTGCTGATGGATCACCTGCTGCGCCATCGCGCGCAGAATGCCGATGTGCGGGTCAGCACGCCGGTGCTGCCACAGCTGTGATTAGCCTTGCTGCGCGGTCAACCGCGTCCCGCAGCACGGTTGCGGGTTTATGCCCAGCATGAGCCCGGCATTGCCTTACTGGCGCCTGTCTGGTTTCTACTTCTTCTATTTCTCGCTGCTTGGCGCCACCGCGCCGTTTCTCGCGTTGTATTTCGACCATCTGGGCTTTTCTGCGGCGCGGATCGGCGAGCTGATCGCCATTCCCATGTTGATGCGCTGCATCGCGCCGAATATTTGGGGTTGGCTGGGTGACTATAGCGGGCAGCGGTTGGCTATCGTGCGCTTCGGCGCACTGTGCACGCTGCTGTGCTTTGCCGGCATCTTTGTCAGCCAGAGTTACGCTTGGCTGGCGCTGATCATGGCGCTGCATGCGTTCTTCTGGCATGCGGTGCTGCCGCAGTTCGAGGTGATTACTTTCGCCCATCTCAAGGAGCAGGCCGCGCGCTACAGCCAGATTCGCCTGTGGGGCAGCATCGGTTTTATCGTCGCGGTGGTGGGCCTGGGCAAGCTGTTCGAGGTGCTTAGCCTGGACGCCTATCCCTGGGCGCTGATCCTGATCATGGGCGGCATCGTGCTGAGCAGTTGGTGGGTGCCCAATGCGCAACCGCAGATGCGCCCCAATACCCAGGACCAAGGCGGCTTTCTCCAGCAACTGCGGCGGCCGGGGATTCTCGCCTTCTACCTCAGCGTCGGCCTGATGCAACTGAGCAACGGCCCGTATTACACCTTTCTCAGCCTGCACCTGGAATCCCTGGGTTATCCGCGCGGGGTGATCGGCCAGCTGTGGGCGCTGGGCGTGGTTGCTGAGATCGTGCTGTTTATGGTTATGGCCCGGTTGCTGGCGCGCTATTCACTGCGTACCGTGCTGCTGGCGAGTTTTCTGATTACTGCACTGCGCTGGTTGCTGCTGGGCAACCTGGCCGGACATCTGCCGGTGCTGCTGCTTGCTCAGCTGATGCACGCAGCGACCTTCGGCAGCTTCCACGCAGCGGCCATGCATTTTGTTCAACGCAGCTTTGCCGACCGTCAGCAGGGCCAGGGCCAGGCGCTGTATGCTGCGCTGGCGGGCGTGGGCGGGGCGCTGGGGGCGCTCTATTCGGGTTATAGCTGGCACAGCCTCGGCGCCGCCTGGACCTTTGCCATCGCCAGCGTGATTGCCCTGGCGGCTGCGGTGATCACCGCGTGCTATATGCGTGATGAGCGGCCCTAGCTTTTATTCGTCGAATTGAACACCTGAATTAAAACCGTACGAGAGTCCTGACCATGAGCAGCCTGACCGTCTACCACCAGTCCTCGCCCGAGTACCCGAACAAGCTGCTGACCCATGTCGAAGACATCGCCAGCACCCTGGCCGCCGTCGGCGTGCAGTTCAGTCAGGTGCCGGTAGCGCAGCCAGTCATGGCCGGCGCCGCCAGTGATGAACTGCTGGCGGCCAGCCGCGTGCAGACTGACCAGTTGATGACCCAGCATGGCTATGCCAGCGCCGAGGCCCTGAGCCTATGTGATGAGCGCGGCGAGGGCAGTGAGCTGGCCCGTGCCCTGCGTGTGGAGCAAAGCTGTCAGCCGGCGCATCTGCATTACTACCTGGCTGGACGCGGCCTGCTGGCGCTGCATATCGGCGAGTACGTCTACAGCCTGTTGGGCGAGAAGGGCGACTTGCTGCTGCTGCCAGCTGGCACGGCGCATTGGTTTGATGGCGGTGAACACCCGCGCTTTGCGGTATTGCGCCTGTTTGATAGTCCGCAGGTAGCGGTTTTTACCCCGCTAGCCGGTGATTTTGCGGCCGCGTTTGCTGGCTTGGATGACTGCTGATTGCCGTAGCGCTGAACTCTTATAACTAGCGTCTATCCTAGTTAAGCGAAACCTTCGCATAGGAGCGGCAAATAATGGGTTCAACATTCAACGGTTTATTGGGGCTGGTCATTCTGGCGCTGGATATCTGGGCGATTCTCAGTGTCATCAAAAGCAACGCAGAAACGGGCATCAAGGTGTTGTGGATCTTGCTGATCGTCTTGCTGCCGGTGATCGGCCTGATCATTTGGGCGCTGATGGGCCCCCGTGGCACGGTCAAGTTTTAGTCATGCTGCGGGCAGGCGCGTGGTTATTAGCGCTTTGCCTGCTGAGCGGCACAGCCCAGGCCAGCGATAAGCACGCCTGGACCGCGCTGCGTGAAGGCCGCGCCGTGATGCTGTTGCGCCATGCCACAGCGCCCGGCACCGGTGATCCGGCGAACTTCCAGCTGAGTGATTGCCGTACTCAGCGCAATCTCAGTCAGTTTGGTCGTGAACAGGCTCAGCGTTGGGGCCTGTTGTTGCGTAGCCAATGGATTGAGCCGCGCCTGCTCAGTAGTCGCTGGTGCCGCGCGCAGGACACCGCTCGCGAAATGGGCTTGGGCGCAGTCGAAGCGCTGCCAGCCCTGGATTCATTCTTTCAAACACCCAATACCGCCCGTGAGCAGACCGCCGCGCTGATCGAGCAGATCAATGCGCAACCCCGTGGTGCGTCTTTGGTGCTGGTTTCCCATCAGGTCAATATCACTGCGTTGACCGGCATCTACCCCGCGTCAGGTGAGGGGCTGATTCTGGCATTACCGCTAGAGGCTCCTGCGCGTGTATTGGCGCGAGTTCAGCCCTGAATCGTCGCGTGCTTTAAATACTCAGCATCCGCTGTTCTGGCAGTTGCGCCCCTTCCAGTTTGAGCAACAGCGCTTTGCGCGGCAGCCCGCCGGCATAACCGGTAAGGCTGCCGTCGCGGCCGATCACCCGATGGCAGGGAATGATGATGGCAATCGGGTTGGCGCCGTTGGCCGTGCCGACAGCGCGCACTGCCTTGGGCCGCGCGATCTCGGCGGCGAGGGCGCTGTAGCAACTGGTGCGACCAAACGGGATGGCCTGCAGCGCCTGCCAAACGGCTTGCTGAAACGCCGTACCTTGCGGCGCCAGGCGTACTTTGAAGCGCTGTCGACGCCCAGCAAAATACTCATCCAGTTGCCGGCACACCTCATCCAGCTCATCGGCGGCGCTGCGCCAGTGTTCGCCGATATGCCAGGGCTTGTCATCGATATCCATCAGCAGTTTTTGCAGGCCGATTTCGTCAGCGGCCAACAGCAGGCGGCCGATTGGGCTGTCGTGGTAGCGGTAGAACATCCGGCGTCATCCCTCTGAGTAGTTGTGCCACAGGTGTGCGGCAGCGTAGGCGCGCCAGGGTCGCCAGGCTTCGGCTCGGGCCTTGAGCTGTCTGGCGTCGATGCCAGCCGCACCCCATACCGGCGCCTTGAGCAGCCCCAGGTCGCTGGCGGGAAAGGCATCGACCTCGCCAAAAGCGCGCAGGGCAATATATTCCGCTGTCCACGGGCCGATGCCGGGCAGGGCGCAGAGTTGCTCGACAAAGGCCGTGTAGCCGTCTTGTAGATCCAGGCGCAGCTCGCCGCTGGCTACCTGGGCGGCGAAGCGTTGCAGGGTCTGTACGCGTTTGCCGGGCATGCCGATGCCATCCAGGTTGGCCTCGGCGATGGCTGCTGGGCCGGGGAACAGCCGTTGGATATCGGCCGCATCGGCAAACTGCAATGGTTTGCCCAGGCGGGTAACCAGGCGACCGGTGATAGTTACCGCCGCCTTGACGGTAACCTGCTGGCCAACGATGGCTCGCACCGCCTGCTCAAAAGGCTCGAAGGCGGTCGGCAGGCGTAATCCGGGGTTACGCGCAACCAGCGACCCGAGCTGCGCATCGTTGGCAAAATGCGCACTGATCTGCTGCGGCTGGCAGTCCAGGTCAAACATCTTGCGCACCCGCGCGGTAAGTGCCGCCAAACAGGGCTGCAGCGATTCGCTGTACTGCAGTTGCAGCGCGTACTGATCAGCCAGGGGTTGCACGCGGAACCAGCCATGTTGGCCCGCGAGGTGCACGCTGCGCGCGTAACTGTGCGCTTGCACGCTTTCCACCCCAGTCAGGGCGCGCAGGGCAAAGTGCGCATGGAACTGTTGCCACTGCCAGGGCGGCTGGTAGCTCAGTAATAGGGTGTGGGCTGATTGGCTCATGGCCGAACAATAACCGCAGCCCGGCCGACTGTCAGCGCAGAACTGACTTTCAAACAGGGTAGGTAGGATGGGATGTGCTCGTTTTACAACCTGTTTACGACCTCGTGAGCTAGAGTCCTGCAAGGCAAAAACAGGCGAGGAAGCGGAGTGTACGAGCTGTACATGAGCATTCCGAGCCTGTTTTTAACGCAGCAGGGCCGACGCGCAACAGGTCGTCGTAGGTGCTAAGCGCTGGCGACCCGTTGATGCAACTGATGCGACAACTGTTCCAGCTGCTGGCCCAGATGCACCAAGGTCTCCTGGGCATCCAGCAGTTCGGCGCTGGCGGCGCGTTGGCGTTGGCTGGCGTCACGTTGCGCGGCGCTGTTGTCGCGCACGTGCAGCAGTTGCTGGTGGGCGCGGGTGAGTGCCTGACTGTGCCGCAGAATCGAGCTAGAGAGGTTGTCGGTCAGCCCAGCGTTGCTGCTTAGTGCAGTGCCGACATCGCTGACCTGGGCCGCGCCGGTGTCGATGATTTGCTGCGACTGGCCCAGTACGTTCTGCACCGTATCGGCGGTTTCGTTGCTGCGCCGCGAGAGGTTGCGCACCTCATCGGCAACCACGGCAAAGCCGCGGCCATGTTCGCCGGCCCGCGCCGCTTCGATGGCTGCGTTAAGCGCCAGCAGGTTGGTCTGTTGAGCGATGGCACTGATCATCTGCATGGATTCGGCGATGCGCTGGTTGCTCTGCTGAATCGCCTGCATGCTGGCCTGGGCGTCTTCCATACGCTGGGCGCAGGCATTCACCTGGCTGCTGCTGTGCTGGGTGTCCTGGCTGAGCTGCTGCATGTGGTCGGTGCTGGAGGCGAGGCTGTCCAGCACTTCATGCAGGGCCAGATCCAGTTGATGCATGGCGTCGGCCTGCTGTTGCACATCGGTGTCGATGCTCTGGCAGCGCTGGCGAATGCCGCCGAGGGTCTGTTGCAGCTGACCGGCCATTTGCAAAAGGTCGCTGGCGGTGCTGCGTACTTCATCGACGATACCGCCGAGCTGCTCCTGATTGCGCGCGGCGCGCTGGCCGAACTCGCGGGATTCGTTGAGCGCCAGCTCGGCATCGGCCAGCGCCTGGTTGCGCAGCTGTGCGCTGTACCACTGCGCCAGCCACACGGTCAGCACCGGCAGGATAAACCCGGAGTAGGTGTTCACCGCCGCATCCCGTGGACTCAGTTCGAATACCGGCAGGCTCGCACCGCTGCGTTCCAGGCGGATCAGCCAGAACACGAACAATACCTGCACGAGGCTCCAGACCATGGCGCTGCGTGCGCCCGCCAGCAGGTAAGCGAAGACGATGATTACCGCCGGCCAGTAGATATGTGCCGAGTGCAGGCCGCCTAGCTGGTAGATCAGCAGCATCGAGTAGCTGGCCATGCAGGCCAGCGCCATATTCGCCGCCACAGCCAGCGGCAGCACGGCGCTGCGCATGACCAGCAGCATCAGCGGCATGCCCAGTACCAACAGCAACGAGCCGTACATCAGCGCCTCGTTGCCCATGCGGCCCCACTTGATGCAGCTGTACAGGCCGATAACCACGCTGCACAAACCGCTGAAAGCCAGGGTGCGGGCCAACAGAACGCTAGCCTGGTCGGTCAAGTCATGTGGCAGGAACTGCCCAAGGAAACCCTGTCGCATGAAAACTCCAGTCAGTAGGTTGTTCAGCAGTATCGGCGTAAATGGCCGCCGACTCGAGGGTGGAAAGTGCCAATTTGGCGGATGAGATGGCAAAGTGCCACCCTGGCCGACGACTTGTCAGTCGCGCTTTCAGGTCAGTGCCTGGCGGTACTGGCCGGGCGTCTGGCCTTTCCAGCGTTTGAACGCATGCAGAAAGTTCGACACCTCGCTGTAGCCCAGGCGTTCGGCAATCTCCTCCTGGCTCAGGCTGGCGATGGCCAGCAGTTCTTCGGCCAAGGCCTGGCGCACTTCCTCCTGCAACTGGCGAAAGCTGCTGCCCTGATCTTCCAGGCGGCGGCGCAAGGTGCGGCTGCTGATATTCAGCTCGTTGGCAATCAGCTCCATATCCGGCAGCCGGCCGGGTGTGCTGAGCAAGCGATCACGAATCTGTCCGGCCAGACCGCTGCGCACTTGCCGTTTGGCCAGCAGAGCCTGGCATTGCAGCTCACAGAGTTGCGCGTTGTGTGGATTGGCGCGGGGCAGGGGCAGGTCGAGCAGGTGGCGAGGGAAGCTGATGCGATTCTGTGCGCAGGCGAACTCCGGCAGCAGGCCAAATTGCTCGATAAAACGCGCCGGATCAGCTGGCGCCGGCATGCTCAGTTGCACCCGGCTCAGGGGGATCTTGGCGCCAGTGAGTTCGCGCTGAATCACCATCACCGCCACGGCATCGCGCAGCAGGAGAAAATCGCGCACCTGGTCCGGCAAGTGGCTGCCATCCAACTGCAGATGCGCCTGACTGACGTCTTCGCACAAGGTGATGCGGTTGAAGGCAAAGGTCAGGTCCAGATAACGCAAGCCAAGGTCGGCGGCCTGGCGGAAGGTCTGGCTGCTGAGCAGGGCATAACCCCAGATGCCGTAGGTGGTCAGCTGATAGCGCAGGCCGGCCTGCAGGCCTAGGTCGTATTGCGCGGGCAGGGCGTCGATCAGGTTGCGGATCAACTGCAGTTCCTGCGCGCCCTCGATTTCACTGTGCAGCTCGGCCAATTGCAGGGGGCTTAGGCCGGTGTTGTGCAGGCAGCGTTCGACACTCAAGCCATGGTCGATGCCCAGCTGGGTCAGCAGTTGCACGCTGGTGATAGTGCGCCGGGGCAGGGTGTAAGGGGCGGCTGACATGCGGTTGTCCGAAAGTCACAGCAGATGGAGCGACTATGCCACAGTTCTAAACTGCAACGCGGAGGCCTCTTACGCAGCCGCCAGTGTTGCAGTCTGGCGCTTGATCTGCCCGCGGCGAAGCATTAGCGTACGCGGAATTTTCGTTCGACTTTTAGGGCAGGCACATATTCGTGCCTAGCGGCGCCAGGCATTGGCATAGGAGCTTAGAGATATGCAGGGAGTGATCAAAGTATTCGTTGGATGTGACCCCAACGATTGTGATCTGGAGCAGATGATGGTGCTGGACTACAGCATCCGTAAGCATTGCTCCATGCCGGTCGAAATCCACTGGATGCAGCTTTCTCGCGATCCGCAGAGCTTCTGGCATGCCAACCCGGAGCTGCAGCAAGGCTGGCGCACCGAAGCCTGGCCCACGCCGTTCTCGGGGTTTCGCTGGGGCATTCCTGCCTATTGCGGCTACCAGGGCCGGGCTATTTATATGGACACGGACGTGATCGTCTTGTGCGATCTGGCCGAACTCTGGCAACTGCCCTTCGAGCCAGGCAAGGTGGTTATGGCCAAGGGTGGGCAGGAGTCTTGGCGGTTCTGCGTGTCGATGTGGGACTGCGCCGCGGCTGAAAAGCACCTGCCTCTGATCGAGGAAATCAAGGGTCGACCTGAGACCCACCAGCAGCTCAAAAAGTACTACAAGGTTAATACCGGTGTTATTCAGCCGTTCGACACCGAATACAACAATATCGATGGCGAGAACAGCCCGATCGAGCAGGTCAAGATTCTTCACTATTCGGATATGGGCACCCAGTTCTCCCACTATCTCTCGATTCCGCGTCTGGCTGGGGAAGGGCGAAAGCACTGGTTTGATGGCCAAGTCATGGCGCATCCGCGCAAAGACCTGCAGAGCCTCTTCGACCGTTACTACCAGGAAGCGCTGGACAATGGTTACAGCTTGGACAACTACCGATTGCCCGAAGCTTTTGGCGATTTCCCCAAGTTTTCGCAAAAGACCTATACCGGCAACCGCGTGACGCGGCCCAAACGCTGGTGGAAGTTCTGGTAGTCGCAGCGGGCACATCCGCGCCCACTGAGTGTTGAGCGGCGTACTTTGCCATTACTGACTCGAGCTCTGTGGGTGTTCCGATTGCTCGGACATTTACCTGTACTGCTAGAGCCTTAGCCTCCGTGTTCATGCGGGCTGTCCGAAAGTCACAATCCGTTGTCCGGCTATCCCATAACCCTTATCTACCCAGGCAAGTAGCATTCTGTGCAGTCAGGCAGATGCAATTGGGGAGATAACAATGCATAACAATTCCCGTTCGACAGTACCTTTGCGCGTGCTGATTATCGGCAGCGGCTTTGGCGGTCTGGGCATGGCCATTCAGTTACAGAAGGCCGGTATCGAGGATTTTCTGCTGCTGGAAAAAGCCGCAGAAATCGGTGGCACCTGGCGCGACAACAGCTATCCGGGGGCGGCCTGCGATGTGCCGTCGCACCTGTATTCGTTTTCCTTCGAGCCGAAAAGCGACTGGAGCCGCAAGTTTGCGCCCCAGGCGGAAATCCACGGCTACATGCTGCATTGCGTGGCCAAGTACCAGCTGCGCTCGCGCATTCGCTGCAATGCCGAGGTGGCCTCGGCCGCATTCGATGCGGCGGCTGCGCTGTGGCGGGTGACCCTGAGCAATGGCGAAGCATTCTGCACCGAGGTGCTGATCAGTGCCTGCGGTCAGCTCAACCAGCCGGCCTATCCGGCGTTGCCGGGGATCGAGACGTTTGCCGGCGAGACGTTTCACTCGGCGCGTTGGCGTCATGATCTGGATCTGACTGGCAAGCGTGTGGCGGTGATCGGCACCGGCGCCTCGGCGATTCAGTTTGTTCCGCAGATCCAGCCCAAGGTCGCGCAGCTGCAGCTGTTCCAGCGCTCGCCGGCCTATGTGTTGGCCAAGCCGGACCGCGCCTATCGGCCTTGGGAGCTGGCGATAATGCGTCGGCTGCCCTGGCTGCAGCGCATCGACCGTGGTCTCAAGTACCTGCAGCACGAAGTGCGTGGCCTGGCATTTATCAGCATGCCGTGGTTGATGAAGCTGTTTCGCTTCAGCTTTGAACGGCACCTTAATCAGCACATCAGTGATTCGCAGCTGCGCACGCAGCTGCAGCCGGATTACCCGATGGGTTGCAAGCGCATCCTGATCAGCAATGATTACTTTCCGGCCCTGGCGCAGCCCAATGTGACGGTGGTAAGCGAGGCGATCAGCCGCGTCAGCGAGCGGGCAATCATCACCGCCGATGGCCGCGAGCACCCGTGCGATGTGCTGATCTACGGCACCGGCTTTGCTGCCACCGATTTTCTCGCGCCGATGCAGATTCGCGGGCTCGGTGGGCAGGAGCTGAACCAGGCCTGGCGCGACGGCGCCGAGGCCTACAAGGGCATCAGCGTTAGCGGCTTTCCCAATCTGTTTATCCTTTACGGGCCCAATACCAACCTGGGACACAACTCGATCATCTATATGCTCGAAAGCCAGTTCCGTTATGTGCTCGGCTGCATCGATTTGCTGCGCCAGCAGGGCATACGCTACCTCGACGTAAAAGCTGCGGTGCAACAGCGCTACAACCAGCAGGTGCAGGCCAGCTCACATCGAACGATATGGGAGCAGGGCTGCTCAAGCTGGTACAAAACCTCCGCCGGCAAAAGCACCAATAACTGGCCGGGCTATACCTTTACCTATCGCCTGCAGACCCGCGCACCGGAGCCCGATGACTATGAATGCACCCGTTGAATTCACCGCCCCAGCCGCGGATCAGGCGTTGTTGCGCAGCGTCTTGCGTACCAGCCTGCGCCTGCTGTTCCGTGGCCTGGTACGGCCACCGATGCCGATTGCCGGGCAGCGCGCGGTGCTGCGCCTGCTGACTGCAGCCAGCCCGGCGCCGCGCGGCATCACCCGTAGCGCCGGTTCCTTGGGCGGCCGGCCCTGCGAATGGCATCGCCCGCAGAGTCCACGCGGCACGGTGTTGCTCTACCTGCATGGCGGCGCTTACCTGATCGGCGGGCCGAGCACGCACAGAACGATCTGCGCGCACCTGGCCAAACGCGGGCAGATGGAGGTCTGCGCCCTGGATTATCGCCTGGCCCCGGAGCATCAGTACCCAGCTGCTCGCGAAGATGCGTTGGCAGCGTTTCAGGAACTGATCACGCTGGGTTACAAGCCTGAGCAGATCGTGATCGGTGGCGACTCGGCTGGCGGTAACCTGAGCCTGATCACCAGCCTGCGTCTACGCGATCTGGGGGCGCCACAACCGGCGGCGCTGGTGTGTTTCTCCCCGGTCACTGATTTTTCCTTTACGCAGATACACGAGCCGCCAGCGGGCGACCCACTGCTTCATCCAAAATGGGCGGCGCAGGCGTTGGCGCTGTATTGCCCGGCCGGGCTGGCGCCTGACGATCCTGGTATGTCGCCGCAGTATGCCGATCTGCAGGACCTGGCCCCGCTGCTGATTCAGGTGGGCGAAGATGAAATTCTGCTCAATGACAGCCTGCGTTTTGCCGACAAGGCCAAGGCCGCCGGCGTGGATGTGTGCCTGCAGCGTTATCCGGACCTATGGCATGTGTTCCAGGCTCACGCCGGCATGCTCAAGGCCGCCGATTTTGCCCTGGCTGAAGTGGTGAGCTTTCTGCGTGAGCGGGGCTGCTGAGTGAACAATATCCTGATTACCGGCGCTGCCTCGGGGATCGGCGCGGCCACTGCCAGGCTGTTTCATCAGCATGGTTGGCAGGTCGGTTTGCTGGATATCAACCACCAGGCGCTGGCCAAGCTGGCGGGCGAGCTGGGTAACGTCTGGCATGCCGAGTTGGATGTAAGTGACCCAGCGGCAGTGAAGGTCGCTCTGGCGGACTTCTGCGCCCTGCATGGCGGCCAGTTGCGCCTGCTGTTCAACAGCGCGGGGATTTTGCAGTGCGGGCACTTCGAGGAAATCGAGTTGAGCGAGCATGCGCGCATCCTGCAGATCAACGTGCAGGGTCTGCTGAATATGACCCACGCGGCCTTTCCCTATCTGAAAGCCACACCCGATGCCCAGGTGATCAATATGGGCTCGGCTTCAGGCGTCTACGGCGTGCCGCATCTGGCCAGCTACTCGGCCTCCAAGTTCGCCGTGCGCGGGCTGACCGAGGCGCTGGACTTGGAGTGGGCCAAGTACGGCATCCGCGTCGGCGACCTGATGCCGCCGTTTGTCAGCACGCCGATGCTTAACAACCAGCGCTTCCAGGCCCCGGTGCTGCGGCGTTTGGGGGTTAACCTTGAGGCCGAAGCCGTGGCTCAGGCCGCCTGGGTGCAAACCCGCAGCAGGGCGGTACATCGGCCGATCAGCCTGCAATTCAAGCTGCTGTTCTGGTCCGGCCAACTGACGCCTGTTTGGCTGAGTCGGCACATCATGGCTTGGTTAAGCCGCGAGTAACTCCCTGGCTATATCTAGGCTAGAGCCTGTTTCCGGGCGCGCGAGCTAGAGCGAGACAAGGCAGAAATGGCCGAGGGCGCGGAGTTTACGGTTGTAAATGAGCAGCCCGAGGCCATTTCTAACGCCGTATCGCCGACGCGCAGCCGGCCCGATACAGGATCTAACAACTTTCCCTGGGCAAAGACTGTTTTATGGGACTAGTCTGCAACTAACGCTTCTGACTTGTTCGCTCTGAACAAGCCTGCGTTGACCAGTCCTGGTTTCAGGTCTGGCTTATGACATATCAAGCAGCGTGATCGCTTGATTCTCGGGCGGCACTGCAATCGGTGCCGCAACACCGCTGAGGCTCTGGCGGTAGCAATGGGAAAGCGTTTACCAGGTCGTTGCACTGCAGTATCGACACCTAGTTGGTTCTTTAGCGTCCTGTAAATTTATCCATCGCCTGAGGAGGTCACTTCATGAGCACAGCCTTGCACGATGATGTCAGTAACGGGGTTTTACGGCGGATGAAGGAGGGTGGCTTCGACTTTGCCAGCTTCCATCCCATCGAGTTCTACGCCCTTTTCCCTGATGAGGAGCGGGCCCGTATGGCGACCCGCAAATTTCGAGGTGAGTCTTTACACGCCCTGGTGACCGAGCGTGATGACGGTGTCTGGCACCTGCAAGTCAGTAAAGTAATGTTCGCGACATACCACGGCATCGATGACTTCGAGCATGATCTGGAGTCCGTCGTGGCGCCGCTTGGCGGCAAATTAGATGGGTGGGGCGTTACCCAGGAGGTAAGGCAGCCCTGAAGTCTGCACACTGGCCAGCCATAAGCTGGCCAGTGTCATTTCAACCCCCGCACACTATCCCCAGCCAATCGTCCCTCGACCCCAGCCTGCGCTTTGCTTCAGACTTGGCGCATGACCGATATCCTGATTTTTACCCACATTGATTACTGCCCGCCGGCCCACCTGGGCAAGGTGCTGGAACAAGCGGGCCATCCTTTTACCGTGCTGCGCGCGGACCTTGGCGAGTTGCAGGGCCTCGACCTCGACCGGCCCAAGGCCGTGGCCATCATGGGCGGGCCGATGAGCGTCAATGATCCGCTGCCATGGCTGCAGACCGAAGTGGCCGCGCTGCAGCATTTTATCCACCGAGATATTCCGCTGATCGGCCATTGCCTGGGTGGTCAGCTGCTGGCCAAGGCCCTAGGGGCGGAAATCAGCCGCATGCCCTATACCGAAAGCGGCTGGCAGCCGCTGACCCGTCTCGACCACGCTGCCCCCAGCCCCTGGCTGCAGCACTTGCCCGGACAGTTCCCGATGTTTCAGTGGCACGGCGACAGCTTTGCCATTCCCGCCGGTGCGCAGCCTTTGCTTAGCAGCCCCTGGTGCAGCAACCAGGCGTTTGCCTGGGGCGATAAGCTGCTGGCCTTGCAAGGCCATCCGGAAATGGACGAAGCCCTGGTGCGCCAGTGGCTCGGCGACTGGCACCACCTGCTGGATGAAAGCCAACCCAGCCAGCAGAGCAGGGCGCAGATACTCGACCAACTGCCAGCCAAAGTCGCCCAACTGAATCGCGTGGCCGGAGGCTTCTATCGCCACTGGCTGCATTTGGCCGGTTTGTAAGCCGCCGCCATAAAATGGCGCGGCCAGTGATAGGCAAGTCAGTGACGCGTCTCATCTTGGTGCGCAATGATTACGTGTTTTATTTAACCTGTTGAAATTTAACATTTTTTAGTAGTGGCGCGGGCTTTGCAATGCTCTCTCCATGTCCGGGTGACAAGGAGTACGGCATGGCCCGCATCTTTTATGACGAGATGTACGACGCGAGTGGCGCTGTCCGCCCGCACTATCAAGCTTTTGCCCGCTGGTTAGCGGATACCCCGGATGAACTGCTGGCCCAGCGCCGCCGTGAAGCCGACCTGCTGTTCCACCGCGCGGGTATCACCTTCACCCTGTACGGCGATGATCAGGGCACCGAGCGCCTGATTCCATTCGACATCATTCCACGCAGCATTCCGGCCAGCGAATGGCGCGTCGTCGAACGCGGCTGCATCCAGCGCGTGCAGGCGCTGAATATGTTCCTTGGCGACCTTTACCACGACCAGCGCATCATCAAAGCCGGCATTGTTCCGGCTGAGCAAGTGCTGGCCAATGAGGGCTACCAGATCGCCATGCAGGGCCTCAACCTGCACCGCGACCTTTACGCGCACATCGCCGGCGTCGATCTGGTGCGTGATGGCGACGGTAGCTACTACGTGCTGGAAGACAATCTACGCACGCCCAGCGGCGTCAGCTACATGCTCGAAGACCGCAAGATGATGATGCGCCTGTTCCCCGAGCTGTTCGCCGCTCAGCGCGTGGCGCCGGTTGACCACTACCCCAACTTGCTCCTCGATACGCTCAAATCCTCCAGCCCGTTGGATAACCCCAATGTCGTGGTGCTGACGCCGGGGCGCTTCAATAGCACGTACTTCGAGCATGCCTTCCTCTCCCGTGAGATGGGCGTGGAGTTGGTCGAGGGCGCAGACCTGTTTGTGCGCGACGACAAGCTCTTTATGCGCACCACATCTGGGGCCAAACAGGTGGATGTGATCTACCGTCGCCTCGACGATGCCTTCCTTGACCCGCTGGCGTTCAATCCGGGCTCCATGCTCGGCGTACCCGGCCTGCTGGCCTGCTACCGCAGCGGCAACGTGGTGCTGGCCAATGCTGTAGGCACTGGCGTGGCGGACGATAAATCGGTCTATCCCTATGTCGACGACATGATCCGCTTTTACCTGAGCGAAGAGCCGATCCTGAAGAACGTGCCGACCTTTCAGTGCCGAAAACCGGCCGAGCTTTCCCACGTGCTGGCCAATCTGGAGCAGCTGGTGGTTAAGGAAACACAGGGTTCTGGCGGCTACGGCATGTTGGTTGGTCCCGCGGCCAGCAAGGCCGAGATAGCAGAATTCCGCACGCGGCTGATCGCCCGGCCAGAAGCCTATATCGCTCAGCCGACACTGTGCCTGTCGACCTGTCCGACCTTTGTTGAGCGCGGTATTGCACCGCGGCATATCGACCTGCGCCCGTTCGTTCTGTCGGGCAAGGAAACTCGCATCGTCCCTGGCGGCCTGACCCGCGTGGCATTGCGCGAAGGCTCGCTGGTGGTCAATTCGTCCCAAGGTGGCGGTACTAAAGACACCTGGATCGTGGAGGATTCACCATGCTGAGCCGAACGGCCTCTGATCTGTACTGGATGTCGCGCTACTTGGAACGTGCGGAGAACCTGGCACGCATGCTGGATGTCAGCTACTCGCTGTCGTTGATGCCACAAGACGGCCGCGGCGATGGCCTGGAAGAACTGGCCCTGCCGCTGCTGATTACCGGCACCCTGGATGAATACCTGGCGCGCCACGGCCCGATGCATGCCGAGCGCATGCTGGATTTCTTCGCCTTGGATGCGAGCAACCCGGGGAGCATTTATTGCTGCCTGCAGGCTGCACGCAGCAACGCTCACGCAGTGCGCGGGCGGATCACCGCCGACATGTGGGAAAACATCAATGCCACCTGGCTGGAGATTCGCGGTATCGCCGAAGAGGGTCTGGGGCGTTACGGTATCAGCCGCTTCTGTGAGTGGGTCAAGGAGCGCTCGCACCTGTTTCGTGGCGCCACCTTCGGCACCATCATGCGTGGCGACCCGTACCGTTTTATCCGGTTGGGCACCTTTATCGAACGCGCCGACAATACCCTGCGCCTGATCGATGCGCGCTATGAAATGCTCGGTGAGGACATCGACGAAATCGACGGCCGCCCAGCGCGTAGCTACTACCAGTGGACCGCGCTGCTACGCGCTCTGTCGTCATTCGAGGCATTTGCCGAGATATATCGTGGCTCGCCTGGTACGCGCAAAGTCTCCGAACTGTTGCTGCTGCGCGCCGACATACCGCGCTCGCTGCGTGCCTGCATGGACGAGCTCAACCTGATGCTCGCCAGCCTGCCCGGTGACAACGGCCGCCCAGCCCAGCGCCTGGCTGCCGAACTGGAAGCACGGCTGCGTTACACCAGCATCGAAGAAGTGCTCGACGAGGGCCTGCACGCCTGGCTCACCGATTTCATCCTGCTGGTTCGCCAGCTAGGTCAAGCCATCCAAAGCTCCTACCTGGAGGTCGCATGAGACTGTCAATCAGCCACGACACTACCTATCGCTACCAAGATCAGGTACGCAATAGCATCCAGTATTTGCGCATGACCCCGCACGACAGTGAGCGCCAGCACGTGCTCAGCTGGGCATTAAGTTTGCCGCGTCCGGTGCGTGCGCAGATCGACCCCTATGGCAATATCCTGCACGTGCTGACCCTGGATGAGCCGCACGAGTCCATCGTCATCGGCGCCCATGGCCAGGTGGAAATTGACGAGTCGCGCGAAGCCGAGCACGAAAGCCAGTCGGCCTGGCCGTTTCTGCGCTTTACCCGCCTGACCGAAGCCGACGTCGCCCTGCGCGAGTTCGCCCAGTTGCAAAGCCACAGCCGCGCTGACCGCAGCGGCCTGATCGACCTGATGTACGCGCTGAATGCGCACATCAGCTACCAGCCCGGCGCCACCGCCGTAGAAACCAGCGCCAGCGAGGCCTTCTCCGGCGGCAGGGGCGTCTGCCAGGACCACGCCCACGCCTTTCTGGCCTGCGCGCGCAGCCTGGGCGTTCCGGCGCGTTATGTTTCGGGTTATCTGTTTACCGACAGCGAAGACCACCTGGCCAGCCACGCCTGGGCCGAAGCCTGGCTGGATGGCGCCTGGTACAGCTTTGACGTAACCAACTGCCTGGCCAAGCCGGAGCGGCATTTGAAGTTGGCCGTAGGCCTGGATTATCTGGATGCCTGCCCGGTACGCGGCATGCGCCGCGGTGGCGGTATCGAGCAGATGCACGCGCAGGTGGATGTAGCGCCGTTGTTGCAGGTGCAACAGCAGTAAGGCGTGGTGCTGGCCGCGTAGGGTGGGTTAGTGGCGCTGATCTGAGATTGATTGTGCAACTCGGAGCTTGAGCGCCATGTAACCCACCAAGCGGTGGTCGCCGTTGTTCCTTTTGACGCTTCTTTGGATTGCTGTGCAGTTCACTTGCTGCAGTCGGCTTTTAGTTTTGGTTTCGCCCCTTACGGGCGAGTCCCTTTTGGCAATTGCCCCCAAAGGAGCCAAAAGGTCTAGCCCCGACATCCGGCCCTGCCTGCGGCAGAGTTCGTGAACAGAATCATTGCTCCGAGGGTCGGCGTACAAGGGCCGTCCCTGGCCCTTTATCGCGGTGGCGCCCAGCCCTTTCGCCGCATCCATGCGGCTTACCCCTCTACACAACGATTCTGTTCACCCTCCTGAAGGGGCGTTTGGCGTCTATACACGCTTTTTGGGGTAAACCAAACGCAACAGCACAGCGATTTGATGGGTATCGCGTTACTCCACCTGCGCGGCCCGACCCATCCTACGAACTGGAGCCGCCTACTGCATCTGCGGGCTCTGGGCGTTGCCGTTGCTCTGTGGCTGTACGCGAGGTGGTTCTGCGATGCGTATATCCGGCAGGGTGCCGCCGATGAATTCCAGGCTGTAGGTCGGGAAGGCGAACTGCACTTCGAGATCGCGCAGGCCCTGTAACAGGCCCAGGTTTATTTCCTGCTGGATATCCATGTACTTGTTGTAGTCCGAACTCAGCACTAAATAGACCACCTCAAATGTCAGCTGGTAATCGTCGAATGCCAGAAAATGTGCGCGATCAAACTTTGTATCTGGTACGGCCCTAATCACATCGGCCACTAATTGGCTGACTTCGCGAACTTTCTCGGTCGGTGTGTTGTAGGTGATGCCAAATTTGAAGACGATTCGGCGGGTGTTCATGCGCTTGTAGTTGTGCAGCGTCTGGCGTAGCAATTCGGCGTTCGAGCAGACAATCTGCTCGCCGCTGAGGCTGCGGATGCGCGTAGTTTTCAAACCGATATGCTCAATTGAGCCGGCTACGTCGCCGAATACCACGAAATCGCCAATCACAAACGGCTTGTCGACGCCGATTGATAGCGACGCAAACACATCGCTAAGCAGCGTTTGCACCGCCAGTGCCACTGCGATACCGCCGACGCCGAGGCTCGCGACCAAGGCAGTAATGTCCACGCCAAGGTTGGCCAGGATCGACAGCAACATGACCGTCCATACCAGCATACGAACCATGACCGCGATAATAGTGGTCGTTACCGGATTGCGTGTGCCGCCATCGGGCTGTGTTAGCAAACTGTTTGCCCACAGGCGTATGCCGCTGTCAAACCACAGCGCGATCTGTAGCG
Source organism: Pseudomonas sp. EA_35y_Pfl2_R111 (assembly GCF_963970955.1). Taxonomy (NCBI): domain Bacteria; kingdom Pseudomonadati; phylum Pseudomonadota; class Gammaproteobacteria; order Pseudomonadales; family Pseudomonadaceae; genus Pseudomonas; species Pseudomonas sp. EA_35y_Pfl2_R111. The sequence continues at coordinate 91,141 of NZ_CAXAOM010000001.1, read as the reverse complement.
ACAGGGCCACGAACCAGCCATGACTAAGGCCGGACTCCCATTTGTCGGAGAGTTCCACCAGCTTCAGAGCAAGCAGTAGAGAAAATGCGAAGAGCAGTAAGCGGCTGGTCTGACGGAATATTTCGGCTATTAGCCGATAACTCAGCTTGTGGCGTTTCTCTGCCCAGGTCGCCATATGCGCGCTTAGCCGGGCCACCAGGGCGCGCATCACTGTGTAGATCACCAAAGTGGCAATCGTCACAATGGCAATATTCATCCAAAGGGTTTGATTGAGCCAGAATTCCCAATTTTCCATCGTTATCACAACCTCCGCTGGAGGGGCGTGCCTATGCCCCCATACGCCGTCGGCAAAAAGACGTTCCAGTTATTCGGTCGGTTGTGGCGTCAATAAGTTCCGTCGGTTTGAGCAGGCACCCCAGTTGGGGTAGGTCATTTCCGTAATCGACTCACTTCGCTTATTGGCTCAATTCACCGGCAACTCACCGGCTGTTTTGCGGCCCGCCATATGCGAGAGATAGTCCAATAAGTTGGCGAGCTCTATGCGGCTTACTAGCGCTTCGCTAAACCCTGGCATCTTGCCCTGCGGCCAGCGCCGTAAGCTCTGCGGGTCGCGGATATAGCGGGTTAGAAAGTCGCCGCTGAAATACTCCGTCGGGTTATGCGGAATATTCAGGTCCGGGCCGAATTGCGAGTCGCCGGCGCCATTCAGGCGATGGCAGGCCATGCAGTTCTTCTGGTACTGGGCAAAACCGGCCTGCACCGCCGGGCTGGCGTCGGCCGCTGGCAGCAGTTGCGGGAAGCGCTGCGCCACCGGGGCCAGTTTGCGGATGGTGGCCAGCTGGAATGGCCATTGCTCGGGGCCGATCTGGCTGGCTGCCGGGTTTTGCCATACCAGGTAGAACGGCCCGGCGCTGGGTTTGCCGGTACCCAGGGCGGGCCAGGGCTCTGCTGGGTCTTCGATGGCCAGCCAGGCTTTGCTGCCAGTTTGGCTAAGCGCGGGGGCGGCGGAGAGTTCGGCGGCAAAGCCGTCGCTGGCCACCAGTTGCAGGTGATCGCCCGGTTGTACAGCTTCCAGCAGCGCGGCCAGCGGTACGGCGCGGTAGCGCATGCTGCGTTTGTAGCTGACGTCGTCGCTGATCTCGACGCTTTGCGCCTGCGAGTGGGCGAGCAGTTGGGCGCTGCTCAAGCGCTGGCTGCCGTTGCCCAGTTCTAGGGTCAGTTCGGCGGCGTGCAGATAAGTGAAGGGTAAGAGGGCGAGCAGGGCGATAGCGAGAGCGCGTTTGTTCAATCCTGCGACTCCAGGGCGAGCTTTAGTTCGTCATAGCCGCCGGCGTTGATCAGGTTGCTGTAACCCATGGCGCGCAGGCTTTCTTCGGCGATGCCGGAGCGACGGCCGCTGCGGCAATACAGCACGATCGGGGTGTCCTTGTCCGGGGCGAGGGCGCTGATGCGGCTGGCGATCTGTTCATGCTCGATCTGCTCGGCTCCGGGCAATGCGCCTGCGGCGAATTCTTCGGCGGTGCGGACATCGATCAGCACGCTTTCCGGTGATTGCAGGGCGACAACGGCGGCGCTGAGCTCGGCTTCTCCAGCCAGCAGAGGCAGGCTGACCAGCAGGCTGAGGGTGGCAAATAGGGTGCGCATGGCGTGCTCCTTGGGGTGATTGAAATCACCCTAGCACAGGCGCTGCTTTGCACGCATTTGTAGAGGTTGCGCTGCCGCTGCCGGCTCACTCCACGGTGGCAGGCAGGGCAGGAAATCAGCGGTTTAGCTGACCAAACGGGTCAGGTTGGGAAGAATCAGAATGACTGTGGTGGCAAACACGATCATGCCTGCCTGACGCATTTTCACTGGATTGAACATGGCGGTTTGCCTTGTTGTTTTTTGCGGGTGGTCGTCGCTGTCTTGCTCTGTATGCGGATGCGACGCCACGCCTCGTGTTGATCATTCAAGCCGCCCCGGCAAAACCCGGCGACGACGCCTACAACAGCCGACCTGCGCTCTATTTGCCGGTGGCTTGATTCAACTGTAGGGGCGCGCAGCGTCTTGCTATAGACGCCTTGATTACTAAGGTGCGCGGGCTAGTTGCCAGCGGTTATGACGCGGGGCCTGCAACAGGCAAGCGGGCCTTGAGCTAGACGTGCTTGTTGGCCTTCGTCCAGTGATTGACCGTTTGTCTGAGCTGAGTGGTCAATAGGCCTGAGCACTTCGGTCATTGAGACTGCCCCCGCCCGGCGTATGGTGGGCCCCGCAGGCCGTTGAAAAACTACCTACGTTGGCAATACGGCGTTAAAAACAGGCTCGGAATACTCATTTACAGCTCGTAAACTCCGCTTCCTCGCCTGTTTTTGCCTTGTCTTTCCTGCCTCGCCGACGTTTTTCAACGGCCTACCACTCAACAAAAACAGGCGTGGGCCCCACCTGCGCCATCAGCCACCCTCCATTGGAGGTCTGAGGACGCCATGACCGAAGCATTTATTTTCGATGCAGTGCGCACGCCCCGCGGCAAAGGCAAGAAGGACGGCGCGCTATACAGCGTCAAGCCTGTAGACCTGATCGCCGGCCTGCTCAAGGCGCTGCAAGCGCGCAATAACCTGGACACCAGCCAGGTCGATGACATCGTGCTCGGCTGCGTAACGCCGGTGGGTGATCAGGGCGCGGACATTGCCAAGACCGCGGCCATGGTTGCCGATTGGGATGTCAGCGTGTCGGGCGTGCAGCTCAACCGTTTCTGCGCCTCGGGCCTGGAAGCGGTGAACATGGGCGCGATGAAGGTGCGTTCCGGTTTCGAGGACCTAGTGGTAGTTGGCGGCGTCGAGTCGATGTCGCGCATTCCCATGGGCTCCGACGGCGGCGCCTGGGTGATGGACCCGGCGACCAATATGCACACCCATTTCACCCCCCAGGGCATCGGCGCGGACCTGATCGCCACTCTGGAAGGCTTTAGCCGCACGGACGTCGACAGCTTCGCTCTGCGCTCGCAGCAGAAAGCCGCTCGCGCCAGTAAGGATGGTTCGTTCAAAAAATCGCTGATCCCGGTGGCGGACCAGAATGGCATCGTGCTGCTCGACCACGACGAATTTATCCGTGGCGAATCCACCCTCGAAGGCCTGGGCAAGCTCAAGCCGAGCTTCGAGATGATGGGCCAGATGGGCTTCGACAGCACCGCGCTGCGTGTTTACAGCCATGTCGAGCAGATCAACCACGTACACACCCCAGGCAACAGCTCCGGCATCGTCGACGGTTCGGCCCTGATGCTGATCGGCAGCGCTGCCAAAGGCAAAGAGCTGGGATTGAAGCCGCGCGCGCGCATCGTCGCCACTGCCGTGACCAGTACCGACCCGACCATCATGCTCACCGGCCCAGCGCCGGCCACCCGCAAGGCTTTGGCCAAGGCTGGGTTGAACGTCAATGACATCGACCTGTTCGAGGTCAACGAGGCGTTTGCTTCGGTGGTGATGAAGTTTATGAAGGACATGGGCGTCAGCGAGGACAAGGTCAACGTCAACGGCGGCTCCATCGCCATGGGTCACCCACTGGGCGCGACCGGTTGCGCCATCCTCGGCACCCTGCTCGACGAGCTGGAGAAGCGCCAGCTGCGCTACGGCCTGGCCACCCTCTGTGTGGGCGGCGGTATGGGTATTGCCACCATCATTGAACGTATTTAAGGAGCTATCACGGGCTACTGCGCTCGGCCATGCTGCGTTGGAAATCCTCCGGAAATGCTCATTTGCACCAGCAAACTCCGCTTTCCGAATGATTTCCGCCTTGCCTGACCTTCGCTCGTGACGCCCCTGAAGCGCTCCCCCGACATTTGGGAAGTGAATAGAAATGACTGACGCCATCCGTTACGAAAAAGGCCAGGACAATATCGTCGTTCTGACCATGGACATGCCCGGCCAGAGCGCCAACACCATGAACGCGGTGTACCGCGAGGCCATGGGCACGATCGTCGAGCGCCTGGAAGCCGAAAAAGATGCCATCGCCGGGGTGATTGTCACCTCCGCGAAGAAGACCTTCTTCGCCGGCGGCGACCTCAACGAGCTGATCAAGGTGACCAAGGCCGACGCGCCGGCCTTCTACCAGATGATCCTCAATATCAAGGGCCAACTGCGCCGCCTGGAATGCCTGGGTAAACCAGTGGTGGCTGCGATCAATGGTGCTGCTTTGGGCGGCGGCTGGGAAATTGCCCTGGCCTGCCATCACCGTATCGCCCTGGACAGCTCCAGCATCCAGCTCGGCCTGCCGGAAGTAACCCTCGGTCTGCTGCCGGGCGGTGGTGGGGTGGTGCGTATGGTGCGCCTGCTCGGTCTGGAAAAAGCCCTGCCGTATCTGGCCGAAGGCAAAAAGGTCCGTCCCGATGCCGCGCTCAAGGCGGGCTTGATCCACGAGCTGGCTTCCGACAAGGATGACCTGCTGGCCAAGGCCCGCGCCTGGATCGCCGCCAACCCGGCGGCGAAACAGCCATGGGATGTCGCCGGTTACAAGATCCCCGGCGGTACGCCGTCCAGCCCGAATGTGGCGCAGATGCTCGCCATCGCGCCGAGCGTATTGCGTGATAAAACCAAGGGCTGTTTCCCCGCGCCGGAGAAGATTATGTGCGCCGCCGTCGAGGGTGCGCAGGTCGACTTCGACACCGCGCAGATTATCGAAGCGCGCTACTTCACCGAGCTGACTACCGGCCAGGTGGCGAAGAACATGATTGGCACCTTCTGGTTCCAGCTCAATGAAATCAACGCCGGCGGCTCCCGCCCGCAAGGTTTCGAGCCCTACGTAACCAAGAAGATCGGCGTGCTTGGTGCCGGCATGATGGGCGCGGGTATTGCCTATGTGTCGGCGGTGGCCGGTATCGAGGTGGTGCTCAAGGACATCTCTATCGAGGCGGCCGAGAAGGGCAAGGATTACTCGGCCAAGCTGCTGGAGAAGAAGGTCGGCCGTGGCCAGATGAGCGCCGACAAGCGCGATGGCATTCTGGCGCGGATCAAACCCACCATCAGTGACGCCGACTTCGAAGGCTGCGACCTGATTATCGAAGCGGTATTTGAGGATCGTGACCTCAAGGCCAATGTCACTGCGGCTGCCGAGCGTGCGGCGCTGTCTGATGCGGTGATCGCCTCCAACACCTCGACCCTGCCGATCACCGGCCTGGCCAACGCGGTGCAGAAGCAGGACAAGTTTATCGGCCTGCATTTCTTCAGCCCGGTGGACAAGATGCCGCTGGTGGAAATCATCAAGGGCGAGCACACCAGCGACGAAACCCTGGCACGCGGTTTCGACTACGTGATGCAGATCAAGAAGACCCCGATCGTGGTCAACGACAGCCGCGGCTTCTTTACCTCGCGGGTGTTTGGCACCTTCACCAACGAAGGCTTGGCCATGCTGGGCGAAGGCGTGAGCGCGGCGATGATCGAGAACGAAGCGCGCAAGGCCGGCATGCCGGTCGGCCCGCTGGCGATCAGCGATGAAGTGTCGATGAGCCTGATGAACCATATCCGTCAGCAGACCATCAAGGACCTCGCAGCCGAAGGCAAGCAGATTCCCGAGCACCCGGCGTTTGCGGTGATCGACATGATGCTCAACGAGTACAAGCGGCCCGGCAAGGCGGCGGGTAGCGGCTTCTACGATTACCCTGCAGGCGGCAAGAAGCACCTGTGGCCGGAGCTGAAAGCGCGTTTTGAGAAGTGCGATGCGCAGATCTCGCAGATCGACGTACGTGATCGCATCCTGTTTATCCAGGCCATCGAAACCGTGCGCTGCGTGGAAGAGGGCGTATTGAAGTCGGTTGCGGACGCCAATATCGGCTCGATCATGGGTATCGGTTTTGCCGCCTGGAGCGGCGGCGCGCTGCAGTTTATCAACCAGTACGGGGTGAAGGACTTTGTCGCCCGCGCCCAGTACCTGGCTGAGCAGTATGGTGAGCGCTTCCTACCGCCGGCGCTGCTGCTGGAAAAGGCGGCGAAAAACCAGAGCTTCTAATGCCGTCGTGTTAAGACTGATGTACTGAACCGGCTCCCTGTGAGCCGGTTTTTTTATGGCCTGTAGTTTATGGAAGACCAGCCTATTTATGGCTACAGCACTAGACTGCTGCAACGGCCACGCCAGTGTGGCGCAAGGGAGGTGTTATGAACATTAGGATAAGCAGTGCGCTGGCAATCAGTCTGGGCTTATTGGCCACGCCGGTGTGGGCGGATGACTGCGCCGATGCCATGGATCAGTTCACCCTCAACCAGTGCGCGGCAGCGGAGTATGCCACTCAGGACAAGCGGCTGAATCAACCGTACGGCGATTACCGTAAGCGTCTGGATGATGGACAGAAGCAGCAACTCAAGGAGGTGCAGCTGGCCTGGATCAAGTTCCGCGACCTGGCCTGCGCGTTCGAGTCGGCGTCGGTGGAGGGTGGTTCGGCCTATCCGATGGTGCTTAACGGCTGCCTAACGCAAAAGACCGCGGCGCGGGTCAAGGAGCTGGAGCAGCTGGCCGTCTGTGAAGAAGGCGACCTCAGCTGCCCGATGCCAGCGCAATAACTGTCAGCAGGCCTGACGGCCGCAGACCAGTTGCTGAATGGCCTGACGCTCGCTCAGGTGAGTGGGCATGCGCAGGGTGGTCAGCGTGCCATCGCTGAGCTGGATGGCCAGCTCGGACTCGAAGTGGATGCCACTGCCGTCGACAGTGGCGTAGGTCACGCCATAGACGTTCTGGTTGCTCAGCGATTGGGCGATGCTCATGGCGTTCTCCTGATTTCGGTGTGACGTTATTTACCGGCGTTCTGGTCAGCTTTGAGTTGTGCGGTTTGGACTTTTTCGGCTTGGCGCTGGCTGCTCGCACTGTGATTGCTGTTAAAGGCGGATGCGGCAAGCAGGCTGGCGATGGCGGAGAAACTGGTCATGCTGATGTCCTCTGGTTGGTTGGGCGCAGTGCCCGATGGCCAGATCATCTGCGCGTGCCGCTATCGACAGAAGTGAATGGTGCTTATGGTGACTATCGAGGGCGCTGATGGGCCTCGGGTAATTGGTCGGGTTTAGCCCGCAGCTATTGCCTTGCAGCCTGTCAGCAGGCACGCTTGCGCGCTGGTAAAACAACCCTCCTGCGCCCTAGGTAACCGCCCATATGCCGCTGCAGATCTGCATCCTGGAAACCGATGTTCTTCGCCCTGAATTGGTCGACCAATACGACAGTTATGGCCGTATGTTCGAGCAGTTGTTCGCCCGTCAGCCGATTGCTGCCGAGTTCAAGGTGTACAACGTGATGGAGGGGCATTACCCGCCGGACAGCGAGCGCTACGATGCCTATCTGGTGACGGGCAGCAAGGCGGACTCCTTTGGTGCCGATGCCTGGATCCAGACGCTGAAAACCTACCTGCTGGAGCGCTACAACCGTGGCGACAAACTGCTCGGCGTGTGTTTCGGTCATCAGCTGCTGGCGCTGCTGCTGGGCGGCAAGGCCGAGCGCGCGGTGCAGGGTTGGGGTGTGGGTATTCATCAGTACCGCATGGCAGGCAAGCCGACCTGGATGAGCCCCGATCTTGAAGACCTGACGCTGCTGATCAGCCACCAGGATCAGGTCACCCAATTGCCGCTAAACGCCACCTTGCTGGCCAGCAGCGAATTCTGCCCGATTGCCTCCTACTGCATCGGCGATCAGGTGCTGTGCTTCCAGGGCCACCCCGAGTTTGTGCATGACTACTCGCGCGCGCTGCTCGACCTGCGTCAGCTGCATATCGGCGAGCCTGCCTACTCCAAGGGTATCGACAGCCTGCAGCACGACCACCAGGGCCACACCGTGGCCGAGTGGATGATGCGCTTTGTCGCTCAGGGCCGTGCCGGCCTGGCCGAGTAACCGGCGGCTGCACGTAAAAGCCCGCTCAACTGAGCGGGCTTTTTTATGGCAGCCAGCGGGCCGCTGATACGCGAGGTTAACAATTGCTTTAAGCGATTTTTATAGCCAGCCGGAACGCTTAAAGCTGACGTAAAGCGCGACGCAGCCGGTGGTGATCAAACCGAGTACGCCGAAATAGCCGTACTGCCAGGCAAGCTCAGGCATGTTCTGAAAATTCATCCCGTAGATCCCCGCCACCGCCGTGGGGAAGGCCAGGATCGCTGCCCAGGCGGCGAATTTGCGCTGCGTGACGCTTTGTCGGGAGGACTCCAGCAGCAGGCCGATCTCGATGGCGTGGTCGGCCATCTCGCGTAGACCGGTCAGGTCTTCCAGCAGGCGGTTGACGTGAATCGCCACATCACGAAAGTAAGGGCGCATGTTCTTGTCGATAAACGGGAAGTCGAGGCGCTGCAGTTCTTTGCAGATTTCTGCCAGCGGCCCAATATAGCGGCGCAACCGCAGTAGGTCACGGCGCAGGCCTTGGATGCGCTCGACATCATCCTGGCTCAGTGGGTTTTTCAGCACGTGCTGTTCCACCTCCTCTAGCTCGACGTGGTAGTTGTCCATTAACGGACGGTAGTTCTCGATCACGAAGCTGAGCAGGGCGTAGAGCACGAAATCTTCGCCGTGCTCAAGCAGCAGCGGGCGCGCCTCGCAGCGTTGGCGCACCTGGGAGTAGGGCGCGGATTCGCCGTAACGGGCGCTGATGATGTAACCGCTGCCGGCGAATAACTGGGTTTCGACAAAGGTCAGCTCGTCGTTGAGCACAATGGGTGAGTAGAGCACCATAAACAGCGCATCGCCGAAGGTTTCCAGTTTGGGCCGGGTGTGCCGCTGCAGGGCGTCTTCCAGCGCTAATTCATGCAGGTCGAACTGCTGCTGCAGGCTGATCAGCTCCTCTGAACAGGGATCATGCAGGCCGATCCAGACGAAATGCCCCGGTTTCTTCGACCATGGCTTGCCTTCGTCGAGGCTGATATTGGTGACTTTCTTGCCCTTGCTGTAAACAGCGGCGGCAACAACGCGACCCATAGTGTTTCCTTATTATCGGTGACCTCAGTACGCAGCTTAGCGACTTGCTCGCCGCCGGTGTGAGTAAACGGCTGCAGCGCAGGCTGCGCCCAGCAATAAAAAGCCCAGCGCGTGGCTGGGCTTTTGGGGCGTTACCGGTAGCGTCAGACGCTGTGGCTGAGCTGCTGATCCATGGCGTCGATGCACTGCTGCATCTGCGTGCGGCAGGTTTCGAGCAGCTGCGGCAAGTCATCCTGGCTCAGGCCGGCGGTGGGGATGGCCGGCAGCGAGCGGATCATGATCTCGCCGCTGTTCCAGCGGTTGAGCTGGAGGTGGTTGACGTAGGTGCTGACGCACACCGGGATAATCGGCACGCCGGCGGCAATCGCCATCTGGAATGCGCCTTTCTTGAACGGCAGCAGACCTTTGCCCAGGTTGCGCGTGCCTTCGGCGAATACCCAGATCGAGGTGTCTTTGTGCTTGAGCGTGTCGGTGGTGGTGAGCATGGCCTGCTTGGCGCGAACTGCGTTGCCACGGTCGAGCAGCACATTGCCGGCCAGCCAGTACAGCTGGCCGAAGAACGGCACCCACTTCAGGCTCTTCTTGCCGATGCTCACGGTGCGCTTGGGCACTACACGGCCGAGCACGTAGAGGTCGTAGTTGGACTGGTGGTTGGCGACGATCACGCAGGAGTGCTGGTGCTCCAGACTGTGCACATCGGTCTTCAGCTTCCAGCGCAGCAGCCACTGCGCCGGGATGCTGTAGAGGCGTGCGCATAGGCGGCTGTTATCTGGATTGAACGGACGGCACAGGCCGAGCAACAGGCCCAGGATGCCGGCGAGGATAAAGTGCACGCCCATCGCCAGCATGCGCAGAAGAAAAAGCATTTGGTACGCCCGTCATAGGAAAAAGGCGCGCAGTGTACGGGCGTGCACTGCTTTCGGCAATTGATGCTGATCAGAGGTCGTTACCGCTTGTTGCGTCCTCACTACAGCCCTTTGCTGGTGGCGGGTAGCAGCTCAATCGAGCTATAGCGTTGGGCCAGGCGGGTGATGCTGCCATCCTGTTTAAGGGCCAGCAGGGCCTGATCCAGCTGCTGCATAAAGTCCTGCTTGTAGGGGTAGGCCTGTTCATTGATGCGGGTATAGCCCAGATGACCGTGCTCGCTGGACAGCTTCGGCCCTTCAACCAGCCAGTCCAGCCCACTGCTGGCAAACAGGCCTTCGCTGCGCATCTGCTGCAGCTCCCAGAGGATCGACAGGCGATCATTGATATACACATCGATGCGCTTGCGCCTAAGTTGCAGCAGGTTGGTGCGGTTGTTCGTGGCGTAGCTCTGCTGCACCTCGCCAGCCGCGAGCATGCTCTTGTAACTGGGCGCGGCGATAATATTGAAGCCGCGGTTGAGGCCGATGCGCAGGCCGGCGTAGGCCGCCGGGAAATCTTCGATGGCGCGCTGCTGAGCCAGTTCGGCGCGCACGAAGGCCACCACGCTTTCTTCCAAAATTGGCCGTGAGTAATCCATCCACGGACGTTCCACGGGGCGGTGATAGGGCGGGAACAGGGCAAAGCTTGTGCCTTTTTCCAGCGCCGCCAGTCCGCGTGGCCAGGGCACGGGGCGGATATTGACGTGATAGTCCGGCATGTGCGCGAACGCTGCACGCAGGATCTCGCTGTACAGGCCTTTGGCCTCGCCGTTTTCGGCATAGCTATAGGGTGGATAACTGGCGTCACACAGCACCGTAACACTGATGGGTGTTTGTGCCTGGGCGATGCCCTGCATTGCCAGGCACAGTAGCCAGGTTACGAGTATGCGCATGTCCAATCTCCTTATCGGTTGGCGCTGGTTGCACGCACAGGTGCAGCCCGGTGTCTGGGTGCTCAGACCTTGAAGCGCCCGAGCAGATGGTCCTGCTGACCGACTTGTTCGACCATCACGGGGCATTGAAGTACCTGTTCTTCGGCGCCGGCGGCCACTTCATGGCTGATGTTGCGGATATTGCTGGTGTTGCGGTTGATCTCTTCGGTTGTGGCGCTCTGTTGCTCGGCGGTCTTGCTGGCGGTGTCACGGCTCTGTTGCATGCGCGACTCGGCCTGTTTCACCCCGGATTGCAGCTGGTCGATCATCTGGCGGACTTTCTGAGTCGACTGCTGGGTGTGCGAGGCTAGCGAGCGTACCTCATCGGCGACCACTGCAAAACCTCGCCCGGACTCACCAGCGCGCGCGGCTTCGATGGCGACACTAAGGGCCAGCACGTTGGTCGGCAATGCGGGTGATCAGACTCGATGTTGTGACTGAGTGTGGCCAGCTCGTTGATCGCCTCTGTGGAGCTTGCCGTTAAATGCAAAAGCCCGGCACATGGACCGGGCTTCGTGTGTTGCCGGGGCTTTACCCCATGTGCTTCTTGTCCAGATCGACCGCCTGATCGAGGGCCTCGAGCAGCGCCTTGCGCACTTTCAGCTTGGTGTTTTTGTGCGCGGTCATGTTGATCTTCTTCATCTGTTGGGCAACTGCCAGCGCGGTGGCATGCAGCTGCTCAGCCGGCACTACCTTATCGAGGAAGCCGGCATCGACCGCGCTTTGCGGGTCGAACATCTCACCGTTGATCACCGAGCGATGGAAAGCCGATTTACGCAGACGGTCACGGGCCAGCTCGATGCCGGCGTGGTGCATGGTCATGCCGATCTGTACTTCGTTGAGGCCGATGCTGAACGGGCCTTCGACGCCGATGCGGTAGTCAGACGAAAGCAGAATAAAGGCACCCTTGGCCACCGCGTGGCCTGGGCAGGCGACGATGATCGGGAAGGGGTGTGCGAGCATACGGCGCGCCAGGGTGGAGCCGGAGGCAACCAGGTCGATGGCATTCTGCGGGCTGGAGGTCATCACTTTGAGGTCGTAACCGCCCGAAAGAATGCCCGGCTGGCCGGTGATGATCACGATGGCCTTGTCCTGCACGGCGCGATCCAGAGCGGCATTGAAGGCAGTGATCACATCCGGGGAGATGGCATTCACCTTGCCATTACACAGGGTCAGGGTGGCAATGCCATCGTCGAGTTGGTAGCTGATCAGGTCGCTCATGGTCGGGTTCCTTGTGCTGAAGTGCAGCAGACGTTACTCATCCGCACCGGTCAGGTAAAGCACGATGGCTGACTGGCTGGTCAGCGATTGCGGCAGTTTGGGCTATGGCGGCGATCAAGATCGCCAATTGGGCTGCACGGCTTGCTCGCACTTAAGGTCGCCACTCTATTACGGAGTGATCGACATGCCTGGCTTAATCCGACTTCTCAGGTGCTGGCGCGCAGCATTGGCTCTGCTGCTGTTGACCGGCATGCTCTGGCTGGCAAGCAATCAACAGACTCAAAGCCCAGCGGGTGTGCTGGGGCTGTTCGGCTTTGGCCTGTTTATCTCCCTTGGCTTTATCTTGTTCGGCCAGCAGCGCTTCGAGCCGAGCACGGCAGATCTCCCGGCCGAAGACCAGCATATGGCATAAGCGCATGAATTTTTTGAAAAAAGCTTTTGCCTTTGGCAAGCTGTTCGGCTAGATTAGCGCGCCTCGGCAGACAGCAATGACCGTCGAGCCCCGGTGAAGTGTCCGAGTGGCTTAAGGAGCACGCCTGGAAAGTGTGTATACGAGAAATCGTATCGAGAGTTCGAATCTCTCCTTCACCGCCATATTAGAAAACCCCCAGAGAGCAGCCTTTCTGGGGGTTTTTTCGTTTAAGGCCTCGTAAGTCTGCGCCGGATTGGTACAGCGCAGTGGTACAGATGACAGTCATGGCCCAACCTTGGAAGCACCCCGTCAGTGGCGTTTTTTACTTTTGCCGTGGCGTCTCGGAAGGCATCCGAGGTGTCGTTGGTAACTCACTCGCCGTTGGGTGCTTGTTAGACTGCGCGCTTGGCAATTGGGGTTGGGCATGAAGGCGACTTGGGACATTTTCTGCAGCGTTATCGATAACTACGGCGACATCGGAGTGGCCTGGCGGTTGGCGCGGCAGTTGGTTGCCGAGCATGGTCTGGCGGTGCGGCTGTGGGTGGATGATCTGGGAGCGTTTGTGCGTTTGTGTCCGCAGGCTGAGGTGCAGGCGCAGCGGCAAATCCAGCAGGGGGTTGAAGTCTGTTGGTGGAATGCGGAGTGGCAGGCGGTCGAGCCTGCTGATGTGGTGATCGAGGCGTTTGCCTGTGAGTTGCCAGCTTCCTATATAGCGGCGATGGCGCAGCGTGTGCAGAAACCGCTCTGGCTCAACCTTGAGTACCTGAGTGCCGAAGACTGGGTAGAGGGTTGCCATGGCTTACCGTCATTGCAATCCAATGGTCTTTCGAAGTTCTTCTTCTTTCCCGGATTTACTGCAGGCAGCGGCGGTCTGTTGCGTGAGCGTGACCTGTTGGCGCAGCGCCGGGCGTTTCAGGCGGACAGTAGTGCCCGCGAGGTGTTTCTGCGCACCATCGGCGTAACGCCGTTGCCTGGGGCGCGGTTGATCTCTTTGTTTGCCTACGAAAACGGCGCGCTGGCCAGCTGGCTGGATGTATTGGCTGCCGATATGCAAGCCAGCCAGTTACTGGTGCCGGAAGGGCGCATTTTGGCGGACTTACAGGCTTGGCTCGACTGCACAACCTTGCGCGCGGGAGATGTGCGACAGAGGGGCCGGCTACAAATCCATGTGCTGCCGTTTATCCAGCAGGACCAGTACGACCGGCTGCTATGGAGTTGCGACTTCAATGCGGTGCGCGGTGAGGATTCCTTTGTTCGTGCGCAGTGGGCTGGGCGGCCATTATTCTGGCATATCTACCAGCAAGCGGATAACGCCCACTTGGAAAAACTCGAGGCCTTCTTGACGCTATATAAGGAAGGTTTATCAGCAGCAGCACAGGTTGCACTGATTGATTTATGGCGTGCGTGGAATACCGCCGAGTCGGTCAAAGAGAGTTGGCAACAACTGCTGCATAGCTGGCCTGAGCAGTGCAGACACGCCGAAGACTGGTGTCTGCAACGGGCCTCTCAGAGCGATCTTGCCGCGGCGCTGGTGCTGTTTTACCTAAATTGGCTATGATACGCGGCCAAGAATTTTGTAATTCCATCCAAATCCGGATATTCGTATGAAAACCGCACAAGAAATGAAGCCCAACAGTGTGGCCCTGATCGACGGCCAACCTTGGCTGATCCAGAAGGCCGAATTCACCAAATCCGGTCGTAACAGCGCCATCGTTAAAATGAAGTTGAAGAACCTGCTGAGCGGCTCCTCGACTGAAACCGTATACAAAGCTGACGACAAAATGGAGCCGGTGATCCTTGATCGCGTTGCGGTGACCTATTCGTACTACAGCGAGCCGAACTACGTCTTTATGGACGAAGAGTTCAACCAGTACGAGCTGAACAAAGACGACCTGGAAAGCGTAATGCCGTACATCGTTGATGGCATGACCGACGTCTGCGAAGCCGTATTCTTCGAAGGTAAAGTGGTTTCGGTTGACCTGCCGACCACCATCGTTCGCCAAATCACTTACACCGAAGGTTCCGCTCGTGGCGACACTTCCGGCAAGGTGATGAAGCCAGCTAAGCTGAGTAACGGTACCGAAGTTAAGGTTGCAGACTTCTGCAACATTGACGACTGGATTGAGATCGACACCCGTACCGGCGAGTACAAATCCCGCGCTAAAGCTCCGGTCTAAGATCGGCTTTAATGGCGAGAAGAAAAAGCCCGACTTGAGTCGGGCTTTTTTATGGCCAGCCATCCATGGCGGCCACCCTTCGGGCCGTCGCTGCGCGACGTTAAAAATGATTCCCGATCTTTTTTTGCCTGCTGTTTTGGCCGTTTGGCCCTAGTTACGCTGTAAGCCGCTGTGCAGCGCCAGATCCCAAGGTGCTACCGGGCCAAAGCGGGCCTTGAGAAACTCCAGCAACAGACGGCTGCGTGAGTCGGTTTCCCGTTCCAGGCGCAGGGCATAGATACCACTGGGTTCGGGGGCGGGTAGGCCGTTTTCGCAGAACAGTGGTAGCAGCTCACCACGCAATAGGTAGTCGCTGATCAGCCAGGTCGGCAAATGGGCAATGCCCAAGCCGGCGCGGGCACTGAACAGCAGCGCTTCGGCGTTGTTTGCGGTCATGCGCAGGCGCTTGGGGCGGCACAACTGCAGTTTGCCGTCCTGCTCGAAGCGCCAGGCATAGGGCGGCGCGAGGCTGTCCCAGTCGAGGCCGTCATGTTCTAGCAATTCACTTGGGCTGCGCGGCACGCCGCGACGAGCCAGGTAGTCGGGGCTAGCACAGACGACTCGAACCATGGGTGATAGCGCTGTGGCGACTAAACGGGTGTCGGCCAGTGGGCCGATGCGCAGCACCAAGTCGACTTCACCCAGGTGTGTGCCATGCAGATCGACAAAGCTGTCGATCAGACGCAACTGCACATCCAGGCCTGGATAGGCGACCAAGAACTCGGCAATCGCTGGGGCCAGATGCCTTCGGCCGAACGGTGCTGGGGCATCAACACGAATCAGCCCTTCTGGTGCGCTGCTCAGCGATACGGCTTCAGCGCGAGCCAGGTGCAGCTCGGCGAGAATGCGTCTGGCTCGTTCGGCAAACGCCAGACCTGCGGAGGTGGCGCGCACCGCATGGGTGCTGCGGCTGAACAGACTGCTGCCCAGCGAACGCTCCAGCGCATCGATGCGCCGAGCCACTGCTGAGGGTGTCAGTGGGTGACGGCGGGCCGCGGCGGAAAAACTGCCGGTTTCCAGCACATCGAGAAACAAGCTGAGCTGATCGGTCAGGCTATCGGGATTCATGGTCAAGCTCTGTTGTGCGTTAGATGCATAGCCATTTTGCGTTGCTGTGCGTTTCACGGCTAGTGTCGAGGCGCTAGGCTGTGCGGCATTACTTTGGAGCCCACTGATGACCTTGCTCGACTTTGCCTTTAACCTCCTGCTTGGGCTTGCCCTCGGCACCCTAGGCGGCCTGTTTGGAATTGGTGGTGGCTTGATCGCCATTCCGGCGCTTGGCGTGCTGTTTGGCCTGGATCAACAGCTGGCCCAGGGCACGGCGTTGGTGATGGTGGTGCCCAATGTGCTGTTGGCGCTGTGGCGTTATCACCAGCGCAACCGTATCGACTGGCGGCATGCGTTGGCCCTGGCGGTGCCAAGCCTGATGTTTGCCGTGCTGGGCGCAGGCTGGGCAGTCACTGTGGATGCTGAGCGCATGCGCCTGGGTTTCGTGGCCTTCCTAGTGTTGCTGGCTGCATACAACCTCTCTCGACTGTACAGCAAGCCGGCCCTGCTCTCGGTTGACCTGCGATACCCCTGGCCCTGGCTGACGCTGCTAGGCAGTGGCGCCGGTTTGCTCGGCGGGTTGTTTGGTGTGGGTGGCGCGGTGCTGGCGACGCCGGTGCTGACCACGGTATTCGGCACCAGTCAGGTGGTAGCGCAGGGTTTGTCCCTGGCCCTGGCGGCGCCTAGTACAGCTGTGACGCTGGCGACCTATGCGGCGCATGATCACGTCAATTGGCTGCTGGGTGCGCCTTTGGCGTTAGGTGGTTTGCTCAGCATCAGCTGGGGCGTGAAGTTCGCCCACGCGCTACCAGAGCGGGTGTTGCGCGGATTATTTGCCGGCTTTCTGCTGCTCTGCGCGCTATTGCTCGCGCTTAAAGTCTGAAGCCTTCGACAATTTGTTCGGCCAGGGTTTCGGTGACTTGCGACTGGGTCTGGCTGTTACGCAGTAATACGATGCTGGCGGAAGGCATAGACGGCAAGCCTTCGGCGGTGCCGATGATGCGCATGTCCGGGGTAATCAGACTTTGCAGCTGTGCGGTAATCGCCAGGCCGGCGCTGACTACCGCCATGATCGCTGAGAGGCTCGGGCTGGTGTAGGCGATACGGTATTCGCGCTCCATGGCGTCCAGCGCGTTGCAGGCCCAGGAACGGCAGAAACATTGGGCATTGAACATCGCCAGAGGCAGCGGCTCCTGCTCATGCGGACTGAAACCCTGGGCTTCGGCCCAGACAATTCGCTCTTGGCGCAGCAACTGGCCAATTTCGGTGCCTGGCTCACGGGTGACGATGGTCAGATCGAGGTCTTGGCGCAGCAACAACTGGAACGACGGCTCACAGTGCAATTCTACCTGCACCAGCGGGTAGGCCTGGGCGAAGCGCGAGAGGATACCCGGCATAAAGCGCATCACATAGTCGTCCGGCGTGCCGATACGCACGGTGCCGACCATGTGCGGAGCACGCATGCTGGTCATCACTTCACTGTGCAATTTGAGAATGCGCCGGGCATAGCCGAGCAGTAACTGACCCTCGGCGGTGAGGCTGAACTGGCGGCCATCACGCAGAAACAATGGGCGCTGCACCACGTCTTCTTCCAGGCGCTTCATCTGCATGCTGACGGCCGACTGGGTGCGGTTGACCATTTCCGCGGCGCGGGTAAAACCGCCGTGATCGGCAATCGCAACAAAGGTGCGCAGCAATTCGCTGTCTATGCTCGGGTAGCTGGCCATACATCAATCTCCGAGATGCATTGCATAAGAAACATTCGTTGGATTGATCATAATCCCAGCGCGAGACTGTCGCCAACCCCATAAGGAGGGCGACGAGATGAAAGGTCAAAAAGGTTATGCATTAGTCAGTGCCGGACGCTTACAGGGCCGTCGGCCGTTTGAAATACTGCGTGCGGTTGGCCGCCAGTTTTCCCGCTGGTGGCAGCTGGCCGAACAACGCCGACGCCTGGCCATGCTCGATGATGCGGCGTTGAAGGACCTGGGCTTAAGCCGCGCTGATGTTATCCAGGAAAGCGAGCGCTCATTCTGGGATGATCCCATGGCGCGCTGAGTCGCTGGCCGTGTGCATCGAGGCTGTGATGCGCTTGTAGGGCTCAGTCAGCGCAGTGGTTATTCAGGGATTTACATAAATAGGGAGAGACATTGATGTCTAGCTATCAACTCGCGCAGTTGAATATCGCCACGATGAAGGAGCCGCTGGAGTCGCCAAGCATGGCCGACTTTGTCGCCAACCTGGAGCGCATCAATGCGCTGGCGGAAGCCTCGCCCGGCTATATCTGGCGCTTGCAGGACGAGGCGGGCGATGCCACGGCGTTTCGCCCGTTTGGTGACGATGTGCTGGTGAATCTGTCGGTATGGCGCGATGTGCAGGCGCTCAGCGATTACGTGTACAAGTCCGCCCATATCGAGATGCTCAAACGCCGCCAGGAGTGGTTCAGCAAGGTCAGTGCGGCGCATATGGTGCTGTGGTGGGTGCCGACGGGGCATCGACCATCGATGCAAGAGGCTGCCGAGCGCTTGGCGTTGCTGCGTGAGCAGGGCGCCAGCGCGCAGGCGTTCAGCTTTCGCCAGGCGTTTGCGGCGCCGGATGTGCTTGTGGCTGAGACTGCTGAGTAACTGCAAGCGGTTATTTGCTGCGGGTTCCCTTGAATGTAGGTGAGGCGGGCGGATCGCCGGGGCGGCAAGCGTGCGGCGCATCCGCTACAATGCGCGCCGAATTTGTCTTGCCCGAGAGCCTGCCCATGTCCGCCTGCCAGACCCCGATTATCGTTGCCCTGGATTTCCCAACCCGTGATGCCGCACTGGCATTGGCTGATCAGCTCGATCCCAAGTTGTGCCGGGTAAAAGTGGGCAAGGAGCTGTTCACCCGTTGCGGGCCGGAGATCGTCAACGTGCTGGCCGGCAAGGGCTTCGAGGTGTTTCTCGACCTGAAATTTCACGACATTCCCAATACCACTGCCATGGCGGTCAAGGCCGCGGCCGAGATGGGCGTGTGGATGGTCAATGTGCACTGCTCGGGCGGCCTGCGCATGATGTCGGCCTGCCGCGAAACCCTGGACAAGCTCGCTGGGGTCAAGCCGCTGCTGATCGGTGTAACCGTGTTGACCAGCATGGAGCGCGAAGACCTGGCGGGCGTTGGCCTGGATCTCGAACCGCAGGCGCAGGTGCTACGCCTGGCTGGGTTGGCGGCGCAGGCTGGTCTGGATGGTCTGGTGTGTTCGGCTCAGGAAGCGCAGGCGCTGAAGGCCGCTTACCCGGCGTTGCAACTGGTGACGCCGGGGATTCGTCCTGCCGGCAGCGCTCAGGACGACCAGCGCCGTATTCTGACTCCGCGTCAGGCTCTGGATGTGGGGTCTGATTATCTGGTGATCGGCCGGCCGATCAGCCAGGCTGCCAATCCCGCTCAGGCGCTGGCATCGGTGGTATCTGAGCTGGCCTGATGCTGCTGCGGCAAGGCCGACATCGGTCTTGCCACACTGAATCTGTTTTAAAAGTTGTATACAATCGCCGTGTCTCGACTAGCCAGGTTTTTTCCATGCATCCCGCCGCCGAAGATTCGCCACTGGGCAAATCCAGCGAATACATCGCTACCTACACCCCGTCTTTGTTGTTCCCGATTCCGCGTGCCGCGAAATGGGCTGAGCTGGGCCTGAGCGCCGAGACGCTGCCGTATCAGGGTGTGGATTTCTGGAACTGCTTCGAGTTGTCCTGGCTATTGCCATCAGGCAAGCCGGTGGTGGCCATGGGCGAGTTCGCCATTCCCGCCGACTCGCCGAATATCATCGAGTCGAAATCCTTTAAGCTGTACCTCAACTCGATAAACCAGTCGGTGTTCAGCAGCGCTGAGGAACTGGTGGCACTACTGGTACAGGACCTCTCGGCCGCCGCCGGCAAGCCTGTTGGCGTGCGCGTGCGCAGCCTGGCTGAAGTGACGACCGACGGTGTGCAGGCCGCGCCTGGCGTCTGTATCGATGAGTTGGATGTGGCCATCAGCAACTATGCGCAGCCGCAGCCTGAGCTGCTGCGCTGTGATGCCGCGCGAGTGGTCGAAGAGAGCCTGCATAGCCATCTGCTCAAATCCAACTGCCCGGTTACCGGTCAGCCGGATTGGGGCACGCTGGTGGTGCAGTACCGGGGCTTGGCTCTGGATCATGCCAGCCTGCTGGCTTACCTGGTGAGCTTCCGCCAACACGCGGATTTTCATGAGCAATGCGTGGAGCGAATCTTTCTTGACCTGCAGCGCCTGCTTAAGCCTGAGCACCTGACGGTATATGCGCGTTATGTGCGGCGTGGCGGGTTGGATATCAATCCCTATCGCAGCACTGGGCCTATCAGTCCTGACAATCAGCGCTTGGTGCGCCAGTAATACAAAACCCCAGCTAAGTGCTGGGGTTTTCGTTAGTGCTGCGTGCGTTTAAATACCCATATTGGCCAGGCTTTGCACGATATTGCGCAGGGTGCCGGCAATGGTCGGGTGGCTGGCTTCGAAGCGCTCTACCGCGAGGTTGACCCCGTCGATCAGGGTTGCGTCAGGCGCGGCTGCGGCCTGGCGGGCCAGTTGCAGCTCAATATCCTGGGTTAGCACAAACAGCTCAGCGCGCTCGTCTTCAGTCAATGGCGTTTGCTCGGCCAATTGGTCGCGCAGATCTTGCAGTTGTTGCTGCAGGCGGCTTGCAGGCATGGAGTTCTCCCTTTGGTAATCGACAGACTGACTGACCTTGCGCACGCGCGAAAGGTCCTGCATATCTTCAGGTTAATCCAAGCACGCCGCCTTTGCTTGCTTTGGATCAAGCGTCGAGCACTGTTTCAGCGAGCAATTGGGTGGCGGCTCAGGGCTTCTCGCCTTTATGTCGGCGCAGGCTGAGGTCTGCCAGGCAGGTGGGCAGGTCGCTGATTTGGTCGATCACGGAGTGCACGCCAAGACGGTACAGGCTCAATGTGGCCTGGCTGCGCAGCCGATCACGTTCAGCAATCGGCAGGCTTTGCCAATCAGCCGGTGCCAAACCGCAGAGCGGACCACTGATGGCCAGGCCGATGGTCCAGATACCGGCATTCAACGCTGCCTGCAGTAAGCGCGGTTCGCCACTCACTAGTACGCAGCCTGCAAGCTGATCTACTTGTAGCTCTATCAGGCTACGCCAGATGACGTCGGGCGCCGGCAAAGGGCGATGGCTGTGGTTGGGTGTGCCGGGTAGCCAGTCCGGTAGCGCGCTGGCCAGGCTGATGCTGGCGTCGCGGGGTAGCTCATCAAGCCAGGCGCAAGGCACCGCTTGCTGTTGCAGCTGCTCAAGCAGGGACAACGCAGCTGGCGTGGCTTCGGTATGCTCGCATGTCGTCTCGCAAAGAGCCTGCTGATACGCCTGCCACTCTTCAGCCAAGGGTTCACGACCCAGGGCCTGCTGCAAGCTCTGGTGATTGGTTGCTTTGGGGTAGAGACGTTGCAGAGTGACAGGGATGGTGCGTGCGCCGAAATCAACCAGGCAGCCGGATAGGCTAAATAGAATGGCGGTGAAAGCGGGCGAGGTGGCGGGCGTTTGCATGGGCCGTCCTTGAAAAATAGTCTAGCCCAGGCTATCGGTCCCAGATTACAGGCAGATGAAGTCTTTGTTTCTCTAAGCGTGCAATCACTCGCTGAGCTGTATGGCAACCGTAAGTCAATTTTCGGCTATTTGTTCGTCCGCTATGCTGCCTATTTAGTGGGCTGGCGCCTTATACTGCGCGGCCTGATTTGCCGCCTGCGGCAGCCTGAGCATTTTCAAGGAGCGACTGTGATGCGTGTAACCGGTGCGAGCTGGATTGAACGATTGAGCCTGTTGATAGCCTGTACTGGCGCGCTGTTACTGCCTGCTCTGGCGCAGGCCAATGAAGAGGACCCTTGGCAGGGCTACAACCGCTTTATGTTCCGGGTCAACGATAACGTTGATGCCTACACCCTCAAGCCGTTGGCCAAGGGTTATCAGGCGGTTACGCCGCAGTTTCTTGAAGATGGCGTGCACAACGTCTTCCGTAACATTGGTGATGTCGGCAACTTGGCCAATAACCTGCTGCAAGGCAAATTACATGACGCTGGGGTTGATGGCGGCCGTTTGATCTTCAACACCACCTTCGGCCTGCTGGGCTTCTTTGATGTAGGCACTGCTATGGGGCTGCAGCGCAGCGATGAAGATTTCGGGCAGACCATGGGCGCCTGGGGGCTTAATAGCGGACCTTATGTGGTGCTGCCACTGTTAGGCCCAAGCACCGTGCGTGATGCTTTTGGCAAGGTGCCGGACAGCATGCTGACCGCGCCTGCGTATATTGACCATGTGCCGACGCGCAATGTGGTACGTGGTGTTCAGGCGGTTGACCTGCGGGCCAGCTTGCTCAAGGCCGAGCGTATGGTCAGTGGTGATAAATACATCTTTATCCGTAACGCCTACCTGCAGAACCGCGAATTCAAAGTGCGCGATGGTGACGTAGAGGACGATTTCTGAGTTCTCGTGTGCACAAAAAAGGCGGCCATGCGGGCCGCCTTTTTTGTTGTCCGAGCATTTCAGTTCATGGAGATAATCGCCAAGCCTAATGCCTGGCGGCCGTCTTCCATCGTACTGACACGCATTACTTCGGCTTGGGCATCCAGGCCGCGTAATTCGTTGTGATCAGAAGCGATATGCACCCGTACCTTGTCGCCCATCTTCACCGCGCTCTCGGCTTCCAGCTGCATACCGGTGCTGGACAGGTCGAGGCACAGTGCGGGAATTTCCTTGCCGTCATGATGCAGGGTGACGGGGGCCTCTAGCCGCATGCGGATGTAATCGCGTTTCTCACTGTAGGCACGATCATTTTGGCTCATGGGCTTTTTCCTCTTGTTATGGGGGCTGTCCTGCAGCTCTTATAACCTTCGCCGATTTGAGGTGTAAAGTCGTGCGGCGACGACCGGCACCCGCTTGAATCACGTAGCGGATGGGAGTACCGTCTGCGCCTTGAAGCAAGCCGAGTTCGCGCGGCCAGGCGGTTGCCTTGACGCATAAACCAACCCATACCCGGCGCAGTTTGCCTGGATACCTCATGCACACAACCAGTGCCACGCTGCTGATAATCGATGACGACGACGTAGTGCGTGCGAGTCTCGCCGCCTACTTGGAAGACAGTGGTTTTCACGTGCTGCAGGCCGCCAACGGCTTGCAGGGGCTGGAAGTCTTTCATGCGGAGTCGCCGGATCTTGTGATCTGCGATTTGCGCATGCCGCAAGTAGATGGCCTCGAGCTGATCCGCCGTATCAACGCCCTGCAAGTGGAGACCCCGGTGATCGTGGTGTCCGGTGCCGGCGTGATGAGCGATGCCGTCGAGGCCTTGCGCCTGGGCGCTGCCGACTACCTGATCAAGCCCCTGGCGGATCTCGCTGTGCTTGAGCATTCGGTGCGTCGCGCCCTGGATCGCGCCAATCTGCGCCTGGAGAACCAGCGCTACCGCGATGAGTTGGAAACGGCCAACCGCGAACTACAAGCCAGCTTACATCTGCTGCAAGAAGACCAGAACGCTGGTCGCCAAGTGCAGATGAACATGCTGCCGGTGACGCCGTGGCAAGCTGATGGGTTGAATTTTGCCCACAAGATTATTCCTTCCTTGTACTTATCTGGCGATTTTGTCGACTATTTCCGCGTCGATGACAGCCGTATCGCTTTTTATCTGGCCGATGTTTCCGGGCATGGCGCCTCGTCGGCATTTGTCACGGTGCTGCTGAAATTTATGACCACGCGCCTGCTGTATGAGTCGCGGCGCGGCGGCAATCTGCCGAATTTCAAACCCTCTGAAGTACTCGGCCATATCAACCGTGGCTTGATTAACTGCAAGTTGGGCAAGCATGTGACCATGCTGGGTGGCGTGATCGATCAGGCCAATAACCGCCTGACCTACAGCGTTGGAGGCCACTTGCCGCTGCCTGTCCTCTACAGCGAAGGGCAGGCGCGTTATCTGGAAGGTCGCGGCCTGCCGGTCGGGCTGTTTGTTGAGGCCGAATACAATGATCTGGAACTTGAATTGCCGGAAGACTTCAGCTTGACGCTGCTCTCCGATGGCATCCTTGATCTGCTGCCGGGTGATACCTTGAAAGACAAGGAAACCCATTTGCCGCAGCTGATCAGTTCTGCGGGCGGTACTCTGGATGGCTTACGTACGGCTTTTGGGCTGGCCAATCTGGGGGATATGCCGGATGATATTGCCTTGCTGGTGTTAAGCAGGAACCTTGCATGAACCCTGGGATAAGCCCCGGTAGAATCCAATTTGCCGAGCAAGATGGTACGTTCATCTTGAAGTTTGTGGGTGAAGTGCGCCTGACGCTGTGTTCGGCCCTGGACTCGACCATCGAGAAAATTTTCACTGCGCTGAACTTCTCAGCCATCGTGATCGATCTCACCGAGACTCGCAGTATCGATAGTACGACCCTTGGTCTGCTGGCCAAACTGTCGATTCTTTCGCGGCAGAAGATCGGCCTGTTGCCAACTGTGGTGACCACCCACGCTGATATCACGCGCTTGCTGCAGTCGATGGGATTCGATCAGGTGTTCAATATCGTCGACACGCCGGTGCCATGCCCGGACTGTCTGGACGATCTGCCGTCGCAGGATCAGTCGGAAGAGCTGGTGCGCGCCAAGGTGCTTGAGGCGCATCGCATTTTGATGGGCTTGAATGAGTCCAATCGCGAAGCCTTCCACGATCTGGTCAATGCCCTCGAACACCACTGATATGACTCGCTAAACAAACGGGGCGCTCAATGAGCGCCCCGTTTGCATTCAGGCCTTTCAGGCTTGGGCGGTCAGCAGTTTTTCCAGCTTTTCCTGGTCGCGGGCAAACAGGCGAATGCCTTCGGCGAGCTTTTCGGTGCCCATGGCATCTTCATTCATCGCCCAGCGGAATTGGCTCTCGCTCAGGCTCTGTTTGGTTTCGGCAGTCTTGCCAGGACTGAGCAGGCGCGCCAGTGACTGCTGATCATCGGCCAGCTGCTGCAGCAGCTCGGGGCTGATGGTCAGGCGGTCGCAGCCGGCCAGTTGTTCGATCTGGCCAATATTGCGGAAGCTCGCGCCCATTACCACGGTCTGGTAGGCGTTGGCCTTGTAGTAGTTGTAGATGCGCGTAACCGACTGCACGCCGGGGTCTTCTGCGCCGACAAAATCACGGCCTTCAGCCTTTTTGTACCAGTCGTAGATGCGCCCGACGAAGGGTGAAATCAAAAATACGCCGGCATCGGCGCAGGCCTGGGCCTGGGCGAAGGTGAACAGCAGGGTCAGGTTGCACTGGACACCGGCCTTTTCCAGCTGCTCGGCAGCGCGAATACCTTCCCAGGTCGAGGCGATCTTGATCAGCACGCGTTCGCGTCCAATCCCGGCCTCTTCATACAGGCCAATCAGGCGTTCAGCGCGGCGCAGGGTGGCCTGGGTGTCGAAGGACAGGCGCGCATCCACCTCGGTGGAGATGCGCCCGGGGATGATTTTGAGGATTTCACCGCCCACAGCGATGCCAAAATGGTCGCAAGCTAGGCCTAGATCGCCTTTGCTGGCAGTCACTGCGCTTGTCAGCAGTGCGCTGTAACCAGGCATGGCAGCGGCTTTGAGCAGCAGGGAAGGGTTGGTGGTGGCATCAACCGGCTTCAGGCGGGCGATGGCGCCGAGGTCGCCGGTATCGGCGACCACTGTGGTGAACTGCTTGAGTTGATCGAGCTTGGAGGTCATGGCACAGCCTTGTCGTTACAGATGCCCCGACCTTACCCGAGTCAGCGGCCTTGCAGCAATTGCGCCGCTTGATCGAATAGCGCCAGGGGCTCGCTGGTCTTGTGAATGTCCACCGAGAGCAGTTGTCGAAAGCGCCGAGCGCCGTTGAAACCCTGGCCCAGACCGAGCATGTGGCGGGTGATGTGGTGCATGCTGCCGCCTTCGGCCAAGTGCGCGGCGATATAGCTGCGCATGCTCTGCATGGCCTCGAAGCGGCTCATTAGCGGGCGGCTGGAGCCGAACAGTAGTTGATCCACCTGCGCCAGTAAGTAAGGGTTGTGATACGCCTCGCGGCCCAGCATCACGCCATCGAAGGTCTGCAGATGTTGCTGGCAATCTTCCAGGTTTTTGATGCCGCCGTTGAGGATGATCTCGAGGTCGGGAAAGTCCTGCTTGAGCTGCGCCGCCACTTCATAACGCAGTGGCGGTACCTCGCGGTTTTCCTTGGGCGACAGCCCTTCGAGAATGGCGATGCGCGCATGCACGGTAAAGCTGCGGCAGCCTGCATCGCGCACGGTGCCGACGAAATCGCACAACTCGGCATAGCTGTCGCGGCCGTTGATGCCGATGCGGTGCTTTACCGTTACCGGGATATCCACCGCGTCCTGCATGGCTTTCACGCAGTCGGCGACCAGTTGTGGATGGCCCATCAGGCAGGCGCCGATCATATTGTTCTGCACTCGATCACTGGGGCAGCCGACGTTGAGGTTGACCTCGTTATAGCCCGCTTCCTGCGCCAGCTTGGCACAGGCTGCCAAGTCCGCCGGCGCGCTGCCACCTAATTGCAGGGCCAATGGATACTCGGCCGCACTGTGACGCAAAAACCGCGCGGTATCGCCGTGCAATATCGCCCCGGTGGTTACCATCTCGGTATACAGAAGGGCATGCTGTGAGAGCTGGCGCAGAAAGAAGCGGCAGTGCCTATCAGTCCAATCCATCATTGGGGCGACGGAGAATCGCCGGGAAAATGTGGCTGGGGACATATTGGTAGGTGGTGCAGAGTTATCGGGCATTGGATCTATCTGTTTGACGACAGGCGCACGGGCGGCTGTCGTGATTCGTTGGCATGCTGGGGCGGGCAGCGTTGGGTGCAATGCCCGCAGTTTATCAGCCCGGAGAGGTTTTTCGTTTGTACTCATGGTTTGGTCGGTGCTTGCAGGTAAATCCGGCATTTTGTGCGGATGGGTTGGGTCACTGGCACTTCATCGTTATGCTCTGCGCCACAAACAAGCCAGTGGGTGAGTGATGTTTCAATCTGTGCGCGTAGTAAAGCTTCTGTCGGTTGCTCTGTTTTTTCTTCTCGCTGGCTGCGCTGGTGGGCCTCAGCTGCAGCCTGAGACCAAGCGCTTGCCCGAGCGGGTCGAGTTGGCCGATGTGCCGTTCTTTCAACTCAGTGATGCCCAGGGCGGGCCTTCGGCGTTGGCTGCGCTGCTCAATCATCATGGGGTGATTAGTAGCCCTGGATTGGTGGATGAACGCATTCAGCAATTGGCCAAAGGGCAAAGCGCGCAAGCCGGGCTTGAAGCAGTGGCGCGCTCTTATGATCTGCTGGTCTACCCCTTGCCCGGTAATCTGGATGCGCTGATGCAACAGGTGTCCGCAGGGCATCCGGTGCTGGTGATGCAGGATCGTCTATTCGGCGGGCCGGGCGCGCAGTTTGCGCTGCTGGTCGGTTATGACCAGCGCGAGCGCACGCTGGTACTGCGCTCGGGCAATACCCGGCGTTGGTACACCAGTTTTGCCAGCTTCGACGATGCCTGGGGTGAGGCGGGGCGTTGGGCGGTGTTGGTCATGCCTACCAATCAATTGCCGGCGCAGCCGCTCAAGCAGGCGTGGATGAGCGCTGCGCAGGAACTGCAAGAGCAGGGTCGTACGGCGGCTGCGCAGCGGGCGTTGCGTACGGCGCGTCAGGTGTGGCCGGACGCACAGCTGTAAAACCGTTGGGAGTTAGAATGCAAAACGGCACCTCTTGAGGTGCCGTTTCTGTATGCGTGCTGTGCTTTAGATGCCCAGTTTGTCACGCAGGGTGTAGTACCAGGCGCCCAGAGCGCTGAATGGCACTTGGAACAGGCGCCCGCCAGGGAAGGGGTAGTGCGGCAGGTCGGCGAAGGCGTCAAAGCGTTCTGCCTGACCGCGCAGGGCTTCGGCCAGGACCTTGCCGGCTAGGTGGGTGTAAGTCACGCCGTGGCCGCTGCAACCTTGTGAATAGTAAATGTTGTCGCCGAGGCGGCCGACTTGCGGCAGGCGCGACAGGGTCAGGAGGAAGTTGCCGGTCCAGGCGTAGTCGATCTTCACATCTTTCAACTGCGGGAAGGCCTTGAGCATCTTCGGGCGAATGATCGCTTCGATGTTCGCCGGGTCGCGTGCGCCATAGACCACGCCGCCACCGAAGATCAGGCGCCTGTCGTTGGTCAGGCGGTAGTAGTCGAGCAGGTAGTTGCAGTCCTCGACGCAGTAGTCCTGCGGCAGCAGGCTTTTCGCCAGCTCGGCGGATAGAGGCTCGGTAGTGATTACCTGGGTGCCGCACGGCATCGACTTGGCCGACAGCTCCGGTATCAGGTTGCCCAGGTAGGCGTTGCCGGCGACGACCACGAACTTGGCTTTGATCCGGCCATTGGGGGTGTGCACAACAGGGTTGGCGCCGCGATCGATGCGGATGGCGGGTGACTGTTCGTAAATCACCCCGCCCAGCGACTCGACCGCTGCCGCTTCGCCCAGTGCCAGGTTGAGCGGGTGGATATGGCCGCCGCTCATGTCGAGCATGCCGCCCACATAAGCGTCGCTGCCGACCACTTCACGAATGCGTTTGGCGTCCATCAGCTCGAGTTGAGTGTGGCCGTAGCGCTCCCAGAGTTTTTTCTGCGATTCGAGGTGCTTCAGGTGCTTGGGCGTGTTGGCAGCGAAGACGCCACCGTCTTTGAGGTCGCACTGGATGTTGTACTTGGCGATGCGCTCGCGAATGATGCGGCCGCCTTCAAAGGCCATGTCGCCCAGCAGTTGCGCCTGTTTGGGGCCGACGCTGCGCTCGATCACATCGATATCGCGGCTGTAGCTGTTAACGATCTGCCCGCCATTGCGGCCCGATGCGCCGAAACCGACTTTGGCCGCTTCGACAATGCTGACTTTAAAGCCGTTTTCGAGCAGGGCGATGGCCGTGGACAGGCCGGTGTAGCCCGCGCCGACGATGCACACGTCGGTCTCGACTTCACCATTCAATTCCGGGCGCGCCGGTACAGGATTGGCGGAGGCCGCGTAGTAGGATTGTGGATAAGCTGTGTGCGCCATTTTGCAACCTCTGTTCTTTATTTTTTACGAATAGGCGGATGCTACCTGAGTTAAAAAAGCTCGGCTAGTGGCCTGTGCGAAATATTAAACGCGCTGTAGAACAGTAAAAAATTCAATTATTCAGGCAGTTAGCGAAAAAACCTGTTGACAGTTTTTTGCGCCGCCGTAGAATGCGCACCCATCGTAGGCACGTAGCTCAGTTGGTTAGAGCACCACCTTGACATGGTGGGGGTCGTTGGTTCGAGTCCAATCGTGCCTACCAGATTTGGTAGGAAAAGGGTCGCTTAGGCGGCCCTTTTTTATTGGGTTCTTGCCAGCAGGCCCGGCTTTCTGCAAGCATCCGTGCGGTTAATCGCTGTTAAAAACCTCCAGTGACCCCGGTTCTGTTTTGGTTGGCTGAAAAGCTCCTGCCACTGTATGGCGGGTATACCGCCGAATCGCTTACTGGCTCATCCCAACCCATGTGGCCTTTGGTAGAGGTCACCACTAGGAGAGGAGGCGCCATGCCCATCATTACTCTTCCCGACGGCAGTCAGCGTTCGTTCGATCACCCGGTATCCGTACTCGAGGTGGCGCAATCTATTGGTGCTGGTCTGGCCAAGGCCACGGTAGCAGGCAAGGTCAATGGCAAGCTGGTTGACGCCTGTGACCTGATTGAAAGCGACGCAACCCTGCAAATCATTACGCCAAAAGATCAGGAAGGGCTCGAAATCATTCGCCATTCCTGTGCGCATTTGATTGGTCATGCGGTCAAGCAGCTGTTTCCCGCTGCCAAGATGGTGATCGGTCCGGTCATTGAAGAAGGTTTCTACTACGACATCGCCTCTGAGCGTCCGTTTACTCTAGATGATGTGGCGGCGATCGAGCAGCGCATGCAGCAGCTGATCGAGAAGGACTACGACGTCATCAAGAAAGTAACCCCGCGCGCCGAGGTTATTGATGTGTTTGCCGCGCGTGGCGAGGAATACAAGCTGCGTCTGGTTGAAGATATGCCGGATGAGCAGGCCATGGGTCTGTACTACCACGAAGAATACGTCGACATGTGCCGCGGTCCGCACGTGCCGAATACGCGTTTCCTAAAGGCGTTCAAGCTGACCAAATTGTCCGGTGCCTACTGGCGCGGAGATGCTAAGAACGAGCAGTTACAGCGCGTGTATGGCACGGCTTGGGCTGACAAGAAGCAGCTAGCGGCTTATATCCAGCGTATCGAAGAGGCAGAGAAGCGCGATCATCGCAAGATCGGCAAGCGCCTCGACTTGTTCCATACCCAGGAGGAAGCGCCGGGTATGGTGTTCTGGCACCCGAATGGCTGGACCATCTATCAGGTGCTTGAGCAGTACATGCGTGGTGTGCAGCGCGACAACGGTTACCAGGAAGTGCGCACGCCGCAGGTGGTTGACCGGGTGTTGTGGGAGAAATCCGGGCACTGGGGTAATTACGCCGATAACATGTTTACCACTCAGTCGGAGAGTCGCGATTACGCGATCAAGCCGATGAACTGCCCGTGCCATGTGCAGATATTCAATCAGGGGCTCAAGAGCTACCGTGAGCTGCCGCTGCGTCTGGCTGAGTTTGGCTCCTGCCACCGTAATGAGGCGTCAGGCGCTCTGCACGGCATTATGCGTGTGCGTGGCTTCACTCAGGATGACGCGCATATCTTCTGCACAGAAGAGCAGGTCAAGAAAGAGGCTGCGGATTTCATCAAGCTGACCTTGCAGGTTTACGCAGACTTCGGTTTTAGCGACGTCAAGATGAAGCTCTCCACACGCCCAGCCAAGCGTGTGGGGGATGATGCGTTCTGGGATCGTGCCGAAGAGGCGCTGGCCAATGCGCTGAATGAAGCGGGTCTGCCTTGGGAGTATCTGCCGGGGGAGGGCGCGTTCTACGGTCCGAAGATCGAGTTCACGTTGCTCGACTGCCTTGGTCGCGCTTGGCAGTGCGGTACTCTGCAGTACGATCCGAATATGCCGCAGCGTCTGGAAGCGAGTTACGTTTCTGAAGACAATAGCCGCAAAGTACCGGTCATGTTGCACCGGGCGATTCTCGGTTCGTTCGAGCGTTTCATCGGTATTTTGATCGAGCACTATGAAGGTGCGTTCCCAGCTTGGCTGGCTCCGACTCAGGCCGTGGTGATGAATATCACTGATAAACAGGCTGATTTTGCTCTCGAAGTGGAAAAAACGCTCAATCAAAGCGGTTTTCGTGCCAAGTCTGACTTGAGGAACGAGAAGATAGGCTTTAAAATCCGCGAGCATACTTTGCTCAAGGTTCCCTATCTCTTGGTTATTGGAGATCGGGAGGTTGAGACGAAAACTGTCGCCGTGCGTACCCGTGAAGGTGCTGATCTGGGCTCAATGCCCGTCACTCAATTCGCTGAATTTCTTGCGCAGGCGGTTTCCCGGCGTGGTCGCCAAGATTTGGAGTAATCATTATTAAGCGTGAAATGAGACAAGATAAACGAGCTGCACCGAAGGCCCCGATCAACGAGAATATCTCGGCACGCGAGGTTCGGTTAATTGGCGCTGAGGGTGAGCAGCTTGGGATTGTGTCAATTGAAGACGCGCTTCTTAAGGCCGAAGAGGCCAAGCTGGATCTGGTAGAGATTTCTGCCGATGCAGTGCCCCCTGTTTGCAAGCTGATGGACTACGGCAAATCGATCTTCGAAAAGAAGAAGCAGATTGCTGCTGCAAAGAAAAACCAGAAGCAGATTCAGGTTAAAGAAATCAAGTTTCGTCCAGGGACGGAGGAAGGGGATTACCAGGTAAAACTACGCAACCTGGTACGTTTCCTTAGTGATGGGGACAGGGCCAAGGTATCGCTTCGATTCCGCGGCCGTGAGATGGCGCATCAGGAGCTGGGCATGGAGTTGTTGAAGCGAGTTGAAGGTGACTTGCTTGAATACGGCACCGTTGAACAGCATCCAAAGATGGAAGGACGCCAGCTGATCATGGTCATCGCCCCCAAAAAGAAGAAGTAACCACCAGGGCACGGCAGGCCTTGCGGTTATGTTTATCAACTGAATGCGGAGTATCCGAACATGCCAAAGATGAAAACTAAGAGTGGTGCAGCCAAGCGTTTTCTCAAAACCGCTAACGGCTTCAAGCACAAGCACGCTTTCAAGAGCCACATCCTGACCAAGATGTCCACTAAGCGTAAGCGTCAACTGCGCGGTAGCACCATGGTGCATCCGTCTGACGTAGCAAAAGTGGCGCGCATGCTGCGCGTTCGTTAATCGGTCAAGATAGAGGAAATTACTCATGGCTCGTGTTAAGCGCGGCGTTATCGCTCGCAAGCGTCACAAAAAAATTCTGAAACTCGCTAAAGGCTACTACGGTGCGCGTTCACGCGTATTCCGCGTTGCCAAGCAAGCGGTCATCAAGGCAGGCCAGTACGCCTACCGCGACCGTCGTCAGAAAAAACGTCAGTTCCGCGCTCTGTGGATCGCTCGTATCAATGCTGGTGCACGTGTTAACGGTCTGTCTTACAGCCGTTTCATTGCCGGCCTGAAAAAAGCGTCCATTGAGATCGACCGTAAGGTACTGGCTGATCTGGCAGTGAACGAAAAAGCGGCGTTTGCTGCGATTGTCGAGAAAGCGAAAGCCGTACTGGCTTAAGTCCCCGACAATCACCGGGCTCGCCCGGTGCTAAACGTCACCAATAGGGGAAGAGCCTTCAAGCTCTTCCCCTATTTCGTATCTGGAGTCTGTAAATGGAAAATCTGGATGTGCTGGTCTCGCAAGCGCTTGAGGCCGTTAGCCACACCGACGATGTGAATGCCCTGGAGCAACTGCGGGTTCACTATCTGGGCAAGAAAGGCGAATTGACTCAGGTGATGAAGACCCTGGGCAATCTGTCGGCAGAAGAACGTCCGCAAGCCGGTGCGTTGATCAATGCCGCCAAGGATCAAGTTCAGGATGCCCTGAACAGCCGTAAGGCAACTCTGGAACAGGCCGCGCTGAGCGCCAAGCTCGCCGCCGAAAAAATCGACGTGACCCTGCCAGGCCGCGGTCAGACTTCTGGTGGTCTGCACCCTGTCACTCGGACATTGGAGCGCGTCGAGCAGTTTTTCACCCGTATTGGCTACGGCATTGCCGAAGGCCCAGAAGTGGAAAACGACTATCACAACTTTGAAGCACTCAATATCCCAGGTCATCACCCGGCCCGGGCTATGCATGACACCTTTTACTTCAACGCGAACATGTTGCTGCGCACCCACACCTCTCCGGTTCAGGTGCGCACCATGGAATCGCAGCAGCCGCCGATCCGTATTGTTTGCCCCGGCCGCGTTTATCGCTGCGACTCCGATATCACTCACTCGCCGATGTTCCATCAGGTAGAAGGCCTGCTGGTCGATGAGGGTGTGAGTTTTGCTGACCTTAAGGGCACCATCGAGGAGTTTCTCCGGGTGTTCTTCGAAAAGCCTCTGGGCGTACGTTTCCGTCCTTCGTTTTTCCCTTTCACCGAGCCATCGGCCGAAGTCGATATGCAGTGCGTGATGTGCAGCGGCAAAGGCTGCCGCGTGTGCAAGCAGACCGGCTGGCTGGAAGTCATGGGCTGCGGCATGGTGCACCCGAATGTGTTGCGCATGTCTGGCATTGATCCGGAAAAATACTCTGGTTTCGCTTTCGGTATGGGTGTTGAGCGTCTGGCCATGCTGCGTTACGGCGTCAACGATTTACGGCTGTTCTTCGATAACGACCTGCGGTTCTTGGCGCAATTTCGCTAGCGCCCTCGCATTCCGTAATCGAATTGGTTCAGGAGAACAGACAGTATGAAATTCAGTGAACAATGGCTGCGTAGCTGGGTAAACCCGCAGGTTTCCCGCGACGATCTGGTTGCCCGCCTGTCCATGGCCGGCCTTGAAGTTGACAGCGTATCGTTGGCCGCCGGCGTATTCAGTGGCGTAGTGGTGGGTGAGGTGCTGAGCACCGAGCAGCACCCCGATGCCGACAAGCTGCGCGTGTGCCAGGTCAGCAATGGTGCGGAAACCTTTCAGGTGGTGTGCGGCGCGCCCAATGTGCGCCCCGGCCTGAAGATTCCGTTCGCCATGATCGGTGCCGAACTGCCCGGCGACTTCAAAATCAAGAAAGCCAAGCTGCGCGGCGTTGAGTCCAACGGCATGCTTTGCTCGGCCTCTGAGCTGCAGATCAGCGAAGAAAATGACGGTCTGATGGAGCTGCCGGCAGATGCGCCGGTGGGGCAGGACATTCGTGTCTATCTGGATCTGGATGACGCCAGCATCGAAGTCGATCTGACCCCGAATCGCGGCGATTGCCTGTCGTTGGCTGGTCTGGCGCGTGAAGTCGGTGCTTTGTACGCCGCGCCTGTCACTCGCCCGGTAGTTGCGGCAGTTGCGCCGAGCCATGATGAAGTGCGCCTAGTTGAAATTCTGGCTGCGCAAGCCTGCCCGCGTTACCTCGGTCGGGTTGTGCGCAATGTCGATTTGTCCAAGCCGACACCGTTGTGGATGGTTGAGCGTCTGCGTCGCGCTGATGTGCGCAGTATCGATGCAGCTGTCGACATCACCAACTACGTGATGCTTGAACTGGGTCAGCCACTGCATGCGTTTGATCTTGCTGAGATCAATGGCGGCATCCGTGTTCGTATGGCGGAGGAGGGTGAGAAGCTTGTCCTGCTTGATGGTCAGGAAATCAGCCTGCGTAGCGATACGTTGGTGATCGCCGATCACAGCCGTGCCTTGGCCATTGCCGGCGTGATGGGCGGCGAGCACAGCGGCGTCAACGAAAAGACCCGAGATCTGTTCCTTGAGAGTGCGTTCTTCGACACCATCGCCATCGCTGGCAAGGCGCGCTCTTACGGTTTGCACACGGATGCGTCGCACCGCTTCGAGCGTGGCGTGGACTGGCAGCTGGCCCGCGAGGCGATGGAGCGTGCGACTGCGCTTTTGCTGGAAATCGTTGGTGGCGAAGCCGGGCCGATTATCGAAGTCGTCAATCAGGAGCATTTGCCGAGCGTTGCGCCGGTCACGCTGCGCGTTGAGCGTATCGAGCAGATGCTCGGCATGAAGATGGATGATGCCGAAATTGTCCGTTTGCTGGCGGCTTTGGGCTTGGACATTCGTGCCGATGGCGAAGGGCAGTGGCAGGTTGGTGTGCCAAGTCATCGCTTCGATATCAGCCTGGAAGTCGATCTGATCGAAGAGCTTGCCCGCTTGTATGGTTACAACCGCTTGCCTGTGCGTTACCCGCAAGCGCGTTTGGCCCCGCAGGCCAAGGCTGAAGCGGCTGTCGAACTGCCTGCGCTGCGCCGTTTGCTGGTTGCCCGTGGCTATCAGGAAGCGATTACCTACAGTTTTATCGATCCCAAGTTGTTCGAGTTGTTCAATCCAGGCGTTGAGCCGCTGATGCTGGCAAACCCGATCTCCGCAGATATGGCGGCGATGCGCTCCTCCTTGTGGCCAGGTCTGATTAAAGCGCTTGAGCACAATTTGAATCGCCAGCAGTCGCGTGTGCGTCTGTTCGAAAGCGGCTTGCGCTTTGTTGGTCAGCTCGAAGGCTTGAAACAAGAGCCGATGCTGGCGGGCGTGATTTGTGGTGGTCGCTTGCCTGAAGGTTGGGCGCACGGCCGCGATGATGTCGATTTCTATGATGTGAAGGCTGATGTCGAAGCGTTGCTGGCCAGTGCCGGTGCGGGCGATAGTTTTGCATTTGTGCCAGGCGAGCACGCTGCGTTGCATCCAGGGCAAACAGCGCGCATTGAACGTGAGGGGCGTTTAGTCGGTTTCCTCGGCGCCATTCATCCCGAGCTGTCGAAGGTGCTGGGTCTGGATCAGGCTGTCTTTATGTTTGAGCTGGTGCTGGGTGAAATCACTCAGGGCGTTATGCCTAAGTTCCAGGAGCTGTCTAAGTTCCCTGAAGTGCGGCGTGACCTGGCGGTGCTGGTCGATCGTGACGTGCCAGCGCAGGATTTGCTCGGCGCGATTCGTGAAGCAGCAGGCGAGTGGCTGACCGACCTCAAGCTATTTGACGTGTATCACGGTAAAGGTATTGATCCTCATAGAAAAAGCCTTGCCGTTGGCTTGACCTGGCAGCATCCATCGCGCACTCTTAATGACGATGAGGTGAGTACCACAACGCAAAATATTCTCACCTCCCTGGAACAAAGGTTCAACGCCACGTTAAGGAAGTAGCGTATGGGGGCTCTGACGAAAGCTGAGATGGCGGAACGTCTGTATGAAGAGCTGGGCCTGAATAAACGGGAAGCCAAGGAGTTGGTGGAGCTGTTCTTTGAGGAGATCCGCCAAGCGCTGGAGCTCAACGAACAGGTCAAGCTCTCGGGGTTCGGTAACTTTGATCTGCGCGATAAGCGTCAGCGCCCCGGTCGCAATCCAAAAACAGGAGAGGAAATTCCGATCACGGCTCGCCGTGTCGTGACTTTCCGTCCAGGCCAGAAACTTAAAGCCAGGGTCGAGGCGTATGCTGGAACCAAGTCATAACGACGAACTACCCGTCATACCCGGCAAGCGCTACTTCACTATTGGTGAGGTTAGTGAGCTCTGTGCCGTTAAACCGCATGTGTTGCGTTATTGGGAACAGGAGTTTCCACAGCTCAACCCGGTTAAGCGGCGCGGTAATCGCCGCTATTATCAGCGTCAGGATGTGCTGATGATTCGGCAGATTCGTGCGCTCTTATACGATCAAGGTTTCACCATCGGTGGGGCGCGTCAGCGTCTTTCAGGCGATGAAGCCAAAGATGACAGCACTCAATACAAGCAGCTGATCAAGCAAATGATTACCGAGCTTGAAGACGTGTTGTTGGTGCTTAGGAAATAGTCGCATTATTCAAAAAAGTTTCCACATTTCAGAAGCTTAATGTATAGTTCGCGACGTTTTCGGTTATCTGAAAACGGATTCACGCCTAGTCGGGGCGTAGCGCAGTCCGGTAGCGCACTAGCATGGGGTGCTAGGGGTCGAGTGTTCGAATCACTCCGTCCCGACCAATAATTCCTAAGCGGCTCAAGCACTTACGTGCTTGGGCCGTTTTCTTTTGTGGGCCTTGCGCAAAACTTGCGCAAAATGCGCGCAAAACTACCCGGCGATTTCGCTGATATCCAAGTCGGGTACCGCTTCCGCCCAGATGATTTCTGCGTGGTCGCGCTGATAGTTCTTCGTCATCCCCTCGCTGGCGTGCCCGGCGATCTTCTGCCCATCCTTTCCGGCTTTCTTGTACAGGTGCAGCGATAACGCGCGCACTTCGTGAAAGCCCGGCTGTTCTTCATCCCTCCAGCTGGCATAGCACTCGGCTGCGTCCCTCGCGTCCTTGAATGCTCTGGTCAAAAACCTTTCCTCGATCTTCGTCCAGTGCTCTTTCTGCTCCGCCTGTTTTTGCCGTTTGCGTTCCGGCCGGCGGTGGATTAGATAGGGCGACAGGATATTGTCGCGGCACCGATCAATGACCGCCTGCAGCTCCGGCGTTACCTTGAAGCGTATCCATGCCGCGTCCGTGGCCTTGGCAGTCTTCTGCTGGATCACGTACAGGTGGCCATCGCGAACGTCTTCGAATTTCATCGACAAGATATCGGTTCGGCGCTGAGCGGTGATCAGCGCCAGGTCGATGGCGTTCTGCAGCCAGGCCGGCGACTTCTCGCGGATTGCCCGGATGCCAGCCACGGTGTGACGCTTGCGTTGCTTCTTCTCGATGCGCGCGATCGTGCATGCTGCCGGGTTGTCGGCGCACAGGCCTTTGGCTGCGGCGTGGTTGAAGATGTCGATCAGGTAGGATCTGGCCTGGTTGGCGGCGCGGGCGGTAAGGCTGTCGAGCAGTTCGGCAACCATTCGGATGCTGATCTGGTCAACGCCTTTGCCTTCGAATGCTGTGCGGAATCGGCGAAGGTGCACCGCATAAAGGTCGAGCGTCCCCTTTGCCAATTCACGCGGCGGCAGGATGTTGCTTTGGTAGTGATCGATGAATGCGCTGAACAGGTCGGACTGCTTGCCCATGACAGCGCCCACCAGGTCGCCGCCCTGCAGAAACTCAATGTTCAGCTGCTTGGCGGCGTCGATGGCCTTGATGCGATCAGTCCCGAACTGGAACCACTTGCCATCTGTAGGCCGGCGGTAACGGTAAGTGCCGCGCCTGGCATCGTGGTATAGGTTTGGCGGCAAACCCTTGTTCGCCTTGTTGCGCGGCCTTGGAACCATCACGCAGCTCCTTTCAGCACCATGGCAACCAGGTCGTTGCCGTTCGATTTGTTGAATGCGGTCCAGTCGATATACCACAGCTTGCCGATTTGCTCGCCGGGTAGATCGCCGTTGCGGATCTGGTTGCGGATGGCCTGGGAGCACATCGGCGTGCCGTTCTCGCCCCAGCGCCGGCGGCGGAACTCGCTGATCTTGATGAGTTCTTTCTTCATGGCTGCCTCTCTAGCCGACATATGGGGCATGTAATTCGTTGGGGATATCGACGTAGTCGCCAAACTTGCGAGCAACAATCGCTCGGCAAGCAGCGATCAGGGGAGTTGGGCCGCCGCCGCTGGGGCGTTCCTCTTGCCCGGATGGCTTGCACACATAGGCGCACCAATACTTTCCGGTTGGGCTCTTCGAGAAACCGTTGCCGTTGTAGCTGAGCTGTATGTGATATTTCTCGATCAGCGGCCCGAGGCAGTGCCAGCACGCAGATGGCGTGTATCCCGCCTGCTCTTCGCCGCCAATGACCAGGGCAAGTGAGCCGAATAGTGCGAATGGTTTCTTCGGTTCGTCCTTTCGCGGGCTCATCATCACGCATGTGATGCCTTCCGCCTTGCCCATAGCCCAGTCCAGCGCAGGCCCTTCGAGCTTTGTCACGTCCACTTTGATCACTGTGATACCTCTCTACCCCTATGCCGGGGAGGGTGGGAAAGGGTTAGGGTTGCTCGGTTCGGCCCTGCTGCTGCAGGGTCTTGGCGCGATGCAGCTGAAAGGCTTGGCAGTCTTCTGGGCTAGCCCGGCGCATGGGGTTTGGATGCGAGGTGCTCACGAATATCTGGCCGCCCAGGCAATGATCTGCATGCCAGCCGCCAGCATGGGGCGAGTCCAGCCGGGCCAGAGCTGTGCAGCCGCCCGAGTAGCGCACAATGTCGCCTTTCTTGAAAACGGAATGACTTGCCTGTTCAGCCATCGACTCCGGCTGCGTGCCAAGGCGGACGTGGGAGCCAATGCGCGCTGACACCTCGTTGAACTTGTCGATAGTGGCCTGCCCAAGGTCAACGCCCAGCTTCAGCGCCAGAATGTCCAGGTAGGTTTGAACATCGGCCAGCTCTTTGGCGACCTCGGCTTTAACTTGCTCGAAGGGGAAATCACCGCGATCAACCTTCTTGAGCAGGTTTGCCAGTTCACCAAGCTCGCCAACAGTCGCCTGCATCCAGTGTGCGGGCGTCCATTGCTCTTCGCATATGCGGTACTTCGATGAGCCAATGCGCTCAGCGTTCGCAGCTCGCAATGCGTTGAACGTGAGACCGTCTTGCTGCAGCTGAATGCTGATTCCTTCAGACATAGCGAATACCTCTCCACCGGCTCAAGCCGGCACAGTTGATTGGGGTTTGATCGGGGTTAGGGGTTACTTGCGGTGCTTGCGGTTGCGGGCTTTCTCGCCCTTGCTGCGCGGACGCGGGGTGAATGGGTCGCCTGATTCAGGCAGAAGTAGCGCGTTTCCTTCCCATACGGCTTGGCGTGCTTCAACCGCCGTGACTGATAGGTGCAGAAGCGCCAGAGTGACGTGCCTGCTGATATCGGTACCGCCAACAATCAGAACTTTTCGACCGCCCATCACTCACCCCCAGCGCCCGCCAGTGCGGCGTTCTTCGGCGAACGCATTGCGGCCAGCTGTTCGCGGTCGGGGTGGCGGTAGTTCAGCAGCCAGCCTGGGGTTTTCATAAACCGCCCGTCAGCGTCCACGATCTGAACCCTTGAACTGATGTTCGGCTGATTGACCCAGGTCGCTTCCCATTCATTTAGCAGCCTGGCCATATCCGCCTGCCAGGCGTCTGGCATGTCGTGCATCATCACGCGGGGCAGGACGGCGAACGCTGACCGAGAAAGGCCAAACGTCAACCAGAGAGCGTCGAAACCGGGTCGATCGTAGGGTTGATCGCTCATGGCAGGCGCTCCCAAGTTTCGGTGTTGTTCAGGTCTTCCCGCTTGGCGTAGAAACTGCGCCCGTCGATACCCTGCAATTCGCAGGTGCCTGCCACTTCGAAGATCACGCAACCACGCCGGCCGGTGGGCTTGTGCAGCCAGCGTTCAAGCTGCCTGTTGATGCGCTGTACTTGGGCGCTCTCAGTCATGCCGTCCATCACGCAGCCTCCTGATCAAGGCCCAGATATTTGCGCCAGGGCACTTTCACGCCATCAACCAGAAAGCCCCAGGTGCCTTGCTTGGGGCCGCTGATAAAGAGGGTGAACACGCCGCCGGCGCTTACTGAGTCGATGCGGTGGTATTCGCCGAAGCGCAGGGTTGCGGTACAGCCTGGCCTGCGGCCGATGTACTCGGTTGCCTGCGCATTGGGTGGCAGTCTCAGCTGATCGAGCACCGGGTCGTCGTGATCAATCAGGCGCTGTTCGGTGTAACTGCCGCGCAGGATGATGGTGCGAGCGTTCCAGGGGTGGTCGTGCAGATCCCGGTCGTTGTCCGGCCGCATGATGTGGTGAATGCGCACCGACCACGGGCACCACCAGTAGCCTGGGTTGTAGGTGTCGCGATCGTATGGGTTGAACAGCCACCAGCGGCCCATGTACATGTCCTGACCATCGGCGGACATGATGTGGAAGTAGGGCGTTCGCTGCGCCCGGGTGATCAACCAAGTGGCAATAGCTGGCCGTGCCAGCAGCTTCGCGAGGAAGCGCCAGAAGAGGCTTTTCATGGTGGGTTACTCCGGCGTGATGGGCGTGCAGCGAAGGCAGCCGCACTTGGCTACAGGCAGGCGGGTGGTTCGGCAGTAGGTCTTGGCGGTCATTGCGACAGCCGCCTGATGCGCACCTGCACGCTCTTGTGCGTGCTGCTACCGTCCAGCGCCATCTTCGTGATGAAGAAGTAGTTCTTCTTCTGGTTGTATATGACCTCTTCGGTATCAGTGCCGGGGTTGAGGACTTCCTTCACCCGCGTCGTTGTCGTTTCGCCGCTAACCGTGAATCGGATCTTTTCGCCGGCCGTGATCTGGCCAGTGCTGCGCAGGTGCTCCCAGTTGAACTCGTCCTCACGCAATACGCCCGCACATGCCGTGCGTGCTGCTCTGGCAAATGCTCGCGCCAAGTCCTCCGGCCGCTGGTTGAGAATTACGCTGGGACTGAACTCGCGCTTGCACAGCTTGATGAAGTAGTCGGCATCGAGGCCAAATTGGTTGTCCATGGTTATCCCTCGCCAGTGGCGTGAAAGGTGGGTTGTGGGGTAGGTTCAAGCGAAGCGGCTAAGCGCAATGAAGGAGCTTTAAATGGTGGACTGGGATGCACTATCAGCGGTCGGTACGGTGCTGGCGGTTTTCGTGGCACTTGGCCTGGCTTCTCAGGCAGAACGACAGAGAGCACGGAGCGATCGCCAGCGAGCGGGGCTAGTTGCGGCCAGGTTGCTGGAAACAGTGCGCCACATGGCTGACAAGACGCATCACCACATGGCCATGCTTGCCTTCTATGAAGATAACCGCGACTGGACGAAGCACGATTTCCTAAGTCACTTGACTGACATGGGGCAGATGCTGGAGGGCATCGGAGTTTCTACCATTCAGGCATTGGAGCCGCTACCTGGCAACACCGCAAACAGGCTGGCGATGGCCATCGGTGTGGTTGATACATTGGCTCGTGAGGCAGAAGGACTTCGCGCTCGACAGAGTTGGTCAGATGTCGGCGCTTCGGCTCGCAAGCATTATGTTGCTCGTTGGGGTTCTCTTGCGGCGCGAGCCAACGACTATTTTCGAGTTGTTCAGCGTGAGCTTGAGGCCGCTGCTGAGGTGGCGGCTCCGCGCCCTTCGGGGGAGGAGTTGTATGGCTCATGGGGTGCCGATGACTAAAAGGGAGCAGTAAAGGTAGGGTGCGCGGCAGTAGCGAGTCTCATGGCGTCGGAGCCAAGTTGTTCAGCAGGCCGGCCAGTGTCGGGTGCAGGGCCAGGCAATCGTCGGCAGGGTCAAGGATCTTGTTGCGCGGATCGAGCAGCACCGCCATGCCGAAGGTGGCGCGGCTCATGCTGCCGGCCTTGGCTATCTCGATCAGCTTGAGCAGCACTCCTTGGCACTGCTCGGCGTCGTCCACATCAAGCCATTCGAAGTCGTCTCCAGTGGTCATGCACTCCGGTATATAGCCGTCGATGAGTTGATCAAGGCAGCTCGCCACCTGGTTGGCGCACTCCAGGTCCTGCTCGCTTGCGCGTGCCATTTTCATTGGGAATACCTCGCCAGTGGCGTGAAAGGTGGCTTGTGGGTTAGTTTCTGAAGCTTAGTTACAGGCAAATCAAGGGAAAGAGCTATGCAACAGGAAGTTCCGGAAGGGTTTGAAGGAAGGCATTGCCTGGCTCTGATGGAGGGGAAAATAAATCCTGACACAGGGGAAGAGTTGACAAATGTTAGTATTAACCATCGCATATCAGATGCCGACTTTGAAAAATACCAATTCTGTTTCAGGGATATAAGGTTTTATAGCGAGTGCGTTAATCTTTATTATTCAGTTCAACTGAATATGGAGGATTTGCTGCGCTCAATACTAGGAATTGGTAAAAATTACTTAGATTCTGGCTCGATTAATAGTCATGACGCGAGGATGATCCCTCTTTCAATCTCGCGGCTTACTCTAAATCTAACAAGCATGTTCCGCTCGTTTCTTGATCATGGGGATGCTGCTCTAACTCGTCGTTATGGCCCAAATTCGGATGAGCTAAAAAGTTGGAAGGCTAAGCAATCAGAGGTCTATGACGCGTCACGCGCTTATCGCTTTATGTCGAATTTACGTAACTACTGCCAGCATGTCGGTATGCCACCACTCCACTATTCTATAGGGAGCGAATCTGGAGTGGACGGCGTTCAAATCGTATTGAAGTACAAGAGTGTTGAGTTGCTTGATAGTTATGGTAGATGGCAGAGCCTAGTCAAGAACGACCTGACTACAGGGCCTGAAGAGTTGCATTTGTTCCCTTATTTGCAAGATTGGAGCGTATGCTTTCATCGCTTGACAGCATGGCTACTAGATTTCCGCAGATCAGCTGTGCTTGATTCGGCAGCTTTAATTATAGATATGCGCAGCAAGTATGGAATCGGAGACCTTGGCGTGATTGCAATAGTGGATGAGCCCCAAGCAGGGGATGTTCTTTCGCTAAAAATGCAACATATCCCCGAAGCTATTGCACAAGAAGTTATTGGACGAGTTCCTATAATCGATCTGAGCGAATCACTGGAACTGGATGAAGATAGTTTCCATCGCTCACCTTCTTGTTAGCGTTGCCGAAACCACAGCGACCTCCCGCCCAAGCATCAGGCAGGGTGGTGGCTGATAACTGGAGGTGAGCATGGAATGGTGGAACTGGTGGCTGATCACGGCTCTGTTTGCAGGGCAGGCTTTCTACGATTCGTTCGTTCGCCTTCCGAAGGTTCGACAGGAACTTCGCGACGTCACTGAAGAGCGAGATCATTACAAAGATGATCTTGCTGAGTTGCAGAAACGCTTTGATCGGGTCGACTCCGAGTGCCTGGAAGCACAGGATCAGCTGGCTCGACTC
Source organism: Pseudomonas sp. EA_35y_Pfl2_R111 (assembly GCF_963970955.1). NCBI lineage: Bacteria > Pseudomonadati > Pseudomonadota > Gammaproteobacteria > Pseudomonadales > Pseudomonadaceae > Pseudomonas > Pseudomonas sp. EA_35y_Pfl2_R111. The sequence goes on along the minus strand of NZ_CAXAOM010000001.1, from coordinate 47,772 downwards.
AAGGACCCCGAGTACTACTCCGCACTGGATGCTGGAGATGGCCAAGCCCTCTATGAACTCGACAAAAAGAGAGGCCTGATTTAACTCACGCTGCGGCTTTCAACGCCTCGAAGATCCGCGGGCAAGCCAGTGGCTGAACCGCTCGGCTGGCGTGAATGTTGGAAGTGGGGTATTTGTTCAGGCCCGGCATGGGACCTTGAGGAATTAGAACTTATGCGAAAGCGGCGCTTGTTTCATTTCTGCAATTCGGAGTTCGGATTGCTGAATCTCAAAAAACGTCGAATTAAGGTTTCAACCTTTGATGCGCTGAACGACCCGTTTGAGCTCCTTTGTCATAATTCAGGTGACAAGGAAGTGCGACGTAAATTGCAGAGTTTCAAGGATTACGCTGCCCAGAAGACTGGCATCCTTTGTTTCAGTAAAGAGATGTCAAGTCCTGTTCAGTGGGCCCATTACGCAGATAGGCATACCGGTATATGCCTCGGGTTTGATGTGCCAGAAGAGATGGTTGAGGATGTCGTTTACACATCCGAAAGAATGAAATTCGAATATGAGGCTGAGTCTTGGTTGGCAGGCCAAGGCTCTCCGGCTTGGCAAACCTTTTTAACTAAGTACGATCATTGGTCGTATGAAAAAGAGTCCAGGGTTTTCGGAAACCTTGGCGCCAAAGATATTGATACCGGACTTTACTTTAAGGGGTTTGATAATGACATTGAGCTCAAAGAGATTGCGGTTGGCTACCAGTCGAAGATCGCCAGGCGCGAACTCAATGATTGTTTAGGCGACCTGGTGGGGTTCGTTGAAACGTATAAGGTTCGACCTGCTTTCACCTCTTACAAGATGGTAAGAAACAAGGATGAATCGAACTGGACTTAGGGCCTTCTGCCATAATCCCGCCACCACCCTCCCTCCCGAGCATCAGGCAGGGAGTGGGCGGGTAGGGTGGTGATTTATGCGGCCAGGGCTTGTCGCGGTGACCAGGTGTCGTTGGCTGCCGCGATGGCGGCCATTGGCGGCGGGCTGACGCTGTTGCCGCACATGAACACCTGCTCCGACTTCGTGAAGATCCGACCATCGTGCCCGTGGGTGATGATGTAGCTGGGCGGGAAGCCCTGCGCGGCGTACAGCTCATGCGGCTGCAGCATGCGCAGGCATATATCCACGATGACGTAGGGGTCGCCTCCGATCCAGACCGTCACCAGCGCCAAGCGATCCTTGGTCGTCACGGTGCTGACTGGCTCATCCATGCCGATCACGTTCTCGCCGATGCCGTGGTACTTCATCAGGAAGGCTGCACAGCGCAGCGCTCCCTCTTCAGCATCCGGCGAAAGCTTCAGCTCGACCAGGCCAAACCGGGTGCCGCCCGCAAGAACAGTCGGCAGTGGTTCCTCTGGATCAACGCTGATCACGTTTTCTGCCATGGCGGTTAAATGCGCCGTGACCAGTGCCGACTTGCCGCCACCGCCGGCGGTGATGGTGGGCGACGGCTCATCCACGGCCTGGCCAACACTCGCCCCGAACTGGCGCGAAAGGAAGGCCGTGCACAGCGCATGGTGCGTGCCGCCGGCGCTGACGGTGTGCAGTGGGTCTTCCACATCCCGTGCATCACAGTTGCCGCGCAGGTGCACCAGGTTGGCTGTCACCAGCCGCTGCTGGCTGCAGCTGTTGGTTAAGGTCGAGACGGTCTGATCCATGCCGCGCGAGTGCATAGTGTTAAAGCCACCGTTCGCCTGTTCAAGAAAGCACGTGGCAATGCCCATGGCATGGGCCGCACCTGCCGGGCGCTTGCAGTTTCCGCCAGAAGTGATTGTTGGCAGCGGCTTGTCGAGCGGTAGGCCACCCTCCCCGAATCGGAACTTGACCAGCTGCGGGGTGGCCAGCGCAAACGACCCGCCGCGCGGCCATGCAGTGACGGTGTTCAGCGGCTGATCTACTTGATGCATCGCATCGCGTGACCAGTTGGCGATCGGCACGATGAAGGGCTTGGCCTTCTGCAGCACCTCGCGCTTGATGCCCTTGGCAATGCGCCGTTGTGTGGCCTCGGCCAATGGCTTCTTGCGGTCGAAGATGCTCTGGGTTGGCAGGCTGAAGTCGATGCACTCGGCCGCGGTGCGGTATGGCTTCTGGCCCTTTACAGGCTTGGCTGCATGGGTTGGCTGTGGCCATACGATCGGCTTGCCGTCACGCCGCGCCACCAGAAACAGGCGCTCGCGGCTGGTTGGCGCGCCGAAGTCGCAGGCTTTCAGGATGTTGTGCTCGACGGTGTAGCCCAGTGCCCGCAGGCAGCTGAGGAACTTATGCCAGGTGGTGCCTTTGCGTTTCGGGTCAGGCACCAGGAACTGCTCACCGCGCGGGATGCGCTCACCTGGTGCTGCAACAGTGCCGTCCAGCTTCATCACGCGGCCTGTCTTCTTGCAGCGCTTGGCGATCAGCGGGCCCCACTGGCGGATCTGCTTCACGTTCTCCAGGCTGATGATGCGCGGCTGACCGATGCCTGCCCACTTGACCACGACCCAGGACAGGTCCCGCACTTCCTTCTTGCGCGGCTGCCCGCCGGCCGCCTGGCTGTGGTGAGTGCAATCCGGCGAAGCGTGGAACCAGCCAATGCGCCGCCCAGCCAGCACCTGAACCGGGTCAACCGCCCACACGTCCGTCTGCAGGTGCAGCGCGCCCGGGTGGTTGGCCTCATGCATGCTGATGGCCGCAGGGTTGTGGTTGATGGCGATGTGCACTGGCCGGCCCAGGCCCATCTCAAGGCCGGTGCTGGCGCCGCCGCCGCCGGCGAACAGGTCGACGTTTATCTCGTCATCGATTTCGGCCAGCGGCAGGCCGTACTGGGTGTGGAAGTCGAACGGCGCTGGCTTCTTCATTGATGTCATGCGTCTGATTCCTGATCGTCTTCAGTGACCGAGGCAACACCCGAGTCGAGGTCGCGCAGGTCTTGGATGCTGATGGTTGTGGTGCCATCCGTTACGGCCCACTGATTCAGCTCTAGGCTGCGGAAGGTGCCGCAGAAGTGGCGGTATGCGCCGAGGGCTGCCCGCCGGAATGACTTGGCGGCAACCGGCCCAATTGAGATGTCCTTACCCCCCCCTGTGAGCCGGAGATTGAAGGTGCTGAGCACCGCAAAGCGTTTGGCAGCGCGGCGAACAGTGCTCGGTGATATGCCCAGCAGCTCAGCTACCTCGCCAGGCTCTTTGCCCTCAAGGGCTGCGAAGATCTGTTGGTCGCGGGCCGGGTTGCGCAGGCCGGCATAAAGTACGTTCTGCATAGCTTTCTCCAGGCAATAGCAGCCCGTTGCGCTGCTGGCGCTGGGCTTGGGTGGGTGAGTTACGGCAGGTCGTCGGCGTCGAGCTTGGCGGCTCGGCGTGCGCCCTGCTGGTACAGATCGCGCGCCACGTTTTCGCTTATCTCGAAAGTGTGGCGCGGTGGCGTGGTCAATGCGGCGAAGGCCTGATCATCGAGGCCTTCCATGTTGAGCAGCACGACCTGCAGCAGCTCGCTTGTCTCGGTGATGCCGGCTCTAGCCTTGTTGCGCTCAAGGCAGGCTTTGGTGCCTGGCCGCACGCGGTGGCGTAGCTCTTCGTCGCCGGTCTTCTCGCGGTTGGCCTTGGTGTTGGCGTCGCGCTGCTGTTGGGTGAGTGCCATCACGCCTCCGATCAGGCGGACTTGGCGCGAGCGCCAGCCATGTGCAGCTCGGCTTCAACCCGCACGATTTCCTGCTTGATGTTCCGCTTGGTGGCCTCGCCACGCTCACGGTCAAGATGGCTCCAATCAGGCGAGGCTTTATCAAGAAGGGCGATGTTGCTGAGCAGGTTTCGATGGTGCTGCTGCAGCTCGGCTGTAGTCATGAATGGCATGCTGGTATCTCCGCGCTAAAAGGGTATGTCGTCGTCGAAGCTGTCGAAGTCGGTCGCTGGCTGTGCGCTTGGCTGTGGCGCCTGCTGTGGCCGAGGCGCTGGATGCCGAGCTGTTTGGGCGTTGTCAGGCTTGCCGCCGAGCAGCTGCATGCGGCCCTGCATATCGACGATGATTTCGGTGGTGTAGCGCTTGATGCCGTCCTTCTCCCACTCGCGGGTTTGCAGCTTTCCCTCGATGTAGACCTGGGAGCCTTTGCGCAGGTACTCGCCAGCAATCTCGGCGACCTTGCCGAACAGCGAGACGCGGTGCCATTCGGTCTTCTCGACCTTCTGACCGGTCTGCTTGTCCGTCCACTGCTCGCTGGTGGCCAGGCTCAGGTTGGTGACCGCGTTGCCGCTCGGCATGTAGCGGGTTTCTGGGTCTTGGCCGCAGGTGCCAACCAGGATCACCTTGTTTACGCCGCGGGCCATTACGCTGCACCGGCTGGAAGGGTTGGGGTGATCGGCTTGCCGGCCACCAGGTCACGGCCAAGCTGCTCGGCTTCCATGTAGTTCTCACGCCAACCAAGCACGCGGTCGGTGTCTTGGTCGCGCACCTGCACCATGTTGCCGATGACGTAGAGCCGGGTTGCCCGAGGCTTGGCCAGCGGCAGGCGCTTCACGTTGAAGGTGGTGCGTGCGTTGTTGGTGCCGCGCATCAGGCCGGCAAGGGCTTGGATGCTGGCTTTGGCTCGCTGAATCGCGTTCATGATGTGGCCTCTCGGTTGGTCATACCCATAAGTCAGCCGCACCAACACGCCAGACTTCCGCAAGGCTGCGTGCTGGGTTGGCTGCTTATGGGTACGGGGGAAGGGTGCCCAGGCCCGCTACTGGCGGCGGCCTGGGTGTGTTGCGTCAGCGGTTACGTGTCGCCTCCCGGCGAGCCGAGCCTAGCGTGATCGACAAATCCAACTAGGTTGTGATGCGCGATATTGCGCATCGGCCAATGATCGAAGCACCACGGCGTTACCCGTGCTTGCTTCCCGCCCGCTCGTTTCTGGTATTGGCCGTCTTGCATCAACCGGCCCAGGAGAATTGCGGGGCTTTGCTGCTCCAAGCGTTGCGTGGCACTTGCCAACGCCTCAATCATTGGCCGATGCGACCTGTTGCCAGGTGATCGGGTGAGCCTTCCAACTCACTGACGGGGGCACTGATTATTTACATTGCCGTAGGCCCGTTAAGCGGCAATTTCCGTCTGGCTTTCGCCATGTTCTTACGCTGCAACCGGGGTGCAATGCTCGAGGCATACGCAGCCGCTTTTGCCTTCAAGCCAGATCACTGCGGTGTGCCCACTCAAGACTTGCGCCTCCGAAACAGAAGCACCGCGGTGGGTTTCGCCTTCACCGATAATCGACTCGAACGAAACAACCGTGCCAACTGGGTTGGCGTTGTTCCATTTGTCGACGGCTGCCTGCAGCTGCTTGGCGGATGGTGGTTTTGGTCGGCTCATGCTCTTCTCCAGTGTTATCGGTATTGTTCATTGGCCGAACTGCCCAGGTGGCCAGCCTGTTTATCACCGGACGCTGCTTCATGCGTTGCCCGGCGGCGTCCCGGTCGTGTTGCGGGATTCATTCAGGCCGGCTGGCCGCCGCTCTCACGCTCTGCCTCGCAACATTGTTCGTAATGAGCCAAGGCAATGGGCATGTGATGGCTATCCAGCGGCCATTTGCTGACTTTGCAACCCTGTCCTGCGGGGCAGTGAAAAACGAACAGCTCACCAGCCTCCTTATGCATCGCCATGCTCACCTCGGCACCGCTTGTGAAGGCGTCGCTGATAATCGTGGTCATCTCAGATTGCTCCTCTATTCGGTTCTCATCCCAAGCAGCCCTGTCGCCAAGGCTGCTCAGTGATGCTGTCCGCGCTAGTCGACGCTGATCTTCCCGCCGCCTGGCGCGAGGATGGTTTTAGTCATCTCGCGCTGCAGCTCGCCAATAGCCCAGGCCGCTGCAATGACTGCCACCTCTCGGCACATGGCGTTATGCACGTCGAAGCCTTCCACTTCGATGCCGTGCTTGGTGATGGTCACCTTGCCGGTGCGCTTGATCTTCATGTCTTCATTGGCGCTCATTGGCTGCTCCTTGGCTTGCGCCGCCACTTCATCCACAGTGCAGCACCCAGCAGCAGGCCCGAGAGCACGCCGAAGATGTAGGTGGTGGAGAGGATGTGCAGCAGGGTGGAGCTGGCGAGCAGGAAGCCCGCCAGCACGATTACCAGGGCGAAGCGGAGCATGGTCAGCGCACCGCTTTGACGATGCTGTTGATGCCCTTGTCTACGCCGCGGCGAAGCTTCTTGTCGCCCTGGTGCCAGTCGTTGTTGTAGACGATCTGGGCGCGCAGGCAGTAGGTGTCCGGGCTGCCGAAGGTGGACGTCTTGAGGCCGCTGGCCAGCTTGGAGTCAACCGAGCAGGCGGTGTACAGCGGGTTGCCGTTGGCGTCCTTGGCGTTGGCAAACGAGCTGTCGTTGACCTCGCCAATCAGAATCTGAGTCCCAAAGTCTTCGGTAATGTCGCTCGTAATCTTGCCAGGTCGGCCGATGTAGAGCATGCCGGCGATCTCCACCGTGACGCCTGCCTTCTTTACGTAGCCTTGCGCCACCGCCTCGGCTGCGGCGTACCAGTCGTCAAACTCGACGATGACAGCGCCTTTGTAGTCGTCGTCGGTCTCGATCCAGTTGCGTACGGTGACCAGGGCACCGGAGCCGGCCACGGCCGCGAAGGCGTACTTCTTGGCAACCGCGTCGTCTTCCATCTTGCCGAAGTCTTCGATGCCGCTGGGGCCGTGGAGCCAGTAGACCTGCTCCATGTGCCCGTCGACGATCTTCACGTCAGTGGGCAGCGGCTTGGTGACCGCGGCGTCGGCTTGCATGATGGCAATGTCGCAGTCGCCGTCCTTCATCAGCTCGGCATTCTCGACGCTGCCGCCGGTGGTGAGCACGTTGAGATGGATGTCGGTGTTCTTGGTGATGCTGGTGCCGATGGCTTTGCCAAGGTCCTGGTAGAAGCCACCTTCGCCGCCGGTGCAGAAGTTGAGGGTGCTGGGTGCTGCGCTGGCCAGCGATGACACGCTGATGAGCAGGGCGAGCAGAAGTGCTTTGGTCTTCATGGTGCGTCCTTTGGTTGCTGGTGCTGGGTTGAGTTGTAAAGCGATGCTTTACAACTGTTTTGCGGGGTGGATCAGCCGCAGAACTCGTATTCGCCGCGGCGGTTGATGCGCGCATGCGCCACCCTTGGAGCGGTGGGTGGCCTGCGAACGCTTGGCATTTGCTGCATGGCGCAACAGTTGAGCAGGATGATCACCGCCAGCGGGGCGACGATTCCGCGCTTCATGGCTTCAAGGCAAAGGCCGCGCACAGTGCGCTGCCTGCCCAGCTTGAAGCGGGCATCATCCAGGCGCTGTTGCACGGTCTTTGGGCTGATGCCCATAAGCCGCGCAATCTCTTTGCTGGTCATGTCGGCACATGCGTAGATCAGCGCTTCGAGCTGGCGCGGGGCGAGCCCTGCGTTGAGCCGGCCGCGCCAGCCTGCTGCCTCGATGGTGTTGTCCATGTTCATCTCCTGTTGCTTTCCCAATGCAGCCTGTTGCCAGGCTGCATCAGCGAAAACTTCTTGATGCTGCGCCGCGTTGCTACTGGCATTGCGGGGTGGTTCTTCTGGCTGTCTGTGCTGGGTTATTCGCCACCCGGGAGGCATTCCTTCTCAACGCTTTGCACTGTGCCGGCGGAGCGCCTCATCTTGGCTCCGGCAGGGAGTGCTGGCATTGCAGTGCGGTGGCTGCTGACTCCAGAAACGTCAGCAGGTCGAACTGGCGCGGTAACCAGAGCCGGGCGTGGGCCAGATTCACTGGCGTATCAGTCGGTTTAGCCACCATCGCTCAGGCTGTCGGATTGCTCCGGACCTGTCGGGACTGAGTGGTGCATTCGGTTGTTAAAGAGTGGCGGCTTTTCGGCCTGGCCTGTGCTGCTTGGCTTGGGATTAAATTAGCAGCGGTCATATTAATAATCAAGACCTGCGGTAATAAAATCTAGGAGGGCATGAAAAAACCCGCTCAATGGCGGGCTTCTTATGTGCAGTGGGGCTAGCGTTTCTGGAGTGGCTTGTCCTTCCAGCGCTTTACCATGGTTTCAAGGTCTTGGTAGATGGTTTCGGTGCCCGCGATTTTGCGCAGGGCGCGGATAAAGGGATCCGCCTGCTCGAAAACATTCACTACGGTGGTGTACATGCTGTCTTTCAGGATGTCTTCACAATAGATCTTGTGTGACACGCAGACAGCAATGCGCTCCCAATGGTTGAGCACATAGCGGATTTGCTCATTTTTGTCTGAAGCGCGTTTGGTTGCATCAGTGGCGTAGGCGACGATGTTGTCACCGTTGCAGTCGTGCAGCTCGCGGATGGTCTTGTAGCCCGCGCGCAGCATGTCGTCTGCCCTGGAGTGGAACATTAACAAGGCTGTTTCTGTTTGTTGAGCAATGACGCGATTGTTGTCGATGGTGGTAAGCGTGGCGATACGCGCGCTGCGTATAGCCCAAAGCGTAGCAATGACCCCGCCAAGCAGGATGATGCTGTTGACGAAGGTGCTCGAAAAAAACTTGAACAGGTCGGATTCCATGGCAATAAATTCCATTATTCTGGGCAAAAAGAAGGAGGCTTTCGCCTCCTTCTTGTCGGGTGTAGAACGGTCTTAGATGCCGTCGTACTCATCTTTAATTAGTCGGTTCATATCTACCCTCCTGGTCATTGCGATTTAGTAGGTATTGCTGGGTCAACCCGAAGGGACCCAGACTCCTGCCAGCTTTCGCTGGTGACATAATCATTATGGGTACGGGGAAGTATTATCGCAAGAAATCACGCGCCACGTTTTGAGAAATGCGAAAACGTGGCGCGGGAGTGGCGGAACCTAGGCAGCGCGCTCGTAATCAATGATGGCCGCTGCGGCCTCTTCGGGGTTGTAGAACACACGCGGCTCAATCCCGTCGACCTTGCTCTGGCGCTGAAGATCATCGAGGTGCTGCTCATAGTCGTTGATCAATGCGCGGTCGAAACGATCAAGCGAGGAGGGCGTCCAGATGAACAGCGTGCACTTGCTTTGGGGAGCATCAGCCATCTTGCTTTTGATGAAGTGAAGGTCCCACAGGCGACTCTTGGCCCCGTCGACGTGGCGGCTTATCTGCTGCGATGGCTTCATGCGGGCAATATTGGCGGCCATTTTATTGCCTGCAAAGAACACATGCCCGCGCGCGCCCTCTACGCCATGTGTGTTTAGTGGAAGGTTAAAGCGGTCCCGGAGGGAGGGGAGTATGCCAAGCACTCTGCCTTGGATGTCATCGCGCAAACGCGCCAGGGTGTGCTCGATCGCCTTGGCGTCTTCTTCTGGCTCATCCTGCAGGACATCTGCATGAATTGAAGAAAGGCTGGCGGTAAGGCTGCAGGCCTGCTGCAGGATGTGGTGCATGTTTTCACCAAGCCCTTCGCGGATGCGACCAATCTGTACGCCGTGCATGCCAGCAGAAAATTGACCTGCAAAGCCACCGCGAGCGTATTCAATTGAGCGCTCCAGGGCCAGGCTCATCATTTGGCGCATTCCGTGTGCAGACTCGCCGTACAGGCACTTGAGAGCCTTCTCACTGATGGTCAGGCATCCGGTTACTTCCGAACCGGAGCGGGCAACAACCGCGATGGTTAGCCGCTCACCGGATTGCACAATTGGCTCCAGATACACGGGCGCCCACTGCGCTTCAAATTCGGGCAGCGGCGGGAAGCCAGAAAGGTCGGGAAGCGTCTCGATCATATCGCCATAGTCTGTTGTTTGATGCCAAGTGCGGTATCCACAAGCTTGCTCATATGATGGACGCGGGCCTCAAGGAACGCCACAACACGGCTCACATGTTCAGCAGAAACCTGGCAGTAACCTGGTTGGCTTGCTTGCGCGTGCGCCGCAAAGTCCATGCTGTATATGGGTGCAGCCTTGCCTTTGAGCTTTTTGCCGGCTTGGTGCCGCTCGAACTCTGAGACCTCTGTAATGACCATTTGCAGCAAGTGGTTACGGATGTTGAACCCTGCCATTGCAACAGGTTCCGCCAGGGCCTCCTCATGATCAATTAACCAGATAGCACCATCGGCACCGACAAGCATATTGCGGAGGTTGCGGTCAGGGTTTGCAACCAGTTCGTCATAGACAATCGCCGCATGCAGGCCTGACCAGGTGTTGAGCAGCTGTGAGACCCTGTCGAAGCTGATAATTCTGCTGATCGGCACTGCGTTGGTGTCGACGCTTGCGAGTGCCACGCACTTGCCGCTACCACGGCCAACGGCAGCACCGCGAGCCACTACAAGCGCGGTAAAAGGTATGGGCAGGCCGAAGTAACGGCCGATGGTAGCGCTCATTGTTTCCGCGAACAGCCTTTCAGCTGGCAGCACTTTGACGTAGGCATGCACATCGCGCTTGAAGCCTTTAAGGCCGCTGACAGTGCCATAAAACAGTGGGTGCTGACCCTTTACATCAGGGTCATCGACCGCTTCACCCTGCAGGAACGCACCAAGCGGAATATCAAGAACTGCTGGCTTTTCGTTTGCCATCTTTGAGTTGGCCTTCCTTTGGCTGGGCCCTGTTGAGGCCATGCCCTACCATTTTCAGTAGGTCTTCTGGGTTTCCGCCTTGTTCAGCCGCGCGTACTGCGGCCTCAGCTAGCCCGTCCAGATGATCCGGCAAATCCACAGCCCCACCTGGGGCGGCATTCTTGCTGGCGAGGTAGCTTGCTGTTCTATAAATCTCGGACAGGTCTTCAGCGCTGAGCCGGCCTTGGTTTGCGGCCCAAATGATGAACCTGGCAACCGGAGGAATTGATGCTTGTTTGGAGTTTTCGCGAACGGGGGACTCCGAGGTATATCCGCCAGACTGTTCCGAAACCCCTTCAGGCCCAGATGGAGTCACAACACTCTTGGCCATCAACGCGATGTCTTTCGCGAGTCGAGGGCTGAAATCTCGGATGGGAACCTGGAGGTACTGGGAAAAGACAGCCGCTGCTTCGGTGTTTAGGGCGTTTCTTCCAGTCAGGTAATGGCTAGCGGCGCTTTGCGAGCTCGCCTTCAGGCCCTCAATAGCAATAAGTTCCTGAGTGACCCCAAGCGTCTTCTTTTTTGCCTTGTAGATGGCATTCAGCGCCGCGCACTCGCGCCTTTCTTCTTCAGACAGCTCGCGCTTTTTTGGTGGTTTATTCATCACTTGAGCGTATGACTTCCGGTATTAATCTTTCTAAGACCGCTGGTCTTGATTAAATCAAGACCGCGAGTAATACTTTGCGAGACAAAGAAACCGGAGCGCCCCATGAAACGCACCCCACTCACCAAATTTGTAGAAGCGCGCACTCAAGAAGAATGCGCGCTTCTCCTCGGCTGCACGCAGGGCGCGATCAGCAAGGCCTTGCGGGTCGGGCGAGCAGTGTTCGTCACCGAGAACGATGACGGCACTTTCACGGCTGAAGAACTGCGCCCGTTCCCGTCTCAAGCGGTGCCGAAGAAGTCCGCCGCTTAGCCGCCAACGAATTCGTTGCGCGGTCGAACGCGGCTTGCCGATCTCCAGGGTTTTGAGGGCGTAGCAACAGTGAACAGGTTTCGAGCTTCGCCCTAAAGCGGAGCTGATCGGGGAGGGGAAGCATTTCTTCCAGCGCTCCCAGATGACAACGAAGGGCCAGCAGTTCGCCCTGGAGTGATTCAACGGTCGGTTGCATGGGTTAGCCCCTGTCAGTGATCGAGTAGTGACAGGTTAACGATGCAGAGAGCCCTGGAGCAGTCGCGCAATACCAGTGGTGATTTATCCAGTACCAACGCCAAAGGAACGCAACATGGTTACAGGTCACCCAGCACCACCTCGGCCGCAAAAGCCGCCGTTCCGCAACCCGGCCCCCTCAGGTATTGCCAAAGAGGTTGTAGGTGATGTGTCGGCCGTCCTCACCCGCGTGCGGCATGTGCTGGCGCTGGTGAGCAGCGGCCTTGCTATGAACGAGGCCGTGCATGGCTTGCGCATGCTTGAGCCGCGCAACGACCTGAGCCAGGAGATGAAGGAGCTTGCGTGGTGCCTTGCGCGCCTAAACGGGCAAACCGAGTTGGCTTGCCCACCTGGCGACAACCTTATAGAGGCTCCAGCCGGGCCGCATCGTGAAGAAACGCCCCCAGCCGATCCCCAGGCCGACTTGAGTCGTCAAGGAACACCCCTTTGATTAAGCCCCGCCGCCGCAGCTCTCGAACCGCTAACAGGTTCTGCTCTCTGTCGCCTTCCAGGTTGCAGATTGCGGTTGTGCGCGGGTTGGCCTTGATGTGCTGCATGACGGAGCTGAGCAGCTCCTCCGTAAGTTCGACGGTCATCGGAACCTCCTGGTTCGCTGAGTTGGGTCAGAGCTTCCCAGCGTAGCAGCGAGGTTCCGACCTTTGTAGCGATGCCAAATCGCGGGCACAAAAAAGCCACCTGGCAGGGTGGCTTCTTCAACAGCAACAACATGTGAGGCCAATTATATGCACATAGACACTCACTCAAGCAATACCACCAACGGCGCGCCACGTTTTCAGATTGCGCAAACCGTGGCGCGTCACACGATGACCTCCCGCGAAATCGCGGAGCTGGTTGGCTCGAGACACGACAAGGTTAAGCAGTCCATTGACCGCCTGGTTGATCGGTCGGTTATCACTCAACCCCCAGTGGGGGATGAGTCCTACCGAGACGGGTCGGGGCGCTTGGTTGTTACCAAGGTGTATCAGGTGACAAAGCGCGACAGCTTTGTGGTGGTTGCGCAGCTGTGCCCAGAGTTCACCGCTGCGCTGGTTGACCGCTGGCAGGCCCTGGAGCAGCAAGCCGCCAGCCCAAGTGTGCCGCAGACCCTGCCGGAGGCCCTGCGCCTTGCTGCCGATCTGGCGGAGCAGAACACACACCTGCAGTTGGTGCTGAATGAGCAAGCGCCGAAGGTGGAGGCGTTGGCGCGTATTGCGGATTCACGCGGCACGCTGTGTTTGACCGACGCCGCAAAGCACCTAGGCGTTCAGCGTAAGTGCTTATTGCAGTGGCTGCAGGACAACCGATGGATATATCGCCGCGCTGGCTCTGCGCACTGGCTGGGCTTTGATCCAAGGCTGCAGCAGGGGGTGCTGGAGCACAAGGTGACCGTGCTGGGCACTGAAGATGATGGTGCTCAGCGCCTGGCCTCACAGGTGCGCGTAACTCCTAAAGGCCTGGCCCAGCTGGCTGAGAATCTGGGGAGGGCTCAATAATGGCCGGGGATTGGATCAAGTTCGAGCTGATCACCCTGGACAAGCCCGAGGTTTGCCAGCTGGCTGACTTGGCTGGCATCGACCCTGATGCCGTAGTGGGCAAGCTGCTTCGCGTTTGGGGTTGGTTCGATCAGCACACCGAAGATGGTAACGCTCCGAGCGTTAGCAAAAGGTTACTGGATCGTTTGGTTGGTGTTACCGGCTTCTGCGATTCGATGATTTATGTCGGGTGGATGGTTGAGGTTGATGGTGAGGAAGGGCACTGGATCGCTCTGCCAAACTTCGGCCGCCACAACGGCGAGACCGCTAAGAAGCGGCTTCTAGGGGCAAAGCGCGCTGCTTCCCACAAGGCGCGCGGTACTGCTGCTAACGCTAAAAGTAACGCCGGCAGCGTTAGTGATGCGTTACCTAGAGAAGATAAGAGAAGAGAAGATCAACACAACTCTACAGGCGCGAGTGGTTCCTCTGGCGATGGCCAGGGTAACCCGTCGGCGCCGAGCGAAATGCACCTGAGCTGGAAGCCGGACCCTGATCAACTCAAAGCCTATGCGTTCGCAGCCGGCATCAAGCTGGACGCGTTCACCGATGACGCTATCGGCCTGTTCACCTGCCACTACACGCCAAGCGGTCGCGTTGAAACCCATGCGACCTGGGTAAGCCTTCTAGTCAAGTGGGTTAAGCGCGATCAGACGCAGAACGCTAGCGGCAACGTGCGGCCATTCCCTCCCAGGCAGGGCGACAGGGCTGACTGGGCTGAGCAGGAGGTGATTCTGTGAAGGATCTAGTGTCGGCCGCTGATGTGGCTAAAAGCCTTGCTGCCAAGCCTGCGGCGCACATTGCAGCGGCGCCGAACGCTGGTACTCGGGTGAAGATTGACCCCGCCACTCGCGCAGTGGTCGAGGATCTGTTCCTGCGTCTGAAGGGCGCTTGTGGTGCCTGGCGCACTTCGTGGCCAACGGACGCGGAGTGTGATGCGGCGAAGCGGGAGTGGATCGCCGAGTTCATGGTGGCTGGCATTCGTGATGTGTCGCAGATCAGCTATGGCGTGCGGATGGCTCGCGCCCAGTCTGGCCCAGGCTATGTCCCCTCGGTGGGTGCTTTCGTGCGCTGGTGCTTTGCGCCGGAGGCCTTCGGGCTGCCGGATGTTGAGCGCGCCTACAAGCAAGCGCTGCGCAATACCCACCCTTCCCAGGTTGGCCACTGCAAGTGGTCGCACCCAGCCGTTTACCACGCATCAGTCGCCGCCGGCTGGTACAGCCTGCAGCGGCTTGACCGTGCGCTTGGCTTGAAGCGCTTCGAGGAAAAGTACCTGGACCAGTGCAAGAAGGTTGGCCGCGGTGAAGTGCTGGCGCCGGTGCCGGTTGCTGCATTGCCCGAGCACGCCGGGCCGAGCACGCCAGAGGTTGGCAGAGCTGCGCTGGCCGCAATGAAACAGCGGGTTGGAGCTGGTCGTTCATGAGTACGCGGGGTCGAGTGTTGAGCCAAGCCGAAGAGTTTGAGCTGGAGATGCGCCGGCTTGAGTGGAACCGCCAGCAGCATCGGGTGCCGCGCCAGCGTCCTGCATTGCGGCAGCGTATCGATGAGTTGTTGGCTGCCGGCTGGAGCATCACCGGGCGTGACCCGGTACGGATCGAGCGCGGCGTGAGGGTTTTGCAGGTACGGGGTGGAGCTTTGATTGATGGGTGAGCCAATCCGCTGGAAACCAAAGCTGGATAGTCGACGCGAGCCAATCCCTGGGTGCTGGCTGACTGATGGCGGCTACACCGTTGCGAAAACCAAGCCACCAGCTGAGAGGTTCATGATCACCCGCCCTGGCGATGCCGCGCCCTTTGCCTACACGGATGCCGGCGATGACGTGCCGCGTCTGATCAGCGCCGATATCCAGGCCAGCAAGTCGGTAGGTGGCAACTGATGGCCGGGAAGGGCGGCGAGATGCGCACTGCAGGCGATGTGCTGCTTTGGTGGCTGGAGCGGGTTGAGAGCAACCGCGAAACATCAGACAGCTACAAGCGCAGCACGCGCTCGATGGTGAAGAAGAACATCGTTCCGGCCTTGGGTAAGGTGCTCATCACCAAGCTTGATCGCCGTGTGCTGGATGACAAGCTGGTTTGGCCGATGACGCAAGACGGCAAGAAGGCAGGGACTCAGCAGAAGGCATTCCAGGCGCTGCGTCAGGCCTTTTTGCTGGCTGAAAAAACCGGGCGCATCAAGGCCAACCCGATGGCCTCGCTGACCTTCAAAAGCTTTCACCGCGGCGCCATTGGCAGTAAGCCGGCCAGCTTGTCTCGGGTTGATCTGCCAGCCCTGGTGCAGCAGCTGGCTGAGAACTTTAACCGCGACCCGGTGAATGGCCTGTTGCCCTTGCTGATGCTGGCCCATGGCACGCGCATTGGCGAGACGCTGCAGGCGCAGTGGTCGCACATTTCGCTGGTAGAGCGGGTGTGGGTGCTGCCTGAGTTGAATTGCAAGTCCCGCCGCCAGCACATCCTGCCGCTTACCCCTCAGGTGCTGGCCTTGTTGGCGCGCTATCGCCAGGCGCTGCCGGATGCTCGGGCGCAGATCGATTGGGTGTTCCCGGTGCGCGGTGGTGCTCGCCTGTCGCCAACAACGGCCAGTGCCATGTTCCGGTCGGTATCGGCCGGCAAGTGGTCCAGCCATGACCTGCGCAAGCTGATGCGCGATTGCCTGGCTGACCTTGGCGTCGACTTCTTCATCGGTGAGCGGCTGATTAATCACAGCTTGGGCAAGGTGTCGGAAACCTACCTGACCCGTGACGTGATGGAGCGGTGCCGAGAGGCGTTGGAGCGCTGGCATGCCCGCCTTGATGAGTGTGGTTTCAGCCTCGCGCACGGCTTGGATATGGCCGCTCCTGCATCCTCACCAAATCCAGAAACCCCAGAGCCTACGGGCGCTGGCGACGATTCCTGAGTTTTCAATTGTAGAGGATGAAGATGAGCAGAAAAACGACTTTGGAGTGCACCAAACACGGCCTTCGGTTCGAGCAGTTTGATAACTGGGCTGACAAGGAGGGCTCCCCTCTGCCTCAGTGCTACATGTGCGCTCACGATGAACACCAGGCGACTCGGCTTGAGCTTGCAGAGGTAACTCGCCATCGCGATCTGCTTCTTGGTGCCATTGAGGTGAAGCTGGCGTTGCCGGTCAGCAGCGATCGGAGCCTTAGCTGATGACTGCCGCCGTGAAGCAGCTGCAGGCTCTCGGCCGCCTCAAGCAAGGCGCCATGAATAAGACCGAGGCTGCCTATGACCTGCTGCTGAAGCAGCGCCTGCATGCCGGCGAGATCCAGTGGTACCGCTTCGAGGGCGTGAAGCTGCGCCTGGCTGACAACACCTTCTACACCGCCGACTTCTTTGTGATGAATGCCGAGAGCGTGTTGGAGGTGCATGAGGTGAAGGGCTTCTGGACGGATGACGCCCGGGTGAAGACCAAGGTGGCCGCCAGCATGTACCCGTTCAAGTTCTTCGGTGTACAGCGTGGCAAGCGCAACACCGGATGGCTGGTCGAGGAATTCTGATGGGGCGCATGGTTGCGGTGATCCCGTTGGTGCGTTGCGAGATATGCCAGGGCAAGGGCGTGACGCCAGGCATCTTCCACGTGCTGACCTGCGCTGGCTGCAACGGTGCTGGGCTGATCGATCGCGCAACCAATCAGGCACTGAGCCTTGAGCAGATGGTGCAACAGCTTCGAGTAAGGCTGAACCGGGCGAACCGCCAGGTTGAGCAGCAAAGAGAACAACTGGAGGCCGCTGGCTTGGTGCCTGTCACAGGGCCAGCAGCGGACTACCAGGGCAACAACAAGAGGGGCGTGAACGGCGCGCACCTCACTGGCGATTAGGGGATAGCCATGGGCGTTTATAGAGATGTTGGCCACGTCATCGCGCGAGTGATGAGCATCGAGACCATCGACGGCACCAAGAAGGCTGAGTGGCAACGACAGTATCAGGCTGGGTTCCCAGAGGCCCGCGGCGTAGGTGATGGGTTGACTGAGAGTGAACGGCTGACCCAGGACAGCATGACGCGCGCCGCATTGCACCGTGAGCTGCCAGATCTGGCCTGGCAGGTGCTGGCGGCTAAGTACAGTATTAATGAGGTTGAGGTCGCGCAGGCTATCCACTGGCTGGTTCCGCGCATCGTTTGCCCTGCACATCATCTGTTTCGCATGAAGTGCGTGACGGCCTGGGCGATCCCTCGCCGTCTGCCTGAGGCGTTCTATCAGCTGCACACCTGGGACAATGATGGAACGCCAGAGCGCACTCTTCGCCGCTGGCGGCAAGACGCCAAGCGCTGGCTGGAGGATCAGGTGAATGCAGCCTTCTGTGCGGCTACGCCAGTGCTCGAGGAAAGAGGCCTGATCGAATCGGTCTCTGCTTGACAGTGTGGCCGAGTGGCCGTATGTTTTGCCAATCTGCGGTCTGGTGCGTGAACATCAGATTGCCTCAAAAGCCCTGGCCATTGTGCCGGGGCTTTTTCGTTTCTGATCCCTCAGCTGTTGACCGACAGCTTTGCCCGCCGTCACACGCGGGCTTTTTTATTCGATGGAGAACGCCGATGGCTGAGCCGAGCACCACTTCTATTGTGGTCGTGGGCGCGGTTGGCGCCGGTTTCGCTGGCCTGTTGGCTGGTATCAACGCTGAAGCCGCTGTAGGTGCGTTGTTCGGAGCGCTGCTGTACTTCACAACCACGCGCGAGCTGCCTGTCTGGCAGCGGACCTTGTTCTTCCTCACTTCGTTCGTGATGGGCTATTTGCTGTCACCAGCTGTTGGCGAGTTCGAGCTATGGGGTATGCGTCCGTTTGCATTCCCAGGCCCTGCCGCTTTCGGTGCATCACTTCTGGTGGTGACTATTTCTCTCGCAGCTATCCGCCGCGGTGGGCTTGGTTCGCCAGGGGGTGCACATGATTAGCGTCATCCTGACTCAGTTCACCATGGCGCTGAGTGCTGCCCTATTTGTTCGGTTGTTCACCTACCGCCGAGGCGGCGCTCGATTTCGCCGCGGCGTCTCGGTGGTTGCCACCATCTTGATGGGTTGCGCGGGCGCGATGGTCCTATTCATAGCCCAGGGCAAGCTATCTGTGCAGGCTTATGAGTGGCCGCTGGTTGTGGTTCTCGCCGTCTTCACGGTTGCTACAGTCCGCTGCGGCGGCAATCTTTCAAGCGTGCTGCGTGATCCATCAGCGTGGTCGGGGCAGGAGCGCCGCAAGGCCGGCAGCTGATGCCGGTTAGGCCGCCGCGCATGTGCTCTGAGGCTGCGTGTGGTAAGCCGTCTGTAGCCGGTTCGCATCGATGCACTAAGCACAAGGCGCTGGCAGATGCCCGCCGTGAGGTTCAGCAGAAGGCTGCCCACAAGGATTACAACTCGCGCCGCGATGATTCTGATGCCTTCTACAAGACAGAGCGTTGGAAGAAGCTCGCGGCCTACTACCGCAAGTGTCATCCGGTTTGTGAAGAGTGCGATTCCGCCGCCAGCGACATCACTGACCATATAAAAGCACGCAAGACCCATCCCGAATTGTCGTTGGAGTGGGACAACCTGCGCGCCCTCTGCCGGCCATGCCACAACAGGGTTGGGGAGAAGGTTGGGCTGACCTCCAATCGCGCTTGACGGGCCTGGTTAGCAGGCTCCGCAAGCGGTGGGGTGGGGGTGGGTCAAAAGTCTGGGCAAATTCAATCCCCGAACGACGGGGGGAGCCAAATTTTCGCACCGTCAAAATTAGAAAATGGTTTTTTGAGGATGCGTAATGAGCAGAGGACGGAAGCCGACGGCTCCGCACCTCAAGGTTCTGGCTGGTACTGATCGCCCGGATCGCGAGGTTCCGGACGCGCCTGAATATGATCTGGTTGAGGATTTCCCCGAGGCTCCCCAGCACCTGAACCCTGACGGGGTTGAGATGTGGCGAAACCTCGGCCGCCAGTTGGTCAGCGCTCGAGTGCTGCAGGTCGTGGATCTGTATTCGCTGGAACAGCTGTGCTTTGCCTGGCAGAGATTTCGGCAGAAGGCCAAGGCCGGCATGGAGCTGACTGCCTCGGAAGACGGAGCGCTGAAGGCGCTCTTCTCCGAATTCGGTATGACCCCAGCCAGCCGCCGCAAAGTATCGAGCAGCGGCGAGAAGCCGAAGGGCAACAAGTTTGCAAACAACGGAACCCGCCGTAGTTGAGGTTAATCATGGTTGCCTTTTGTGAGGCCGAGCGCATCACGCGCCGGAAACTCAAGTCAGCGGCAAAGGCTGGGTTTCCTGTATGGGCCCAGGGATATGCGGACAAACAAATCATCAGGGCTCGCTATCGGTATGACCGCGCTCGACTTATGAAAAGTTCGCCGGAGAAAAAGGCCCAAATTTCAAGGGCAATAAACGATCTTCTGGCAACTTGGGATGTATTCCATGGCTTCTTCTCTCGAGGGTCATCGTGATTACGTCAAGATCGCCGTCGACTATGCCAAGGCCGCTGTAGCCGATAGAGGTCGCAAGAAGCACGGCAAACTAATTCGCCAGGCTGCTCGCCGTTTCCTTGATGACCTCAAGCGCGCCAAGAAGAAATCCTGTCCATTCATCTTTGATGAGTGGCACGCCAACGACCCATGCGACTTCATCGAGAAGCTGCCGCACGTTGAAGGTAAGTGGGTAACTCCGACGATTGTGATGCATCCATCGCACGTGTTCTTCACCGTGCAGCTCTTCGGGTTCCGCAAGCGCGACGCGACGCACATTGACGGCTATGGCGATTTCCGCCCGCGTCGTTACACATCGGCTTTGTTTGCTGTTGCACGGAAGAACGCCAAGTCCACGCTTGCCTCGGGCATCCTGCTGTATTGCGAATGCTGCGAGCCGGAAGAGGGCGCCCAGGTAATCAGCGCAGCTACCACGTTCCCGCAGGCGTCGATCATCTTCAATACCGCCAAGCGGATGGTGGAGAAGACTGCCGATCTGCGCGAGGCCTTCGGCCTGGAGACCTGGGCCAAGGCCATCAGTCGGGCTGAGACTGGCGCAACCTTCAAGCCGATCCATGCAAAGGCATCCACACAGGACGGCTTGAACCCCTCACACGTGGGGTTGGACGAGATACACGCGCACAAGACGGCCGATCTGCTCAACGTTCTGACATCCGCCGCCGGCGCCCGCAGTAACCCGCTCTGGCTCTACACCACGACCGAGGGCTACACAAACCCTGGGCCATGGGCCGAGATCAGGATGTTCGCCAAGAAGCTGCTGGCAGGGCTGTTCGGCACAACGGCCGATCACTTCCTGGTGGTGTTCTACGCGGTCGATGATGAAGACAAGTCGCAAGGCATAAAGCCAGACGATGAATTTGATGAGCGGTGCTGGATAAAAGCCAACCCGCTGATGGATGTGAACCCGCATCTGATGGCCGCCATCCGCAAGGAGGCCATCGAAGCCAAGCAGATGCCATCGAAGCTCGCCGAGTTTCGAATCAAACGCCTCAACCGCCCAGCCTCAACTGCTGATGGTTGGGTTGATCTGAACAAGTGGCAGGCCTGTGGTGGAGAAGTTGATCTCGACTGGCTGCGTGCATACCCCTGCTGGGGTGGGCTCGACCTGGCCAGCACCGCTGACCTCTGCTCATTCCGCCTGGTCTGGCTTGTCGATGGCACTTATTACACCTACGGCTGGCGATGGGCACCGGAGAGCGCGGTCGCCTACCGCACAGAGAGGGGCACGGTTCCTTATCAGTCCTGGGTAGAAGCCGGGCTGCTCAAGCAAACCGAAGGCAACGTAACGGACTACGCGGTCATCGAGGCTGACGTCCGGGCGGTTTGCCAGGACTTCAACGTCCAACTCATTGCCTATGACCGGTGGAACGCCAGTGACCTGGTAAACCGCCTGGTTGCCGCTGAGCTGCCAATGATCGAGTTCATCCAGGGGCCGCGCTCCTACCACCCTGCAATGCAGGCGCTAGAGCGCGCCTACATCTCCGGCGCGCTGGCTCATGGCGGCGACCAGATACTGAACTGGTGCGCCTCAAACCTGATCGCCAGGAGAGACGACAACCTGAATATGGCGCCAGACAAGAAGCGAAGCGCCGACAAGATCGATGACATGGCCGCGCTACTGATGGCCATCGGCGTCTCATCGCTTGAATCCGAAGAGAAGGACGATGAGGACGACTTCATGAATGCAATACGGAACCCGATGATCGCATGAGCGCACTTACCTGCTTCATCCTGGCTGGCCTGGTTGGTTTCGGTCTGCTGTGCGCTGGCGTCTGGCTGCTCGCCGGTACGGGCTATGCGCTGCTGGCGGGGGCTGCCTCCATGTTCTGCATCGCGGGTTTTATTCGGCGGGGTATGACGGGTGGCTAAGTCCTTATTGCAGGCCCTGAACTCTGCGGCGCACCAACCAAGCGCCAGCCTGAGTGACTGGATGGGTAAAACCATCCGCCTTACTGATGGCGGTTTCTGGAGCCAGCTGTTCGGCAGTCAGTCGAGCTCGGGCAAAAGTGTGACGGTTGATACCGCCATGCGTGTGTCCGCGGTATGGGCTTGTGTCCGCTTGATCGCTGAAACCATCGCCACGCTCCCGCTCGGTGTTTACCGACGCCTGCCGGATGGCGGCCGAGTGGCGGATACAAATCACCCGCTGTACACCGTGCTGGCCATATCACCAAACGAGCACATGAGCCCAGTCCAGTTCTGGGAGGCTATGGTCGCCAGTATGCTGCTACGTGGTAACGCCTATGCAGAACAGCACCGGTCTGCAGGGCGTGTTATTGCGCTGACCTTCCTTCTTCCAGGCCGCATGCGTCTGGAATTTAAGAACTCAGTGCTGCGCTATTTCTACAACTACCCGGATGAAGGCGAGCGGGAAATCCTTGCAGAAAACCTGTTGCACATCCCGGCCTTCAGCCTTGATGGGCGCATAGGCCTATCCCCGATCTGCTACGGCGCCGACATTATCGGTGCCGCCATGTCCGCTGAAGATGCCGCGAACGGCACCTTTAAGAACGGCATGATGCCGACAGTAGCCTTCAAGGTGAATCGCGTCCTCAAGAAGGAGCAGCGTGACGAGTTTCGCCAGTATGTGGAGACCGTATCCGGCGCTCTGAATGCTGGGCGTTCTCCTGTGTTGGAAGAGGGTGTAACCCCGGAATCGATCGGCATCAACCCGACCGATGCTCAGTTGCTGGAAACGCGCGGCTGGAGCGTTGAAGAGGTGTGCCGCTTCTTCCGCGTGCCGCCCTGGATGGTTGGTCACACCGAGAAGAACACAAGCTGGGGTAGCGGCCTTGAGCAGCAGGTGCTCGGCTTCCTGACTTTCTCGCTCACCACCTGGCTGCGGCGTATCGAGAAGAGCGTTGGCAAGCAGCTGATGAGCCCCGTTGACCGCATGACCCATTACGCCGAGTTCGCCCTTGAGGGGCTATTGCGCGCAGATAGCGCGGCCCGATCAGCGTTCTACAGCAGCATGACCCAGAACGGCATTTACACCCGAGACGACTGCCGTGTGCGGGAGAACCTGCCCCGCCGCGGTGGCAACGCCGACGTGCTTACCGTGCAAACCAACCTCACACCACTAGACCTCTTGGGGCAAAGCAGCGACGGCCAAGCCGCCCGCGCCGCCCTGCAAGCCTGGCTCGTCGAGCCGTCCAAGGAGTAACCCATGCAGCTGAACATCAAAGCTGGGAGCATTCGCTCCGAGCTGAGCCCGCGCGCGCTCGAGAAATGGAACCCGGCCATCAAGGCCGCAGTTGAAAACACCTCCGACACCATCACCATTTACGGAATCATTGGTGAGGACTGGTTCGGCGAGGGTGTCACCCTCAAGCGTATTGATGCCGCCTTGCGCGCCATCGGCGACAAACCGGTCGACGTCTACATCAACTCGCCGGGCGGCGACATGTTCGAAGGCATTGCCATCTACAACCGCCTGCGCGAGCACAGTCAAAAGGTCAACACCAAAGTTCTTGGCCTGGCCGCGTCTGCAGCATCTGTCATCTACCTCGCCGGCGCAGAGCGCCAAGTAGCGAGCAGCGCTTTCCTGATGATCCACAACTGCTGGACCTGGCTCGCCGGCAACCGCCATTACCTGCGCGATGTAGCCGACGACCTCCAAGAGTTCGACGCGGCCATGGCCGACCTCTACGCAGAAACCAGCGGCCAGCCAGTGGAAGACATGGCTGAGTTGATGGACGACGAAACCTTCATTCGCGGCAAGCGAGCCTTAGAGCTTGGCCTGGCCACCAGCCTGCTAACTGCGGAAGAAGTGGTCGAGCGCCCTGACCCAGAAGCCAAACAAGCCAGCGCCCTCAAGGCCATGGATATGGCCCTGGCCAAAGCCGGCATGTCCCGCACTGAACGCCGCGAAATGTTCGCCACCTTCAAGCCCAGCACGCCGAGCGCTGCTGGCGGGGACACGCCTCGCGCTGTCCCGACCGATACGCCTCGCGCTGTCGAGCTGAACCTGGAACCACTCCCAAAGCTCTCCTTTCCCGCATGAGGATTCACGCCATGAAATTCCGTCTTTCGCCGCTGTTCATAATGGCCGTCCTGGCTGTCGCCGCTCTGGTGCCGATTACTATCGGCGTCAGCATTCAATCCATTGTGGTCGCTGTTGCAGTAGTCGCCGCTGCCACCGCATTCATCCAGCCTGGCAACAGCCGTTACGTCGGTATGCGCGCCCAGATGGGTAAGCTCGGTGAGGCCGATATCGAAGCCCAGTACAAGGAAGTGCAGTCCAACCTCAAAGACGTCGGCGACCAGCTGAAAACCTACGCCGAGCAGACCGAGAAGGAAATCAAGCGCACCGGCGAGATGCACGGTGAAACCCGCGCCAAGGTCGACGAGATGCTCACCAAACAGGGCGAGCTGCAAGCACGCCTGCAGGAAGCCGAGCAGAAGCTGGTTAATGCCAGTCGTCCGCGCGATCAAGGCGATCGCCCTCAGTCTGTTGGTGAGTTGGTAGTAGCCTCCAAGGAAATGGAGGGCGTCGACTCTTCGTTCCGCGGTTCGCGCCGCATTGCGGTACCGCGCGCCGCTATCACCTCGGTGCCTGGTTCCGGCGGCGATCTGGTAGTCGCCGAGCGCCTTTATGGTATTCAGGCTATTCCAGAGCGCCGCTTGACCATTCGCGATCTTATCGCCCCGGGCCAGACCTCTAGTAACGCAGTTGAATACGTTAAGGAAACCGGATTCACCAACAGCGCCGGGCCCGTCACTGAGGGCGGTGCCAAACAGTATTCGGACCTGACCTTCGGCTTGGAAAACGCGCCAGTTCGCACCCTGGCGCATCTGTTTAAGGCCAGTCGCCAGATCCTGGACGATGCCCCGGCACTGCAAAGCTTTATCAACGCGCGCGGCAACTATGGCCTCAAGCTGGCTGAGGAAGGCCAATTGCTTTTCGGTAACGGCACCGGTGCCAACCTGGCCGGTATCGTGCCGCTTGCCCAGGCCTATTCTGCGCCTGGTGGCGTGGTTATCTCAGGCGAGCAACGCATCGACC
This sequence comes from Pseudomonas sp. EA_35y_Pfl2_R111, assembly GCF_963970955.1. Taxonomy (NCBI): domain Bacteria; kingdom Pseudomonadati; phylum Pseudomonadota; class Gammaproteobacteria; order Pseudomonadales; family Pseudomonadaceae; genus Pseudomonas; species Pseudomonas sp. EA_35y_Pfl2_R111. The sequence goes on along the minus strand of NZ_CAXAOM010000001.1, from coordinate 23,150 downwards.
GGCTGCGCCTGGCGCTGCTGCAGGCCGAGTTGGCTGAGTTCCCGTCTGACGGCATCGTTCTCAACCCGATCGACTGGGCGATGATCGAGCTGTTGAAGGACGCCAACGGCAACTACCTCATCGGTCAGCCGCAAGGTAATACCCAGCCGATGCTGTGGCGTCGGCCAGTGGTAGCCACCCAGGCCATGCCGCAAGACGATTTCCTGGTTGGTGCTTTCGCGCTCGGCTCGCAGATCTTCGATCGCATGGACGTCGAGATCCTGATCTCCACAGAGAACGACAAGGACTTCGAAAACAACATGGTCACCGTCCGTGCCGAGTCTCGCCTGGCATTTGCCGTGTACCGCGAAGAGGCGTTCGTAACTGGCTCGCTCACTGCGACCTAATCCACCCTGTGCTGCCAGCATGGGCCGGTTCGCCGGCTCATGCTGTTGAGGTGCTCATGACCGATGTACAAATCCAGCCGCTCCGCTCTTACAAGGACGGCGACCGAATTCGCACTGCGCGCAGCCCGGCTTATACCGTGGGGCTGCAGCACGCAAAACAGCTTGAGGCGCGTGGCCTTTGCGCCATCCTTGAGCCGGAAGAAATAACCCCAAAGCCTGGGCCTGGCACACCGTCGTCTGCATCGCCAGCGGCCCAAGCCTCATCGCAGACGACTGCGAGCGCGTCCGCGCCTGGCGCGGCCAAGCCACGGAAGAAGCGCGGCGAGTAATTTGCGTAAACACCACGTTCAGGCTGGCGGCATGGGCTGATGCTCTGTTCGCAATCGACAGGGCCTGGTGGAAGCAATACGGGCAAGAAGCCCAAGGCTTTTCCGGTGAACTTCTGTCGATGCGGCTTAACCAGTACGGCGCTCATCCGGCCGGAGTTGGCGAATACGGCAACTCCGGCGCCGGCGCCGTAGCGCTGGCCATCGCCCGCGGTGCTAAGCGTGTGCTGTTGCTGGGCTATGACATGCAATACACCGGCGGCCGCCGCCATTGGCATGGCGATCACCCGGCAAAGCTGGGCAACGCCGGGGCCATAACGGACTGGCCTGCGCAGTTCGAGCAGCTGCGCAAAGACCATCCCAGTATCGAAATCATCAACTGCACCCGGGAAACAGCATTGACCTGCTTCCCGCGCATGCCGCTGGAGCAAGCCTTAAATGAGCCAGTCCTTTACCGATGAAGAGAAAGCCGCGATGCGGCGAGTAGAAAAGATGTTGGCGGAAGGCACTATTGCCCTTGGCCATGACCCCTGGCTAAACGGGGCACTGTCATTTAATCGCCCCCATGTTGTCGCGCGCTGGGTGGCCACGTCTGCGAGTAAGCGCAAACCTGACCTTCTGCGCCGTCTTTGGGGCGCGGTATTTAGCTGACGCTGTGGTGCTCAACTGGGGCGGGCGGGGCGGCCCGCCTCCGGAAAGTGGCAGCGCCGTGCAACATGAGAAGGGTGGAATTGTGTTGATTCGCGGAATGAAAGGCCTGGGCGATTGCATTTATCAACGCGCCTTCCTGCGTCAACTGCCCGGCATAGTGTTTCTTGAAACCCCCTGGCCTGAGCTGTACCAGGACATGCCGCACGTCCGCTGTGTGCGGCCCGCCACCGATCTGCGTACTCAGGCCAAGAACATGGCCAGGCATGCCAAGTGGGCAAGGGTTCCGCCAGGGCAGAGCACGACCACCATTCGATATGGCGGCAACGGCATTTACAACGGGATGCGCAACTGCTTCCGGGTGCAGCCTGCGCCACTGGACTTGCCGGCCTTTGGCCCGTCGCCGGTTGAGGGTCGCTATGTAGTCGTGCGGCCAGTCACGGCCCGTGCTGAGTGGCGTGCCGATACGCGCAACCCGCTACCGGAATACATCGCCAATGCAGCTTCCGAGATGCGCCGACGCGGGTACCGGCTGGTTTCAGTCGCTGACCTTCAGCCTGGGCAAGAGTGGGCGCTTGATCCACTGCCTGCTGCTGACGTGCGCTATCACGCGGGAGAGCTCCCGGTTGAGCAGCTGCTCGCACTGCTTCAGGGGTCTGCCGCAGTAATCGGCGGCATCGGCTGGATTGTCCCGGCCAGCATCGCCGCCCGCGTCCCGGCCTGGATCGTCTGCGGCGGGCAGGGTGGCTACAACGCACCGGAACTTATTACCGATCGAGCAATGGACACCAGCCGGCTGACCTTCGCCGTGCCGGACAACTTCTGCCGCTGCACTGAGCGGCAACACACCTGTGACAAGAGAATCGCCAACTATGACCAGCGCTTTGCCGAATGGGCTGACCGACTGCCTGCTGTGGTCTGAGGAGCTGGGCATGGGCTACCACCCGCGCCCACCGATGGACTACAGCGGTCCGTACTTCGAGAAGTACCAGGCGCTGGACGCCACCCCCATGGGCGCCGCCCTTACTGCCGCCCGCGTGGCTATGGTCAAGCGCCATTACGCAGGCGGCGTTGTAGATGTTGGAATCGGCGGTGGTCGCTTCGTGCTGGATGCGGATGGCTGGGGCTATGACGTGAACGCCGAAGCAGTGACCTGGTTGAAGTCTGGCGATCGCTTCTTTGATATCTATGCCCATGGCACTGAAGCCATCAGCTGCTGGGACAGCCTCGAGCACATCCCGGAGCCAGAGAAGCTGTTGGGCCAGGTTGGTGAGTGGGTCTTTGTCTCCATGCCGATCTACTACGGCCTCAGCGATTGCCTGACCAGTAAGCACTACAAGCCTGGCGAGCATCTCTGGTACTGGACCCAAAGCGGTCTGATCGCGTGGTTCGCCCGCCAGGGCTTTGGCTGTGTCGAGATCAACAAGCGCGAGTCCGAGCTGGGCCGCGATGGCATCACCAGCTTCGCCTTCCGCCGTTACCGCTGAGGTCTGCCATGCCAGTACCAACACTCGCCGAGCTGAAGCGGCATATGCATATCCGGCATGACGCCGATGATGAAAACCTGCAGGAAAAGCTCGACGCCGCCATTGATTACGCCACGCAATTCATAGACCGCCCAATCCCGTGGCTGGATGCAGAAGATGTAGAGGTTGATATCCCCAGCAGCGTAGCCCTGGCTATCAAGATAGTGGCTGAAGAGATGTACACCGGCGATAACAACTTCAAAAAAGCCGAGAACATGCTGCACTTCTACCGCGTTGGACTGGGCATATGAAAGCGGGCCACTTGGATACGCCCGCCACCCTAATGGAGCTGGGCACCGACCTGCAGCCCTGCCAGCTGGACTGGCTGTGGTGCGAAATCCAAACCAAAGAATCAGGCGATGTGGCTTACCCAACGGGCCTACGCAACCCTGCCAAGGTGGCGATACGCGCATGGTGGGATGCTCGATTGCGCCAGGGCCGCTACTTAGCAACCGCCGAGCGCCTATTCCACATTGACAGCGTTAGAGACTTCACCGGCAAGCGCGTTGAATTGGCCATCACGGCCACTGAATTTGTAGGAGAGTGCGCCGCCGCCATTCACGAAGGCCAACCGCCCCGGCCTTGCCGTGTGTTCCTGCTTCACGATGCGCCATACCGTGACGAGTTCGGGCAGGCCACAAGCTACCGAACACGCGCAGAGGTGGCCCTGATAGAAGCAGGGCGCCCGCAGGCTGACAGCAGCCAGATTGAAGTGGGCGGCGTTCTTTACAACGTAATCGATTACGCAGATCAGTCTGATGACGGAATCGTGAGGGGCTTATGGCTAGCGCCGGTGGCCTGACGGCCAGTGTGCAATTTGTCGGCGGCGAGCTCGCCAGCCGTCAGCTGGCCGAGCAGGGCAAGAAAATTGACCCGGTGTTAAGGGGCTCCCTTAACAGCACCGCGACTAAAACCAGAACAGAGCGCTACATCAACCCCATGCGTGGGGCCATTAAGCCAGTGCGCCTGCGGGCAGCGATGAAGGTAAAGCGTGCCAATACCCGGCGGATGAACAGCCGCATCATCCCCTCGTCATCTGGCATAACCCTGCTCAACTACAACACCTGGGGTTACGACGCGATCGATGCAACGCGCGCCAGGCTTTGGGTGCGCGGCCCGGCAGGCCGCAAGATTGCCGCAGGATTCATCAACCCCAGCAGCGCACAAAGGCTGCCTTGGGACACCCGAAGCAAGCGTGCCCGGCAGACGCCCGCCATGGCCTGGGCGCATCGCCGCCTGGCAATGGGCCCGAGTGCGGCCTACTGGTTCAAGAATTTAACCGGCACCCAGACCATCCGTTGGGTGAACACCTACCTGCAACAAGAGTTCGCAAGGCGCATGCGCAAAGAGCTGCGCTGAGGTTGACCCCATGCCATACCCCATAAAAGCCAGCGATGTTTCCGCCGCGCTGCGCCTTCGGCTTGAGCAAATAAAACCAGTGAACGGTTACAGCACGGATCTGGTTCGTGCCTATGAGCCGGACGAAACCGTACAGGACACCGCCCCAAAGCCATACGCGCTGATCCGTCCTTCGGTCGATACCCGCACTGGCCTTGCCAATCGCCAGGCAACCAGGGTGCGGCAGTTCGAGATAGAGGTTGTGTTCTCCAAGTCTTCGCCCCTCAGCGCCATGGATGCCGTGCACGTTGATGTGTTGCGCGCGCTCGGCATTGGCCAAGACCTTTATGAGCGCATCTTCCCAGGCCTCATTGAGGACGAAGACGAAGCCACCTGGCGCTTTGCCCAGAAGGGCGAAACCACCCACAGCATCACCATCACCATCGGCGTGACCTACGTCGAAACCTACAACTGACGGCCCCCGGCCAGGAGAACCCCATGAACCAGATGCTCCACACTCAACTCTTTCGTGGCCCCGTGGGCGTTGCCCTGTGGCCGGGCTGGAACTTCGAAGAAGTGTTCAAGCTGCAGAACGTAACAGCCGAGCCGACCACGGAAGAGATCACCATTCCCGATCCAACCCGCATCGGCTTGCCGCCACTGGACAGCCTCACCTCCACCAGCGAGATCGTGCTGAACGGCGAGGCCGTGGCATTCAACCCTGCCGCTGCAGCGATCGCCATGTACGGTTCTGTCACCAAGGTGCCATCTGGCAACGTGGTCGAAGAAGAGCATCCTGCTTACATCGACCGCACCATCATGCTGGCGCACATCCCGCTCGAGGTAACCGCGGTTACGGCAGACGGTGTGTCCGAGCCTTATCAACGCAACATCGATTTCTCTGTCACGCCAGGTGGCATCCGCATCCTGCTCGGCGGGCGCCTGGCTGAGGACATTGCGGCCGAGAGCGCGCTGATGCTGCCGATCAAGGTCAGTTACAGCTATCCGACCATCGACCTGATCAAGCCCTTCACCGTTGGCCAGAAGTACTACCGCGTGCTGCTCAGCCAGATCAACGAAGGTGGCAACAACGAGCGCCGTCGCATCCAGTGCTTCTACTGCCGCATCGCGCTCAACGGCGGTATCCCGCTGAACCAGGGTGCAGAGTTTGGCACTATCCCCGTACAGATCCGCCTGCTGGCTGATCCCAACATCACCGACATCGGTGAGGCTGCTATGTGGCAATGGGAAGTGGAAGACAAGTCCGCCGCATAAACCCAGCCCAGGACGACCAAGGCCCGCTTATGCGGGCCTCGTCGTTTCCGGGGATTGCTTTGCGGGGGCTAGACTGTCGGCTGGCAAACGCTACCTTTGCTGGGCTACAGTCCTTCCCATATCAATGGGGAGGGATGCTTTATGCAATGTCCAGTTTGTGATCATGAAGCATCTGTATCTGAATTCGGTGATCCGGCTAAGTGTCCGGCTTGCGGCGTATATTATGATAAGGCGCTGTCGAACCAGCGGCGGTTGGAAAATGCTTCCTCAAACGCCCGCGAAAAATCTGGGCCGGAACCGGTTGCTGACAATTTGAAGTATAAGGCAAATGCCGAACATCCAATTGGCGGCGAAGTTTCAAAGGTAAAGTTTTCGGATTGGCTTAACAGTAACCCTCATATGAAAGTAGTGGGTGCTTTAGTATTCGGCTTGGTTGTTGGATATTTTGTTGGGCGAGAGCACGTAAAATACGAAATTCAAAGTGCACTACAGAATTCGTTTAAAGGGTTGGCTGGCGCATTCTCAGGTGCGCGTGTAGCTGAGCCGGTTAAGCTTGCGCAGAAAGCGAAGGCTCCTAGCGTTGTAAGCGCTGCCTTCATAAGAAAGGACTACAGTGAAGGTGAGTATGGTCAGGGCACTATTGATATTGTTCTAGATTTCAAAAATGACAGCCAAGAAGATATTAGGGCTTTTGACGGAGTCCTTCATTTTACAGACCTTCTGGGCAATGCAATAATCGATTCCAATGTAGCCGTAAATGAAACCGTCCAGGCTGGTAAAATCCTTTCTTGGAAAGGTGCAATTAAGTACAACAAATTTATTGATAGGCATAAGAATTTTAGATTTGCAGAAGATGGCAATATTAAGCTCAGCTTCGACCTGAAGAAGGTTCTTTATGCAGATGGAAGATTGCAAGAATATTGAAATAAATTAAAACCCGCTTCGGCGGGTTTTTTATTACCTGGAGAAAGGCATGTCAGAGCTTCAAATACTGTTCCCAGCCACGGTTGTGGCTGATGTGAATGGCCGCGCGGTCGGGATAAAGCCAGTGCAGCTGCGCCACTTCGAAGTGTTTGGCAAAGCCTCAGCGGAGCTGATGGCGGCGCTGGCTAGCCCAACCCCTGGTGCGGTGCTGCTGTATGCATCCAAAAACAAGAACCTGCGGGCGATCCTTGGTCGCGCAACCACCCTCAATGCTTGGCAGATCTGGCGCTTGCCGGCCGCCGTGGCAGTTGAGTTGATGGTTTATGTGGTGCGGGTGAACGCCAGTTTTTTCGACCAAGCCCTGGTAGGACTGGCGGAAGTTCTAGCTGGGCAGGCATCACGCAACAACTGATTTCTGCAGGCCACGCCTGGGCTGATATCCAGGGTTATACCCTGCCGCAGGTCGAGGCGTTTATTGAGGCTGTGGCGGTCAGCAGGAAGGATGCGTTGCGAGATGCCGCGCTAGCCGGGCGCGCTGCCCGAGCATCCAAGAAAGACTTCCAGAAGCTCATGAAGGGGCTGGGTTAATGTCGAATAAAATTACCACCCAGCTGATCATCGAAGGCAAGAACAAGGCTGGTGCCGCCCTTACTGAGGCCGATCAGCAGCTCAATAGAATTGGCCTCAGCGCTAAATCGGCAGGCGCCTTTATTGCCAGCGCGCTTTCCGTAACTGCTCTGGCGGCCTTCGTTAAAACCAGCATTGATGCCGCAGACGCCGCCTCGAAATCTGCCAGTGCGGTGGGTTTGGCGGTCGAAGGATATACCGCACTTCAGTATGCCGCCGAGCTTGCTGGTGTTGGTACGGGCGAGCTTGACGCTGGGCTTTCGAAGCTAAACCGAACAATCGATGAGGCGGCCAATGGCGGCCAAGCACAGGCTGAGGCGTTCGACCGACTTGGTATCTCGGTTGTTGACGCCGGCGGAAAAGTCAAAAGCAGCGAACAGGTATTGGCCGAAATTGCTGACACGTTTGCGACCATGCCAAACGGCGTTCAGAAGTCGGCCATCGCGATGGAGTTGTTCGGTCGCTCCGGCGCCAAGCTTATCCCGCTGTTGAATGGCGGCTCTGCGGGGCTTGAGGAGTTGCGCAAAGAGGCTGAGGCTTTTGGCTTGGTTATCTCGACGGAAACTGCTGCCCAAGCTGAAGCCTTCAACGACAATCTTTCGCGGCTTGGAAAGATCACAACAGGTGCCGGCAATAACATTGCATCCGATCTGCTGCCGTCACTAGAGTCATTGAGCACGCTGTTGGTTGATGTAAGCAAAAATACAGAGGCATCAAGCATATTTGCTGATGTGTTGGGCGGTGCGCTAAAGGCGTTGGCCACGGCTGCCATCCTCGTTGGCGTCACATTCACTACTACCGGAACTTTGATTGCTGGAGCCGCCGCCGCAGCTGCGGCGGCCGCAAAGGGCGACTTTAGTGAGGCTCGCTCAATTCTGGCCGCCACCGCTACTGAATACGCGGCCCAAGTTGAAGGTGCGCTAAAAAGGTCTAATGAGCTGTGGTCTGAATCCGGGAAGGCTGCCGCCGCCGCCGCAGTAGAACAGGAAAAACAGGTTGGCGTACTTAAGCGAACCACCGATGCAATGGCCGCGCAGCTCAAGCAGCAGGTCAAGGATGCGAAAGCCGCCTTGTCCGAGAGAGTAAAGGCAGAGCGTGAGGCTGCAAAGCAGCTTGAGGACGCCAAGAAGGCACAGCTCGATACCGAGAAACGCTATAGCGAAGCCTTGGCTAATCTGGGTCGTGTGGGTGCCGGCGATCCCTCCTATGGAAAAGCCCAGACGCTGAAGGTTGGTGCGCGCGCTGCCCTTGCCGGCGGTGATATTGAGGGCGCTAAAAAGCAGGCCCAAGCCGCGCTGGAAGTGCTGGGGCAGCTGGCCGCAGCTGGCGGAAATACATACGGATTTGAAGGCTTCATTCGTGAGCTGCAAGAGATCGAGCAGTCTGCGGATCAGATCAATGTCGATAAAGCGCAGGCTAGCTTCAACAAGGCTGAGGAAGATGCCAGGCGCCTGAAAACTGTTCTGGATGAGGTGAGCGGCGTAAAGCTCAGCGTTGAGTTGCCGCCCGAAGAGGTAGCCCGCATCAAAGGCGTGATGCAGTCGCTTGCTGCTGAAATCAGCAATTCTATGGTGATCACCCCAAAGGTCGCACTGCCACAGCCCGGTGAGGCTGACGCAGATGGTTATGTATTCGTGCCAAACCTGCCGCAACCGCCCGGATTCGCTAAAGGCACCAACGCCGCCCCACCCGGGATGGCCTGGGTGGGCGAGCGCGGCCCAGAGCTTGTGAACTTCGCCGGCGGGGAGCAGGTGCTGACCGCAACTGCATCGCAAAACCTGATGGCGCGGATGGCTGGACTTAACATCCCCGATGTAAGCGCCGGGATGAGCGCTGCTGCAGCTAGCGCAAGTCCGGCTGCCGGGCGGGCATTCTTGGGCGATGTGAATATCCGCCTTCCTGGCGGTGAGTCTCTTACGGTTGCTGTTCCGTCTGACCAAGGGGCAAACCTGCGGTTGATGCGGCTGAAGTTTGGTGCAACTCGCAAGTAGCCGTCAGCCCGCGCCATGCGGGCTTTGATTTATCTGGAGCCTTGAATGTCTATTCCTATGCTGACGCTCGGCGGGGTGCCGATTGTGCCGCACTCCGGCACTGCTGCTCTTTCTTTGAGTAAGTTGAGGGGTAGTGCTCGCGCCCGCATGAGTCGCGGAAAACTGGTGCAGATGACTCACTGGAGTGGCAAGGCGGCTGGAACCATTAGCGGCCAAGGCTTTATGCCGCCAGGTCTTGATGGTCTTAATTATGACGGGCCGCTTGAGTTGCTGAGTGTTCAGCAGGAAAACATCACGGTACCAGAACTGTCAGTAGCGCTTAGCAGTACACCTCGGCCAGATTGCCAGCCTTGGGCTGAAGCATTGGTCGGTACTAAATGGCATCGGACTTCTTGCGATTTTGTTGACGGTGTAGCTACTGCGACGCCCGTGGCCGGCGCAACTCTTTACTCATTTTTCTGGCTCCCTGCTTACTGGGTTTTCGCGGAAGACCCAGACAAGGGCGCCGACCACACGGGCGCTTCTCGGCCATGCAGCTGGTCTTTCAGCTGGGAGGAAGCCTAATGCTCCTGGGCCTAGATTTGCTGGGCGGCGCGCCGCTTGGCTCGCTGCCGGGCGTCTATGTGCCACCGGAGCCGGTTGTTGTAGGTGGCAGTAACGCCATTGTGTGGACCACCCGTGTGGTTGTTGATGGTGTTGACTGGTCGGTTCGGATCACTGGTGAGGTTTCGGTCGACGCCGAGGAAGGTGCTGCGCGGGTTGCGCAGTTCACTCTATGCCTGCCATCTGGCCCGGTACTGCCGCTAGAGTGGCGGAGGCGCTCGGTGAGCATCGATTACCTGGACAACCTGGGTGAGTCGCACTTGTTCACCGGGCGCATTGTAGACCCGGTATGGAACCGAACTGACCGCACGCTGGCGTGCACCTGTAGCGATCAGTTGCAGGACGTGGTGGAGGCTATGTCGCTCGCGCAAGTGGCCGCACTGACCGGCGGGTTGTGGGCTGAGGATATTTTCGGCCCGTTAGAGGGGATCAGCCACTGGGATTATGCGCAACAACGCATGAGCACCCGCACGGCCTCTCTTGAGTGCGATGCCTACGGCGTGCCACGGATTACCAGCTGGTATACCAAGGCCACAGCTGATTATGTGTTCGGCGCCGACACTACGGTGTACGACAGCGTGACGGTCGGCTTCAGTGAGGACGTGCGCCAGACAAACCGCGTTGTGATCGAGGCGGACTACCGCTTCTCCCGGCTATGGCAACAGAACCAGAGCTATGGCTGGATGCACCCGGAGACCGGCGGCCTTTCGGGTGAGGGGGGCTTTTGCGCCTGGTTCGTTGACAGTACTGAGCTGCCAACCGTTGGCATGGTGGTTGACGCTTGCTCCAATGCCGGCCAGCAGCTGCTAGGTGGCGGCAGCTTCTACTACACCCTGCCAAGTGGCATCTGGTGCGATCCGCCTATTGGCTGGGTGAATGGCTTTACCGATCAGCTGCTGGGCTTTTCCCTGAACGTGGGGCGCCGCTGGGTGCAGCCGGTGACGGAGAAGTACACCCTTGAGGTGCGCGCGGATGCGGCAATAGCCGCTTACGGCGAAACCGTGCAGCGTGATAGCGCAGCCATTGATGTTGAGAGTGAGCGTGCTGAGCGCTGGGAGTCTGCGCCTTTTGGCGTACGCACCGCGGCTGATCCCGTTGGCGGCATCGGCAATACCGTACAGAGCTCGGAGGGCGGTGGCGGTGTGCCTGGCCGCCCGGAAGATAACGGCGTTCATGGGTTTGAGGATTTGCGCGATGAGGCCCGGCGTGAGCTTGGCCTGCAGGTGCTGCTGGCTCAGGCAAACGCCAGCATCATTGGCGAGCATCGCGACACCACAGTGACCTGGGATGTGCCCGCCGGCTGGGTGCATGGCATTGACTTGCGGCACACAGCCCGCGCCGAAGACCAGGGGGTTTTGACGCAGGGCAAGATCCAGCAGTTGCAATGGAAGCTGGACCATGAGGGCGGCGCTGCTATTTGCAGTGTAAGCATTGCATTGATGCGCGGCGGCGGTGATGTAAGTGACCCGCTGACACCGCCGCCCGGAATTATCACCCCGCCGCCTGATCCGCCAGGTGAAACCCCTGGTGGCCTGCCAACGCAGATCGGTGGCCGTGGTGAGGTTTACGACGACGAGGCCGACGGCTTCTCTGGCAACTGGTCGGTCGGCGATGGCATGAGCGAACAATTCCCGCGGCGCTTCCAGGTGACCGCAGGCGAAGTGCCGGCCGACCAGCGCGACGAGCAGCAGGCGAGTATCGAAGCGACGTACCGCGTCGTTATTCCTAATGATCTGTTGGAGCTGACGTGATGCCGACTCTAGAAGAGCAGCGCCGCGCCACTGGCGCGGGCATTAACGCCTCACGCCAGCCCACCGGCGAGGCCGAGCGCCGCGCCATCGGCCAGGGGCTGATTGCCCGCCGGCGCGGTGAGCAGCAGGTTGACGACATCAATGCCGTGGTTCGCCCTGAGCGGCAGCGCCGCACATTGCCAACCCTGGAGCCGCGCGGTGCTTTAGGCCCGCAGAAGGGCCGCGGCAATTACGTGCCGCCACGCACTCAGCCAGGCGGGGCTACAGGCATCGCCAGCCCACTGACCGAAACGGACTACGCGGCGCGCGAGTATTGGCCGGAGCAGCCAATGGTGAGTGTTGAATGGCTGCTTTCATTCCGTGGCCGACCAATCAAGAAAATTGTGCAGACAGATGCGAACACGTTTGAGGTGGTCCAGCTTTTCGCCCAGCCACCAACGGAGGAGCCGTGATTTCAGATCAATTTCATCCGCTTGATGAACTTGGGCTGTTTGGTCACACCATCCACGGCCTAGTGACTGGCTCAATCGTCTCGGCGTTCGTTGAAGTAGACGGCGTTCAGTTCCCGCTGCCAGCGGATTATGAAGTTGCAGAGGGAACCCTGCAGATCGTACGGCACCCAGATGCTGGGCCCGTTGCGCTGAGCCCGGAAGTGCTGGCCGCTGAGCGCGTTGCCGGGCGGGTGTGGCAGAACTTCGCACTGGTAAAAGAGGGAGCAGGCTGGCTGTCGATATTCGGCAAGCGGGTGCATGGCTGGATATTCATCGACAGCCTAGGCCAGCGCTGGCTGGCGCGGCCACTGTCGCTGCCGAACGCTGTATCGGGGAGCCCTTACTCGTTCACGCTGCGCATGGTGCCGTTCGGTTACTTAGATGGTGCGCCGATGGAGCCCGTAGAGCTGGAGCTAACGTGCCCAGACATCGCGCAAGTGACCGGCGGCAATCGCTTCGTGCGGTTGATAACCGCAAACAGTACGGGCACGCGTGGCGTGTTGCAGCTGGTACCGACAACCCCAGGCAATGCGCTGCCAAGCGGCTTTTTGGAGATCACAATTAGTGATGTTGGAGGTGTGCCCAGCGCCGCCCTGAGTGTGCTGCTTAGCCAGGAAGGCGCGCGCGGTGAGTGGGATACCACGCACCCTACTACCACAAGCCCAGCATCCCTTTTCACCTACCACAACTTGCTGGTGGCCGCTGAGCTGGCCGGGGCTGTTTACCCTGAGGGGCCGGATATCCCTTACTTTCCGGATGGTGGCGGCACTGCAACTGTGACGGTTACCGGGCTGGTTGAGACGCCGGTAGGCGCTGGCCTTGATATCTACGCAAAGGGGAACGTGAGCATCAGCTGCGGTCGCACCGGGCGTGTGCTCACTATGGCATTCGACGACACCGACACCCTGGTGCCGCTGACCTTCGATACGCGCTATGACTACGCGGCGTCGGTGCCAGAGTGGTCTGGCGAGGCCGGTGGCGTGATTACATCATCGGGCGATGACGTGCACATTAATGAGTACCCCTGGACGGTGGTCGATGCGCCATCCGTAGAGGTCTCGCGCACCATGAGTGAGTCTGTCGAAAGCACGATCACCGTGCGTCGCGGTGGGGTTGAGGCCTTTCATGTGACCAACCGGCGCAGCTATAGCGCTTCGCTGACAGCGGAGCTTGAGCCTTATGCAGGGGCGTGGGGCTGGGCTGCTGGCTACATTGGCCGCTGGGCGGGCGCTGGCATGTTCGCGTTCGCTGAGCGCGTGGACACATCCGCCGCGACCTCGCCCGCTGGTGCAACAGCCGAGAAGGGCGGGCCCTGGCCGGAGACTACCGCAACCATTCCCGACAATGTGCTTGGCAATGGCGCGGTGACCTACTTGAGCAGCTTCCCGCTCGGCACCACAGAGCGTGATGCGGACGTGCTGGATTTTGCCTTTACGGTTGCCTACCGATTTGAGTTCGACGTAGAGCGGGCAACACTCGATGAGCTGGCCGATGGCGGCACCGTTGTCCGCGAAATCGGGCTGGTGTTCCCCCATGCAGAGCTGCTCGCTCGTGGGCTCGATCGAACACGCGCAGTGGCATATGACCCCATCAGCCATGCGGTTTCCGTCGCCGATGAAGTCGGCCAACTGATTAGTTACGTCTGAGGTAAATCCATGAACTTCATTAACAACTGGCGTCAGCAAATGGCGCTAGCGATGGCGGCTACCTCGGTGGCGCTGGATCTGCCAGATGGCCAGTACGTGCTGACCATGAGCGACGGGTTGGGCGCGAGCGCTACGGAGTGGGAGTACATCGGCGCCACCGTAACCGGCGGTTCTGCAGAGCTTCAGCGGGGGCAAGAGGGCAGTTCCGCTCAAGATTGGCCCGAGGACAGCTGGATTTACTGCAGCATTACGGCCGCCGTGCTGGCCGCCCTGGTTGCGCAGCAGACAGCTCAGGCCGTGCAGGTTGCTGCGCTGACTGAGCGCTTAGAGATACTTGAGGCCCTGGTACCGGCGCAGCTGATTGTGACTGTTGGCGGGGATACCGACCTTGCTGGCTACCAGTCAGGCGCCATCGGCAGCGTGATGCCTGGCATGCTCAACATTCCGGGTGAGGGCGTGTTCACGTTGCAGGCCGCCACCTTCGACACGCCTGGCGAGCCCTACTTCGGGCTGATATTCAGCGGGCACTTCCCTGTTGAGAGCATCGTTAGCATCACCGTGGAGGGCGTTGGCACGCTGGATGTGGCTGACGGGTTTGCCACCAACTCCGGTACCGGCGAGGACGCCGTGACCCTTTACTCCTGGGAGGACGTAACCACCGACTGGTTCGCCTCTATCGGCCAAAGCCGCTCCATCACGTTCACCTTCGCCGCCTGACGGCACCACCCCTTTTAGTGGAGTAGCCAGCCATGCAGCCGGCCCGCCTAAACCTGCGCATTAATCAGGGTGCAACCCTGCGAAAGCCGCTGCTCATGATGCAGCCGGTGTACCGCTATAAGCCCATCACCGCCATCCAGGCCACCGCGCCACTGCTTCTCACCGTTGAGAACCATGACCTGGCGGGCGAGTGGCCCATTTGGATTGAAGGCGTGACCGGCTGGGGCGAACTTAGCCGGGATAAGACCCGCCAACCCTTCCACCTGGCAAAGGTGGTCGATGCGGACACCCTGGAGCTGAACGCCTTTAACGGCACCGGCCGCAACGCCACAGGCGGCATGCTTGTGTACCAGCCGGCCGTCGACCTCACCGGCTGTACAGCCAGGATGTTCATCCGTGATGCCAGCGGCGCGCTGCTGTTGGAGTTGACCACCGAGAATGATCGGCTGGTGATCGGCGCGCCAGGCCGCTTGATCATCACACTGACCGCCGAAGAAACCGCCGCCATCACCTGGACCCAAGGCCGCTATGACCTTGAGCTGACCATGAGCAATGGCGACGTGACCCGCTGGGCCGAGGGTGATGTGGTGGTAAGCCGGGAGGTCACTTATGACTAGCTGCCCCCGCGTACTGGTAACGGCGGAGGCCTTTGCGCTGGTGGTTGAGCCTGAGCTGGCGCCAGTCACGCTGGTGGCTACTGGGGAGCAGGGGCCGCCAGGGCGCGCAGGTGAGCCCGGCCCGGCAGGCGGCTCAGCTTTCCAGCGCACTGCCGGCGAAGTGCTCAGCGCCCTGCGCGCGGTATATGAGCTTGATGGCCAGGTGCATTACCTGGATTACCGCGACGAAGACAACATCGATCTGCTGCTCGGCCTGACCCTGACCGCTGCAAGCTCGGGCGAGCAAGTCAACATCCAGCGCTCTGGCCCTATCGACGATAGCGGCTGGAGCTGGACGCCTGGGCCTGTATGGCTTGGCGCCGCCGGAGCGCTGACTCAAACCCCGCCGGCTGACGGCTTCGACGTGCTAATCGGCGCGGCGGTATCGGCCACGCGCATCACCCTCAACCTGCAGCAACCCATCGAACTACCGGAGTAAACACCATGGCTCAATCTTTCCTGGCCCGCGTAGGCGGCCGCCTGAAGCAAATCGCTGCAATCGTGACCTCGGCCGGCGCCGGTGATGCCGGCAAGATCGTTGCGCTGGATGGCAGCGGCAAGCTGGATACAAGCCTGTTGCCGTCTGGTATCGGTGCCAACCAGGTGGTGGCGGTTACCTCGGAGGCTTTGTCCGCCGGCGATTACGTCAACCTGTTCAGTGACACCGGCACCCTGAAGGCCCGCAAAGCCGACAACAGTAATGGTCGTGCTGCCTTTGGGTACGTTGAGGCCGCTGTTAGCAGCGCCGCGAACGCCACTGTGAAGCGCCTCAACACCGTCAACTCGCATCAAACCGGCTTGACCGAGGGCGCTGAATACTGGCTTGGCACGGCAGGCGGCGTGATCTCGACTCCGCTGGATGCGGCTGACGTGGCCAACGCCAACAAGGTTTGCCAGTACCTTGGTATCGCAAAGTCTGCTACCGAGATGGTTACCGTTGAAGAAGCGCCGGTGGTTCTGTAATGACCGTCCGCAAGCCGGTTGTCATGGCAGGCGGTCGGCCCCGTCAGCTGCCGGCTGGCGATGTACTAAGCGGCGCCTGGGTATCGTTTACCACTGACTGGGCGTCGTTTTCGCTGGGCGGTGAAATAATCATCACAAACACCCTGGGCGGAAAGGCTGAGGATTGGAATGCTGAGCTGAAGTGCTTTACGGCTCAGGGCGGATACTCAGTCGACGAAGAGGTGCCTTGCTTGCTGGGTGCTGACAGCTACACCAATGCTGGCTTTCAAGTATCCAAAAACACCTCCGCCGAGATCCGTGTGCGGTGCGGTAGCAGTTACGGGGTTTCACTGCTCAGCCCTGGTACTGGAGCAAATTTCAGGACAACCCCGGCATCCTGGAAGGTTCGGTTTACATTCTGGAGGCGCGCATGACTGCTGTTACATATGTCGATGACGCCGGTAAGCTGATTGCAACCTATTTGGGTGTCCACACACCTCCAGCAGGAGGTACTCCTGTGGCGACTGCGCCAGAAGACGCGCGCGAGACTTGGGATGGCTCGGAATGGCGCCTGCCGGGTATTGTTGATAAGGCCGAAAGGCTGAGAATTAACAACGAGCGTTACGAATCCGCCACCCGCGCCATCACGGCCGACTACCCGCAGCTGGAAAAGGACACCTGGCCGACCCAGGACAAAGAGTCAAAGGCCTGGGTGGCTGATCCCGATAATGCACTCACGCCCTGGATTGATCGGGCCGCCTTAACGCGCGGCATTGATCGGGCTGAGTACCTGCGCCGCACCTTGGCCAAGGCTCAGCAGTTCGAGATGGTCAGCTCATACCTCACCGGCACTCGGCAGAAGTATGAAAACCAGATCAAAGCCGGTGCCGATCCAGTGCTGGACTACACAATACCGGGCAGCCTCTACGCCGAGATGCAGGCGCAGGCCCTGCGAATCATGACTACCAATGCCGCAGAGCTGCAGGAGCTTTTCTGATGCCGGTACAACTCGCGCTGTACAAAGGGAAAGGGCAGCTCGGCAACGCCGCTATACGCTGGTGGACGGGCAGCCAATACAGCCACTGCGAGCTGGTGGTGGATGGCTGGTGCTATTCCAGTTCAGTGATGGACAAGGGCGTGCGCCGTAAGCGTGTAGGGCCTGGCAAGGATGAAATCAGCCTGGGCGAGGATCACTGGGATCTGATCAAGCTGCCCTGGGCAGACGGCGATGCCATCGTGCGTTACTTCGAGGCCACTGACAGCGACGTTTACGGCTGGCCATCACTGATTGCCAGCCAGGTATTCAACCGTAACCGCCCGACCGAGCATGCGGCGTTCTGTTCAGAGTGGTGCGCCCGCGCGCTGAGCCTGCCAAGCCCTTCGATCTACAACCCGGCAACGGCTGGCGTGTTTTGCAACTGGATGACTGAGCGCTGGAGTATTCGGGTGGCCGCGCTAAGCTGCTAGGCACCTGTGCAAAAGGAGCTTGCCTGTGACTTCGGTACTCACCATCCCCCGCGTTATCTTCTATCCGTGCATCACCATATTCGCCATCGTTTGTTGTTACATCGGCTACAGCTATGGCGTGAACGCTGTTCCTCTCGGGTTTGAGATTATCGAGCTTCCCGTCTGTATCCCGGATGCGGTTGCTCCAGTCGTAGCCCTGTAACCACGCCGCCGCCTTAACCAGCCCGCCTAGTGCGGGCTTTTTGTTGCCTGGAGAAAAGCATGCCCATCACAGAGGCGCAGCTGCTGCGCATCCTGCCGAACGCCCGCCCAGTTGCGGGCGTTTTTGTTCCTGCACTCAATCAGTCGATGGCGCGCTTCCGGATTGATAGCCCGGTGCGCGCCGCGGCCTTCATTGCCCAGGTCGGGCATGAGTCTGGCCACCTGCGCCACTTGGTCGAGAACCTGAACTACAGCGCTCAAGGCCTGGCCGCTACTTGGCCAAGTCGTTACCGCGCTCCGGATGGCAAGCCGAACGCCTTGGCCCTGCGCCTCGCCCGCAAGCCCGAGGCCATCGCCAACAATGCATATGCCGATCGCAACGGAAACGGCCCTGAGCATACCGGCGACGGTTGGCGTTACCGCGGTCGATCGCTGATCCAGATCACTGGCCGCGCCAACTACCGCGCCGCCGGCGCCGGCCTCGGCCTGCCACTGGAGCAACAGCCCGAACTGCTCGAGCAGCCCGAGCATGCCGCCATGGCTGCCGCCTGGTGGTGGGCAGAGCACGGCTTGAATGAACTGGCCGATGCCGGCCGCTTCGAGAAAATCACCCGCCGCATCAATGGCGGCCTGAATGGCCAGCCCGATCGGCTTGAGCTGTGGGCTACGGCCACCGAGGTGCTGGCATGACCTGGCTGAAGCTTGTCCCGTCCTGGGCGTGGCTTGCCGGCGCCTGGGCTCTGTCCCTGGTGCTGGTCGGCGGCGCGCAGCAGGTGCGGGTGTCGCTCGCCCAAGTTGATGCGGCTCAAGCTGTTGCCGCCAAGGAGCAGCAGACGGCAGTCCATGAACAGACCCTGAGTGAGATTGCTCGAGCAGCAGCCCGCCAGCTGCAGGCCCAACAAGAACAGCGGCAGGCCTTAGAGCTGCGCTTGGCCGCCCTCGATGCCAAAGAACACAAGGAGCTTACCGATGCACAAGCTGAGAATGACCGCCTGCAGCGCCTTTATGCTGGCGCTGATGCTGAGCGCAAGCGGCTGCGCATCGACGTCATCGTTGCCTCCAATGATCGCGTCGTGTCCGATACCGCCAGCGCCGGCAGCGTGGGCAATGGAGCCAGCGTCGAACTCAGTGAACGAGCTGGATCAGCTTTTTGGAATATCCGGGGCGGAATGATCAGCGACCGGGCCAAGCTGGCATACCTGCAGGGCTATGTGTGCGAGCAGCGGCCAGATCTTGCGGCGTGCAAGTAGCTGGGGCGTCAGTCAATCGCTGCAATAAGGGCTTTGCCCTGGTTCTTCACATTCCCCACGGGCTTGCCCACGCGGTGCCAGGCGAAGGCATCAGCTGCCAGGCCGCAGAGCGCCACGATCTCTTCGATGCGCTCTGCTGGAGTGGCGCTGTCCAGCCACTCAGCCGCAACGGCTGGTGGCAGAACCAATGGGCGCCGGTCGTGGATGTCCAGCAGTCCAGCGTCTGCCGCGCCGGTCACGATGGCAAAGCCGTCATCATCCTGCTCAGCTCGGGTCTGCGTGGGGAACAGGCCGACAGCCGCAAAATACAGCGGTGCCTTGTCGGCAGCATGGAGGAAGTAGGGCTGCTTACCCTCGGCTGCCACCCATTCATACCAGCCGTCGGCAGGCACTATCAGCCGGTGATGCCTGGCCGCCGCCCAAAACTTGCTGGTCCATAGCGTTTCCGCCCTGGCGTTTATCGCCGGAGGTTTTCCGCCTTTTGCCCAATGTGGCTCCCATCCCCAGCGCAGTGTCTGTGGTCTGGCACCGCCATCCTCGCTAGTCAGCACCCATACGCCGGTACTCGGCGCCACGTTGTATCGCTCGATTTGAATATCGCTGACCACTCCGAAAAGCTCGCCCTGCAGGCTGAGTAGCTTCACGTAGGCACCAGGTGCCGCTGCCTGCACAAAGCGTCCGCACATACATCCTCCCGTCGCTATCGTTTGACCGCTGCTCAAATGGTGAATACTGTATTCATATACAGTATTTGATTTAGGCAACATCACATGGGCAACGCAACCATCCTCGGCCCTCTGGGCATCTCGACTTCCGAGCTGCCCTTTTTTTCCTTCCGCATTCCTGCAGGGTTTCCAAGCCCGGCGCAAGATCATCTCGATCAGAAGCTATCCCTGGATGAGCTGCTGGATATCGATGCGCCTCACACCTACCTGGTGCGGGTGATCGGCGACAGCATGATTGGCGCCGGCATCTATGAAGACGACATTCTGGTGGTGAGCAAGGCTATCCCTGCGCAGCACGGCGATATCGTCATTGCCGAGCTGAACGGCGAAACCTTCGTGAAGCGCCTGACGCGGCAGGGTTTGCAGTACGTGTTGTGCTCAGAGAACCCCAAGTACCCGCCACGTTTCATCATGGAAGGGGATGAGCTGTTGGTCTGGGGGGTGGTAACTGCCAACATCCGCCGGCACCGATCCCATGCTTGAGCCAACCATTGCGCTGATCGACTGCAACAGCTTTTACGCCAGCTGCGAGCGCGTGTTCAGGCCCGACCTGCGGCGCACTCCTATTGTGGTGCTGAGCAACAACGACGGCTGCGTTATAGCGCGATCGGCCGATGCCAAGCCCTATGTGAAGATGGGCGCGCCCTGGTTCGAGATCAAGAACGACGTTCGCCGCTGGGGCATTATGCCGTTCTCCAGCAACTACGCGCTGTATGGCGACATCAGCGAGCGCGTGATGACGGTTATCGAAAGCCTGGTGCCGGCGCTTGAGGTTTACAGCATCGATGAGGCTTTTGCCGATTTGACCGGTATACCTGGCTCAATGGAAGCGCTTGGCCGGGAGATCCGCGGCCAGGTGCTGCAGCGCACTGGCATCCCCACCGGAGTGGGCATCGCCAATACCAAGACGCTGGCCAAGCTGGCGAACTATGCGGCGAAGAAGTGGCAGCGACAGACGGGTGGGGTGGTGGACCTCCGAGATCCTGAGCGGCGCGACAAGCTGCTGAAGGTAACGCCGGTTGGCGAGGTGTGGGGCGTTGGTCGACGCATGACAGCTCACCTGCTGGGCATGAGCATCAAGACGGCCTGGGAGTTATCGCAGGCCGACCCCTGGACCCTGCGTAAGCAGTTCAGTGTGGTGATCGAGAAGACCGCCCGCGAGTTGCGCGGCACCTCATGCCTGGCTCTGGAAGAAGCGGCCCCGCCAAAGCAGGAGATATGCTGCAGCCGTGCCTTTGGTAAGCGCCTGCGCGAGATAGAGCCGATCCGTGAGGCGGTGGCCACCTACGCGGCCAGGGCCTGCGAGAAGCTGCGTGCGCAGCAGTCACTGACCAAGCGGGTAAGGGTCAGCATCAGAACCGGCATGTTCAACCCGGACGAGGTGAAGTATGCGAAGGGCATCATCTGCGAGCTGCCATACCCGACAGACGACACGCGGCTGATCACCCGGGCCGCCGTTGCTGGCCTTGATCATCTGTACCGGAAAGGTTTCGCCTACGCCAAGGCCGAGATCCTGCTGCTTGATCTACGCCAGCGCGGAGAGTTCACCGACGATATGTTTGCCGAGACTCAGCCGGTGGTGGCAGAGCAGGTGATGGGCGTGCTCGATGAGATCAACGCAAAGTGGGGGCGCGGAACGCTGAGGCCAGGCCGGGTACCGGTAGCGCCTGACTGGGGGATGAAGCGGGAGATGATGAGCCCGAGCTATACCACCAGGTGGGATCAGCTGTGGACGGTGAGGGCGGTTTAGGGGAGTTCGACTATTCGCATCGAAACTGAGAAATGCACTGTCCAGGGCAGGTCTGCGAACTCATCGTCGCCACCTTGTTGTATTTCTGACAATGAACGATCGCTTTGTTCAGTGCGTCGAGATAACGACTCTGAGCTGTGCCGTGCTGATAAATGGCCACATGCTCGTTGAGCTGAATTGGTTTGGCTGAGCAGCCGACAAGCAATACAGCAGTTGCAGCTAACAAAATAATCGCACTGAATTTCATTTTGGCGCCTAGGGGCAGATTTTAGGGGCTCTCACCGGCGTAGGTTGTACCAATTCCTGTACCACTGGAAGGGTAAGTGAGGGTGTCGGAGGGTGTCAAAGCTCCGTTAGCGCCAGTAATCGTGCTGTCGCTGGCACCCTTAGACGCCCAAGGAAATTGAAAGAAAATGTCGCAGCTTGTTCTGGCGATAGGCTAGGGGGGCTGCGCAAAACCACCGCTGGAACCAGCATGGCATGGTTTGCAAAAGCACAAATAGTCTCGTTTTTTGCGGCGGCTGGATGGTGCTGTTCTTGTTATTTATCAACAGCTTAGCGCTGTAAAGGCTGTAGCATGGGGTGCTAGGGGTCGAGTGTTCGAATCACTCCGTCCCGACCATATAATTCAAGCATTAGAGCCTGGTCAGTGATGAACAGGCTTTTTTGTGTCAGGGACTTTTGCGGGACTTCTTTCATCCTGCCTTCCTCCTCAGTCTTGTCAGCCCGGCCCACGTGAGTCGGTAGCCGACATCTTGTTGGTTTCATCAATCAGCTTGCCAAGTTTTGCTAGTGGCTGGTGATGCTGTCGTTCTTGTGGCTTGGCAGGGCCTTTCTGTTTTCCTCGGTGACTCCAGCATCCCTTGGTCTTTGATCAACGGTGTGCTTCAGGGTGTGGGCTCGTATCGAGGCAAAGGCAGAGGGATGGCGAGCTGTCTGAGAATATGCCGATTGCAGCGCTGCTTAATAAAGCCGGCTTGGTGAAAAACGCCGCGATGGCGCGTGATCTTCTGGGTTCCGGCGGTGTGCGTGTGGATGGTGAGGTGGTGGATCGCTCCTATATATATAAGGTAGGTGCTGTGCGCGTCTGCCGGGCCGGCAAGAAAGCGTTCGCGCGAATCACGCTAAAGGCCGAGTAATCGGTGGCACGTTTGCGTGATGGTTGCGACAAAACCGTTGAAGCGTCAGCTTCAACGGTTTTGTCGTTTCTGCAGGCTGCGCGTAGGAGCTGTGTGGCTGTAGCCCTTGAATTCGCGGGTATTGAAACAAAAGCATAACAATCGATTGACCTTCGTTGGGTAGTCCCTATAATGCGCAGCTCTTCAGGCGGATGCGGCTCCTTAAACTTCTTATAAAACAAGAAGTTAGATTTAAAGGAGGGGTTGCAAGGCAGCGAAAGCTGCGTAGAATGCGCCTCCTCTTCAGGGGGGGTGTAGCTAGGTCTGAAGGGGTTCGGTCAGGTTGGTCGAAAGCGGTAAAAGAGGCGGTTGACAGCGGTTTGAAACGCTGTAGAATTCGCCTCCCGCTGACGAGAAGCTAGATGTTGATCGAAAGCGCAAGTGGTTGAGATTGAAAAGAAATTTTCACTCTCGGTAAGAAAAACCACTTGACGGAGAATGAGGCTGCTGTAGAATGCGCGCCTCGGTTGAGACGAAAGGATCAGCCACCCGCTCTTTAACAACTGAATCAAGCAATTCGTGTGGGTGCTTGTGAGGTAAGACTGCTAGTCGCAAGATTATCAGCATCACAAGTTACTCCGCGAGAAATCAAAGATGTAACCAACGATTGCTGAGCTAAGTTTAGGGTTTTCTCAAAACCCAAGCAGTATTGAACTGAAGAGTTTGATCATGGCTCAGATTGAACGCTGGCGGCAGGCCTAACACATGCAAGTCGAGCGGTAGAGAGAAGCT